>NZ_QGGO01000071.1 GCF_003148625.1 Arcicella aurantiaca | reverse complement strand
ATTAGTTGTAAAAAAGTCGGTAATTAGTTGTAAAAAAGTCGGTAAAACCCTATTTAAAAGTTGTAAAAAAGTCGGTAATTAGTTATTTTTTTTAGTTATACTTGCCTTTTTAAATGCAACTTATTATGTTTGTGTAAAATCTACTTAAAATGACTCAAAAAGATACACCTCAAGAGGTAACTTTATGGCAAAGTAATTTTATTACTTCTGCTAAATATGAAATGTCCTCATTAGAGAAAAATGTTCTCTACATGGTAATGGCTCAAATAAGGAAAGAAGATACATCAGAGAAGGTGTATGTGGTTTCTGCACGAGAATTAATGTTACTGACTGGCACTGAAATCAAATATGCTGATTTCCAGAAGGCTACCGCTAAACTTGTAACTCGACTTTTGCAAGGTACTCTTGCTAATGGTAATTTTTTACAGACAACATTTGTAGCAAGTGCTGAGTACATCAAAGGGCAAGGATTAATTGAACTTACAATATCCCCTAAAATTCGTCCTTTTTACATTGATTTAAAGAGAGAGTTTACAACATTTCAACTTAATATTGCCCTTAACCTGCATACCGTTTACGCAAAGCGACTCTATGAAATATTCTCTATGTATAAAAACATGAAGGATAAATCATTTAGAATCAATCTAATGGAGTTAAAGCAAAGGCTTCAACTAATAGATGAAAAAACAGGAAGAGATAAATATGAAAAGTTCACTCACTTCAAAAAAGCTGTTTTAGACCCAGCAGAGAGAGAAATTAATAGTAAATCAGATATTTCGTTCAGCTATACCATTATTGAAGGGAATAAAGCAGGAAGAGGAAGAAAACCTGTTGAGCAGTTAGAATTTACAGTTGTTTATACTGAGCAAATAGCAAAATACTCATTTGATGAAAACAACCTCCCTATATTTTCTCGTTTAACAACTCAGTTTAATTTACGTAAAGACCAAGCAAGTAAGATATTAGAGAACTTTTCTCCTGTTGAAATAAACAAAAAGCTTTATGATATTCATCTAAAAATTATCAATAAAGAAATCAGCAATATCGGAGCATATACCGCTAAAAATTTCGATATTTAATTTTAATTGAGGGGTGATACAATTAGAAATTTGTTCTAAAAGAAGTTGTATCACCCATATTTCTATTATTGTTATAATTGTCAATCATCATTATTTGTAAA
>NZ_QGGO01000070.1 GCF_003148625.1 Arcicella aurantiaca | reverse complement strand
ACTTCTGGAAACTTCACAGGTTTACCAGCGGGTACTTACAATTATAGCATCACAGATGTTAATAACTGTACCCCAGCCACAGGTACTTTGGTCGTGGGAACACCAGCGGCAATCACAATAACTTCATCTTCAAACTCTCCACAATGCCAAACGGCAGGAGTAACAATAACTTTATCAGGAGCAGGTGGAACAATTGGTTCTGGTTATCAATACTCATTTGATGGTGGAGCTTATAGTGCTTCAAACACAAAAACTTATACAGTTGCAGGTACATTTACCATTCCTGTATCAGTTAAAGATGTAAATGGGTGTATTGCAAATGGAAGTATTACTTACACAGTTAATACCCCTCCAACCATAACAACAAACCCAACCAGCACAACTATTACTTATGGAGCAAATACAAGCTACACAGTAGCTGCAACAGGTTTTGAGGCATCTACTTATCAGTGGCAAGAAAATACTGGCTCGGGTTGGAGCAATATTACTAATGGTGGAGTTTATAGTGGAGCAACTACGGTTACTTTAACTTTAACAATACCAACATTCTCAATGAATACTTATCAATACAGATGCGTTGTAAGTAATTCTTGTGGTGCTTCTAATAGTAATCCTGCTACTTTGACGGTTAATAAAGCCACCCTCACAATAACCGCAAACCCCCGCAATAAATGCGAAGGCACAACAGCAACTTTTGCAGGAACTGAATTTACCTCATCAGGTTTAGTAAGTGGAGATGCTATCACCAGCGTAACCTTAACCAGTGCAGGTGCAGCATCAACGGCTACTAAGTCTCCTAATCCAAATTATCCAATTGTGGCAAGTGCAGCAGTAGGTACAGGATTAAGCAATTATAATATCACTTATAACCCTGGTACACTTACGATTACATCTCCAACACTTTTAATGGTACCAACGCCAGCCCCATGTAATGGAGATTTAGGGGGTGCAATTTTACAAGCAACAGGTGGTGGTGGAAGTCCTTATACTTTTACAAGCAACCCAACTACTAATGTAACAATTACGTCAGGAGGTATCATGACTGCCCCTGCGGGCGTATATGTAATCACGGTAACGGATGGTGCGGGTTGTACAAAGGCTGGAACTTTGACTATTTCTCAACCGACTCAAATAACGGGTAGCGGTGCTAAAAAATCATACAATGGCTCTGATTTAAGTTGTGCAACGGCTACTGATGGAGAAATA
>NZ_QGGO01000069.1 GCF_003148625.1 Arcicella aurantiaca | reverse complement strand
TTTATGAAAGTCAATATGTTCGGGTTTTTGCTTTCGCCAGTTGGCTGGTCGGGAGACCAGCCACGGGACGCCGAGGGCTTACCAGCCAAGGAAGGAGTACCAAAGTCCCTTGGAAAGCAGGATATGAAGCAACCTCGGAAAGCGGTATGATTTTTAGGTGGTATGAAAACAATAGCACTGTTATTTCTTTTTTCCCTAAATATTAATAAATAGGAGATGAACTTAAAATACAATATTGTGGGGTTACTTTACAAAGGTGAACTGCCATATAGAATAAACCAATATAAGATAGTTTTTGAAGATAGTGATAAAGATAATCTGTCTCAATTATTAACCGTATTATCGGGTGATATTATTCTTCATAATTATAAGTTTATTAACTTGATACAAAATTTTTATGAAGAGGAGAATAAATTGAGTTATGCTGAAACCCATTTAGGTGGAATATGGGAGGACCATATATTTCCAGACAAAAGTATTGTTGAATGGTCAAATATGGATACTACCAAACATAATTTAGGTTTGGTGACAACTTTAATTAGAGGAAGCGAAATATTACCTACGGTATTGTACAGTTTTTCAAAAAAGAAAGTTTATGTTTTTGAAAAACTTTATGTTATTAGCAATGACTCACTTCCACCATCCATTTTTGAAATAGAATTGATAGAATTTGTTAAAATATTAGATTGGTGGAAAACATACATACTTAATATCGAACTTGGACAGTTTAACGTATCAACTATTTAATTGAATCTTGGATTTTAATTTTTTTTTCAAAAAATACATTTTTTGAAAAGAAGAAAACGTATAAAAATACACAACCCATGACCATACTCCTACGCTTACGGTACATACTGTTGCTGTTTTGGTTGGTACAAAGCCTTGTGGCTTTTGCCAGCGGAAATAGTAAACAGCCCAAAGAAGATAAACCCGATAAACCTCGCAAAACAGTAGGCTTGCCTACTCACAGCATCAGCTTAGAAAACGGTATGCCCAGCAACACCGCCAGTAAATCGATGATGCTCCAAAATGCCCAATTGTCAAACGCCTTAGACAAAGCCGTAGCCCAAATGGGCGATGCCATGTCATTGATGGACTATTCGGATATACCAGCCGAGCGTGCCGAGGCATTCGTAGATGCCAGCACCAACGCCGACAGAGGATTTTAAATATTAATTTTATGAAAGTCAATATGTTCGGGTTTTTGCTTTCGCCAGTTGGCTGGTCGGGAGACCAGCCACGGGACGCCGAGGGCT
>NZ_QGGO01000068.1 GCF_003148625.1 Arcicella aurantiaca | reverse complement strand
TCAAAAACGACTTTTATGGTGTCAAAAACGACCCTTATTTTTTATAGGTCGTTTTTGTTTGCTTAGACCTAAATATTCTCTAATTTTGTGTAAAATAAGGACTGATTTACAACTTATTTTTATTAGAAAAATGGATAATCAAGAAGCATCAAAAAGAGAGCAAGCACTTATTGCCATATCAAAAGACCCCTTCAGAGTAATCAAAGGAAACCCACTTATTGAAGCAAAATTTGAATTGACACCTATTCAAACTAAGCTTTTTTTATTCTTATTAGCTAAGCTTGATACTTCAAAAAATAGCTTTGAACCAATGATTGTTGTGGTAAAAGATTTTCAAAAATTTATCGGAACAAAAGGTGATAGTCTTTACAATCATCTAAAAAAAGAAGTAGAAAAAATGATTGGCAAGCGAGTGTATTACAAGGATAATAACGTAGAACTCAATTCCAGTTTAATCAGTGGTTATCTGTATTTAGAGAAAGAGGGAGCTTTCTTAGTTGAATTTCCAAGCTTTCTAAAGCCTTTTTTATTACAATTAAAAGAAAATTTTACGGTAATAGATATACGTAATATATTAGGACTTGATAGTTCTTATGCAATGCGTTTTTATGAGATTTGTAAAGAGAAGGAAAGGCTGAAAATTTTTCAATATACCATAAGTGAAATAAAGGAAATGTTTTCAATTGAAAACAAATATAAGAACTATTTTGACTTTAAAATTAAGGTTATTGTACAAGCTCGAAACGAATTACAAGAGAATTCAGAGCTATATTTTGATTTTGAAGAAATAAAACAAGGCAAAAAGGTTGTTGCATTACGCTTTACAGTTATTAAAAATCAAAAGAATTTAAATAGAGAAGAAGAAGATTCGGCTGTTATTAATATTGATTTGCCTAATCATACAGACATACTTATTAATGACGTATATAAAACAGTACAAGACTTTAATATTAACTTAACAACAGTCCAAAGCTGGTTCGACAAATATCCCTACTTACAAATAAAACAAGGTATTGATTATACGCTGTATCAGTATAAAAAAGGGAAAATAAAAGATGTAGCTTCTTATCTTCAAAAAATGGTCTCTACCATTGATATTACCGATATGCAGGATAAATCACAAAAGGACAAAAGAATGAAGCTTGAGAGGCATCAGCAAAATAAGGAAGATAAACAGCAATTAGAGCAATATAGAGACACGATTAAGAATAACTATTTCATTCGTAAAAAAAGCCTTGCAAATCAGATTTTACAGAGAAATCCAAGCCTTTTAAATCAGCTCATTGAAACACTAAAGATAGAAACACAAGCCGAAGGAAGCAATCTATTAGCTGAACTTGCTCTTGAAAATTATAAATCAACTCAAAGTATCAATGACAACAATTCAGCCGATTTCTGGGTCAATTTCAACATGGATGGAACATTTCAAAGTTATATTCTTGGCAAATTAGATACGATGTTCAATGAATTTCAAATACTAAGAGATGATTTTTCAGCAGAAGCCAAACAATTAGGCATAACAGAGTTAGAACTTTTTTAAAAGATGTGCTACTTTTTTTAAATACAGAGCAAATTACTTATTACACAATACTGGTAGAATTAAAGAAATTTAAACCAATCAAAGAAAAGCATTAAAATCAGCGTGTAAGAAAATATATGTGTATAAATTGACGTATATAAAATCAAATTATACATTTCGTATATTGTTATAAGTATTTTATAAAATATGCTTATCAATTTTGTTACTGCTTAAAACGCAAAAATCCCCTTATACATTTCAGTAAAGGGGATTCTAATAGTATTTGGGGTTTATTTACTTTCCCGCATGTGATTGCAGTATCATCAAC
>NZ_QGGO01000067.1 GCF_003148625.1 Arcicella aurantiaca | reverse complement strand
GGGTTGTAGGACGGTTTTTTAGAATAAGAAGGAATTTGAATGACTTGGGAAAGTCAGCCATAGAAGGTGATAGCCCTGTAAGAGTAAAATTTTTAGACGTAACCGTATCCTGAGTAGGGGGGGACTGGAGAAATCCCCTTTGAATCTGCCGGCACCATCCGGTAAGGCTAAATACTAACAAGAGACCGATAGTGAACGAGTACTGTGAAGGAAAGGTGAAAAGTACCCCGAGCAGGGGGGTGAAAAGACCCTGAAACCATACACTTACAAGCGGTTGGAGCCATTATTGTGGTGACAGCGTGCCTTTTGCATAATGACCCTACGAGTTACTCTTCCTGGCAAGATTAAGGTTTATAGAACTGAAGTCGGAGCGAAAGCGAGTCTGAATAGGGCGCTTAGTCAGGGGGAGTAGACGCGAAACCTTGTGATCTACCCATGGCCAGGTTGAAGGTGTGGTAACACACACTGGAGGACCGAACGAGTTTACGTTGAAAAGTATTTCGATGAGCTGTGGGTAGGGGTGAAAGGCTAATCAAACTGGGAAATAGCTCGTACTCCCCGAAATGTTTTTAGGAACAGCGTCGTGGTTGAGTTTCATGCAGGTAAAGCTACCAATAGGACTAGGGGGAGTCAAATCCTACCAAATCCTGATGAACTCTGAATGGCATGAAATATACACGGCAGTGAGGGCGGGGGTGCTAAGGTCACCGTCCGAGAGGGAAAGAACCCAGACCAACAGCTAAGGTCCCCAAATCTATACTAAGTTGAACAAAGGAGGTCTGATTGCAGAGACAGCCAGGATGTTAGCTTGGAAGCAGCTATTCATTTAAAGAGTGCGTAACAGCTCACTGGTCGAGCGAGGCGGGCATCGATAATAAACGGGCATCAAGTATAGTACCGAAGCTTTGGATTGTATTTATATACACTGGTAGGGGAGCATTCTCATTGCAGCGAAGGATAGTCGATAAGGCTTACTGGAGCGATGAGAAAAGCAAATGTAGGGATGAGTAACGATAATGGGGGCGAGAAACCCCCACGCCGAAAAGTCAAGGTTTCCTCAGCTATGCTAATCAACTGAGGGTTAGTCGGGGGCTAAGGGTTTAGCGAAAGCGAAGATTTAATGCACATCAGGTTAATATTCCTGAACTTACTATTAGGGAAACACAATGACGGAGATTCGTGGTTGGCAGGTACTGACGGAATAGTGCCTCTGAGAAGAAGCCGCAAGGCAGAAACGAGTTAGCGAAGAGACTTCCAAGAAAAGTTGTGAATCTATACTTAATAGTAACCCGTACCGTAAACCGACACAGGTGACTGGGAAGAATATTCTAAGGCGCTCGAGTGAATCACGGCTAAGGAACTCGGCAAATTAACCCTGTAACTTCGGGATAAAGGGAGCCTCCTCGCAAGAGAGGCCGCAGAGAATTGGTCCAGGCGACTGTTTAACAAAAACACATGGCTTTGCAAAAACGAAAGTTGACGTATAAGGCCTGACACCTGCCCGGTGCTGGAAGGTTAAGAGGGGATGTCATCGCAAGAGAAGCATTGAATCGAAGCCCCAGTAAACGGCGGCCGTAACTATAACGGTCCTAAGGTAGCGAAATTCCTTGTCGGGTAAGTTCCGACCTGCACGAATGGTGTAACGATCTGGACACTGTCTCAGCCGTGAGCTCGGTGAAATTGTAGTAACGGTGAAGATGCCGTTTACCCGCAACGGGACGGAAAGACCCCATGAACCTTTACTATAGCTTAGCATTGAGTTCTGGTACTGGATGTGTAGGATAGGTGGGAGACTTTGAAGCGGTGTCGCTAGGCATCGTGGAGTCAACGTTGAAATACCACCCTTCTTGTACTGGAATTCTAACCTAAATAGGGACATTGCTTGGTGGGTAGTTTGACTGGG
>NZ_QGGO01000066.1 GCF_003148625.1 Arcicella aurantiaca | reverse complement strand
ATCCAAGTAAAGTCTTAACGGGAATGTTAGTAGCCATAATTTTAATTTTTAGGCTACTAATTTAAACGATTTAAACGTTTCGGACAATAGTGGTTCAAACCCTGCCTGCGTTGTAATCTCCTCAAAAGCACCATCTCCCTCTTTCTGAATACAAAAAACTCCCATAATCAACATTTTACCTCAAAATGTATTGATAAAGAATACTATCGGCATGGTTTTGACTAACACTTTTTTTTTCTAAATCTTAACTTTGTATTATATTTTAACAGAATAGTGAAAAATGTCAATAAAATCTAATACAGAAAATCCGCTGAAAAATTGGCAGGTAAATCGAGAAGAAATACAGTTTCTTGGGAAAGATTTGCAACGCCCCGAATGTATTTTAACCGAACCCAACGGCACCGTTTGGACGGCTGATGCACGAGGTGGAGTGGTAAAGTTGAACCATGACGGTTTACAGAAAATAATCACCCCATATTCTGAAAACGATTTGAATAATTTTGAGAAATTATCAAATCTCGAAAACCGCTATGTACTCGCTCAGGGTTCATTGCCCAACGGTTTGTGTTTTGATAAAAACGGGAATTTCATCATTGCCAATTGGGGAACTGACCACCTCGAAACCATGACTCGTGATGGTAAAATGACCACTATTCTCACAGAAATTGACGGAAAACCCATGGGAAAAACCAACTTTCCTTTACGAGATTCTAAAGGTAGAATTTGGTTTACCGTAACGACAAGAACCAACCCTTGGACGGAACAATTAAACACCAGAGCTACCGACGGTTACATTGCCTTAATAGATGAAAACGGCGTTAGAATTGTAGCAGAAGGCTTTTGTGGCACGAATGAAATTCGTTTTGATGATAACGAAGAATGGCTTTATGTGGTAGAAAGTACGGCTCACAAAATTTCAAGATTGCGGGTAAAACCCAATGGCGATTTATACGACCGTGAGGTTTACGCCAATGTAAGCGGTTTCCCCGACGGTTTTGCGTTTGATACTTTTGGGAATTTATGGGTTACGCTAATTTTTACCGACCAATTGATAGCAATTACGCCCGAAGGTGAGGAATTAATGCTTTTGGACGATAGCAATGCTGAATCTAAAAAAATGCTTTTTGAACACTATCAAAACCGAACTTTGACTGGCGAAATTTTAGGGTCGGTACAAGGCACTTTATGTCCTTGGATGGCAAGTTTGAGTTTTGGTGGAAAAGATATGAAAACCGTTTATTTAGGAAGTTTACGAGGCACAAGAGTTCCGTTTTTCCAAAGTCCTGTGGCGGGACAAAAAATGATTCATTGGCGATGAAAGACTTATTTGATTTATCTGGAAAAGTTGCTCTCATCATGGGTTCGAGTTCGGGCATGGGAAAAGCAATTGCTCACATTTTGGGCTTAAACGGTGCAAAAGTTATTATTTCCAGCAATGATAAAACGGCTTGCGAGAAAGTATTAGCCGAATTTCAAGCTGAAAATATTAACGCTATCGCCATTCCATGTGATGTTTCACAAAAAGAGCAAATTGATTTTTTGGTCAGTGAAACCGAAAAGACATTTGGCAATATTGATATTTTGGTGAATTGTGTGGGCATAGCCATTGCAGGTTCATTTTTAGAAATTGATGCAGAAAGTTTTGAAAAAACCATGCAAATCAACTTGCAAAGTGCCATTTATTTGACCAAGAAAGTCATTCCAAAAATGCAAGCAAAGAAAGACGGAGCAATTATCTATTTGTCGAGTTTATCGAGTGTTAGAGGGAATAAATTTTTAGGATTATACGGTATTTCAAAAGCAGGATTGGCACAATTAGCCCGAAATCTTGCCGTAGAATTTGGACCTGATAATATTCGTGTAAACGCTATTTCTCCAGGAGTAATTGATACAGAATTTGCCAAACCCATGACGACCAATCCAGAAGTAATGGCAAAAAGAGTAGCATTAACGCCACTCCGACGCATCGGGAAAGTGGAAGAAGTGGCAGGTGTAACACTTTTATTGGCATCAAAAGCAGGCGGATTTATCACAGGACAAAATATCATTATTGACGGTGGCACAACCATTAGTGATGGGAATTGAATAAGGAATGAAAGACAAAAAAGGACTTTAAAAGCCCTCCCTTTTGGGGCTACGGTTTATACACAAGTATTTGAATATCGATTTAGAGCCATAGGCTCGGTTAAATTTTGTAGCGGTGGGTTTTAACCCACCGAAAATGATG
>NZ_QGGO01000064.1 GCF_003148625.1 Arcicella aurantiaca | reverse complement strand
CCACTTGCTGTCTCACAATTACTTGACGTATTTCTACAACCTACATAATAATTATAGGTGTTAGCTGGACTTGGAGCAAAACTTAAACTTGTTAAACTTGCTCCTGCTTGGTCGTACCATTTAGCTACTTCTCCTGCTCCACAAGTTGCACTTAATACGATCGTCTCTCCTAAACATACCTCTGTTTTGTTCGACTTCGCATCGGTTGGGGCTGTTGGGTTAGCATTAACTGTAATTGTTGTACTAACTCTATCAACTGTTGCGGTTTCACAATATAATGTAGTTGGCGATGAACAAGTTGCTGTATAAATTATTGAAGCATAACCATAAGCTTTTGTTTTATTCAAACTCACGATGTTTCCTCCACCACCATTCATTGTCATACCATTTAAAGTAGAAATTGTCAATGGTAATGTGCCTGTTCCTACAAACTGAGAAAGATTTGCAGTATATGTAGTTGAGTCTTTCAAAGAGAAAGTCTGAGGAGTCATTACATAAATATCATCATCTGTCGTAGCATTTCCTGTTGCATTTGTAACCCAACGAGTATCAGTTGTTGGATTTACATAAATATCTTCTAAGAAAGGATTTAACCAGCTTAACATTCCCATTAAGGTAGAAGTACCAGATGTACCATAAGGAGCATCTCCACCAAAAGTACCTTGAGCAGGAACACTAATAGCAGCAGGCAATACAACTGTTGGGTTAGAATATACTGCCGCTAATGTTGCAATATTTGTTGTTCCCAAGTCAATTGAAGCATTTGCATTTATCTTAAAGCTAAACGTTGAAGTTGTCGCTGCTGAATTTTCAAGTAGGTAATTCGTTCCTTCTAAAATACCATATTTCAACTCAACTTTTGTTAATGTTTTTGAGCCACCTTCATCATTAAATTTAGGCAATGCCAAAGCAACATCATTCAAGTCTGTTGTTAAGAATGGTGTTTTATATGAATAAGAAACTGTATTAGTTGCACCACTTACACAAGATGCCGTTTCATCAATACAACTTGCTGTATAAGTTGATGTACCATTCACAGTGACAGGATAAGCAACACCTGATGCAATTGGAGTTGCATTAATTTTGGTTGTTCCATTATACCAGTTTACTTTTCCTGTTGCACAAGTTGCACTCAAGTTTACAGTACCAGGTCCACAAATTGCCGAACTTTGAGTTACCGCCGTTGGCTTAGATGGAATTGGATTCACTTTAATACTTACAGAAGCTCTATCAGCGATGTCAGTTTCGCAAGTTGCACCATTTGCTAATGAACAACCAACTGTAAATGTTTTAGTGATTTGGCTTGAAGTCGTATTTGTTAATACTTGACTCAAGTTTGTGATTAACGTTGAACCGTCATACCATTTTGGTGTACCACTTACACAAGTTGCACTTAATACAACTGTTTCACCCGAACAAACTATTTTTTTATCACTCTGAGCATCTGTTGGTGCCGCAGGAATTGGATTAACTTTTACGGTTACTAAAGCTCTGTTTGCAGCAGGTGTTTCACAGGTTACTCCATTACTTGTTACACTACAACCTACTGAGTAAGTTTTTGTAATTTGAGTAGGTAAAGTATTAGTCAAAACAAATGTAAGATTGGTCAACAATGTTGAACCTTCATACCATTGTGTTGTACCTCCTACACACGTTCCACTTAATGTAACTGTTTCTCCTGAACAAATTACAGCTTTGTTTGCTGTTGCATTTGTTGGAGGAGTCGGGCTACTATTTACTGTAATAACTGTGTTTACTCTGTTAGCTGATGCTGTTTCGCAAAGAGTTGTTTTGCTATCATCAATACAACTTGCGGTATATGTTGTTGTTGAACTTACAGTTACTGGGAATGCTATTCCTGACGCAATCGGAGAAGAATTTAGTTTAGTTGTTCCATTGTACCAATTAACTTTTCCTAAACTACAAGTCGCTACCAAGTTCACTACCCCTGTTCCACAAATTGTTGTGCTTGGTGTAACTCCCGTTGGTGCTGATGGTACTGGATTGGCAGTTACCGTAACTTTTGCTCTTGATGCCGATGGTGTTTCACAACCTGTACTTGTGTTTTTACAACCTACGTAATAATCTGTCGTTACTGTTGGGCTAACCGTTAAGTTAGTGAATAATACGCCTGCACTTGTGTACCATTGTGCAGCTTCATTTGCTCCACAAGATGCACTTAACACAACACTTTCTCCAACGCAAATAGCAGACTTACTACTTGTTGCATTAGTTGGGGCGGTTGGGAAAGGATTTACAACTACGCTTACATTTGCTCTGTTGCTTGATAAAGTTTCACAACCTGTTGTATTGTCTTTACAACCTAC
>NZ_QGGO01000063.1 GCF_003148625.1 Arcicella aurantiaca | reverse complement strand
AAAAAAAATACTCTGCTATATGTTGGAAAATTAGGTGGAAAACTACTTTTATGGTGTTTGTTTTTTCCGCTCTTTTTTAAAATTTAAAGAGCGGAAAGAAAATTGTTAAATACTGTTTTTAATTTAGTAATATCCGAGGGAGTATGATTTGAAGAATGATAGAAAGTTTGGAGGTAGATGGTCAGTTCTAAATATTTTTGGTCAATGGTTTTTAAATCTGAAGCATCTCCGGATGTTGATGAGTTTTTTTGCAAATTGTTATAAACTGCATTTAATTCGTCAAGTGATTTTATTGGTTCAGTGTCTTTAGGTGTTTGGCTAATTTTTTGAATCTTGTTTTTTTCGACTTTGACTATGCCCTTCAGAATATCTTGACGAAAGGTGGAATCTAATTTATCCAAGCCTCGAGCAAATTCAGCATCTCGACGAATTGTTTTTTCACCGACATTGAAATGTGTCCCCAGTTCTTGAGCTGTTGTCTTTCTTTTTAAATCTCCTAAATGGTCATTATGGCCATTTGGGAGATTTGTCTTAGATGTTTGATTTTGGAAATTATCTACAATATCTCGCTTTTCCGTATTGTATCTCAAACCTCGTAAATATGACGCTTGTTGTGGCGTGATATTACGGCGGCTCAATTGAAAGTCTATCATGAAATCTCGGACATCTTTTAACGAATCGAAGTTATCTATTTGAATATTAAAAGGTATTTGTAGCTCTGTACATAGTTTAAATCGATTGTGACCGTCAATTAGTACGTAAACGGACTCTTCTGACACCCCAGCAAGAGAAAGTGTCTTATTCGTCGTTTGCCAAAGTTTCAAAGGGTCTTTACAACCATGTTTTTGAAGGTTTTCCTTCAAAGCTAAATATTCAGATTCTAATAATGGAGGAATAAGGTTTTGTAATTCATCTAAAATGAGAATATTCTGTTTAATAGTTTCCATAGAACTGAAACTACCAATAGTATTAGTTTTCATCCCTTCATAGACAGCTCGACTATTGGCTGCCATTTTTTCGGCTAATGTTTTCTTTGCCATAACGGTTTAGTTTCGGTTGTCTAATGATTGTAAATATTCTGCTCCTAAATTTTTGTAAGAGCTTGCTGCTTCTGAATTTTTACTAAAAACATTAATAGTGAGTTGCTCGACCATTGCTTTTTGAAAGTCTATCAAATGTTTAATTTCAGAATTAAAAACCTTTAAATTTGAAAACTGCTGACGAATCAATTCTTTATATTCACGATGGATAGTGTTATTTTTGACCATAGTGAAAACAATCCCGTCCAGTTCTAAAGCAGGGTTTAATAAAGTCCTAACTTCGGCTATTCTTTCCAATAATACCACTAAACCTTTATAGGCAAGTTGTTCAGGAAGAGTTGTGATAAGACAACTATTGGAAGCCTGCATTGCGGTTATTGTGAGAATATTCAAAGAAGGTGGACAGTCAATAAGAATGAAATCGTAATTCTTAGATATTTTATTGATGGCAACTTTAAGACGTAACTCTCCCCCAATTTTATTACTCAGTTCTTTTTCCGCAGAACTTAATTCTATATCACTTGGAGCAATATCTAAGTTTGTCTGAATATTTTGTATTGCTAACGGAACTTCAAGATTGAGCAATGAATGAAAAACCTGAGTCTCTCCCACTCTTATATTTAAAACTTCACTTAAACTGCCCTGAGGGTCAATATCAATTAAAAGAACTTTAAATCCTTGATTGGCCAATGCTTCTCCCAAGTAAGCAGTTGTAGTTGTTTTACCTACACCACCTTTATGATTGATAATTGAGATTACACGAGCTTTTTCAAATGCTTCTTGACTAAACCCATATTTCGTCACAACAGGATATAAATCGAGTAAATGTTTTTCGTTCAAATTCCTTGAACCACTTAAAACGCCTGAAAGAGTATTTTTAGGTAATTGGGCTTCTCTTTCCAAAGTGGCAATTGAAATTGCAGAACGACGTTTGAGAAATTTTAATAAAGTATCTTGAGTGAGCATATCCATGTTTATAATTTTAAACAAAATTATACCTACTGTTTATGATTTCAAACATCCACTATTTGTTAAACAGTTTAATATTGCTGTCAAACCACATTCTTATCTAAATCTAAATTATCAAAGCCATAATCGCATAAATTTATTTTATCGACTTTAATTCTTCTATTCATAATAGTATTCAAATTTATTAATACCAAAGCATACTATCCACAGATACAAATTTTCGTCAATTTTAACATTTTAAGTATTATAAAGTATTAAATAGAAAAAAAAGTACAGTTGTAAATGTATGTGTATAAGTAACTTACATTTTTTTTATTTCTTTTTTCTTTATTGAGTTTGGTAGTTTAAAATAAAAGGTGCAACTTTGCACTCCGAAACGACGGGGCGAGTATATAAAAAGGTTTATTTAGCCACATAGATTTTGACTG
>NZ_QGGO01000062.1 GCF_003148625.1 Arcicella aurantiaca | reverse complement strand
TTCTGTTGTGTTGAACTGAAACTTGGACCAGACCAAGTAAATGTTCCTGAACCTTCAGCCTTCAAGTTGATTGTTTCTGTTTCACAAACTACTGCTCCTGTTGCACTTACTGTTGGATTTGCATTTACTGTTACTGCTACTGTTGCTGTCGCTGTTGCTGCACAAATATTATCTGCGGTTACAGTTACCGTATAAGTTCCAGAGTATGCAAGAACTGCATTACTAATGTTAATGTCAGCCGTTGTTCCAACAAAAGCATTTGGTCCTTTCCAAGCATAAGCTTTTCCACCTGTTGCTTTCAAGATAATTGTTCCGCCTACACAAACTTGCGTTGTAGTAGTTGTTGCAGTTGGTGTTGGTAATGGACATTGAATACCTGCATCAATTGTCAAGTTACTTTCTCCAATTCCTAATACAATTGGAGCAGTTTTTCCATCTGTTGTACTTGCATCACTATCCGTTGCGTCTGCTCCTGAATTCTGAACTGTGAATTGCTTGTCATTTGGTAAAGTTGATTTTACAAATTCTACTACGTAAGTATTTGGATTTAAGTTATCAAATAAATACTTACCGTTTGCGTCAGTTACTGCTGTGGCAATTGGCGTTGTTGAACTTGAAGCATCATAAAGATTTACCGTAATTCCTGCTTGTCCAGTTTCACCTGAATCTTGCTGTCCGTTTCTGTTATCATCATTCCAAACATAATCACCTAATTTACCTGGTTTGAATAAACCGAAATCAAGCGTCAAGTTTGTATTGTTATCAGTATCGCCATCGTTGGTTGGTTCGTTGAAGTTTTGCAATTGAATTGTTTTACTTCTAACTATTTGACCAGAGAATGTTGAACCATTATCGTCGTTATCTTTATCGTTATCTGGGTCTGGTGCTACTTCATAAGCTCCCGTTGCAGAACCATTTGTACCCGTAGATGATTTGTATCCTGTTGGAGCATCAATTTCTACGATATAATAATTTGGTTCTAATGCTTGGAATAAATATTTACCACCATTTGATGTTACTTGCGTTGCGATAGCTGCTCCGTCTGGTGTTCCGTCGTTATTTGCATCAACGAATAAACGTACATTTACACCGTCGATTCCAGTTTCACCGCTATCTACCACACCGTTATTATTTTTATCTTCCCAAACTAAGTTTCCTAATTTCAAACACTTATCAATGACTACATTGATAGTGGTTGTTGCCGTACAACCATTTGAATTCGTAATACTTACTGTGTAAACACCTGCATTAGTAGCATTTGAGGTAAGAATAGTTGGATTCTGAGTTGTTTCAGAGAAATTAGAACCTGCTGGCCCAGTCCACTGATATTGACCACCAATACCTGCTCCACTTGCCGTGAAACTAATTGGAGCTCCTAAACAAATTACATTACCACCTTCTACCGATGCCGTTGCAGTTGGCAATGGATTAATAACAACATTTACTTGTGATGTTGCTGTACAACCGTTGTTGTCAGTAACTTTTACCACATAGTTTCCTGCCATTGCAGCAGTTGCCGATGCAATATCTGGATTCTGAATACCTGATGTATAAGTATTTGGTCCCGTCCAACTATATGTTGAAACCGTCGCACCTGATGCTACTGTTGCCAAACTACGTAATTCGATAGTTGATTTTTCACAAACTGTATTATCAAGTACCGATGCCGTAATTGTTGGGTTTGTATTAACAGTTACTTTCACTGTTGCAACGCCTGTACAACCGCCTGCTGCCGAAACTGTTACGGTATAAACTCCTGCATTGGCAGTAACGATATTGTTAATATCAACACTTTGATTTGAGTTTGTAAATCCGTTTGGTCCTTCCCAAGCATAAGTTGTGAAAGTAGAAGTTACTGCCAATGTCGTTTTACCACCTACACAAATTGCGTTTGGTGTAGCCGTTGCTACTGGTACTGGCGTAATGTTGTAAATAACATCAACTGGCGTACGGCTACCTACTGGCGACTCACATTCTGTTGGTGTTGTTAAACTTCTACAAGCAACATAATATGTTTTGTTTGCCGTTACTGCTACTGTGTACGGACTACCGATTTTCAAGGCTGTTGTCGAGCTTTGAGTATCGTACCAAACTGGCGTTGAACCTGCCAAACAAGTAGCTTTCATATCAACTGAACCACTACCACAAACAGCACCACCAGAAACATTTCCTGATGTTGGAGCTACTGGAATTGGATTCACTACTACGGTTACTTTTGCACGATTCGCTGGTAATGTCTCACATTTCGTTGAATTGCTATTGTCTTGACATCCTACTGAATAGGTGTATGTACCTATTGGACTTGGAGCAAAACTTAAACTTGTCATTGCTACGCCATTTTGGTCATACCATTTTGCCGTTTGATTTGCTCCACAAGTTGCACTCAATACAATTGTCTCTCCTAAACAAATTGCTCCTTTACTTGACTTAGCATCAGTTGGTGCAGTTGGAATTGGATTCACAACTACGGTTACTTTTGCACGACTTGCCGAAGGAGTTTCACAACCTGTTGGATTCGTACATCCTACATAATAATCGTATGTTCCTGCTACTGTTCCTGTGTAACTCAATGTGGTAAGTGCTGTACCTGCTGCGTCATACCATTTAACGGTTTGACCAATTCCACAACTTGCACTTAATACATAACTTTCATTTAAACAAATGGCTACTTTATCAGATTTTGCATCAATTGGAGCTGGTAAGTTTGGATTTACCGTTCCAATTACATTGATTCTTCCATTTGCTGGGGTCTCACAACCACTGCCTGTGTTTTTACAACCTACACTGTAAGTTGATGTTGCACTGATAT
>NZ_QGGO01000061.1 GCF_003148625.1 Arcicella aurantiaca | reverse complement strand
AGAAGTGGAACTTACACGGTATTAGTGACGGATGCGAATGGATGTACAGCGAGAGCAACGGCAGGAGTTACGGTAAATATTTTACCAACAGCAACGGCAAGTAGCAACACGCCAGTATGTGCTGGAAATGAATTGAAATTGACAGTAAATGAATTTGTAAATGGTACTTATTCATGGTCTGGTCCACTTTCATTCACATCAAGTTTACGTGAGCCAAGCATCGCAACTGCTACAACAGCCAACGCAGGTGTTTACACAGTAAGCGTAAAAGATGCAAACGGATGTACTGCAACAACGACAACAACAGTAGTAGTTGATAAGTGCTTGAAATTAGGAGACTATGTTTGGAACGACGTAAATAACAACGGTAAAGTAGATGCAGGTGAAACAGGAATCGACGGTGTGAAAGTTGAATTGTTCAAAGCGAAAGCAGACGGAACAACCGACGGAGCAGCAGTTGCTTCTCAAAACACAGTAGCAGGTAAGTATTTATTTACGAATCTTGAACCGGGTGATTACATTGTTCAAATTACAGCACCAGCAGGTTATAAATCATCAACAGGAACGAATGGTTCAGCGACTGGAACTTACGAACCAGCTCAAGACCCAGACAATAATGTTAATGATGACGATAACGGAACGACTACAACAGGTCAAGTTATTCAATCGAAAGCAATCACATTGACAAACTTCGGTGAGCCAATCAATGATGGAGATACTGACAATAACAGTAACTTAACCGTTGACTTCGGCTTGTACAAACCAGGTTCATTAGGTGACTTCGTTTGGTACGATACAAACCGTGACGGAATCCAAGATGCAGGTGAAACAGGCGTGAAAGATGTAACCGTGAAATTGTACGACAAAGACAATAACTTAGTTGGAACAGCCACTACTGACGCAAACGGAAACTACAAATTCACTGACCTTGCACCAAATGATTACAAAGTAGAGTTTAGCACATTACCAACAGGTTATGTATTCTCTACAAAAGATGCAACAACAGATGACAAAGACAGCGATGCTGATGCAACTGGTAAAACAGCAAGTATCACATTAACGGCGGGTCAAGATATAACAACGGTAGATGCAGGTATCAACTGTCCAGCTCCAAAAGCTGAAGCAACAGGTGCAACGGTTTGTTTGAATGAGAAAATTCAATTGACTTCAACGAATATTTCAAGTCCATTAGTAGATGCGACCTATTCTTGGACGAAAGTAGGAGGAACATTCACCAGTACAGAACAAAGTCCACTAATTGCTGTCAATGCAAGTGCAGCGGATGCAGGAACTTACATGGTAACAATGACTTCTAAAAATGGATGTTCAGCAACGGCAACAGCAACTGCAATTGTAACAGTAAATGCTTTACCAACAGCAACGGCGACTTCAAATAGTCCAGTATGTTTAAATAACAAATTGACACTTGAAGTATTAACGAACGGAACGTCTTACGCATGGACAGGCCCAGCAGGTTCAGGATTTACGTCAACTTCGCAAAAACCAGAAATTGCTTCGGTAAGTGTTAATAACGGAGGAGTTTACACAGTAGTAGTTACCAATGGAAATAACTGTTCTATTACTTCAACTGTAAATGTAGTAGTGAATGCTTTACCAACGGCAACGGCAACAGGTACTGAAGTTTGTGTAGGCAAGCCAATTAACTTGACTGCAACGGCTGGTTTCACAACTTATGCTTGGACTAAAGTAGGTGGAACATTCACGGCATCGACACAATCACCATTAGTAAATGCAAGTGCTGTAACAGGTGATGCAGGAACTTACCAAGTGCTTGTAACAAATGCAAACGGATGTACGGCTATCGCAACGGCAGCAGTAATCGTGAATGACTTACCAACGCCAACGGCAAGTAGTAATGGTGAAGTTTGCGTAGGCACAACGATTAACTTGAAAGCAACGGGTGGCGTAAGCTACACATGGTCAGGAATAAATGGATTTACAGCAACCACAGCAGATGCTTCAATTGCAAACGCAGTAACAGCTAATGCAGGCGTTTATACAGTAACTGTAACGAATGCAAAAGGATGTGTAGCAACGGCAACGACAGAAGTGAAAGTGAATACGAATCCAAATCCAACGATTACGCCAATCGCACCAATTTGTTTAGGAAGCGATATCGTCTTGAACGTAAGCGGTGGAGCAGGTAATAAGTTTACATGGAGTGGTTCAAATGGATTTGCTTCAACCGAACAAAATCCAACGGTAAGTCCTAAACCAACAACGGCAGGAACTTATACCTACTTCGTAACCGTAGAAGGCGTTGGCGGATGTACAGGCACAGCAACGACAAGTGTAACGGTTAAATCTAATCCAACAATTGTTGTTCCATCAATCTCAATTTGTGCAGGAACGACAGGGAAATTAGTAGCAAGTGGAGCAGATGTTTATGCTTGGAGTAATGTAGATGGCGGATTCACGACAACCAGTGCGGAGTTATCAGTTACGAAAGGTGGCGTTTATACGGTATCAGGTGTAATTGCAGGATGTGTAGCAACGGTAACCACAACGGTAGAAGTGAAAGCATTACCAACGATTACTGTTCCAACGATTGAAATTTGTGCAGGAACAACAGGTAAATTAGTAGCAACTGGTGGTGTAAGTTACGCATGGAGTGGACCAGAAACCTTCACGACAACAAGTGCAGAGTTATCTGTAACGAAAGCAGGAGTTTATACTGTGATTGGAACTAACGCAGGAGGTTGTACAGCAATGGCAACTACGGAAGTGAAAGTGAATACTAATCCAAATCCAACGATTACGCCAATTGCCCCAATTTGTTTAGGAAGCGATATTGTATTGAACGTAAGCGGTGGAGCAGGTAATAAGTTTGTATGGAGTGGTTCAAATGGGTTTGCTTCAACCGAACAAAATCCAACGGTAAGTCCTAAACCAACAACGGCAGGAACTTATACCTACTTCGTAACCGTAGAAGGCGTTGGTGGATGTACAGGCACAGCAACGACATCAGTAGTTGTCAATGCTTTACCAACAGCAGTAGCAACAGGAGCAGAAGTTTGTGTAGGCAAAGAAATCAAATTATCGGTTTCTCCAGAATTCACAACTTACGCTTGGACTAAAGTAGGTGGAACATTCACAGCAACAACACAATCACCAGTAGTAAATGCAAGTGCCGTAACAGGTGATGCAGGAACTTATCAAGTGAAAGTAACTGATGCCAATGGATGTACAGCTATCGCAACGGCAACCGTAATCGTAAATGACTTACCAACACCAACGGCAAGTAATAATGGACCAGTTTGTGTAGGTACAACGATTAACTTGAAAGCAACTGGTGGTGTAAGCTACGCATGGAGTGGAGCAAATAACTTCACAGCAACAACGGCAGATGCTTCAATTGCAAACGCAACAACGACTAATGCAGGAGTTTACACAGTAACTGTAACAAATGCTAAAGGATGTACAGCAGTAGCAACCACAGAGGTGAAAATTAATACGAATCCAAATCCAATTGCGACATCAAATACCGCAGTTTGTTTAGGTGGAGATATTAAGTTGAGCGTAACAGAAACAACAGGTGCAACTTATACATGGTCAGGTGATAACTTCACTTCAACCGTAAGAGAACCAGTAATTAGCTCAACGAAAGCAGGAACATTTACTTATACGGTAACAGTAGCAGGAAATGGTGGATGTACAGGAACAGCAACGACATCAGTAATTGTCAATGCTTTACCAACCGCAACGGCAACAGGAGCAGAAGTTTGTGCAGGAACAGTAGGAACATTGAAAGTTACAGAAACGGC
>NZ_QGGO01000060.1 GCF_003148625.1 Arcicella aurantiaca | reverse complement strand
TCGCATGGAGGTTTAATCTTAAATCTTCCGCCAAATAGTACATAGTTCCCATTTTAATACAAACCTTCTCAAAGGTGGACACAATGTCCACCTTTAAGAAAATTCGTATTAAAACAAAAAAACCGTCACTAAAAGTAACGGTTTTTGAAGAAGAAAGCTGGGGTAATTTAATTAAATAATTGTGTACCGTCGGGTTGATACACGTATCTAAAGGTAAAATATCGTGAAACACTACTGCTGGTTGGACTAACTGGACTTCCTTTATAATAACTAAGTATTTCCATTTTAGCGTATTTTCCATCTGCGGTTTTAATCAATAAAACTTTGCCTGCTATCGGAGAAATTAAATTATTAGCACCGTCGTAATTATACCAACCTTTACCTGAGCCTGTTGGAATAGCATAAGCCGTTTTAGAATCTTGTACAAAAGTGCTTGTTGATGGAATAGTTTTAACTTCGTCAAAAATTCCACTTAGAACACTTGCTCCCCCCTGCCCTATTCCTGATGTTCCACCATTGGTAAGTATCGTTGTCGCTTTAAATGCCACATCCCATTTAAGGGTTGCTGAATCAGTATTGGCAATGATTCCATTTTTGAAACTATAAAATGTGTATTTGCCCGTAGAAGTTGGTTGCCCAGATGTAGAAACAGAAGTCGGGTCTGCTGCTAAATCTTTCACTGTTTCGGTTTTTACTGCCTCTTTAACAATAACTTCATCTTTTTTACATGAAGACATAATGATAAATAGAGCAAAAGTGGAAATTGATAATTTTTGAATTGTATTCATTTTGTATGGGGTTATTTTATTTTAGTTCTTCACAATGATAGCCTAAGCGACAAATGACTTCGATGATTTTTTCCGAAGAAATAAATTGGTCTGCCATGACTTTTAGAATGTTATCAACATCCCAAAAATCAATATTGAATTTGTTTACTCCTAATACTTTAAGAGAATCCCAGATGGCTTGAATGCCAATTGGCGATGAAATGTTAGTTTTAAAATGAAGTATTTCCATTTTGAAATAAGGTTTGATTGTTGATAATTATTCCGTTTTACGTAGAATTTATCATAGGTTTTAGTTTATAATTGAATGAATTTTGGAGACAGAAAAGAGGCGTGTCTATTGCTCGAAAATTAATTATCGTGAATTGATTTTCTAAAAATCATTTCTAAATCCATTTTCAAACATGCTCTTGAAAGTATAGCTCTAAACTCTTCCACTTCACTGAAGGTCAAACACATTGCTGATGCCGACACCCCAAGATTTACCGCTGGATAACACCTAAGGTCAATAATATTGATAATGTAATAAAGTTCGTTGGGTGGTAGTTCGTCTAACCTTTGTAGAAAACCTATTAAATCCTTCCACTCAAAACAAATCATAACATTCTTGTACTGAACCTGTAATTGGGTACAACAATGACATTGTGAGACACAGGCGTTTTGTGTCTGAATCAAAATTTTATATTCAGTTGCCATAGCGAATAGTTGTTTAATTTTTAGAAATTTAAAAACAGTTCTGACATCATCAGAACCGTTTCCAATGTCCTGTAAGTAACTTAATAGTAAAAAACGTTAGGAATTGGCTCAATAAAATTGAGTTATTACCTGATTATGAATACTGAATGGCTTTTGACATTTCATCCGTTTCATTTCCCTCTTTAATCTTCTCAAATTTTTTGTGCAGAGACATATCTTAAAAATTTAGTGCAACACTTCCCCAAACAAGCCTGCCCGCAAGATTGGGAATTTGTGTAGTATTTTTAAAGTTAAGAACATTATCACAACCGATTTGACAATGAAAATGCTTCATTAATTCTTTGCTAAGGGCAAAATTCCAGAGGATGTAGCCATTAACAAATTCATTTTCGACGTCTGCAATACCGTTTCCATTATAATCAGCAAAGCCATATTTACTTCTATAAACCCCACGTAAAGAAGCTGTAATTCGTTTTGAGGTGTTTTCATAAAATAGTTTTAAGTTCGCTGAATGCTTAGAGCGATTAAACAAACCCTCATATTCCGAATCTTTTACACGCACAGTTATATACGTTTCGGGGTCTCTTCTATAAATTTCACCATTTTGGAGTTTTTGTACTATATCCTTGTCTTTAGCTTCCATTAACTGATAACCAGCATTTAATGAAAATTGATGATGATTGACTGAAAACTGTTTGCTAATTTCTATTTCAATTCCTTGTGTGAAAACTTTATTAAGATTTTGGTAACTAAAAACACTTTGCCCATTTGTTTTGAGAGCGATGGCTTGCGACTGAATCAAATTGTCAATATCATTTCTAAATATATTTAGATTCATTGTTAATTGATTGTCTAATTTTAATTTACCGCCGAAGTTGAAAGCGATTGAATTTTCTGCACGAAGTAAACCCAATTTGTCAATATCAAATAAAAGTTCAGAAATTTGTTTCGTTTCCATTAACTGAGCAATTCCACGACTGATTTCTTGTGTTCCGAAAACACTATATCCTGCAACTGAATTTGTAAAATTTAGATAAAGTTGTCTAAAATCTGGTGCTTTAAATCCTACACCAACAGAACCACGAACCGTTATTTTAGGAGATACTTCATAAGAGGCTGAAATTTTTGGACTAAACTGCGAACTATAAGCCGAATGAGCATCAAAACGCCCTCCAAGTGTTAAATTAAGAGATTTCAGCATCGTATTTTCATACTGTAAATAGCCGTATTTTGTCTCAAAATGTTTGGTTTCATCGTAGCGAGTTGCACTGACACTTTCCCGAATATATCCTGTTCCAACAGTAAAATTATGCTTCGCATTTAAACTATAATCAATCTGCAATTCGGGACGATGAAAGTTTTGATTAAAGAAAGTCTCATCATAAGTAGCATCATTTTTTTGATATTTTAGTACCGAATTTGTTTCATATTGACTTGTGTAATAACGAGTTGTTAATTTTAGTTTGTCGGAAATTGCAAATCTCATTACAGGATTAATGCTCCAATCGTTGACAGTCCCTGCTCCTATAATTCTGTCATTTCCTACCGATAAAGCATTTTCTTGATTTTCATTAAAATATCTTCCTGAGAGATTAAATTTAATTTTTTGAGAAAAATCATAAGTCAATTTTGGTGATAAAGTATAATTTTTAAAAGGGGATACCGTTGCTCCAAAAGTTTCAGGAGAAAAGTCGTATCCACCTGATTGATAACGATTTGAGAAAATATTGAAACCCAATTTATTTTTATTAAAACTTAAATTTAAACCCAAATCACTGGTTTGATTGGTTCCGTATCGAGCAGAAAATGAACCTTTCGTTTTGTTGGGTTTTTCAGTGATAATATTAATAACCCCTGCCAATGCTTCCGAACCATATAAACTTGACGAAGGCCCTTTTACGATTTCTATCTGTTTAATATTTCCAACTGCCAAACGTGATAATTCGAGCGTTCCTGCTGTTCTGCCAATTAATGGCTCACCATCTACTAAAATCAGCGTATAATCTGGACTAAAACCTTGTATTTGTATTCCTTGCCCATGGTCATTTTGAATGAATAATCCTGTTTGTTCAGCCAAAACATCATTTAAACGTAAAGCTCCCATTGCCTTAATTTGCCCTTGTCCAATCAAAGTTACAGGCATTGGCAATGAAGATAACATCCTTTCGTTTCGAGTAGCCGTGACAACAATTTCTTTCAGTTCTTTAATGGTAAGACTATCGCCTAATGAAGCAAAAGTGTTTTCGCTACTCAATGTAAAGTATGTTATTATTAAAAAGAGTAGCCGTTTCATTGTTTTGCCTCAAATTTGATTTCTGCCTCAAAGGTAATATCTTATTTAGAATAATTCCAAATAATTAGCAATATTATTTGGAATTATTCTAAATAAAGGCAAACTTTACGCCATAATTAACTTATAAAAAGCGATTTTGAAACTTAAAGAATCAACAAAAGAAATGAAAAAGACAATTTGGATTGCATTATTTTTATGCCTTACAATAGGAGTGAGGGGACAAAAGAAAGAGGATATAACGGCAATTAAAGGTCAATGTGGCTGTTTTGATGTTAAATTTAGTTATGCAGAAACTTTTTCACCTCAGAAGGACTACAAATTTCATGAACGTTATATTACGGCGGGACGAGAATATGTTTTTGTAGATGAAGAAACAAAAGACAAAATGGTATTGATGCACCTTTTGGTGATTGGTGATACAATGGTCATTAAACATTGGAGAGAAGATTGGGATTATCAAAACACCAATCTTTTAGCCTATCAAAAGGAGACCGAGTGGAAACCATTAATCTTGAAAAATGAGCAAGTAAAAGGGCAATGGACTCAGGCGGTATTTGAAGTAAATGATATGCCAAGATATACAGGTTCAGCGACTTGGAATCATGCCGATGGAAAACATTTATGGGAGAATATTACAGATGCCCCTTTGCCAAGAAGAGAATATACAAAACGGTCTGATTATCAGGTATTAAAGAGATTCAACCGTATTCATGTTACCGAAAATGGCTATTTACACGAACAGGACAATGATAAAATTATCCGAAATGGTAATGAGGATAAATTATTAGTTCAAGAAAAAGGCTTGAATAATTATGTAAAAATAGAGGAAAGTAAATGTGAAATTGCCAAAGAATGGTGGCAAAAACAACGCCCATATTGGGTAGATGTTAGGAGCGTTTGGGGTAATATATTGGCTAAAAATCAAGGATTGAAGATTAATCCAAAATCTACGGATGGAAAAATGCTTTGGAAAGAAATTGATGATTTAGTTAAGAATTTTGAAAAAAATAAGGTTGCAGACAGTAACCAAAGAAAAGTGGCAATTAATGAACTGATTGAAAAATATTTGGTAAAGTAAAGTTTAGATTTAATACACTGTTTAATAAGTTCAATACTACGCTACGAATCAAGCGGCTATTTTAGCATAGTTTCGTAAGGAATTTACATTTGGATTATTTATTTGCTGTTCGGGCGAGATTCCGAACACGCTAAAAAATTTATTTAAGAATCGTTCATTGAAATATTGAGTCTTAATGTCATAGATTGAAAAAGCCTTTCTACTGTCTGTGGGTTTATTCAACCAGTTGGTTATCTTGGCTAATGACAGCATTGTTAAAGAAAAGTTATGATGAAAATCAAGTCTTTCCTTTTGAGTTGATTGACAATGATTAAGTCCTAAATGTTGTTTAGCATCCCGATAGATGAATTCGATTTGAAATCTGAGATGATAAT
>NZ_QGGO01000059.1 GCF_003148625.1 Arcicella aurantiaca | reverse complement strand
TCATAATACGCATAATACTTATTATCTTCATAATCCTCATAAAATGTTTTATGAGGATTATGAAGATAATAAACCCTTCTGAGTGGCTTTAAAATACATCATACACTATCCATGAGAATTATTCAAAAAAAATGTCCCGCTTGTCAGAATGATTTTGAAGCAAAGCGAAAGAACCAAATTTACTGTTCTCCATATTGCAGAGAGGATACAAATAATGGCAAACTAAAAGCGAAATACCAACACCTCCAAACCTTAGAAAAAGAGCAAACTATAAATGACCAGTATAAATTAAAATTCAAAAATGCCATTAGAATTATAGCGGTGGAATATGACGAAAATGGACAGAATGAAGAAATAGCCTTTGAAGGAAAAAGGTTTAAAAAAGACATTCGCTCATCTCGACTATTACGACCTTTGGGTTTAAGTTTTTGTGATGTAATGACGAAGCAATCAAATTTTCGGATTGCTGTGTATATTCCTGATGAAAAAGCAATTTGCATAGCAGCCCGTTCTTCATCATTTTCGCCCAATGATGAAATTGTTTACAGGCTAATATCAAAACAGAAGAAATTAACGCCTTAAAACTCTTTGCCGAGTCTTCAAATATTGGCTCAAACCACAAATTGAGCCAATAGAGATATTTCCAACCTGTTTACGAAATTGGGTATTTCTCGTGTAAACGTCCGTAAACACCCATCTCTACGCCCGTTCATACCCTGTTTATCTTTGTTTACTGCTGTAAACCAACGGTTTAACTATAATCTTTACCGTTTTGAAAAATAGAAGTATATGTAAACAGGAAATGCCCTAAAATCAGCGAAGGATGCTTATAAAGGAAACTCACATTCCCTTCCGATAATTGCAGCTTATCAGAAACTAAAATTAGCACTGAGAACTTTTAAATAATAACAGTTTGTCTTATAAAATACTTAAAACGATTCAACAAAAAGGCATTCACTTGATGAAGTGAATGCCTTTTTGTTGAATCCAAATATACGTTTTACTAAAATTTAGCCCCAATTGATAAAATAATTGACCTACCATCAGAAGGATATAAACCACCTGGTCCTGGAAAAAACGCAGGTCTTTCTGTAAAATACTGTTGGTTAAACATATTATTGAGTAACAATTTTATATTATATTTTTCTAAAAAGCGATAAGTAAAATTCATATCTACTAATTGATACGAAGGAACAAGTCCAAGCGTTCCAGAAGCATTAGGTTTTTCAGTATTCAAAGCATCGGCAAAAGCGTCTCCCACAAAACTATATTGTAAAGTTCCCGAAATACCTTTATACCGAATTTGAAGACCATTACGACTAATCCAACGTGGAGCGGCTTCTACTCTATTACCAGTAACATCAACATTTTTTCCAGATACCGCCAATGTCCCATTTATATAACGAGCATCAATTAAAGAAGTAGAACTGAATATAGAAAACTGAAATCTATGGCTATTTTCATCAAGCCAAGCCATTGGCTGCAATTCTGCATATAATTCAAATCCTTTTGAGAGGGAATTTCCTGTATTAGTTTTATAAAAATAAGTCTGTCCTTGTTGATTTGTTAAAACTAAATCTCCTATTCTGTTATTATATTTAAGAGCGAATAGGGTAAAATTAAGCCTAAGTCCTCTTGCAATATCTCCTTTTATCCCTAACTCAGAATTACTTCCATAGGCATCTTGAATATCAGGATTAACTTGATTAAGAGCAGTTGTTGGAATAATGTCCGCAAAAATTACGGGACGATATGCTTGTGAATAATTAGCATAAATCGATACCTGTGGATTAAAATGATACTCAGCTCCCGTACCTAAGAGAGCAAATTTATGAGTAATGGTGACAGGTATTTTATTGGCATCATAATAACTTATTTTCCCTGTCATATTGGTTTCTCCATTTTCATATCGTAATCCAGCAGTAAAAGATAATTTAGGTGTTATTTGCAAGAGGTTTTCAATAAACAGAGAAACATTGCTTGTTTTAAAACTTAAATCTCTACCCCAAATAGGATTGGTTAAAGTCAAATCATAGTCAGAGCCAGTCGTCCCTTTTCCTAATTGTTTTCTAATTAGATTATTATTGATGTAACGCACCCCTGAAACAATGGTATTTTTCATACTTCTGATTGTGAATTGGTGCATCAAACGAGCTTCATTAGCATAGCTATTATATTGGTCAATATCAACTTGTCGAGGATTATATGTTCCTGTGTTTGGATTAATGGTATCTCTAACGGTTGATAGGGCAATAAACTGAACGCTGTTTCGAGAACCTAAAATAGCCGAACTAATAAAATTGAAAGTGGTATTGTTATTAATTTTATAATCTAATGAAATAGATGGTAAATGAATGTCTGGAGAATAATAATTTCTATTTCGAGTAGATTGACGAGTATTCTCATAGAATTGAGCATCACTTAGTCCTCCATTAATATGATTGACATAATTCATACGATTGTATTCCGCCTTTAAAACTACTTTAGTGGAAAAATCGTATTGCAATGCTATACGATATGCTTGATATTGATATTCACTATTTTGTCTATACCCATCAGACTGGCGATAATTGTAATAAGTAAAATATTTAAACTTCTTAATTCGCCCACTTAGTGAGTTATAGGTACTCCATAATCCATAAGAGCCTAAAGAGTTTTGCGTCTCATAACTAATTCTTTTTGAGTCATCAGCTTCTTTAGAAATATAATTGACCATTCCCCCAAATTGCCCTCCATATTGTAGAGAACCACTACCTCTAACCAATTCAATTCTTTGAATAGATTCCATTGGAGCATTGAAGTGACTGGCAGGATAACCATACAAATCAGAATTGGTCATTACATTATTTTGACGGACATTCATTTCCCATGAACGGTGTGCGGTTAACCCTCTTGTAGCAATATTGACTTGATTTCCTGAGCCGTCAGTTTCAAAAACAAAAACACCTGGAACTTTAGCAAAAATCTGTCTCGGATTATTGTCAACGACATTTACATCCATTTTATCCAAAGCAATAATTTCGGATTTTTTTCCAGCAAAAATGTAAGTACCATTTACAGGAGCAAGTGAGGAGAGCATCAAGTCTTTACGATACCCCTTAACAACAATTTCTTGCAAATTTCTATTTTTGAGCTTTACAGAATCTTCTTTTATTTGTTGGGCAAATGAAGAAAAAAAAGTTAATATACTGCAAAAAAATAGTAAAAGATATTTCATTTTTCTTAGACTTTAAATGAATTGAACGTAATTATTAGTGTTTGAATAGCAAAGTTAATTCCATTGTTTTGGAAATATTGAAAGAAAATAATATTAAATTCCACTATTCAGGAATTGTTTATTAAAAATACCTATAAAGTAATAGAAAATAGAGCCTTTTAAAGTCAAATTAAAACCCTAAATCTTTTCTTGATTGTGTATCATTGTTAGGAAATGCAAGCCCAGATAGTATTTTTTGAGGTACATATCTTTTTATATTAGCATCATAGAGTCCATTTTTGATAAAGTCTGTAATTTTTAAAATTTCATCATTGGTTAAATTTAAAGAATGAAATTCAGAAGCTATTTGAGTATTAGGAACATTTGTATTTTCAGATATTGCTTTTGATTTGTAGGCAATCACATCTTCTATTTTTGTAAAAGAAGCACCATGTCCATAAAAAGGAGAATCTTTCAAGTTGTAAAGTTGAGGTACTTTGAATTTATACATATCTTCAGTTTTACCAGTAAATCCCCTCTTCCTTTATGTTCTGCTTTGGTTGGAGGTGTAGCAACCACTTTATTATTGCCATAAAATCCATTTTTTAAATCCGCCATACCAATTGCATAAAATTTCATAGAAGATAATGAAGGGCTATTGTGACAAAGGAAACATTCGGCTTTGCTAAAAAATAATATTGCTCCTTGCTTTTGAGCATCAGTCATAGCTGAAGAATTTCCCTTTAACCACTGTTGAAAAGGAGCTTCAGTTGCTAAGAGTGTTCTTTCATAAGCTGCAATTGCTAATCCTGCGTTGATTTTGAGTTGATAATTATCATTTACATTCATAGTAGGAAATGCTTTTTTAAACATTTCTCGATACTGTGGAATTTCGTCCAAAAATATTTTACCAACTTGCAGACGATGTACATCTTGCCCTGCTATGGCTTGAGTTTCAATACCTTCAAATCCTAAGAAGTTATTTTTTTTAGGAGTTCCTTTTGTCCAGCTTGATTGAGTATTAACATTTACATTTGTAGCCCCAAATTGCCCCATTCCACAAGATATTCGTTTGATAAGCAATATTTAATGTTGATGGAGTTCTAATAGGCTGTACATCATATTCAGACTCTTGGTAAGCACTGTTAAATGTTCGCCCTTCTCCATTCTGACCGAAACCAGTCCCCCCCTCTCCAATGCCCTGTGGCAAACAAGCTTGAAACCCTGCCTTACTATGGTGGCAACTTGAACACGAGTAGGTAAAAGCACTATTTGTTTTGATAGAATTTCTACCGATTGCAGTCTCATGAAATAGAAGTTTTCCTAATTCCACTTTTTCATTGCTCAAAGGGTTTTTAGGGTCTTGAGGAATCTTATTTAACTCATTACTATTGGGAATAATTAATGATTCTTTAGTTTTACCCACCAAAGAAGTAGTTATTGCCTGTTCAAGTTGGGAATCTATTGGGCAAATTGAACATCATTTTCTTTGTTAGAAGAACAAGAAAACATTAATGATGTGGCAGCTAATGCAGCTAATACATAATTTCGCATATTCTATTGACAGTTTAGGTAAGAGAAACAAACATAATGCCATAAACTGTATAGAATAGATGATTATAATCAGTATGTTAAACGTTGATTTTAATACAAATTATCTGAGATACTTTAGATATTGACTATTTTTTCACTAAGCCATTCAATCTAAATTATTTGTGGTATAAATTAAAAAACCGTTTATTTAAAATACTTATTGCCCAATTTGGGATTCCTTTCTGTAAAATAATTAATCTCATGCTCAAGCATCGCTTTATCTGCTTGTAAGCGTTTTATCTCTTCGTTGTCACTACTCCGAAAGATAAAATAAGCAGATACAAATATCGTTAAAACCATCACTCCCCAATAGAGAATAAAAGGCTTCTCCGAACTAAAACCATAAAAATCTCCTCGTATTGGAATACTTTGGGGTACGTTAGTCACTAAACGTTCAATCTCCATTCGCTCACGCTCAACCGCTGACAATACACCTGAGACATCAGGCATTTGTTTCGATAAAAGAGAAGTTAGTAAGGGATAATTAATATCCAACTTGGGCGGTGTAGCTAATTGTTTCTTTACTAAGTCTTTTAATTCTTCATGGTTCTTGCGTAGAGCGGTAATTTCATCAAAAGGGTCTGTCATTAGAATGTTCTTTTAAAAGTATGGTTCTGTGGTTTTTGTTTTTCGGCTAATTCCTTTTCGACTTTATGGAGTGCTGCTTTGCTAAATTCATAATTAAATTTGAGTTTCGCCATTTCCTGCTCTAAACGCTCTCGCTCAATTTTTGCCGCATTCTTTTCTTGCTCAAACTTCTCTCGTTCCTGCTGTAACTGCTGTTCCAATAATTGCTTTTGAATTTGTAAATCAGGAAGACTTGATTTTAACGCTTTGGCTTCTTTTGTTTCTTCCTGTAAATTGTTCAAACTCTTAACTGCTCCGTAATAAGTCTTCATATC
>NZ_QGGO01000058.1 GCF_003148625.1 Arcicella aurantiaca | reverse complement strand
AAAGGAGGAAACAGACTAAAAATAATCCTAAGAAATGCAGCCAATGTCATCGGTGGATTAAAAGATACCCATTTGTCCAACTTTTTTAGACGAATACTAAATAAATCAGACCGTGCTACTGCCATAAGTGCCACTGCAAGAAAATTAGGCGTAATTATTTACAATATGATTACCAAAAAAGAGCCTTACAAACCACCAACAGATTATTTATTCTTGGATGAAAAAAGAAAACAAGGATTAGTAAAACAAATTAGAAAACATATCCATAAATTTGACTTGACTCCCGAAGACTTAGGCTTAAAATCAACCTAAAAAGTGTACGTTAGTCAGAATTTTATAAACGACACAGACAGACAATGAAGTATTGTACAAAATGTGGTAAGACACTTACCAAAAAAGTAATAGACCAAAAAGAAAGACTTTGTTGCATTGACAACAGTTGTGGATTTATTTATTGGAATAACCCAATACCAGTCGTGGGAATAGTTGTTGAGACAGACAAAGGAATTGTTTTAGCTCACAATAAATTAGCACCAAAAGGAATTTTTTCAATTATAACAGGTTTTTTAGAAGCAGACGAAACACCAGAAATTGCTTCTCAACGAGAAACAAAAGAAGAACTTGGACTTGACACAACTGAAACAAATTTTCTTGGTGTATTCCCTTTTCCGAAAGCAAACCAAATTGTAATAGCTTATCACATTATTGCAAAAGGACAAATAGAATTAAACGAAGAACTTGACGAATATAAAATTGTACAGAAGACTGAACTTCTTGACTATTCAAAAAACAATAAATTTGAAGTTCAAGAATGGTTAAACAAACTCAACGTATTAGCATAAACAGACAAAAATGAATATAATAGGCAACAAATATAAAATTGACTTGGGAATGGCAAAGGCTACTTTGGACATTCATAGCGACAGTTCTTTAACATTTACAATTATAGAACAAAATGGAAACGAAGTAAATGTAAGTGAAACAGTAAAAACAAAAATTGTAGAATTAAGACCATCCCTATTTCAAGTAACTTGGAAAGAAGAAAATGGTAAGACAATTACACAAATTCAAGACTATGAAAATGAAATTATTTATTCAAATGTTACATTGCCAAACGGACAATTTATTAACTTAAAAGGAACTATAAAACAAGCTGACAAATAAAAACTACCGCTAACAGGGGTTTGCCAAAAGTGGGGCATTTGTATTATCCTCAACATTTGTACTTTCTATTAGCATTTGTACTAAATTTGAACATTGGTGCTTTCTAACCCCCACCTTCGGCAAGCCCCAAACCGTTGGCAGAAATTATAAAAGCAGACTCAACTCACAATAATTAATTCAAAGTAATCACTATAAATTAAAAACTTGGAAAATACAGAAGAGAATATCATCACGAATATAGAACCTTTGAAAGAACTAAAAAGGATTGACGGACACTATATTTCACACGAAATTAAACATCTGTTACACCTTGAAAGCGGTTTTATATTTACCGTAAAACAACTCTTTATCAGACCTGGTAAATTAGTAAGAACTTTTATATCAGAGGATAGAAGTAAAGCTACTAAACCTGTCGTTTTTTTAATATTATCAGCGACAATTTTCACTGTTATTTTTCATTTTTTTCATATGGAATGGCAATTTTTCGGCTTAGACCAAACTACTGAAAATACAGCTCAATATTCAACAAAGAAAGCAATTAATAATTGGACGAGTAGTCATATTGGTTATACTTCACTTGCAATTGGATTTTTGATTGCATTTTGGATAAGAGTATTTTTCAGAAAACATGGCTACAATATCTATGAAATTACTGTTTTATTATGTTATTCCATAGGACAATTATTACTAATAATAGCTATTTTTTATTTTCCCGTAGGAGTATTTTTGTTAAAAAACAACATAATTAGAGAAATCGGTGTTTATATAGGATTTTTCTATGTTTTTTGGTCAGTGGGACAATTTTTTGGAGAAAAAAAAATTATAAACTATATTAAATCAACAATATGTTGTTTTTTAGGTGCTTTATCTTTCAGACTGATTTTGAATTTACTTGTAATTATTTACTATCAGTTGGGTATAAAATAACTTCTGCCAACATGGGTTTGTGTCAAGTGGGGGCTGAAGGAAGTTATTGAACTTTGAGAACTTTATTGTACATTTGTTTCGGCGGACGGAAACCTTTTGAACATTTGTAAGTAGCTCAACATCAGTAATTTATATCGGCAGACGTTCGGACTGAGGTGCTAAAATCCCCCACCTGCCACAAGCCGTGTTCGTTGGTGGCTATGCTAAAAAAACACGAATCCGACATTTTCGTAACATCAAATTAGAATTTTTCGTACATTTGACACATGGAAAATTCCGAAGAAATAGGACTTGATTTTATCATTGACAAGCTGACAAACAGCATTGAAAATGTCATTACTGGCGACAGTTTTGCGACTGAAATCTCTATTCTGACAAACTCTGACTTGAAAACTGTTAGTAAAAAGAACGGTTGGCTTTTTAGTTGGAAAGATGAATTCAAAGAACCTGCCCGTGACGTTTATAAGCTGACAATTACAAATAATTCGACTATAATTCAAGGACTTATAAGTTTAGAAGTCAAAGAAGACCACGTTTATATGCACTTAGTTGAGAGTTCACCATTCAATAAGGGTAAGGCAAAAGTGTATTCAGGCGTTGCTGGGAACTTAGTTGCTTTTGCTTGTAAATTATCCTTTCAGCGTGGACACGAAGGAAATGTATCATTTCTTTCAAAAACGCAACTTATTGAACATTACGAAAAAACACTTGGGGCTTTTCACTTTGGCGGACGAATCATGATAATTGAAACGCAAGCGGCACTCAGACTTATTAACAAATATTTTCAAAAGTAAAGAAAAGATATGAAAACGAACAAAATTGACTTGGATTTAGACTTTATTGGTGGACAAGGTTCGCTGACAAAAATAGAAGAGAAGGAACTCAGCGATTTTTTCAAAAGCCGAAAATTATCAGCAAGGACAACTATTAGACAACAGGTTGGGACAACTATTCGCCCGAATGTAATTGCCTGACGCTGGACGACGCAAAAAAGCACAGCCACCAACAACTAAGCACCCAACAACTAAGCGTTCGTCGTGGCTGAAAGCCATGCGATGAAGGCGATGTTGAACTTAACCTTGGGCGGACGGCTAGTCTAGCGGTCGGCTTCGGTGATTTCTTTTATGGAGTTGTCGTTCGACTTGAAGATATTTGGAAGAGCAGGTTTTCGCTTGCTTTTTTGTTTTTTAGGGCTAAAAAGTGTTTAATAAGCTATTTCTGTTTTCGTAAGCACATAAATTAATTTTTATAGCTCCGCACTTATTGGTTTTCCTTGCCTGTATCGTCGTCGATTTCTGTGTTTTTCATAAACAACCTTGTAAAACAGTAAATTAGCATAAATGAAGGCAAAGTTGAACCTTTCTATTAACTTTGTCTTCATGGACATTTACAACGAAAACGGCAGATTTATTTCAATCCTCTCGGATTATGATTTCAAGGCTACTTTTGGAAATGAAGCAGATACTACATTTCTAAAAAAGGCGTTACAAGCCTTAATTGATTCGCCTGTTCCAATAAAATTGGTTGAATTTGTCAAAAATGAAATTTCGGCTATCACTATTGACAGTCGGAGTGGTATTTATGACATTGCCTGCATTGATAAGAATGACAATCATTTCATTGTGGAAATGCAGTTGAGCGAATACCCAGAGTTTATTCAACGCATGAAGTTTTACGCTTTGCACCGCTTCAATACGTTGGTAAAGAAAGGTGAATACAAATTTGAGAACCTACCTAAGATTTACTGTATTGGCATTTTGGCAAAAAGCATTTTTACTCAAATAGCTGATTATCATAACATTGCTGTACTTCGTAATGCCCAAAATGAAACTATTGACGACCAAATGACGTTTGTAACCGTAGAACTTGACAAGTTCAAAAAGAAAGAAAATGAAGTAATAACCGATTTGGATAAACTGATTTATACGATGCAAAATTTACATACAGTTACCGAAACATCACAGTTCCCAACTTTTTGGAATGAAGAGTGGTTAAAAAAAGCTATTTCAGAAGTGGACACTCGCAATATGACATCCGAACAGAAATTAGCTTATGAAATGGCTATTTCGGCAAATGCTTTGGCTGTCAAAAACGAAAGTAAGAAAATTAAAGATGCACTTAATAACAAGACCATAGAAACTATAAAAAACGCATTAGAGGTAGGATTGTCAATAGAACAAAGTGCCAAGGTAGCAGGTGTAACTGTTGACTTTGTTACATCGGTACAGCAGCAACTTGCTGGCAAATAAACTCTTGACTGGCAAAGAAGAGTCAGCAACCAACATTGCATTTATGAAAAGGCTGGCGGACGTAAGTAATTCCGCTTTTGTAATTCTATCAAGCATTTTGCCAATGCTCAACTTCTGTATTTCAATCTCCTATCCTTCATAAATATTTGTACGTTAACAGAAACCCGTTAGCACCCCATCAAACTAAAAATACTAAAATTATTCAGACACTTTTGTAACACGACAAATTTTGACTTGTCCAAATAATGGTAACAATGGAATTATTATTAAAAATGGACAATTTTAAAAACAAAGTTGCCGTTAATCCTCTATTTTTACCGAATTAATATTGAAATTTTCAACCCAATTGCTAATGAAAAACGCTACACAGGTTTTACCACCTTTACTAATCATTAAACCGCAAAATTACTCCATCGAATAGCTTTAATTTTCAAAAAATCAATTCGTGGCGGTTATATTCCAAATCGGTTGGATAGACGCCATCAATAAACAAATTTTTAGAGCTAATGGCGGTTATACGCTCGTTAGCTGTCATTGCAGAGAAACTACCGACATAGCAGACTTTAAGTGTCTATCATACATTATTATACTTCCTGAATTTGCTACATTATAATTCCCTTTTGGCAATTGAACTAATTGATGACACCTGTTTCTTGCTTCCATTGTAATTCCATTATCTTCTGCACCTAACAAATAAATACATTTATCAAGGTGTTGGTACTCTTCAATTTTTACGCTTCTTTCGTCTAATTCAACACCAACCAAACGACAATCGTATGGCATTGATTTATAAAACTCTTCAAAAGTCTCATAATAGTAGAATGGTATTGATTCACAAGTTTTCATTGTATCGCTTGCCTGTTTTGGTATTCTTTTACCTATTGTAAAGATGAAACTTGCACCTAAAATGTTTGCTGAACGCCACAAACTGCCGACATTCATTTCTGTTTTGGGGTTCATAATTCCTATTCCGAAATATCCTTTATTTTTCATTTTACTTGTTATTTATAATTTAATAATCTGACCGAAAAAAGCAACGAACAGCTAACAATATATTGCCAATAGTGGGGCAGACGTTCCGCCATTGAGCAATGCACTACTATTTAGCTGTGTGCCTGTGGTGAGCAGTTGTGCAAGTAGCCCCACCATCGGCAATATTTCAACGTTAGTGGCTACCGCAGGAGAAAAACGAAGATGGAAAAACTAAAAATAAAATTATTAGATTTCGAGTCGCAGACTCTTTACAACTTCATAATTGAAGCATATCGCTTTGCTGATTTAAATGGAAAAATAAAAATTGACAATTTTATAAGATATACAAATTCTCGTGTCACTGAAATAATTCAAAAAGGTTACGCAATTACCGAAATATCATTAAAAATAAATTCTGTAAGATATACTTATGAAGATGGAGACGCTATCGAAAATATCCTTTTTAAAATTGAAGCAGAGAATATTTCCGACGAAAGTGGCTTGCGTTTTGACGATATAGTTATTATTTACGATGGTGACAGACAATATCTGAGAGATATTAATGTATTCAAAAAAAAATATCGATCTGTTTTTGAACCTAATTACGAACAACATGAGGCTTACAGAATAGCTTATGAAAAAGAACTTTCCAAATATCATGGCGATTCAAAATGGATGGAACGAGATAGACAGGAAAAGAAGAAAAAACAAGATTCAAAAAATAAAATTGACTTTTACTACTTACTCGAAAAATTTATTCCGTATTTCTTGTGGATAGCTGTTTTTATTGTCATTATTGATGCATTGAAGAAATGTCATTAAGTAACAATAAAGAACTACTATTTTACTAACTTTGCTTCATGGAAGCATTATACACTGACGACCAAATATTTATTCCGATAATCTCGGACTACGGTTTCAAGGCTACTTTTGGCAATGAAGCAAATACGCTGTTTTTAAGAAGGGCTTTGCAGGCACTTATCAAGTCAGAAGTGCCTATCAAAGAGGTAAAGTTTGACAAAAATACCTTTGAAGGCATTACCCAAGACGGACGTAGTGGCATTTTTGATTTGGCTTGTACAGATGAAAACGACAATCATTTTATCGTAGAAATGCAATATGGCGATGCACCGTATTTTGTACAACGAATGAAATTTTACGCCTTGCACAAGTTCAACGCAATGGTAAAACGTGGGAAGTTCGACTATGGAACACTGACAAAAATCTACTGTGTGGCTATCTTGGCAAACGACATTCTACCCTATCCTCAATTTCATACCGTTGCGAATCTGCGAAACGAACAAGGCGAACTTTTTGACGACCAAATGACGTTTATTACAGTAGAATTAGATAAATTTACTTTGCAAGAAGCTGATTGTCAAACAGATTTACAAAAACTGATTTATACGATGAGGACGATACATACAGTAACACAGACGACCCAATTTCCCAAATTTTGGGACGAAGCGTGGCTTAAAGTAGCCATTGACGAACTGGATAGTCGTAAAATGACACCTGACGAAAAGGCTTCATTGGAAATTTTGATTGCTCGTAATGCAGAATCTGTTAAGGCTGAAAGTAGAAAAATTAAAGAAGCTGAACAGAGAGTAAAAGCTGAAATGGTGACAAACGCACTCAATATGAGCTTGACAGTTGAACAATGTACAAAATTAGCTAATGTTTCGGCGGACTTTGTTTTATCTGTTCAGCGACAACTTACTGCCAAATAGACGCTTGGAGGACTTTTTGCTCATGGACACTTGAATGGCGAGAGAAGCGGCAGCCACCAACATTGTATTTATGAAAGACTGGCGGACGTAAGTAATTCAGCATTTGTAATTCTATTCGGCAATGTGCTAATACTGAACTTTTGAATTTCAAATTCCAGTCCTTCATAAATACCCGTCCGTTGGTGGCAATTCCCCCTACTCAAAAAAACGAGTTGCAAAAGCAGGCTAACGTTTGTACGTTTGCGACACAAAGAGAAATAGACCGATTTAAAATTGGTGTTCGTAGCCCGATGGCCATTCCGGTTGAGATGTATCGTGTTCTATAATCTTTTTATAGAGCTTGTGTTGCAATCATTGGTGGCATTTATTTGACCCCGTTCAGAATATTGATAAACCTTTATATACATCTTCTTTGTATTTTTTTCATCAAAAACAACAAGAAGATGCAACAGAAAACCAAACAAAAGAAACCCAAAACC
>NZ_QGGO01000057.1 GCF_003148625.1 Arcicella aurantiaca | reverse complement strand
AAAATTGAGCGAGAGCGTTTAGAGCAGGAAATGGCGAAACTCAAATTCAATTATGAATTTAGCAAAGCAGCACTCAATAAAGTAGAAAAAGAATTAGCTGAAAAGAAACAACAAGAACAAAACCGCCATAGAGGCATATCTCACCGATGACAGACCCTTTTGAAGAAATAACCTCTCTCCGCAAGAGCCATGAAGAATTAAAACAGTTGCTACAAAAGTCCTTAAATCAACCACCCCGTTGGACAATTGATTCTAAAGCCATTGCCGAACATCTTAGCCAAAGAGTACCTAATCCTGTGGATACATTGGAACAAATACAATTGGTTGAAAGAAATGTACGTCAAACGCTGAACAGTTTTCCCAAGAGTATTCCCATTCGAGGGGAGTTCTACGGGTTTACGTCAAAGAAAACATTTTTCTCTTATTGGGGAATGTTAGCGGTGAGTATGTTGGTTGCTTTTTATTTTAGTTTTCGTGCAAGCGATGACGAGCGACTCAAAGAGTATAAACGATTGGTTGAAGAATTTGGTCGGAAAAATCCGAGACTTGCCAATAAGTATTTTGGGAGTTGGTACGAGCGAAATTTAGAACAGTAATATTGGGTTTTAGTTTCTGATAAGATTCAATTATCGGAAGATATTTTTAACTATCACAAAGGGGAAAAATAACCCCCGTAACGTTACGTAACGCTTCTTGGTAACGTTACAGGTGACATTTTAGCCTTTTTTGAGAGGTTTTTGCGTATATTTTTATACGTTAGTTTTTTGAGGAACTATTTTATCTTCATAATAGTTTGAAGATTGTACCCCCTAAATGAAAAAAGGCATACAAATTGTTGTACTGCTGATTATTAATTAATCAACCTGAATAAGTCTTCCTGTATTATCCATCCATGAATCGGTTTTATCCCGTAATGGTATGATATAGCCTTGCGACTTATTTAACCAACCACTAAATACAAAAAATATTATGTCAAAATTATCAAAAAAAGTCTGTCCCGCTTGTGGAAGCATTTTTCAGAAACGCAGTGAAACCCACGAATACTGCTCAGGTGCTTGTCGCACAAAAGCCTTCCGCCAACGTAATGAAATGGAAGAGCCTTCTTTTTTGCATCAATCTAAAAAGTCGGAAGAATCTTCTTTCAAAAAGGAATCGTCGTCAGATGCAACAAAAGTATCCCATGAAAATATTTCTGATTTTTCAGCAATAGGGATTACTGAGTATATTCCTAATCCTGCTTATGTGCGAATAGCCAAAGAGTATAGCGATTGTGTTAAACATACGCTCGAACTTCAAAGTAAGAGGGAAGCCTTGCAATCAGAGATTAATCTTTTAAATGGAACAACGGCAAAAATTGTAGGGGCGTTTTTGGGTGGTTTAGTCGTTTTGGCTGGCGGATATGCTTATATGCTTTTTCAAACCAAGAAAGGTAATGTTATCAAGAAAACGCTTTTTTGGATTTTGCTTATCCCTACCACCATCATTGGCATTGTTGCAGGAGGAGCTTTATCTGTTCTTACTTATTTTGGTTCAGAGAAAGTCCAAAAGTTAGCAAAAGCTAATGAAAAAGAAGTAGAGGTTTTAGTACTCGACCAAGAAATATTAATCTCACAAGATAAAGAGAAGCTATTGGCTATTGAGCGAGATGCTATTCAAAAGCAAATTGCCAAATATGATAAAGTGAATCAAGAGGGTGACTATATTCCTTTTGAAGATGTGACCCCTCTAAAAGTGACGACACTTGAAAGTTTAAAAAATAAGAAATTCAAGACGTTGGATTTTTCGGGCAAATGGAAAGATTTAGTAGGTACACCCGAAGCCAATTTTTGTTTGATGGTTTATGGAAAGCCAGGACAAGGAAAAAGTTATTTTACGCTTGAATTATCAGAATACTTAGCTCATCATTTTGGGAAGGTTTTATTCAATTCATCGGAAGAAGGTTCTTCTCTTTCTCTTCAAAATAAGATTAACCATTTTGATATGGAGAATATTTATTTAGGCGATGCAAAGGATATAACTTCTTTACAATATCTTCTTACTCAATCCCCCTATAAGTTTGTGGTGATTGATAGCATCAACCACATGAGCATAACGCCTGAGGACTTACGTAAGTTGAGAGGATTGCACCCCGATAAAGGTTTTATTTGTATTCTTCAATCAACTAAAAGTGGAGACTTCAAAGGAGGCAATGAATTTGAACATGATGCTGATATTTCAATCAGAATTGATAAAAGAGTAGCTGATTGTAAGAAAACTCGATACCAATAGAAATTGGCAAAAAATGCCCCTGTAACGTTACGTAACGTTTCTTTGTAACGTTACAGGACACGTTACAGGGGTATTTTTGCATATAAAGTAGCTTTTAAATTATTAAAAAAAACATTAAACTTTATAGCAATAATATTTACAAAACCCTCAATATTCGTCATCTTTGCAGTTCAACAAAAAGACATAACTATCGAATAAAAATAAAAAGACATATAAATTTTAGCGTTTAGCTTAACAATCTTGTGATTCTGAAACTCTGGTAAAGTAAATGAATTATCCACAAGGAAAGTTGAAGTTGAGCGTCCATGCGGTTTGCGTGGACGCTTTCTTTGCTTTGTGGATACGGTTTTACCAGAGACCTCAGAATACAAGTAAAGTTAGCGTTCCACGCTTTTTTTATGTGTTCGTGAAACCGTATGACAACACTAATTGAAAGAGGATTAGAAAGTGGATTAATTGAAATTAATGAAAAAAATATTCTTTATAAGGTTCAAAATTTTTCTCGTGATTGGGCAAATCCAGAAGAAAAGGTTAGAGCTGAGGCTTATTTAATGTTAATTTTTAATTATGGATACTCTGCTACAAATATTGATTTTGAAGTAAAAGCAAAACAAGGAAGTAGTGGTAAAACGAGTGCAGATATTGTTGTTTTTTTAGAAAATTCTAATAAAAAAAGAGGATTCTTAGTAATAGAAGTAAAATCTGGAGACTCAAAAAACAAGCAAGAAGACGTTAGAAAGCAAGCAAGAAGCTATGCAAAATCAGAGGAGATAAATTGCCAATTATATGCTTATAAAATTGGAGATGCACCTTTTGTTGCATTCAAAACTAACGGCAAGGATGTTGAGACCACAATTCCATATCGTTACACTCTTCAATGCGTATATGTTTATCTCTTAGAAGGAAAAGGAATCCCAGAAGAACAAGCTCATTTTGAGCCTCTTAAACCATCTACACCATACGATTTGAAACGTATTTTTGGGCAATGTCATGATGAAATTTGGCAGAGTGGGGAAAAAGGGAAAGAAGAAGCATTGGAAGAGTTTAATAAGTTGTTATTTCTGAAAATGTATGATGAGATTGAAAGAGAAAAAGCTGAAAAGCACTTACAAGAATACGGTTTTCAAACCAGAGCATTGGAAACAAAATCACAACTCAGAAATAGAATTATTGCCCAATATAATGAAGCAATAGAAAAAAGGAAAGTTGATGACTTATTAAGACCTATCAATCTTGATGAATATCAAATATTTTTTATTGTAGAAAAGCTTCAAAGTATTAGTCTGATTGCTACTGATAAAGACCCTAAAGGTCTTGCTTTTGAGACTTATACTGAAAATCACATGAAGGGAGAGTTTGGACAATATTTTACACCTCGAAATATTGTTGATTTTATGGTAAAGGTTTCCCCAATTGAATGGCGAGAAGATTTTAATAGTGCTTCAACAGTTCTCGACCCTTCTTGTGGTAGCGGTTCATTTCTGACTCAAGTAGTGAGTACTTTCAAAAATCGTTTCCGAAATCCTAAAAATTGGCAAGAATTTGCCAACAACTCAGTTTATGGTATTGAAATAAGTGAGAAAATTTCGGTAAGTGCTAAAATAAACTTTGCTTTACATGATGATGGACACGATAATGTTCAAAGAGCCAATGGTTTAAATCTATATAAATTAAGATGGAAAGTAAAGCAATTTGACCTAATTCTCACAAACCCACCCTTTGGAGGTGAACCAATCAAAAACCTAAGTAATGAACAAGATAAAGCTCTCGAAAATTTGAGTCGATTTTATGATTATACCGATTATACAATTACTCAAAAGCAGATTGATGAAATTGAAATTATAAGAGGAAAAGTTAAAGATATTATTAAGTACACAGACCAGATAAGACCAGAACAAATTTTTATTGAACTGTTCTATAAAGCTTTGAAGGAGGGGGGAATTGTTGAAGTTATTTTACCTGATGGTATTCTTACAAACTCTACGGCTCAATATATTCGTGATTTTATTGAATTACACTTTCAAATTTTAGCTATTATTTCATTACCTCAATATACTTTTAGTCATTATGGGGCTGGTGTTAAAACCTCTATATTAATTCTAAAAAAGTTGTCGGTAAAAACAACCCTTCGGATAAAGGAACAGCAAAAGAAATATTTAATTTCAGCTGTAAAGTCTTATGAGTATCAGCTACAAATACTGGAAGAACGTAAAGCTAAAATTGAGAATGAACATATAGAGGTTATAAAAATAAGACAATGGCAAAAATATCAAATAGAGATTTTAGAGAAGTCTGAACTTTTTAATGATAAGACTTATATCAAGAAGGAGTTATACCAACTTCAAAAAGAAGCTTTACGAAAAATAAAAGTTATTACTAATACGCCTGATTACAAAGAATGGAAAAAAGGGATTGACCAAATGCTTAATGAAGAAATCAAAGTAATTCAAGAATTGATTTATGAAAAAGCATCCAATGACTATAAACGCTTTGAAACTGACCAACAATATGAAATTTTCATGGCTATTGCCGAACACATTGGCTACGATGCTACGGGTAAACCAACCCAACTGAATGAACTTAATAGCATTGCCGAAGAACTTATACGTTTTCTAAAAGTTCAACATGAAAACCCAAATAGTTTTTTCGCATAAGCCCTTCGATAGATACAAAAAAAATATTTTTACTGTCGAAGGGCGATTTAGATAAAAGATTAGACCCTCTTTTTTATTCCGAAAATATTTTTGATTTCCTTAAAACGACATCTTTTGAGATTAAGAAAATTAGAGAAATTACTACTTTTGTAGGAGCAGGGTTTGGAGCTGGTCGTCAAGACCAAAGTGATGATGGATACATTCAAATTCGACCAACTAACCTCGATGAAAATGGATTCTTGAAATTTGACAAAAATATATATTTGCCAGAAAGATATATTGAAAGGAACTCCGTTAATATTATTCAAGTAGAGGATGTGCTATTTAATAATACAAATAGTCAGGAATTAGTAGGCAAAACTGCTTATTTTGATTTGGATGAAACATATTTTTATTCAAATCATATTACTGTAATTCGAGTAAATAAAGATATAATTCTTCCAAAATATCTGTGGATTTTATTGAACTTATATCAGAAGCGAAAGATATTTTTCAATATATGTACAAACTGGAATAATCAGTCAGGTGTTGGAATTGAGAGACTTTTGTCTTTAAAAATTCCTATCCCAAATTTAGAAATACAGGAAGGAATAGTTACAGTTTTTGAGAATGCTAATTATATAAAACAGGCTAATGAAGCCGAAGCAAAAAAACTATTGGCAAATATTGATGCGTATTTGTTGGAACAATTAGGAATAGTTTTGCCTGATAAGATTGAAGAAAAGAATGTATTTTATGTTCCATTTTCAAAAGTTCAAGGGAATAGGTTTGACCCTAAACCATATTTAAGTTCAAATGAAGCTCTTTATAAGTCATTATTTTTTTCAAAATTTCAATGTGTACCGCTAAAGAATATTCTTATACAATCTGTAGCGGGTGATTGGGGGATTGAAAATAGAATTAATGGATATGAAGAAAGGTTAGTCATTCGAGCCACCGAGTTTGATAATATCTATAACTTAAATTTAGAAAATAGCAGAGTTAAATATCGTTTTATTAATGAAGTAAAGTTGGATAAAATGGATTTGCAAGTTGGAGATTTATTAATTGAGAAATCTGGAGGTAGTGAAAACCAGCCTGTTGGTAGAATTGCACTTATTACCAAAGATATTGCTAATCAGTATAAATTAGCTTACAGTAATTTTATTCATAAAATACGTGTTAGTGACCAAATTAATTCAGAGTATTTATTCTATTTCTTGAAAACTATTCATAATATCAAAATCACGGATTTAATGCAAAGTCAAACGAATGGTATAAGGAATCTTATCATGCGTGAATACTTTAATATACCTGTATCTCTCCCACCACTCAAAATTCAAACCGAAATTACCAATCATATTCGGAATACCATAGAACGAGCAAAGACTTTAGAAACAGAAGCTAAAGAAGTAATTGACAAAGCTAAAGCAGAAATTGAAAAAATGATATTAAGGTAAGTTGTTGTATATCAATGGACTATGTTTTTTTAAATTTACTTAAATAAGTATTTACTTAAATGTTTAAATACTTATTTAAGTAAATTTTTGTATTTTGCGGAGTATATAAATCAAATTGAAATGATTATTTCTGTAACCAGTTTAAAAGGTGGAGTTGGTAAATCTACCATTGCTCAAAATTTAGCCGTTTGTTTTGCTCATGGGGGCTATAAAGTTTGTATTGCTGATGCTGATACCAACCAAAGTGCTTTGCGATGGTCAAGTATCAGAGAAGAAGACCTTCCTTCTATTCCTGCTTTTGGTACACCCGAGAAAACATTGTCAGCCAATGTAAAGCAGCTTGCCAAAGATTATGAAGTTGTAATCATAGATGGTACGCCAACACTTGATAAAATTACGAGTAAGATTATTGTTTTGGCAGATTTACTTTTAATCCCAATTCTACCAAGTGGTTTAGATATTTGGGCGACTGAACAATTTTTACAGCGATATGAAGATGCCAAAGTAGAACGAGAGTCTGATATTTCGGCAAGGTTTATTTTGAATAGATTTCGACCTAATACTAATTTAGGTAAAGAGGTAAAAGAGATTTTACAGGATACATCTATTGAAGTTATGAATACGACAATAAAAGATAGAATGGCTTATGCAGAAGCAGTAATAAAAGGATTAGGAGTTATTGAATACAAAGATGAAAAAGCCAAAAATGAGCTAATAGACTTATATACAGAGGTTTTAGCATCTCTTCCACAAAAGTAGTTTACTTATTTAAGTAAATGTTTAAATACTCAAATAAGTAAATACTTAAATAAGTAAACAATAAAAGACTATGGCAAAGGATAATAAAGGTAATTTGGGTCTAAGAAGTGTATCTAACTTATTACCGAAGAAAGTAGAATTAAAAGAGAGTGAAGTAGATGTGAAAACAACAGATAAAGTTGTTCAAAAAATACACAGTACACAGGGGAAATTGACACGCCTGAGCATTGACTTACCAGAGGAAATGTACACACCTCTAAAAGTTAGACAACTTACAAAAGGATTTAAAACTACGAGAGATTATATATTAGACTTAATTACTAAAGATTTATCCAGTTAAAATAAAAGTTCTATAAACTTCTTTATAGAACTTTTACCAAATTTTTACCGACTTTTTTACAACTAATTAAAATTAAATGAGGGGTGATACAATTAGACTGTGTATTTAATTATACAATTTGGTACTTGAACAAAACAGGGAGATTTAGATGTTGAATAGTTTGTAATCAACT
>NZ_QGGO01000056.1 GCF_003148625.1 Arcicella aurantiaca | reverse complement strand
TTACCGACTTTTTTACAACTAATTACCGACTTTTTTACAACTAATAGTGTTGTAAGTTGTTGGAAATCAGTGCGTTGTAAGCCCTTCAAATAATAACAAATAAAGAAAAATAATAACAAATATTTGTTAAGGTGTCATTTAAGAAAAAAAACATAAAATAGAGTATCAAAAAAAACAAAAACAAGAAATAAAAAAAAGGTAAAGAGGCGGTGAACTAATTTTTTAGTTCACCGCCTCTTTATCCTTAAAATGTAGGAGATAAAATTACTTTGTATTCATATTTGATGAATCCGACATTTTGTTATTAATGGAATCCAAATGATATTTTCCATTTTTATCTTTTTTATATTGATATACCTTATATCCAAGAGAATCTAAAGTATTAATGTCCTCTTTTGTAACTTTTAGAGTTTTTCTATTATCACATCCTAAAGTAAAGCCACTGAGAACAATTGATAATAATATCTTTTTAAATTCCATTTATATTCTTCTTGGTATATTAACTTACATTTTCTTCTTTATTTAAAAAAGAATCTAAATCACATAAGAATGTTTTATCATCAAAGTTTTTAATCTTTTTATTTTCAAATATCTCTTTGATGCTTTTCAAATATTCATTTTCAATATATTTTATCTGTTGTTCTTTATCCATTGTCTGATAGGTATTGAAGTCTAATTTGTATTCAAAACCAAGTTTAGCCCTGTCTTTAGCTAATCTTGCTTTACGAACAGGATGAAATTGCTCAAATTTATCAGAAACGCATATTATAATAGTTGAGATATGTGTAATAGAATCACCATAATTTTTTTCTAAAAAAAAGCTATTTAATTCATCTTCAAATTCAACTGTTTTAAGATTAGGAACTTCGTAAGAAGATTCACTTGTTATAAAAAAAGTCATCAGTCTAAAGAATATTTTCAAGAATTAATGCTCAAATTCTGAGTAGAGAGAAATGTATCTAAATCATTTAGAAATGCTTGATAATCAAAATCTTTTATTTTTTTCATTAGAAAAATGTTCTTAATCGTATTGTAATATTCTTTTAAAATATACATCACTCTTTCTTCATCATTTGCATTTAGATATATTTCAAAGTCCAATTTATACTCAAACTCTAAAGATGGTTCTTTTCTTAAAACTTTCGCAGGTCTGGGTTGAAACAAATCATCAAATTGTTTTGAAACGCAAATAATACCACAATAGATTTTATTTATTTTTTCCCCATATTCTTTATTTATGAAGAATATGTTTATCTCATTCTGAAGAAAGGTTATAGCATTTCTATAACTTACATGAGATAGCTCGTATGAAAAATCACCATTAATTATAAATTCCATAAAAAAGTATTTAATTATCTGAAAATTTTATTGCCTGGAGGGAGTTTATGATGGTTGAAGTAATAACCGTATATTAAATATTTCTCAAAAATTCTTATTTCTACTTCATTTCCTCTAAAAATAATATTCTGGAAAACGCCCCCAGGAACCATATTACTAAGTGTACTTTGAGAATATCTACTATAACCATTTGTAGCTTTCCCAAATTTCCAAATAGCTCCCGCACTCAATTGAACTGGCTGTCCTCTTACATCCATATAAACGCCACTATTATTAACTCGAAGTTCGTAAGTATATCCATTATTAGGAAGTGTTTTCTCTTTTATTCGGTCAATTTCTTTAGCCATTTTTTCAACGATGCCAGATGTTGCAAGTGCATAAACACCAACACCAATCGTAGCAACACCCATTACGACTTCTCCAGCTGGAGTAGGTTCAGCAATTGCAACACCCCAACCTGCTGCTAAAAATTGTGACGTATTACTTTCATTCTCAGTACCTAAAAGTCGTGTTCCTCCATTATAAGTAACAGTTGATGTAGAAGGATTTTTCTTGTCTGCTTTTTTTCTATTTTTATCTTTTTCCTCTTCTCTATTCTCATTTCTAAATTCGTTCTCCTGTTCAGTATTTCCACGAGCCGAAAGCCATTGCTCATTGGTTAAACCATCTGCTCCAACTGCTGCCATCCCATCGGGGTCAATAAAGCGTAGAGGATTGTCATTGGCATAAATATAAGGACTAAATCTTCTTGAAATCTCACTGAGCGGGTCAATTGTAAACCAACGTCCTTCAGCTGCACCATACATTCTTGCTCCAAAATCACTGTAACCAGTCACAGAATCAATTTCTTTGCCATTATATTGAAATTTATTAAAGTTAGCAGTATTTCGAGTTATCTGCATACCCTTCATGCAAAGCCCCCAAGGGTCATAAAAAATACTTTGGGTTGGTGTGGCAATCCCTGCGGAATCTTTAAAAGCAATTCTTAAATCGTTGTTATGGTCGGTAATGTTGTATTCATAGACTCCATTGACAATTCTTCCTTCATCGTGTGAAGTTTGATAAAGAACACCGTTTACGTAAATATCATCTTCCTCATAATCGGTCGTTTCACCATTAGAATCGGTCTTTTTGAGTTTCGTTCCTTCTGCATCATATTCATAGCTGACAGTATTGCCATTAGTGAACTTCACTTGTTCTACTAATTTCAAATAATTGTATTTGATACTATCAATTCCTTTATTTTTATCTTTTCTCAAACTCCCATCAAGCCAATAATCATAATCATCGTCTGTATTTATTCCGTCTCTGAAATCGCCTAAATCGGAATTCGTTGTGGTTAAGTCTTTGATTTTTGAGAGCTTGTTTGAATAGCTTGGATAAGTATAAGCCAAACTATCTACATTGCCAAAATTCGTATAGTTGGTATTGGTTGCTCCGTTCCTCCCTAATTTTGTTATATTTCCATTGTCGTCATAGGTTACACCCGTCAAAGAATAATCCTCACCTGCTTTGGCACTCTTGTAAGCAGAATTTTTTAATCTCGATGCCGCATCGTAGGAATGGGTATAACTTCTTTCAATGTTATCAATACTACTTTTCCAATACTGTTTCCTAATGTTCCCGTCGTATAAAACGCCATCGTTTTCATAATCTAAGCGATACGAAAAAAGGCTATTGGTCAAGTTGTTATTAACATCAGTATTGATACCTTTAAGTCCGCCCCTTATGTGGTATTTGTAGGTGATTTCTTGTAAGGGAGCGGCACTCACTTTTCCAAAATTTAGTGTTCCGTTATTCTTTAAAATACCATTATCATTTAACTTTCCTGCGGAAGCCGTTTCACCCGTGGGGATTGTTACGGTTTGCCCTTGATTAATCGTTACTACGTCCGAAACGGTTGGTAATCCATTGGTTAGCCACGTATTGGCATCTGTCCAATTTCCCGTTTGTTTACTGCTAACCGCATCACTTCCTTTGTAGCTTTTCTTGATTAATCTGCCAACGCCATCGTAAGAATATGAAGTTACATTTTGTAAAACGCCATTGATTGCGTGCTTGAATTTGGTCTTTCTTCCAATATGGTCGTATTCATACACAAAAAGTTTAGTGGTATTTCCCTTGATGATTCTTGTTTGTAATAATTCACCATTAAAACGATATTGGTGGTCTTTTCTGATGATACTCCCTTTGTTGCTGAGGTGAAAATTTTGGATATTTTTCCCACGATAATCGTAGTACATGATTTCTTTCTGCCACGTATTAGTTTTAAGATTTCGTACAAGTTTCCCGTCATTAAACCTTTGGTTAAACCCTGAGCATGAAAAGCTTTACCTGCTTTAAAATTATAAGTGGTATCGCTCTGCCAATTGGCATAATCATCATAATACATTATCATTCTCAAATCCGCTTCTTTGACAGTATAAACCATACCTGAAGGAAAAGAGGTATTGGTATAAAATGCTCCTAAACCTGTTGTCAGGGTAGTTGTTCGGTCTTCATAAGTATTGGTACTTAGCCCATCAAAGGCAGTTTGCAAAGTTTGGCGAGTATATGAGCCAATACCCGTGATAATTCCCGACATAATCGGGCGAGAAAGAGCATCGTATTTGGTAAATTTGTAATAGTTGGGAGTAGCTGCCGAATCTTTAGAATCTTGTTCTAAAACAATTCTATCTTGTTTATCATACACATATCTGACCCAGCCAGCACCGCCAATGTGTTTTTCAATTAAGCGTCCTTGATTATCGTAATGATAGCCAAAAATACCTTCTTTAAAAATGACATCATTTTCAGTAAAACTCGTTACTGTTCCATTGGTAAATTGTTTATAAGCTTCTGGCGGTATGACATAGGCTAAACGTCCTCCATTCTTTTCATCAAATACATAAGTGGTGATAGCAAAATCTGTGTCCATTTGCTGATACTTATGAGTAACCCTACCTTGTTTGTCTTTCAACTCGTAGGTCTGAACGTCCCGTTCACTTTGGGTACAATAATTCGTTAAAGAACTTGCAGGATGAAAGGTGTTCCCTTTCACTGAACCATCGGCTTGTATATCAAATTTTAGAATGGTATTTCCTGCCAACAAATAAGAAATGTTCACCGATTTATTAGCTGTCCGCCATGCTTGCCCCGCACCAAATTGCTTTTGGGGACGGTTCAAGGGACTTGGTTCAAAAATTGTCTCTGTGCTTGGCTGATTATCTGCGTAAAAGACCTGAGCCAAGTTCTCAGCATTGCTCTTGTATGCTCCCGTCTGCACATCAGAAGGCGTAGCCAAAATTTGTTTATATCTACGTCCGTAACCATCGTAAAGGGTAGTCGCCAAGATAATATCTTTGCTTTTATCTGGAGTTGCTTTCCATAAAACACTTTGCATTTCTCTGCCCAAACCGTCTAAAAACTGTATCTGTGTTAGGGTTTTATCCACGTCCGAATTTAATGCCGTTCCCGTTTGTGCTTCCCTTGCCTTTCGGCTCACCACATAGTTCATGGTATTATCGGGATTAATTCCTAAACTTGGCGTTAAAATACCATTCTGATAATGATAGTAATTATCCCCGATTAAATAGTTTTGAGCGTCTTTAACGGCTTGTAAACGATTATAATTATCAAAGAAACTGGAGGTGGAATAACCATTAATATCCGTTGCTTTTTTGAGTCCTACTAAAGGCAGATACTCATAATTCATTGTCCTTGATAATACCGTTCCTGTTGTACCACCACCTACGGTAATACTGCTCACTAAATCGGCTGAACCTGTATTGTTTAGATAGGTCAAGGTTGTAGTCTGTCCATTGCGTTCGTTGTATTTAGTCAAATTTGCCCTTGTATCATAACTTATAAAATTAACCTGAGTAATACTTGGGTCGGTAGTAAGAATTTGAGTTTCTACGCTTTTAGGAGCGTAAAAAGTTGTTCCACTACCCGTCCAAGACCCGTAGTTTATGAGCTTTTTAGAACTTTGAACATTATTAAAAAAAGTCTTGGTTTCAATGGCAGGTGAAATTAAGTGCTTAGCAACCATTAGAGCATACACTCCCGTAGGGTCAAGGCTATTATCGACCATCTCATTGGGGTACTTCATGGTACTTTTTAGCGTATTTAGCTTAGAATCTTGGCTATCTTGACCCACCATGAGATTGTGTTTGGTACTGCTATAATCATAGTTGGCAATCGTTTCTATATAATATGTGCCAGTATAATTTCTCTCTTTTTTCTGAGACACATACCAAAATTGAGCAGGTATTTTATAAAGTCCTTTTGCCAATCGCAGAGAACTATTACTATTGACCCCACCATATAAAAACTGCATTCCCTCATAAAGACTTGATTGAGTAGTTTTGAGCGTATTTTGTTGCAAGATTTCTTTGAGAATTGCTCCTGTATTATCGTAATGGCTTTCACGAGTCAGCATTCCGTTCTGTAAATCGGGTTGAGAGGGAATATCGACGAACACCACACTGGTAGGAATAATATCCGCTTCGTTGTGATATTCATACTGACTATATCCATTGGTTGCGGAGTTGTTGGCATCCATTTCTTTCACCCTTACTTTACTATATGCCACCATATTGCCCGATGCGGCTGAACCCATTGGCGTAAGACTGTGAGCATTCATTTCCATCTGCCAATTATAGATGGTACAGCCACTTACCCAAGGGTTGGTTTGGTCAGAAACTCTGAGCTGTTCTACGTATCCCGTAATAAATTTGGTGGCTGGTCTTAACTGCTTGCCTGTACTCGTTCCGTCGGTATTGGTATAAGAAAACACTCTTGTTTTTGCTATGCCCGTAGCGGTATAGTCCGTTATTTTATCCATTCGTAAACCACCGACAATGACTTCTTTATAATCGGTGGGATGGTATTTGTAATAGGTCATTTTAGCGGTAGCAATGGGTAATTGTTGTCCGCTAAAGGTTTGAGGATTGATAGATAACTGATGTGTTCCCGTGGGCATAGTGGTATTATTGGCAATGTAACTAAAATTACAAGTGGTTACCGAACCATTAACGGTACAACCTTTATTTGCCCAATCGGAATAATTCCTACTCATTAAAACATTGCCAAAACTTTGAATTTTTGCATACCACGTAGAAGCTACATTGGAAGGAATGGTGGGTAAGCATTCAGAACCCGTATTCGGTAAAAAAGAACATTGTAGTTTAAACTCAATATCAGCCGTATAGAGATTGTTATCTCCTGTGGGAATTACTAAGGCAGGAGGAGTAAAGTCCTTGCTTGCTTCCAAGACGGTCGTTTCTACTTCTCCTGCTCCGCCCATTGCCTTGTGAAAACCATAGTCAAACTTTGTGTGTCCGCCCGTAGGATAATAAATCTCGGTCAAAGTCGCCATTGTTCTGGCAGTTGTATCTACTTCACGGTCGATACCAATATCAAAGGTGTTACTATATCCTACCGTTGTAAAAAAATAGTTGCCACTAACTGTTTTATCTCCTATTCTTTTGGGGAAAGCTAATTTGGGAATGATATGAGTGTTGGAAAGGTTGTTATTGGCATTTTTGTCATTGTAGTACCCGTAATAATCTCTTGCCCAAGACGTTTTAGTAGGAAGGGTTGCCATAGTCAGGCGATTTCCATAACTATCATAAGTATCTCCTGCATATCGAAATTCATGAGCGGGTAAACCATTTGTTCCTAAAGTATCTTTTTCTGTGATTTTGTCTAAACGCAACCTGAGGTTATTGAATTGGGTCATATATTCGGCTGCCGTTGGTGTTTCTGATGAAGCGAAACTTTCAATATTAAAGTAAGAATATGAAAAGTCAAATTGCTTAACCAATCGCCCCTTAGCATCTTTGACCTTTATACTTTCTAATTTTTGAGGTTTTTTTGCCGCTTGTGTGTAGGTGCGGTCTTCTATATCTCCTTCATAGATAGAAGTAGGGAAGGATAAGTTGCCGCCATCGCCATTAGGGAAATATTGTTGTATATCGGCTCGGTTGCCAAAGGTGAAATCAACTTGACCGTTATCAAAATAAATGGTTTTTAGATAAGCGTTTCGAGTGACATTCACACTGTAATTATAACTGGGTGTTTTGGTGGATAACGTGGCAGGAGTAGTACAAGAGCCATTTCCATTATTTTCTAAAACACTTTTTTGATAGACTTCATTGGCACTGATTCTACTGGTCGAATAGTAAGGAGCAGTATTGTCGTAGGTAAATAGAATCGTTTTAAGGGTATTGTTAGAATAAATTTGAGTCAAGTACCATGCGGAAATATTGTGTCCGTTACGGGCAGAATTATAGTCAAATGCTGGGATAGAACTGGGGCTGTTTTCGTAGAATTGTGGCGTATAATTAGTACCGCCTGTGGTAGGAGAACTTGCCGATAAAGTGGTGGAAATCTCTTGTTCTGAAAAGGTATATTGCGTACCGTCAGCTAAAGTAATGACCCATTGGTAATAAGGATTAGTACCTCCATACACGGGAGGATTACTGCCCGTAGAAAGAAGGTTACAGGTAATATCCACGTCTGAACGGTCGAGAGGAATTCCTTTCAAGGGAAATTGCGTACCCGATGCTAAGATGAACTTTCCTGATTGACCTCCCACATTGTAATAAAAAATATCGGGTTCGGTATCAACGCCAGGAAAACCCCAAGAAGGGTCGTCAATATTGCTTTTAAAATAGGTATCGTTTTCGGGGTCAGCGGGCAGGGGATGAAAAGGAATCCCTTTGTTTTTTAAATCATCTAAGCCTTTAATGGTTCTGGTGACAACGCCACCAAAATTTCCCGACATTCCAAGACCAACGTTAGAAGCTTCTTCTTCTACTTTAATTCCTCCGTGATGATAGCTGATACTAAGCGGTACAGAAAGGTCTTTACTGACAATGTTGTATAGATTTATGGTTGTACTTGCTGACCCAGTATAGTAACTCACGGGACTATCTCCGTATTTACCTAAGGATGCGGCATTGGCGGAAGGAGGAATATTATTGGGAACGTAGGGATTGTTAGTATTGGCTAAATTAGTGACGTGAGTAGAGTCCTTTTTGGTAGAATCTCTCTTAATTGATTGAGTAAAACTTTGCAAGCTAATACAGAACACAAGACTCAAATACAGACATACTTTGTAGAGATTTAACATCATTAATCGGTTTTATAAGTTGATAATTTAATAGGGGGCGGTTAGGTATTAAATTTGAAAGGGCATAAAAATAGCGTGAGACGTTACTTGCTTGCCCACAGAGGTTCGACCAAGAACCAAGCAACAAAGCAAAGCAACGCTCACGCATCACGTGAGCGTTTCCACTCCACTCCCCGTTGCTTAATTGTAAATTGGTCGATTTCTGTAAGCGGGATTGTTAAGCTAAACGCTAATTATATTTTTATGTTTTTCTAATTCAAATTCAGGGCAATGTTAATTAAACATTTTGGTTTTGGCGTAAACGTTGGTCACTTTTTTGGCAAAAAGTTATTAAACGGTGGAGAAAAAGAGAGGTAGATTCAGCTCTTTAATTTTCTTCAATAATTAATAGTCATGCACGTCTATTAATTATTGATAATCAAAAGATTATAATTATTAATTAAGGATTTTTTTATTAAAAAAATCCTTTTAATTCAAAATCCTCAAAAATGCTTATTTTTGGGTTAGAAATCTTAATTTTTTCTTATTTTATGCTCACTCCAACATGGTATTTAAAAGGTTTTCCCAACTATTTTATCGGAGAAGATAAACAGTTATATAGGGTCATCCGTTCAGAGGGAACGGATAGCTTACAACTCAAAAAATTATGTATGCAACGCTACACAAAAGGCTACTATTTTTCGGGTAAATTTTACTCCTTAGTTAAGCTTCGTCCACTACTTTATCGAGCGAGTGAAACACCTTCACTTCATAGCTTTGAAGAATAAAACAGGCAATGCTTTTAAAGTTGGTTAAAAGGCGTTATTTTCGTGCGGGGATAATTTGAAAAATTAGTATAGCCCACTATACCAATTTTGAGAATGCACTCACTTCGTTTGTC
>NZ_QGGO01000055.1 GCF_003148625.1 Arcicella aurantiaca | reverse complement strand
GACAAACGAAGTGAGTGCATTCTCAAAATTGGTATAGTGGGCTATACTAATTTCTTAAATTATCCCCGCACGAAAGTAACCCCTTTTTGCCAACTTTAAAAGAATATACAATTTATTTTAATTAATGGTTTACCATTTTTAAAATCGGTAATTTTGAAAACGAATAAAGTGTCTCTCAAAAAGAAGACTCTTTATCAAAATAGGTGGTGTTATGCTTTTCCCAAATGGATTCCATTTGGGAAAATTTGTTTACTAACCTATCTATCTCGAATAACCCTTTTATAGGTTGGTGTATTTAATCTGAAACGTATCATGTAACGTTACAAACAAGCGTTACGTAACGTTACAATACCGTTTTTGAAGGACAAATTATCTTACTTATTTTTTGTACCTACCTCTATGTTCCTGTTTTGTACCTACATTAATTAATACAAAAAATGTCCATTTTTACGATGAACAACGACCTGTATCATCATTGTATTTATCTTGTTTTTTGGAAAAAACGTTACGTAGAATTACCCTATTTTGGGGGTAAAAGAATAAATAATGAGTTGATTTTTTGGACAATTAAAAAAGTCCGTTTAACATTGCTCTTGAATTTGAATTAGAAAAACATAAAATATTATAGCGTTTAGCTTGAAGTTCCTGTTCATCAAAACTCTGGTAAAGTTAATGAATACAAAACGGGAAAGTATTAGCAAAATGCTCACGTTTCCGTGAGCGTTGCTTTGCTTTGTTTTGTAGGTTTTACCAGAGACCTTGATGACAAGTAAGTAACGTTTCACGTTTTTTTATGTCTGAACTTTAGTAAGCAACTATTTTAATTGAATATATATCGTTTTATCCTTTAAAAAACCGTCCATTTTTTATGAAGAGATTTCTATGCTCATTCCTATTAGGAATACTGTTCTGCTTGCCTTTATTTTCTCAAAACCTAAAAAGTAAGTATTATCGAGATTCAGTCTTGGTGGATTCTACCGATAAGTCAAAGGGCTACATCACTAATTTTACTACTGGGGGAAGTAGTAATGGTTATGTTCCCGATGTTATCCCTCCTTCCCCTAATGCTGCATCAATGGGTCGCTTTGGTGACGTTGCTCTCAATCTTAGTTCGGGCTTACCTAATCTACCAATTGCTCTTTATACAGGTATAGAAGGCTCTATTTCCGTTCCTGTTGGTTTACAATATCGTTATACAGGTTTTAGACCGAGTGAAGATGGTGGCGTTTTGGGTCGTGGATGGACGCTTAATGCGGGCGGAATTATCACTCGAACTCAAAAAGGAGCATGGCATGACGAGAAAATTATTTTGCCTGAATCAGCTCATCAAGGCGGTTATCTAATGAGTGCTTATGCGGTGGCTCAGGTAATTAATCCTTCAACTGGGGCTTGGATTTGTAATAGTAGTTGTCCCTATCCTTTTGGGAGTTTTCAAGATTTATATGATGGAGAACCTGATATATTTAACTTTTCATGTGATAAATTCTCAGGTAAATTCTTTTTTGGAGCGGATGGTTTAATTAAAATTGTTTCTGACCAAAAACTTAAAATAGAATACATTTGGAAGAAAAATACAGTCTATTTGTTTGGTATGGGTTATCAAAATATCATTCATTGGACAATTACGACGGAAGATGGAACAAAGTATCGTTTTGGTTTCACAGGGTCAAATCCTATTAATGTAGATTTTGCCATTTCTTCGGTGGAGCATACGATTTCAGCATGGCACTTATACGAGATTGAAGCCCAAACAGGAGAAAAAGTGACATTCACCTACTTGAATGACCACGTGTCTCAGACCGATATAGTAAAATATCATACGACTTCTTCGGTAACTCAAAATTACTTAAATACATCAGATGGCAGTGAGTATCAAGAATCATCCTCAACACCTTTTACCAGTTCAAGTGCGGAAACATTTTTAAAAACCATTGAAGGGAGTAATTGGAAAATAGACTTTACACACGTGGAATATAATACCACTACGCCTGGAGGCTCACCAGACCCTTATAGTTTTTTTAAATTATTACAATCAGTAAAAATATCGGCGAAAACCAGTCCTTTAACTACGCTAAAGTCTTTCAATTTTACCTATAACGCTACTACTACAAAAGCATTACTAACGACTATTCAACAAAAAGACAGTCAAGGAAATAATGCTATGCCAGCTCATAGTTTTGAGTATTTCAATAATACGCTTCCTTCTTCCATTAAATCTACCAGTACAAGTATTGATTATTGGAATTATTATAATGGTGCATCTAACACAACCCTATTACCTCAATTTGGGGCAAATAGAAATCCAGATTTGGCATCTACTCGAACAGGAGCATTGAAGAAAATTATTTATCCCACCGCAGGGACTACCGAGTTTGAGTATGAATTAAATGAGTATGGCTATATCCGAGCAACCGCTAATAGTGCTAAACGTACTAACATTGGTGGTTTACGAGTAAGTAAAATAACAGAAACACCTCTGATAGGTGGAACTATTGTTAAGCAGTACCAATACAATGATTTTGCTGATTCAACTCGTTCGAGTGGAATAGTGGACGAAATAACGATTCCTTATGCTTTCAATATCAATTTATTAGTGAATTGTAGCAGTAGTGTGTTTGGTAGTTCTTGTCCCAACAATAACAATATTACCTACACGGTTTTTAAATCTGAACCCTTTTATCAGATGAGTAAAGAGCCTGTATATTATTACAATGTTCGTCAGACTATCAATAACAATACTCGTAGCGACCACACCTTCACTTCTCATTTTGATTACGCTGATTTTTTAGGAAATGGGTTTGGATTAACCAATAATTCTCTGGGACCATTTTCCAGTAAAGATTTTGGAAGAGGAATGCCTAAAAGTGTGAAGTATTATAAGAATTTAACAGAATTAGTTTCAGAGAAGAAATACGTTTATGCTCTTTCGGATAGCTATTTAGCTCCTACCTTTTTTATTGGAACAGCCTTCTTTAGAGTTAATACAGGTCAGAATATTGTCTATTCCAAAGGCTTAAATACCTACTCAGGTTGGTTAAGAAAATTAGTGGAAACGGATGTCTATTATAGTGGGAGTGCCTTTTTAGACAAAAGAACTTCGTATGATTATAATAGCAATTTACAGGTTTATAAACAAACTTCTACGGAGAGTAAATCAGCTTCTGTTCCAGTTTCTCCTGACTTTTCGCTTGATACAAGGACAATTCAGACCTATTTTAAATATCCTGCTGATTTTCCTGACAATACGGTTTTGACTGCGATGAAAGCTCGTGATATTATTAGTCCTGTTATCGAAAAACGTTCGGAATTACGTGATAATGAAAGTAATCAAATATTGGCTGATATTTCTTATGAAAAGACAACTTACGCTTTATTTGGCAATGCTTATTTGCCTTCAAAAATAGAGACAAAAGTAGGGGATGGCTCATTGTTCACCGCCATAGATTTTAATAGTTATGATACACGTGGCAATCTAACCCAGTATAAAACTCGTAGTGGACAGACGGTTGATTTAACTTATTATGGTAGTAGTGATGCAGGAAAACGAGATTTATTAAAGACCATGACTATCGGTGGCGGAACGAGTGGCAACATTTTATCAAGAAGCACCACGTATGATTATAAACCTTTAGTTGGGCTTAGTTCGGTAACGGATTTAAACGGTTACACCCTTACATATCAGTATGATAATAATAATCGTCTCATTTCGATAAAAGACCCTCAAAATTATTTACTAAAAGATTTTGCCTACCATTATGCCAATGAAACAGCTTTATCTAACTTAGGAATTGTGCCTACCAATACCATGAATTACTTGGTTACTCGGACGGCAAGAACGGCTCAAACAGGTACTTCTTTAGGAACTGGCGTAGATAGCACGCAAACCGATATTAGCTACATGGATGGTTTAGGTCGTGGGATTGAATCATTAATTTGGAAAGGAACACCCGATAAAAGTAAAGATTTAGTAACGGCGACCACTTTGTACGATGCCAATGGCAGAGCCTACAAACAAATCTTACCTACGCCAAGTGATGCTTTGACAGGAGCATATAAAAGCTATTCCGAAAGTTTAGCCAGTAGTTTTTACGGAGATAGTTCACCCAGTACGGAAACTATATTTGAAAATAGTCCACTAAACCGTCCAGTAAAGCAATTTGGAGCGGGTGCTGCTTGGCGAACAGCAGACAAATATGTGTCAATGGCTTATCAAATTACAGGGAATGAAGTAACTCAATTTGATATTCAATACGATGGAACGGTAAAAGCCGACACTTCTTATCCTGCAAGCTCTTTGTATAATAATGTTACTACTTCAGAAAGGGGAAGTTTGTCTTTAGAAATCAAAGATAGACAAGGGAGGGTTACTCATAAATTTCAGCAATTAGCGGATGGATTTGTCTTTGGAGTTACGGCTTACGTGTACGATGACTTGGGTCGCCTTCGCTTTGTGGTAATGCCTCAAGCATACGATAAGATGGGAAAGGGGGCAGGTAAAATTAAGGGATTTACTGACACCAGTACCATTTATAAAGAATTTTGCTATGGATATTTTTATGATGATTTGGGAAGACTATCGGCGAAACATATTCCAGGAGGCGGAACAAAATATTTCGTGTACGATAAGAGCGATAAAATTGTTTTAGAACGTGACGATAAGGACTTAGCAGACGGTTATTATTTATTTACCAAATATGATGCTTTATCTCGTCCGATTGCCAAAGGGTTACTAAATACTACTGCCAGTCAATCGACCTTGCAAACGGCTTTTGATGCTATTACAACGCCTTATGAGCAGATAGGAACGGCTTTATTAGGCTATACCAATCAGTCTTTCCCATCAAATTATAGACCTTTAGAAACGGATACCAAGCAAGTATTTTATTATGATGATTATGCTTTTAATACCGATGCTAATTATAGTTTTCAAAGTGCTAAAGCCTTTCATGCTCAGGGCTTAACCAAAGGATTGCTCACGGGAATGTTAGTCAGAAATTTTGAGACCAATGATTGGTATAAGTTTTTAAACCATTATGATTACAAGGGGCGTATCATTCAGCAATTTTCACAGAATCATGTAGGCGGAATTGACCGCACAGACTATCAATATCGTTTTAATGGAGAGATTCTAAAAATGAGAATGACCCATAAGAAAGCAGGAGCAAATGATTTAGTAGAGCTTTACGAATATGCTTATAGTCATGTAGGGAAAAGAACGGCATTTTCGCACAATGGTAAGGTAGTCGGGAAATATGAATACGATGGCGTTTGGCGTTTAAGTGCCAAGAAGTTTTCTCCAGTAGGCAGTTCTCAAAGTACGCTCAAAACAGGAAATTGGACGGATATAGCTACTTGGCAATCAGGTAATTTCCCTTTGTCCAATGATAATGTAACCATTAATCAAGGGCATACGATAACTATTCCTTCGGGAGAAATCGCATCGGCAGGAATACTGAATGATAAGGGAACACTTAAAAACTTTGGAACGCTTAATTTTGGCAATAATAATACGGCAGATTTGTATGCTTTAACGTATCAAAATCACATCAGAGGGGGATTGAAAGGCATAAATCTTGATGCTAACGGTAATCTTACCAATAATCTTTTTAGCTTAAAATTAGCATACGAAGAGGGTACAGATGGATACTTTGATGGCAACATTAGAAACCAGTATTGGAAGTCTTCAATCGACGGTATTCAAAGAGCCTATCAATATACCTATGATAGAGCATCGAGAATAACGGCGGCCGCCTACGGAAGTACAAAAGCAGGGGAAGATTATTCTTTAAATAACGTTAGCTATGATAGTAATAGCAATATTACTAATCTGTCAAGAAATGGTTGGAAAGCGAACAATACTTTTGGTATAATTGATAATCTCAATTATACCTACAATACTAATTCAAACAGGATTTTAAAAGTAGATGATATAAGTTCCGAAACGGCAAGTTTTACCGATGCCACAGGGACAACCGATTATACCTATTATGCCGATGGCTCATTGAAATCTGATGCTAACAAAGGGATTACGCTGATTGAATACAATTATCTTAAATTACCTAAAAAAGTTGTTCAGAATGGCGTAACTACTTTGTATCAATACGATGCCACAGGTAGAAAATTAAAAGAAACCATTGGCTCAAATGTTACCGATTATTCAGCCAATAAGATTTATAAAAATGCTACCTTGTATCAAATTTCGCACGATGAAGGTAGAATTATCAATGGTGAGTATGAGTACAATATCAAAGACCATTTAGGGAATTTAAGAGTAGCGTTTAGGGATTCTTTGGGCGTGGCTAAAATTACGCAAACAAATGCTTATGGAGCGTGGGGTGAAGAGTTACCAACTTTGTCGTTCTTAAAATCTGCTTGGAAGGCTGATAACTTTAAGTTCACAGGAAAAGAGAGTTTACAAGGCACAGGCTATACCGATTTTGGGGCAAGATGGTATGATAATATTGTACCGAGATTTACGACAATTGACCCACTTAGTGAGATTTCAAGAAGATTTAGTCCTTATACTTATGCTAATAATAATCCTTTGCGGTTTATTGACCCCGATGGGATGGCATCTCAAACGATTAAAGATTTTAATGGAAATTCTCATACCGTTGGAGATGATGACCAAACAACAATTTATCAAAGTGCAGCCAATACAGATAATAGTAAGGATGATGTTAATATTCATGGTTCTGATGGAAAGACATTAACCGTAAAAGCACCCGGACCAGATATTAATGTAAATATTGGAGCTAAAGTAGGTCAGAATAAAACTGTTGATATTGGACTTAAAAATATTGAAGATTTGGCAATTGGATATGTAGGTTCTGCTGATGCTGGGCTTCAAATTTTTGTTGGTAGCTCCGCAGGCGTAAATATTACCAAAGTGATGTTTTTCAATAAGGAATATGGAGGGTATTGGTACACTTATATTGGTGGTCAAGCGACAGGTAGAATAGGTTTGGGAGCTCAAATAGGAGCATCTGCAACGCTTGGTATTTTTGCAATGGTAAACAAGGGAAGTCAATCAGATAGATTTCACCCATCACAATTTGAAGGTAAATCTATAACTTATGCTTTGGAAGCAAACTTAAGATTAGGGGGAGGTATTGGTGTAAATATGAACTATATGGATGCTGGTATCTGGAAGGGTATTGGCATAGGTGCAGGCATTGGTGTAGGTGCAGGGGCAAATTTTGGAGGAGCTATATCAGCAGGATATTCAACATTATTAACTCCAGTTATTCCTACGTTTAAAAGAAATTGGCTTGATATTATATTAAATAACTTAAATCACTAAATAGTTTTTGACATGAATAAAAATAGTGTAAAACAAATACTCTTATTTATAGCTTTTGGATGTCCTATATTAATATATGGTATCTATGAGATATTTTTTGGTGTTGATAGTAGAGCTAAGACATACTTTCAAAATGCCAATTTAAATTTTAGTGGTAAGGTTTCACATACAAAAAAAATCTCTCATGGAGCTGGATATATATGTTTAGATTTAGATTCTACAACAATGAAGCATTACAATCCATCAGATACCTTGTCTAAATATTTTTGTATAATTGATAATAATAAGGCAATTTTAGTAATTGATGGTGTCTCTACATTTGAAATTGGAGATGTATTTGTTATTAAGAATGATAGTAGTTTTCACTATGACAAAAAGAAGAATATTCTTAAATGGAAAAGTAAACTTATTTTGGTTGATTGGATAGATTCTCCAAAATCACTTGATATGTGTAACTAAACGTAGTTTGTATTAAATAGTAATTTTATAAGTCATCAATACCTAAAATCATGCAAAAAATAATTGTAAGCATTTTACTCCTGTTAATCAGTATTAATACATACTCTCAAAATTTTGAAAGAGGACAAATTATTAAAAATGGTGAAAAATTTGAAGGGTTTATTAAATATGAAAACTGGCTCAAAAGTCCAAAGAATATTCAATTTAGAGTTTCGTTAAATGATACAATTCAAACAATTGAAGCAGATGATATAGCACAATTTACGGTTCATAATGAAGTCTATATTTCAAAAAAGGTCGTTATCTCTTTGTATTCAGATTTACCAACCTCAAGAAACAATCCTTATCAACCCAAACCGATAGAGGGTTTTTACTTTTTAAGAATATTTTTTGAAAATCAGCACATTAATCTCTACCAAATGATTGATAAGAATGAAGGAGTACATTTATTTATTGAAAAAGATAAATTATTCCAAGAGCTGCTATACTCAAAACGAAATCTGTATAATGAACAAGACATACTCTATTTGGAAGAAAAAAAGAAATACATAGGTCAATTACGAACAGCCTTTGCCGATTGTGAGGCTATAAAAGTATCTGATAATCTTCAGTTCGAGAAAGAGGATATTTTAAAACTATGTAATCAATACAAACAGTGTAAAACAGATAATTCTATTAATTTCATTAATAAAAAACAGGCTGAGGATAAAGTAAATTTTTCTATTGGAGCTGAAGGAGGGGTGTTTTTGAACACTGAAAATGGTTCAAACTGGGTTACAGGTGTAGCATTAAGGTTAAATTTTCCCCGAAATTTTAGAAATACTTACGTAATGATAGAGGGTAATTATTATAAAAACAATTATCCAATTATGGATTTTGCAGGAGGTGCTTTATTTGCAGGAACACATTTTGGGAAAAACGAAATAAGACCATTTTTCAATGTAGGATTTGCATATTTCAATACAAATTCATCACAAGCTGCTGGGGTATTAGGAATAGGAATAAGTTGGAAAAGAAGTTTCAAATTTGAATACCGAAGAAATGCTTTCTCAAGTGCCACTGGATTCGACCACCTCTCAGTGGGTTATATGTATAATTTTTAATATAATTTCTTATTACGATTTACCATCGAGAAACGGATAGCATCAAAAAGTGTGGGGCAATCATGCCGCCAACTTGATTTCATAAGGGTTTTTTAGCGATTTTATCGCTAAAAATTTGGGATATTTTTTTCTAAATTATCGGTTGTAACTAAAGAAAAGTCAAAATTTCCACGACTTCCGTAGAAATTTTCAAGTCAGATGAAATCACATTTGAGTAATTGTAATTCTCAAACAACTCATTTCTTATGATTGTTAAAAAATACCCAACAAATCTATTTTTCTATGCATTACTACCTTAAAACAATGGCTATTTTTCCCTTACTGTTTTGATATAAAGTTCTGACTCATTATTCTAAACATAAATTTTAGACCAATTTTAGAAATTTTAACCCCTGAGAATTGATTACAGGCAAAATATATTCAATTCAAAATTTTCTGGCAGAGTCGTGGAATTTTTGACTTTTCTTTAGTTACAACCAAAATTCTGAATAACAAGACTTACGATTTGATATTGATAAAATAAGGGCTTGGGAATATAAAAATGTTGCCTAAAAATTCCCCTATAAATTATTAATAGTCTCTAACTTATAGGGTGCTATCTTACTTTTGGCCCAATAAGGGATTTGCAACCAATAAAGTGATAAGATATTGTGCTGGAACAATGCCCGAACAGGAGAAAAAACTTTTTGAATTTAAACGACGGAGAGACCCTATTTTAATACTCTCTTTATCTGTATATCAAGAAGAAAACTCAATCGTTTTAGGAAAAAGTGAATTTTAATAGAGGATAAAAGAATAAACTAATCTATTAGTTTAAAATTGTGATTGTGAAACCCGCATAGAATCTGCTTTCTAATCCACTAAAATCACATGAAATAATAAAGAGTAGCTTCTGTACTCCCAAAATGTCTTAAAACGCAATTATAATAGCTAATTAACTGCAAAAATTCTTTGACATCAACTACTAATTAGCAAAGTCATCTCAAAACGCTATTATTTTTAGCAAAAACCAAGTGCAACTAACTTTTTAGTTCACCACCTCTTTATTATTTTATTTTCCCTCCCTTTTTGATTTTGGTTTTCTTTATTTCCTATTTTCAACTCTTGCGAAAGCAACACTTTATATACATTTTTTAAAAAAGCGTGAGGCATCAAATATTGATAATTATTTTATCAAATTATTTGATTGGTAATTATACGACCGTAAACACTTGATTATCAAGATATTAAAGCTACAAAAGACACAAATTCTAAGGAAAAAGACACAAATTCTAAAAGAAAAGACACAAATTCTAAACTATAAA
>NZ_QGGO01000054.1 GCF_003148625.1 Arcicella aurantiaca | reverse complement strand
TAGAAAATACGCACCTAAAATCAAGCGAAAAAATTAAAAAGCTAATCGTTTTTGTTAGTATAGCAGTTGGAATATGTACGAATATTGGAAAACATCATCATAAAAAAGTAAAAAAAATCAGAATTAAAAAACATGGGTATAAATCCAATAGTTTTTTCCGAAAAGGGCTTGATATTTTGAGAGAAGGTTTCAGAAATATCAATCAAGGATTTATAAAAATCTGGGATGAATTTTTAAATAAATTTACTCGGTGGATTCAAATACAACTATTTCATTATCAATACGTAACAAAAATCATCGGGTAGAGTAAATTTCATATTTATATTAATGATTAGTTCTACTTTGACACTTTTAAAAAAAAGATGGGAATTTGGGTATTTATCGTTCAACTTCCCGAAAGTTTTAAACTTTCGGGAAGTTCCCCCAAAGTCAAATTTGCCCATTTATTTAGAGTGCCAAAGTAGAATTAGTTAGTTCTCTTGTTTTAATTGGGGATATTTGTTTATGTTGAATATTTTAACCAATGCCCAATTTCCAATAACTATTTTAATACCTCAACTGTTATTTTGCTATCAGCATAAACTTTATGAGTTGCTTTTTGAAAATCAGATTCGTTGGCTTTATAAATATTTTCTACGTATTTCTGAGGGTTAATATCGAACAAGGGAAATGCCGTAGATTGCACTTGAATCATGATTTTATGACCTTTTTTGAAAGTATGCAGTACATCTTGCAAACGGAAATTGACATCAGTTTTCTGATTTGCCACTAACGGTTCAGGCTTTGAAAAAGAATTTCTAAAACGAGAACGCATAATTTCGCTACGAACCATTTGCTGATAACCACCCAAAGTGATGTGCTTTGGTGTGTACAGACTATTTTTCTCATCACCAGGATAAACGTCGATTAATTTTACGAAAAAATCGGCATCAGTTCCTGTGGTTGCGATTTTTAAATTTGCCATAATTTCACCACCGAGTGTCATGTCTTCTGTTAAAACATCGGTTTCAAAAGTTAAAACGTCAGTTCTTCTACCTGCAAAACGTTGGTCTTCGCTCATGTAATTTCTTGGAGAAAAACCTAAAATTTGCTTTGGGTCTTCTGTATATGGAACAGGTTTTGAAGGGTCAGAAACATATTCACTAAATCCATTTCCTGATATTCCTGTGGCAATTTTACCATTTGAATTTAAGTAGAAATCCACTTTCTGAGCCGTTTTTACTGGATATTCCGAAAATTCACGCCATTCTTTTTTACCCGTATCAAATAAAAATGCTTCTGGTAAACCTGTTTTGCCATCACCTGATTCTTTCAAAAAGTGTTTGAAGAATTTTAACTCCATATTTTTCTGAAAATAGGTTGAAATACTATCGCCAAAATAAACATTTGAGTGAAAATGATGCCCACGTTCACGAGCCCAATCGCCATGTCCGAAAGGTCCCATTACTAAAGTGTTGTAAACGTTGGCGTTATTTTTCTCAATGTTTTTGTAAACATTCAAAGGACCGGGTAAATCTTCGGCATCATACCAACCACCTACTACCATCAGAGCAGGTAAGTTTTTAACGTTTTTCAAATGTGGAATAATACTACGTTTTTGCCAAAAATCATCATAATTTGGATGTTGAGTGGTTTCTTGCCAAAAGAAATTATCCCCATATATTTTATCAATATTTTTAAGTGGTGTTAATGATTTATACCAATCGAAGCCATCGGCGGTGTTTACTTTTGGAAACTTATCGTCGTACCATGAATTTGAAGTTGGAGCAGGATGCTGAAAGCCAAAAACAGGAAATGTTAAACCGTAACCTAAGGTAAATGCTCCATTATGGTGGAAATCTTCAAAGAAAAAATCTGTGACTGGTGCTTGTGGAGATGCTGCTTTTAAAGCTGGGTGACCGCTCAATGCTCCTGCAACGGTATAAAAACCGGGATACGAAATTCCGTATTGTCCAACTCGTCCGTTGTTATTTGGAACATTTTTTACTAACCAATCAATGGTGTCATAAGTATCCGAAGATTCATCAACATCGGTATTTTTTGTCTTATGGTCAATTTGGGGTGTGACATTTGTCCAAACTCCTTCCGACATCCATCGTCCACGAACATCTTGGTCAACAAAAATGAATTTTTCACGCATCATATAACGTGAGTAGTACAACATTTTGGGATAATCATCTTTGCCGTAGGGAGCAACGTCGTAGCAAGTGCGTTGCATTACCATTGGGTATTTGTTGGTAGGAGAGGCGTCTTTGGGTGTGTAAATATTCGCAAATAATTTTACGCCATCACGCATGGCAATTTGCACTTGAGATTTTACATAATTTTCACGAATAAAAGCAGAATCTTGTTGTGCAACTGACATCATTTGAGCTTTTGAACTAAGTGCCAAAACACAAATGAATATAGAAAATATTAGGTTTTTCATGTGAATGTTTGTTGAGTTTTTGGTAAAATACAAAGATAAACGCTCTCGGCACTTTACCAAAAATACCGCTCAATAAACATCAAGCACTCCTTTTTCTGTAATTGAAAATTGCTAATCCATTAAAGAAAATGGCAAAGCCAATAATTTTTAGGAAGTCGGGTAATAAATCTGAAAATGAACTTCCTTTTAAAAATATTGCTCGGATAACTTTTACAAAATACATTGGCGGATTACAATTGGCAATGTATCTCGCCCAATCTGGCATACTCTCGATGGGCGTATAAAGTCCGCTCATTAACACAAAAATCATCATGAAGAAAAAGGCGAAAAGAGTGGCTTGTTGTTGAGAATCTGAAAACGTGCTTATTAATAAACCAATTCCTAAAACGGATAATAGATATATAGCAGAAAAGCCGTAAATGGTTAAATATGAGCCGTTTGGTGTGATTTTGAAAACCACAAATGAAACTATCATACCGATTGTAATTGAAATCATGCCGAGAATCCAAAAGGGAATTAATTTCCCTAAAATAAATTCATGTTTTTTGATGGGTGTAACGTTTATTTGCTCCATTGTCCCTTTTTCTTTTTCTGAAACAATATTTAAACTCGCTAAAAAACTTCCGACCATCGTTACCAAAATTGCCAAAATTCCGGGAACCATAAATAAATGGTAATCAATATGAGGATTATACCAATTGGAGGTTGTGATTTGGACTTGGGGCATATCCACAAATTTGGGTAATTGTATCCATTCTTCTCGAATTTCATTATTGAAATCAGCAATCATTTGCACGGCATACGACGAACCCAAACCCGCTTTGACATTATTGGAAGCATCGGCGGCTAAAGCTAATTTGGCAGAATTTTCTTTGATTAAATCTCTTTCAAAATGTGCAGGAATGGTTAAAATTAAATCTGATTTTCCTTTTCCAACATTATCCAAACCTTTTGCATAAGCATTGTCAAATTGAATAACCCTAAAATAATCAGATGAAGTAAGTTTAGAAACCAATCTTCTGGAATAACTCGAATGGTCTTGGTCAATGACGCTGATTGATAGATGTTTAATTTCATAATCAGCAGCCAATGGAATTACAATCAACTGCATAATGGGCATGATAAACATCATTCGTAAAATGGTGGTATCACGAAATATTTGTCTAAATTCTTTCTGCAAAATGAATAATAAGTTTCTCATAATTCGTTACTGTAAGGTTTGTGTCTAATGTAGCACGGGAATCCTTCCCGTGCTACATATAAATACCTATTTGGGTTGTTGTTGGGTTACACAATGTACCATTCCTCCGTTGGCATAAAGGTTTCTAACATCAATTCCAACTACCTTTCTGTTTGGGTATAAATTCTGGATAATCTGATTGGCAATAACATCATTTGGGTCGTTATAGTTGGGTACTAAAATGCAGTTATTCGCAATGTAATAATTGACATAAGAACCCTGATACCCTAAGTTTTTACCATATTCTGTTTTTACATTATTTTTTGTAAGTGGCAGATTCACAATGTGATAAGCAATTCCGTCTTTATTTTGTGCAAGATAAATTTGGTCTATGTCTTTTGCTGGAACTTCCCAATTCAGAAGGTCATCTTCCGACATGGTAACAAGGGTGTTTTTATTAGCAAATTTCACAAAACCGTCAATGTGCATATCTGTAATTTCTAAACCTGCAACGCCGTCTAACCAAATAAAATTTGTTACGCCCAAATACTTGGTAAAATTTGCTTCAGCTTGTGCTTGAGTCATATTGGGGTTTCTGTTTTTGTTTAAAATGGCACTTTTTGTAGCAATAAATGTACCGTTCCCATCCAATTCAACAGCCCCGCCTTCGTTGGTCATTAAGTTGTTCAAATCAATAACTTTTTGGCTTTGGTCTTTTCCTATTTTTGAAGGAATAGCATTACAATTTTGATAATTTGCCTTTTTCCCCCAACCATTAAATCCCCAATCTTCAAGCAACAATTGCCCATTTTTATCTTTTACATAAATAGGACCATTATCTCTAACCCAAACGTCGTCAGTAGCATAAATTTTAAATTCTATATTTTGTAATGGAACACCTGCCGAAACGAGTAATTTTTGGATTCTGTCTTTTTCGGTAAGATTATATGCTATGATATGCACTTTTTCACCCGAAACGAGTGCTTTTGTCATGGCAACCCACGTGGCATCTAATCTTTTACGGTAAGTAGTGCCGTACTGATAATGATGTGGCCATTGCAACCAAGTTCCTTCGTGTTGGTCGGCTTCGTCGGGCATGGTGTACAAAACATCGGTAGCCGACCGATTATTTGAACCTACATTTGTGTCAGTTTGCGTGCCGATTTCTTCGGCTTCGCAAGAGGTCAATAACATCAATAGCGATAATACTGGAATTAACATACGTTTCATTTTTCTGAGATTTAAGTTGATAACTTTTATGCAAAATTACCTTTCATATCAACGCTCATGTTGTCCAAAATTGACAAGTTACTGAAATTATAAAGCTTTTGTAATAAGACAAAATTAGCCCACTGATGATACAGATGTAATAGATTTATACTCGAATAAAATGAAGATAAAAATCTGCGTAAATCTGTCAAATCTCTTAAATCTGTGGTCTATTTGTTTTCATTTATATTTTCTTCAAAGGGAACAAAATTTCTGTAATAAGGCTATCTTTTTCATCAGTATCAAAATCATGGATTAGATAATGCTCAATCACAGGCGAACTATCAAATTCTAATTTTGCTTTCAAAAGCCAATCTTTATAAATCATTCGATAAGTATCTTCAATTTGCTCATAATCGCCTTTATGGATGTATTTAGCGTATTTTCTACCCAATATTTCTTTCGTTAAATATGATTTGTCATTTGGGTATTCCGTTACACAAGCTTCATAACGGCAATGTTTTTCAATGGTAATTAAAGGTTGGTCAACGATAATTCCATAGTATGAAACTCGATTATTTTTATGAAATATTTGGTCTATTTTATCCCAATGTTTTTCAATTTCATAATTGTTGTAATTGCTTGTTTTTATGCTTTGATAATAAATTTGAATAGGATTGAGATAGACTATTTCGGGCTGAATTAATGGTTTGTTTTGAACATCATGTAGGAATGATTCAAATATTTTTAATTTATTGTTTCGTGCCTCGGTTGGTGAAATTTGAAATTGTTTTTTGAAAGATTTTGTAAAAGCTTGCAGACTTTCAAATCCGACAGAAAAGGCAATATCCGTAACAATATCTGAAGTATAAATTAGTTTTTTATAGCCATTTTCAAGTTTTAACCGTTTCTGAAATGCTCCCAAAGTCTCCTCAAAAATATTTTGAAAAACACGTTGAAGATTTCGGTATGAATAACAACCAATATCTTCCAATTCTTCAATCGGGATATTACGATGAAAGTTATCTTCGACGTACTTGACAATATGTTGAATTTGCTCTAAATCCATTTTATTCCAATCTAATCTTAAATTTCTTCAGTGCTATCGTTAAATAAAATATCGTCATTCCAACTAAAATTAATGTTTGTTTCCAGATATATTCTATTCCTAATCCTTTAACCATGATGGTACTCACGATGCTATAAAACCACTTTGTGGGAATCAAATTGCTGATTATTTGCATTGGTAAAGGCATATTTTCTAAGGGAAACATAAAACCGCTGAAAATTAACGCAGGCATTAATAAACCTACCAACGAAATAAACATGGCTACTTGTTGGGTATTCACTAAGTTTGATATTAATAATCCTAAAGATAAAGTAGTGAAAATGAACAAAATGGATTCTGCTAAAAGCAAAGCGATATTTCCACGCATGGGCATATCAAGCACGGTATAAGCCAACAATAAAATGAGTAAAACATCTACAAAACAGAGTAATAAATAGGGAATTGCTTTGGTAATAACAACCATAATCGGTCGCATGGGCGACACCAACAGAATTTCCATTGTGCCTTTTTCTTTCTCTTTTACGATAGAAACGGAGGTCATCATTGCCCCCAAAAGCATCAGAATCAAGGTCATAACGCCAGGCACAAAATTAAAAGCACTACTCAATTTTGGATTGTACAACATACTACTTTCCAATTCTATTCTGTATAGTAATTTCTGCTCTCCTAAAATCTCATTTTGATAATCTCTGATAATTGCCGAAGCATAATTTATCATGATATTTGAGGTGTTTGGGTCGGTGGCATCACCAATAAATCTTATTTGCGTTTGTTTATTGTGGGAAAGATTATCTTGAAAATTTGGCGGAAAAATCGCAACCATTCGCAATTCATTTTTACGAAAAGCTTCGCCAATTTCACTTTCACGAGTTAATTTTTTAATGACAGAAAAGTAACGACTTTGGTCAAATCTATTAGCAAGTTGAATGGTACTTTCATCGTGAGAAAGGTCTAAAATGCCAATATTTGAGTTTTTAACTTCGTTTGACAATGCAAAACCAAACAAAAGCATCATCATTACGGGCAAACCTAACAGAATAATTAAACTGCGAGTATCCCGAAGTACGTGCCAAAATTCCTTGCGGATAAATGCGAAAAATAGTTTCATGATTTTGTTGATTAACCGCAAGGACGCTAAGACGCTATTTTTTAAAAATAGTGAAAAATAGAAGACGTTTAGCGTCTTTGCGTCCTTGCGGTTAATGATTATTCTCCCCGTTTCGCCTGTCTTGCCAATTTCAAGAAAACACCTTCCATTGAATCTGTTTCAAATTGATGTTTTAAATTATTGGGCGTGTCCAAAGCTGAAATTGTACCGTCCACCATAATGGAAACTCGGTTGCAATATTCGGCTTCGTCCATGTAGTGCGTGGTTACAAAAACGGTAATTCCCGAATCGGTTGCTTCGTAAATCATATCCCAAAATTGTCGCCTTGTGATGGGGTCAACTCCTCCTGTGGGTTCGTCCAAAAACACAATTTTAGGTTGGTGTAAAATGGCGGTTGAGAAGGATATTTTTTGTTTCCAACCCAATGGCAATGAGCCAACTAACTTCTCCGCTTCTTTTTCCATACCGAGCCGATGGATTAGGTCATTTCCTTTTTCTTTGATTTCTTTTCGAGACAAGCCATAAATACCCCCGAAGAATTCTATGTTTTCTTTAACAGTCAAATTTTCAAAGAGAGAAAACTTTTGACTCATGTAGCCAATGTGTTTTTTGATGGATTCATTCTCTTTATATACATCATAACCTGCAACGCTTGCTTCGCCAGAAGTAGGGGAGAGTAAGCCACATAAAATTCGCATGGCGGTGGTTTTTCCTGCACCATTAGCCCCCAAAAAACCGAAAATTTCACCTGCTTTTACTTCAAAAGTAATGGCATTTACGGCAATGAAATCTCCGAATGTTTTAGTAAGATTATGGGTTTTTATGACGGTTTCTTGACTAAGCATCTTGCATTAATTTTATAAATGTATCTTCAATATCTGGACTCACGGCTTTGATTGCAATATTTGAGTGTCCTTTCTGTTCAAGATATGGCATGAGATTGTTTAGGCTATTTTCGTTTGTTTTAAGCTGTAAATGGTGTTTCTGTCCAAAAGCAAAACAAGAAATAGTATCTGGATAGGCTCGTAAATCTTTTAATAATTGATACATTTTATCACTGCTGACGGCAAAAAGATTCTGTTTGTTTTTACTTAAAATCCCTTCTAATGTGTCAATATCCAATATTTTACTGTTTTGAATGAGGGCAATTCTGTCGCAAAGCTTTGCTTCGTCCATGTAAGGTGTTGATACAATAATGGTTATGCCACGTTCTTTCAATCTTTCTAACATTTCCCAAAACTCTTTTCTCGAAACAGGGTCAACGCCTGTGGTTGGTTCGTCTAAAAACAAAACTTTAGGTTCATGAATTAAGGCACAGCAAAGGGCTAATTTTTGTTTCATTCCTCCCGAAAGTTGTCCCGCCAAACGCTTTTTAAAAGGCTCAATCTGTACGTAAATTTCTCGAATCAATTCGTAGTTTTCTTCAACTGTCGTTCCAAATACCGTTGCAAAGAAGTTGAGATTTTCTTCGATACTGAGGTCTTGGTAAAGAGAGAATTTTCCTGGCATGTAGCCAACGATTTTTCTGATTTCATTAAACTCTTTCACAACATCAAAACCTGCAACCGTCGCAGTGCCACTGTCTGCAATTAATAATGTCGTGAGAATCCGAAATAATGTTGACTTTCCTGCTCCATCAGCCCCGATTAACCCGAAAAGTTCTCCAGATTTTACCGAAAAACTCACGTTGTCGAGTGCTTTAACAGTGCCTTTTTCGTAGGTTTTAGTGATATTTTGAATGATTACTTCTGCCATTTTTAGAATTGGGTGAGTGATTATGAATTAGTGATTTTTGAAATCTAAAACTTCACTTCGCCATACATTCCAATCTTGAGAAAACCATCATTTTTTACTTTGATTTTGGTAGCATAAACCAAATTAGCTCTTTCATCTTTTGTCTGAATCGTTTTTGGTGTAAATTCCGACTTGCTCGAAATCCAAGAAATTGTTCCCATCATTTCTTTGTAAGAATCTTTACCATTATCAATAAAAATCTTAACTGGCTGATTTACTTTTACTTGCCCCAATTGCGTACCTGCAATATAGGCACGAAGGGTCATGGTTTCTAAATTGGCAATTTTATAAAGTGGCTTGCCCATGCCTGTAATTTCTTGAGCTTCAGCATATTTTACCAAAACTGTTCCGTCAATTGGATTAGTGATTTTGCAATGACCTAACTGTTCATCTATTTGAGATATTCTCACTTGTAAAGGTTGTGTTTCACTCAAAATGCCTTTATTTTGAATATTTACTTGCTCTTTTTGTGAAGTAATTTGCTGCGTAATTACCGCCAATTGACTTTGCGTACTTTCCATTTGTCTTTTCAAAATGTCGATTTGTCCGATAATATCATCTAATTGTTTAGAAGGAACGGCTTCTGCATTTACTAAATTTTGGATTCTTTTACGCTCTTTTTCCAAAACTGTCATTTGTTCTTTTTGCGTAGCCATTACCGATTTTTGACTTTCTAATTGCTTATAAAATATCTGAATTTGTGGTGAAGCATTATTTTGTTTCAGTTTCAAAGCCTCAATACTTGCTTGCACTTGTGCTTTTTGTAAACCAATATTTTGACAATCAACTGCACCAATTTCTTGACCTTTTTTCAAGTTATCACCTTCTGAAATATTGAAATTGAGGAGTTTTCCACTTGATTCTGCCGAAATAATTATTTCTTCTGCTTCAAAAACACCTGTTGCATCAAAGTCATTTTTTGAAGAATTACAGGCTGATAAGCCCAAAATAAATGCCGAAAGAAAATATATTTTGTATGATTTTTTCATTGCTATGAATGGTTGATTTTTATTTTTGCCACGAAGGCACTAAGAATCAAAGTAGTAATAAATATTTTATAATTCAACTTTGTTGTATTCTGTCAGGAAGGCACTAAGATTTGAAAAAGTTTTAACTATTTTAACTAACCCCTAAATCCTAACCCCTAACCCCCAATTACATTTTACCTTTTGTAATTTTTATATTATTGATAATTTGTAACAATTGAACTTGGTGTAAACTCAAATTTTGTTTGGCCGTTGCTTCATTATCAACTTCTGAAATATAATCGCTTACGGTAATGATGCCGTTTTCGAGTTTATTTTCTGCCGTTTTTTTCATGTATTCTCTAATTTCAATCAGTCGAGAATCTTCTTTGATTTGGTCTTGCAATTTTGCTACGTCTTCATTTTGAGAAGCTAATTTTAGATTTGTTTGTTGTAAAAAAAGCTCTTTTTGACGGTCAATTTTTTCTTTGTTAATATCTAATTGTCGCAAATCTGAATTTTGTGTTTTTAAGTATAGATGTGATAACGGAATTTTTAAAGCTAAACCTCCAATAAAATATGTGCTGAAGTCTGGGGAAAGAAAATTTAAGGCTGGTCTGCCATAACCACCAGTTGCAAAGAGATTAACTTTAGGAGCATATTTTGCTTTTATTAATGATTTGTTAGCTTCGCTTAATTCTTTTTGAGCATCAAATAATTTTAGCTCTGGACGGTCAATATTCGCATCTTCAATCGCTTGATTTTGAGGTTCTTCCAAAATTGTAGTTGCTGAAAATTCTTTACCTGTCAAAATCGAAAGACCTTTCAGAGCTGCTAATTTTCTACTTTTGATTTCTCTTTGAATTTGTTTTAGTTCAATCAAACGAGCTTCAATCATCAAAACATTTCCTTTAATGGCGGTTCCATTTTGTAAATTTGCCTGAATTTTCTTCGCCTGACTTTCAAGGTCATTTCTTGAGATTTCTGTATTTGCCAATTGTTTATCAGCCAATAAAACCCCAAAGTATAGGTTTGAAATTTGTTCTTTTAGTTGAAAAATATTGTTCTCAATACTTTTTGAATCGGTATTTGCTGCTGCGGACGCCAACTTCTTTTGTCCTTTTGTCAAGCCTCCATCCCAAATATTTTGCGTTAAATCTAAAGTTACTTTGTATTGGTCTTTTGGAATACTCGGCATAGAAATATTTGGTAAAGAAATGGGCAGACCAGTCACTGCTGACTGCCAAGTAGCTTGTCCTCCCAAAGATGCTTGTGGTAATAAATTTTTATTCAAAGCATCAATCTGAATGTTTTGTGTTTCTTTAATTAATGGCAAAAGTTGTGCTTGTGGACTATTTTTTTCTGCTAATTCAATACAAGCTTGCAATGTTGTTTGAGCAGAAACTGAAAAGCCACAAATGACCATTATTAGCATGAAAATATGTTTTAAGTAGTTAAGCAAAATTAATCGTGTATTTGCTTCCTACATTTTCAAATATATTTATTATTGCTTTTTTAAGCGTATTTGCATCTTCATAATCTTCAATGTTAAGCCATAAATGTTTAGCATGATGCCACAGAATTTCAATAGGATTCAATTCAGAAGCATAGGGAGGGAGAAACTGCAAAAATATATTCTGAGCTTTCCATTCCTTAAATTTTGCTTTGACTTGAGCTGATTTATGAAAAGATGCGTTATCAATGAGAATAATTGTTTTCAACTTTGGAGGATATTGTTTAATGAAATCATCCATATATTTGATAAAATGTTGAGAGGTGGTACTTCCTTGATGTGCATAGGCTTGTAGGCTATTTTCATCCGAAAGAAACCCCGCAACGGTTAATATGTTCCCTCTTTGTGCAGGTAATTTAAGGGTTTGTCTGGCAGGTAACCAAGCATACATGGTAGTTGGATTGAGATTAAATCCACTTTCATCATAGTACCAAAGGTTTATTTTTCCCAAATGTTGTTCTTGCCTCAGTAAAGCAAGTTCTTGTTTGAAAAATTGAAACATTCCTTCATCTCTTTGAGATTCAAGGGATTTTGTCACTCTCCGCCAAGTAAACAAATGTAGTTGTAGCAATCGAATCAAAGTCCATTTACTAAATCGTTTGCCAAAGGTTTTATTTAATTCATTACATCGAAGATTAATATTTACAATTCCTAACAGGGAAGATTCGATGATACTTTTTTTTCCTTTGGAGTCAATATACTGGGGCGACCACTACGTGCTAAATCTTTGAGACCTCGGGATTTATTATCCTCCCAACGTTTAAACCAAAAAG
>NZ_QGGO01000053.1 GCF_003148625.1 Arcicella aurantiaca | reverse complement strand
ATAAAATAATTTATACTTTGATTAGCAAACTACAATATTATACTTTCAACCTCTTTATTGATGCTTATAGAGCGTGTTTTGCCAAACCTCAAAACTACTTTGGGTGTCCAATTAAAGGGGCGTTTGATTGGACTGGGAATTTAGGGGTATTCCTGTGGTATTCCATTGGTATTCTTTTTTGAGATATTTGGAATTCTTTAGGAATACTTGGAATACCTTTGGAATTCTTTAGGGATACCTGGAATACCTTTGGTATTCTTTTGATATACTTGGAATACCTTTGGTAAAACAGTTTAGATAAGAAAGTAGTATTACTGAGCGTTTATAAATACACAAATATGTGACTTGAAGAAAAGATAAATTTTTATTAGAAAGAGTGGTCATCTTCGCTCAAATGAATGATGACCGCTCTTTCTAACATTTTACAGATTCACACTCACCGTCAAATAATAAAATCCTCCCACACTGGGTCCTGCCAAAAAGTTGTAATAAGAATTGATTTCTCGATAGAACTTATGTAAAACCACTAAAATAAAGTGTTATTGCAGACTATAAATATAGGTCTTTCAATTTTTGATTTAAAATTGGAATATACCTCTCATTGGCTATTATTAAATATAATAACCGATTGTTTGAAGTTAAAGCATTAAATGGGGTAGAGAAAGCATAGTATAAAAACAAAAAATATTAATAGTCCACTCTTATTGTGAGATAAACAAAGCTAATTTTTCACCTCAAAATTAGCTTTTTGTCTTAGACCCCGATGGTAAACCTCTTTTTGTTTTATACCTTTGAAATTTAACGATTACCCTAATTTTAAATCTGTTTTATGGCTAAACAAACAAAAGTTGTCAGCATTGAAGAAACGCTGTGGAATGCCGCTGACAAACTTCGTGGCTCGGTTGAATCCTCTGAATACAAGCACGTGGTGCTGGGGCTTATTTTCTTGAAATTTGCCAGTGATAAATTCAAAGAACGGCAAGATGAACTTATAGCCGAAGGCAAAGAAAAATACCTCGAAATGGTGGATTTCTACACAATGAAAAACGTCTTCTTTATGCCCGAAAATGCCCGCTGGTCGTTCATTATCGAAAATGCTAAACAAGATGATATTGCTATCAAAATTGACACGGCTTTGACTACCGTTGAAAAAAATAATCCTTCGCTCAAAGGGGCTTTGCCCGATAACTATTACACTCGTTTGGGCTTGGACGTTAGTAAACTTTCTGCTCTTTTAGATACTATCAACAATATTGATACTCTCCGAGACAAACAACAGGACATTGTGGGGCGTGTTTATGAATATTTCCTGAGCAAATTCGCCATTGCCGAAGGAAAAGGCAAAGGGGAATTTTATACGCCCAAAAGCATCGTAAACTTGATTGCCGAGATGCTCGAACCCTACAAAGGCAAAATCTATGACCCTGCTTGTGGTTCTGGTGGTATGTTTGTCCAGAGTTTTAAGTTTATACAGGCTCATCAGGGCAATACGAAGGACGTTTCTATTTACGGACAAGAATATACGCCTACTACTTACAAACTGGCAAAAATGAATCTTGCCATCAGAGGAATTTCTGCCAATTTGGGGGCTATTGCTGCCGACACTTTTGGCAATGACCAACACAAAGACCTCAAAGCGGATTTTATTATGGCTAATCCTCCTTTCAACCAAAAGGAATGGCGAGCCGCTACTGAACTCACCGACGACCCCCGTTGGGCAGGTTATGACGTGCCACCCACCAGCAACGCCAATTACGCATGGATTTTGAACATGACTGCCAAACTCTCTGAAAATGGTGTGGCGGGCTTTATTTTAGCAAATGGTGCTTTGAGCGGTGGCGGTGATGAATACAAAATACGCCGAAAATTGATTGAAAATCATTTAGTAGAAGCCATTGTGGTGTTGCCGCAGGATATGTTTTATACCACCAATATTAGTGTTACGCTTTGGTTTTTGAACAAAAACAAAAAGCAAAGAACAGTTGAATTGAACGGCAAAACCAAAAATTACCGTAACCGTGAAAAGGAAATACTTTTTATGGATTTGCGACAAATGGGCGAACCTTTCGAGAAAAAATATACGCAATTCTCTGCCGATGATATTAAAAAGGTCTGTGATACTTACCACGCTTGGCAACAGAATACGATTGATAATATTCCTGAGTTTTGTTATGCTGCCACCTTGGAGGAAGTTGCCAAAAAAGATTTCTCATTAGTTCCCAGCAAATATATTGAGTTTGTGAACCGTGATGAGAACATTGATTTTGACGAAAAAATGAAAAGTCTGCAAACTGAATTTGCCGACTTGCTCAAAGCCGAAGCCCAATCTAAAACTGATTTATTAACCGTTTTTAAAGAATTAGGCTATGAAATCAAATTATAAGCGTATCGGAGATTGTATTCGTTTGGTGGATGAACGTAATAAAGGATTGAAAGTAACTAATCTCTTGGGCGTAAGTATTACAAAACAGTTTATCCCCTCAGTGGCAAATATCATTGGGACGGACATGGAAAATTATAAAATTATCCGTAAAAATCAGTTTGCGTGTAGTACCATGCAGGTTAGGCGAGATAAAAAAATGCCCGTTGCATTGCTCAAAGAGGTTGACGAAGCCATTATTTCACAGGCTTATCCCATCTTTGAAGTGGTTGATGAAACAATGATTTTGCCCGAATATTTAATGATGTGGTTTAGCCGACAAGAGTTTGACCGTGAGGCTTGTTTTTATGCGATTGGGGGCGTGCGGGGAAGTTTGGAATGGGAAGATTTTTGCGATATGCAACTGCCAGTACCAAGCCTTGAAAAACAACAAGAAATAGTGAGAGAATACCACGTTTTGTTGGATAGAATTGCCCTAAACAAACAATTGATTCAAAAATTGGAAGAAACCGCCCAAACCATTTATAAACAGTGGTTTGTGGATTTTGAGTTTCCTAATGAAAACGGTTTACCTTATAAAACGAATGGTGGGGAGATGATTGAATCTGAATTGGGGGAAATTCCGAAGGGGTGGCGAGTTGGAGAATTATTTGATTTATTAGAAATCAAATATGGAAAAGATTATAAACACTTAAAAAAAGGAAATATTCCACTTTACGGTTCAGGGGGAATAATGGGCTATTTCAATAAAAGTCTTTACGAAAAATCATCAATTCTAATACCAAGGAAAGGTACTTTAAACAATATTTTACTTGTAAATAAGTCATTTTGGTCTGTTGATACCATGTTTTATTCAATTATGAAATTGGATTTTGGGATTCATTATACATACTTTTTCTTAAAGACTATAAATTTTGGTGCATTAGATTTAGGCTCTGCCGTTCCAAGTATGACAACAAGTTATCTAAACGAAATGCAGATATTAGTACCAACACAAAGTATTTTAGAAAAATTTGATTATCACACAAAGAAAATAATTCAATCAATAGATTTAAAAATAGATTCGATTAATAACATAGAACAAATAAAAGACCTTCTTCTTTCCAAACTATCCACACAGTAAAAGGAGAACGAAAAGGAAGTCTTCGTTTTAAATGAAGACTTCCTTAAAAAACGGACGAAAGTAATTTTTAGAATAAAATACGATGAAAAAGCAAAATCAATATTTCCCTCAATCGGTGGCTCATGCAGGCGAGACTTTACAAGAAAAATTAGCGGAATTAAAGATGAGTCCGCATGAGTTTTCCCTCAAAACGGGAAGAACTGAAAAAGAAATAAACACCATTTTGGAAGGGAAATCTGCCATTATGCCAGATTTAGCAATAATTTTTGAGAATACCCTCCAAATACCTGCTCGTTTTTGGCTCAATGCTCAACGCAATTTTGATAATACCAACAGATAAAAATACGAAAAATCTAAAAAATAAACCAACATGAAATTTACAGAATACACCTTAGAGCAAGCCGTTATTGAGCTTTTTAAAGAAGAAAATTATCAATATCAAAACGGTAAATATCTTAGCAGAGACCTCACCGAAGTCTTGCTCAAAGACGACCTCCGAGCCTTTCTGTCTGTACAATACGCCCACGAGGGCATTACACCGTCCGAAATCCAAAGTATTATCAGGCTTTTGGAAATTCAGCCAAGTTCTGCCCTTTACGAAAGCAACAAAGTAATCTTGAAAATGATTGCCGATGGTTTTATATTGAAAAGAGAAGACCGTAATAAACAAGATTTATTTATTCACCTGCTTGATTTTCAGAATTTTAGCCGTAATACTTTCAAAATCGTTAATCAATTAGAAATTCATGGGTTTAATCCACGCATACCCGATGCCATCGTGTATGTAAACGGTTTGCCCTTGGTAGTGATAGAATTTAAGTCAGCCGTAAAAGAAAATACTACCATCAAAAATGCCTACGACCAGCTCACCATTCGCTACCAAAGAGACATCCCAGAACTCTATAAATACAACGCTTTTTGTGTTATCAGCGATGGCGTAAATAACAAAGCGGGTTCTGTTTTTGCCCCTTATGATTTCTTTTACGCTTGGCGGAAAGTCAAGCCCGAAGACAAACCCGTGGACGGTATTGATTCGCTTTTTACGATGGTAAAAGGTTTATTTGACCATCATCGTTTGTTGGACGTAATCCGTAATTTCATTTATTTTCCAGATACTTCCACCAAGCAAGAAAAAATTGTTTGTCGGTATCCGCAATATTACGCTGCCAATAAATTATTAGACAACATCAAAGCTCAAATGAGACCCGAAGGAAGCGGAAAGGGCGGAACGTATTTTGGAGCAACAGGTTGTGGCAAAAGTTACACGATGTTGTTTTTGACAAGGCTTTTGATGAAAAGTACGCATTTTTCAAGCCCTACCATTATTTTAATCACTGACCGTACCGATTTAGACGACCAACTTTCAGGGCAATTTACCAATGCCAAAAACTTTATTGGCGATGAAAACATCATCAATGTAGAGAGTCGTGAGCAATTGAAAACCTATCTACAAGCCCGAAAAAGCGGGGGCGTATTCCTGACAACCATTCATAAGTTTACAGAAAGCCTTGATTTATTGACCTTACGGAGCAATGTAATCTGTATTTCGGACGAAGCACACCGTTCACAAATCAACCTCGACCAGAAAGTGAAAATTACAGAGAAAGGCGTAGAAGTTAAATACGGCTTTGCCAAATATTTACACGATTCACTACCCAATGCCACCTATGTGGGTTTTACGGGTACACCTGTGGACGGTACACTGGCAGTTTTTGGTGAGGTGATAGATTCTTACACCATGAAGGAATCTGTCAATGACGAAATCACGGTTAGAATTGTGTATGAAGGCAGAGCCGCCAATGTAAATTTGAATGAAGACAAACTGAAAGAAATAGAAGAATATTATCGGAAATGTGCCGAAGAAGGTACAAACGATTATCAGATAGAAGAAAGCAAAAAAGCCGTAACTCAAATGGAAGTAATTTTGGGCGACCCCAAACGCCTAAAATTAGTAGCCGAAGATTTTGTGGAGCATTACGAAACCCGTGTATCAGAAGGGGCAAGCGTAAAGGGGAAGGTAATGTTTGTAGCGAGTAGCCGCCCTATTGCTTATGCTCTTTATCAAGAAATAATGGCACTCCGTCCAGCATGGGGTGAAATCAGAGAAAGTGAAGAAGGGGCAACCATTACGGAAGAAGAACGGAAGAAGTTGAAGCCCATCGAGAAAGTAAAAATGATAATGACCCGCCACAAAGACGACCCCAAAGCGTTGTATGAGATGTTGGGAACGAAAGACAATAGAAAGGAATTAGACCGACAATTCAAGAACGGGAAGTCTAATTTTAAAATTGCGATTGTGGTAGATATGTGGCTCACAGGCTTTGATGTGCCATTTTTGGATACTATTTACATTGACAAGCCGTTACAACAACATACACTCATTCAGACAATTTCGAGGGTAAATAGAGTGTATGAAGGCAAAGAAATGGGTTTGGTAGTAGATTATATCGGTATCAAAACCAATATGAACAAAGCCCTAAAAATATACGGTGGTGATATGGTTGGCGGTGATGTAATTGATATTGAAAAAGCCGTCATAATCGTAAAAGACCAATTAGACTTATTGAATCGGCTTTATCAAAAGTTTGATAAAAATCCATTTTTCACGGGTAAGCCTTTAGAAAGATTACGCTGTTTGAACAAAGCAGTAGAGTATATTCAGCAAGTGGCAAGTATTGAAAAGAGGTTTGTGGCAATCGTCAAGAAGTTGAGAGGGGCGTATGATTTATGTTGCACCTCCGAGAATATTAGTAATGAAGAACGAGACAATATTCACTTTTACTTTGCCATCAAAGGAATTTTACATAAACTCAATGTAAACGAAGCCCCCGATACTGCCCAAATGAACGAACGAGTACGTCAGATGATAGCTGAGGCACTCATTAGCGATGGTGTAGAAGAAGTTTTTAAGCTCGACAAAGACAACCCAGCCAATAATATTGATATTTTTAGTGATGAATATTTGGCAAAAATAGATAAGATACAACTGCCTAATACTAAGATAAAACTTTTAGAAAAACTATTGACGCAAGCCATTGAAGAATTCAAGAAAACGAACCGAACGAGAGGCATTGATTTTTCAAAAAGATTGAAGGCATTGGTTGAATTATACAACGAAAGAGCAGATTTCGATGTATTTCAAAGTGATGTTTTAGACGACGTAGCTCAACAGTTTGCAGATTTGTTCAAAGACCTTCAAAACGAACGTAATTCGTTTAGCGATATGGGAATAGACTTTGAAGAAAAAGCCTTTTATGACATACTGAAAGCTATTTCACAGAAATACAAATTTGATTATTCAGAAGAAAAACTGATTCATCTTTCGCAAGAAGTCAAGAAAATTGTGGACGATAAAGCCCGTTATACAGACTGGTCGCAACGAGAAGACATCAAATCGGAATTACGAGTAGATTTAATCATTGTCTTGGCAGAAAATGGTTTCCCTCCCGTACCACAAGATGAATTATTTAAGGAGATATTTGAACAGGCTGAGAATTTTAAGAAGTATAATGGGTGATACGAATTAACAGAAGAAGAGATTTTGATTGTGGAAGGTAAATAACCTCAAAGAATTAGTATATTTGATTAGAAAATAGAAAAAATACAATGGTAAATTCAGCACAAAATACCCACAAATTGACCAATGTTCAAGCAATGCTTTTGCAGACATTTCAATTTGACTTACCCGAAATAGAGCTGTTGGAGGTAAAGAAACTTTTAAGCAAACATTTTGCTCAAAAAGCCCGTGAAGAAGCCGACAAATTAATCAACGACGGTACAGTAAGATTAGAAGATTTAGAAAAAGTTAGTGAAGAAATTATAAACGATAGAGGAAACTATCTAAAAAAGATAAGAAGTGAAGGTAGTAATTGATACGCATGGCATTTTAAATGCCGTTTCCTCACATAGTCCCCATAAGTGGCTTTATGATGCTTTCATGGACGAGCAATTTATTTGGGTTGCCAGTAATGAAATTATCTCTGAATACAGTGAAATTATAGGTCGAAATTTCGGTCTGAGAGTTTCAACTTTTGTTTTGGAGTCATTAATCAATGCCGAAAACTTTCAGAAATTCGAGCCAAACTATAAATGGCAATTAGTAGAAACTGACCCCGATGATGATAAATTCGTAGATTGTGCGGTAGGCGTAAACGCAGATTATTTAGTAAGCGATGATAAGCACGTTAGAAAATTATTGACAATTAAAAACCTCTTCCCTCCCGTTCCTATTGTTACTTTCCAAGAGTTCAAAATAATCTTAGAACGTTAGTAATTAAGAAATCAACTCCCAAAAAACAAATTCCCCGACACGTAGTAAGGATTAATACTTTTTCAAAAAAAATAAGATTTAACCATACCTCTTAATTCAAAGTAGCACTTATTAATTATGCAAAAATATTCTGTAAACCAGCAACTTATTGAAACATTATTAGCTTGGGTAAACTCTGGAGATATTGCCATTCCTGAAATTCAAAGACCATTCGTCTGGGATAGTTCCAAAGTTAGAAATCTAATGGATAGTTTATATCAAGGCTACCCCGTAGGCTATGTTATAGCGTGGAGAAACCCAAATGTTAGATTAAAAGACGGGAGTACAAGTGAAGGCAAAAAGATTTTAATTGATGGGCAACAGCGTATTACAGCCCTCACAGCCGCTATTTTAGGTAAATCAGTAGTAGATAAAACCTATCAAAAAGTACGAATTAAAATAGCCTTTAACCCAATTGAGGAAAAATTTGAGGTACAAAATCCTGCTATTCTTAGAGATAAAACATGGCTTCCTGATATTGCAGAAGCTATTAGTGGAGACTTATTTGAGATAGCCGATAGGTATTTTGAGTTGAATCCTGATGTTAATAAGACTCAAGTAAGAAAATCTTTTACCAATTTGTTGAGTATTCCTAAAAAACAAATTGGAATTATTGAATTAGCTCCTGATTTGGATATAGAAACCGTCACAGAGATATTCATACGAATTAATGCTCAAGGTGTCACGCTCAGTCAGGCAGATTTTGCAATGAGTAAAATTGCAGCTAATTCTGAATACGGAGGTAATACATTACGGAAAGCGATTGATTATTTTTGTCATTTAGCAATTGCTCCAGAGTTCTATCGTCACATTGAGGAGAATGATAATGAGTTTGTTTCAACAGATTATTTTCAAAAAATGAAGTGGCTTAGGTCTGAAAATGAAGACCTTTATGACCCAGAATATACAGATTTAATAAGAGTGGCTTTCACGTCTCAGTTTAATCGTGGGCGTTTGTCCGATTTAGTGAGTTTGTTATCTGGAAGAAATTTTGAAACCCGAACATTTGAAGATTCTATCGCCGAGCAATCCTTTTTAACATTAAAATTGGGTGTGATGAATTTTATGAATGAAACAAATTTCAAACGTTTCTTAATGATTATCAAATCCGCAGGGTTTATTTCTCCCAAATTGATTCGTTCTCAAAATGCTCTCAATTTTGCGTACATCTTATACTTAAAACTCAAAGATTTAGGTGTTAATTCTGTTTCCATTGAAAGTTATGTTAGGCGTTGGTTTGTATTCTCAATTCTTACAGGACGTTACTCTGGTTCGCCTGAAAGTGTTTTTGACTATGATATAAAGCAGATTTCACAAAAACCTTTTGATGAATATCTTAAAGAAAATGAAGAAGGCTCACTTTCTGATGCTTATTGGAATGCCATGTTGCCGCAAAATTTAGATACCTCTGTTGCCAGTAGTCCATATTTTCATGTGTACTTAGCTTCTCAAGTTAAAGCCAATAATAGAGGATTTCTTTCAAGTGATATTTTGGTGGGTGATTTGATTGTATTGAGAGGAGATATTCATCATCTTTTCCCCAAAGATTATCTCAAAAGAAATGGTATGGAGAGAGGAAAATATAATCAGATAGCAAATTATGTGTATATGCAAACTGAGATAAATATTAAAGTTGGAAATAAATCTCCCAAAGAATATTTCAGCACTTTAAAAACTCAAATTGAAGAAAATAGTAATGTATTGAGTGGGATTTCAAATATACAAGACTTGTTAGATAATCTTAATCAACACTGTATTCCATCCTCAATTATGGAAATGGATGCCACAGAATATGATAATTTTTTAAGAGAGAGAAGGCATTTAATGGCTCAAAGAATGAGAATGTATTATTTCAGTCTATGATGTTTTCTTTTTGTAAATACAGTAACCTTCTGTTAATCAGGAGGTTGTTTTTTTTGTCTGTGTTACTTTCTGTGTATCTGCATTTCTGTGTATCTTTTTTTCTGTGCTTCTGTGTATCTTTGTTTCTGTATATTAAAAATAACTAATCAATTGATTCATGATTATTTCTGTAACATCTTTAAAAGGAGGAGTAGGAAAAAGTACAATAGCACAAAATTTGGCTGTCTGTCTTGCTCACAATGGTGTAAACGTTTGTATTGCTGATGCTGACCCCGATAATGAAAATTCTGGAAATTGGGGGAATATCCGTTCAGACGATAGTACGTTGATTCACGTTCCAGTTTGGACAACGCCTGAATTAACCTTGTCCAGACAGGTTAAAGATTACAATAAACAATTCGATGTAGTCATTATTGATGGTACACCAAGCATAGGACAAATGACCAGTAAGATTCTTTATGTTGCTGACGTGATATTAGTGCCAACAATCCCATCAATTAATGATTTATGGGCGTTAAGTCCATTTCTAAAACGCCACCAACAAGCACAAGAAGAAAAAGAGCAAGAGATTCCGCTTTTTATGATAATGAATCAATTTAAGCCTAACGTTCTTTCTAATATTGAGTCGAGAGACACATTAAAAAATAACGGCTTTAGGGTATTGGAAAGTTTTATTCGAGATAGAGATGCTTATCGAAGTGCAGTAATTCAAGGGAAAGGGGTTATTGAATATACCGACGATAAAGCCAAAAGAGAATTTGTAAATCTATATAATGAATTATTACCCCTTATCAAAAACTAATTAGACATGAACGAGCAACAACAAAAAAAGAAATTAGGTATAGGAGATAAGATAACTTTTGGAGCAACGCCATCGTTTAAGAAAACAGAAGTAAATGTTGAAAGCATTGAAAAAGCTGCCAAGAATATGCTAAAAGATAAGCATACGATGAAACGTCTCACAATTGATATTGATGGAGATTTACACAGTCAGTTAAAAATATGGTCTGTCAATACGGGAGTCACAATGAGGGATATAACACTTGAATTTTACCAATTATTGTGTTCTGGAAATATTGATTCTATTGAAAATTTAAGGCAAAAACTGTCGTAAACACAGAAGCACGGAAATACTTAAACACAGAAACACAGAAATCTGTATTAAAGATAGTAAAACGAAAAGACACATTGATAAATTCAATGTGTCTTTTCGTTTAGAATTTGTGTCTTTTCTCATTGTAAGATTTAAGTTTAATCTGTAAAGTGTAGGATATTCTCGTCTATTTTCATGTAATAAATACACATATTTTTGTATTTTGCTGAAGAATAGTTATAGTAAATGCTGGTTGAAATAAAGGTGTTGTCATCCTTAGAATTTGTGTCTTTTCTATTCTTTTTAATTATGTTTTTTATTACATAATTAAAAGATGAAAATATTAAATGTGGCTTTTAGATTAAAATAAAGTATATTTTTCACACAGATTTCTGTGTTTCTGTGTGAAAATGTTTTAAAAAGACACGCCTATATATAAGCGTGTCTTTTTGTGTTTTATTTCTTCTTAATATCTTTTTTCTTATTCCCAAATCCTAAAACAGTAGCCATATAAGCACTTTTATTCTTAATATTTTTACGAACTCCATGAACTATCTTAGAATCCTCTTCAATGAATAGTGTTAATAATCTATTATCTGTCATAATCTCTTTATATTGATTGGCAGAAAAATTATAGGTTGATAATATTTGACTTGCTTGAGCCATGATTTGTCCAATATTCAGTAATGCAACGCTATCCATTTCTGATTCAACATTCATCACAGCCTGCTCTTGTTCGGTCAAAATATGAAAATCAAGATGGGTTACTTTTTTGCCCTCCTTACGTGAGGGTTCATAGGTAAATTTGATGTTTGCCTTTTCGTCAAGTTCCTTTTGTGCAATGTCTAAAACCCTTTGTTTAAAGTGACTATATCGCTCGTATTTTTCAGCGTTGAGAATATGTTTTAACTTTTCTAAATCTACGTTTAGCCAAGCCCCTAAGTCTTTCTTTGAACATAGTATTTCATACATTCTTTGCGAATAAATACTGTCTAACTGAAGGGCGATTTCTAATGGGTATTTTGTATAACCCTTACTTAATTCAACGAAGTGAGGGACGACATCCGCAAACATCCAGACCTTGATAACGCCACTCTTTCCCAAGTAATCGACTCTTGGAAAAGGGGTAATATAAGAAACTTCGTCAAGCTCTTCATTGACTAATGTAATTTGTCTGGAATTAAGTTTTTTACACGATTTTTTAATTTCGTTGTAATTACTTTTTAGGTTTGCTATTGGTATTGTAAAAGTCTGATTTTGAAATAGCTCAGGATTTATATTAAACCCTGTTTTAATTTGATTAATTACGTACAACACTATTCTCTTTTCAATCATAGAGAATTCTTGTCGAGACATTGTAATGATGTTAGGTTGCTGATTTTCAATCTTAGATAAACCCATAATTTAGAACAGAATTAAATATTTGAATATGGCAGTTGGAACTTTAAAGGACTAATGAGAAAATACTGTAAGACAAATATACACATAAAAGACACACAGAAAAAATGAAGTGTCTTTATAGTTTAGAATTTGTGTCTTTTCT
>NZ_QGGO01000052.1 GCF_003148625.1 Arcicella aurantiaca | reverse complement strand
GAGCCAAGCAAAAATGGACTTTATTGAGTATGATGGAACATTAGATTTCTTTGCTAAACCTCGTAATAATACCCAAAAGTCAAACCAAAAATTTATGCCTGATGAGGCTAAAAAAATGGCAAAAAAAAGACCCATTATTGAAACGGTTATTGGACTTCAAAAGGGTGTTTTAGACTTAGAACATACTCGCCATAGGTCGGCTTTAAATGCTTTTACTCATATGTTGGCGGCTATGTGTGCCTACTCTTTTTATCAAAGAAAACCAAAAGTTTCTATTCAGACTCATAAAGCTTTGAAGCAATATAATGGATTGATAGCCGCTTGAAATCTGAAAAGTTCACGTTAATATTAATAGATATTTAGTTCGTTTTTTGCTTTTTCTGTCGAGATACTTTTCAGAGAATCAATTTTTAGTGGTTTGTAAGGGTTATGGTGAAGATTTTGAATTGTTCACAGGCTTGCAGTGGGATGAGGATAGAGATTTAGATTTTATCCACGATGAACAATATTCTAATTTTCAGCTTTGGCTTTTTTAGTAATTAATCGCTCCGAAATACACATGAACCATTTTGAAATCATTACTTCAGCTTTAATAAATTGTGAAGATAAATACGAGGCAAAATCGTATTTAGAGAATTATTGCTATAAGAATAAGATATTATTTGTCACCTTAAATCATTGCTGGAATATTCCTCAAAGCAGATACGGCTTAAGTTACGACATACCGTTAACCGATGATAACCCTAAGTTATTTTTCAAATTGTATCATCTCATTTATAAAATTTTTACCAAAATAGATGATGACAAATTCTTTGAGCATATCAAGAAAACAATAAAAATTATTAAACCTATGAACGGCGTTTTGCAATTCACTGATGAGGGATTATTTGGTAAAGGTTGGGTTGTTTACGAAGCAGATTTTGAGAAAATGCTTTTGGACTAACTGCAAGCGGGCTTTGTGTCCGCTTGCAGTTATTTGTTACAAAGGGGCTTTTGCTACTTGAACGAAATGGGTTTGGATAATTTGACAAGAAGTGGCTAAAATGCTTAATTAAGCCTGTTTGGACGTATTTTTATAGTATCAAAACAACAAATTAATCAATGGAAAAGCCAAGAGTTTACGTAGGTACATATGATAAATATTCGATGGGGTCAATTAAAGGGGATTGGCTTGAATTATCAAATTTTGAAAATAAAGAAGCATTTTTGAAAGCTTGTAAAAAGCTACATAAAGATGAATCATCACCCGAATTTATGTATCAGGATTTTGAGAATTTTCCAAGAGTTTTATATTCAGAGTCAAATATTACAAAAGTATTTGACTACCTGAAAGCGATTGAAAGTATGGACAATGATATGATTGAAGCCTTTAATTATTTTGTATCAGATGTCTATTACGGATGGTCAAATGCTGATAGTATGAAAAAGAGTTTTGAATCCAGTTTTCAAGGTAAATACCCTCCTTCTTCACTTTTCCTTGATACGGAATTAGAATTTACGCATCAATACGTGGAGTCGCATGAGATTTTGAAAGGGATGGACGAAAATTTACATGGCTATTTTGATTTCCATAGATATTCACAAATGTTATTCACTGCTTATTATACCTCTGTAAATGAATATGTTTTTACCTTGAATTATTAATTCATCTCCAATCGAAAAAAGCAATTAATTAAGCTCCAAATCTTAGAAAACAAACCTGATTTTTTGCATTTTTACCCGTAATAATATCCAAGCGGGCATCGTGTCCGCTTGGATATTTTTGTTACAAAGGGGGCGTTTCTCGAATTATGTTTATTGGTTAAAGATATGCTCACGCCCCACGCACGAACAAGACCCACTTCATTTTGTCGGCATCTTTCACTTCATTACGCAAGCTCCATTTCGTTACAGCAGCCTCATAAAATGAAGCAAGCCTTGTTCTCCCACGCTTTCAATCGCAAGGTTTCTTAATACTACTAAAAATCGCCTTTCAGTTGATTGTTTAGTAATATTAATGATACAACAAAGGGGGCTGTGTTATTTTTTAGAAATGGGGTTAAGTATTTGATTATCAATTGTTTGTTGTTTTTGTGGTGTGTCTATTTTGTATTTTTATATCATCAAAATCAATATAAAATAATAACAAAATGAAACAGATTCAAGGAATATTTATTGATGTTAAGAATCAAATAATTTCTGAAAAAACTATTTTAAGAGGTTTAACGCCTATCTATGAATTACTCAATTGTCAAATTGTAGATATTATTCACTTATCGGAAAATTCGGGTATTTACGTTGATGATGAAGGTTTATTAGTGGCAGAAGATAAAGTTGAAGGGTATTTCAAAATAAATGGGAAAGGGCAATTTTATGCTGGTAGTGGGCTTTTATTAGGATTTGATGAATCAGGGGAAGATATTTCAAGCACTTTAACAGTTGAGGAAGTCAAGCAGTTTATTACCTTTTATTCACCAGAGCAAGTTCCCAAAGAAGCAAAAGAACCTCAAATGATATTCATGACCTTGGAAGAATACGAGATATTTAAAAAGAATAATAATGGTTGATATTAAACATTCTCCTCAGCGTTTCGCTCAAAATCATTATGAAATTCGAGGTAATAAATTGGAAGAACTTGTAGCTTTTTGTTTGCCCAAAGTGAGGAAACAAAGTAGCGAATTTTATTCAAAGGATATAGAAAATAACGGAACTGTATACTTATTAATGCAAGTCCTAAAAACCTCACCCCCAGCCCCTCTCCGATGGAGAGGGGAGCATTCTTCCGCTTTTTTCTCCCCTCTCCATCGGAGAGGGGTCGGGGGTGAGGTTTTGCATTAATAAGTATATAAGTCCGAAAAATAATTTACTTAAAAATGGTAAAACTCTTATTGATGTTCATGCTGGAATGGGAAATTCTTATGAGGTTATATTAATTAATAATTGAATTTATGGGTAACAGATATGTTTATTTTATGTCTTTTGCGATAGCAATTATTTATATTTTGCAAAAAAATAAAATTCTGCTAAATTTAAAATTAAATATTTGAATATCAGTGAGTTATTGTTGGTTTGTTAGTGTTTTTTTTGTATTTTTATAGAGTAAAAACAAGAAAATGTAATCGTTAAATATACCTTAATTAATTAAATAAAATCATGATAAATCAAGTTGTTTTCGAGGGAAATTTGGGTGCTGATTCTATTTCTGTCATCACAGAAGAATCAGCCGTTACTAAGTTTAATATTGCCAATACGGTTAAATACAAAACTAAAGCTGGAGAAGAAAAAGAACAAACCACTTGGGTTAAGTGCGAAGGCTGGGGATTACCTAAATGGATGGTAGAAAAGTTGTTAAAAGGAGTTCGGGTAATTGTTACAGGTTCTTTAAAGGAAAATGTTTACGAGAAAGATGATAAAACTATCAGAAGCCTTTTTATTACCACTGATACTATCAATTTTTTAGAGACAAAGAAAGCTGAATAAATAAGATTTTATACAAGCGGGCATCGTGTCCGCTTGTATAAAATCAATTTGGTTTTATATTGTTTTTTTATTGCGGATTCCACGTAGAAATTTTCTGCGTGGAATTTTTTATTTACAAAGGGGACAAATTTAATTTTTTATTAATTGGGTTTAAGTATTTGGTTAACAGATGGTTGTGTTGATAATTGATAGGTGGTTGTTGTACCTTTATAGTAAGAAAAGGGGAAATAGACCACCTAAATAAAGAGTCTAAATAAACAAAATATAATTATGATAAATCAGGTTGTTGTCGAAGGGAATTTAGGTATTGGCTCTGTGTCCACCATTACAGGTGAAACAGGCATTACAAAGTTTAGTATTGCCATTGAAACTATCAGTTTTTTAGAGATAAAAAAAGCAGAATAAATAAAGATTTTATGCAAGTGGGCATTGTGTCCGCTTGCATAAATTGAACAATAAACTCATATTAAAAGATGCCAATATTTGTCATTGAAATTGAAGAGACTTCCACTAAACATTTTAGAGTGGAAGCCGAAACTGCTGACCAAGCGAAAGGATTTGTTACAGATAAGTATCAAGAAGCAGATGAAGATTTTGTCCTTTCAGCAAGTGACTATTGTCTGACTAAATTTACTGATGTAACAAATGATATACATTTTGAATCAGCGACTATCTATTCGTTATAAATTTTAATTAAAACATGGAAAATCTAAAACAAACGCTTAGCCTTGAAGCTAAAATTTTAATAGCCGAAATCTTAGACTTTTATTTGCCTGATGAAAAAAGACGTTTTGAAAAACTTGAAAGTCGTCCCGACAAACATATTTATTTGACCTTAATCAAACTACAAAATATCTGTAATCTTAATCCCTTACCAAATTAAATATGAGTTCCCTATTGAAATCTATTGAAAATATTTATGCTCAACGAAGCCTAATTGTCAAAGAGTTAGAAAAGTGGAGTTTTTCTACTAATGAAAAAAGCAGCATAGATAATTTGATTTTTAATCTACAAAATAACATCTGTAAGTCAAATGATATTGAAACGATATTATTTCAAATTGAATGTTTTAATAAGGATAAACAACCATTAAGAGTTGATTTAAGTATTCCTCTAAAAGATGTTAAGATACCCAATGTTGTGCAAATGTATGGAGTTTGGAATTTCCATATTCTTAAAGAAGATGGAAGCGGAGAAGATTATTTATATCCCACTTTTGAGGGAGCGATGAATTATTGTAACGATTCTGATAATTGGCATCAAGGGACATATCCTTTATGTATTTGTAAAGTTGATGTAGAGAAAGATAAAATAAGACTGAATGGCAATGGTAGTTATTCATTTGAATATTTAAGAAAGCAGTATTGGCAATTGGTTTTTGATGATTGCTAATTCACCTAATTTATTAATCATAAATTCCACATAGAAAATTTTCTGTGTGGAATTTTCTATTTACAAAGGGGAAATTTTATGATTTTATAATTGGGTTAAGTGTTTGTTTATCAGTTTGTTATATAAATTAGGTGGATTTGTGTGTCTTATCTTTGTATTAAGAAAATAGAAAGGGATTATGCAAGCGGGCATGGTGTCCGCTTGCATAATTTAAACATCATTTTAACCTAAAAAATCATGCAATCCAAATCTTTTAATTTAAAAGTGGCTAATATGAGAGCCGAACAAGAGTTTACATTATATCCATACGCTGGCGGTGAAATTGTCTATTTGCAATCTGACAAAAGATGGATAGAGTTAAATTTAAAATCTGGAGACGGGAAAATATCAAAACAAAATGGACATCAAACCTCTTGGCATTTAAGATTTCACGGCTTTAATTCTTTTCAGATGGATACCATAAAATTAGAGGAAATCAATGATTTTTTGATTAAAAATAACGGGCAAGACGGAGGAGTGAAAGGCATTATTTCTTTTTCTAATGAAAAACATTTTTCAACGGTTAATTCATGAAAAAGATAAGATTATATCGTGCCTACTACGAAGCTCCTAACAATAAAAATGGCTACACACTTGTAACCGCCCACAACAAGCAAGAAGCCTTAATGAAGGCAACCCAAATTGGCTTAATTGACCAACCAAAAGTGAAGTTTAATTCGGTTGAGTTTCAACGTTGGATTTACGCATAAAAAAAAGCAGCTATTCATTTAGCTACTTTTTTAGGACAAAGGGGGCGTTTGGGAAACACTATTTTATTGGAATGTACAATGTTCGTTTTTTTACGTAAGAGCCATTCTTTAATTTAATCGCTTGGTATTGCTTACCATTGACCATTTCAATTGAATTTGAAAATTCTTGATGCTGTTTCAAAGATTCAAAATCAAGATAAATATGATAAGTCAAAAAAGCTATTAGACCACAAAACCCTGCCAATAAGCTACCGAAAATAATTTTTGATGATGTTCCTAATCTATGATGCACACGAAGTAGGAGGGAGGACAAAGAAGTTTTTTTTTCATCGGTTTTTAGACTCAAATTTTCTATTCCCTTTTGTAGAACAATGATTTCCTTCAAAATATTTTCTTGAAATGACTTCTCATTTTTGATAAAAGCTTCAACAGTATTTTTTGAATTATTTACACTCTCAATAACGACCTTTCTATCTTTCGTAATTTCAAAATAAAGGAGTGCTAAATCACGGTCTAATCTTGTACCAGTTTGAGCATGAAATGCACTGATGAATCTATCCAAATTCTCAATATTTACTTTATACTCGTCCATCGTATCATTAGAAATTAAGCGGTTCAAGAAGATTTCTCATTTTCCCTCTGGTGAGTATATTGAGTGTCGTAGCGGATTTACCTTCTTTAATCATATTTACAACCCTTTTACCTCTTTCGGTGTCTCCTTCGGTATTTCCAAACTTTATTGTTTGGGCTTCAACACCTAAAATGTTTTCTATTTCGATAGATGAATCATTATCTGTTAATTCGACATTTTCTACGATATAAATTTTGAAAAAGTCTGCTAATAAATTGAACATCAATTTAGCATAGTTTGAAGTTGCTTTTGTGGCGGTATTTCCAGAAACTGGAATAATAAAAGATAAAACTAAGAAAATGGTCGCCCTATAAAGGATGAAAAAGATAGACGTGACGTAATTATTCCACTAAGGTTTACAATAGAAGAAAGAATTAACGTTGATGAAATTAAAAACAAAATATCACCGTCATTGAGTATGAGTAAATTCTTAATTAAGAAAATACTTGATGAACCCTTTGTGGCATTTAGAAATGTCGATTTACCAAATGAGATACAAGCCATTTTAACAGAGATTGCAAAATTAGGGAGTCAATTTAAAATGATAGCTTCAAGAAAAACAATTACATTATGGCAGGAAAAACAATTTTTAGATGATAGTAATAAGATTAGGAAAATATTAGATAGTACCTCTGAACAGTTGCTTGAACTTCAAAAAGGTCATTTGTATTATAACAAGATTGACGAGGCAATAGAAAGATTTGATTTGTTTTTAAATAGCCATGATATAGATGGTAATAAATATTCAGAAGATGACCCTGCAAGACAATTTCGGAATGAAATATTTAACATCTACCAAAATATTTTAAAATCTAAAATATAAAAATGATAGCTAAAAAAGCAAAAAGAAGTGGTGGCTTTGGTCAAAGAATGGAATACATTTTAGAAGAAGTAGAGGGAGAGCAGCGAGGAAAATTTATTGGTTGTTCAGATGATTTGTTACACTATACAATCGGGAATAATTTTAATTTGAAATCCATTGATAGTAATAAAATTAGTGCTTCAATGAAGGAGCAAGCATCAAAAAATAGTAAAGTAGAAAAACCGTGTTATCATCAGATATTCTCTTTTCCTAATGGCGAACGACCCAATGATGAAGTTTTAGAAGACATTAGTAATGAGTTTGCAAGAGAGTTTGGGTTTAGTCAATGGCTTTCTGTAAAGCATGAAGACACCAAGCATTTACACATTCATTTTGTTGGTAATATCGTCAATAATGAAGGTAAAGTAATGGTCAATGATAGTAATGATTATTATAAATTAAATGACTTTGTTAAATATATTCATGAAAGGCATAATCTTCAAAAAGTTGGAGAAATTAAAGGTATTGGAGAAAGTGGAACAGATAAACATCTCACTCGTTTAAAAAAAATAATTGATACTGCACTAACTGCCGATGGGGTAAATGACATTAAAAAGTTGCAGCATGAAATTTTAAAATCTGGTATTAAATCCTTCACTCAGCGAGGAATTACTTTTATTGATAATTACTCAGGCGTGCAGTTTAAGGGTAGTGCTTTGGGTAAAGAATATTCGTTAAAGAGTCTCGAAAGGCGGATTTCTGAGAAAAGAAATAACCAGGAGAAGGTTGGTAAAATAGACTCATATTTAACCTTGAAAATGGCGATTCAAAGTGAATGCCTTAAAGCTCATAATTTAGAAGACTTAGACGAAAGGCTTTCTAAGGCTCAAATGGGTGTATCGCTTGTTAATAATGCCTTAGCATTCAAGTATGAGGGCGTTTTTATAAAAGAAAGAGATTTAGGGGAAGATTACTCCATGAATCATGTGAGATTTAACCTTGGCAAAAAAGAATGGGTGAGTAAAATAGCTAAAAAATCAGAACTAAAAGAATCAATAAAAGTATCCCTTGAGCAATTATCAAATCAGGAAATACTATCTTTTGAAAATTTTAAAGATAATTTAAAGGAATTTGGCTGGAATTTGAAATTAGAGAATAAAATTTTTAAAAATTCTGAAGGCAAAGAAATTGATTATATTCAAGTGGTTTATCAATCAGCTGAGGGTCTTAAAATAGCGGATACCGAATTAAAACAAAACAACGCAACGTATAATCCTTATGGTTTAAGAGGACTTAAAAATCAGATTGAGAGCATTAATCAAACCAATTTAAAGCAGAGCTTCAATAAACACTCATTCATCGAAGCGATTAAAGAAAAAGCAATTATTTCGGGAAATTTAACAGAACTGAGCCATAATTTGAAACAAGATGGCATTGATTTGCTGCTGACTAATTTTAAAGATAAAGAGACTGGCGAAAATGTTGAGGTTTTACGGTTCAAAAGTGGTAATGCCGTTTTTAATAGTAAAGAATTAGGAGAGGATATTAATTTACCCAACTTAAAGTATAATTTGAGTTTGAACGATGGGAAATTTGTCTCCCGAAAAGAACTTAAAAACGAGCTTCTTACGGATATATTGGGTGTTTTGCAAGAGAAAAATTTAATCAAAAATGGAAATTTTGAACAATTTTCAAAAGACTTGAATTTACAAGGTTGGAGTATTGAAATTCAAGAAAAGTTCTTGAAAAATGATGGAAATTTAATTGAGTATAAGCAGTTAAAATATTTCCATAATGATAATCCAGCGAAACATATTTATGATTATGAGTTAAAAAATAAAGAAGAAAAGGCTAATCATTTTTCTTTCAAAGGAGTCTGTAATACTTTAAATAAAAGCAAAGCCAACAATATTAGAGAAGCATTAGTTAAGGGATTAGAATTCGCCACGTGTTCATCAGATTTAGCCTTTATCATGTACCGAGATGCAGGAATTTTGGTAGGAGAGGAGAATCAATCCTTTCAATCCAAAGATGGTAAAAAGATAAATTTTAAGGAAAAGATTTTTTATTCGACAGATAGAGAAAGTCATGAAATCAGCAGAGATTATTTTGATAATACTCGTACTGTTATGTTGAACAGAGCAGAATTAAGCAATAACGAAAGATTTAGTTTAAGCCAAATCAACCAACTCTCTGAAGAGAAAAAAATCTCTAACAAAGATATACGTGAATTTCTCCAATTTAATCGTGTACAAGCACATCAAACGAGGCAGGAGAAGGATTTATCTCATAGAAAAGAAATTAGTCCAGAAGTACAGCAAAATGTAGGAGCAGAGGATAAAGGTGAGTTTTGGGAAGATATAAAAAAACTGATGCAAGGTAAAATTTCTCAAAGTGGACACGCAAAAATGCAGGGAAAAGACGGAGAGCAAGATATTCGCTCAAACGAAGAAAAACGTAAAGATAAATTAAGAAGACAAGGCAAAACACTTTAACTAAACCCAAAATGAAATTCAAAGAACAATTTACACCAACAACCGAGCAGCTTGAAATTATCGTTGGCTTTTTGACAAACTCAGAAGATGAAGGAGGGCAAGTTTCTCCCGTGAAATTAACAGAAGCACAAATATTAGAAAAGTTACGATATACAATTGGCTTTACTATTGAAGATTCACAAGTTGAAATGATAATCACATACAGAACCAGTTATGTGAATCAGTTAAACTTTCGCCTTGAAACCGTTGCTTTTGTTGTTTATGGATTCGAGATATTTCCGCTGAGTATGTTTATATATCCAGACGGTAGCATAAGTGAACAGCTTTTTAATGACACAGAAACCTATCTAAAGCAATATTTTCCTCATGATTAAGACATTTTTTAAAACACTACAAATAATTATTATGGTTCTTGTTATCGCCGTTTTTGGATACAGTCTTTATGAAAGGATACAAGAAAAAACGTCAGGAATGAAGGGTAAATTGGAAGAAGCAAATAAGTTGTTTGACAGTATGAGAAAACGTAGAAAAGTACAATTTATTGGAGATGCTAAACGAGGTTATATCATGTTTGATAACTCAAACACTACTTTGTATTTCAAAAAATTGGAAGACACTAATAATATAGCATACCTTCTCCAAAAAGTAGATAGCATTCTTGCTATTCAACAGTTTAATCACATCAAGAAATATTAAATATGGGTAATAACAAGCGATTATTTCTGTTTTTTCTTGACTAAGCCTAAGCACGCAAGCATATAAGCGGTTTTATTTTTTACTTTTGAATGTAAACCGTTTTCAAATTCAATGTGGAGTGTCACAAATCTATCAATGTGTTCATCATTATTTAATATTATGTTTAATTCTTTTTCTTTTAACTGATATTTCTCTACTAAAATATTGTGAATGTTAGCTAAAACCGATTTAGGATTGATTGAAACAGCTTCTAAAAATTCTGATTGCTCCGCTTTAATAGAATCAAAAACCGTTTTAATTTTAAATTGCAGGTGTGTGACATTTCTCATTTTATTACCATAATGAGAGTATTCAAAATCAATTGGATGTGTCGGCGAGTTTATTATTTCATTCATTGCAGTATTCAGAACATATTTTTTAAAATCCTTTAAATTTTTGTAAATATTTTCTGAAACGTTTAGCAACTTTTTTAATTCAGCAATTGAATAAACAAAGTTATATCTATTCTGTCCAATATGAATTTTTAACAGTTTGTAAAGTAATGTTGAATAGGAGTGTTTAAATTTAAGAACAGTGAGAAAATCATATTTTGCATACTGCTTACCTAAAAATAGTAATTCAGAAATAGCAGCAGTAGATTTAAACTCTAACACGCCGCTTTGTTTATCATTGTAACTGATTTCGTGGAATATGTTTAAATGTCTAAACTCAATCTCAGGATGGTTTACGTCAAAAAGTGTTATTTTTTTCTCCATCATTTTTCCCGTAGTCTCTCTTATTTGGTCAACTGTCATGTACTGTTTAACGAAATGGAGGGGAATTTTAACTAATAAGCCACGACTTGGGTCTAAATTTTCGTAATTTATTTGATTGACAAACATTTCATAGAGTTTTTGCTCTACTCTTGTAAAATCAATTTGACTAATCACTAATTTTTGAGGCAAATAATTATTTGCTCTATGCTCAATATATTTTTGTTCTTGATATCCAATTTCAATCTGTTCACTACTTGAAACTATATTTTTATCTGTTTTTTTCATGCGTTTGATATTTTATATTTGATATAAATATAAAAATTAAAATTTTATGTAAATATAAGGAAAAAAAATCTAAAAAAACTCCCCTTAAATCTAAAAAAACTCCCCTTAAATGGGTTAAGTATCTAAAAAAACTCCCCTTAAATCTAAAAAAACTCCCCTTACAGCTCATAAATGATTGATTATGAATTACTTACAGCTCTCTAAATCAATCAAATTTTATTTGAAAAATCTAAAAATCAATCAGTAGAATTACTAAAAATAAAAGTATTTGTCTCATAGCTTGCTAAAAACTCTCTTTAGTCTTCATTTTCGGGATATTATAGAAGCATTCTGATAGAACCTCAACTCAGCTTATTAATAAACGATATAGAATAAAAACAATAAAGACTCTTTTTTCTAAAAAAACTCCCCTTATAAATATAAGTATCTAATATTCAGATTTTTATGAGAAATATTAATACTAACTTTTTCTAAAAAAACTCCCCTTATAGTCATCAACTACAAGTTACATTAATAAAATTACTAATGAATTGATAATAAAGATGTATTCTTTAAAGATTTTGATATTTCTAAAAAAACTCCCCTTGATATTGTAAGTTATTAATAATCAGGTAATTAATGAATATATGTTTTAGTTATGTAATCTAAAAAAACTCCCCTTATGGTTCTGAAATATAAATAGGCACTATACAATTAACTGAAATAAAGGTAAAATAGAGTTTTCATAATGCCTATAAGGATTTCTAAAAAAACTCCCCTTATATTGTAAGTATTTAATAATCAGTTAATTAATGAATGTATGTTTTAAGTATTTAATCTAAAAAAACTCCCTTTATGGCTTTAGAAGGCGATTTGTAGTGATAAAACTTCAAATGGATTGTTAGGGAAATATTTCTAAAAAAACTCCCTTTAGGTTGTAAGTATTTAATAATCAGTTAATTAATGAATGTATGTTTTAAGTATTTAATCTAAAAAAACTCCCTTTATGGCTTTAGAAGGCAATTTGTAGTGATGAAACTTCAAATGGATTGATAGGTAGATATTTCTAAAAAAACTCCCCTTATATTATAAGGTATTAATAATCAGCCATTTAATTGTATTCTTGACCAGTTTTTATTTCTAAAAAAACTCCCTTTAACCGTTCTTGATTACATATTTAGTTCAATCTCGCATTAGGGGTCGCCCAAGATGTTTTCAGTGCTTGAGAAAATTCGCTCTGTAAGTGTTTCTCTTTCCATTCTGGCAAATTCCGCCAAAGCGATGAGTTTTCTGTATTAACCAACGGCGTTTATTTAGTTTCAAATTAGGTTATGAAGAAGGGATTTTGGGATACTTTGATGGAAATATTGACAGTCAAAAATAGCTGAGTGCCACCGATAATTTTACTCGTACTTATGATTACTCTTATGATGGTTGCAACCAAAGAAAAATAAATAAAAACATGCCCTCCTTAGAATTTTTCAGTTTAACAAAAATCCCGATTAACTGATTCTCAGCCTATTTAAATAGCTATTTTGAGATTCTTTTATCAATAGTTATGTTTCAAAGACAAATAGTTTCCATATTTCAAATGAGTTATGACTTACGCAAAAAATGGTTTCAATGCGATAAACTTGTATATTGGCTAAAATAACGAGTTGTTTTATGAATTATCAATCTTTTCGAGACCTTTATTGTCATTATTTGCAGGAAAGTTTTCAAAATTTCACCTGTACTAATTTATCGGATATCGTTGAAAACATTAGCCACGATAAATTAACCCGATATTTAGGTACTTATCCTGTTGATGAAAAAAGTTTGTTTGAAAAACTTCATTCAGAATCTGGTTGTCTGCCCCTTAATGGGTACTTGATATTTGATGCCGTAATGGAATTGACACTGTATTAGATAAACGTTATAGTCATCAAATTTCTATGGTACGCAGACAATACAGCGCTAATGTGGGCGGTACAGTACAAGGTATTGGAGTCGTTGTTATGTTGTATTTCGTTCCATCATTAGACAAATTCTATCTGTTGGGCTAT
>NZ_QGGO01000051.1:5695-14882 GCF_003148625.1 Arcicella aurantiaca | reverse complement strand
CGAAAGCCCATACTTTTTCTGAACCAACATACTCAAACAAATATCTGTTAAACGTCTTAAAATCAAATGAATTGGAAAAATTAGAACGATAACTTTCTGAACTCATTTCTCCTTGACGAGATAGATTCTCAAAAGTATATCGACCCTTCAAAGACAACCAGGTTTGTACTAACTCTAAAAAAAACTTGGCTTGCCACTTGCCAATCAATGACATTTTTCTCAATATTGCACTCGTGAGTGTTTCTACGCTCATGGGGTAAAGTTTGGTTAGTTCGCAAAACAAAACTAAAACTTTACCCTTATTTTTTTAAATGATACTCAAAATCGTAGCGAAGTATTGTAATATAGAGGCAATAGCTATAAGTTTATCATTTGTCATAATTGTTTCTCCTTGTTCTAATTTTTGATATGACTGCTGTGATACTTTAAGTTGAGTTGCTACCCATTTCTGAGATATTTTCTTCATTTCACGAACTATACTTACTTTTTCTCCAAGCTTTAGAGGTGTTTTCATGATATTAGTACATTTTTTAGGTTATAGGAATCAATTTTGATTGTAAATTACAACTGACGCTATTGTAAAGTACAATAAAGAAAATTTATTTTTAATATTTAGTCTTATTAATTTTGGGATGTTCTAAAACAAAAACCGGTTGATGAATGAATAAGAACCGCCCAAGCCGAAAAGCGGATGAGTAGGCAAATTAAACATAAATAATTGAGCAATGAAAAATATTTTAAGAACTTTTAAGTCCCCCAAAGTGTTAATAGTAACACTTCTCGTTTCAGTAGCTTCTGTTCAGGAGTCTCATGCATTTGTCTGGTTTGGTGCTGAAGAAAAATCATTAGGAAGCCAATATGCTTATAATGATGTATGTGTAGAGATAGTTGAAGTAAATACCTATTTTTTCGGAATAATTGTTAAGTCTGAAATACAACAGAGACCTTTTAGATGTAATGGGGGGGGACCTCAATAATAATTGAATAAGCTTTAGCTTTTACAATAGAGTTAATAAAAATTCAACATTTAATAATTAAAGTGAATTGACGTGAGAATATGAATTATTCTCACGTCAATTTTTAATGTAGCCATATTTCAATGAAAATAATGCGTCATATTGTTATTTTATTAATCATTTTTCCTTATTTTAATTTTGCCCAGAAATGTGGATTGGTTGCCGATAACCAAACAAAATTTGGTATTCCTTATGCAACAATCTCGGTCATAAATAAACCTTTTGGAATAATATCTGATGAAAGAGGTGGTTTTTGTTTTGAAGCCAAAACATCTAATATGGACAATGATAGCATAGTAATATCAGCACTTGGTTATGAGCATAGAAAAATATCTTTCAAACAATATCTTAAATCTGATACAATATTTCTGAGAGAGAAAAATGTTGTTTTGGGTGAAGTAGTTGTTAAATCAAAAAAAAGTAAAGCCATAAATTTAGGGAATTTTCATAAACGTTGGCTTGTACACCAAACTACTATTAGCCCTAATTCGAGCCAAATATTAGCTCTAAAAATTGAAAATAAACACAGTACTGGTATTATTGAGGCTCTTCATTTTAGATTAGACCCCCAAAAATCAGATTTTGTAAAAAAATTTAGACTAAGATGTAGAATCTTTAAAAATGGGGATGAGGACACTCCTACTGAAGATATTTTAGAGGATAATGTTATCGTGGATGTAACTCCTGATGAAAAATATATTGATGTTGATATTTCTTCATACAATATTCCTTTTGACTATCAATATTTATGGGTCGGTATTCAATCAATTGGATATATTGATAAAGAGGACAATTACATAAGTATTTCGGAATATCAATACGGGAAGGCGACGTATAAAAAAAATAACCCTAAAAAAGTTAGCAGCATAATGTTAATTAGTCCTTCTTTTCAAATGAATGACCAAGGAATAGGTAAATCTAAAAAAGTTTGGAATAAATATTGGAATCCAATCTCTACTCCAAAAAATAATTCTCCCCTCTTCGGTTTAACTTTAATCAACTAAAAATGTCCACCAAAAAGCCTTTCATTCTATTTTTTGCAATCCTTTTCTCTAATTGCAATAATCATGAATCCATTTTAGGTACGTATTTATGTTCAACATTAGAAGACTCTGCAAAGTATTCCAATAGTTTCTGTTTTTATCAAAAAGTTGAGTTCGTTAATTCATATAGTGCTATTGTTACAAACAAAGTAGGAGACGCCATCAATTCGCAAGTAGTGAGAGGAGATAGTGGTATGCTTGTAGTTGTTCATCCAAAATATACTTCTGAGAGTCTAATTTTGAAAATTAAAGATAAAGGAAAAACTCTTGAAGGTAGAGGATATCGGTTTACAAAAATGGAAGATAAAAAATGAATTAACTTTTAAATCTATTCTGGATAAGAGGTTTTTAAAAGTGATGTAATCCAACAATTCAAAGATTTGTGACAAATTTTATTGGAACTTTAAACCTACAATTAAGTTGTTTTAGAATGGAGATTTAAGTAAAAGTCGTAAGATTTTGATTAATACAAATTTACGACTTTTAAATAACGTACATTTTTTTTATGAGAATTAGGCGGATTACGCATCCGTTTTTGTGAATTTCAATAACTGTGCCAAAAAATATATGCTCTCAAAGTTTTAGTAAAAGTTAATGCCTTTTTGGAAGCAAGAAATGCTCAAGTCAGTACATGGAATCGTCTGAAAAATCATAAAAAATGATTAATTTCGTAACAATAAATCATCAATGCAACTAAATATAATCAAGAGAAATTGATTCTTCCCGTTGCCAAATATTTCATGAAAAAACTCACAAAAAACATTCTTCTTCCACTAATTGCTACTTTGCCATTTGTTTCGTGTCGGACAGTTGCACAATTGAATCCAGATTCTTTGGCTAAAACAATTACTGTGGAAGACCTCAAAAGACATTTAACTTTTATTGCTTCCGACAGTCTAAAAGGTCGAGATACAGGTTCGCCAGAACAGAAAGTTGCGGCTCAATATATCTCAAATCAGTTTGAAAGCTACGGTTTACAAGGAGTTGTCGGGGCAGAAAAATCACACTTACAATTGGTAGATTTAGTAAAGCGTGGTTGGGGAGATTTTTATGTAAAAGCCAATAACAAAAAGTTTAATTATTTGAGTGATTTTATCTCAAATTCTATCGCTCCGTTACCTAAAGAGCAAAATTTTGAAATTGTTTTCGTTGGTTATGGAATTGAGGAAAAAGGATTTTCGGACTATGCAAATGCGAATGTAAAAGATAAACTTGTGGTGGTTTTTGAAGGAGAACCACGTTCAGCAGATGGCAATTTCTTGATTTCTGGAACGTCAGAAATGTCGAAATGGGGAACGTCGGAATCTTGGAAAGAAAAGATGAATCTTGCCAAAAGTAAAGGAGCAAAAGGACTTTTTATTATTTCTAAGCAATCAGCCGAAGAATTTGAGAAGACCGTAAAACAACGCCAAACTATGATGAAGCGTTTCGGAAATGCTCGTTTAGGTTTCCGTGAAGTGTCTGACCCACAAGGCTCGGATTTTGCCGTTTTGACAATTGGGCAAAATATGGCGACTGAAATTTTGAAAACAACAGCAGCGGAATTAGAAGCTGGAAAGCAAAAAATTGCTGAGGCGAAAAAAACGGTTGATAATTTATTGGCTAACCAATCATTAATTCTGAAAATTGAAAGAACTGCTGATGCCGTTGAAACGTATAATGTTTTGGGATATTTGGAAGGAACAGACAAAAAAGATGAAGTGGTTATCGTGACTTCACACTATGACCACGTGGGAATTCAAGACGGAAAAATCTACAATGGAGCAGACGACGACGGGTCGGGAACGGTTTCAGTTTTAGAAATTGCTCAGGCTTTTGGCGAAGCCGCTAAAAAAGGTACAAAACCACGTAGAAGTGTATTATTCATGACGGTAACGGGTGAAGAAAAGGGACTTTTAGGCTCTGAATATTATGTAAAACACCCTGTTTTTCCGTTGGCAAATACCGTTTGTGACATTAATATTGACATGGTTGGACGTACCGACAAAGACCACGAAGGCAAAGGCGATTATATTTATGTAATTGGTTCAGATAAACTTTCTTCGGAATTACATTCGGCTCTTTTAGAACAAAATAAAAGCCATGGTTCGCCCATTGATTTAGACTTTCAGTTTAATGACCCCAACGACCCGAACCGTTTCTATTATCGTTCAGACCATTACAATTTTGCCAAAAATAATATTCCCGTTGCGTTTTTCTTCAATGGCGTTCATGACGACTATCACCAACCAACTGATGACGTTGAGAAAATTGAGTTTAACAAAATGGAAAAACGTGCCAGATTGGTATTTTACCTAACTTGGGAAGTTGCCAATCGTGAAAAACGTTTAGCGGTCGATTCAAATAAAAAATAAGGATTATTCCCATTAAGAGAAGCCTGTCGATACAACCTTTGGGTTAATTGACAGGCTTCTGTTTTATAAAAACGGCATAAAAAATGTACAGAAGAATGATGAGAATCTTCAGATTCCATTCATAATAATTTATCAACCATAATAATGAAAAAAATTACTTTAATTACCTGCTTGTTTTTTGCAATGGCTTTCTCTTCGGAAATCCACGCCCAGTACACAACCATGAATACCGAAGCGGCAAAACGGAATGAAGAAGTTATCAAGAAAAATAACTCGATGGGAATTGCTAATGCCAACCGTAAATTAGCCACAGAATTTTTGAATGCTCTGCTCAATGCTCGTGATATTCCTTACGTAGCTACCAAAGTAACGCCCGATATTGTATTCAGGACATCGTTTGGTTCGGTATTGACAGGCGTAGAAGGTGGACTTGAAAAACTACCGGGAGCTTTAGATAAAATATTTGAAGGATTCAACGTAGAGTTTGACGATATGGTAGTAGAAGGCAATAAAGTTTTCTTGAAAGTGATTTTCAGAGGTAAACATTCAAGTGCTTATTTAATGCCAACAGCCACAGGAAAGCCTTTCAAAGTAGATGGTTTTATCCGTTTGATAATGACTGATGGAAAAGTATCACAGGGTTTTGTGGTGGCAGATTTTGCCCAAATTCCTAATCAGGTGAAGTAGATATTCTTGACATATTTTAATTGATAAGTAGAACCTACTATATTTGACGAATACTGGATTTATTCCAGTATTCGTTATTTTTTTAACTGAACGATAAACTATTTGTCGCAGATAAATTTAGACCACAGATTGAATTGATTTGACATATTTACTACACTGTTTAATAAGTTATCTGGATAATTTTTATTCCAAAATCTTGTAGAACTTCCCGAAAGTTCTTTCTACTTTCGGGAAGTGGTCGAGAGGTTCACTTCCCGAAAGTTTTTTCTACTTTCGGGAAGTTGAAGAAACTTATTAAACACTGTATTTACGCAGATAAAATAAAGAAAAATCAGCGAAAATCAGTATAATCCGTTTCATCAGTGGTCTATCGTTTGTCTTGAGACAAACCCTTTATTGTTCCGTTTTTTATTCCCGTTTTATAACAAAACAAAACCATGGCATTAATCTCAAAAAAGAAAGTTCCTTTCAAAATCAATCTACAACTCCGTAAATACCTCACAAAATATGGTCGAGAAACGACAATGCCCATTCAATATACAGATTTGTTGAGATTCGAGAGTTCAATTAGTTTATACGACCGTTTCGGAAATGATACGCTCTGGCTAACGGTTTTTTTCCCATATAGTGAGATTGAACACATTTATGAGGGACTCAAAAAGATTTATGCTGACCTCAAAACCGATGGTGATGAAAAGGTAATCAAACACCTCACCGTTGACCGTATAGATTTGTGTACTTACGGAAATACGCAACCTTTCAGAATCAGAATTGTAAATCGAGTGAATGACAATTTCGACTATTTTTATATTAAACGTGCCGACAGTTCACGGGTGTACGGAATGGAATTAGAACATTTATTATCGCCCAATAGAATCAGTTATATGACTTACCAAAACTCGTTGGTAGAAGAACATATTGCCGGTATTCCGGGTGACCAATTTTTTAAAACCTATCTTAATGACCCCAAAATCAATCAGATACGTTTGGCTAAGGAATTTGTCAAATTTAATGAACGTTGTTTTGTGATGCTTTTAGGAGATATGCACTCTTCCAATTTTGTGGTTGACATCACACCCGATTTTGAAGAAGATTATTACCGAATTCGTGCCATAGATTTTGACCAGCAATCTTATGAAGGGAAACGAACTGTTTATCAACCTCAATATTTTAAACAAAATAATCCGTTGATAGAATTAGGAATGAAACACATGACGCCAGAGTCGGTAAAGCAATATCAGATAGAAGAGCGTTCGTTGATTTCTAAGCGTTTGAAAGTAGAAACTCAAAGAGTTTATGAATTGATGTCAGTTATGGCAAAAGATGATATTTCTACCGAAGAAAATACCAATCAATTGAAAAAAGAATTAGCTAAATATTATAAATCAGACAAGTTTTTAAAGTGTAAAACAATGGGAGAAATTGTTTGGGCAAGTTTAGAACAAGTAATGATACATTAAGTAGGGGTTGGGATTTAGTGTTTTTTGTAAGTTGTTGATAACCAAGTTTGTAGAAATCGTAAATCGTCATTCTTAAATCGTCACTGTAAAAATTAAAACTCAGGCAATACCAGACCCATTAAAAGTGTATGCTTGTTTGCAAAACAAAGTATATCCATTACCCTCTCTTTAGACTCATGAATCGTTACGAATTTCTCAAATCATTAGGTTTTTCTGGTGCTGCTTTAATGGCAGCTTTAACTTCTTGTACAAAAGCAGAAGATGCAATTTTGGATGCTCCAATAATTGATGTAAGCACAACTACACCAACTACGCCAACAGTACCCGTTACACCAGTAACAGGAACGTCTGAATTGGATAAAATTACCAACCCTTTAGCAAAAATTGATATATCGTCAACCTCAACTTCAAATCTTAAAAAAGTGGGTGGCTATGTGATTTCTAATAATATTGTGGTGGCTCAGGTAAGTGCTGGAACATTTGCCGCAGTTACCAATTTATGCAGTCACGAGCCAAAACGTAAGGTTATTTATAGTCAAGGAGAATTTTATTGTACAGACCACGGAGCAAGATTTGACCTTACAGGAAAAGGGCTTAATGCTAACGGAAGTAAAGGAATTACTGCTTATAAAGTGGCAACTGATGGAAAATTAGTTGTGGTTTATTCATAAAAAATGTAGCTGAATGAGGTGACTAAATCGCTTATTTTGCCAAACACTTTTAAACTCATTATCATACATCATGAAATTACTAAGCATCATTTTTCTTCTTGCATTTTCCCTTTCCACAACTGAAGAATGGACAACAGATTTTGGTAAAGCCAAAACAGAAGCCAATAGTCAGCATAAATATATTTTGTTGAATTTTTCGGGTTCAGATTGGTGTGGACCTTGTATAAAACTCAAAAAAGAAGTATTGGATTCTCCCGAATTCTTAAAATATGCTAATGATAAATTGGTTTTAGTAAGAGCCGATTTTCCAAGAAATAAAAAGAATCGTCTTTCACCCGAATTGACGAAACATAACGAAGCCCTTGCTGAAAAATATAACAATCAAGGTAAATTTCCTTATACCGTTTTGATAGATGCCGACGGAAAAGTGGTGAAATCTTGGGAAGGTTACACCGCCAATATGACAATTGAAAATCTGAAAGTTGAAATCGAACAATTGGTGAAATTGAAGTAATGGTACAAATATTTTCGAGAATTCAAAAACTGATGGGTAATCGGTTTGAATTAAGTGTTGTATCAGATAATGAAATTTGGGCAAATGAAAAAATAGATTCAGCCATTGCCGAAATCAGTCGGATAGAACAATTACTAACCACTTTTAAATCCGATAGTCAGACCAACCAAATCAACGATAATGCAGGAATTATGCCCGTAAAAGTTGATAAAGAAGTTTTTGAACTTATCCAACGCTCGCTACGCATTTCAGCCCTCACACAAGGAGCATTTGACATTACCTATGGCTCAATAGACAAGAGTCTATGGAATTTTGATGCCAAAATGACCGTTCTTCCCGACCGAGAAATAGCCTTGAAAATGGTTGAATTGATTGATTATCAGAAAGTTATTTTGAGTCAAGAAGAATGTACGGTTTTCTTGCAAGACAAAGGCATGAGAATAGGTTTTGGAGGAATTGGAAAAGGTTACGCAGCCGAAATGGCAAAACGATTGATGATTCAAGAAGGCGTAAAAAGCGGAATTGTGAATGCTTCGGGAGATTTAACTACGTGGGGACTTCAACCCGATGGCAAACAATGGACAATCGGTATTGCCGACCCAAATCATAAAAATAGACCTTTTTCATATCTCAATATCAGTAACATGGCAGTGGCTACTTCGGGAGACTACGAAAAATTTGTGATGATAGATGGCAAAAGATATTCTCATACCATTAATCCACAAACAGGTTTGCCCGTAACAGGCATAAAAAGCGTAACTATTATAGCCCCCAATGCTGAAATTGCCGACGCTCTTGCCACACCTGTAACGGTTATGGGCGTAAAAGTAGGTTTAGACCTCATTAATCAAATCAAAGGAATTGCCTGTGTAATTGTTGACGACCACGACAAAATGTTTACCAGTAAAAATATTAATATCAGATAGTCGAGCGGTAATCGGTTATTAGTAATTGGAGAATTTGTATCAAAAAACAAAAAATATGAAATCAAAACTCTTTAAACAATCGCTTTTTTTTGCTTTAGGCGTATTTGGCTTGTCTTCATGTGTGAGCGTGAAGGAATATCAAAAAAGTAGAATTAACGACTCAGAAATGGAATTGTCAGCCCGAAAAGCAGAGAAGTTTGAAACAAGTTTTTACTTATATCGTGAAGGTGCAGCAGGTGGAAATGGCGGGAAAAGTGGTGGAGGTTGTGGCTGTAATTAATGTATTAAGTATGAGGTATTAAGTATTAAGTATGAGGTATTAAGTTTAGGAATAAATTATTTGACATTATGTAGTGGCGTATAGCATACGCCAAAATTGTCAAAACATTGGCGTATGCTATACGCCACTACAAATCAACGACATTAATATTATTAAATAATTTATTCTTGGTACTTAAGTATGAGGTATTAAGTATTAAGTATGAGGTATTAAGTATTAAGTATGAGGTATTAAGT
>NZ_QGGO01000051.1:0-5685 GCF_003148625.1 Arcicella aurantiaca | reverse complement strand
TTAAGTATGAGGTATTAAGTATTAAGTATGAGGTATTAAGTATTAAGTATGAGGTATTAAGTAAGTATATGTTCACTCTTAATACTTCGGACATAATACTTGATACAATTTAGGACATAATACTTGATACAATAAACAGAATCAAATGAAAAAAATAATAATAACTGCTGGTTTATTAGTAAGTATGCTGTTCAGAACTACTGCTCAAAGTAATGCTGGAGAAGAAAATTCTTACGAAAAACGAAAATTAAAAATTGATGAAATAAACCTTGTTTCAAGTTATTATCATCAAGAAGGAAATAATTCTGCGGTAACAGGTGGAATTGGTACAGAACAATTGACAGACTATGCTAATTCTTTTGATTTGAAAATGTCAACTTATGACAAAAAGAATCGCCAGCATAATATTACTGTTGATTTGAACTTAGATTATTATACTTCGGCATCGTCAGACAATGTTGACCCACGTTCAATATCTGGAGCATCAGCGGCAGACCTTCACATTTACCCATCAGTAGCATGGACTATGAAAGACCCTACTACACGTGTAACCAAAGGTTTGGCTTATTCTTTTTCAAGAGAATTTGACTATCAATCGCATGGTTTTACGGCAAGTTGGGCAAAAGCTTCATTGGATAACAACCGAGAATTTAGTATAAAAGCGAGTGCTTTTTTTGATAAAGCCACTATTATTATGCCTACTGAACTCCGAACATCAACCAATTCATCGGGCAGGAGTGGCACAGGTGGTACAAAACCCCGAAATTCGTATGCTTTGGCATTGTCATTATCACAGGTTATTAATGAGCGTTTACAAATTATGTTGGTAGCAGAACCATCATATCAAGAAGGATTTTTGAGTACATCATTCCACCGAGTATATTTTAGCAATAATACAATGACCGCTGAAAAACTACCGGGAAACCGTTTTAAATTGCCAATTGCATTAAGAGCCAGTTATTTTCTTGGAGACAATGTGGTACTGAAGGGTTTTTACAGATATTACATGGATGATTGGGGAATGACAGCCCACACCGTAAACATGGAAGGTTCATATAAATTATCTCCTTTTGTTTCATTGACGCCCTTTTACCGTTTCAGTAAGCAAACAGCCGTAAAATATTTTGCTCCTTACCAACAACATTTAGCCACAGACACTTACTATACGAGCGACTACGATATTTCGGGAATGACCACCAATTTCTTAGGAACAGGCGTGCGTTTAGCACCTGTAAATGGCGTTTTGGGTATTAAACATTGGGCAAGTGTAGAGCTACGTTATGGGCATTATACACGTTCAACAGGAATGGTTGCCAATATTGTTACCTTGCACATGAAAATGAAATAATATAAAGAATATCAAGGTTTTGTCGGCAAAAGAATAATTGCAAAGAGGGAGGAATTTATTAATTCTTCCTTCTTTGGTTATAGGGGTAAAATTAAATTAGATTGTCATAAAGGTGAAATATCCAAGAGGAATTGTATTTTTGCGGAAAGCATATAGCTTCACCTCTTTAAATGATACAAATTCCAGATTCAGATATTTTATTGGCTATCCGTCAGGGTAATGAGCGTGTTTTTGAAACAGTTTTCAAAAAGCACTATCAAGCTTTATGTAATTATGCCTGTGGTATTTTGAAAGATATGGACGATGCCGAGGAGGTTGTTCAAAGCATTTTTCTGAAATTTTGGGAGCAACGGGCAGAAATAGAAATTAGTGTTTCGTTAAAATCATACTTATATCGAGCAGTCCATAATACTTGTTTGAACAGGCTGAAACATCTAAAAATTCAAGAAACATATCGCCAATATGTAGGTGATTATTTAGAAAATACCCACGATTCGGCAACGGATATTTTAGATAAAGTAGAGTTGGAAAGTAGAATTGCTGATGCCCTCGAAAAACTTCCAGAACAATGTCGTCTGATTTTTAAAATGAGTCGATTTGAGGAATTAAAATACCAAGAAATTGCCGACCGTTTAAGACTTTCTATCAAAACCGTAGAAAATCAAATAGGCAAAGCATTGAAAATTATGCGTACAGAATTGGCTGATTATCTGCCAATTATATTATTGATGATGCTGTTTTTTTAATACATCGCAAGTAAAATTATAAAGAAATGAACCAAGACCAGACCATAGACGACTTATTGGCAAAATACCTTGCTGATGAGGCTAATGCTCATGAATCGGATACGATGAATGAGTGGATAATTGCGTCTGAAGAAAACCAGAAGACTTTTGACCATTCTAAGTTGATTTGGGAGGGCGTAAAAGCCGTTCAAAATCAGCAAACAGTTGATGTAGATGCCGCATGGAAGAAATTGAATATAGCGAAAAAAGAAAGTAGCCAAACCGTTGATATATCAGAACAATTGACTGTTAAAAAACTTAATTGGGTAACTAATTTCTTGAAAATTGCCGCCGTTTTAGTGCTTTTATCTGGACTTTGGTTTGTTTTTGCTAAACAATCTACTACACCACAAAATGAAGTTTTAACCTTCCAATCAGGTAATAAAACGGTTGAAAAAACTTTGCCAGATGGTACAAAAATTACGTTAAGTAAAAACTCAACAATTAGTTATCCTACCAATTTTAACGGTACCAATAGAGAAGTTAATTTGGAAGGAGAAGGCTTCTTTGATGTCCACCATGATAACGCACATCCCTTTATTATTCATACGCAAGGTACAGATGTAAAAGTATTGGGGACTTCGTTTAATGTTCGTGCGTACAATGCTCAGGTTCAAGTGGTTGTGAAGACTGGTCGAGTGCAATTTTCAAAAAATAATAGTCGTGTTATCTTAGAAAAAGGTCAAAAAGCAGAGATTTTGACTAATGCAGATACCATCATTAAATCAGAGGTTTCAGAAGGCAAAAATATTACACAAGAAAATACGCAATCTTTCGTTTTTGAGCAAAAATCATTGGCTGCGGTTGTCGAAATCTTATCTCAAAAATACGATAGACAAATTATTTTAAGTCAAGATAAAATTAAAAACTGTAAATTAACGGCTTCTTTCGAAGATGAAAATTTGGAGAATATCATAACTGTAATTGCAGAAACTTTCAATCTGAAAATCCAAAATCAAGGAGATACAATTATCTTGAACGGAGAAGGATGTGAGTAAATACCACGGGAATCCTTCCCGTGATTGTTAATTTAAATCAATTTCACGGAAAGATTCCCATATTTGTGATTGTTAAATCAAATCAATTTCATGGGAAAAATTCCCGTGGTACGGTTGCCAATCTCTAATAACCAATAACTCAACTCAGACGGGGTTTCCTGTTTCCAATACCTGCTATTTACATGAAACTCTGCTCCTTAAAATATTTATTTCTCTTTGCCCAATTCTTCTGTATAAACCATTTTCTTTTTGCCCAAACACCCATTCTCGAACGTTCAATAAATCTAAAAGTCAATAATATTAGTGTTTCAAATGTTTTGGAAATGATAGCCAAACAAGGTGATTTTTCATTTTCTTATAATTCAGAAATTATAGATGTTAATGACAAAATAGACTTAGTTGTTAGCAATAAACCTGTTCGAGAAGTTTTAAATAGAATTTTTAAAGGGACTCTTAATTATAAGGTTCGAGGAGAATATTTGATTTTGCAAAAAAATGAACAAACCGAAGAAACGAAATCTTTTGTTTTGACAGGTTATATACTTGACGACCCAACAGATAAACCTTTAGGGAAAGTAACGATTTATGACAGAAAAAGTTTGTCGTCAAGTATTACTAATCAATATGGATTTTATCGTATTAAGCTCTATCAAAGCCAATTACCAATAAGATTGACGATTTCTCGCCCCAATTATGAGCAAGAAAGTATTTTGATAAAATCTTCTAAAAATACATATCAAGATATTCATTTACAGCCTATTAGACAAGAAACACCTTTTAATCCACCTATTGAAGATAACTCAATAGAGAAAATGGATTCTTACAAAAATCTAAAACCCAAGCAAGACGAAACATCGCTTCTTTTACCTGTTTCGCCCAATGCTTTTCCTGATATTACCGACGAAAGTATATTCCCAACTTCCCCGATTTTTGATTCAACCCTTTACGAAAGTCGCTGGGATATGTTCAAAAAACGTTTGGGAAAAGTTCTCGTAAGCCGTTCTCAGCGGATAAATGCTCAAAACATTAAAGATTCTTTAAGCCGAAATTATCAATTTTCGGTTTTGCCGTTTTTAGGAACTAACCGTTTATTATCAGGTAGTATCAAAAATGATTATTCCGTAAACCTTTTGATGGGTTATGCAGGAGGAGTACGTAAATTAGAAGTCGGCGGTTTAATAAATGGGATTCGTAAAGACGTAGAAGGTGTGCAATTGGCAGGATTAGCCAATATTGTGGGTGGTTCGCTTTCGGGAGTACAAATCAGTAATTTACTTAACATTACAGGACATAACGAAGGTGGACTACAATTAACAGCGGGGTTAAATACAGTCATTAAGGAGTCGAGCGGATGGCAAATTGCCCCAATAAACTACGCACATCGAGTATTGAAAGGAGGGAAGCAAATAGGCTTTATTAATATTAGTGATTCAACCGATACAGCCCCCATCGGTTTTTTGAGTTTTGTAGGAAGCGGAACGGGCTATAAACGTCTGGAATTGGCAATTGATGAAAATGAAACCGTTACATTTACTTTTAAAACAGGTGTTAGAAAATTCTATAATATTTTAGCTCTACATTATAACTTTTTAAGACCCAGAGAGGTTTTTGGGTTAGGTTACGGTATTGGTAGAGCCTACGAATTGGGACGTGCGTGGATGTTTAATACAGACCTCACAACCAATATTTTAGTAGAATATGATGATTTAAGCCCCAACGTAGCAGCCCTCTGGAAATTTGATATGATGTTTGAAAAACAAATTGCTCAGAACGTTGCCATTACTTTAGGTCCTTCCATAAAATACCTCATTATCAATCAATACAACTCAGCATTTTGGCAGTCCAAACCTTTTGATAAAATACCTTCTTTTGAGCCACTTTCCGCTACCGAAAAATCATCATTTTGGATAGGTTTTCAAATGGGTATCCGCATTCGTTCAAAATGATTGCTTAGGATAAATGTTTGAAAATAGGTAGATTAAAAATAAATTGCCATTATTTAAACTCTCATTCTTAAATATCCTTTCTATTCACTTACATGAAAATCAAACTTATACTTTTTGTCATCATTATTTTTTGTGAGAAAGTTCATGCTCAATCTACAAAAAATGAGAAACTGGAAATGGAGCAAAAAATTGTTCGCTCATGGGTAAAATATAGTGTAAACGCTAAAGATGGAAGCCAGTTACAAGACGTAGGTATTGTAAGAAAAACCGCTTCTATGCTTATTTTTAGGAAAGGAGGAGGTTGTGTCTTGATTTTTGGAAATAAAGCACTATTGTCCGAAACCTGCGTGGAAGTATTGATTTAATAAATTGGGGTCACCTTTACAGAGAATGATTAGTTCTTTGACAAGTTCAGCTTCGAGTTCATATAAGAATTTTAATTTATTGATTTTAAATCCATTACGCTCGTTTAATTTGGCATACAAAGCAATAAACATGGCTGCAATTAACATTACATATGCCATGTTTTTTATAGCATTATAGTCCCGTGAAATCAGATGAGAAAAGTTCAGATTTTGCTTAATAAATCGAAAGAATCTTTCAATTTC
>NZ_QGGO01000050.1 GCF_003148625.1 Arcicella aurantiaca | reverse complement strand
ATCCCAAAAGGAGGAAACAGACTAAAAATAATCCTAAGAAATGCAGCCAATGTCATCGGTGGATTAAAAGATACCCATTTGTCCAACTTTTTTAGACGAATACTAAATAAATCAGACCGTGCTACTGCCATAAGTGCCACTGCAAGAAAATTAGGCGTAATTATTTACAATATGATTACTAAAAAAGAGCCTTACAAACCACCAACAGATTATTTATTCTTGGATGAAAAAAGAAAACAAGGATTAGTAAAACAAATTAGAAAACATATCCATAAATTTGACTTGACTCCCGAAGACTTAGGCTTAAAATCAACCTAAAAAGTGTACGTTAGTCAGAATATTAAAACGACAAAATCGACAATGAAATCCTCAATTCATACTGCCTTTTTAATCTTGCTGACAAACCTTTGCAGTGGACAATTTAAGTTCAAAATTAACAAAGGTTCGACAAAATTTAATGCGGAGATTACGGTTACAACTTGCAAAAAAGGTGATTGTAATGGAAAAGGAACTATTGAATTATATGACCGAATTACGAAAAAGAAATTTCAGACTTTTTATTCAGACGACTTAGATTTTTCAATTGACAAATCAAACAATCCAACAGTCAATGTCATCGAACTTTACGGAGAACAAAGTCCTTTGATATTTGACGACTTTAATTTTGACGGTACAGAGGACTTCGCAATTAGAAATGGAAACGAGAGTAGTTATGGAGGACCTTCTTATGACGTATATGTTTATCACTCGACAAAAAAACAATTTGTCCCAAGTTCTGATTTGTCTTCACTTGCATACAATCATTTAGGAATGTTCGAGACAGACCATAAAAGAAAAAGAATTTCTACATTTGACAAAAGTGGTTGTTGTTGGCATCTTAAAACAGAGTATTCTGTTGTACCCAAAAAAGGTTTGGTTAAAGTAGCCGAGTTTGAAGAAGACGCAACAAAAGGGGAAATGGTGGTGGTTACAACGAGGAAACTCATAAATGATAAGTGGACAGTAAAAGTTGAAAAGCTTAGGCAAAAAGATTACTACAAGGAATAAAAATACAGCCACCAATAACATCGCCTTCGTCGTGGCTGCAAGCCATGCGATGAAGGCGATGTTGAACTTAATCTCTGGTAGCGGTCTGCTTCGGTGGTTTCTTTTATGGAGTTGTCGTTCGTGTTAAATCAAGCTTTGTGCTTATTTAACAACGAGGTGCTTCTAAATTCCATTATTGAGTATAGGTAATACGTTACACACTTTGTAAAAGAATAGGTAACGATTCAACAATTTTTATTTTACAACTTATATATTAAACCTTTTTTTAATTGCCATAGGGTTACATTTCTGATATATTTGCCTCATGGAAGCAAATAAGAAAAAACGCCAATCAAACCAATATGACAAGATTTTTAAGGAGAATATCGAAGCCGTAATTTCAAGTATCATGCAAAATATACTTGAAATTACGGCTGTTTCTGTGGAAGAACTGCCTGATGATATTCAGCATACCAAAGAACGTAAACCCGACACTTTAAAGAAAATCACAGATGATAAAGGCAACACATTTGTCCTTCAAATTGAATTTCAAGTAAAGAATGAAGATGATATGGTTTATCGTATGCTTGATTATTACGGAATGCTTGAACGAAAGTACAAGCTACCTGTAAAACAATTTGTAATTTTTCTTGGTGCAGACAAATTGACAATGCCAACCGAACTTAACCGAGAACGATTAAAGTTCAGTTATCCACTTATTTCACTTTCAACGCTTGACTATCATATATTTCTCAAATCGGACAAACCAGAAGAAATCATACTGGGCATTTTGGCAAATTTCAAAGGTGAAAATCCCGAAAATGCTCTAAAACAGATACTTATCCGTGTCAAAGAAACTACTGAAGGAGATTTTTCGTTAAATAGATACTTTAATCAGTTGCGTGTATTGGCTCAACTTCGTAACTTAGAACTAAATTTAAAAAACGCTATGGACAGCATCGCAGAATATATCAAAGAAGAAAGAGACGTTCTCTACCTACGTGGACAAGAGAAAATTATCGAAAGCCTTTTGACAAAGCTAAATTATAGCCTTGAACAAATTGCAGACATAGCTGGCGTTTCGTTAGACTTTGTTAAATCAGTTAAGCAAAGACTTACCACAAAATAGATACTTGGTAGCCACTTGACCGAAGGACAAAAGCGGCAGCAACCAATTTCTGTATAACAAAATAAGAATTAATTTTCATGACTTTAAATACAAAAAAACCGCCTGTTATGGGCGTTTTTTTGTTGGTATGGGGGTAGCGTTGGTTTGAGACTATGAGAAAAGTTTTAATCTTTTTTAAAAATCAGGTAATTCTACTCTAAAAACTTCTTTAAACTTTTACTAATATTGCAAAAAAACTAAACTACCAACTAATGAAAAATAATGTACAACTTACAGATTCTACCTGTTCTCTTTATCTCTTTTCTTTCGCTCAAACGAGCAATCCCTTTTCTTATCATAGTTTTTTAGTTGTGTGACACAAAGTCTATGAATTAATCATGTATTATTTCTCTGGGTAGCACTACTACTACTGAAAAAATACCATTCAACAATCTATCAAATACATTTAATTTTCAAAACAATTTATGGCGGATATATTCCAAATTGGTTGGATAGACGCCATAAATAATTGAATTTTTAGAGCTAATGGCGGTTATACGCTCGTTGGGCGTCATACAAAAGAAACCTTTCATAATGCAAGGAGAAGTAAAAGATGAAATACAGAATGCAATAGACAAACTAAATCTATCTGAATCAGACATTATCCGCTTAGACAATATTCGAGGCGAAATACTATACAATGAATTTGTAACCTACTTTATAAAATCAGGAGAAAGAAGATGGTGGTGGGAAGATTTTAAATTCCAAACTTATTCAATAAGTGAATTTGAGAACCCATTTAATTACATTGATAAAATCATTCCTTTAACAAGTGGAAATGTTTGGTTAGTGGTTGAAGACAACTATGAACTTTTTTACCCAGTTTATGACTGCAATCCTAATGTTATAAAAGATATTATTGGTGAGTGTTTTGGCTTTGAATACTATATAATTGACAAAAATAAAGAGTGGCTACTTTGTGAAAATCATCATAATAGATTAATTGCAATTGGTGATAAACTAAAACAAACACCATTTAATTGGCAATTGGACTAATAAACCAACACAATTTATTAAACATTTTATTCGAATTATAAACATTAAAAAACGTTATATTCGATAGTTAAAAAAAGACATTTAAAGACAATTAATAAAAAGAAATGTAAAGGAAAACACATCACACGTTGTTAAAAAATGTATGAGAAATTTTTAAAAAATATTAATAACAGAGTAATAGAAACATTAGAAGATAAATAAAAAATGTACGAACGCCCAACATTGGGTTTTGTGCAAGTTGGGCAGACGGAATAACAATAAGCATTTGTAATTCTATTCAGCTTTTGTACGGGCTTGACGTACATCGCTGAACTTTTGTACTTAACTTCATCATCAGTTTTTCAATCAGCAGCGGTTCCGGGCAGACGGAATTCTATTTCCCTACCTGCACAAAGCCCTGTTCGTTAGTGGCAATCCAGCATATAGACCCCGCCCATTAACTTAGTAAGCTAACGTGGGAAAACTCTCGGACTCATTAATTAAATTTATGCACTCATTGCAAGGCTGATTTTAAAACTGTTGTGTAATAGCACGAGTGCAATCCTGGTTGGAGTGTGTGTCATAACTTAAGTGGCGGTTCTGTATTTTTTAACAGAAACCCCGTTCAGAATATTTATTCTTCCTAAAGAACACTCTCAATGAGAATTTTAAAAACCTTAAAATCTCAATTATGGAGCAAAAATCCGAAACTTTATCGATGGAAATCGTCAATCCGCATGCTGCGGGTATCGACATCGGTAGCAGAAGCCATTGGGTTTCCATAGGTCAGAAAGAAAAAGACATCCGTGAGTTTGGTGTTTTCAATGATGACCTCATGGCCATCGCCGACTGGCTTAGTGAAAACAAAATTACCACTGTAGCCATGGAAAGTACAGGCACTTATTGGCAGGCTCTATATGCAGTACTTTTGGCGGCTGGCTTTCAAGTAATTCTTTGTAATGGTAAGTTTACCAAAAATATTAAAGGAAGAAAGACTGACATTCAAGACTGTGCCTGGATTCAGAAACTACACAGCATTGGCCTTTTATCAGGTAGTTTTTTGCCCGACGAAGCCACAGAACAATTGCGAACCTATTGTAGGCACAGGGCCAACTTGCTTGATATGGCCGCCAGCACACAAAAGAAAATGCAAAAGTACCTGAGGCTGCTCAACTTAAGGCTCGATGTGGTAGTCAATGACATTTGTGGGTTTACTGGTATGGCTATTATTGAGGCCATTTGCAAAGGTGAAACAAAGCCCGAAAAATTAGCCGAACTACGAAATGGAAACTGCCGAAAGTCGGAAACCGAAATAGCCAAAGCTCTGGTTACCAATGGCCGTATGGATTACCTATTTGCCCTGCAGCAAGAGCTGGATATGTATAAAATCATTCAAACAAAAATAACCGCATGCGACGCTGAAATAGAAAAGATGTTAAACAACATCATCAATTGCGATGATAATAAAAGACAGCACTATATTGATAAAAAATCGCATAAGCGTGTCAACAAAAACACACCTAAAAATATTGATTTGAATATGGTTGGATACCAGTATTTTGAAGGAGTGGATTTAATGGAAATAGAGGGCTTTTCACACGGTACAATCTTGCATTTAATCAGCGAAGTGGGCTTAGATGGTATCAAGAAATTCCAAACAGCCAAGCATTTTGCCAGTTGGTTAAGGCTGTCGCCAAACAACAAAAAAACAGGAGGTAAAATAATTTCAAGCAAAGTACCCAAAGGTAGTAATCGCCTCAAAATAGCCTTGAGAAATGCTGCTAATGCAATAGGAAATTTGAAGGATTCAACACCACTAAGAGATTTTTTTCAACGTATAAATTTCAAAAAGGGAAGAGTTTCTACCATAAGTGCTACAGCTAGAAAACTGGCCGTAATTGTTTGGAATATGGTTACAAAAGGAACCAAATATATTAACCCCGAAGGTTATTTATTTTTAGATCAGAAAAGAAAATTAGGATTGACAAAAAGAATCCAAAAACAAATTAATAAATTCGGCTTGACAAGCGAAGATTTACAAATTGTAACTAATTGATTATCAACATGAATTACAAACGTTAGTCAGAAGCTTAAAAAAGACAACGCAATGACAGAGCAAGCAAAATATATGTTAGAATTCCTTGTACGCAATTACGACAATTTAGTAACATATCACCTAAACCAAGATGACAAGATTTACTTAGGTGATAAAGAAAATAAGGTCTGTAGATTTTGTGGAAAGGACAAGACAGAAACTTCGTTTAGCAATGTTTCTCACGCCATACCCGAGCTAATAGGAAATAAAAAATTAATTGCACATTATGAATGTGATGTATGCAATGAAAAATTTTCGAAAATGTTAGAAAGTCATTTTGGGAATTATATGAACTTATGGCATACCATTGCACAAGTCAAAGGCAAGAGGAAAATACCGTCTTTCAAAACGGTAAACGATAAATCAAGGATTGACATAAAAGACACTGTAAAAATTGAGGATTATCAGGATGACAGTATAGTAAAAATAGATGAAGAGAATAAGACAATCTCTATAACAGCCAAAAGAAGGTCATATGTTCCAATTGCAGTATATAAGACACTAACAAAAATGGCTTTAACTATAATGCCAGAAGACGAGTTGAGTAAATTTAAAAATACTATGGCTTGGATAAATGAAGAAGACCACAGCAATAGTCCTTACGAACTAAAACAGCTAAAAGTCCTTTTCTCGTTTGCTCCAGGTATCAGACCATTTCCTTTTGTTAGCTGTATGCTTTTTAAAAGAAAGCCAGACAATGTTGACACAGTTCCATATATGCAATTTTTGGTGGCTTACAGCAATTTTGCATTCCAAATATTTATCCCATTGTGCATTGAAGACAAAACACTACAAGGTTCTGAAATAAAAATGACTTACGTACCAACTCCTCTTGACATAAATGGGGCTAAACTGACAAGGCGACAACTTGATATGCACAGTAAAGAAAAATTAAAAGATGAAGAAGAAACAGTAACAATAGGGTTTAATGAAATGATTGAGCAAGATTTAACGGACAACAATGAATAGAAAGCCAGCCACTAATAGCTAAGCCTTCGTCGTGGCTGCAAGCCATGCGATGAAGGCGATGTTGAACTTAGCCTCTGGTAGCAGTCTGCTTAGTTAGTTTCTTTTATGGTTTGTCATTCGACTGGAAGATTTTGAAAGAGCAGGTTTTCGCCTGCTTTTTTGTTTTTTAGGGCTTTAGAGGATTTAAAAACATTTTTTGTTTTTAAAGACATACAAATTACCTTACCCATAAGCTACTTCTACTTACTCAAAACGATAAAGAAGCACGTCAAAATCAGCCACTTCTACTTTAGCACTATTAATTAAGTTTATCAACTCGTAATTCATCAACATTCTTTTTTATCACCCTAAAAATAGTTTGGAATTTATGTAAAGATAAAACTTGAGAAGTCAAAAAGTTACCAGAGGTTTAGTTCAACAGGGGTTTTGCTATATTGGGGCTGATATACTAAATTTGAGCATTGGAATTCTATTGAACATTTGTACTTTGAATTCCCCAACATCGCAAAGCCGAAAACCGTTGGTGATAATTATAAAAAGATTGTATGGACAGACAAAAACTCATTTCGACACTGAAAATTATAGCAATGCCAACTGCATACGCTTTGGTTTTACGACTTTTGTTTGGCGTTTCGACTTGGAATGGGATTTTCAATATGATGTCTAAGACTTTCTTATTTTTCCTACCGACAATCATAGGAGCATTGTCAATTTATTTCTCAAATATTGAAAAAGTTAGGAATCTTGGATATCGAATTATGATTCCTTGGATTCCAGTTTTTGCCTTCTTTTTCATTACTCTAATATTTTTTATTGAAGGATGGCCTTGCATTTTAATGATTTTACCAATATTTCTGATTGCTTCCTCAGTCGGTGGACTAATCGGAGGATATTATAAACTAAGGAAAAATGACAACAAGATTTATCTTTCTGTTTTGACACTTTTGCCTTTATTTATTTCGCCAATTGAAAACTTTATCGGGGCAGACTCAACGCCTTACAAAGCATACACTTACATAGACATTAACGCACCAGCAGACAAAATTTGGAGTAACGTGACGAGAGTAAGAGAAATTAGTAAAGAACAAGACAAAGGTTGGCTGACAAATTTACTGAACTTTCCCAGACCAGTAAAAGCCGAACTTAATTTTGAAGGTGTTGGAGCTTACAGGGAGGCAATTTTCACAAACGGACTTGTTTTTCACGAAACTGTGACAGAATATATTGACAAAAAGAAAATGTCATTTACGATAAAGGCACTTCCACATGAAATCCCTTTGACAACAATGGACGAACATTTAGTAATTGGTGGCAAATATTTTGACGTTTTGAACGGAACTTACGAACTAGAAAAACTGACAGAAAAAACGTATCGACTACATTTGTACAGTAATTTTAAACTTACAACAACTTTTAATTTTTATGCAAGTTGGTGGGCTAACAACATAATGAAGGACATTCAGAACAACATTTTACAAATCGAAAAACAACGTGCGGAGAAACAATAACTGCAACCAATAACTAAGCCTTAGTGGTGACAGCAAGCCAAACCAAACCCTAAAAGCATGGCGGACGGCGAGTCTTGAACTTAACTTCTGGTAGCGGTCGGCTTTGTTAGTTTCTTTTATGGTTTGTCGTTCGACTTGAAGATATTTGAAAGAGCAGGTCTGTAATTTTTAATAAAAATTGCCTTAACGGAAACCATTAAGGCAATATGCACTAACTCTACACCTATTGTCTGTTGTAAAGCGAGGTCGTTTTGACTGCTTTATGATGTTAATATTTTAATAGAAGTGAATATATTTCTCTGAGTTTACTTATAACCCACGCAGATAATAGTCACCGTATTCGCAGGGCTTGGGGCATAAGTATCAGACTGAATTAGTAAATGAGTCACACCCTTTGCCTGAGCGTCTTTCTTGACTTTATCCATTGCTTGAGTTCTCAATTTATCTTGGCTTCCAAATATTTGTTGGACAGTTGCCTTAAATTCTCCAACTCGTTTTAAACCCTTCACTTCCTCAAACACACTCGTAACTAATATTTCCTTCACTTGGCTTTGCACTGGCTTTCCTGTTTCTACCTTAGCTACTGCATTTGTATTTGCTGGTTTATCTTCGACTGTAGTGGATAAGCTACCCGATGAGGGATTTATTATCATATCCTTAACCGCTGAATCAGGTACTTTTTGATTCTTTAGATTAATCAAGGCGTCGGGACTTACATCAAAAGAATGTGGGAAAATTTTGATTGCATCCCTTAAAATAGAAGTAGAAACATCTGACTGAGCAATACGGATAACATCTTCGTTATGCAGGACAGTTTTAGAAGGTGATGCCACAAACATAGCTTTAATAATTTTATCTGATACTTTAGCTAAATCTAAGGCAATAATTCCTTGCGGTGTTAAATCAAAATTACATTTACTTGATGAAATTTTAGCAAGAATAATATCTTGAGAAACTTTAGCGATTTGAAGATTGGTTACTTCTTTATTCGTTAATACTTCCTGTGCAAAGGTTGGGGGGATGCTAATAGCCATTCCACATACTAATAGGCTTGTTTTTAAAATAGAATTCATTTAGGTTTTTATTTTTTGTTTAGTGTATTTTATATAAATCAAACAAATAGTGTAAAAGATGCTATCATTTTTATTCATGTACCAATGTTAATCTTCCTTCAGTCGATGGCATAGCTGAGAAAAGCTCTCTTTTTTGGATTTCAACCCAAATTTCCTGCTCCATTTTTTGTTTCTGAATTAAGGTTTCTTTTAACTCAAGAACTGGGTTAAAAGCTTTCTCTTGTGTCTCAATAGATGATTTTAACGCTGCAATTTCTCTACGTACCTGCACCAAACTATTCTGTAACATTTGGTTTTGTTGCTGGCTAATTGCTGACTGTTGGTTTGTGTCTAAAACAGAAAGTGCTGCCTGATTAAGTAATTCATTAAAAGTTGTCATAATTGTGTACTTGGTTTAAATTTTAGAATAATATATAATAGACTTCCTGCGAAAGTGTTTTAAGTCGTAAAATAACATCTTTTCGGCTACAAATAGAGAAAATTTTTCAACCGTAGCTCTGCTATGCTTTCAAAATTTTCTCTATTTTCACTCGAAAATATACCATTTTTCAATCATAAAACACTTTCGCAGGAAGTCTAATGTAGTAGGCGTAAAAGTCAATAAAGTTACTATTGACAAATAGGTAACGGAAATATTTGGCAAAATCTTATTAAATTGCTAACGACATTTTTGCACTATGCTCTGCTAATACTTGCATTGTCGATGAATCCTTTGATAATGTGCAAGTTGCTTTGTGAAACTCATTGAACATATTTAATCTGTATTCTGAGACTTTGTGGTCTGGATTGGTCATTAATATCATTTGAACATCAGCAATCGTTATCATTAACTCTTGCCAATCTTCTAATGGATTAACGTTTTCTATTGTGATTACAATAGTATTATCTTTAAACTGAACCATAATATATTGAAGTTATACTGATTTACTTTTTTATTCATTTATACTCACCTGAAACTCACCTTTCTGATTTCTTACCTCACCTATAAGTGACTAAATGTGAGCGTCTAAACTTTAGAACTCACCTTTAGGTGACATACACTTGAGTTATTTTTTTGCTAATCAAAATTTACAAAACACTGATTTTAAAAGTATTACAAAATCAAGTACCTGTTTTCAAAGGCTCAAAAAATAATGTTTTCTTTCTTGATGCTTTACGACGTTGTTCTGCATTTTCTGCTTCTAAAAATCTAACTTGCTGGCTTAACGTTTGATTTTCTTGTTCATATTCACTCACCTTAACCTCAGCTTTTTCTAATTTTTGGTCAAGTAAATTCAACTTATCTTTTAAATAACTCACTTCATTGAAAGATTGACTGAGTTGTAACTCAACTTGTCTAAGCATTTCAACGGACTCGGTTTCTAATATTTGTGCTTTGTTTTTTTCTACCAAAATTTCACAAAAACTGTATAAACTATAACCCGAAACAAGCGATAAGTAAGTGACATTAATGTAAAACTCTACGTGAGGAAATGATTTCAAAATACCTAAAAACAACATAGTCATGATGATTGATGATACTGCATAAACTACGTGATTATATTTAGCCGTGAATCTTGAATTTACTGTCACCATTAAAATACCCCATTCAATCCCAATAGCCATTGCCCATGAAGCAATTAATCGACTCTCTCCAGTTAACGCTTCGGGATATACTTTATTAAAAAGTTGTTGGGTTTCAATGGTACGAGCAAGCATTAACACTGTACTTCCTTGCACAATTGAGTTTTGGCTAAATACATATTTAATAAAAAGAGCAAAAGGGTTATACTCCCGAATTACTTTTAAGCTACTTTCCATAATTGACAAAGGGGTTTAAAATTCGTTGCTAAGTTGTTTTCGATGGACTACATTAAACAAAAAAGAGATACTAATTTTAGTATCTCTTTTTTGCTTTTACATTGATTATCAATTAGTTACAAATCAAAAAAACCTAAAACAAATCCGCTAACAACCTCCCTCTCCACTTGCTAACAGAATAAAGCTACTCCAACCATTTAGTTTATAAAACGTTACTAAGGAATTTACTAAGGAAAAAGCCTCTCAAAAAAGGAATTTTGAAAAACAAATGGATGGCTCAAAAAACGTCTTGTAATAGGTGGTTTCGATTAAGACATTTTACATTTAATAAATATGCCACTTATTGCTCACTCATTTTTTCCACCCGAAGCTGTGTATTGGGGTGAAACTGGTGTTTGTACAAGTTTCACCCCAATATTTGTATTGAAATACTCAAAGGAATAATATTAAGGTAATGACCCTATTCTATTACTTTGTAGTTTCTAAGGCTATTATAAACTCCCCAACAAATGGTTTTGCTGCGGCTGTTTGTAATAAAAGGGCTGGTTCATTCGGTTTTCTTCCTTTTTCTGGTTTACCTAATACTGAGGATAAAATATTCACTGCTTGAGGATTAGAAACATTATGTTCCATGTAACCTTTGTTTAAAATCCGAATCTTATATTTTTTTTCTGATAGTTCTATCCAATGTGTTGCTTTGTTTCCATGTACATTTTCACTATTGATTGCTCCGCCCCAAACACCAAGAACTGGTGCAGATTGCTTATTAGGATAAGCATCGTATGGCCCAAGTCCTAACCAATAGAGGTTTGTTAATTCTGGTGCTGATTGCAATGACATTCCTACGATTGGTAAATTGGGAGTTTCTACTTGAGGGAGTATTTCATAATGTACCTTCATATTTCCATCTGAACTAATAGTGTATTTGTAATTCGTGCTGAAAATATTTTTATCATTGATGCGATATTCAACCCTTGTATCGATTATTGCATTAGCTGAATCTTCTTGGATTTTCCAATCAATAACTTTAATGGTATAATTATTAAGGTCTGGCAGTTTTTTAGCAATTTTTGAACCTATAACACTGGTTTCTCCTCTGTCAAGTGGGTGCCATATTATAGGTTTTAAGTTTGTGATTAATTTATTTTCTCCCAAACTTGCAGAAATTAATTGTCCAGTGTTGGCATTGAAAGTATAGCTAATATTTCCCACTAAAATTGTGGCTATGGTGTTACTTTGGGTCACTTTTACTTTTGATACAGGTAACGTTCTATTTCTCAAATCTAATCGAGGAGTAAGTTCAACAGCTTTGCGTACTATTTCCTCTCCATCAGCATTTATGAAATCAAGCCATAGATAATATGTATTTTGATTCTGAAATGTTTTAAGATTTTCTATGGGTAACTCAAAATTTGAAACAGTGTGTGGTTGACCTGAAATAGTTGAAATACCCGTTGATAATACTTTATCATCTTCCTTTAATGTCCATTTAATTTTTATGGTATTTAGATTTGTGAAATCATAATCATTTTGCAATGGAATGATTATTGAATTCTGACCAGCAATATAGGGTACTTTATCAACTGTTGGGTACACTTGGGCATAAACGGACTTCACCTCCCAGTAATCTCGGGTAGGGTTACGGTAAGAGTCAACAACGCCGTCCCAACCTTGGTCATCAATCCGCAAGTATTCGTCGTCTTTCACTATTTTATCATATTTTTCTTTAGGGCGTTTTATCGGAGTTTTAATACCTTGGTCTGCCCACATCCACACTGCTCCACCAGTTCCTTCTGGATGTTTGGTTAAGGCTTTCCACCTTGCTTCTAATCCGCCAAAACTATCTACACCAAAAGCATGGGAATATTCAGTTGTGATAATTGGACGAGTTGATTGACCTGCAAGCTGGTCGTATTCATTTGGATGCCAATAATGAACTGAAAGTAAATCAATTTCCTTCGGTAGCCATGTTTCTGACCGCCAAGGAATCATAGTTGGACGAGTCGGGTCAAGTGCTTTAACAAATTTGAGAGCGTTTAGATTAAGTGATGCCAAAGGGTCTTCATTGCCCACAGACCAGTAAATAATAGAAGGATTATTTATATCTCGGGTAACCGTTTCGTAGGCACGAACTAAGGTAGCTCCTGCATAAGAAGGGTCATAGATGAGATTACCAGCTCCGCCAATCGAAACTTCTTCGCCTACGTACATTCCCAATTCATCACAGAGTTCAATAAAACCTTTAGCGTGTTGATAATGAGCCATACGGATATAATTAATATTGGCAGCCTTCATTAGCTTAATATCTTGTAACCAATGTTCTTGCTTTGTTGCTCGTCCAACATCAGGATGTTCATCGTGTCTATTGATACCTCTTAATTTTATTGCTTGACCATTGATACTAAATATGCCGCCTTCTACTGAAATTTGACGAAATCCAATTTTTTCATTTTTGCTTTGTACTACATTTCCATTTTCAAGTAGTTCTATTTTTAAATGATAGAGATTAGGTGTTTCTGCTGTCCAATGAAGTGGCGATTCTACATGAAAAACCATGTTCGTTTCTCTTGAAGTGGCTATATGAGCAGGTATTTCAATTTGACGAGTGAAAACTTTTTCATGATCTTGAGTTAGGGTAAATCTAAGGTTATATGGTTTGTCAGGGCTTGGGTAATTACCAGGAAGTGAGCCTTCATGGGTATCACTTACCATACATTTAATCTCTAAATCGGCATTTTTAAAATCCTTGTCAAAGGTTGTTTTTATGACAGTGTAATCAAGCCATCTATTTAGTGGCATAGCTTCTAACGTGACATCTCTAAAAATACCTCCGAGCGTCCAATCATCGTAAACATCATATTTATACTCCCTACTCACTTGTTTTACTCTGACTGCAAGTTTGTTAGAACCATCAACTTTTAGTTTACCCGTAATATCAAAACTAAATGATGTATATCCGCTTTCATGTTTACCTATCTGTATGCCATTAATCCAAATTTCTGCCGAAGACCAAACACCTCCAAAATGTAATAAAAGTCGTTTATCGCCCCAATTTTTGGGTATATTAAAATCATATAAATAGAAACCTTCGCTTGCTTTATTACTATCAAAACCACGATAAACAGGCTCTTCGTAACCCAATACAGCCCAATTAGACGGTACAGGTATTGTTTGAAATGACGTGGTGTTATAATCTGTTTGAAAAAAATCATTTAACTGATTGGCATCGTTTTCAGTCTTGGCTAAGTAGAATTTCCAGCTACCATTTAATGATACCATTTGCCTTGAATCGGCAACGGTGGGTATCAAAACTTGAGCGGAAAGCTTGTTGGATAAGAAAAAAAATAATACGAAAAAGTTTACTCTTAAAAAGGGAGTTATTGGACACATAAATACGCTAAATTTAGAATTGACAAATTTTTGATGCTCCAAATTTAGCTTTCGTATATTATTTGATTGAATTTTCTATTGTCCAAAAGTTGTACATAATTTTGGACAATGGAAACACTTGATTATCAACAACTAACAAGTTTTTTTTGTTAAAAAAGAAACAAAATTTTCTCATCTAATGATTTTAGACTACATGATTTTACAAAGCCATTTTCCGCAAATTCCAAAAATACACCCTTTATTTCTCCTAATGGTTGTTGGTATTTTCCTTGATAAATAGATTTGCCATTGACAAATAATTCCAAATGCTTATTTTTATTAACCATCTTAATCGTAGTCCAATTACTAAGGTCGATGGCAAAAGCTGAAAGGTTCATCTTACTACCATCTAAGGTTTGTTCACTCACAAAATTTAATACCCGATAGCTACATCCATGATTGGTAAATTTAAAGCGGATTTTACTTTCTAATCCAGTTATTTGAAACTGAGTGCTATTACAATAAACTCCATTAGGTTTAACCTTATTTTTAAAAGTCGTTTCAAAGACAAAATTATCAGACTTATAACCCGTTGAAGCATAATTACAAAGCCGCACATACAGCGGTTTTAGCGTGTCCAGTCCTAAAGTAAATAATTGCTGATTGGGGATATGAAAAAGACTATCCTTTCCTGTTTTGAATGCCGTAAATTCATAATGCCTATTGGGAACATCTTGTTGATTATGAAACCCTAAACCAATCCACTTATTGGATTCAACAAGCACTTTGGTGTTAGCAATCGTCTTTTCGGCAGTTCTTAATTTTACCTCAAAAACACCCGGAAACAGATACGTATGAGCTATCTTTTTTAGGGTTGGGTTGACGGATTGCAAAAGTGATTTATCTCCAAAATCTACAAAAAGACTGTCTTGGGTATTGGGTAATATTAAATCAAAAAAAGTTGTTTGTGGTAGTTGTCCTTCAATATTTGAAAGACGGATTATTCCTGTTATTTTTTTATATTTTTTGACATAATAAATCATACATAAAGACATCACAAATAATCCTATAATAAGAACAATAGCTTTTGAACTATATCGCTTTAAATATACATTTTCTGATTGAATAGGAGTTTCTAATACAATATTTCTTCCATATTTTGCCAAAGCCTCAATGGTAGCTTGCTGAGGTTGATAATCGTTATCTACTGTGATTTTACCGAAGATTCGTTTCAGTGTATTTGCACTGATATTTACGCCTGTATCTTTCATAATTGCATCACTGAAAGAGCAAAAGTCACTATGTTTCCAATTAGCCGCAGAGCCATTATCAAAGCGTATTTCACAACAAACTATAATATCTTTAAGTTTTGTTTTTTTGTTCATCGTGTTTTGAAAGAATATTGGTTCTAATGAAGACTTCATGAGATGAATTACCATAAATCTTAAATCGTCAACATGACACGTTATTTTGCATCATTACTTCTCATTCATTTTTTCCACCAAAAGTGACGCTATAATCTCCTGTCCAGCTGCTGCCATGTGGACGCCATCTTTTGCATAATAATCAAGAACTTTTAGTAAAGGGTGATATATATCCACTACTTCTACTCCCATTGACGAAGCGAGCTTTGAAAAAGATGGAATAAGCTGGGCTATTCGGTCATTGCCTCCTTGATATTTGGCTTCAATCTGCTGAGTTCTGATAGGTGGTGGTGTCATATAAATGATTCGAGGTTTGTGGTTTTTATAGAGAGAATGTGCTTTTAGTTTTTGAAAAAGTTGCTTAAAATTGTCAATAACTTCTTGCTGGCGATTAGCATATTCACTTTTTGTATCGTTTGTTCCTATACATACTACGATAAAGTCGTAATGTTTTTTTGATATTTTTTCAGAGGCTTCGTCTAAAAACATATCAATATTGGCAAGAGCATTCAATTCTTTTTTCCCATTATTATCAAACCCAATCGTTCGTCCACTTTTTGAAATATTAGTAATCAGGGCATTAGGCAATATTTTTTTCAATTGTTCTACCCATCCATCTTTATTAAAACCATTTGAGTCTCCCAATGTCAAAATATTATAGTTTTCCAAATGCTCATTTTTATAGGGAATTAAGGCTAACGCTTGTGGTATTTGCTCGTGTCCTCCTTCAAAAATAGTCAGCTTGATATTTTGGTATTTTTTTGATAGGTGAATATCTCGTCCAAACAGCAGATTATTATTATCTCGATTCGGATTCGTTCTTTTGGTAACTAAATCAATGATTTCGGAAGAGGAAACGAAAGAAGAATCTGTGTTTTGCCAATTATTGACCATAGCAAATTCTTGAATCCCGAATTTCAAAGCACCAACCAAATAGTTATACATATTCATTGAATGGGTTATGGGAACAGAGCCTGTATATCCATCGTGAATGCCTTCATAAATATATAATTGTGCATTTTCTCTGAGTTTCTTCGGAAAAGATTGATGTAATGGCGAACGTAACCATGCTTCCTTCTTATTAAAAGTGCTATCCTGAGAAACAATCTTTACAATATCTTTTGCATACTTTTGTTGCCTGCCTAATGACTCCCAATACCATGCTTCTAAGTCTGTAATCGGAGCCCATGCAGAAAATGATTTGACAGGATAACGGATATTCATGTAGGCGGATAGCGTGGCAAAACCTCCTCCTGAAACGCCAATAATATGTACATCTTCAGGAGAAGCATTGGTATGTTTTAGAGCATATTGTATGGCATCTTCAATATCTGAAATCACAAATTTACTTCCTCCTGCCTCTGATGTTTTATTAGCTCCCCTAAAATCAGGGTGAATATAATTCCAGTCTCTTGCTAAAATCTCATCTGTCAATGGGTCTTTTTGGGTATAATCTCCACTCCAAGTATGTAAACTTATTATCAACGGTTTCGGTGATTTACTTCGAGAAGCATACAGATAGGCTTTTTGAACTTTTCCATCTAAAGATGAAGGAATTTCTACTTGACCAAATGATGTATTCCATGTACTTTCAGTAGTATTATCCCAAGCAATTGGTTTTTGTGCATAAAGTTTAATAACCAATGAAAGGTTGATAAAAATAAATAATGCCAGCTTATTCATAGTTTATTTCAAGTTAACATTTAACGCATTTTCATGAATATGTTCTTTTTCCAACACGGTTGAGGCTTTTACATTTTTGAGAAAAATATCCTTGATTGGTAATTCTTTTTGTCCTAAAATTCTTGAAATAAATTTCACATTACTTGCCGTTACATTGTCTAAATATACCTCTTGAATGGGTGTTAGTCTTCGCTCAATTGTAGGTACAAGGTTTCTCCATTGATATAAAACATCGGTTTCAATGCCTAAAATCCCTAAATCAATTTTTCCTGCTTTTACATGACTCACATGAATATTTTTCACAAAACCGCCCATACGTTCATTGGTTTTGATGAATAATAAATGGGATAACTTTGCTCCATCAACCACCTCACAGTTATTAATAAAGACATTCTCAATTCCTCCCGACAATTCACTGCCAATGGCTACTAATTGATGTCCATTTTTAACAAGACAGTTACGGATAACGATATTCTTAGAAGGTGTTTTTAATCTCCATCCTTCTGGATTTCTCCCTGATTTAATCGCAATGGCATCATCTCCTTGGTCAAATGTACAGTCTTCAATCAATACATTTTGACTCATTTCTGGGTCAACGCCGTCGTTATTATGTCCATGAGCATACACTTTTACTTTTCTGATAACCACATTTTTACATAGATATGGATGAATAGTCCAGAATGGGCTATTGGTAATGGTTATGCCTTCTAAAACAATATTTTCACTCCGATTAAATTGGATAAATTGCGGACGTAAATGGGCGGTATCATTAACCATTTGTCTATCTTTTACGGGTATATATTGACTTGCCAAATTATACAAACGTTTGATACTTTCCATGTGAGGTTTTGGTCTTGCAAACCATTGTTTCCAAATATCCATTTGTGCTTTTACTTCGCCTTCGCCAGTGATTGCCACGTTTTTACATTCATACGCATAAATCAAAGGAGAGTAATTGTAACATTCCATTCCTTCCCAAGTAGAATGTACAGCAGGTAAATAATCGTTCGGATTTTCAGAGAAAAGTAACACAGCTCCTTTATTAAGGTGTAAATTGACATTGCTTTTGAGATGAATTTTACCCGTAAGCCATTCGCCAGCTGGAATGATAACGACACCCCCACCTAAGGCATTAGCTTTTTCAATTGCCTTTGCAATGGCTTGTGTTGTTTTTTCTTTATCTCCCAAAACAGCTCCAAAGTCAGTGATGGGCATTTTTTTGCATTTACTAAAATTAGGAATTGTAATGGCAGACATTTTGAAAGGAGCATTCACTTTTATATTTGTGAACGAAATCGAAGATGTTTTTTGCCCTAAAATAAAAAGGCTATGGCAGATAAAAATAGCCATGAAGGTAAGTTTATTTTTCATTAATTTTTCTATTGGTATTAGGATTGGAATTGGGTTTATCATGAGTTTCCACTCAATGTTCATACTTTATCAGTTTTTTATTAATCAATCACAATTTTCTTGATAGAAACAAAATTGCCAATACTTCCATAATTTGATTTACGTTTGTCTGACCAAGTGCTATGTTCTCCCATAACGGTAACATTTAAGGTATATTCTCCCTTTTTGAGCATTGATGAACAATAAGCAAGCGATGCAACCGCATATTTGCAATACATATCAACGATTGCGGTGTGGAGTATTTTACCATTTTTATCAAACAAGGTAACTTTTGCGTATCCACCATCGGGAATGAAAGTACTATACAATGAAATTTTACTTCCCTTAAATTTGATTTTGAAAGAAGCGTCTTTGGTATCAGAGGCGAACATTTTTAATGAATCTGACATTTTATCAGCCCATTTTCCAGTATAATTAATTGCTTTTGTGTCCGTAAATTCAAAGGTTTTCCCTTTTAAGTTTTTGATAGTAGCAATGCCACTTTTTAAATCAACCGACCAATTTTCTTGATAAGTAGCTAAAGAAATGGTCGTGTCAGAAATTGTTAGGGGTTGCCAAACATAGGTTGCAGCAGAGGCTTGCAAAGGGAACGACCATCTGTCACCCATATACATATAAGTAGTGTCAGATTTTCCTGCAATTGGCAATACAAAGGTCGATTGAGAATTCCACGTCAATGTGCCTGCGGGAGCAAATATTCCACGAGCAGTCCAAGTACCATTTAATGAGGTGGCGGTATAATAATAGTTGTCGTTTCGTTCCCAACTCGTTAAATGTGAGCCTAATAAATAATACGTCTTTCCTTTTTTGAATAAAGTTGGGGATTCAAAACCAGCCGTCATATTTTTATTTACCTGCGAAACAACGCTTTTATAATCATCGCTAAGTTGATAAATTTCTCCGCCATGAATCAAAATATAACCTTTCCCATCAGTATCTTGAAAAGTACCCATATCCCATTTTTTGATAGGATTTCCATTAAAAAGAATTGCTCCTTTAAATTTATAAGGGCCTGTAATATTTTTGGAAGTTGCATAACCTACACATTGGTCTTTGTAAGCACTATTATCAGTATGCAAATACATGATATATTCCCCTGTTTTAGGGCATTTCATTACTTTGGGGCGTTCTCCTACCCTATTTTCGCCCAATCGTCCAGAGTCTTGAACAGCCAGAGCAATACCTTCATTTTTCCAATTGCAGAGGTCGGTTGAAGAATAACAATTAACTCCCGCAAAAGCGTTACTATTATCAAGATGTTTTTCTCCAAAAAGGTAATAACGATTACTTTCTTTGACAATACAAGCCCCATGAGCACTGACAGTCAACCCTTTATCATCAAACCATGAAACTCCAGACGTGATGGATTGATACTTATTTTGTCCTTTTAAAGGATTTGCCAATGCGATTATTAGACAAATAACAAGATTGAGATAAAGACTATTTTTCATTAGACGATTAATTTTAAGTAGTCGAGCAAAAAAAATCGGGTATTTAAAGGTTGATTATTATAAAAAATACCCCAATTCGCAATAATTTAATAAACACGATAACTTTTGCTCAATTACTTAATCATATTTTATAGAAAAAGGAAAGAGAAATAAATATGGATTGGGATTATTATCAAACCTAATCCAGTGGTGTAAGTATTTTCCCAAATCATATTTTTTTTCATTCTAACTATAAAGAGACATGAATGACAATTTGGTACTGAAAAAAAAATAAAAAATGTTGCTTCTTTTCAGAATGGAAGTGAATAATTGGGGATTAAATCATGGGACTCACCAATACTAAAATATTGAATATCAACAACATACGTAATTTCAAATTCATAAAGCCAAATTAAGATTTGTAACTCTAAATTGTTGCCAATATTTTTATGAGTAAATAGAAATATTTGCTAAATCATTAGCCTTTTGATGTTTATTGGATTATTTCGTCTATTCTAACGATGTGGTTGGATAGATGAAATATTGGATTTATGTATTTGTTGTGCGTCAGGCTATAAAACCACTATTGTCCGAAACGTTTAAATCGTTTAAATTAGTAGCCTAAAAATTAAAATTATGGCTACTAACATTCCCGTTAAGACTTTACTTGGATATTTACCTGATTCACTAATTGAGCGTTTATCTGTTGAACATAATGTTGATAAACAAGTCAAGAAACTTGAAGGCAAAATTGTATTTAAGTTGTTACTTTATGGGGTATTAAGTTCCTCACAGTTGAGTTTAAATGTATTGATTTCTCTATTTGACAAAATAGGTTTTCGCTCTTTAATAGGTGTGGATAAAGATTTCACGACCA
>NZ_QGGO01000049.1 GCF_003148625.1 Arcicella aurantiaca | reverse complement strand
GCACCTAAAATCAAGCGAAAAAATTAAAAAGCTAATCGTTTTTGTTAGTATAGCAGTTGGAATATGTACGAATATTGGAAAACATCATCATAAAAAAGTAAAAAAAATCAGAATTAAAAAACATGGGTATAAATCCAATAGTTTTTTCCGAAAAGGGCTTGATATTTTGAGAGAAGGTTTCAGAAATATCAATCAAGGATTTATAAAAATCTGGGATGAATTTTTAAATAAATTTACTCGGTGGATTCAAATACAACTATTTCATTATCAATACGTAACAAAAATCATCGGGTAGAGTAGGTTTAGGTTTTAGGCGTTAGCTAAACTTCACTAATACCAAAAACCTAAAAACCAACACCTTTTAATAAATAAGGTGCAAAATTAATGATTTTCAGTTAGATTTATGACAATTATGCTTTGACAAAATAAACACAAGATTAAACAATGGCTCTTAGCTTAGTTAGATTAAGTTTTTACTTGAAAAAGTATTATCTTTGTTGACCTTTTTCGAGAAACGAACATATTATCAATATTTTAACAAATTACAAATGAAAAAATTATCCCTAATCGTATTCGGAGGTTTGTTGGCAATCGGTACATTGTCATGCGACAAGGCTGAAAACAAAGGAACTGCGGCAACTTCAAGTACAACCACTAAAAGTGATGCAGAAAAGAAAACTGTTTATGTAAATACAGATTCTTTATTAGCAAACTACCAGTTTTACAAAGACGCTCAAAAAGAATTTGAAAACAAAGGTTACCGTTTACAGGTAGATTTGGGTCAACGTGAGAGAGGTCTTCAAGGAGAATTACAAGCAATTCAACAAAGAGCTCAAACAATGACTCAAGCAGAATTGCAAGGTGCTGACATCATGTTGAAGAAAAAAGGTGCTGAATTACAACAATACAGCCAACAACGTCAGCAAGCTTTGGCAAACGAGCAAGCTAAAAAAATGCAAGAATTGTACGCTAACATTCGTGAATATATCAAAAAACACAATGCTGAAAACAACTTTGAATTTGTATTAGGTTATACAACTGCGGGCGGTGGAATTTTATACGCTGACGAGTCGGCAGACAGAACAAAAGAAATTGTTGATGGCTTAAACAAAGAATATGCAGAAACGAAAAAATCTGCTCCTGCTAAGAAATAATTAGATTTCAATTTCATTAAAAACCGCCATTCCGAATCATTTGGAATGGCGGTTTTGTTTTATGTAACTCGAAGTTTCATTTCGAAAACACCCTCATTTTGTCGAAGTAAAACTTCGTGTTACCTAATCCCTCCGTACCTTTGCATCATGGATTATTTTAAAAATTTACTTGATTTACTGAAAATTGAACGGAGTGAAGACCGTGAACAATATAAAAAATTAACAGAATCTTCATCGGTAGCAGAACGTCGTGCCAATGGTTTGACGTGGTTTCCTGTGGCAATTAGAGGTTCAGAAATGAGTCGGGGAGATTATTTGACGATTGAATTGGAACGTACTACTCACCAAGATGTTTCGCACCAATTCAGAACGGGAATGCCTGCGGTTTTCTTTACCAATCACGACCCACAAAAAGATAGAATTGAAGGAACAATTGCCCATCAAAACGGGAATAAACTAAAAATTACCATCAAAGACGACGAACTGCCTGAATGGAGCAGAGACGGGAAATTGGGGGTTGATTTATTATTTGATGATAATAGTTACGACGAAATGAATGATGCCCTCAAAAAAGCATCAGAATTGAGTGAAAAAAGTCCACTAATCCAGATTTTAACAGGAGCAAAAAGTCCAACATTTAGACAAGATAACGTTGGCAAGGCTTTGAATCCTGCCGACGGCGAAAAACAATTGCCGTTGTCTGTGTCTCCACAGACAATTTCCGTACAGTCGTCTGTGGAGACACAGACAACGGCAATCGAAGCCTTACAAAAACTAAACACTTCGCAGAAAAATGCTGTCGAAAAAATACTTTCTGCCAATGAATTAGCCATCGTTCACGGCCCTCCCGGAACTGGAAAAACCACCACTTTGGTACAGGCAATTAAGGCATTAGTAAAACAGGAAAATCAAAAGATTTTGGTAGTTGCACCGAGCAATACTGCGGTTGATTTATTGAGCGAAAAACTATCAGAGGAGGGTTTAAATGTACTTCGAGTGGGAAATCCTGCACGGGTTTCTGAGCGTTTACAAAGATTGACTTTAGAGTCGAAAATGGCTGACCATGATTATTTGAAAGAAACCAAAAGACTCAGAAAACAGGCTCAGGAGTTCAAAAACATGGCTCATAAATACAAAAGAAGTTTTGGAAAAGCCGAAAGAGACCAACGCAAAGCCTTGTTTGATGAAGCTCACCGAATCATGAAGGAAGTTGATAATACCGAACAATATATTATCGACGATTTATTGACTAAAACGCAAGTTGTTACGGCAACGCTCGTGGGGGCAAATCATTACACTGTTCGTAATTTGACTTACCAAACCATTGTAATTGACGAAGCTGGGCAAGCTCTTGAACCTGCTTGTTGGATTCCGATTTTGAAAGCTCAAAAAGTTATTTTGGCAGGCGACCATTGTCAATTATCTCCCACAATAAAATCTAACGAAGCAGCAAAAAATGGTTTGAGTAAAACGCTTTTGGAAAAATGTATTGAACTTCATCCAGAAGCCGTGACTTTGCTCGAAGAACAATATCGGATGAATGAAAACATCATGGGATATTCTTCTGCTGTTTTCTATGATGATAAACTAAAAGCACATCAGTCAGTTGCAAAATCTTTACTTTTTACTGACGACACCCCTCTCCTATTTATTGATACGGCAGGTTGTGGTTTTGATGAAAAATTGGAAGGCACAAGTAGCACTAACCCAGATGAAGCAACGTTTACATTTAAGCATATCAATTTGTTTGTTGAGGAGCTACATAGAAAAGATTTTAATGCCAACAATTTCCCAAGTATTGCCGTAATTTCACCATACAAGCAACAAATCAATTTACTGAAAGAACAATTTGAACATTCGGCAGATTTACAGAAATATAAAGACAATATCAGCGTAAATACGATTGATAGTTTTCAAGGACAAGAGCGTGATGTTGTGTACATCAGTCTGACCAGAAGCAACGACAAAGGCGAAATCGGTTTCCTTGCTGACATTCGTAGAATGAACGTAGCGATGACTCGTGCCAGAAAAAAATTAGTCGTTATCGGCGACAGTGCCACTTTGGGACAACATCCTTTTTATGCCAATTTCATTGAATATGCCGAGAAAAAAGGTGGGTATGTGAGTGCTTGGGAGTTTTTGGAATAGATTTTTCTGTAAATTTGTTTTATACATAAACATTAAAGCTATGACAGCTATATCAAAACCATTGTCAAATCTTCAATTGGAATTATTGAAACTTTATTCGATGAATATTGACGAAAAAGATTTACTCCATTTCAAAAACTATTTAGCCCAATTTTTCATGCAAAAAGCTATTAATGAAGCGGATAAGGTTTGGGAAGAAAAAGGCTATAACGACGATTTGATGGACGAATGGATAAATGAAGAACAACAATGAAGTTGGTTATTGACACTAATATTCTGGTTGCTTCACTTTCAAGTAAATCAAAATATCATTGGGTTATTCAGGCACTCAGGGAAGGCAAATTTGAATTATGTGTTACGGCAGAAATATACCTTGAATATGAAGAGATTTTAAAACAAAAATACAATCCTATTGTTGCAGATGCTTTTCTAAATTCCCTCAAAGAATTACAAAATGTACTACAAATAGATGTTTTTTATAATTGGAATTTAATTGAGTCAGACAAAGACGACAATAAGTTTGCTGACTGTACAGTTGCAGGAAATGCAGATTTTTTGATTACAAATGATAAACATTACAATATTTTAAAGACCATTGAATTTCCACCAATTAATGTAATTTCATTAGAGGAATTTAACAGTATTTATAAATTATGAAATAAAAATCCACTTAGGATTTTCTAAGTGGATTTATTTTAAACAAAGATTCCTAAAATGTAGGAAGTCTTTGTTTAAATTGAATCATATCTACAATAAATCTGACTTGATTTTTACAATAATTTCTTCTACTTTTTGAACAGGTAAATTTAGAATATTTGACAGTAATTCAATACTAATACCATTACTGTAACCTCTCTTTATTGCATCTATTTCTTTCATCTCTGCACCCTGAGAAATTCCTTGAGAAATTCCCTGGTTAATTCCTCGACTGATTAATTGTTCTGCTGTTGTCATAACTGTCTGATGTAAATTTGATGAGACTCTTGTAAAAATAGTAAAAAGTTCTGTGATTGTCAATTCATCTGTATTCTGAATATATAAAACAACAGAAGTCACAAACTGGCTACTCCCTTGATTATCAACAAGTTTTAGCAAATCAACTAAATTATCTTCTATCTTTTTTACATACTTCTTGTAACGGCTATACTTAAATAATAGTGCAGAAATTGCTAAAAATTTGTTTTTAAAATTGCTGATTCTTTTATCTGAAATATCATTTAGATTAATCAAATGATAATCAAAATCAGGAATATATTTCACCAAATTTTCATCAATATTGTCAAAATATGAAGCCATTGATTGGTAACTCCACTTATCTCTTCCATGATATAATATTATCGGAATTACGGGAATAGGTTTATACTTATTTTGCTTCAATCCACTTTTCCAAACATTGAGCATATATTGGTTTAACTGCCAATGAGGATAATCTTCTTTGTAACTTTTGTGTTCATAAAGTAAAGCTATACGAATTTTACTTTTTTGACCATAATCACAAGTGTAAAGAATGTCCGCAAAATGCTCTTCTAATTCTTCATCAACAAATGAGTTATTATCCATTTGCAAAGTAGATAGATTCATCTGTTGGATAAGATTTTGTTCTAAAAGTTCTTCTAAAAAATTAGTAGCAATATCAATTCTGGAAAATGTTTCTTTGAAGAATTTATCGTGTACGTTTTGTATTTTCATGTATGATGTAGTTATTTTTTATATTTTCTTTCTAAACCTTACCTCATCTGCTCCACCAAAATACCTATTCCCTTTTCAAAACTCACTGGATTATAGCCCAAAACGGAAACTGCTTTGTCTAAAATAAAACCTGTACGGGGTGGACGTTTAGCAGGTTGTGTAAAATTGCTGGAATCGACTTGCGAGATTAGTGATTTATCTAATTGGAAAAAATCAGCCGTTTTAATTGCCATTTCGTAAGGACTTAGAAAGTCTTTGCCCGAAATATGAAATATGCCTTCGGCTTTTTGTTTGACAATTAACCAACAACCCATTGCTAAGTCTTCGGCTAAAGTTGGGGTACGCAATTGGTCGGTGACAACTTTGATTGGTTTCTGTGCCTCCAATGAGTTTTTGACCCACAAAATAATATTTGAACGGCTCATATCTTCTACAATTCCATACACTAAAACCGTTCTGACAATCGCCCAAGAGCATTTTGAGCGTTTTACTACTTCTTCAGCGGCATATTTACTCCACCCATAAAAACTTATAGGACTTGGTTTATCTTCTTCTGAATATGGTCCTGATTCTCCATCAAAAACAAAATCTGTGGAAAGATGACATAGAAATACCTGATATTTTTCACAGGCACCTGCCAAATATTCGACTGCTTTTACATTTTTTTGCCAGCAATCTTCTTTCTGTAATTCACAATCATCTACTTGGGTAAGTGCGGCAGTATGAATAACCGCATCTGGACGATTTTTTTCAATAACCTCCTCCACTTGTTGCGGGTTGGTAATATCCATTTCTTGATACTCGTAGCCGTCTTTGAAAGCTAAACGATTCTTTCCACGAGAAGTTGCAATCAACTGAATATCAGATTTTTGAGAAAGCAAGTTGACTAATTTTTGACCCAACAATCCATTTGAACCTGTGATGAGTATTTTCATTTTTTACAAATATTTAAAGTAACACAGACTTTAGTCTGTAAGAAATTGAAAAATATACAGACTGAAGTCTGCGTTACTTTAAAACTCCCAGCCATATCGTTTGGTAATCTTCTTTTTACGCATTTTTTTGCACTCGATTTTCATCGCAATATCTTTCAACGGTCGGTTTTGACCATTTCTTGGCTGTTTTGCTACCGAATCAATCACCCACAAATTATCAATGACTTGTCCGAAAACGGTATAATTTCCATCTAAATGAGGCGTACCTCCAATGGTTTTATAGACCTGTTTTTGTTCATCTGTAAAAACTCTTTGCGGACTACGAGCCATTTGTTCTTTCAAGGTTTTATCATTCCAAACTTTTCCTTGAACAATGTAATATTGACATCCTGACGACGCTTTTTGAGGATTATTATCTCTGGCAGCGGCTAATGCCCCTTTTTTGTGGAATAAATCTGGCGTGATTTCCGCATCTACTTTATAACCAACGTCGCCATCACCAAGCATTTCTCCTTGTTTAGCGGTTTTGGATTTTGGGTCGCCTCCTTGAATCATAAATCCATCAATGATTCGGTGAAAAAGTAAATCATTGTAAAATTTATCATCAACTAATTTCAAGAAATTTGTTTTGTGTTTTGGGGTTTTGTCGTACAAAATAGCGTGCATTTCGCCCCAAGGAGTTGTGATAGTTACGAGATAATCTCTTTTTGATTGGGCTGTAATTTGTTGAGAAATGGTAATGATTAGAGTAAAAAGTAGTATTTTTTTCATTGAAATTATCTAAATCAAATTAATTAGTAAAATTGATGGGAAGTGTATTTGAAGAAGATTAAGGGAATGTTTTGTAAATATCTTTACGATGATTAAAGGTAACAAAATAGAGTATTTTCTCATCATCATTCCATTTCAAACCAATACGATAATCGCCTGTTCTTATTCGATAATAAACGGTGTAGCCTTTTAGTTTTTTGATATTAGGAATATCATCTAAGCTCTCTGCTTGCTCAGCAGCATTTATTGCGTCAAAAATATCATCTTTCAATGATTTGTCTCTTAGCTTTTTTATGGCTTTGAGAAAACTTGTTCTTAAAAGCTACCTCCATTATCTACCAAGAGCCTTCAATATGTCTTGCTTACTAACGGTTGATGTTTTCATTCCCGCTTCAATTTGGGAGGCTAATAAATGGTCTTCCAATTGTGTTGTAGAAACTTTCTTAGCTTTTATGCCTAATGTTTGAGCTAAAGAAAGTAATAACTTCATATTTTGGCTCGATTGACCTTCTAAAAGAATTGCATTCATTTTCGTGAATTTTAGATATAAATAATCATTATTTAGAGTATAAAGTAAATTTACTAAAACTTTATGACATAGAAAATGTCATTGCAAGTAAACAATGTAAATGCGATTTGAGTATTCTTCACTCTAATCATACCAAACATTTTTCACTTGCAATGACATTATTTTGTTCATTGTAAATATTTACTTCGTCAATTTCACCACCTTCTTAATTCTATCCGATTTATCAGTTTTGGCTTGTAAAAATAACAAATCATTGAGTTTTCCTTCTCGCCAAGTTTCAATCATGTCTGCGTAATGTGGACTTCCCGGGTTTCCTGATTGTCCACCGGGAATTACGCCGTAGCCTTTTACTGAATTATTTTTGCCCAATTGAATCACCATTCTCCAAGATGGACCTGTGCGTTCGGTGGTGGCGTTGACAATTCCTGTTCCTCCTCCAATATTTACATCTACGCTACTGAGGGCTTTTAACGCTCCATCACGGTCGAGCAAGTGGCGAATACTGGTTGATTTTTGTTTTGCCCATGCCCATTCTGCTCCCATTGGAGCTTTTCTCCAAATAGTTAAACTATCCAACGAAGCGGATAAAGTTGCACTTACTAATTCGTCTAAAGTTTCTACTTTATTTTTTGTAGAAATATCATCAAACCATTTAGATGTTGGGTCTTTTCTGATTAACTCAATCGTCCTGTCTAATGACGGATATTTCATTGGAATATTTTCATCATACGCAAAATCGTCTTTCCAGATGGCACCGTATAATAATTTCGACCATGTTTCAAAAATGGTTGGAGCAATTTCCGCAGGGTCATTTTTCTTATTCCAAGCCTTCAAAACTTTAATGGCTTCGGCTTGTTTTGCCGTTGGCGTTTTTACCAACGAAATCAAATTGTCTAAAATTCCTTGTGCTTTTAAATTGTAATTATCATTCTGCAAGGTTCTCAAACTATCCACCGTTGCTTTCTCCATGACGGTCAAACGTTGGTTAATTCGTCTGCCACGCTCAGAAGGAGCAAATTCCCAGTTGATATAATATGGATAATTGGGGTCGGTAGAAGATTGATTTGCCGAACTCACAAAACCACGAACAGGGTTTTTCACGTGTGGATTATGTGCATGAGGAATGAAACCTTGCCAATCTGCATTTTTATCCGTTCCGTCCAGCGTGTATTTTCCTTGCTCATGGGCTTTCAAAGGGAATTTTCCATTTACCCAAAGTGCAATATCATTTTGATTACTCGCAAACACGAAATTTTGAGCAGGAGCAGCATAAAAACTCAAAGCTTTTACATAATCATCGTAATTTTTAGCACGATTTAATTGATAAAATGTTGTTAATTCTTGTGATTTATCATGAGCAATCCAACGCAAAGCGTGTCCCGTTGGGATATTTTCTTTGAATGGTTTTTGATTATCTAAATACACAATTGGCCCATGATGCGTAAACAAAACGGTATCTTGAATGTCTTTTCCGCCTTTAATTTTGAAGGTTTCAATTCGTTTTGTAATCTTCTTCCATTGTCCATCATGCCAATATTCATTCATTTTGGCATCTTTAAATTTCACTTCGTACCAGTCAACTACGTCCGCACCAACGTTGGTAACGCCCCAAGCCACATCACGGTTGAATCCACTAATTACGTTTGGCGTTCCCGGCATAGTTGCTCCATAAACATTCACATCTGGACCAACTAATTGAGCCTGATACCAAATTGAGGGTAAACTCAAGGTCAAATGTGGGTCGTTGGCTAAAATTGGTAAACCTGTCGCAGATTTTGCACCGCCAATTGCCCAGTTATTTGAGCCGATGCCTTTATCTCGTTCTTCCGATGCTTTTACGCTTCCTCTTCCCATAAAATCAGCAGGAGCTTTTGGTAAGGGAAGTGGCGTAAAATCACGTGGCGTACCTGTTGGAATGATTGGGCTTTCTTCAAATGGATAATTCGGGAAAAGATTTTCGGCAACTTCTCTTCCGTATTTTCTCAGAATATTGGTCATGCGTAAATCGTCTGTACCAGAAGCTAAAACAAATGACATATTTTTTAAAAACAAAGCACTTTTAATGGGCGACCAAGCCTCTGGAGCGTAACCCAACAATTTATATTCTACGGGAAAATCACGTGGTTTTAATTGTGAAATATAGGCATTTACACCGTCAGAATATGCTTCCAAAGAAACTTTAGATTTTGGGTCTTCCATCATTCCTGCAAGCGATTTTTCTGCCCCATAAACCGATCCCATTCTACGATTGTAACGGTCTGATTCTAAAGCCTTTTCACCTACAATTTCTGTTAAGCGTCCTGCCGCATAATGCGTTTGAAATTCCATTTGCCAAAGACGGTCTTGAGCAGTTACATAACCTTGAGCCATGTATAAATCGTGGTCATTATTAGCAAAAATGTGCGGAATTCCGAGTTCGTCATACTGAACACTTACTTCGTCTAATAAACCGGGAATTTGTAACGTACTTTCTGAATTTGTTTCAGAAATTGGTGTTTCTCCATTGACCCAAAAACCCGTAAAAGGACTTAAAAATGAGCCAAAGGCAGGGATTGAACCCCAATTTCGATTGAGGGCATAGCAAAGAAAAATAGTAACAGCAAGTGATAGTAGGGCTTTTACGAATTTCATGGTTCGAGATTTAGTTTGGAAATGATAGTACCAAATTAGGAATTTTTTTGATTATTTTGAGACTTTATGAGCAATAACCGCAAAATGAACCGTGAATCAATGTTTTATCTTGGAAGTAACTGATTCAAATATGGATATTTGATAAAAAATTCAAGGTAGGAATGAATAGCATTCGTCCTTTTCGAGCGACGGACGAATACTATTCGTCCCTACTTAATTTTATCAATAATTCCCCAATTTGCGTCCTTTCTGAACTTTTGGTGTCTTTCAAAAAAGACGCAATAACATGACTGAAACCTCCGAAAATATCATCACTTTCAATGAAATTTGGCTCAAATTTAGCCATCCTGTGAAAGACTACATTCGTAAACAGACGCATAACGCAGATATTACAGACGACCTTTTGCAAGATGTTTTTATTAAAATTCATCAAAATTTACACCTACTTCGTGAAGAGGAACGAGTGGCGGGTTGGGTTTTTCAAATTGCAAAAAATACTGTTTTGAATTACTTTCGTTCACAAAAAAATCAATTAGAAAATACTGAATTACAAGATTCGGAGGCAGACGATGAGTATTTGAAGGAGAATAATTTTAATGAAATTGTGGGCGTTTGGTTAAAAGAATTCAAAAAACATCTCGACCCAAAATATCAAGAAGCCCTACAATTAGTTGATATAGAAGGCATTAGTCAAGTAGAATTAGCCCATCGTTTAGGCATTTCTATTTCTGGAGCGAAATCTCGTGTGCAACGTGGGCGTGAACAATTGAAACAAAAACTGATTGATTGTTGTCCAGTAAAGACTGACCAATATGGGAATATTTTAGAAATTCAGACTAAAACGGGTGAATGTCTTTGCTAATTTAAAAAACCTTGATAGTTATTTTTCAAAACCATGGCTGTTTTTTCGGATAGCTTATTGTATTGTTGTGCTTTTTCAAGGGTTGGAGCTTTTTCCAATTTACGAATCATAAATTTCAATGGTGTTTCACTCGAAACAAAAACCAAAGAAATCTGCCAATTTTCAGATTGTGCCTCAACTAAATAGCCAACTATTGTTTGTCCGAGCCATTGTTCTTCTTTCAATAAATTTAAGTCTCCATTTTCCCCTTGATTTTCTTCCTGAAAATGATAATTAAAACCATGTAATTCCATAATATTATTCGAGTTGATAAATTTTATTATTTCAAGATAATTTTTAAATATAACAAGAAAATTATTCGATTTGTTATTTGTCAAAGATTTATTTTCAATTCTTGCGTCCATTTTCAAAATCTGTGTCTTTAGTATAAACAAATCAGATACAATTATGAAGCTTTCAGAAATCAAAAATATTTTAACATCCGTTGAAGGTGTTAATTTTCAATTACAAAATGGGACTTCCGTTCCAGAACATTTTCATGTAACGGAAGTAGGCGTAATCACTAAAAATTTTATTGATTGTGGCGGAACGGTTCGCCATGAAAAAGTAGCTAATTTTCAATTGTGGAATGCCAATGATTTCGACCATCGTTTAAAGCCTACCAAGTTATTGAATATCATCGCCCTTTCTGAAAAAGTATTGGGTATGGAAGATTCTGAAATTGAGGTAGAATATCAGTCAGATACAATCGGAAAATATGATTTAGATTTTGACGGAGCAAATTTTGTTTTAATATCAAAACAGACAAATTGTTTAGCTTCTGATAAATGTGGGATTCCAGAAGAAAAAATTAAAGTAAATTTGACTGATTTACAGCCTGCAACAACTTCGGCTTGTTGTACGCCAAGTGGCGGTTGTTGCTAAAATGTAAATTGAAGCTTACGCTTCGAAAGTAGATAAAGCAAATTCTGAAGCGAAAGCTTCGGGTTACAGAAAATGAAAAAAATCTTAGTGTTATGCACAGGAAACTCGTGCAGAAGTCAAATTGCAGATGGTTATTTAAAACATTTTGCAGGCGAAAAAGCCGAAGTATATTCAGCAGGAGTGGAAACGCATGGGGTTAATCCGAAAGCGATTACTACGATGGCTGAAGATGGTATTGATATTTCTCAAAACACCTCAAACAACGTTTTGGAGTACGAAAATATTGATTTTGATTACGTTATTACTGTTTGTGATAATGCCCGTGAACGTTGTCCATACTTTCCGACGAAGGCTGAAAAATTCCATTATAATTTTCCAGACCCTGCCAAATTTGTGGGAACAGAAGAGGAAACCAAAGCAGAATTCGCTCGTGTACGTGAAATGATTAAAACGTATTGTAAGGATTTTGTGGAAAAGATTTAATGGTAATCGGTTTAGAAAAATTGTAAAATCCCCCCTCTACTTGATTTGGGGTAACTTCCCGAAAGTTTAAAACTTTCGGGAAGTTAATCGGTAAAACTAAACGACATTGAATTTGAACCCTGCCGACGTTTTTGTAAACTAATAAAAAGACGAATGCTATTCGCCCCTACTTCAATTAACTAATTCTCGCCCAGTTGCTTTCGTTGGCTCTTAAATTGTCAACTTGTTCTTTAATCATCTCATTTTTAGGCAAATCCAAATTATTATCTTCTTCCAAAATTTCGGTGGCACATTCACGGGCAACTCTCAGAATTTCGCCATCTTTTGCCAAATCTGCAATCAGTAAATCTATCACACCGCTTTGTTGTGTTCCTGACAAATCTCCCGGTCCACGCAGTTGTAAATCAACATCAGCGATTTCAAAACCATCAGTTGTTCTTACCATTGTCTCAATTCGGGTACGAGTATCCTTTGAAAGTTTTACGTCCGTCATCAAAATACAATAACTTTGGTCTGCTCCACGCCCAACTCGTCCACGTAATTGGTGCAATTGCGAAAGTCCAAATCTTTCAGCACTTTCAATCACCATAACAGAGGCATTCGGTACGTTTACCCCTACTTCAATTACGGTAGTTGCCACCATAATTTGCGTTTCTTTATTGATGAAACGTTGCATTTCAAAATCCTTATCGGCAGGTTTCATTTTACCGTGAACAATACTGATAAAATTTTCTGGAAAGGCTCTTGAAAGGCTTTCAAATCCATCTTCGAGGTATTTATAATCTAATTTTTCGGATTCTTCAATGAGCGGATAAACCACATAAATTTGTCGTCCTTTAGCAATTTCATCTCGCATAAAACCAAAAACATTTAGTCTATGGGAGTCGTAACGGTGAACTGTTTTAATCGGTTTTCTACCTTTGGGTAATTCATTGATGACAGACACGTCCAAATCTCCATAAAGTGTCATTGCCAAAGTTCTTGGAATTGGCGTGGCAGTCATCACCAAAATATGTGGGTGAATGTGTTTGTTTTTCTCCCATAATTTGGCTCTTTGGGCAACGCCAAAACGGTGCTGTTCGTCAATTACACAAAGTCCAAGATTTTGAAATTGAACATTATCTTCCAATAATGCGTGTGTGCCAACGATAATTTTCAAAGCTCCACTTCTCAGTCCTTCGTGAATAACTTCTCGTTGTTTTTTCTTGACTGAACCTGTCAATTTTTGAATAGTAACGCCCAATAAATCAGCAAAAATTTTCAAGCCATCATAATGTTGTTGAGCTAAAATTTCGGTGGGAGCCATGATACACGCCTGAGCCTTATTATCAATCGCCAAAAGCATACAGATAAATGCCACAATGGTTTTGCCAGAACCTACATCACCTTGCAATAATCGGTTCATTTGTTTGCCCGATTTCATGTCTTCAAAAATTTCTCTGATTACTTTCTTTTGAGCATTGGTCAATTCAAAAGGCAGGTGTTTTTTGTAGAAATCAGTCACCAAAGCGGCACTTTTGAAGATTTGTCCGCTATAATCTACCCGACGAAGCAATTTCTGTTTTATCAATCGCAATTGATTATAAAACAGTTCTTCAAATTTTAGGCGGCGTTTGGCTTGATGCAACCACGCTTCTGACTGTGGCAAGTGAATATTATAAACGGCATCTCGTTTGGCAACTAATCGGTATTTTTGAATCAGATTCTCAGGGAGCGTCTCTCGTATGTGGTTATAGGCTTGGTCGAGCAGGTTGCGTTGCATATTGGCAATCACCTTCGAGTCCACGTAACGTTTGCGAAGTTTGTCTGTTAATCCGTAAACTGGTTGAAAGTATCCACCTTTTTCATTATCTGGATTGAGCAATTCCATTTCTGGATGTTGCATTTGCGGGCGACCTTGAAAGAAGGCAGGTTTTCCATAAATTACGTATTCTGCTCCTGCTCTAAGATTTTTTTCTAAGAAACTAACACTTTGAAACCAAGCGAGTTCCATTGTTCCAGAACCATCAGTGAATTGTCCTGTGAGACGAGCTTTGTGTCCCTCTCCTATTTTTTCGACAAACCGCAAACGACCTTTTATTTGGGCAGACTCCATGCCATCGTACAAATCCGAAATTTGGTGGAATTTAGTACGGTCTTCATATCGAAAAGGATAATATTGGATGAGGTCTCCATAGTTAAAAATCTGCAATTCGGTATTTAATAACAAAGCCCTCGACGTACCAACTCCTTTGAGATATTCTATTCGGGTATCGAAAAAATGAGTTTGCATAAGATGGTGAACGGTTTTCTGTCTCCGATGATTTTCAGTTGGAATTTAAGCAGTTTTTTGAGGTTCATCAACTCAAAAGTATCTGTAATTATATTTTGGAATAAATAACAAATTTGGCAAAATTCCCATTTTTACCAAATGATTTATGGTTCAAAAATAATTTGGTAAAAATACATTCACAAGATAAACGCTATTGCATTTATATTTTATTGGTCTTTATTGGTTCCCAAATTATCTCTCGTATTTTTCTGGACAGAAATTGCTCCAAAAAGTCCTAACAAAAAGGCAAAAGCATAAAACCCTTTTTCGCTTGGTAATAAAGTTGCATTCCAAAGTCCTATCGCCAATAAAACGATTGACAATATCGTGGCAAACCAGCAAATATTATAATACAAACTTGTCACAGGAACACCTTCAAGTTTATCTCGTACACTTTTCTGGAGAGAAATTACCGCAAAAAGTCCAAACATTAATACGGTAAAATAATATCCTTTTTCATTTAAAAGCATTTCAGACTGCCAAAGTCCAACCAAAAATCCAAAGATTCCAGTACCTAAAGCAACCCATGATGCCATTACAAATGCGTTTGATGTTTTTTGTTGCATTGTTCTATCGTTTTAAGGTTTTAACAAAATATATTCTGCGGTTTATTAATTCTTATTTTTAGCGTATTCTTGATAAAGAGCAAAACCAAGCGTAACACTTAGCCAAATACCTATTTTTCTGAAAGTTAAAGTAGAATCTATCCACTCTGATAAAAGATTATAATCAACAGACCAATGCTTGATAAATTTGTAGCCAACTTCTACAAAAAAGCTGATTACAAAAACCAAAAGAAATAATCGAACCATTCTAAGAAGTACTGAAGAGATTTGTAGATTTTCCATAGGGTAAGTTTAATAATGAAAGGATATTTTGATTTGATAATAAAACAAATGTAATAATAATTTGACGGAAGTATAAACAATTTGTTTTAGCACCAAACCTTTACGCTATCAAAAACACAAAACCGCCACAAGCCCAAGCTCATGGCGGTTTTTTTATCAATAACAGCAAGGAATAAACAGCGTTATTTTATTTGATAATAAAATTACCTTGCCCGATTTTGAAACCTTCTGAATATAACTCTACTGTATAGTTTCCTGCACGATACGCAGCACCACGTGCATAAAGCATTTCTACGTTTTGGTCGTTGTTTGTGTAAGTTACCGTTCCTTTTGTTGTATAAGCCATTTCTTTTCCATCAAAATTGAAAACACTTGAACCTGTTGCACTATCAGTAATAACAGCCCCGTCTGAATCCATGATACGTACCATGATTTCTTTGTTTTCTTTTTCTGTAATAGGGTTAGAAGGCAATGTAAAAGCTAACTTCAATTGGTCAACTTTTTTAGCACGATATTTTCCTCCGTCTTTTACTTTTCCGTTTGCTTTTACGGCATAAACTTGTAAATTCTGTGCTTTCAATTGAGCTCCAGCTTTTACTTTTTTAGTCAATTCATCATTTTTTGAAGAATAATCAGCAACCGTTTGAGTTAATTTTTCTTTCTCGCCTTTCAAGCCAGTATTCTCTTCGATGAAAACTTGTTTTTCTTGTACTAAAACTTCTTTTTCTTTCGATAAAGTGACTGTTTGAGCCGTCAAGCTTTCATTTTCAGATTTCAATTGAGCAATAACTTGGTCTTTCTCTGTCAATAAAGCTACATATTCTTTGATTTTAGCATCGTATTGTTTTGAGTTGAAAAACTTTGCATTTGTCAACGCTTTTTTATCTTTTTCCAATTGTTCTTTAGCCGCAACTAATTCGTCAACACGTCCGCCTAAAGATTGAATTTCGGCAATTTTAGCGTCTAACTGAGTTGAAACTGAATCTAAACGAGACTTTGTATTTGCCAATTGTTCTACTTTTTGGCTAATTACTTGTTCTTGGTTTGAGTTTGTTTTTTTAGAATCATAAAGCAAATACCCTAAAAATCCGATAAACAACATTGCCACAGCCAAAGCCGCCTTCAAAATGCCATTTCCATTATTATTATTTTGTGTCGTTTCCATTTTATTTGTTTTGGGTTTGAAAATTTACTGAATATTACGGGTAAGCTTTCTTTTCAAATTTTTGCGTTTTTTTCTTTGACGTAAAATTAACGTTATAGCTACACATTTCATATACTTTGTATAATGATGCAATATAAATTAAAATTAAATAAAAATTCATAAAAACCTGATTATCAACGCATTATAACCATTTCAAACAAAACATATCACCCTATCATGTGATTATTATTCACTAAAACATCTTAAATTTTAACTCCATTTTAATATGATTTTATCATTTCTCAAAAAAAACAAGAGAAATTGCTTCTAAATCAAAACAATTTTATACCACAATGTTTTTACACATTACGCTACTACTACTACATTTTTAACCATTTTATGAGCTATGTTTTGTCTTTCGTCAAATACTCATTGCGACTCTTTCCGTGATTTTCACTCGGCAACGCCACTTTTGGCGGCTTATGAGTTTATGGAAATTTCGAGAAAAGATGCCCTTGAGTTTGAATTATTTGAAAGCTTCGCTCATGATAAACAATGGGCGTTTGACTTGAATAAAGTCAAACGCTTTTTACAAGACCGTAAAAATAGCATTGTTATAACTTGTAAAAATCAGAAAATAGAATGGGTAAACAAAGGTTTTTCTCGGATGACAGGTTATGAATCTGGAGAGGCTTTGGGGCAATTTCCAAGATTTTTACAAGGAAAAGAAACTTCAAGCGAAGCCAAAATTAAGATTAGAAATAAGTTAAACTTACAAGAAAAATATTCAGGGAAGATTATCAATTATCGTAAAAATGGGGAAAAATATCTGTGTAAAGTAGATATTCTTCCCGTATTTGATAAACAGAATAGTTTGGTCAACTTCATCGCTTTTGAACATGAAGTGGAGAAATAAGTAGGAATTGGGATTTAGGATTTAGCATTATCATAAATTTGCTTATTAAGGGCTTATGGAATTGCAAAATGTAGCCTAATCGTTAAACTCCGCCAATCATTACACTTGTCATAGAAAGTGACCCCGCTTGTAATTGGTCATTAAAGAAACTCAGGTTATCCTTTTTCTCTTGCAAAGCCAAAGTATAAATAAGCGGATAGTAATGGTCGGGCGTTGGTACTGCCAATTTTACGGCTTCTCCCAATTTCTCATAGTCAAACAAAGCCTGATGATTACCATCTAAGATATTTTTCTTGAATAACCCATTGGCTTCTTTTGCCCAATCAAACCCAAAATTAGGTTCATTCATTTTGTCAAAAGCGACCATTCTGAGATTATGAACCATATTCCCACTTCCCAAAATCAACACACCCTTGTCACGCAAAGCACTCAATTGTTTGGCTAAATCATAGTGATACGCAGCAGGTTTGTAATAATCAATACTCAGTTGAAGCACTGGAATATTGGCGTCTGGATACATTTGTTTTAAGACAGACCAAGCTCCGTGGTCTAAACCCCAGTCATGGTCGAGTCCAACATTTGTACTTTTGATAATATCTTTAATTTCTCCCGCCAATTGTGGATTTCCTTTTGCAGGATAAGTAGATTCAGATAAAGCTCTGGGAAAACCACCAAAATCATTAATTTTCTTGGGAGCGTCCATCGCCGTAACGTGTGTACCACGTGTAAGCCAATGGGCAGAAATCACCAAAACGGCTTTAGGTGTGGGCAATCGTTTTCCTAAATCTTCCCAAGTTTTGGTAAATCCATTGGTTTCTATGGCATTCATTGGCGAACCATGTCCTACAAAAAGGACAGGCATTCGTTGGGTCAAGGGTAAGTCAGCCGTGAACGAATTAAATTCAGCAATATTCATGGAATTAGCTGTTAGTGGTAACAGCGATAATGTTTTTAAAAAATCGGAACGTTTCATCTTAAAGTTTTATTCGAGAGAATAAAAAAAGGAATTACTCGTATTTTTCAAACGAATAATTCCCTCAAATAATTCCTATAAATATTTTAAGCTTATTTTTTAGCCAAAAGGTCTTTCATCTGCTGAATATTTACATTTTTCAACATTTGGTTTGCCTCATTACGTTTAAACTGAGTAGCTTCGGCAATTGTATCAAAATGCCCTTTAGATTTTTGTTTTTTAAGTGTAATTTCCATGTCTATTGTGCTTTTAATGATATAATAAATCCTTGATATGGACGATTGGGTGCAAATATTTCGAGCCCATCTTCGGTTATTCCTAAAATATCAAATAAGTTTTTAATATTTTCTATTTCTTGCGTTATAGCAATTCGATACAATCTCGTTCTTTCATGTGTACTCCCGCTAAAAAACACTTTTTTCGTGGGATAAAGTTCAAGGAACTTCTCAATAGTCTTAGCTACTGTTGCTAAAACTATTTTCATGTCTCCGTTTTTGCTTTCAGACATTACACTCAATGTACCATCTGAAAATACATCAAACAATGAAAGGCTATAAAAGTCTTCCAAATCTATTTTAATGAATCTGATAATCTTTTTAATTGTACCTTTGTTTCCAATACTGTAGAATTCAAAATCAGTGTATTCATTAAGTGTATTAAAACTAAAATTGTAATGTGGTCTATCCATACTACAAATTTAAGATAAATTACACGTTCTACAAATATCCAAAACCTCCGCCAAAGTACCTTTATCAAGTTAGGCTATTTCCTTGCTTAATGCCTACTTAACTCACAATTATTCTTTTATTTATGAATTTCAAAAAAATACTTTCTACTATCAACCAATGGGCATTTTTCCAATGCGAAATTTTCTTAAATGCTATAAAACATTACACTCGTATTCCTATACCAAAGTGGGTAATTCTTACAGATAAAGTAGGGCGTAAGGTTAATATTTTCTTGCCAATTATTGGGTGGATTATAGGTGGAGTTTCTGCGGTTACCTTTTATGTTTCCACTCATATTTTCAACACAGAAATTGCTATTTTATTGAGTATTGTTGTAGCGGCTTTAACAACGGGATTAATCCATGAAAATGGGTTAGCTCACACTTGTGATGCTTTGGGAGAAGGGAAAACCGAGAGGAATATGATTGAAATCATGAAGGATTTCAGATTAGGGACTTTTGGTACAATGGGATTAATTCTGCTTTTGGTGATTAAATTTTTCAGCCTTGAAATCCTTGATAATCAAACATTTATTTGGACTATATTTATTGCTCATTCCCTAAGCAGATTTGTTCCAATAAGTCTCAATTTCACCCTTAACTATATCGAAGAAGATGCTCCTAAAAACTATTTAACAAATATAAAAATTCATCAAAATGATTTATTGACGGCTTATATTTTTGCCATTTTCCCTTTGTTTTTATACGCCATTACTACTAAAAACTTCTTTCTATTTTTAGTTTTCCCTCCACTTATTCTATTACATCTTTACTTTGGATATTATTTCAAGAAGAAGTTTGGAGGATATACTAATGAGTGTTTCGGAGCAACTCAGCAAATAGCGGAAGTGATTATTTATTTAGTAATTGTGGCGATTTCTACATAAACTGTAACACTCAATACTTGAAACTTAACCCATTTTTTTCTTCAAAATTTCAATTTGAATTTCATGAACTTTGATAAGTACGGTGTTGAGTTCTCCAAATTTTAAATCTTCCATCGACAAACTGTAAAGCTCGGCAATTTGTTGAAATCGAACATCTGAAGGCACTCGTTTCCCATTTTCTTTTTGCCAATATGCTGGTTGAGAAATTCCCATTCGTTCAGCTACGTATTCTTGACTGTAACCAAATATTTCTCGAATTCTTCGGAGTTTTGTAGCTGTTTCTTCTATATTATTCATCTTTTTTTTATGACAGTATGGTATTATTTGGACGTTCAAGATACGTACATTTATTTACTAATAATGATTAGAATTCGCTTAGATTCATTCCAATTTTATCTAAAATCTCTAAAAATTCAGTTTGTAATGGAGCTTCTATCGTTATTTTTTCTTGAGAAAATGGATGTTCAAAAGTTAAGGTTTTTGCGTGAAGAAGCATAGTATTTAAGCCAAATTTTTCTTCAAACATTTTATTATGTTTGCATTCTCCGTGCGTTTTGTCGCCAATTAAATAATGGCGTAACTGAGCAAAATGTCTTCTAATTTGGTGTGTTCTACCTGTTTTAGGAGAAATTTCTGCCAACGAATACCTTGATTTTGGGTAACGACTCACTTCAATATCAAGCTCTATTTTTTGCAAACACCTAAAATGAGTTACTGCTTCCTTCAAAACTCCTTTATCATTTTCCAAAGGGCGGTCAGTCATTCCTTCGTCGGGCAAATAACCTCTTACCAAAGCTAAGTATGTTTTTTCACAAGCCTGATTTTCAAACTGTTTTTTTATTATTTGGTCAGCTTCTTTTGATAAAGCAAATAACAAAACGCCTCCCGTTTTTCTATCAATTCTATGGCATGGACTCACCCAATGATTCAGTTGGTCACGGAGCAGTTGCAAAGCAAAAACACTTTCGTCCGCCGCAATAGGCGAACGATGGACTAATAAATTATGAGGTTTATTGATAGCAACGAGATGTTCGTCTTGATAAAGAATTTGAAGAGGAGTTTCGAGCATTTTTGTTATGAAGGATGATAATTTCACAAAAATACTCATTGCTGATGATGAAAGCGGGGATTGGGGGGAATTTTAAAATAGTTTGTTACAAGACAAACGATAGACCACTGATTATACTGATTTAACAGATTTTCACTGATTTTTCGCACTGGTTCAAGCGTCCTCTCGCACTGGTTCAAGCGTCCTCGCTTGAACTACTCGTGCGTAAGGGGTTGGTCACAAGACAAACGATAGAACACTGATTATACTGATTTAACAGATTTTCACTGATTTTTCTTATAATCGTCTGTGAAGACACCATAGCCGTCAGGTTAAAGGACTGCTTCGGAGAAGCATAACCTTTGTAGTCGGTGATTGTCAGCGAGTTAAAGTGCTTCGAAGAAGCATAACATTAATTTTAAGGTTGGGCTTCCCCGAAGCCTAAACGTCTGATAATCAACATTTTCTACAAAGGTTTAACATCTCCGATGTTATTAGCCTGACGGCTATGGTGAAGACACAGACAATGGCAGAGAATTTGAAGGGGAGTTATCCCACTGGTTCAAGTGAGGACGCTTGAACCAGTGGGATAAAGAATGACTTATCAATGCAACATTTTAACTTGCCTGTCTTTGGTCATGTATAAAAAATTACTTATCATAAAAGTACCTTGATTCTCATATTTCTTTTTCTGGGTTATATCTCTATCATCATACCTTTCCAATAAATCAAATAGTTTTCTTGCACTTTTACTCGAATATTTAAAAAGCCCTTGAAAACCAATATTGGGT
>NZ_QGGO01000048.1 GCF_003148625.1 Arcicella aurantiaca | reverse complement strand
AAAATTGGAAAATCTCTTTTCAAATCTTTGCAGACATATTGTTCATAGTATTGTTTGAAATTTTTGTAGTGAGAGTAGTGATAAAAAATCAAAATGGTCATAATCTCACCCATAGACATACAGCCAATTTTACGCTTGGGATACCAATTAATATTTGAGGCGAACCCTGCAATTTTTTCTAAGTAAAGTTGGTTAAATTCATCAACTTCGTAGTATATTTCGTCAAGCATAGCGATTCGATGGTTATTTGTTAAGTTTTGCAACTCTAAAATAGTCCCATTTGCAATCCTATGCTATTTTTTACCCCTAAAATCTGAAAAGCTCACGTTAATATTAATTTTCATAGGTTTATACAGATATTATCAAACGCACCTAAACTATAATAAACAATTGCGGGCAATTCGATTTTGTGGGTATTTTTAAAGAAGAAGTATTCAGTTTTCATCTGAAAATTTATTTGGTTTCGATACTTAAAATTACAAAATTATCAGAGATAGAGTAGGAGGGAGGCGAATCTAATCAAATGAGAATTATCCATTTGTTCAAGTAAATACTGCCCCCTTTGTAAAAGAAAATACCAAGCGGACACGATGCCCGCTTGAATAATGCACACTCAAACCTTTTTCAAAAGTCACTTTTTATAACAGCTCTTGTGATTAACGACACTATATATACGTTTAAATATTTCTACTCCTTAATTAACAATACGTCGTCTTCAAAAAGGCTTTCTTGTAAAACAATTCCACAAACTAATTTTTGGATGTACAATTGATTACTTTCAGAGATTTTTAAAAGTAAGGAATCATCACTTCTCATAAATTTAAAAATTCGCTCTTTATATAGCTCAGGATTATGTTCTTCAACTTTTAAAACTCCTTCTTTATCAAGAATACTCACTTCGTAGTTTCCGATTGCCAATTCTTTAAGTTCTTTAATAGTCATTAAATGATTAGTTTTTGCAAGCGGACACGATGCCCGCTTGCAAATTAATGAGAAAGATAAATTATGCAAAAACCTCTTCTGAAATAGCATTGAAGACCATTTCATCGGCTGCATTGCGTTGAACGATTGATTTAACAGAGTTCGCTAAAGCACGATTTATACCATTATACATTAACCAAGCATCAGGCGTATCTAAATTTAAACGGTACTGCTCGTTAGAAAGCACTCCCAAAGCAGTAGCCATCAAATTTTGGGGAAAGTAATTTGCTCCGATTCGTTTTTGAATTTTCTCCATAAACTCGTTGGGCGAATTTTTAATTTTAAATTCTGACATTTCACTATATACTTGAAACGTATTAGAGACACCACTAACCGCTTTTTGATACAACTCCGCAAGAGCTTCAATAGATGATTCCAATTCGACGGCAAACTGTTCTACATTAATACCAGAATGTTTGTGCGTATAGCGTACATCGTCTTGCGAAACCTTTTCTTGGTCAAAAGTGAGTTCTTTGTGTTTAACTTTTTTCCCTTCTCTCAATAAATCAACGTATTGTTCAAAAGACACCGATTCATCAACCCAGCCGTGTAAACCATTAGCACATATTTGGCGGTAGGTAGAAAGGTAGTACGCCTGTTTAACCTTTGATTTTTCTCTCATGGCTACCCCATGCAATCCAAATTTTTGCTTCCCATCATAACCATTCTTAATAATGAACGAACAATTTACTTTGTCCTGCTCTGTTCCTACGGTTTTGATGTAATCAAGAAATTTGACTTGTATTTGAAACTGCATCATTCGGTGGTGGTCAATAGAAATCTCAAACGTAGAAGGAAATTTCATCAATACTTTATGAATCGTATTTACCAACATTTCATTCGTAATAAGAGAGTATTTACCAGAGTGTACACCTAAAATATTTTTTTGTCCATTAAACTCCCCAACAACCATTTGAGAGCGTTCAGTATTTACGACATTCATACCTGTTGTCAAACCAATATCTTGTAAAGAGACTGGAAATTGTGCTTCACTGACGGAAATTGCTTGCTTATAATTTTTCATTTTGCTACGTTTTAATTAAGATTATTTGTTCTTTTTTGATAGTATAAAGGTACTACCAACGCATCTTAATTAAAACCACAACACTATGACAATCAAATACTTAACCCAATTATTAAAATATAAACCTTCCCCTTTGTTTTTTAAAACTATTGAAAAAAAATACTCATAACTACTCTCAACTATATTACATAATTATATCTAAAAAGAAGGGTAGCAGAGAGAACAATCAGAAATTAGAAAAGTATTAATTTAGATTTAGGCATTGGCAGAACCGCTACTACCACGTCCTAATGACTCTCCTTTAAATGACACGTTTAAATTATTCACCATCAGCAAATCTTAAAAATCCACCATTTTTAGTAGTCAAATATGTAATTCATTTACAAAAATGAAGCACACTTCTTTACATTTTCCATTTTTATCAATATTTTTGTAATTCATTTACATAATAACGAACTAAAATGATAGTAAACTTTAGTATTCAAAATTTTGGATCTATTAAGGACAAACAAACGCTATCCTTCGAAGCAGATAAATCAACTCATTTAGAAGAACACTATGTCTTTGAAGCTACTGGAGGGATTAGGCTGCTAAAATTAGCATTAATATACGGTGCTAACGCTTCAGGGAAGACAACCATTTTAAAAGCATTAGACTTTTTAAGAAACATTGTTTTAGAGCCTGCTAAGAAAAAAACCGACCCCATAGAATTTACTCCATTTTTATTTGACTCCCAAACACCAAAACAAAATTCCATTATTTCTATCGAGTTCATTCAAAATGAAGTTCGATATATTTATGACGTTGAGTTTAATAACCATGCTATTTTACAAGAAGAACTAACCTTCTTTAATCCGAATAAGGCAACTGTATTTAAACGAACAACTGATGTTGCAAACCAATTCACCCATATTACATTCGGAAGTAAAATAAGAAAAGATAAAATATTTGAAAAAAATTTAGAATCAAATACACTTTGGAACAACACAGTTTTAGGTGGATTTCTTAAAACGAATATCGAATTAAAAGAGTTAAAAGAAGTTACTGATTGGTTTAAGGATTATTTGAAACGAGTGATTTATACACAAACAGACCTTCAAGCGTATGTAACAGAAAGAATTGAGAAAACCGAAATTGAAAAAGAATTAGTCTTAAATATTTTAAGAAAAGCAGATTTTAATATTTCAGATATTTTAATTCAAGAAGAAGAAAGAGACATCCCAGATGGCTTTCTTGAGTTCATTGAAAAACAACTAAAAACACCTGATGAGAAAATATCAGAGCTAAAAAATAAAGGAAAAATAACTTCCGTAAAATTAGAGTTTGAACATACTGTAAATCAAGTTACGTATCCTCTTCCTTTTGAATTAGAATCACAAGGAACTCAAAGATATTATGGTTTTTCGGGACTATTGAGTTTATTAATCACAAATTCAGTTGTTTTTCCGATTGATGAATTAGAAGCATCACTACACCCAGAGTTATATTTACATTTTCTGTTATCTTTTTTAATCAATGCTAAAAAATCGCAAATTATTGCAACCACTCACAACCGAGAAATATTAAACAATAGAGATATTTTCAGAAATGATGTCATCTGGTTTACAGACAAATCTGAAACTTGTGCGACTGAGCTATATTCTTTATCTGATTTTGATAGTTCAATCGTCAGAGATACAAGTAACATTTTTAACGCATATAAATTGGGTAAATTAGGCGGAACTCCTAATTTAGGTGATTATTATATTGACATCAGCAATGAGAAAAATTAGACCTCTTCCTTTTAAGACTAAACCAAGTTTTGCTATCGTGGTTGATGGCGAAACGGAGTATTGGTATTTCCAAATGTTGGTTAGAAATGAAAAAGACAAGTTAAATGTTAGTATTAAACCTGAATTGCCATCTAAGAAATCTTTATCTGACCAATTTCAATTGGTTAAAAAATTAGCTGAGGATTACACTAAAACCTTCTGGATTATTGACTTAGATGTGATTCTAAAAGAAACAAGAGAGACTAAAAAAGGCTCAAAAACGAAAATTCAAGAGTTTACAGAATACGTAAAATATATCCATAAAAAATACGAAAAGAGCGTTACCATCATTGTAAATAACCCTTGTCTTGAGTTTTGGTTATTACTTCATTTTGAAGCAACTTCAAAATATTTTGATACGTGCGAAAGTGCAGAAAAGAACTTAAAGAAATACCTAAAAGACTACGAAAAGACCCAAAAATACTATACAAAGCAGAATAATGACATTTACCTCCGACTAAAACCAAGTTTAGTTGAAGCATTAAAAAATGCGAAGGCTTTGAAATTATTCGATGCTGAAAATCCGAATGTAGGTATGTCTGAAATGCAATTATTTTTTGAAGCAAACGAGTTTGGACAGCTATTCAAAATATAATCGTCCAGCGAAATCAAAAAAGCACTTCCATTAGTGACTATATTTTTATTAGCCCAGAGCCATCCGAAATCAATACATTTTAGAACTTGTTTTTTGGGAGAGAAACTTAACCTAAATTTATGTCCGTTGATACGAAGACTTTCGTTAAACAATATTACTACGGTCAAGAATCAAGATTTAGAGATATTAAGGAAATAGGGTAGAGCATTTTTGGAAAATAATATTACTTACTAAAAACTTCACTGAAAATCCGGAGAACAAAGTCGAAATAGAAGAGCCATAATTAATCGTTGCTCAAAGTTAACGATAAAGACAATGTTAAGTTTTATTCTATTTACACTATGTTTTTAGTTCATCATCTCATTTAGCTTTCCAAAATTTAAGATTGTTGAAAATATCCCTTTTTTGAGATTTCATTAAACGAGTAATATATATCCGAGTAAAAAAATAGGTCTTGAAATAAAATCAAGACCTATTTGGTTAGTGAAAACTACGAATCCTCTCTTAAGAGGCTTTCCAGAGAAATCTCAAAAAAAATGGCAATTTTTTGAGCTTCAAATACATCTGGCACATTATTTCCACTCTCCCAATATGAGATTTTACTTTGTGAAGAAATCTCTAAAAAATGAGCTAATTCTGACTGTGAAAGGTGTCTTTCTTTTCGTAGTTTTTGAATGGTTTTTCCAAGTTTTTGCATAATAATAGGGCTATGTTTAGATTACAATATTATTAATGTAGATTAATGGTTATTAAACGCAAATATAAAGTTCAGAAATCATTTATACATATAATCCAAAAAAAAATAATTTATTTACAAAATATCAAATTTTAGATTGGAAGTAATAAATGTCTAAGGCAATTTTGTATCACCATTTAAGTGACTTATAAATGAGAAGACTTAATGTTCTATAAAACTAAAATGAAAAAATGAAACCGAGTGTCCTATTTATTTCAGCCTCCATCCGAAGCCATGTACTACCTTCTTTATTCATTGCCGATCTATTTGCTGACGAGTACAATATTCATTATGCCGTTACCAATGATATTTTGAAAGAAATTGTTGTAAAAAATGGATATAATGCTTTTCTAAATTCTGGATTTCGCCCTTGCATAGGTATTGAAGGGAAATATTTGAGTGAGGTAAAAAAAAAGAAGCAACTTTCTGGAACGTCTCAAAAGCTCTTTGGAGGAATGAAATTTATGAATACCGAAAAGCAGAACTCGACTCTATAATAAAGAAGCTAAACCCTAAAATCGTTATAGTTGATATTTTTTGTAGCACCGATTTCTTGATACTCCATTCACACATTAACCACTTAAAAGTTTTTTTTTATAATCCAATGCCCTCAACGTATAAAGTGGGGAGTTATCCGCTTGTTTCAGAAACGGTCTGGTCAGAGAAAAGAAATATCCTAAAAAACACTGATAAAAGTAAATTAAAGCAATTTTTGAAAAGCCCCAAAGTATACATTTTTGAATATTTGAAGCAAAAAAACATTGATAATCTATTCAAAATCAGTCGAATAACGGATAAAAATAAGAAAATTGACAATGACTTTATTTTTGCTTTTGATAATATACCTGAGCTGGTTTTAGTTCCTTTGGAATTTGAATATTCCAAAGAAATTAGGAAAGGTTTTCAACATTATTTGGGGCTATCACAACGTATAGAAAACCGTCAAGATACGGAATTAGACCCTCATTTTGCGGATAATTGGAATAGCATATTAAAGCAAAAAGAAAGTGGCAAAAAGATAATTTATTGCAGTTTTGGAACATATTTTGAAGGGGCAGACCCACGTTTGTTAGATTTTGTGAACGTTATTTTGGAATCTGTCAGTAATATTCCAAATACTATTTTGATTTGTTCGGTCAATAAATTTATTGTGGAAGTCATTAATTCACAGCATATTACGCTTAAAAATGCTTATTTTTTCTCAAGAGTTCCGCAACTTAAAGTATTAGAAGTTTCAGATTTGTTTATTACGCACGGAGGCATGGGAGGAATCAAAGAAAGTATTTATTACAAAGTACCCATGTTAGTATTTCCGCTTGATTTACATTATGACCAATCTGGAAATGCCCTCAAAGTTGAAATTCATGGGTTGGGTTTGCGAGGGACTTTTGGTTTTGAACGAAGCAAAGATATGCAAACAAAAATAACAAGGCTTTTGGAAGAAGAAAGTTTCAAAGAAAAACTAACAGCTTTAAAGCATCAAACGGATAATTATTACACAGAAAACTATTTCAAAAACCTTTTTAACCAGCTTTTACAATGACCTTGAATCCCTCTGAAAAAAATGCCTTTGTTGCGGTAAATAATTTGTTGAAGATAGCAAAAGTTAAGGTTACAGAGACAACTCTAAAAAATAAATTATTGCAACACTCAGAATTCCCAACGTTGGTATCGTTGAGTGATGTTTTGACGGATTTGAAAGTTGATAATATGGCAACTCGTATAAATCCATATCAATTATCTGAAATACCACTGCCTGCTATTGCTCATTTTGAAAATGGTTCTGGATATATTATCATCAGCAAAATTGAGAATAATACCGTAGAGTGGTTGCATGATAAAATGGGTATTAGAAGTGAAAGTATTGCTGAGTTTTCTCAAAAATGGCAAGGAATAACTTTACTAACTCAACCCAATGAAAAGTCAGGAGAAGAGAATTATTCAAGAAATCGTAAGTTTGAAATTATCGATAATTTACGTAATCCATTTATTATCAGTGGTCTATTATTGATTTTAGCGTATTTTATTGGAAATCATTTTACTAATTTATCCATTGAAAACCCAAACTATTTTTACGCTTTTCTTATTGCAAAATTTGCGGGTGTCATTGTGAGTTCTTTTCTAATTTGGTACAGTATTGATGCCAAAAACTCATTTCTGACAAGTGTATGTGAAATTAATAGCAAAACCAACTGCGGTAATATTCTAAATTCAGAAGCCGCTAAAATTTTGGGTTGGCTCACTTGGTCAGAAATTGGATTATTTTATTTTACGGGTGGATTTCTTTCGTTATTGTTTTCAAATAATCTAAACGAAACCTTACAGATTCTGAAATGGCTTAATGTTTTAGCTTTGCCATACACCGTTTGGTCAGTTTATTACCAAGCATTTGTAGCCAAAGAATGGTGCGTATTATGTTTGACGGTTCAGGTTTTATTATGGATTGAGTTTTTTACTTTATCACCAATTTCGTTTACAATTAGTAGCGATATAATTAACAGTTTGATAAATCTATCCTTATGCTTTCTGTCAGTAACTATTCTGTGGGCATTTATCAAAAAGCCACTACAAAACTCAGGGCGATTTGATGAAACCTACAATACTTTACAAAAAATAAAATTTGACCCTGATTTTGTGAGAGGAATTTTGAGTAAAGAGCGAATGTTACCGCCTATTTTTGAAGGAATGAAGGTTTTGAGAATGGGAAATACTGAAGCGGATAATGTAATTACCTTGGCTTTAAGTACTTCATGTGTATCATGTGGGCGTGCTTTTCAAGAAGTTAAAAAATTAATAAATAGTAATAATCAATTTAGAACTGAAATATTTTTTGCCCCTTCAAATAATTTAAGCGATGAAAGTGTAAGAGTTGCAAGGGTAATTTTGAATTTGCCAAATGAATATATACAAGAAGCTACTCAAAAGTGGTTTCAAAATGTAAAACAAGATCAACAAAAATGGGAAATAAAACTTGGAATAAATGAAAACATAGAAGCAGATTTTCAGCAAGTATCTTTTCATTTACGTTGGTTAGAGTTGGCAGGTGTTGTTTCTGCCCCAGCTATCTTTTTGAACAAAGCGGAACTACCTTCATTTTTTGGTATTGCCAATATTGAGAAACTTTGTCAAATAGCTCCGAATATAGGATTTGCAAATCAAAAATAAGTCAAGTTTTTAAACAATTTAAACAAAGAAAAATGAACAATTTATTGTCAAATTTCTCGGGACTTGCATTGACAAGAATGGAGATGAAAAAAGTAACTGGTGGATGTTCTGTTGAAACTGCATCAGGTGGAAGTGTTTCAGGTTATACAGAGAAAGATGCTGCTGCTCACGCAAGAAATACAGGATTGCATTACTGCTGTGCAAGTTGTGGACATACCACAACGTGGAAAAGTTAGTTTTAAATTTTAATAATTTACACGACTTGATACTTTTGGGTCGTGTAAATTTCAACTCCTTAAAATTTGTTACGATAATCATGAAAATAATCCTATTAATAGTTATTTCTTTAATAACAACAATTGTGAGTTGTGAATCGCAAAAAAAAAATATCATAAATGATAGAAAAATAGGTAAAATTATATTGGTATTTGAAAATACTCCCATTGATTCGAAAAATATAATTTTACCAAACGGTCAAACAATTGAAAACAATACAAACCCTTTATCTATATTAACATCTGAATACGAAGAACCTCTATTATTTAATAAAAAAGATACGATTATCATTAACACTAATAGTAATTTTTTGATACTTAAATATCGTTATAATCCAATAAGCGTAAATGAATATGTATTTCAAAATGGTGACATTGCAGAAATAAAATTTTCTCCAAATGAAGGTTCTATATCGATAAATATAAAGAATAGAAATTGCAGATTATTTGATAACAATTATGATAGTCTTTTGAGAAAAAATAACAATATCGGGTTATTATCACCGATTGAGTTATATAATGAACCATTTTTAGGATATGATATAAGAAAACTACCACATAAAGACTTAATGAAGGAATTAAAAGAAATAGATTCCAAAATAAAAGCGGATAATTATATTTTAGCTTTAAAAAACTTCAAAAAAGAAACTTCATTGTTAGACTCCCTTTTTAAAGAGGATTTAATTTCTAATGAAACATTTAATTATTTCTCAGATAGGTTACTTTTTCAAAAATTATCTTTTTCGATAAGCAACAGTGAATTAAAATTTGAAGATTTTAAAAAAATAATTGCAAATTATCAAAGTAAAGGGAATAATATTAGTTACAGATTTTTTCTTAGCAAAGGAATAGATTTTTTTATATCAAAAGAAGCAAAAAAACATTTTTCTGGTGATGGACTAAATAAAGATTATCGAGAAGTTTACGATAGGATTGTCAAAAATACTTTCACAAAAAACGATGATAAAAAATATTTACTAACTCGAGAAATAGACCGCATTGCAAAGTCATTCTCAAACAAAGATTTTTTAGAATATTTTGCTCGTTTTGAAAAAGATGTTGTTGATACTATTTACGTAGGTCATATTAGAAACAAATATTCATTAAAGTTTAATGATAAGAAAAATGAGACAAATTCTTTGGTTTTAATGACTTCTCATAAGAAACAAATAACTTTTGATGATTTAAAAAAACGTCATGCAGGTAAATTAATTTATGTAGATTTTTGGGCAAGTTGGTGTGCTCCATGTCGTAAAGCCTTACCATTTTCAATTAAAATTAAAGATAAAAATAAAGATGTTGTGTTTGTGTATTTATCAATGGATAGTACCATAGACCCTTGGCAAAAAGCAATAGTTGATGAGAAATTGCATAATTATTCAGAAAGTTATTTAATCGTAAATTCGGAAACTTCTAATTTTCTGAAAAAGCAAAATGTAAGTGCTATTCCGAGGTATATGATTTTTGATAGAAAAGGTGTATTGGCTTTTGCAAATGCTCCAAGTGCTGAAAGTAAAGAGTTGGGAGCAACTTTTGCAAAATTATTATCTAAATAGAGCCTTGAACTGGATTTTCAAATCAAGAATAAGTCAAATTTCAAAAATAAATAATGAAAATTCCTAAAATAATTCATCAAATATGGCTTGATAAGCCTTCTATGACTCAATTTTTTATAAAATTAACTGATACATGGAAAACAAAAAATCCTGAGTACAAACATATTTTATGGGATAAAGATAATGCACAGTCTTTTTTAGAAGAGAACTTCTCAAATTGGTTACCGTTTTATGAACAACTCACGTATAATGTACAGAGGTTTGATTTATTGAGATATTTGATACTAATAAAATATGGAGGAATATATGTAGATGCTGACTACGAATGTTTACATAAAATAGATTCTATTTTAGAAAATCAGGAAATAGCTTTTGGGCTTGAACCAGAAAAGTATGCCAAATTTCATCAATCATCCTATTTTTTAGGAAATTGTTTCATGGCTTCAATTCCTGAACATCCATTTTTAATTGAATTTACTGAATTAATTAAGGTAAATATTCCTCTAATTGATATTGATAAAGATGATAAATACCGATATGTAATGAGTACAACTGGACCAATTGCCTTGAATCAATTTTATCATGAATATCAGAATAAAAACTCCATCAGTTTAATTGAATCCGAAATTGTATGTCCGTTAGATTCAAAGGAAGCAAAAGATTATTATTTGGGAGGTAGCAATGTTATTTATTCAGAAAAACTAAAAAATGCCAAAGCAATACATCTTTTTGCTGGTACCTGGCTATAAATTGTTATAAAAGTATCGTAAAATGAAAATAATAACTTGTATTTCAGACGAAGAAGATATAGGCTATAAATATGCTTTGAAAGCATCATGTACTTATCATAATCTTGATTTGATTACGCTTTTACATACAAGTGAATGGAGCACACACAGAAATAAAGACCTTTATTTAAAGAGTTACCTTCTCACTTTACCTAAAAACGAAATCATATTATTTACCGATGGATATGATACCATATTTATTGGTGGAGAAAAACAAATATTAAAAAGATACGAATTAGTTTCCCCAGAATCGGGTATCGTTATTTCTACTGAAAAGTATTGCAGTCCAGACTCAAGTTTGACAAATTTATATCCATTAGTTAGAACGCAATACCGTTTTTTAAATTCTGGCGGTATCATTGGAAAAGTGTCTGACATTTTAGAATTACTTGAAAAAGTTAGTGTGTTGAACTCTGAAAATGAGAATATTGTATCTAATCAGTACAAGTGGAGTAATCAATATCTGTGGACACAAGTCTTTTTGAAAGAGAAAGATTTAAACATAAAACTTGATATTAATTGTGAATTATTCCAAACTATTCCAAATTCAATAGAATCAGGGTACAAATATGCAATTGTCAGCAATATTAAGGAAAGAGAAAAAATGATTATAAATTCAATTGATACAATTTTAAGTGAATTTATGATGAATGATGGTATAACTATTAAAAATATTAGTACAAATACTTATCCTATCCATTTACATTTTTGTGGTGATTTAATGAAATCTGCAATGTTTATGGAGCCTTTTAATCAATTTATTGGATTTGTAAATAATGAGGTGTTAGCATGACCCCTATATTGCAATTCATTGAAAATTAATACATTATACTCCCATTTTGATTTTAAAACCTTCTCTAACCCACTCCATGCCCAAATTCCCTTTCTATCAACAACTTGATCAAATGGATTGCGGACCTACCTGTCTGCGTATGATAGCCAAATTTCATGGGCGTAACCTCAATCTTCAAAAACTACGCAATGCTTCGGGGTTTAGTCGGGAGGGTGTTACATTATTGGGTATTGCCGAAGCTGCTGAAAGTGTGGGTTTTAGAACGTTGGCAGTAAAAGTTCACTTTGAGAAATTAGTCAAAGATGCTACACTTCCCTGTATTATTCACTGGCAACAAAATCATTTTGTAGTGTTGGTAGAAGCAAAAAAAGGCTCGGCTCTCTTGGCAGACCCAGGTAAAGGCATCCGCAAAATGTCTGAAGCTGATTTTTGTGAGCATTGGGCTACTTCCCAAGAAGAGGGCAAACCCGTAGGTGTGGCTCTTCTTATAGAAACTACTCCCGCCTTTTTTGAGCAAGAAGATGATAAAAAATCGGGTTTAGATTTTTCGTATATCCTCAAATACCTTTGGTCATACAAAAAATTACTTTTCCAGTTGGTGGTGGGGTTGGTGGTGGGGAGTGGCTTGCAGTTGGTACTCCCCTTCCTTACGCAGTCTATCGTAGATGTGGGCATCCAGACTCGTAATCTCAACTTTATTTATGTGATGTTGGCGGCTCAATTGATGCTTTTTGCGAGTAGAACGGTTGTAGAATTTATTCGTTCTTGGATTTTGCTCCACATCAGTATTCGTATCAATTTGTCGATTCTCTCCGATTTTTTGATAAAACTGATGAAATTACCGATGTCGTTTTTCGATACAAAAATGTTTGGCGACATCATGCAACGCATCGGCGACCATAGCCGTATCGAACAGTTTTTGACAGGACAAACCCTCAGTACGCTTTTCTCCTTAGTAAATCTCCTGATTTTTGGCAGTGTTTTAGGAATGTATAGCATGACTATTTTTACGATTTTCATGGTTGGTTCAATCCTGTACGCCTTTTGGGTGATACTATTCTTGAAAGAAAGACGTAAATTAGATTTCAAGATGTTTGATGTATCTGCCAAAAATCAGGGTTCGTTAGTCCAGTTGATTCAAGGAATGCAGGAAATCAAATTAGCCAATGCCGAACACCTCAAACGTTGGGAGTGGGAACGCATCCAGACCAAGATGTTTCAGTTCCAAACCAAAGGCTTGGCTCTCAATCAATATCAACAGGCAGGAGCGTTTTTCTTGAATGAAGGCAAAAATATTTTGATAACATTCTTCACTGCCAAAGCTGTAGTGGACGGTCAATTGACCTTGGGAACGATGTTGGCGGTGCAGTACATCATCGGGCAATTAAATGCTCCAATTGAGTCATTGATTCGGTTTGTTCAGTCGGCTCAAAGTGCTAAGATCAGTTTGGAAAGGTTGAATGAAATCCATGAATTGGATGATGAAGAAAAGGAAAATCAGACAAAAGCATCGATTCATACAGGTTATCAAGGAGCAGGTATTTCACTCAAAAATATTAGCTTCACGTACCCAGGGGCTGGAAATGAGCCTGTTTTGAAGGACATAAATTTAGAAATTCCGCAAGGAAAAGTTACTGCCATCGTGGGCATGAGTGGAAGTGGCAAAACGACTTTATTAAAATTATTGCTCAAATTTTATGATTTGAAGGGCGATATAAAAGTTGGTAATACACCTTTTGATAGTTTTAGGGCAAATCAATGGCGTGGAAAATGTGGTGTAGTGATGCAGGATAGTTTTATTTTTTCTGATACCATTGCACGAAATATTGCATTGGGAGACGAGAACCCAAACATCGAAAAACTCTATCACGCTTGCGAGGTGGCAAATATTATGGAGTTTATTGAAAGTTTGCCCTTGGGGTTTAATACCAAAATTGGCTCAGAAGGAAATGGAATCAGTCAAGGACAAAAACAGCGTCTATTAATCGCCAGAGCCGTTTATAAAGACCCAGACTATTTGTTTTTCGATGAAGCAACCAACGCTTTGGATGCCAATAATGAAAAGAAAATCTTAGAAAATTTGTCAGCATTTTTCCACGGCAGAACGGTTATTGTAGTAGCCCACCGACTCAGCACCGTAAAAAATGCAGACCAAATTGTTGTACTTCATAAAGGAGAAATCATTGAAACAGGGACACATGAAAGCTTGACGGTTAAGCGTGGAGAGTATTTTGATTTAGTAAAAAATCAGTTGGAATTAGGGAATTGATGGATTACGGATTTTTGATTTTCGACTGCGGATTTAGTAGCATTTACTTATAACTCAAAATGATAAAAGATATTGAAAATAAAGTTTATCTAAACGGCTCAAAACCTGAGACTTTGAAAGGTTCTTTTGGCGTAACTCCCGTAAGCCCACGACCCAATCTTGAATTGCGGTCAGAGGAAGTCAATGAGATTTTGAGTAATCGTCCTGCGGGCATCATCCGATATGGACTGACTGTTATTTTCTTTTTGGGTGTTTTAGGTTTGATAGCTTCTTGGTACATCAAATATCCAGAAATCATTAAAGGAGGAGTGATGATTACAACCGAAAAATCACCATTTAAGGTCATTCCACGTTCATCTGGGCGTTTGCAAAAACTTTTAGTGAAACCTAATCAATTAGTTAAACAAGGAGATTTTTTAGCGGAAATTGAAAATACGACTCGTTTAGAGAACCTTTCGGTTTTGCAAACGCTCTCACAACAACTCAAAAATTATCTTCAAAATACATCCTCAAAAGTTTCTTTTCCTTCTAATGCCCTCACATTTGGCGATTTGCAAAATGAATATAATAGTTTGTTGAAAAATTATCAAGAATCAGAACGTTTGATGGACGATGCCATTTATCAACAAAGACGAAGAATTTTGGAACAACAGATTGCTGACTACAAAAAGATGATTGTTATCAACGAAAGACAAGTTGATTTGAACAATGAAGAATTCGGAAATGCTGAAATAAAATATCAAGCTGATAAGAAATTATACCAAGATAAAGTTTACGGGAAATTAGAATATTTGAATCTTGAAAATACTTTTATCCAAAAGAAAAAAGAAAAAGAAACGTATGCTAAGTCATTAGTAGAAAATAGCTTAACGCTTTCGGAAAGGCAAAAGCAATTAGCAGAATTAGATTTTGAGTTTGTCCAAAAAACACGAACTTACCGAGACAATATTCTTCAATCTATTCAAAACATTGATAATCTTTTGGCAAATTGGCAACAGAATTATGTGATTACTTCCCCATCGGACGGTAAATTAAGTTTCTTGCAAAACCTGACCGAAAACCAGGTGATTCGTACAGGTGATACGCTATTTGCCGTTTTACTACAAAATCAGCCGATTATAGGATTATCAGTTGTCTCGGCTCAAAGTTTTGGGAAAGTCAAAGTTGGTCAAAAAGTAATTATCAAATTGGTCAATTATCCTTTTGAAGAATATGGTAGTTTGTCTGGCAATATTCAAGAAATTGAGCCTACGCCCACGGGAAGCCAATATCGGATGAAGATTAAATTAGAAAAAGGTTTACTTACAAATTATTATAAAACCTTACCATTTCGAGCTGAAATGCAAGGTTCATTAGAGATTATTACGGAAGATATGAGGTTATTGGAACGAACTTTTTATGGGTTGAGGAAAATGTTGAATCAAAGATGAATCAATTAGTCGTAGATACACTAAAGTCATTCAAAACACAAAATCTTCTTCATTATTGTACAAAAAAAGGTTCATGGGAATTGTAGAGATTGTGATATTTTCCTCCAATTTTATTACGCTAAATAAAAGCACCCTTGTTAGAAATCTTACAGAGGTTTGACGACTAACAAGGATACCCATTTACATTCCCAGATTCAACTTAGGTTGAGTGATAGTAGTTTCCTTATTCACAACTTTTTCAACGACTGCATTCATTCCAATTGATTTATCTAATTTCTCTGTTGACACTTTTCGGTCATGTTCGATATTTTTCCCGTTGAATACATCTAATTTCACGTTAGCGGTGTAAATGCCTTCTACCTTATCATCTTTTATTCCCTCAATACTTACAGAATTTCCTTTGGCTAACTGAAATGATTGTAACGGCGTTAATTTTACACCTTTATATTTTGTAGGCACATTTTCCATAGGAAAGGTTTTGGATTCCAGAAAAATATCCTTCCCAACTTTAGTGCTTACCTCATGAGAAAATCCAACAAAGCCATCTTTTTCTAATTCTTGGTAAAACTCTCTTCGCTGATTGTCATTCAAAAGGTGTTTATGCCCAATTCTCTGTATTGCGTTCATGGCAATAAAGGCTTCTTTATCACTTAATTTATGTAAAACTTGTGATTGTCCTTCTTTATCACTGAGCAAAAAGAGTGTTTCAAAGTCTTTATCATGAGAGAAATCCTTTTTCACGCCAAAGGATTTTGCGAGTTTATCCACTATTTCATTCGTTACATCAAAATGTAGGGTAGCGGTGAGCCGTTTTTGAGGAGTTAATTCATTGTCATTTGCCCGAAAATCATATCTTTGTGGAGTATTCAACGTGAGTACAGGCGTATTATTTTTAATATCACGGGTAAGTTGTAACATTTTCAAACCCATAAATGCTTTGGGTTTTCCAGCAGCATCGGTCTGCACACCTTGATAAATGATTGATTTCCCTTGTAATAATTGTTCTGAATAATTTCTATTTGATAAAATACTCAGAGCCATTAAATCTCCTTTAACTGCTTCCATACTATTATCCATAGCAACATTAGTAAAATTGGCAAGCCAATCATTTGAAGTAGAATTATCGGTTAAAATGTCTATTTTCTGTCTTTTATTTTCAGCAATTGACAATTGATGTTCTTGCACGTTTTCAGACACTACACCAATCATTACATTAGATTTAGCCTTTAATGCTTCAATAATAATTTCATCCGTTGGGGCTATGATAAGACTTGGGCTTAAATTTTCTACGATTCGACTATCTACCTCTTGTGTAGAATTATCTAAATTTTCATGATTTGTACTCATTGCCTAAATACACCGAAATGTACATTTATATTGAAATATAATATTTAACATTTATATTTATACTAAATATACAAATGTTTATATTTTATAAAAATACACAAATATAAATATTTAATATATACATATATTAAAATACAGTAATGGCTTAATTTATGCCTTACTAAAAACATAAGAAAAAACAATATAAAACCAACACTAATTAAGATGAACCGTCAAACGAACGAAGAACTAACAAACTATTACCAAATACTCAATAAAGATCAAGTTAAAGTGTTTTATCTCACCCAAATTCACGATAACATTTGTGAAATTATTTGGAAATTATATCTGGAAAGATACCCCAATACTGAAATTCCGTCAAAGCCCACATTCAAGCAAAAAATGCAGAATGAAGCAATACTGGAATTTACAGGTATGACGCATCAAGAACTGAATATTCTTAAAAAAGTAAGAGGAAATTCAGACACTATACTAAAACTAATGGCATTTTTCAATCAATATAATATTTCATTTATGGATATATTTTTTGAAAAAACATTGCTTGATAAATGCTTACATTTAGTTTAGTATCTTCATTTTATGATGTAAGCGACCAGTATTTTATTATTGGTTGCTTACATCGGTATCTATTCTCCTATTTTTTTATTGACAAAATCTAATTCAGTTTGTGTTAAAAGCATATTTTGTTCATAGTCAATTAAATCCGTGACCTCTTTTTTGATTGTTAAGAAATTATTTCGAACTATATCTTCTTTAAATTTTTCTAATTCTTCAGCAGAATTAATCTCAATTCCCATTGATGCAGCCAAAGTTTTAAAATCCTTTATTTTTGGAAGATGTTCATCGGCATTTCCAATATTGGGGTCGAGTAGGATATTGGCATTGAATTTTTTAAAATTTGTCTCTTCGCCATAACTTCCAGATGCAATACCTACAAATTGCCCTTGCTCCAGTTCTGAAATCTTTGAGGCAGGTATTACGTTTTGTAATTCTTGTGATACTTGTACTGAGGTATCATTTTGAGAAAAAGTAATGGATTCTTTTTCTTGGTTTGTTCTACCAAATCTTTCACTTAATTTATTAGCGGTTTCGTAAACCACTTGTCCTGAAAATACATTTCCTTGAATGCCTAATATTACGTCCGCTTCTTCTTTACCATAATCCTTGTACAACTGAGAGAAATCTTGAATCCCTAACCAAGTGGCTACTCGGTTACTACGAGCTGTGGCAATCAATAAATCTAAGCCCTTGATAAACATGGTTGGTAATTCGTCCCAAAATAAGGCTGAATGTCGTTTTCCTTGTTTATTAATTAACTTAATTAGCCGTGAAGTATAAAGGGAAAATATGGTTCCGTAAATGGCTATACGTTCAGGGTTATTGCCACAACAAAGTATTTTAGGAGTAAGCGGATTATTAATATCTAATGTAAATTCATCACCAGTCATAACCCAATAGACGGTAGGAGAGGAGAGCTTTGAAATCGCAATCTGAGCCGAAGCAATCTGCCCTGCTAATTGTTGTCCTGCTCCAGATTCCACAGCTACCATAAAAGGTCTAACCATAATTTCTAAGTCTGGATATTTACTAAATACCATGAGGGCAGCATTCGTTTTTCAGTTTTTCTTGCTTTCCAAAAACCTTTGAAGCACTCGCTGAAATATCACCAATTCTTTTTAGATTTTTTACTTCTTCGTAAACAGTGGTAACAATGATGTCGTTGTTTGACTTTTTCTGAGAATTGTTGCTTGATTGTGAAACTGATGATATAGAGGGGTCTGGTTGTACATTGGTCGTACCGACAGGAATGGTTGCTTTCGTGTTAATTGGAGTGGTAACTCCTTGTTTTGGATTGAGTATCATTTCTTTTACAACAGAATCAGAAACTTTAGCGGATTTCAACTTAATTAAATCATTGGGGTCAACATCAAATTTATGAGCAGTTTTATTGATTTTTTCTTTCAAAATCGTAGTTGAAACGTCTGAATTGGATAATTTAATGACCTCTTCGTTCGTAATAATTTCTGTTGGCGGCGATGCAATAAACATTGACTTGACAACTCTGTCCGACACCTTTCCTGCTCTCAGTTCAATTAAACCCTGAGCGGTCAAATCAAATTGACATTTTGTTGAATTAATTTTAGCTAAAATAATATCTTGTGATATTTTTGAAGCCTGTAAATTAATAATTTCCTTATTACTCAAAGCATCTTGAGCGTAGGTAGTAGAATTAAAAGAAATTAAAAATAATATTGCGTATTTTAAGTTAAGTTTCATACAAATATTGAATTTATAGTTTTAGAAATGTGAATTTATTTTAACATTTGTTGCTGTTGAACTTTTGATTTTGTAACCGTCTCCTGCTTTTCTTTCACCACAGGTTTTACGAAACTACCAACACCAGCTTTTTCCATTTTAGCAACCAACTCCTTTTGTTGCTTCTCGGCTTGGATTCTACTCGCTTCCATTTGAATCATTACTTTACTGACATCCAACTTTTCAATTGGCTTAGGTGTTTTGGAATAATCAGAATGCTCCAAAGGTCTTCCTTTACGATTGGCTAAAAGTTCATTAAAATCCTTCTCATATTTGAGGGCATCCACTCGGTAAATGGGTTGCATTTGCTGGTCATTAATTAAGTCTTTTACCCCATTAATCGTTTTTCGGAGAAACTCTTTATCGTTGGGCAATGACAAATCTATTTTGCTAACAACTCCTATCCCTTCCGAATTTAACAAAACCTGTGACCTTTCAATTTTACCAATTTTATCATTATTTAACTCCGTTTTTTCTTCCGCTAAATCCTTCCTATCAATTTCACCATTAATTGTTTTCATCAATTTTTCAATCTTATGATTGATTGCTTTTTCTGCTTCTTTTTGATTACGATAGGGGTGTCCTTCTCCAAAGGGAGCATTAATTTCTAACTCTAAACGGTTGGTATATTTTTTTGATAGATTTCGTTTATCTTCGGGCAATGATTTCTCTAAATCTTTTGTGTCCTTAACGGCTGTTACATCCAAAGGAATTTGAGCTTTTACGTTTACATTCACATCATACCTTTCATCAAACCTCGGATGTTTGATATTAAGGTGATTAATACCAAAACGATAACCTGGAGGGTCATTATCAGGATTAATCACCAATTGAGCCTGTGGATTATAACTTAATACATTTTTAATATGCTCAACTTGGGGAGTGGTCGGCTGTCCAGATGTAGCCAGATATATTCTCTTGACATCATTGGTAGGCACTAATTGATGATAAGAAATAGCGTCCAAAGCATCTTCAAAAATGTGAATTTGATTGGCTTCCACTAATTTCAAATGTGTTAATTGTTCCTTTGAAATAGATAGGATTTCACTTTTACCCACCATTTGAACGTCTTGATTATTTTCAGTATTTCGAGAAACGTTCACTAAAGTACCTTGCGGAATAATGATTTCACCCTTCTCATTCTGAATATCTTTTTGACTTTCAAAATAAAGGTTAGACTTCCATAGACCACCTGTGCGAGTAGCATCCGAAAACCATTTTTCATTAATCGGTTTTAACACCGTAGGGTTTTCTTTATCGGGTTTGAAGCCTGTTCGCCTTTGAAGGATAGAAATAATTTGACGATTTTGGTTACTAATCGGAAAAGTAGCGTAGTCTTTTTTACTATTCGGATTATCCTTAAATGCTCGTGTTCCTGCAATAATTTGATTATGAAAAATGGAATCTTTAATCGTTTTTTCGCTAACATCCCTGTTTTCAAGAGTCTTAATTGAGGTCTTGTCAAGAGGTTTAAGCGTATGCTCTTCAATCAAATTTACCTCTCTCAATCTTGCCACTACTTTATCATTCAAATCGTCCAATTTGATAGTACGCATCGGTTTAGTGACTTTATGGTTTTCCGATTTGAGTATAAAATTGGAATCTCCCATTAAGTAATTAATCTTCTCATTTTTAGCTCTTAAATTTCCGCCTTCCATGAAGTCAATTAACTGAACGACATCAAAGAGTTCTCCACGATATGAATTTGACCTCCGAGACGATAATGCTCCCGTTAAATCAAAACCAAACTTTACGCTAACACCTCCTTTTTGACCATTTAAAACTGCCAATTTGGCATCTTCATTTTGCCATACTCTCCACTGTTTAGAAGTCTTATCAGCTCGTTCAGAAAAACCGTAGTCTTCCAATACTGATTCAAAATCCAATTTATCGATGGCTTTGTTATAATCAGCAAAAGGCGTTTTATCAAGACTCGGCTGATTACTAAACCCTTGTTTTTCGAGCGTTTCTTGTAATAAAATTTGGTCATTTTGGGAGTATTGCCCATATTTTACCGCAATCCGAGCATTTTTTGAAAGCCCGTCAGTATTTAATTGTTTGTGTTTCAGCTTTCCGTTTAAAACAATTTTATCATGGTCTATGCTTTGGAAAGCAGGAGAGGTAACCAATTCAACTTTATCGTAATAGGCTTTAAAATCGGAAGTTTTTAAACCATAAGGCGTATTGGTGAAAACAGTTTTTAATCCCGTTTTGGTATTAATGGCAAAACTAATGGATTCGGCTTTCATTGGATTTTCAATGGACGAAGTAACAATTTTATCCGCATTAATTTGACCATGCAAAATGTTCGCCTCCGTTAAAGCCTTATCCAACTTCAATAAATTCTCTTTTTCTGGATTAACCCATACATACAAAGCATCAACTTTTTTGGCTGCATCATAGGTTTTCATGGCATAATTTCCAAAAATCATGTAATCAACATTTCCATCATTGAGAGCTTTGACGACTTTTTGTAATTCAAATTCGTTTCTATAATTCATCGTTAATTAAGGTGCTAAGTGGGATTATTTCGTAATAGGATAAAGCTCTCTATACTCTACCCGATGATTTTTGTTACGTATTGATAATGAAATAGTTGTATTTGAATCCACCGAGTAAATTTATTTAAAAATTCATCCCAGATTTTTATAAATCCTTGATTGATATTTCTGAAACCTTCTCTCAAAATATCAAGCCCTTTTCGGAAAAAACTATTGGATTTATACCCATGTTTTTTAATTCTGATTTTTTTTACTTTTTTATGATGATGTTTTCCAATATTCGTACATATTCCAACTGCTATACTAACAAAAACGATTAGCTTTTTAATTTTTTCGCTTGATTTTAGGTGCGTATTTTCTAAG
>NZ_QGGO01000047.1:6130-25664 GCF_003148625.1 Arcicella aurantiaca | reverse complement strand
AGTACAATTCACAGGCTATGCAAGTATATGCTAAAAGATGGACTATTGAGTGTTTTTTTAAAGCCATTAAAACCGCTGGTTTTAATATAGAAGATACTCACTTGAAAGACCAAAAACGCCTCGAAAAACTATTAGCAGTTATTGCCATTGCTTTTGTTTGGGTGTATTTGATTGGTGATTATGAAAATCAACAAAAAACAATCCCTATTTTAGCCCATCAAAGAAGAGCTTTTAGCATTTTTAGGTATGGATTAGACCACCTAATAAAAGCATTAACCTTTGATAGTCAGATAATTAAACATTACTTACAACTTTTGACACGTACTTAGATTTCTTTGACAATAAATATTACTGTTGTAATGTTCTCATCTTTCATCAACAAGTCTTCTAACTTTTCACTCAATGCGATTGCTCTTGTAATATTCCAACTATAAAGACTACTTCTTATACTATCTTGATAGTTTTTTGAATTTTCTTCAATTAATTCAGAAGTTTTCTTTATCTGGATTTGTTGGTGTATTGAAAACCCTAATGCAATAATTGTTATTAAAGTACCTATTATTGAAATTATATTAATAGGAGTTCTATCATCGGGACAAAAACTAACAAAAAATATTATCAAAAAAATTACGGTAGCAATAAGTGTAAAAATTCCTAAAATTGACCAATCTCGTTTACTCATATTTTATCTATTGTAGCATTAGATATAATACAAAATAACATTATCTTTCTTTATTTAAAAAATTTATTTCAAACCGTAAGAACAAAAATGCTTCCAGTTTTCTAAAGTTACATACCATTCACAAACCAACAACCCTGATTATTCCTTTTTTTTAATCAAATAATTATATTTTTTACTTTAAAATTGAACTTTTGTAAGAAAACAGTCCATTTTAATTCCAAGTATTAAATGGATAATGTATTTTTACAGTATCGAATGATATGAGTAGAAATAACTGTAACCAAAATATGTCTTTTCAAAGAAAAACCAAAATTGTAGCCACTGTTGGTCCAGCTTCTGAGTCCAAAGAAATGTTGACCAATTTCGCCAAAGCGGGTGTAAATATTTTCCGTCTGAACTTTTCTCATGGTACACACGAAGACCACCTAAAAAGACTTAAAACTGTCAGAGAAATTTCTGAGGAATTAGATACAAATCTTTCAGTTCTTCAAGATTTACAAGGTCCAAAAATCCGTACACAATTAGTTGAAAATAATGGTGTTGAAATTAAAGCGGGTAACTTGCTTACTTTCGTGATGGATGAAACCTTAATGGGAACTTCTGAGCGTGTAGGTACAACTTATACTTCTATGTATTTGGATGTAACTGTTGGCGAGAGAATTTTGATGGATGATGGTAATTTGGAAGTTAAGGTATTAGCCATTGACAAAGAGAAGAAAGAAGTAATTACTGAAGTTGTTTACGGAGGAATTTTGAAATCTAAAAAAGGTATCAACTTACCAGGAACAAAGGTTTCATTGCCATGTTTGACTGAAAAAGATATTAAAGATTTATATTTCGGTTTAGATAATGGTGTTGACTGGATTGCACTTTCGTTTGTTCGTACTGCGGCTGATATTCATGATATTAAAGATAGAATTAAAGCCTATGGTAAAGCCACGAAGGTTATCGCTAAAATTGAAACGCCTTTCGCTATTGATAATTTAGACGAAATTATTGAAGCTACTGACGCAATTATGGTTGCTCGTGGTGACTTAGGTGTTGAGATTGACGGTGCGAGAGTTCCACATTTACAGAAATTAATGGTTGAGAAATGTACTTTGGCAGGTAAGCCTGTTATTGTGGCAACTCAAATGTTGGAATCAATGATTAGTAATCCTGTTCCAACACGTGCTGAAACTTCTGACGTTGCCAATGCGGTACTTCAAGGTGCTTCTGCAACGATGTTGAGCGGTGAATCTGCTTCGGGTGCTTATCCATTAAAAGCTGTTGAAACAATGGCTCACATTCAGGAAGTTGTTGAAGAACAACAAAATGAAATCAAAATTGTGAAAGGTGACGAAGCCTCTATTTACTTCAAAAATCACTCATTAAGCAATAGCGGTTCAAAATTCCCTCTTAACGACCGTATGATTGCAGGTGCTTGCCGTTTGGCTCGTGATACAGAAGCAAAAGCAATTTTATGTATCACAAACAGTGGATATACAGCCTTCCGTTTGTCGGCACACCGTCCAAAAGCTAATCTTTATGTTTTCACTTCAAACAAAGCCGTAAAAACTGAAATGGGTTTATTGTGGGGTGCAAATGTATTCTATTATGAATCTTTAGGAAAAGACGTTGAAGCAACTGTAAAAGGAATGACCGAAATTTTGAAATCTAAAGGGTTATTAACAAAAGGAGATACTTTTGTAACTACTTTGAGCGTTCCATCAAATCAAGATTTGAAAACAAATACAGTTCAATTAGGAACGGTAGAATAGTCTTTGAATAAATATATTGAAAAGCCTCGTAAATTAATTTTTACGGGGCTTTTTTTGTTTACACGTATTCTCTCTTTAATCATGAATTCTAAATCTCAAAATCCTATGCAACTGTATTTTAGTCCGAACCGTCTGTAATAGTAATACTAAAACTTTAAAATCATGAATAAGGTAATTACGATATTACTCAGTTTCTGCATATTCTCAACTTATGCACAACAAACAATCAGCGATTGGAAATATCAAAAAGATATGAGTTCCAATCCTCAAAATTTTGTAAAAGCAGGCAAAAAAATCTATTTCGTAGCCACTACGCCTGAATACGGGCGTGAACTTTGGGTTACGGAAGGCACTTCGGAATCTACTAAATTGGTGAAGGATATTATGGTAGGTGAGAATAGTGGATTAGTTGAACCCGCTAATTTTTATAACTACACTAATTATAACTTTGTGAATAATGTAGCTCCGCTTGAAGATGGAACACTTTATTTTGTAGCCTCTGACAACCCCAACGAAAAACCAAAAATTTGGGTTACTGATGGAACTGAAAAAGGGACAAAAATCTATCAGAATGAGGTGAAAGGAACACTTTTTCATACGGGGGATGAATTGGTAGAATATGAAACTACTCTACTTGGCAAAATGATTATATACCGTAAAGCAAACAAAGTAGATACCATATCAGTGGTGGGAAGAGCGAGTCCAATTTTAAGAAGTGGTTCTGTACTAACATTAGGAATGTACGGCAGTGAAAGCCCCGAAAGATATTTCTTCATGATTTCAGTGGATATGAAAGATGCCAAAGTGAAGGTCAAAACGCCTACATTGTATTTTCAAGATGGATTCCGAAACACTACCTTGTGGGATGGTGATATGTTCGCAACTCATAACAATAAAGTGTTTCGGATGAATACAAAAACGGGCATTTTGGATACTTTATTTGTGGGTAATAAAAATTCTAATCTCAACGTCCAGTCGCTATATTCTACCAATCAGAAGTTATATCTTACCGTAAGCAATAAAGTATATTACTTGCAAAGTGATAAGTTTTTACCTACGGGTAATACCGTGCTTGAGGATGTGCTAAGTCTTCCGAGTGGTACGTATGAAGAGTATGTAGTAACATCTTATGATGCTAAGAATGATATACTGTACAGTTTTAGAAATGAAAACAATTGGAAAGACCTCAACGTGAAGGGAATTAGGCTTTCTGATAATAAATTAGTGAAAGATTTTAAAATACCTTCTTTCAGTTCGATTTCGAATTATACAGCTTATTCTTCTTTCAGAAATGTCTCCGAATTTACGAAAAACAAAGTTTTTGTATCTGCAACAAATGAACCCTATGGAATGAAAATTTTAGATATTTCGAATGAAAAAATAGTTGATTTTAAATTTACTGCGATTGAAATCTACTACGGAATTTCAAACCGTAACTATGTAAATATTGCTGATACAGATAATTTTTTAATGAGTGACCCTGACCCATCCAAAATTACGGATAGAGAATTGTATTTATTTGATAGTCAAACAGATAATGTAAAGTTATTAAAAAACATCAATACCACAGGAATCTCAACGCCAAAGGTTTATACCACTACTTTCAATGGCAAATTAGTCCAAGTATATAGTGGTGAACAGGGAATTATGCTTGGGGTTTCGGATGGAACCAAGGCTGGGACGAAGGATTTGAAATTGTTGGTTAAGAATTACAGTACTTCTCAATTAAGAGCTGTTGTTTTTCAATCTATTAATGAACGCTTAGGTATTTTAATCACTACTCAAAATGCGACTTCTGACTCAAACGACTCCACTTTTCTTTACGTCATTAATTTAAAAAATGAGGATATTAAATTACTTGTAAAGAATAAATCAACATTTTCTATGGGTAGTGGAATTAATGGCACTTTTGGTGGTGAGATTAAACAAATTAATCCAAGTCTCTTATCTGTAAAAATCTATCCCTTTATGTTATTTACTACTGATTTGACTATTGAAAATACAAAATTCATAAATGGAAATGTGGGTATTTTAACCATTTCAGATAAGGAATTAATTTTTGCAAATGCTACTCCTTTTTCGCCATATTTTTATAATTCTGATGGTGAAGGGTCATATTTACTTAAATTTAATGTAACTACTCAGAAAATAGATACCATTCCAAATTCACAAAAGTGCGTAATGGTAAAACAAGTAAATAACAAGATTTATTTTGTCTCTCGAAAAAACAATAAAAGCTACGTTACAGATGGTAATACAACAACTGAACTTGTCGGGATACAAACAATTGCTGATGTTTTTACGGTAAAAAATAAAACTATCCTGTTAGAGAGTTTACAATCATCTGGAATAGATAATACTAATTTTAGCTATTATACAACTCAATTTAATTTCTGGCAAATAGATGGTAATACAACTAAAAAAGTGTTTTCTTACAACAGTACAAACCGTGACGATAATTTAAAAATAGACACTAAAATTTGGGAAATAAATGGAAGGGTTCTTTTGATTTCTAATGTAACGGGTCTGTACAGAAATGTGAGTAGCGAAAATAAAATTCGGTTTTATGAAATTAAAAACGATTTAACTTTCGAAGAAGTTTATCAAATGAATAGAACAGACGGTTATTTTGGCTCTCCAAGCCTTTTTGAATTTGATACTTTTAAAGCAATCGATGTTTTGAATAAAGGTATTTTGTTCAAACAAATTCAGAATGACAATCAAATATTTTATGTAATGCAAGATGATTTTATCCAACGAGAGGTTTATAGAGTAAACGTTAGAAATAGAGTAAATCCATACTTCGGTCAAGAACAACAAAATAAAGCTTATTATTTCGTTTCAAATGGGAGTTTATTTATATCAGACGGTAGTCAAAATGGAAGTCAAGAACTTATAAACAACAGTTTAGAAAAAGATTATTATTATGATATTTACAAAATTGCCCACTCTTCGGATAAAAATATTGGTGAGTTTTACTTTTCGTTTATTAATACTGAGGTACATGGGATAAACTTCTTTAAAACCGATGGTACAAAAAATGGTACAATCCAATTAATAAAAGGAAGTAATATCAGTACACATTATACGGGTAAAGATGAGAAATTAGGAATAATTGGGAATAAAATACTTTTTAGAAAGCCAAATGCGACTACCTTGCAAGCAGAAGTATGGACTACGGAAGGCACTATCTCAACTACTCAAAAATTAAAAGACTCTGATGGAAATATTCTATCTCAACCTCTGAATTTTACTTATGATGGTTGGCAAAATCTCCCCAAAATCAACAATAAACTCTATTTCTCTCGTCAAACCGAAAAGAATGGTTATGAACCTTGGGAAACTGACGGCACGCCAGAAGGCACAAAAATGATAGGTGATTTGGTAAAAGGCATTCAAAGTTCAAACCCTTACCAGTTTATTGAAATCAATCAGTTGCCTTATTGTATTGCTACTGAGGAAAATAAATCGTTACAATTATGGTCGTTTTGTAATCCAAAAGTATCATTAAATGTGGATAAAAGCTCTCCCATTTACACCGAGGAGGTCAAGCTATTAGCAACCCAAAATAATGACTGGAAGTATCAATGGCTCAAAGATGGTAAGGCATTGGATAAAGCAAATACTACGACTTTCACAGCTACGGTCTCTGGAACGTATCAGATAAAAATAGAGGATAAAATTGGGTGTACAAATGTGTCAGATTCCATCGTGATAAATTTTACTCAGAAGATTTTAGCTAATGAAGAATTAACGGATGAATTTGAGTTGAATGTCTTTCCAAATCCAGCCCAAAATGATTTAAACGTAATTTTTAATAAAAAAAGTAAAGGTGTTTTCCATGTAAGCCTTTATGATTTATCGGGTAATTTGTTAATAAATCAGGATGTTCAATCGAATACTACAAATACTATTTCAACTCAAAATTTGAGTTCAGGGACGTATTTTATTCGGTTAACGAATGGGGAAAAACAGACCATTCGGAAAATAATGAAGCATTAGAAATGAGTTTAAATCTATGTAGAAAGAGTTTTATACAAAACCACTTCATTAAAATATATCATTCCTTCTGGGCGAAGAATTTAAAAAGCCTTGTGAATTAATTTCACAAGGCTTTTTAATAAATCAAAATATATCTTCTTAAAAATTTCTCTCTCCTGCTTCTCTTTTACCTAACATTACTGCACCAACCATTGCTACAAAGAAAAGGACTGAAACCAATTCAAATGGTAAAACGTAGTCACGGTATAAAATTTTACCTAAACTCTCAACCATACCTGTTTGTGAACTATAATTAGCGATAGTTGCATCTCCAGACAAATCCATTTTACGAGTTGCCGCTACCATAATTACCAATAATGTTCCTCCTAATATCGCTCCTGCTAATTTAGTAAGTGTATTTTTGGAGTCTGGCATATTTTTCCTCAAATCCATCATCATGATTACGAAAAGGAATAATACCATGATTGCTCCTGCGTAAACCACAATATTTACTGCCATCAAAAACTGTGCATTTAATAACACATAATGTCCTGAAATACAGAAAAATGTGAAAACTAAATACAAAACGCTATGGATTGGGTTTTTAGACAAAACCACCATTAAAGCACTCAAAAGCGTTAAAGCTGTTAAAAAATACCAAAAATTCATGTCTTTTTAAGGTATTAGGGGTTAGTGGTTGGGGGTTAGGGATTTGCACCCTTCCTTAATACGCTAAATCCTAAATTTTTATTTATTTCAAATTTTAAAACGAAAGCCTATTGGTATAACTTTTAGAGAAAGTAGCGTTTGTTCAATTACTAACACCTAAATCCTAAAACCCAACACCTTCAAAATTACTTCCAGCCTTCTCTTAAATAACGGTTATCCATTTTCTCAACCAATTTATCTTTCCCGAAAATTACTTCAGAACGGTCTTCAAAAACAGGTACCATTTTATCATGTTGTAAATAGATTGCTTGTTTAGGACAAGCTTCTTCACAAAGTCCACAGAAAATACAACGAAGCATATTGATTTCGTAAACACTTGCGTATTTCTCTTCACGATATAAATGCTCTTCGCCTTTTTTACGCTCATCTGCTACCATTGAAATTGCTTCCGCAGGACACGCAACTGCACATAAACCACAAGCGGTACAACGTTCTGCTCCTTGTTCGTCACGTTTCAAGATGTGATGTCCACGAAAAACAGGGCCTAAATAACGCTTTTGCTCTGGATAACGGATAGTTACTTTTTTAGAAAAGAAGTGTTTTAAAGTCGTACCCATACCACCTACAATTGCAGGAAGATAAATACGCTCAGCAAAGGTCATTTCTCCTTGTTCTAAGACTTTAGTTTTATTACTTAACTTCATATTTCTGATTTGAAAATTATGCTGTTGCTAATTTTTTCTTTTTGTATTGAGACTGGCTATAAAATGCGGTTACTACTAACATAACTGCAACACCCGCCCACGACAATAAAACGGTCATCCAGTTTGAACCTTCTCCGTTTACGGTAAATAACATGGTTGCACCTGTAAGAACAACATTGAACATTGAAAGTGGAATTAAGCCAGTCCAACCTAAGCCCATTAATTGGTCATAACGGAAACGTGGCAATGTCCAACGTACCCACATGAAGATGAATACAAAAATTAATGCTTTTCCGATTAAAGCTCCTACGCCTAAAAGAGCAGCGATATTCATTCCAAATTTATCCAATACAAATTCATAACCTGGGTAATCATATCCTCCAAAATATAAAGTTGCCATTACTGCTCCAGAAATAAACATATTGATGTATTCTGAGAACAAATAGAAACCTAATTTCATAGAAGAATATTCTGTGTGGTATCCACCGATAAGCTCAGTTTCACACTCAGGTAAGTCGAATGGAGTACGGTTACATTCGGCGAAAGCACACACAATAAAAATCACAAAACCTAATGGTTGGTAAAGGATATTCCAATGTCCATTTTGTTGTGTTTCTACAATTGTTTTTGTTGAAAGCGAACCTGACAACATCAAAATAGCAATGATAGAAAGACCCATTGCTAATTCGTAAGAGATATTTTGAGAGGCAGCACGGATAGCTCCTAACAATGAATATTTGTTATTTGAAGCCCAACCTCCAATCAAGATTCCGTAAACACCTAATGACACAATACCAAATACCCAAAGAATACCGATATTTACGTCAATTCCTTGCAAATCAAGAAATACGTCTCCTCCTAAATCTAATTTATCACCAAAAGGCACAACCGCTGAAGTCATCAAAGCTGTAAGCATCGACAAACAAGGAGCTACGATAAATAACCATTTACTTGATTGAGAAGGAATAAAATCTTCTTTCATGAACATTTTCACAGCATCGGCAAGTGGTTGCAAAATCCCGAAAGGTCCTGCACGGTCTGGCCCAACACGGTCTTGCATAAAAGCCGCAATGATACGCTCAAAGTATGTCGAATAAGCCGCAACGCCCAAAGTAATAGCAAAAATAACGCCTACATAAATAGCTTTTGCGGTAAATAAAGTTGATGTAATTTCCATGTTTTTGGGGGTTAGGGGTTAGGAGTTAGGAGTTGGTGTTTCTATCACAACAAACTCTCAAATCCCAATCCCCAAATCCTAATGTATAATTATGGGTAAAATTTTTGACTAATTTTTTAATGCCTAAATCCCAACCCCTAAATCCTAATTCAATTGTTTCTGTGGTGCTAAAAATGAACGGTCACGACTGTCGTCAATTTTCTTGTACTGTTCAGCAGCTTGTTGTAATGGAAATGCTGGCTTAATAGTACTTGCTCCGTATTTATTAGCTGAAATTACTGAGTTTCTTGCAATTTTTGTTGGTCCTTCTAAAGTCCAATCTGAAGTTTTCTTACGCTCAAAACGGCAAGTGTTACAGATAAATTCTTTTACTTCGCCCCATTCATTTTTGCGAGCTGTTACTCTGATAACTTCGTCTCCTCTGTACCAAAGTGTTACTTTTCCAGAACATTTGCCACAGCTACAACTTGCATCTTCTGGTTTCGAGAACCATACACGGCTTTTGAAACGGTAAGTTTTATCAGTTAATGCTCCTACTGGACAAACGTCAATTACGTTTCCAGAGAAATCATTGTCGATTGCTTTCTCAATATAAGTGCTAATTTCGGCATGGTCACCACGGTGCATAACCCCATGAACACGTCCATCTGTAATTTGGTCAGCCGTATAAACGCAACGGTAACACAAAATACAACGGTTCATGTTTAATTTGATGTAAGGACCTAAATCAACTGGCTCGAAAGTATTACGTTCTTCAACAGTACGAGTTTTTGACACTCCATGTTCAAATGAAAAATCTTGTAGGTGACATTCTCCTGCTTGGTCACACACTGGGCAATCCAATGGGTGATTCAACAATAAGAATTCAACAATACCTTTACGAGTTTCTAATACTTGCTCGTTGATAGTATTTTCCACAATCATACCGTCTTGTACTTGCGTAATACATGAAGGCACAAGTTTTGGCATTGGACGTGGGTCTTTTTCAGAACCAGCCGTTACTTTCACTAAACAACCACGGCATTTACCACCCGAAGCCTTTAAAGGTTCGTAGTAACACATCGCAGGTGGAGCAATATGTGGCCCAATTTGGCGAGCCGCATTCATGATTGTAGTACCTGGTTCTACGTCAATCGTAATATTATCTATTGTAACTTTCATCTAAGTTATTCTTATTTTTGAGCTTGATAATTAAGAATTAAATCAAGCATTTCTTCTTTAACTAATTCCGAATCAATCATATCTTCTAATTGTTTGGGAGAAAATGCTCCTCCAAATGCTTCATCAGCAGCATCAGATAATGCAAAATCAAAACTTTCTTCAATGGCATCTTTAAGTTCTTCGGTTTTTAAATAATATCCTTTTGAACTACGTCTTTTATTTGACTTAAATATACCTTGAAGTGAAAATTTTATTGACCTTTCCCAAGATGGAGTAGTCCTTTTTTCAGCGTATCGTTTTATTAAATGTACTAATAAAACGTGCATAAAACTCTCTACTTTAACAATTTTATCATCTTTTGCCATCTCATCCATTTCGTCAATTAGGGCGAGTGCGGCTGTGTAGTCGTGTTGTTCGACCATCTTACGAAGTGCCTCTAATTCTTCCATAATATTAATTTGAAAATTTGGTAATTTGAAGATTTGAAAATAACTACAAATATTCAAATATGAATGAACAATAAATTGGAAGTTGTGATGATATATTCAAATTACCACATCTTCAAATTATCAAATTAAAGACTCCAACTTGCTCCTTCACGCATGAAAACTGCTCCTTTTTGGGTAGCTTTTTCTGGGTGGTTAATGTGCCATTCAAACTCATCACGGAAATGACGAATCGCAGCAGCAACTGGCCAAGCAGCAGCATCTCCTAATGGACAAATGGTATTTCCTTCGATTTTCTTTGCAACGTCAACCAATAAATCAATATCTTCTTGGCGACCTTGTCCGTGTTCGATTCTGTATAAAACTTTATCCATCCAACCTGTTCCTTCACGGCATGGCGAACATTGTCCGCAAGATTCATGGTGATAAAAACGTCCGAAAGTCAACGTATTATGAACGATACAAGTTGTTTCATCCATTACTACAAATCCACCAGAGCCTAACATTGTTCCTGTGGCAAAACCACCATCAGAAAGTGATTCGTAAGACATCAAACGATTTTCACCGTTGGTTGTTTTCAAGATTAATTCAGCAGGAAGAATTGGCACTGAAGAACCTCCCGCTACAACTGCCTTCAATTTATGTCCATCACGGATACCACCACACCATTCATCTGCATAAATGAAATCTTCAACAGTAATTCCCAATGGCAATTCATAAACACCAGGTTTACGAACGTGTCCAGAAACAGAAATTAATTTTGTACCTGTTGAGCGACCAATACCAATTTTAGCGTATTCGTCTCCACCGTTGTTGACAATCCAAGACGTTGCAGCAATTGATTCTACGTTATTTACAACGGTTGGGCATTGCCACAAACCTTTTACAGCTGGGAATGGAGGCTTATTACGTGGATTACCACGTTTTCCTTCTAATGATTCCAATAAAGCGGTTTCTTCTCCACAGATATATGCACCACCACCTAATTGTACGTGTAGGTCGAGGTCATAACCAGAACCTAAAATATTTTTACCAAGAAGTCCTTTATCACGAGCTTCTTGAATAGCTTTTTCAAGAATTGTAGCTACATACATTAATTCACCACGAATATAAATGTATGAAGTATTTGCACCCAAAGCATACGACGAAACAATCATTCCCTCAATTAAAGTATGAGGAGATTTCATCATCAAGTAGTGGTCTTTAAAAGTACCAGGTTCAGATTCGTCAGCATTACAAACTAAATAACGAGGAATACCTTCTGGTTTTGCTAAGAAAGACCATTTCATTCCCATCGGGAAACCTGCTCCACCACGTCCACGAAGTCCTGATTTTTTAACTTCCTCCGTTACTTCGTCGGGAGTCATTTTTTTCAAGGCTTTTTCAACAGCAGCGTATCCACCATGCTTTCTAAAAACGTCAATCGTTTCAATGCCTTGTACGTCAATATGTTCGGTTAATATTTTCATTTGTAATCCGTGTATTCTTTATCAATTATCGACTTTGAGGTCGGCTAATTTCAGCATTAACTATTTAGATAACTCTTCAATGATTTCGTCCACTTTCTGAGTTGTCAAATTCATGTAATATTTTTCACGAATTTGGAAAACTGGTCCCCAACCACAAGCGGCTAAACATTCTACTTCTTTAATAGTAAATTTACCATTAGCAGTTGTTTCACCTGTTTCGATACCCAATTTAGTTTTCAAATGGTCATAAACTTCTACACCACCCATCAAGCAACAAGGACCTGTACGACAATATTCAATTACGTGGTCTCCAACAGGTTCAAGGTGAAACATCGTGTAAAAAGATGCTACCTCATACACCTCAACAGGTTTGATATTTAACAAACTTGCTACATAGTCCATCACTTCTGGCGAACACCATTTCCACTCTGCTTGAGCTAAGTGTAAAACGGGCAACAAGGCTGATTTTTGTTTTCCTTCTGGATAACGCTTGATTATTTCATGAACTTTTTCCAACGTACTGGCTGGAAACTGTATGGTCTGCGTATTGGTCATTTTTTATTTTTTACGATGTTCGATTTACGATATTCGATTTGCGTAAATGTATGATAATCAAATGATTGAAATTTTAAAATAAAATCAATCTTCTTCATCTAAATAATATTCTTTTTCAAAAACCTCTTCCCAAGTTAAGACTTCAGGGTTAAAGTTATTTTTTTTGGAAATTCCCATTTCATATTTAGCATCATCAATTGCTGATTCAAAACAGTTATTCCAAACTTCTTCAGCATAATTTTTATTAACACTCGGTGTGTCTTCAAAAATTATCTGCATCTCTTTTCTTCCATTTCTAATTGTTCTTACCCAACTATTTGAACGTTTTTCTGGTTGATATTTCCATTTCAAAACGTGCATCATTACTAACACTAAGAAAGTTCTGAATTCACGTTTATCTTTTTTAGCCATATTTTGATAGAGATATTCTAAGCCAATAAGTGCCTCAGAATAATCATATTTTTTGATACGTTCTTCGATAGAAGTTATCGTTTCATAATATGATTCCGATACTAAATTTTGCCATTGTGTACTGGTCATAACAACCTCCTTTTTTAGATACTAAACGTCTAATTCTCCAGCAATTACATTCATTGATGACATCGTAACGATAGCATCTGAAAGTGTTGTTCCAACAATCATTTCTGGGAATGCTTGATAATAAATAAAGCATGGACGACGGAATTTCAAACGATATGGAGCTCTTCCTCCGTCTGAAACTAAATAGAATCCTAATTCTCCGTTTCCACCTTCTACTGAATGATAAACTTCTCCAACTGGAGCATCAATTTCACCCATCACAATTTTGAAGTGGTAAATCAAAGCTTCCATATTAGAATAAACCTGTTGTTTTTCAGGCAAGTAATAATGTGGAGCATCTGCATGATAAGGCCCTTCTGGAAGGTTTTGTAAGGCTTGTTTGATGATGTTCAAACTTTGCCACATTTCTTCTCCACGAACCAAGAAGCGGTCGTAAGTATCACCTTTTGTTCCAACTGGCACTTCAAATTCAAAATCTTCGTAAGATGAATATGGATTCATAGCACGAACGTCATAATCAACTCCTGTTGCACGAAGGTTTGGACCTGTAAAGCCATAGTTTAATGCTCTTTCTGCCGAAATCATTCCCACATCTTTGGTTCTATCCATGAAGATACGGTTACGTTTAACCAAGCCTTCAAATTCTAAAAGCACTTTAGGAAAATCATCTAAAAGAACGTTGATTTTACGAATGGCTTCTTTTGACAAATCACGTTCCATTCCACCAAAACGACCCATATTGGTAGTTAATCTGGCTCCGCACATTTCTTCATAAATTTCGTAAATGTGTTCACGCCATTGCATTACGTACAAGAAACCTGTTAAAGCTCCTGTATCTACTGCCAAGATTGAGTTACAAATGATGTGGTCAGCGATACGAGCTAATTCCATCATAATAACTCTGATGTATTGAGCTCTTTTTGGCACTTCAATACCCAATAGTTTTTCTACTGTCATGTGCCATCCCATATTATTGATTGGCGACGAGCAGTAGTTCATACGGTCAGTAAGCGTCGTGATTTGATAAAGCGGACGACGTTCGGCGATTTTCTCAAAAGCACGGTGAATATACCCTACTGTTTGTTCAGCATCTACGATTGTTTCTCCATCCATCGTTAAGATGTTTTGGAAAATCCCGTGTGTAGCTGGGTGTGTCGGACCTAAATTTAGGGTCGAAAGGTCGTTCACATATTTTTTATTTTCTTGTGCCTTGGTTAATCCCACATTTGGGTTCGACACTAATGCTATTTCAGCCATATTATGCTTACTTCTTGTTGTATATCTTGGTATTATCGCCCAAATAAGGCATCAATCTTATCTTCACGTGTGGCATCTTCCAACGGATATTCTTTACGCATTGGGTGATAATCCATATCTTCTACGTTCAGGATTCTTTCCATTTTGGGGTGTCCTGTAAAAGTAATTCCGTAGAAATCAAAAGCTTCACGTTCCATCCAGTTTGCACAGGCATACAAACCTGTAAGGGTTGGTACAGCGATGTTTTCTCTTGAAACATAAAGTTTGATGATTAATCTTATGTTGTTTTCAAGACTATGCAAATGATAAATAACGCCAAATTCATGACTTGGAACATCGGGGAATTGGATGCCTCCTAAGTCAGTCAAAAATTGGAATTTGAACGTTGGATGTTGATATAAATAGTGCATCAACGGGATGATGGTCTCGGTAGTAGTTGTTACGTTCAAAATACCGTAATTTTCTGTAATACCGAAGATTCTTTCTTCGCCAAATTGTGCGACTAAATCTTGTGCTATTTGTTCGTTTGTCATTGGTCAGTGAGCAGTTGTCAGTAAGCAGTTATCAGTAAATAGTAAATAATTATTCGTAAGATTTTAGAAAACTAACTGAAAGAAATCTATATGAATAACTAATAACTAAGAACCAATAACTAATAACTGGTAACTGATAATTGATAACTGTTACTCGATTCCGTAAGAAGCTAAAAGAGCTTTATATTCGTCAGAATCTCTTCTTCTTCTTTGTTCTGATTTGGCTAATTCTTGAATTTGCATAAAACCATCCAAAATTTGTTCTGGACGTGGTGGGCATCCTGGTACGTAAACATCAACAGGAATTACACGGTCAATGCCTTGCAATACTGAATAAGTATCAAAAATACCCCCAGATGATGCACAAGCCCCAACTGAAAGTACCCAACGAGGTTCTGCCATTTGAAGATATACTTGTTTCAAGACAGGAGCCATTTTTTTTGCAATTGTACCCATTACCATCAAAACGTCTGCTTGACGTGCCGAAAATGACATACGCTCAGAACCAAAACGTGAAATATCGTAGTGAGAACCTGCTGTTGCCATGAATTCAATACCACAGCATGATGTTGCAAAAGGTAAAGGCCAAAGAGAGTTAGCACGTGCAAGACCTACTAAATCGTCTAATTTTCCTGCAAAGAAACCTTGTCCTTCAATTCCAGCAGGGGCATCAACTGTTTTTATTATTCTATCGCTCATTGTATTGGTTATGAGTTATTGGTTATTAGTTATTGGTTATTAGTCAATCAGCATACCGCTTTATTTATACTTCCAATAATCAAAACAACTAAACCATAATCTGAATATTTTATATCCTTATTTAAACGCTATGTTTTGGAGAAAAGTTTTATTAATTTTCTAATTACCAGTAGCGGTACTCCGCCCGACCAATAACTATTTCTCCCAAGTTAAAACTCCTTTTTTGATTACATAAATAAAGCCTGCTAATAACAAACCCATAAATACAATCATTTCAAGAAACATATTGATTGCTACTTCTGATGAAGATTTTACCCAACCCATAAAGTTTACTGCCCATGGATACATAAAGATAATTTCTACGTCAAAAAGCACAAATAAGATGGCTACTAAGAAATATTTTACAGAGATTGGAGTCCTTGCATCTCCCACAGATTCGATACCGCATTCAAAAACTTCGTCTTTAAGTTTACTATGACGCTTTGGCCCAAGCCAGTGAGTGGCAATCATTGTTCCAATGATGAAAGCTAAGGCTGCTCCTAATTGTACAAGGACAGGAAGATAATCAGATGGTTGGTAGTTCATAATTTATTTGATTTTCAAGCACTTACATTAATTGTTTACAGAAAGTCATAAGTTGCTAATAAAATAGCAATGCTTATCGGCATTTCTATTTTTTCATTTCTACTTGAATTAAGTCGCAATTTACTTATAAAATTTTGTTTACGATATTATTTTAATCTTAAAATTGGGTAATATTTAGCATTAAGAGATATTGATAGAATTCATAAATATTTTTGAGGCTATTTCAGTTGTTGTTCAGATAAGCAAAAATAGTGCGAAATTGAATATTTTTGTTATTCTACAAAATATGTATTTGTGAAAATTAAGGTAACAGCATTCATTTCCCTTACGAACAGGTTATTCGTACTACAAACATGATTATTAGAATCGTTAGAATGACTTTTCAAGAAGATAAAGTTGAAAATTTTATGGAGATTTTCAATCGTTCCAAGCAATACATTAGAGCTTTTGATGGTTGTCAGCATTTAGAATTATTGCGAGACAAAAACACGCCCAATATTTTGATGACGTACAGTTATTGGAATTCTGAAAAGCATTTGAATATTTACCGAGATTCTGAATTATTCAAAAGCACATGGGCAGCTACGAAGGTTTTATTTGCGGATAAGCCTGTGGCTTTTTCTTCGGAAAGGATTGAGAGTGTTTTTGTTTGAGCGTGGACGCTTTGGTGGTTCAAACGTGGATGGTTGAACCATTTGGCTCGCCGTTGTCTGTGTCTCCACAGACGACCCAATTTATCGTCTGTGGAGACACCATAGCCCTCAGGTTAAAGGACTGCTTCGGAGAAGCATAACCTTTGTAGTCGGTGATTGTCAGCGAGTTAAAGTGCTTCGAAGAAGCATAACATTAATTTTAATATTGGGCTTCTCCGAAACCTAAACGTCTGATAATCAATACTTTCTACAAAGGTTAAACATCTCCGATGTTATTAGCCTGACGGCTATGGTGGAGACACAGACTACGGCAATAGGATTGAGGTAATTTGATGCTCAAATATTCAAAAAATTTCATTTTCAGTAGAAATACCTCCATGAATGCGTAAAAATACTTGTATTTTAAAACAGGCGTTTTTACCCTGCCACAGCCAATTGTTTCCTGCCAACTTTGTATCACTCAAAAACAAATGAGGCGTGGAAGTTTGCAACACGAAATTATGCGAACGATAACACATCAAAATAACTCATACAATGGCACAATCAGTTGGCAAATTTAGTCTTCACAATGGAGGCGGTTTCGTAGTTTCAATTTCTTTTGATTATTTGGACGAAAATCTACAAAAGCAACGTTCAAAAAGTGGTTCAAATTTCCCTCTTGGACAAACGGATACTGTTGACCCAGGCACTTTGGGCGTACCTAATGGAGCAACTTTATGGCTTCATGCAGACGTAGTTTGGGGAACGGATAACGTTGCTACTCAAGGATTTATCTATCAGTCGGGGGGAGCTTTAACGGCTGCTTACACCATTACGGGAACTACCTTAGACAATACAATGGGCTTAATCAGTGTGTCATAGTTTAGTCCTCTCTACCTTAATCTATGCAAAAAGCCTTTCTGTTGACATGAACAGAAAGGCTTTTTTATTTTAGATTTGTTATCTTAAACTTCAAACAAAGACCTCAATTCTTTCGCTTCTGAAGGTTGCATTCTTCCTGCTAACACTAAACGCAATTGACGACGACGTAACGCTCCATCGTACAAAGCTTTTTCTTCTTCCGTTTCAGTAATCAATTGTGGTACATCAATCGGGCGACCACTTTGGTCAACCGCAACAAAGGTAAAAAATGCTTTATTGGTTGATACTCTTTCTTGTGCAGGAATATTTTCAGCCCAAACGTCTATCACTACTTCCATTGATGAACTGAATGCACGTGTTACTTTCGCTTGAAGCGTCACGACGCTTCCTAAAGGTATTGATTCTTTGAAAGAAACATTATCGACCGATGCTGTTACGACAATTCGGTTTGAGTGTTTCTGAGCACATATTGCCCCTACTACATCCATCATACGCATCAAATTTCCACCCATTAAGTTACCTAATGTATTGGTATCGTTCGGGAAAATCATTTCGGTCATGGTAGTTAATGACTCTGACGCTAATTTAGTTTTTGACATATATTTAAGTAGTACAGGTCTCTAACCTGTATTTTGCTGAATGAAATTATTTAAAAACAGGTTGGAAAGCTGTGCTACATTTCTTTTACTTCATTGATTTCATCAAGATTGACGGTTTTGAAATATTCGTAGGCTTTTAGAATAATGGCTAAAGCTATGACCGATTCACAAACTGCCACGACAATCACAAAAAGTGAAAACATTTGTCCTTGTAAATTGGGGTCGTTTTTACTAAATGCTACCAAATTGAGATTTACGGCATTCAGCATTAATTCTATTCCCATCAAAACTACAATGACGTTACGCTTAGTAACAACAACTCCTAAGCCAATACTAAAAAGTAAAGCACTCGTGAGCAAATAATATGGAAGAAAACTATTGTCCATTTTATGTATTTTATGTCATTGCGAACTTAGTGAAGCAATGACAACTATTAACTATTTTTTTTACTCAAATATGCCGCACCAATTAAGGTTGCCATCAATAAAATTCCTGATGCTTCAAATGGCAAAACGAAATTGGTCATTAATTGAACGCCAATTGCTTGGGTGGTAGCAGTTGGTTCGGCAGTTTCAAATAAGCCGTTTTGAATTTCCACAAAATTTGCTCTGGCAAATGTGTAAAATAATAACCCAAAAATTCCTCCTGCTACTAAAAAACCTAAAATACGATTAGTGCTTTCTGTAAAAATGTCATTTTGTACATTTTGTTTATTGCCTTGCTGATTGGTGAGCATGACACCAAAAATCAACAAAACTAAAATTCCGCCTACATACACGAGAATTTGGGTAACTGCTAAAAAATCTGCTCCTGCCAAAACATACAAAGCTGCCATTCCTAAAAAAGTCATGAGCAAACTAAATGCGGCATAGAGGACATTTTTTGACCATAATACAACGCCAGCAGAAACCACTGTGAGAAGTACAAAAGCTATGAAAATATATTGAATCAAGGTCGGATGTGAGTTATGAGTATATGAGTTATGAGTATATGAGTATATGAGTATATGAGTATATGAGTATATGAGTATATGAGTATATGAGTTATTTAAGCACATTTTGGGGAGGAAATGCAAGTAAATGGCTATGTATTTTCTCCTGAATCTGGTCTTTTAAACTTGGGTTTGAATGCAGGTTTTGGCTTTGGAGCTTCTTCCGCTTTTACTTCACTATTCTCTAAACTCTGTTCTCTATTATCTATATC
>NZ_QGGO01000047.1:0-5500 GCF_003148625.1 Arcicella aurantiaca | reverse complement strand
TCCGCTTTTACTTCACTATTCTCTAAACTCTGTTCTCTATTATCTATATCTACGGGTTTCGTAAACTTGGGTTTGAAGACAGGTTTTGGCTTTGGTGCTTCCTCTCCTTCTGCTTCAATGTTTTCTACAACTTCCGTTTTTTCTTCTGAAACTACGGGTTTAGTAAACTTGGGTTTGAAGACAGGTTTTGGCTTTGGTACTTCCTCTGCTTCTGCTTCAATGTTTTCTACAACCTCAGGTTTGTCTTCTGAAACTACGGGTTTCTTAAACGCAGGTTTGAATGCAGGTTTTGGCTTTGGTGCATCTTCTGCTTTTACTTCTCTATTCTCTAAACTCTGTTCTCTATTCTCTATAACTTGCTCTTTATTCTCTGCAACCTGTTCCGTTTTCTCTTCTGAAACAACAGGTTTCTTAAAGGCAGGTTTGAATGCAGGTTTTGGCTTGGGAGTTTCTTCTGCTTTTACTTCTCTATTATCTATAACCTGTTCTCTATTCTCTAAACTCTGTTCTCTATTATCTATAACCTGTACTTTATTCTCTACACTCTTAACTTTACTTGCCAATTTCATCGCTTCTTTTTCAGCCATGAATTGTTCATAAAGATCTCTTTTCTCTTGCGATTGCTCAGCAGTTAAATTTCCAAATTCAAAATTATGATTTTTAACGTCGAAGGTTGAAAAATCATACTCATGGGTCATGGTTAAACATTCAGTCGGACAAACCGTTGTACAAAGTCCACAGAACATACATTTTGCCATGTCAATATCAAACTTGGCGGCATATAAACGAATAGCCGAGCCATCAGAAGCATACCCTGCAATTCCTGTTGCCTTAATTGGTTCAATTTCGATACAATCAACAGGGCAAACTTTAGCACATTTATCACAGACAATACAATCGTCCATTTCATTATCTAATTGATAACGGCCATTATCAGGTAAAGGCAACTGTTCGTGCGGATATTGAAGCGTGACAATACCTGTTTGTTGCTTGAAATAATCTGGATTATCGACAAAAATAGGCTTTCTACTCTGACGAGCTTCTTTGAGGTGTCGCCAAGACAAAGAAAGTCCTTTCAGAGAAGATTTGATACCTTCTTTGATATTTCCGAAGTATGTATTGTTAGCTCCTTTTTTCAATGAATGATTGGGTGATTGAATGATTGAGTGAATGTTAAAATGTTTAAACCTTCACTATTTTCCGTTAACCATTGACGGTGCAAAGTTACGTTCACATTTTTAACAAAAGAATATTTGCTTAAAGTTTCTGAAATAGAATAAAAAACAAAACCCTCATAAATCTATGACTTATGAGGGTTTTTGTGTTTACTATTATATTAATTGATACTAATCATCATATTGGTAGCTGTATTGGCATCAATAGTTGTCCCCGCTGGAATTTCAGCATTTTTACCTTTCATTGTTAAAAATAAGATACAAAGTACAACTCCTAAAACAATTGCTAAAGTCTGTTTGTCCTCTCCTTGTCTATAAATATTATTGCCAACTACTGGAATCTGTTGTCCATCAACAGAAGAAACGCTTTTAATTTGAATTTCGATTTGCCCTTCTTTACCTAACCCCTTTGCAATATTAGCACGGGTAACTAAACCTTTAGCGATTGACCCTGCTTTAACAACAACTACATCTCCAACTTTAATATCACTTCTAACCTTAAAATCTACAGTTTGTCCTGCCTGAACAGCATCTGAAGCCAATCTTTGAACTGTCTCTAATGCAATGGGTGTTCCTGCTGGCAATGAAACTTCACGAACATTACCTGATTTAAAAGAGAACAAACTTAAACAGATAAGTAATAGGTAAGCAGTAGGCTTAGCTACTAATGGATTAATAAAATTTTTTAACATGATACAGAAATTTAGGGTGAAAAATTAATATGAAAAATTTAAACTAATTCGATTTAGAACCGTGTCTCTTCGGGTTTGATTAAACCTTTTAACACTCTTTATAGAGCCTTGAATATTTCCAATATAAAAAGCTACTCCAATTACAGATGCAAGAATTCCAATTCCTACATTATTTGTCTTAAAAGATGTATAAGCTCCGTAAGCAAATAAGGAGTTGATAATTAATGAAGAGAGGGCTGTTTGTTTATGTGAAGCATATAAATATCCTGCTCCTGGAATTATGCCTAAAATACCTCCCCAAACAGCATTCTTACTTCTTTGTGTATTTACATTCACTATTAACTCTATATTTTTAGCTGCATTTTTCCCATAAAAACCTGTATTTGAGACCTTTTCAAATGATTTTTTTGCACTATCTAATTGAAGCAGTTTGATATGGCTAATTCCTTTTAACATCCAAGCTTCATCAATCAATGTGGTGTCTTTGTTTTCAATGGAAATCACTTTTTTATATTGTTGAATACTATTCGAATAATTTTTTAGTTCCTTCCATGTATTCCCGATTTCTAATACGATTTTGGGGTTATCTTTAATATTCACAGGAAAATCAATCTCATAATCAAATAGGGCTTTCTCACTTTCATCAATTGCACGAAGGCAAATTATATAGTTTGTATAAATTTCAACATTATCTACGCCCAATTCCTTATTAAAAATTGCCCTATTTATTTCTAAAAGTGCTTGTTGATGCAAGCCTTTATTAATCAAATACTTAATAAATTTTAGATTTTTTGAGGTATCTTTTATAGTGTCAGAATAAGCATAAAGTGGCATATTTAAACCAAGAACATATTTAGAGTTATCCCGACTGTCAACAAAATCAATAAGCCTAAGTTTTTGGTTTTGTAATGACAAATCATAATTGGTTATGTCATGGCTACACCTAAGAAGTCTATCTGCTGTAAGCGAAAAACCTTGTAGTACATTATATTCCTTGAAAACACTTAGAGAAAAATTTGAACAAGAAGGGTACATTTGGCATTCTCCGCCCCTAATATTACTTATATACTTTTGATAAACAGAGAGATAATCGACAAAGGAAGTATTCTTACTTTGGCAAAAAGAAGGGGATACAAAAAGTAGAAATGACAATTTGAAAGTAATAATCAAATAAGCTAATAGGCTATTTTTTAACAACATGAAAATAAATGTAGATAATTTTAATCTATTTTATTCACAAATATAGTGTTAGTTAAATATTCAGGCAAGTTTAAATGTATTATTTTATGCCTATTTACAGTATTACGTTCGTTATCGTTTTGAATGACAGCGAACGTAATACTCAGTAAAACTATGTATTTTTATAAATATATTCGGAAGTATCTATCTACTTAATTAGCCTCAAAAACAAAACCCTCATAAATCTATGACTTATGAGGGTTTTTATGTTTACTATCAATATGACTACTTGACAATTTGTAGTTTTTTGATAATCATTCGACCATTTTCTAAACCTACATTGACAAAATATGTTCCTGATGGCATATTCTCAACTGGTACTTTTACGCTTGTGCGTTCTGAACCTGTGGCTGTTTGAGAGAACTCAATACTGCCTGCTGTACTTAATATGCTTACTTCTACACTTTTGTTTGCTCTCATCAATTCTGCTGACAATTCAATGGCACAATCTGCATTTGATGGGTTTGGATAAATGGTTACATTATCAGCCAATGTTACTTCTTCAACCGCTGCAACTCTCGCCGAGATTGCTCCTGTAAGGGCAGATGTTGTTGTTTTCTTCGTAACAGTTACTTTGAATGAACAATAAGAAGTATTTCCTTTCGCATCTACTGCTTTGTAAGTTACCGTTGTTACACCTACTGGGAATGACATTCCCGGTTCAAAATTGTAAGTAATCGTTGGAATACCACAATTATCGCCTACCGCTGGATGGTCCCAAAGAACTACTGCCGTTGTTCCTGTTGTTACAACACTAATATCTGTTGGACAATCATAGAATACTGGAGCTTGTGTATCAACATCACAAGTAACAATTTTCACAACATTTACGACAAATGAACAAGTTGTTTTGTTTCCTTTGGCATCGGTTGCGGTATAAATTACCGTTGTTGTTCCAACTGGGAACTGAGAACCAGAAACGCTTGTCGATGACACGACAACTGTTCCGCAATTATCGGTTGCAGTTGGTTCTGTCCAAGTGATAGTTGCAGACGTTCCTCTTGTTTTGATAAGAACATCAGCAGGACACGCACTTAATACTGGAGGCGTTGTATCGGTATCGCATGGAGTAGTTACACCCGCATCAATATCTTTATTTACTTGTCCTTCTGTTAAAGTAATAACCGCTGTTTTTCCCGTTGTTAAATCTGCATCACTGTCTTTATCAGAAGTAGTTGCTCCTTTTGGAGAGAAATTAAATCCTGAACCGATAGTCGATTTAACAAATTCAACGGTATAGTTTCCTGCAATTAAATTATCAAATAAATACTTACCGTTTGCATCAGTTGTAGTCGTTGCAATTACATTGTTTGCACTATCATACAATTTCACCGTCACGCCTGATACTCCCCCTTCGCCTGCATCTTGTATTCCATCACCGTTTAAGTCACGGAATACATAATCACCAATTTGAGCAGGTTTAAACAATCCGAAATCTACTGTCAAGTTATCGCCACCAGCAACAGTTAAAGTAACAGGCTGAGTTCTGATAGTTTGTCCACTTACGGTTGTTCCGTTATCGTCGCCATCTACGTTATTATCTGGGTCAACTGCTGGTTCTGTTGGACCTGTTGCTGAACCCACTGTTCCTGTTGAAGATTTATATCCTGTTGGAGCTGAAATCTCAACTACATAATCACCAGCTGATAAATTAGAGAACAAATATTTACCATTTGCATCGGTAGTTGTTGTTCCTACTAAATTATTAGCATTGTCGTACAATTTAACCGTTACACCAGAAATACCTGTTTCGCCTGCATCTTGTTTTCCGTTATTATTCTTATCGTTGAAAACAGAGTCTCCTAATTTCAAGCAATTAGCAACTTTTACATTTACTGTTGCTACTGCACTACACCCTGTACCATTTGAAACAGTTACCGTATAAACTCCATTATTAGCCGCAGTTGAACTGGCAATTACCACATCTTTGGTATTTGCAGTAAATCCATTAGGACCTGCCCATGAATAAGTAACCGTTCCTGTGGCAGTTGTTGATAAGGTAATACTTACTGGAGCACCTGCACAAATTGTATTTGTACTTGTAGAAGCAATTGCAGTAAATGAACTTGAAACTGTTTTCTTCACTGTGTTAGATTCTCCACCGATATAATCTGTACAACCTGCTCTTCTTGAACAACGAATATAACAAGTCGTCTGAGTAATTGCAGAGGGTTGATAATCTGCGGTATTACTGTTTGGAATTGCCGTGTAAAGATTTTGTCCTACTATATTTAATGGACAAGCTCCATTTGATAATGATGTGGTTTGTAACCATAAATATTCTATCCCTACATTAGCATCGCCACCACTTGGCAAAGTAACATTCGTGATTTTTGATGGGGTTCCACCTCCACAAAGGGTTTCATCTGCTTGAATTTTTCCTCCATCGGTAAT
>NZ_QGGO01000046.1 GCF_003148625.1 Arcicella aurantiaca | reverse complement strand
GAGTCAGCTTTTGGAGACATCAAGTATAATATGAAATACGATAGGTTTATTCTCAGAGGAAAAGAAAAAGTATATATCGAATATGGAATTCTCTCAATGGCTCATAATCTCAGAAAGGTTTACTGCCAACAAAGTGGCTGTTGGAAGGAGTATTATGTCCAAAGAGCCAGTAAAAAGGGTAAAAAGGCATGAAAAAGCCGTTTTATTCACTTTTTCATGCCTTTGAGAGCTAAAATGTTAGAAGTGAATCAACTCAATCTTGAATTTTGTAACAAAAATTACGGGGTTATGGACTTTTTACACAACCCCGTCTGGTTCAGCGTCTGTGACGCATTTATGTTGCGTTAAAAACGCAAGACCATGAACACACTGATTACAAATCAGTGTGAGCTGATCTTTGCTATTAAACTTAAATCTAAGCTAACATTCCTGAAAATTTATCTTTATCGAAGTAAATTGCCAAAACAGACAACACAACCCAAATGATAGCATCAGTCGCTTTTCCGTCGATAAAAGCATGAAACGCAAAAATATTAACTACAATTGGTACAATAATACACAAACCAATGGCACGTGTACGAGGAATAAACAAAAGTACCGCACCAATAACTTCCAATACCTTTACAAATTTCATATAACCTGAATTCATCATTAAAGCCATGTATTTTGCAGAATCGCTGTCGGGATTTTCAGGAGATGGTATCGGGAAAAAATGTAAGAAGAAATTTAGTCCAAAAACTAAAAAGGCTACCGCCAAAAGATAAGCAGGGATTTGTTTAACAATGTTCATGAAAAGGAATGTTTAATAGTTAAAATGTTTATTTAGGAGTGATATTATGAAAAACAGAAGACGTAAAAAATCATAAAAAAGTTCATGTTTTTAGGTAGATATATCTGTCTCTTACTCGTATTTTGAAAGTAACCCCTAACTTTGATTTGCCTCGCTGACCCTGATTTGCAATCAGGGTCGTCTGGTTCAGCGTCTGTGACGCACTTATTTTGCGTTAAAAACGCAAGACCATTACCACACCGATTACAAATCGGTGTGAGCTGAGGTATTATCACGTTAAAATACTCTTAAAATCTCAGTAAAGGAGAGCCTATTCCCTCTAATAATTACCACAAAATAAGTAATATAAATATTTGAAAGCCAGTTAAATATAAATTATTATCTTGTTGTATTTCTTTTAAATGTAGAAAGACATTTTTTGTTTTTTTAAATTTGTAAGATACTAACATTACCTTCCCCTCAGATTTATTATGAAAAAAATCTCCTCTCGGTGGCTATTAACAATAGCCTTATGTTTGAGCATATTTGTAACAATAAAGGCTCAAACGGTTGTCAACCCACTTGTATCAAACGAAAAGCCTAAATTACAGTTTGGACTATCTCAAATCTTTGATTTAGCCAACGCTAATCAATCCCTTAATCTTACGAATGTCCCTAATTTTCAATTAGTTGACTTAAAGGAAAATAACTCAAAAATTAAAGTAGATATTCTAACAACAGGTAACGGAAATGCTCTTTTCAAAGAATTAGTAGGTATGGGTATTGAAGTTGTAGCTCGTCATCAAAACTTTATTACCGCTTGGGTTGAAATCAAAAAAATAGAATCTTATTTAGACAAAGCTCCAAGTATTGTGACGATGCGTACTTCTATAAAACCTCAGAATAACTCAGGAGTTGTACAGTCGCAGGGGGATGTTGCTCAGCGTTCAAACCTTGCTCGTGCTTTGGGTGTAAATGGTGCGGGTGTTAAAGTAGGAGTACTTTCAGATAGTTACAACAATTTGGGAGGTGCCGCCACAGGAGTTTCCGCAGGAGAATTACCCGGTACTACCAATCCAAATGGTTTTACTACCCCAGTTACAGTTTTATCAGATATGGCAAGTGGTGGCTCAGACGAAGGCAGAGCGATGCTCGAAATTGTGCATGATGTAGCTCCCGCAGCACAGTTATATTATTACACTGCTTTTAATGGACAAGCAGACTTTGCAGCGGGAATCCGTGCTTTGGCTGATGCAGGATGTAAAGTAATTGTAGATGATGTTAGTTATTTTGCTGAACCCTATTTTCAAGATGGAGTTATTGCTCAAGCGGTTGACTATGCCGTCAATGTAAAGGGGGCAAGTTATTTTTCTTCGGCTGCCAATTCCAGCGACCAAAGTTATGAAGCTTCTTATCAGGCTTCTACTTTTCAACCTTTTAATGACGGACAAACGGCTCATAATTTTGGAACTGCCGCCAATCCTATTTACTTTTTACCTATTAATGGTTCAAGCAGACCTATTACTTTTCAATGGGACGAACCTTATCTTTCAGCAGGAAATGGCTCAGCTGGTTCAGCTTCAGATTTGAATATTTATGTATGTACTTACAATAGCACAACTAATACTTATACCGTTGTAGCACAATCAGTTACCAATAATATTGGTAGTGACCCTACTGAAACCTTTGGCTTTGCCAACGTTAATTTAGCAGGTAGATATATTTTAATTACGAAAAAAACTGGTCCAGACCCTACCAGAATAAAAGTGGTTGGTCAACGGGGAATTACATGGACACTTACACCTTCAACCATTGCAGGTATTAGAGCAGGTACTTGTGTAGGACACGCCAACGCAGCAGGTGCAATAGCCTGTGGAGCAGCCAGTTATGACAAAACGCCTGCTTTTGGTGTAAATCCTCCAGAAATAGAATCATATTCTTCCAAAGGTGGTACTCCAATTATATTTTCCCCTGCGGGTGTTAGGCTTTCAAGTCCAGACGACCGTTTTAAACCCGAAATTACCGCACCAGATAATGCCAATACTTCATTTTTTGTAACAGGTTACGACCCCGATGGTGACGGAAAACCCAACTTCCCAGGAACATCTGCCGCAGCTCCTCATGCAGCGGGTGTAGCAGCATTAATATTTCAAGGAAATCCGGGAATAACACCTGCCGCAGTCAAAACTGCCCTTATCAATTCTTGTGTGGATATGGACGACCCTAATACAACAGGTTTTGATACAGGGTTTGATTATCGTACAGGAGCAGGTCTAATTCGAGCAGACGTGGCAGTACAGTCAACCCTCAATCCTAACTGTCCACCAACAGTAGTAACAATTACTCGTCCAACCACATTCTGTCAGGGTGATTCTGTCATTTTTGACGCTAATACAGGAACTAATTTCACTTTCCAGTGGAGAAAAAATGGATTAGATATTAGTGGAGCAACCTCAGCACAATATATCGCCAAAACGTCTGGTAATTATTCCGTAATTATTACACGTATAGATTGTAGTGTTGAAACAAGTCCTATTGCTGTAAAAGTAAATTTAGGTGTTCCTCCACCAACTACTGTGAGTAGAACTATTACTTTCGGTACATCTATTACAGCAGGAAATGGTTTACAAGCCAGCAGTAGTTGCTATACCCTAACTCCACAAACAGCAACATACAGTGGAGGTACTGTTGGTTATGACGGTGGGTTAAGCAGTGGTTCAAACCCTACGGCTGTTTTTTCTGGTTTATCTGGGAATATTACCAAAATAAAGGTGTCTATCACTTGGCGTAAACGTTCAGGTGGTGGTACAGAAAATGATTGCGGAACAACAGGAGCTACGGGTATTCCTTATAATGATGAAATTTCTTTTAACCTCAAAGGTCCTGATAATTCTAATGTTACCTTACTAAGTTATGGCACCTATGCCCAAGGAACAACTTCTTCAGGCGTTGTTACAACCGTTTTTGAAGATGGTAATGCAGCAATAGGTACAACTCCAGCTTCTGGTACGTTTGCTCCTTCTCAACTACTTTCTTTATTTGAAGGAAAAACACCAAACGGCACTTGGACATTAGTACCTTATGACGGCTTTACGGGTGAACCACTTTGCGTCCAAGGCTTCTCTATTACGCTTGCTACCGATGGAGAAACAACGCCAAGTACAGATATTACGTGGTGGGATGCTGTTTCGGGAGGTACACAGGTAGGTTCTGGAGCAGAATATATCCCAACAAACACCGCCGTAGGTTCATATACTTATTATGCTCAGGCAGGTTGTAGTAATGGATTAACTTGTAATACCAGTATTCGTAAAGCAGCCACTTTAACCATCAACCCAGTTATATGTACTCCACCAACCAATGTAACGATAGGAAGTAATTCCCCTGTAACAGAAGGAAGTGCAATTAATTTTACCTCTTCGTCAACAGGTGGTACAAGTCAAGCATGGACAGGACCTAACAGTTATTCTTCTACTGACCAAAATCCGACAATAGCGTCAGCTACTTTAACAATGGCGGGCGTTTATACCGTAACAATTACTTCATCGGGGACTTGTATCGCTACGGCAACAACAAACGTTGTCATCACTCCTACCGCAACGATTGTATATGTAAACATAGCCAATATAGCCGCTCCTACCCAAAATGGGGTTTCTTGGGCAACGGCATATAGCAATTTACAAACAGCATTATCAAGTGTTCCTAACAATGCCGAAATATGGGTAGCACAAGGAACGTACAAACCGACCACAACGACGAATAGAAATATCTCATTTAGTATTCCGAGTGGAGCAATGCTTTTCGGTGGTTTTGTAGGAACAGAAACGCTTAGAACCCAGCGAAATATCAATGCCAACCCAACTATTTTGAGTGGAGAAATTGGTTCTTCTTCTACCGTTAGTGATAATTCTTATCATGTTGTTACATTTATCGGTGTAAACAATTTGACTACTTTCGATGGATTTACAGTAATGGGTGGAAATGCCAATTTAACCGCTAACAGAGGACGTGCTGTTTCAAATTCACCCATTTTACCATTAAGTATTGATGATGGTGGAGGTATTGGTTTAGATAATGGAAGTTCGCCTTCAATCACAAATTGTAAAATCATCAGCAATGATGGTATCAACGGAGGAGGTTTATTTGCTACAAACGGTAGTAATCCTGTCATTACAAATACCATTTTCATGAATAATCAAGCTACTTTTGGAGGTGGAGCGTATCACCTCACGGGTAGTCCTGTTTATAAAAATGTTTTATTGGCGGGTAATAAAGGAACGGGCGGAGCTATTTACAACAATATTTCAAGCCCAACGATTACTAACACAACTATTGCGTCTAATGGTGGTTACAACGGAGCGGTATTTAATTCAGGAAGTACACCAATACTCAAAAACTGTATTCTTTGGGGCAATATTGCTCCTTTCAATGATACACAATCTGTCATTTCATACAGTATCGTAGAAGGTGGATACACAGGCATGGGCAATCTAAATACCAATCCTCAGTTTATTAGCCCAACACCAAATGGCTTATCTCCTTCTCTTACAGGAAATTACCAAGTAAATAATACGTCTCCTGCTATTGACGGTGGAGACAATGGAGCGGTAAATCCAACGGATAAAGATTTAGTAGCAAATCCCCGTATTTTCAACGGAGATTTAGTAGATATGGGAGCTTATGAATTTCAAGGAAGTAGAGTTGGCGGAACAATTACCAGTATTACCTCTGGAAATTGGGAGTCAAATTCTACTTGGAATATTGGCAGAAAACCATTGGCAGGCGATAATGTTATTATCAATAATAATCACACTGTTACAGTAAATGAAAATGGCGTTTTGAAAAATATCGAACTCAAACCCAATGCTAAAGTGATATATAGTATTTCAAGTATTAAGCTACAAACTGGTATTTAATAAAATTCAACCTTATATCAGAAACGCTTCGCTTAAATTTAGGCGAAGCGTTTCTGGTTTAAAACCATTACATCTACAAATTTCAACCAACTTATCTTCATAAATTATCTTGCCTTAATGATATTTTATATCTTTACGAATCTTTCAAACAAAAACTAAGATTCATGTATATCGGCTCAATTGACCAAGGAACAACCAGCACTCGCTTTATTATTTTTGACAAACAAGGAAATCAAATTTCAGTCGGACAAAAGGAACACGCTCAGATTTATCCCCACGCAGGTTGGGTAGAACATGATACAAATGAAATTTGGCAAAACACCCAAGAAGTTATCGGTTTGGCATTAGGCAAAGCGAATCTTTCAGTCAGTGATATTGCTGCTGTGGGCATTACTAATCAAAGAGAAACTACCGTAGTTTGGAACCGTCACACAGGAAAACCCTATTACAATGCACTTGTTTGGCAAGATACACGAGTTGGAAATATGGTAGCAGAATTAGCCAAAGAGGGCGGTGCAGACCGTTTTCGTGCTACAACAGGCTTACCTTTAGCAACTTATTTTAGCGGTTTAAAAATCGTTTGGCTTTTAGAAAACGTAGAAGGTTTAAGAGCCGATGCCGAAAAAGGCGATGCTATTTTCGGAAATATGGACACGTTTATCATTTGGCATTTGACGGGCGGAATTGAAGGTGGAATTCACATTACGGACGTAACTAATGCGAGCCGTACCCAATTAATGGATTTAAAAACACTTGCTTGGGATGATGAAATTCTCCAAACCCTCAATATTCCCAAAGCAATGTTGCCCGAAATAAAATCAAGTAGTGAAGTTTATGGAGAAGCTCGTGGCGTGCTTGCGGGCGTACCTGTTGCGGGCGACTTGGGCGACCAACAAGCGGCTTTGGTTGGGCAGACGTGTTTTGCACAAGGTGAAGCCAAAAATACTTACGGAACGGGTTGTTTTATGTTGATGAATACAGGAACAAAAATCACTCCTTCCAATTATGGCTTACTCACAACCGTTGCTTATCAATTTGGTAATCAACCTGTTAATTATGCTTTAGAAGGGTCAGTAGCAATTACAGGAGCATTGGTTCAATGGTTACGAGACAATTTAGGAATCATCGAAAAAAGTTCAGACGTTGAGACATTAGCCAATTCCGTAGAAGATAACGGCGGTTGTTATTTCGTTCCTGCCTTTTCGGGTTTATATGCTCCATATTGGAAGTCAGATGCACGTGGAGTTATCGTAGGTTTAACTCGCTACGTCAACAAAGCTCATATTGCCAGAGCAGCTTTAGAAGCCACAGCATACCAAACTTTGGAGGTTTTAGAAGCAATGGAAAAGGATTCAGAAATTGAAATATCATCTTTACGAGTTGATGGCGGAATGGTAGTAAATGAGACATTAATGCAGTTTCAGTCGGATATGGTGGAAGTCCCCGTCGTTTGTCCTGCCATGATTGAAACCACCGCTTTAGGTGCTGCATACGCCGCAGGTTTAGCCGTTGGCTATTGGAAAGACTTAGATGATTTAAAGCAAAATTGGGGTATTGCTAATACATGGAAACCAACGATGGAAACCGAAAAACGCAATAAATTACATCATTTTTGGAAAAAAGCCGTATCCCGTAGCTTTGACTGGGAGGAGTAGTTGATTATTGGTGAATTGTGATTTAGTGAATTAGTGATTGTTTAGCGTCCGATAATCACTAAATCACTAAATAAAAAAAATCACTAATTCACAATTCACTAATTCACTCAATAAAATCGAACTATCACCGTCATTTTTGCGTTCAATCTAAACCAATTAAAATAAAGAAATATGTTAATTCCTTTCAATAAAATGCCCGATTACGCTCGTATTTGGGTATATCAAGCCAATAAAAATTTAAGTGAAGCTGAGGTAAATTATATTCAGCAAAATCTTGAAAACCAAGTCAATCAGTGGGCTGCACACGGAGCTGATTTAATGGGTGCGGTTCAAATATTACACAATCGTTTTGTGCTTGTAGCCGTTGACGAAATGCACAATCAGGCTTCAGGATGTTCAATTGATGCCTCCACTCGTTGGCTTAAAGATTTAGGGGCAGAAATGAACATTGATTTCTTTAACCGTTCCATTGCTTTTGTTGATAATGACCAAATTCAAACAGTTGAAATGTTAAAAATTAAGCCTTTGGTGGCAGAAGGAATTTTAACACCAGATACCTTGATTTTCAACAATTTAGTTCCAAATATCGGCGAGTTTAAAAACGCTTGGCAAGTTTCAGCTATTAATTCTTGGATGAAACGATATTTCCAAACAGCAACGATTTAGTGGTTCGGACAAAATCACTAATTCACAATTCACCAACTCAAAAATAAACAATGGCAGAGAGTTTATTAATTCCATCAACAACCAACAGACAAGAAATTTATGATAGTTTAGTTCCTCAAATCAAAGCCTTGACAGACGGAGAATCGGATTTGACAGCAAATCTTGCTAATATTTCTGCCGCTTTAAAAGAAGCCTTTAATTTCTTTTGGGTTGGGTTTTATTTGAAAAAAGAAAATCAATTGGTTTTAGGGCCTTTTCAAGGGCCAATTGCTTGTACCAGAATTAACTTCAACAAAGGCGTTTGCGGACATTGTTACACGAGCAAAGAAGTAGTCATTGTTCCAGACGTAGAGGCTTTTCCGGGGCATATTGCTTGTTCGTCAGCCTCAAAATCAGAAATAGTATTACCAGCTTTTGACAAAAACGGAGAAGTATTTTTAGTCCTTGATGTAGATTCTGACCAATTAAATGATTTCTCAGAAATTGATGCAGAAGGGCTTTCAAAAGTAATGCGGATTGTGGAGGGAATGGTTTGATAGAAGTTTCATTTTGTAAAACGTAGAGACAAGGCATTGCTTTGTCTTTTTCATTTAATAGGTATAAGGTAGAAATTATTTAAGCATATTATAATATACATTTTCTAATATTTTCACTATATTGCATAATATAATATACAAAAATGCTTTTTGAGACTTTAAAAATAAAAGACGTTAAAACCAATACTGGCGAGTTGGTAAAAGTGATGAGAAAGCAACAAAACTTATCACAAGACCAATTGGCAGAATTATTAGGTTTATCACGACTCACAATCCAAAACTTAGAATCGGGGAAAAATATAACGATAGACACCCTGCTAAAAGTTTTTCAATATTTTGATTGCTTAGAAAAATTCGATCAATTTATTAAGCAGGAAATAGAAAATAACAACTACAAATCGCTCTATTAGAATGGCTAAAAACAATCTCATAGACTTATACTGTTTTGGTAACGAAATTGGAAAAATTGGCTTCGATGAAAATCAGAAAAAATCATTTTTTCAATACAATTCTGCATTTTTAAAAACAGGTCTTTATAAAAATCTATTCCCATTAATTTTCAAACAAATTGATTCTACTCAGGTTTTTAGTCAATTTGATGGTGAAACATTTAGGAGTTTGCCACCAATGCTTGCAGATTCATTACCCGATATGTTTGGGAATATTATTTTCAAGACTTGGTTAGAAAACGCTCGCCAAGATTTTCGTCAAATTTCTGTTTTAGAGCAATTGGCTTATGTAGCAAATCGTGGTATGGGAGCGTTGGAATATAAACCAAGCAAAAATATTTCTCAAGAAACAAGTATAAATATTGATGAAATAACAGAAGTTTTAAAAGAAGTTTTAGACAATAAAAGAGATACAACTGCTAAACACTTAGATAGTGCTGCTTTATTAAACATTTTCAAAATTGGAACATCAGCAGGTGGAGCAAGACCCAAAATATTAATCTCTGAACATAAAGTTTCTGGACAAATAATTTCTGGCGATTTAGACTTTTCGGATGCTTACAATCATTATTTGGTAAAACTTAATTTAGAAGACGAAATCGAATACAGCAAGGAAAAGATAGAATATTGCTATTATTTGACAGCTATTGCGATGGAAATAGAAATGATGCCTTCTAAATTAATTGATTACAAACATTTTGCCACATTAAGATTTGATAGGCAAAACGGTAAAAAGCAACATATTCTTACTGCATCTGGAATGACTGGTTGGGATTTCAAAAACCCGAATGTATCCAGTTATGAGAATTTATTTGAATTAGCCTCATTTCTCAAATTACCTCACCGTGAAATTGACGAATTATTCAAACGAATGATTTTTAACCTTGTTTTCAGTAATACCGATGACCATTTAAAGAATCATTCGTTTATTTATAATGAAGAAACTGATAAATGGAATTTAGCTCCTGCCTACGATTTAACTTATTCATTAAATCCATTTATGAATTATAAGCGTACTTCCAGAGCCTTATCAATAAATGGGAAAAGGGTTGATATTATGCTAAATGATATTTTACAAATTGCGGAGAAATATACTATCAAAAACCCTAAAGGAACTATTGAGGCAACTCAAAATGCCATAGAATTATGGAACAAAAATGCAAACGAATTAGATATTCCAAGTCGTGTAATAAATAGTATTAAAAAGGATTTTAAAGTATTCTTGTGAAACCTGACTAAAGTTTTTGGCTCTTAACAAAACAAAAAATCCATTCTACCCCAAAAGATAGAATGGATTTTCTCTAAAATATATGTTCTGTTAAATCATCGTTAAAATTAAACCTCCAACTGCTGCACCTGCAATGGGGCCAGCCACAGGAATCCATGAATACGACCAATCTGATGAGCCTTTTCCTGCAATTGGCAAGATGGCATGAGCAATTCTTGGACCTAAATCACGAGCGGGATTAATGGCATAACCTGTTGAACCTCCCAATGATAAACCAATTGCCCAAACTAAAAGTCCTACGTTGAAAGGCCCAAGCCCCGTTTCAATTGAACCAAAAGAGCCAATAACTATAATTAATAAAGCGGTGGCTAAAAACTCCGCTAAAAAATTCGGAACGACACTTCTAACAGCGGGAGCATTGCAATGACAAGCCAATTTCAAACCTTTATCCTCTGTAATTGCCCAATGAGGTAAATATTGTATCCATACCAACGTTGAGCCAACAATTGCCCCTAACATTTGAGCTAAAATAAAACTTGCAGCATTACTCCAATCGCCTGTTTTTACGCCTTCCGCTACCGTTACGGCAGGGTTTAAATGTGCCGCTGGACTTCCAAATTTTGTAGAAACGTAAATAGCCATTGTCACGGCAAATGCCCAACCCGCCGTAATAACTATCCAACCACCGTTTTCTCCTTTCGAGCCTTTGAGTAATACATTGGCAACTACGCCGTTTCCGAGATAAATTAAAACTGCTGTACCGACGAATTCGCCTAAAAATGTTGATGTCATCTTTTAATTATAATATGAATAGTTTTGTGGGAAGATTTAATTGCACAAATTAAAGGAAATTTTTGATAATTTCAGTAAAGAGATTTTACCTTTCATACTGGAACTTAAACTTAGCTTTCAGCATTGCCTAAATATCCGTATTTTTGGGTATTATAATGCTATTGGCTTTAGGCAATAAGCACTATGTGAAAACTTTAAAACATATAGCGAAAAGCTCATTCACCCATGCGAGAAGACTATTTGAAAGGCGATAACGAAACCCTTTCTTCCGTTGAAAAAGAAATTGAGAAAGCATTACGTCCACTATCGTTTGATGATTTTGCAGGACAAGATAAAATATTAGAAAACCTAAAAGTCTTCGTAACTGCCGCACGTCAACGTGAGGAGGCTCTCGACCATGTGCTTTTGCATGGCCCTCCCGGTTTAGGGAAAACGACGCTTTCGAACATTGTTGCCAATGAATTAAAAGCAAATATCAAAATTACATCAGGGCCTGTATTAGATAAACCGTCAGATTTGGCAGGATTACTTACCAATCTTCAACCTTATGATGTACTTTTTATTGATGAGATTCACCGTCTGAACCCAATTGTTGAGGAATATTTGTACTCAGCAATGGAAGATTATAAGATTGATATTCTCTTGGATTCGGGACCAAATGCACGAAGTGTACAGATTTCTTTAAATCCGTTTACGCTTATCGGAGCAACTACTCGTGCAGGTATGCTTACATCTCCGCTTCGTGCGAGGTTTGGAATAAATTGTCGTCTGGAATATTATGACGCTAAATTATTGACTTCAATCGTAAAGCGTTCTTGTGAAATTTTGAACACGCCAATCGACGATGCAGGAGCTTATGAAATAGCCAGAAGAAGTAGAGGAACACCCCGTATTGCCAACAATTTATTAAGAAGAACTCGTGATTTTGCCCAAGTAAAAGGCAACGGACGCATTACCGTAGAAATTGCAGAAATGGCACTTTCAGCTTTGGACGTGGACAAAAATGGTTTAGATGAAATGGATATTCGAATCTTGACGACTATTGTTGAGAAATTTAAAGGAGGCCCTGTTGGACTTTCAACCATTGCTACCGCTTGTGGAGAAGAAGCTGAAACCATTGAGGAAGTTTACGAACCATTTTTGATTCAAGAAGGATTTTTGAAACGTACTTCTCGTGGACGTGAAGCCACCGAAAGGGCTTATGTTCACTTAGGAATTGTACCTAAATATAGAACGGGAGAATTGTTTTAATTACTGAGGTTATTGGTGATTGGAAAATGGTTACTGCATTTTCCAATCACCAATAGCTAATTACTTTCTTAATTACCTCCTACCATAAACGGAACTGTTTTCACTGAATTTTCCGTAACTACTCTCACAAAATATCTTCCTTGCATTTGTTTTGTTACATCAAAATCAGTGGTATAAACTCCATTTTCTCTGACTAAATTCTTACTTGTTAAAGTCATTCCAAACATATTAACAATTTCTGCTTGTATGGTTTGTGAGCGTTCTGGAGAACGATATTCTACTCTTATTTTTTCTGTTGCTGGATTCGGGAATATCTTAGCCGTTTCTTCTGAAACAATTTCTTCTTCAACAGCCGTAATCGTCAATAAATATTCATTAGAAAATGCCTCACAACCATTTACATCACTTGCTTTTACGGTATATACTCCAGATTTTGTTGGCACTACACTATTTTGGGTTGCTCCTGCAATGACAATTCCGCCAACATACCAAGTAGGATTTGAACCCGATGAAATATTTAAGGTACTACCATTCCACGAAAGCACAGGCGTTATTGGTGTAATAATACTGGCAACTACTGGCGTTGAGGTGATACTACAAAGTCCGTTTTCGGTAACTTTTACAGCAAATGAACCTGCTGTTCCAACTTTGATAGTTGCTGACGTTTCACCCGAAACTGCCACGCCATCTTTTAGCCATTGGTATGTATAATTTGTTCCAGAACTTGCCGTTAAATCTTTGGTTAAATCCTTACAAATAGACAATTTATCTGATGGCGTAACACTCACTTTTGGAGCAGCCTGAGTTGTAATGGCAACTTCTGCACGCACACTTGGACAACCCAATGATTTTACTTTCATATCATACGTATAATAATATCCCGTTTTAATCAAACTCGTAACGCCATTACTACTATATAATGCACCTGTTATACTCATTACATTTGGAATAGTGAATGGATAGCCTTTTATCTCAGCCCCACCAGTGGTTGTTCCTGCATTGAGATTACTTCTATAAATACTTGCTCCGTCGGTACATTCTTGGGTTAATTTATACGTTCCTGCGGCTGGAATAGACAAGTTTAATGGTAATACAACTCCTTGGTCGGTAGCATCATCAATTAATTGGCTATTAGTTCGGGTTTGATTTGCCGTTGTTCTGGTAGCATCAACTTTTAAAGTAACAGAAGAGATTGGTGTTAAATCAGACACTCTGCTAATGGTAAAAGTAATTGTTCCGGGTGTTCCGATATAAACTCTGGCACTTTCAATCACCAATGGAGTTTGGGTTGTAATAACGGGTTCTGGTCCGAAATTCTCATAATACGTACCTCCGCCCAAAGCATATTTATCTTTATAGCCAATTGAACCAGAAAAATCATTCAAACCCGCAAAAACGTTTGTTGCATTGGTTGGTTTGGTAAATGAACCTGTATTTCCTGTAAAAATAAGATTTCCACCCGTCAAGGCATCATACCACAAAACAGGACTTGTTTCACTTGATTTTACATTTAAAGTAGTTGCTCCCTCACAAACCACCGCTAAAGCTGAGGTAGGTGCTGAAGTCGCTACAACCTGCCGAACAACCGTTTTAACATTATTGGTTTGGTCTTGGTCGTTGGTAAAATTAATCGAAATCTCAAAAGTATAAGTCGTTCCCGAAAGTGCGTTAAAAGTGCCATCTAACTGCAAAACATCTTCTGCAAATGAAGTCAAAGCACCTTTGTAAGTTCCTGTTAATGTAGCAACTACCCCTGTTTTATCAGAAATTTTAACCGATACAGGAATGTTTTGCTGAACAGCATTTCCCATATTTTTTAAGGCTACGGTAACTGTTCTGGCAGAATTCGTACAAAATGATGTAACATCTGGATTGACTAAGTCAGACACACTTAAATCAACATCTGGACGAACAAATTGAATCGGATAGTCTTTGGTTATACCTCGGCTATAAGTACCGCAGCTTTTAACAACATCACCTACATTTTCAACGGATACTACCCGCATTAAGGTATTATTGCCAGCTAATAAACCCGTAGGAGCTTTAAAATTGCTTGTAAAGTTTAACCCTAAAAAATCTAATGAAGTGGCTACTTTTTCAGTAGTTTCATCAAATGTTCCGTCTAAATTCCAGTCAATATATACATTTGTCGTTTTGGCAACATTATTCTTCATGGTAATGTCTAAAGCCAATGCCTGTCCAGATGAAACTTTAAAAGCACTACTTGCACCTGATAATTTTACGCTTTCAATATTGTCTTGAGTAGTAGTTGCGGTAGAAGCACAATAATCTTTTCCACCAATTCCGCTAATAATCAAGGCATAATCTTGTGTTGTACTTTTTAACGAACCCTTGTTGCTAATCGTTATCGTATAAGTTTTTCCTGGAACTGCATCAGGAATTAATATTTGTTCTACGTTATCACGAATATTATCTCCACGAGTAGCTACATCGGCAGGTTTTTCTGGGTCTAAAATAAAAGGTAAAAAGGTATTTGTTCCGTCAGAAATTTTGATGTCTAAATCGTTTACCAATTTAGGGGTACGACTGTTCAAATTGGCTGTTGTTGCAGAAAGTACCGTTCCTTCTGGGTCTGTCCAACAAATTGTTGCGGTTAAAGCTCCTTTTCCAGATGCTATAATTGTTTGCGTAAATGGAGTACCACTTTGTAGCGTTCTTTCGGTTAAAGAATTGGTTTTATCTGTATTTAGAATAACCGAAGCGGCTTTTTCCATATTCAATAATCCCCAACCATAAATATAATCTGGACCTACATTTCCTGCATCTTGTGCGGTGTGAAGTACCAAACCTTTCAAAGTAGAAGAACGCATCAATTGTCCATCATTTTGTTTTGAATACGCCTCTTGCAATAAAAGTAAACTACCAGATGCTTGTGGCGACGACATAGACGTGCCACTAAAAATGGTGTATGCCGTTGTTGAAGCATTGGAAGTTGAGAAAAGATTTACGCCCACTGCCACGATGTCGGGTTTAATACGTCCGTCATCGGTTGGTCCCCAACTACTAAAGGTTGAAATTTTAATATCTGATGCTTGTAAAGGAGCAACGCCGCCTGTTCCATAAGCAGCACCAACAGTTAAGATATTTTTAGCAGTGCCAGTAGTAGAAATAATATCGTAGCCATCATTTTTGCTTCTTATTACATTACTTGAATCTCTGGTAGAACTTCCCAAAAAGTAATAAGCTCCTTCTGTGGGGCCATTGCTATCACGGTTATTTCCTGCCGACTTTACAATAAGATAAAACGGTGCGGCATTAGCAATTTTATCCCAAGATTGTGTATTTGTATCATAATAGCCAAATTTATAATCTTCGGTTGGACTAACGCTTGGACTTCCATACCATGCCCAACGGTTTATCGTTGAATTATAAATCCAGCCAGCCTGAAAACCATAAGAGTGGTTTGAGATTGCTAAATCTTTAGCGGCGGTTGTCATTTCGGTAACATCGTTATTAAAATCCCATGCTTTTAGGTTTGCACCAAATGACATTCCTTTGGCTTGTGCCGATATACCCGCCGCAATCATTGTTCCTGATACGTGCGTAGCGTGTACATCTGTGGCACTAACATTATCTTGTTGTGTTACTCTTGTTCCAAACTCTTGATGTGTTCCCAAAACTGCCCCACCGTCCCAAACTCCTAATTTATTTTTTACGGCATCGCTACTTCCACTCAATGATAAACCCAAAGAACCACCTGTGTATAATTGGTTGGTACGGGTTGTTGCGGCGGCATTAGCATTGCTTTCTGTGGTTAAATATAATGGATGTCCCGAATCGTCAATTCCTTGTAAACGGAACGTTCTTCCATTTCCTAAATCTCCTTGTAATTGCCAGCCTTTTTGGGTTGCCATTTTGAGAGCTTTATTATAGTTTTCAGTATGTTGCTTCGTAATTTCGTCAGACAAGGCATCTAATTTTTTCTTCTGAGAAGCATTATAGAGGTCTTTTTGGGCGAAAGAACTAACTGAAATCGAGAGGAAGAAAATTGATAATAATAGTCTCATATTCATTTAAGTTTGCTGTAAATAAGTAAAAGTTTAACGTTTTTGGAAGGGAAACTTCTACGTGTTTAAAGGATTAGTTTATCAATCAGTGTTATCAATATCATATATAGAAGACATGGTTTTTGGGCTAAATGTTGCCTTATGAAATAAAAAAAGTCACAACAAATTGCTATGACTCCTTTTATTCATTCTATCGGTCAAAATATTTATTCAGAATCTCCCCACTTCCATTCATGACCAAGTTCTAATTCTTTTCTTAAATTTTGTTTAATGAAAAAATCACGGGTTGAATAAAAATCTAATTTTTTTGCAGGAATTTGCTCTGCATTTGCCAAAGCATATAGCATCATTGTTGTGTATCGCACGGTATTTATCATTTCGTCTTTTTTGACTAAATCAAAACGGTCGCAATTGGCATGATAACATCCTAATGCTTCAGGGGCAATTCCACCAATTGGTGATGCCGTCGGGATTCCTTCCAACATAAAACTCTGATGGTCAGAATGTAAACCAGCTTGATTAATAATGTTGTTTTTATAAGTTGGTTCTACTTTTTTCATTAACTCGCCCATTTTGGTAAATAATGGCACCATTTCTTCACGTCCTGCGGTGTTAAATCCATTGGCATTATTTGCCATATCAAGATTCATCATGAAGACTACTTTTTCCAGTGAGTTGTTTCTTTTGCTTCGTTCAATCATCGCTTTTGAACCTAAAAGTCCTTCTTCTTCACCCATAAACATCACAAATTCAATGGTGCGTTTTGGTTTCAAATTTAGGGCTTTGAAGGTACGAGCAATATCCAAAATCGAGAAAGAACCAAGACCATTATCTAAGGCACCATGAGCTAAATCCCAAGAGTCAAGATGACCGCCAATGATAATTTTCTCATCACGATATTTTTTACTATCTCCTTTAATAGTGGCTACGACGTTCCGAGATTTTATCATTCTGCTAAAATTCTTCATGTCAATCATTGCCAAAAGATTCGCTTCTTCACTTAGCCAAGCACGAATTTGCATTCCACTTTCAAGCGAGATACACACGGCAGGAATCGCAATTAATCCGCCCGTAACCGAAGCCGTGCCTGTCAGTAAAACATTCCCTTTTACAGTATTCACGAAAATAACGCCGATAGCACCGTATTCCATTGCCAAAGCCGTTTTTTCAGAACGATGTAAATTTCGTGTTCCTTTAATTGGCGGTAAAAGTCCGATATTAACTAAGGCTATTTTACCTGTCAATTTGTCTTTAACTGCCTGAAAATCTGGTTCAAGACCGTTGCCAACATCTACAATTTCTGCGGAGGTTTTTGCTTGTACGGGAGTCATTGCCAACGCAACCACTTCTACATCGTGGAAATTGTCACTTTTTCGGGGAGCAATTGCTAAAGTAACTGTATCACGTGACCAAGCTTCTACTTGAAAGGGTTGATATTTAACGTCTTTAAAACCATACGATTTCAATAAGTTAAAGGAATATTCTTCTGCACGTTTGCCATTAGCACTTCCTGTTAAACGATGCCCGATAGTTTTACAAGCATCTCCGAGTGTTTCATAAGCACGACTATTGGCAAGCACTTCGTCATTGATGCGATGAAAGATTTCGATTAGTTCATCATCTTCACTTTGAGAAGGCAAATAAGCAGCAGTTGAAGTAAGGAGAATTAGGATAATAAATCCGTAAATTTTCACTTTCATTTTCTATGGTTCTGGGAGTAAGAAATATTCTCGAAATTTACGAAAAAACTTCATATTTAGATGTAGGGTTTTGAAATAAAAGAATAAGCGGTAATATGTTAGGGGTTGGGTTTTAGATTTTGGATTTAGTGTTAGAACTTGTTATTAATCAAGCTATTGTATTATTGATAAGGATTTGGGAAGAGCTTGTCGAGTATTAAGTCGTGTGTCCTAAGTATTAAGTCTAACGAGTTATTTTGTCATTTAGAAATTTAGGGTAGTTCTTTAATTCTACTTTGGCACTTTAACGCTTGCCCTAAAAAGAGTCGTAGGCTCGGAAGATTTTGTAGCCCCGAAATTTATTTCGGGGAAAAGCAACGGAATATTTAAAGGTTTGTTTATATAAACCGTTCCTACGGAACTCAATGGTATGTTTGGGCATTTTCACCCCGAAATGAATTTCGGGGCTACAAGATGGGTCAAGCCTACGGCTTTTCAAGAGTGTCTTTAGATATGATGTTATCTAAATTTTAAAGATTTCACCCTACCAATTATAAAAAACAAAAGCCTTCCTGCCAAAACAGAAAAGCTTTTGAAACTCTTAATACTTAGGACATAATACTTGATACTTCACATATCAACCCAATTTCCAACCATCACGATAATTACGAGACACAAATTGGTTAGCGTAGTCGAAGTTGGTAATTTTCATATCTTTACCATTCCACTCAAGTTTTTTACGTCCTGGGAATTTACCCGCACGTCCTTCTCCTTCACGATATTGGTAGCTACGGATGGCGAGATTTCCCATCAAAATCATTTCTGTTAAAGGCCCTGCAAAGTCAAACGGAGAACTGGTTTCTAAGTTTCCTGCTCCTGCTTTACAAGCTTTTACCCAGTGATAATTATGTCCTGCCGACTGATTCTCAATACGATAAAGCGTTGGCTTAACAGCTTTTACCTCCGCACTTTCCATTCTTGATTTTGGCAATAATGTGGGATTAGTATTATACACTTCATTCGCCATTTTACCTTTTGTTCCTTCATAAATCACGCCATTTGTCCATAATGGTTCATCACCCCATTCAGCAGGAATATCTGGTTTCAAGCCTCCATCGTACCAAATAATCTCAATTGCTGAGTCGTTTTTGGTTGTTTTTGGATATTGGAACGTAACTTTTGAAGACGGAGGACAACTTTCTGGATAATAATCAGGCACCCAGTCTTTGGTATAAATTGAACTTACGCTACATTGTACTTCAGTTGGATACGTTAAGTTTAAAACTTTGAAAACGCCATCTAATAAGTGGCAACCCATGTCGCCCATTGCACCTGTACCAAAATCCCACCAACCACGCCATTTGAACGGATGATAAGCCGTTGGGTGGAAATCACGAGAGGGAGCTGGACCTAACCAAACATCCCACGGAAAGTCAGCAGGGATTTCATGTTTTCCTGTTGGCGTTGGAATTCCCTGCGGCCAAACAGGGCGGTCTGTCCAAATATGAACTCTTTTCACCGTTCCAATCAATCCTGCATCGAACCATTCTTGCAAAACTCTACGTCCATCATTCGACGAACCTTGATTTCCCATTTGGGTTACAATTTTGGGATATTTTTTCGCCGCTTCTGTTAATGTACGAGCTTCGTGTATATTATGCGTAAGCGGTTTTTGTGTGTAAACGTGCTTGCCTAATTGCATAGCCGCCAAAGTTGCCGCAGCGTGATGATGGTCGGGCGTAGAAATCGTTACAGCATCAATATTATTTTTCTCTTTGTCTAATGCTTCACGCCAATCTCTATACTTTTTCAAGTTTTCTGGCAATTGCTTAATAGCCTTCTCTGCTCGATTAAAATCAACATCGGCAATGGCTACGATATTTTCAGAGCCTTTATTGTAGGCTAATAAAATATCGGATTCGCCTTTTCCACCTGCACCAATACCCAAAATATTGAGTTTGTCAGACGGAGCAATGTAGCCTTTCCCCAATACATGGCGAGGCACAATGTAAAAACTTCCAAGTGCTACGGAAGCCTTTTTGAGAAAATCTCTACGTGAGTCGTTTTGTTTCATTTTTTGTTAAATATGTTTTGAAGTGTTTTTGAGAGTTGTGAATTGTGAATGAGTGAGTTGTGATTTTTACTATTCACTAACTCACAATTCACTCATTCACAATTATTTATAAAGTCCAACCTTCACGATATTCTCTTTTTACAAATTGATTTGCTTCGTCGAAGTTGGTGATTTTCATGTTTTTACCGTCCCACAATAATTTTTTACGACCTGGATAATCCCATTTGTCAATCCAAACAGGATTTTTCTTTTCGGTACGGAATAAATAACTTCTGATTGCCAAATTTCCCATGATTACGGTTTCTGACATTGGTCCTGCATAGTCAAAAGAAGAACTTAGTGGTTGATGTTTTCCATAACCATCTTTACAAGCTTGTATCCATTGTTGATAATGCCCTTCTTTGTCAGCACCCGATACTCTCGGAATCGTTATTGGTAATTTTTCTCCCTTTTCTTTTAATTTTTCTTCTGGAAAAAGTTGTGGATTACTTCCGTAAACGCCACAAGTCATTACCCCTTTTGTACCAACCATTAATACGCCACCGCTACTGTCGCCCATTTGAATATGGGATGGTATTTCTTCTGGACGTTCTGGTAATAAGCCTCCGTCGTACCATGTCAATTTTACGTCTTGTTTACCCGCACGAGGGAATTTTAAGTGAACAATTGAAGAAGCTGGATAACTTTCTGGATAATAACCTTCTTTAAATTTGCCTGCCCAAATATTAGTCAAACTACATTCTACTTCAGAAGGATAACCCAAACCTAAAGCTTTATACGGAGGGTCAAACATGTGGCAACCCATATCACCCAAAGCACCCGTTCCGAAATCTACCCAACCACGCCAATCAAATGGGTGATAGGCTGAGTTATATTCACGGTATTTGGCAGGGCCGAGCCACAAATCCCAATCTAATTCTTTCGGAATATCCATTTTCCCAGCAGGCGTTGGAATAGCTTGTGGCCACACAGGGCGGTTTGTCCAAGCATGAACACGGTTTACTTCGCCAATTAATCCTGCTTTGTACCATTCTGTAAAACGACGAACGCCATCGCTCGAACCACCTTGATTTCCCATTTGAGTTACTACTTTATACTGAGTAGCGGCTTCGGTCATTTTACGAACTTCATAAAGATTTTGAGCCAATGGTTTTTGTACATATACGTGTTTTCCTCTTTGCATTGCCGCCATCGACACCACATAATGCGTATGGTCGGGCGTGGTAACGGTTACTGCATCAATACTTTTTTCTTCTTCTAACATTTTGCGAAAATCTTTAAAATATTTCGCATTGGGGAATTTTTTAACGGCTTGTTCTGCCATTTTATCATCTACATCACAAAGGGCTACAATGTTTTCTGTGCCGTTGTTCCAAGCACCATTTACATCCGACCACCCTTTGTTTCCTACTCCAACACAGGCAATATTTAGCTTGTCAGAAGGGGCAATAAAACCTTTTCCTCCCAAAACATGACGTGGAACAATGTAGAAACCTCCAATAGCAATGGAGGCCTTTTTGATAAAATCTCTTCTTGAATTATTTTGTTGATTCATTATTAAAACGGTTTTGAATTATTAGACTTCCTGCGAAAGTGTTTTAAGTCGTAAAACAACATCTTTTCGGCTACAAATAACGAAAATTTTTCAAGATTGGGCATCCCCCCATTTCTCTGCTATGCTTTCAAAATTCCCGCTATTTTCACTCGAAAATATACCATTTTTCAATCATAAAACACTTTCGCAGGAAGTCTATTATAGTAAATATACTGATTTGACCATAATTCCATGTATTGTACTGTATTGATTTAGTGATACTTTCGCTAAAAAAATTACAAGTCGGCACTATAATACAGATTTTGTATGTTTTTGGATTTATTGGCTCAGCTTCCCGAAAGCTTAACCCCTAACGGAGTTATTTCGGGAAGCTCCAAATAAGTTATGTCATTCTCTATAAAACATAAATCATGTACAAACCATAAAAAATAAAATCAAGTTTTTATTTTTACAACATGAAAATCGAAACACTTGCCATACAAACAACACTCTCGCATGATGCCAACGCTGGTGCGGTAGTTCCTCCCATTTATTTATCAACCACTTTTGAGCGTGAAGCCGACGGTTCGTACCAACACGAACACGTGTATTCTCGTGCCAGCAATCCTAATCGACAAGCTTTAGAAAAAAGCCTTGCTGAAATTGAAAAAGGAGCAATTGCTTTTGCTTTTTCATCTGGAATGGCAGCTACTACGGCATTATTTCAGTCATTGAAAACAGGCGACCATATCATTATGCCCGACGACCTTTATTATGCCACAAGTGTATTGGTGGAAGAGGTTTTTGCTCAATGGGGTTTGACCCTGACAAAGGTTGACATGACGGATTTAGGAGAAATCAAAAAAGCAATTCAACCAAATACGAAATTATTGTGGGTAGAAACGCCTTCAAATCCGCAATTGAAAATCACTGATATTGAAGCCGTTTCAGATTTAGCTCATTCCATCGGGGCATTGGTTGCAGTGGATAATACTTGGGCAACGCCAATTATGCAAAATTGCTTTGATTTAGGGGCTGACGTGGTGATGCACTCAACAACCAAATATTTTGGCGGACATAGCGATATTTTAAGTGGAGCATTGATTTTCAAACAAGCTGGCGAATTGTCTTCTAAAATTGCCACTATCCAAAAATTAACGGGTGCAGTTCCTTCGCCTTTTGATTGCTGGTTGCTTTTGAGAGGCATAAAAACTTTGCCTTTACGAGTAAAAGCCCAAACGGCAAATGCCATGGAATTGGCAGAATATTTAAGCAATCACCCACAAATTGAGGCGGTTCATTATCCGGGGTTGACGTCGCATCCGCAACATGAAATTGCTAAAAAACAAATGAAAGGAGGTTTTGGCGGAATGTTGTCGGTTCAAGTAAAAGGAGACGCCAAAAATGCGATGGCTTTGACGGGCAGATTAAAACTCTTCACAACGGCAACGAGTTTGGGCGGTGTAGAAAGTTTGATTGAACACCGTAAATCAGTAGAAAGTCCAGACAGTCCAACGCCAGAAAACCTCCTCAGAGTTTCGGTAGGCATTGAAGATATTGACGATTTAATTGAAGATTGGAAAGTGGCTTTGGGGTAGATGTAGCACAGACTTTAGTCTGTAAGTAAATCAGCTTACAGACTAAAGTCTGTGTTACTTAAAAATATCCCAAGCAAATCTCAAAATCAAGGCAAAAATTACGAATAAGAAGAACGTTCTAACAAATTCATTTCCCTTCAAAATAGCCATTTTACTGCCAAGATATGAGCCTGCCATATTGCAAATCATCATGGGCAAAGCGATTTCGTACTGCACATAACCTGCAACAATAAAATATCCCAAAGACGACACATCGGCAATGACATTTATCACCTTTGAAACCGCAGAAGCCTTCAAAAATCCAAAGCCAATTACACTTACGAAACCAAAAACCAATAAACTACCCGTTCCCGGTCCAACAAAACCATTATAAAATCCTGCCGATGCTCCAATCATTAATCCATAAAAAGGGACTTTCGCTAATTCATGCTTTAGTTTTTCTTCTTGCCCTAAATTCTTTTTTGTAAAAGTATAAATGGCAATGGCGGTCATTAAAACCAAAATGACAGGTTTCAATATTTTCTCATCAACAATATCCGAAATTTTTGCCCCTAAAAATGCCATCACGCCCGCTCCGATACCTGCATAAATAACCGTTTTCCAAGGGATTTCTACCTTTTTTGAATATTGATAACCCGCTACGGCTGTTCCCATAAAAGACGAAAAACGGTTTGTGCCAATGATTCTGGGAATTTCAAAATGAGGATACAAAATGAACAAAGCAGGCACTTGCACCAAGCCTCCGCCCCCGACAATAGAATCGACAAAGCCCGCCAAAAGAGCTGCAAAGCACATGAGTAGTAATTGATAATCCATATTATTTAGTGAGTTGTGATTTATGAAGCTACAAAACTAAAGAACAATTCCCCAACTATGACGATTCGAGTAATTGTTCTCAGAATAGTGAAAGTATTTTAGAATTATATGCTTAAAAATCCCCAATGGACTAAAACCGATTTCAGCCTTCCTATTCAAATTTCAATGATGTTTTCCTTTTAATCGAAAAAGAAAATAAATGAAAAAATAAACAAATAAAAGAAAACAAATAAACAGTATAAATAAATTGAAATTTTCATTTAGCTTTGCGATAACGAATAAATTTCATTTTTTCTTCAATTAATACATAAAATACAATTCTCATGAACAAAGCCTTTTTTTCTATCCAACGATTAATAATCTTGGGAATTTTTGCTGTTATTCCTCTCTTGACTCATGCTCAAAGAAGACCAAGTAATATTATTTCGCCTGAAGTTTTGTCTGACAATTCGGTTATCTTCCGACTAAAAGCCCCTAATGCTCATGCCGTGGAAGTTTCTGGAACTTGGCCATCTTCTCTGTTCAAGAATAATATTCCAATGATAAAAAAGGATTCTGTTTATGAGGTACAAGTTGGACCTTTACCTTCGGATATGTACGAATACGAATTTATCATTGACGGTATTCCAACACTCGACCCAAACAGTAGCATGGTTACTCGTGATGGTGCTTGGATTCAAAATCGTTTGATGATTCCAGGAACGCAAGCTGATACTTATGATGAAAAAAATGTGCCTCACGGAGACTTAAAAGCACTTTGGTACAATTCGCCGTCGCTCGGAGCAGAAAGAAGAATGTTTGTATATACGCCACCAAACTATGACAAATCAAAAAAGAATTATCCCGTTTTGTATTTGCTACACGGTGGCGGTGGCGACGAAGAGGTTTGGTTGAGTCGTGGACGTGCCAATTATATTATTGATAATTTGATTGCTTCTGGAAAGGCAGAACCAATGATTGTGGTGATTACCAACGGCAATCCGTTGACACCTGCGGCACCATTAGACCGCCCTGCTTCTATGCAAAATAAATTGCCTGTGGGTATCAACTCGATGGCATCAGGGAAGTTTGAAGAAAGTTTAGTGAAAGACGTAATTCCGTATATTGAGAAAAACTACCGTGTCATTGCCGATGCTGACCACCGTGCCATTACAGGTTTTTCAATGGGTGGCTATCAAACGCAAAATATCACGAATAGCAATCCTACGAAATTCAAATATATTGGTGTGATGAGCATGGGACTTTTCTCAACTTTCCGTAACGATGGCGGTTACAATAAAGAAGAACACATCAAACAATTGAAGGAATTACAAAAAAATAATCCGAAAGTATATTGGGTAGCAATGGGCAAGCAGGATTTTCTTTACGATAGTGCTATTAAGTTAAAAGCACTTTATGACGGAATTGGTTTTAAATATACTTACCGAGAAAACGAAGGTCGTCACGATTGGAACGCATGGAGATTATATCTTTCAGAATTCTCTCAAATGCTTTTTAAATAGATAAAATTTAAAGACTTTTTATGGCTACGACCTCAAAGTAATGTTTATTTTGAGGTCGTAGCCATAATTTTTTATTGGGAAATTGATAGAGTTAATTAACCGCTTCAGTTGTTTGTATTTCTATTTTCCATCTCCACTGGTTTAAGTCTGTGACTTGGACTGTATCGAATTATTTTTGCTTGTTACGATTGTTAGACAAATTTCCTGACCAATGAGGGACTGTACAAGTCACAGACTTGAACCAGTGGTTGGATACTTGGGCTAAATGGGGGAATAACGGAATATTTATACTAATTAAAAAAAGATATTGCGTGTATGAGTTTCGACGGAAGTCGTCCTTTTGAAGGCTACGGCTTATACACAAATTTATAGAATAAAAAAGCCGTAGGCTTGACCGATTTTGTAGCGGGGTTGTGTAAAAAGTCCATAACCCCGTAATTTTTGTTACAAAATTCAAGATTGAGTTGATTCACTTCTAACATTTTAGCTCTCAAAGGCATGAAAAAGTGAATAAAACGGCTTTTTCATGCCTTTTTACCCTTTTTACTGGCTCTTTGGACATAATACTCCTTCCAACAGCCACTTTGTTGGCAGTAAACCTTTCTGAGATTATGAGCCATTGAGAGAATTCCATATTCGATATATACTTTTTCTTTTCCTCTGAGAATAAACCTATCGTATTTCATATTATACTTGATGTCTCCAAAAGCTGACTC
>NZ_QGGO01000045.1 GCF_003148625.1 Arcicella aurantiaca | reverse complement strand
GAATTCATCTATCGGGATGCTAAACAACATTTAGGACTTAATCATTGTCAATCAACTCAAAAGGAAAGACTTGATTTTCATCATAACTTTTCTTTAACAATGCTGTCATTAGCCAAGATAACCAACTGGTTGAATAAACCCACAGACAGTAGAAAGGCTTTTTCAATCTATGACATTAAGACTCAATATTTCAATGAACGATTCTTAAATAAATTTTTTAGCGTGTTCGGAATCTCGCCCGAACAGCAAATAAATAATCCAAATGTAAATTCCTTACGAAACTATGCTAAAATAGCCGCTTGATTCGTAGCGTAGTATTGATAACTCATCATTCATCATTAATTCATGAATTACACAGCCCAACATCTTCCAAGCCGTATATTAACGACAAATAACCAAGAATATCTTTGGTTTAGTGGTACGTCGTACTTGGGAATGCCTCATCATCAAGGATTTAGAGAGAATTTTATCAAAGCATTTGCTCAATATGGTACGTCTTGGGGAAGTTCTCGCAATAATACGGTTCGTTTAGAAATTTACGAAAAAGCAGAAATTGAACTCGCAAAATTTGCCCAAATGCCCGCCGCTTTAACCGTCTCTTCGGGAATGTGGGCGGGACAATTAGTGTGTAATTTCCTGCAAAAACCAGACACACAGTTTTTCTACGCTCCCAAAACGCACCCTGCCCTTTGGAATGAAGCAAGTTTGAAACCACAAGAGTGGGAAAGAGGATTAACTTATGCCGAATGGACATTGAAAATTGGCGAAAAAGTAAAAGAATGTCCTGCCCAAAATATTGTCATCTGTTCCGATTCAGTCGGGTCGCCTTATGTGGAAGATTTTGATTTTCAGTGGATTAATCATTTGCCAGAAGATAAAAATATTACCGTAGTCATTGACGCTTCGCATAGTTTTGGGGTTAATCACTCAATTATTCAATCACTCAATCACTCAATAATTATTACCTCCTCCCTCAACAAAGCGATGGGAATGACAGGCGGCGTGATTTTTTCTGATGCAGAAACGCTTGCCGAAATCCGTAAATTTCCCATGTTTGCGGGAGCGTCTCCGATGATGCCTGCTTTGTTAGAAACCTTTATAAATTCTATTGATTATTTCCACGAACAACGGCAAAAACTAATGGAAAATATTGCGTATTTCAACGCTCAAATTCCTAAAAACACTTTTCTTGATTCCATCGAAAATTATCCTGCTTATTGTACACATCAGTCGGGCGTACATGAATTTTTGAAAGAAAATGGCATTATGACGGCGTGTTTTCCGTATCCAACCGCAACGGATTTGCCCGTTACTCGGCTGGTTATTAGTGCTTTGCATTTGGAAGAAGATTTAGAAAAATTGGTGGAGGTGTTGAAAAAAGTGTAAGTGTTGTCATTGCGAGTGAAACGAAACTCCGATTCACTACGTTCGCAATGACAGTAGAAGCACTCGCAATGAAAAGCCATTTATAAATTTCTCAAAAAAATAACATTTCATTCTCAACAATTATGAAAAAAATATACTTCATCTTTTCAATTTTGTTAATGAATACTATCATTTCCAAAGCTCAAAAAATCAATACTGATTTTCTGCCTAATCTTTTGGCTACCCAACCCGAACAGTTCAAGGAGCTATTGGATAATCCCGAAAAATACCGTCTGCAAATTCTTTATACGCAAATTGATAGGGATAAAAACAATCGTCCAAAATTTACGTCTTACGGTTATCGAATTAATGACACAGAATATTTTTATCCCGCCAGTACCGTAAAATTTCCTGCGAGTGCTTTGGCTTTGGAGAAAATTAATAATCTAAATATCAAAGGATTAACGAAAGAAACAGCGATGTTGACGGGAGCAGAATATGAGCGTCATACACCCGTAACGAAAGATACTACTTCTGAAAATGGCTTGCCTTCGGTGGCTCATTACATCAAAAAAATATTGATGGTTTCGGATAATGATGCTTTTAATCGCCTTTATGAATTTTTGGGACAAGATGGTTTTAATGATGCTTTACACAAAAAAGGCTATGAAAATACTCGCATTTTTCACCGCTTGCAAGTGGGCATGAACAAAGAGCAAAACCGTAGAACAAACCCAATAAAGTTTGTATCGGGCAATGAAATTCTCTATCAACAACCAATGGTGATTTCTGAGAAAAATTATAGTTCGCCAAAGCCCATTGGCATCGGAAAAGGCTATATGCAGGGCGATTCCGTTGTGAATACACCGTTTGATTTTAAGGATAGAAATTTTTATCCTCTGCTCGACCAACAGTCTGTCCTAAAATCAATCATTTTTCCAGAAGCCGTTGAAGCTAAAAAACGCTTTAATTTGACGGATGAAGACTATCAATTTCTATACAAATATATGTCGCAAATGCCGACGGAAAGTGTCTATCCCAACTACAACCCAACGGAATTTTACCCGACTTACTGCAAATTTATGTTATACGGAAGTGGCAAAAATGACGTGCCAAATCCAAGTGTCAGAATTTTTAATAAAGTAGGAGATGCCTACGGGTTTTTATTAGACAATGCGTATATCGTAGATTTTGAAAAAGGCATTGAATTTATGGTTTCCGCAGTTTTGTTGTGTAATAAAGACGAAATTTTTAATGATGATAAATATGATTATGACACCATCGGTTTTCCATTCATGAAAAATTTGGGACAACTTCTATACAATTACGAACTCGCACGCCTACGTAAACACAAACCAGATTTAAGTAAATTTAAAATAGTTTATGATAAGTGAAAAAATATTACCTTTGACTTTCAAACACTTACACTCAATAATGTTCTCAAATACCATGAAAAAACATTTTCTCACGACTGCTTTTTTCCTTTTAGCTTTCTTCCACATTATTCAGGCACAACAAGCTACAAGTATTACGCTCGGACAAGTACCCAATAACATCTGTAAAGGTTCTACAATTTCTTTATCTTTTACGGCAAATGGTGTTTTTGATGCGACAAATTCTTTTAAAGTTCAAATCCGAAATTCATATACCAGTGCTTGGACAGACCTTGCGACTGAAGGAAGCAGTAGTCCATTAAAATGCACGATTCCTGCTAATTTTGAAGAAAATATTAGTTACTATTCATATTACATTCGTATCGTAGCTACTAAACCTAATATTGTTAGTGTGGATACTTATATATATCCACTTAACTCAAAACCTAACTTGACATTGTTAGGATTAAGCTCTTCTTCTATTAATCCTTATGAATCTGTAAATATAAGATTAAAAGGAACAGGATATTATACAAAGGCTGTATTGAATGATAGTACGGTATTAGATATTGGAAATATCTCAAATACGGGTGATAATTTTATAATTTATCCTAAAAAAACTAATGATTATTCAATTGCTTATGCAACAAATGCCTGTGGTCGAGGAGAAGTGTCAGGAACGGCAAAGTTAACCGTTAATGAAATTGGATTAAAATTAATAAGTGTAACCGCAAGTAATTGTTTGGGGGGTAAAATACAAATCAATTACTCATCAACGGAAAAAGTAAGCTCTTCAAACAAATTTAAAATTGGACTTAGAGGATATTATCCAGACAAAGAGTATGAAATTGATGCTGTTGAAAAAGATGGATATATTGAAGCTGTTTTACCTTCTTTTATAGCTGCTGCCTATGACTATAATGTCAGAATAATTAGTAGTAGTCCACAAGCTGTATCAGCTTGGTCATCTGGCAGAATATTTATTGGAGATAAAGCCTCTGCCGAAATTACTTCGCATAGCGAAAATGTTTATTGGGGCTATCCTGTACTTATTGAATATAAAGTAACAGGAATAGGACCTTGGAATATTATTTTGAATGATGGTGGTTTTTCCAATATTAGCTACTATCCTGACTATACTACGCCCAATTCCCCATATAGTGGACTTTTTTCTAAGTCGGTTCTTCCTGATAAATCCAAAAGTTATTCAATTGCTGCTTTTACGAGCAAATGTGGCGTAGGTCCAGTGGGTAAGAATATCATGGATGTGAACGTAAAACCAGGGGTTGTCATTGATTCTCTGAACGAAGATATGGAAATATGCTTGGGAGATTCTTTCACCGCAAAATATTCAACTTTTGGAGATAATGCCTCTATCGTTGCATTTGTTACTAATAACAATTACGGTACAAATAACGACAGAATCAAAGTGCCAGCCGTATTTAATAATGGTACAATGAAAGTAACCTTGCCCAAAAATTTATTAGACAATAAAAATCCAGATTCAGATAATTTTTACCTTGGAATAAGTTACGGAAATGACCCTTATCAGGTAACATACAGTAGAAAACCATTTAAAATCAGGACTTTACCAAGTGTGTCATTTAACAGTCCACTTCCGATAAACTTAGTAACAAAAGGTAGTGCTTGGCTTCAACTTATAACGTATGGAACAGGTAATTTGTCAGTTTTATTAGAAGATTCTACTCGTCAAACTATAAATGCAGCCTATCGTTTAAACAATTACTCTTTGGGTATTCCTGTACAAGTTGCAAAAACTACGACTTTTAAATTAAAATCGGTTAGTAATATATGCGGAACAGTTCCTACAACTGATACAAGAGGACTAACTGTTTATGTTAATCGTCCTGCTGATAATGATATAACGCTTCAAAATATTCCTACCAAATTGTGTGTTGGCGAAAAAACAAAAATCTATTTTAAAACATTTGGAAGTTTTAAAACAGAAAATGAATACAAAGTAGAGCTTACTCAATATGGTATTACCAAAATAATCGGTACTGGAAAAAGTTCCCCTATTGATGTTGTGATACCAGATGTGAATTTATACAATAACACCAATTATACGATAAGAGTAGTTGCATCTGCCCCAACAACGATAAGTGACAGCCCATATATCACCATAAATACAACACCCTCAATTAACTTATCATTAGGCTCAACCTTAGAATTTGGAACATTGGTTGATGAAGATGTAACATTTAATCTTTACGGGAGTACAGGGGGGACGATTAATTCGTTTGTATTCTCTGATGGCACAACATTTCAAGGAAATCAGCAAGTTGTGAGACGATTTAAAAATAGCACAAACTTTTCAATAAAATCAGTCTCCAACGAATGTGGAATAGGAACTGCTGCTAATAATTCTTTTAAAATAAATATTGTTCCGTTCAAATTATACTCAGTTTTAGATAACACTGTATATTGTACGGATAGTTACTACAATTATAATTATGAGATAAATGGAGTTAAAGAACCGAATGTTACATTTAATCTTCAAATAGCATTACAAAAAGATTCTGTTTTTACTGATTTAGTTACAAATTCATCCGAAAACCCAATACGATTTAAAATCCCATCTACCTTGAAAGAAGGCAATTATCTATTAAGACTTGTTAGTAATACTGCGGTAAAAGTTTATTCTCAAATTTTGGGATTTCAGGCAAAATTGCCCATTAAAGCAAATTTAACAGCTCCAGATGGCTCAAATGCAGTTTCTATTGAAGGTGGAACATCGGTAAGTTTAAAATATTCAACTTCTGGCACTACGCCAGCAAACACAATTTTAGTAGATGACAAAGAACAAGTAATTCGTGGAGTTTTATCCTACGATAATAGTCAATCATTTACACCCACAAAATCAACAACATACACTTTAAAATCTCTTGAAAATACTTGTGGATATGGAGTGGGTACGGGGAGTGTAAAAGTTACCATAAAACCCTCAATTACAGTTAATCAATTGAATATTTACACGATTTGCTCTGGGAAAGATATAACAGTGAATGCTTCAAGTTTTGGAGAATTTGATGCAGGCAATACCTTTAAATTTACATTAATTGACAGTAAAAAAAATAGATATGATGTGAATGAAGTTTCATTATTATCAGGAGAAACAAAATTAAAAATTCCAAACAATTTAGCGTTCGATACTTACCAACTTGAAGTGAGTTCAACAAAGCCAATCGTTACAAAAACCTTTGGTAATAATCTTTCAGTAATCACCTTACCAGATGCCACAATATCAGGCAATACAATCATAAATTCTGGACAACAAACTTATATTTCAGTCATAAATAATAATACCAAAAACAATCCATCCTATTATGATGATGCCATTTATGTATTATCCAATGATACACAAGGTTATACTTCTTATGGGAAATTTGTTAATGTAAACCCCACTAAAACAACAACTTATACCTTAAAATCTATCACTAATTCTTGTGGCGTTGGTAAAGTTTCGGGTAGTGCTACCGTAACTGTTAATCCGCTTACCGATAAAAGAATTAACACCAATTTTGGCGTTTACTCTGCTACTTATGTTTGTGCAGGTGGGCAGCAATATGTGTATTTTGATACTCAAGGTATTTTCTCAGCAACTAATAAATTCTCTGCTCAAATCTCTGATAAAAATGGGGAAAATTTTAAAGATATTGTTTCAGAAGGTGATAAAAGTCCCTTAAAAGTTACCATTCCAGAAGATTTACCCGAAGGGGATAATTATCGTATCAGAGTAATTGCATCCGATAAAGACGTTAGTAGTTCCGCTAATATTTATTCATTAAATTCATTTAAAGCATCAACCGCCACTTTAGATTCAACTACGTATTTTTTCTCAGAAGGTAAGTCCGTAAATGTAAAAATCAATCTTACAGGTACTTCTCCTTGGTCATTGAAATTTGGACTTGAAGAGTTATCTGCTATCGTTTATCGTGCAACTGCTTCTCCTTTTACAATTAAGCTCAACCCGCTTAGTCCCATCTCTTACAAAATTTTCTCTGTCAATGATTCCTATTGTATGGGTAAAGTTTCAGGTACAGGCATCGTAAAATTAGAACTCGTTACTGCCAACGAAGAACTGTCTGATATTGAAATAAAACTCTTCCCGAACCCTACAAATGATAAGGTTATTTTGCAAAGCGACAACTATAAACATACTGTTGTACAAATAGTTGATAATTTTGGAAGAAAAATTTTAGAACAAAATATAAATAATGCAGAGACAATTTTAGACTTGTCAGGTTACACGAGCGGACAATATTTCTTACAGATAGAGCGAGAGAATAGACGAAAAATTTACAAAATTCAAAAACTGTAAATCAAATAAAAAAAGCCTTTCAAATTCAATTTTGAAAGGCTTTTTTTATTTGGAAATGTCAATTTCTTGGCATATTTTTTGCAAAAATATATTTGACATCCTTACGTCAAATATCCACAACCCATGAAAAAATATATACTCGTTTGTCTCACAATCGCTTCATTTGCCTTGTTAGGTGCTGGGCCAACAACCCCTCGGAAAGCATCGCCGAAGCGTATCAAAGCTGATTCTTCCATTACGCAAATTATCGAAAGTTTTGCTCTCAGATTTGCCCCAGATAAACGTACAGCCATTTTTCAAATTGATGCTTTTAGACAAAATAATCATGTAATTCTTTCGGGACGTACTAATTTGTACGGAGCAAAAAGCTTTCTGCTCGACCGTCTCAAAACAGAGCGAGTTCCCATCGTAGATGAAATAAAAACCCTCCCAGAACCTGAATTAGAAGATAAAGTATATGGTTTAGTAGAGGTTTCGGTTTGTAATATCCGTTATTCACCCCGTCATGCGGGTGAGTTGGCTTCACAGGCGTTGATGGGTACACCCGTGAGGATTTTAGAAAAAGAAGACAATGGTTGGTTGTTAATCCAAACACCCGACCAATATATTTCGTGGGTGGACAGAGGTGCTATCACGATGATTAATAAAGAACAAATGGAGCAATGGAAAGTTACTCCAAAAGTCATTTATACTCGTGCCTATGGTTCGGCGTATTCAGAACCCAATGAAGAATCAGCAACGATTTCTGATTTGGTAGCAGGTTGTATCATGGAATTGGTGGAAGAAGATAATAATTTCTATAAAGTAACTTTCCCCGACCAACGCAAAGGGTATGTTTCTAAACGTGAAGCCAATAATTACAATAATTGGTTTGGCAAAGTAAATGCTACCGAAGAAAATTTAATAGCTACTTCAAAAAGATTAATGGGGGTGCCATATTTATGGGGTGGTACATCGTTTAAAGGTGTTGATTGTAGCGGATTTACCAAAACGGTTTATTTCTTGAACGGAATCATTCTTCCACGTGATGCTTCGCAACAAGTAATGATTGGCGAAACGATTGATAAAACTGGTAATTGGAGCGAATTGAAAGCAGGTGATTTATTATATTTTGGAGAAAAAAGAGAAGACGGTTCAGAACGCATTGTTCACGTAGCGATGTGGCTTGGCAATGGCGAATTTATCCACGCATCTGATAAAGTAAGGGTGAGTAGTATGATTTCGACAGCCCCAAATTTTGATGAATATAATGCTAAAAGATACCTTCGGACAAAGAGAGTTTTAAAAACTGGAATGGCAGGAGTAGCCACTTTGAAAGAGAATATGGTTTATTAAAAATGTAGTGAGTAGTGGAATGGTAAATGGTTTGTTATCAGGGTATTACCTTTTATATGATTATCCGATAAATTGATAGATGTAGGGACGAATAGGATTTGTCCGTCGTTCTGGAGTTGGACGAATGCTATTCGTCTCTACCAAAAAAATGTCAAACCCAATTGTCAGAAAATTTTCCTTATCATATTTATAAATTTAAACGTACCACGTTTGACTTGGAGGAACTTCCCGAAAGTTCTAAAACTTTCGGGAAGTTAAACAGTATTCTTATGTTAAAATTCCTCTAAAATGCTGAGTAAGAATGATTGACTCCGTATTTTACTTATCAAATTTATGCTCCGAAGATACCTTTTACTTTACCCCAAAGTCCAGCAGCAGCTTCTTTAGCTTCTTCTACTTTTTCGGCAGCCGCTTCTTGTAAATCTTCTAATTTTTCAGCAGCTTCAGCTTTCAATTCTTCCGCTTTTGCAGAAACATCTCCACCTGTCAATTCAGCGATTTTTCCAGTGATTGCTTCTTTGGCATCGTCAAATTTCTCAGTAGCAGCATTTGTTAAATCACCGATTTTTTCAGAAGCGGTAGCTTGTAAATCTTCTAATTTTTCAGTTGCAGCAGTCGCTAATTCGTCAGCTTTTGCCGAAACATCCATTCCTGTTACTTCTTTAATTTTACCTGCCGCAGCATCAGCCAATCCTTCTAATTTCTCAGAAGCAGCATCTTTTAATTTATCTAATTGGTTGTCAGCTTGGTCTTGTACGTTTTCCATGTTTTGTGGGATTTGATTTTATATTTAATGAAAAGTATATCTACAAATATGCTATTTTTTGAGCGAAATGCCTAATAATCAGCTATTTTGTGTAGTTTTTTTACGGAAAGCATATACTAAAATGCCTGCTCCAAATAAGAGTGCAGGAATACTTAGGATTTGTCCCATATTAAATTGCATTCCGTTCTCAAAATTCACTTGATTCTCTTTTACAAATTCGTATAAAAATCTAAGCGTAAAAAGAATAATTAAGAATACGCCTGTCATTAAACCCTGACGAGTATTTTCTTTCTTCAAAGACCATATCCACATTAATAATAAAAACAATAAAATACACGAAAGCGACTCGTACAATTGTGCAGGGTGACGTGGTAATAAAACGGGGTGTTCGAGGTCATTAAAAAACCTGAATGCCCAAGGCACATCGGTAGGTTTTCCGACAATTTCAGAATTCATTAAATTACCAAAACGGATAAATGCCCCTCCCAAAGCTACCGTTGGAACGATACGGTCTGTTACATAGAGATAAGGAATATTTCTTTTCTTCGAGAAGATATAAAACGCTGTAAATAAACCAATGGCAGCACCATGAGACGCCAAACCAGAATAGGGTGGAACAACCATGTCAATAAAGAATTTTACAGGATTGCTGAGTAAAAGAGGATATTCATAAAAGAAATAATGCCCCATTCTGGCACCAATTACCGTTGCCACCATAGCGTATAGCAAAAGTTCATCGGCTTGTTCAATCGGGCGACCTTCTTTTTTGAACATATAACTAAGAACTTGATAACCAACTAAAAATGCTCCTGCGAACATCAAGCCGTACCAACGTAATGGAAAACCAAATATCTCAAAAATTACAGGGGAAGTGTGCCAATCAATATATGCTAACATTGGGGAATTAGGGATTTATGAAATGATTTTTGTAAAAATACGGTTTTTTAGGAAATATTCAGCCATTGATAGTAACACAGACTTTAGTCTGAATTTTCGTTACAGACTAAAGTCTGTGTTACAAAGTTAAAAATGCTTCTAAACCTCCTTCTAAATTTTTGAGGTTGGTAAAACCTCTTTTTTGAAGAATTTTACGAGCAATTTCACTTTGCAAACCTGTATGGCAAATAATGACAATCTCCTGATTTTTTAATTTTTCTATCAATTCCAAATTTAAAAGAAGTTCATCTAAAGGAATTTGGATACCACCCAAATCCCAATCTTCAATTTCATAAGGAGTTCTAATATCGAGAATTGTTAGTTCTGAAAGACGCTCTTTGAATTCTTCTGCTGACATTTTATTGATATACTAAATGCAAAGCAAATTTAATTAACTTGCTCATTGTCAATAATTTTCACTGGTTGAAGTTCACAAAACTTAATTGTGTTATTAACCAAAAAGGTTGTGTAAGTGCCTAAGAATGAGGACTTATTACACAACCTTTTTAGTTTGGAAAGGTACAATTAAAGTTGACCGTAAGCCATAATTCCACCTAAAACATTACGAACGTTTGTAAAACCTTGACCTTCCATAAATGCTTTTGCTCTACCAGACCTTGCACCTGAACGACAATGAACAATTACTTCTTGGTCTTTCCAAGCTTCGAGTTCCTCAATACGGTCTGGAAGTTCGCCTAAAGGAATCAATTTTGCTCCGAGATTTTCTTCTTCGTATTCGTAATCCTCACGTACATCGAGGAAATTAAAGGTTTCACCTTTATCAAGTCTTTCTTTGAGTTCTTGTACGGTAATATCCATTTTGTTATGGCTGTCAGCTATCGGCTATCAGCGAGCGGTTATCTTTTAAAATAATTTATCTATCAGTAAAATTATACTATTCTTTTATAATTTTTCTTACAAATGTATTCTTATCATTTGAAAGTCGCAAAAGATAAGTGCCAGTGTTTAGGTTTGGCAAATTAACTTCTTGGTTATCAGTTCTGGTTTGCAAAATAGTCCGACCTGTCATATCCAACAGTTCTACGTTTTTCAGGCTCGAATCGTTCCATCTAAAAATATCTTTTGACGGATTTGGTGAAATTACTAAACTTTTCTCTTCAACTTCTTCTTCATTAGCCAATACAAAAATCTCTTTTCCTACCATCACAGGACGAATCATTAAACTGCCTTTTATTGGAGTAAATAAACTTGTAGATTGTTTCGTCGATACATTAACCCATTCATTATTAATATTATAGAAATGACGATTTACAAATTGTGGAGCGTTTTCATCTAAACCAATCGTTAGTGGTTCGTCATCTGCAAGTTGAACATAACCAACATAAAAAGTATCCACAACCGCCACAGAGTCAAATTTATATTCGATAAAAGCGTTTGGTGTGTTGGGATATTTTATGATAGTTGTTGAATCTGAAATGGTTTTTAGTGCTTTTCCAGGTTTGCCTTTTTCGTTAGCTAATATTTGTAAGGTTAATCTTTTCCCTGCTAAATTGGTAACAGTTGGCTGAACATTTATCCTAATTGCCTTTACAGCGTCTGGTTTATTAACGATAAATTGTACGGCAGCTCGCCCAAAACCTTTTCCGAGATACGCTGCTTTTTCGGCTGTTCCGTCATCATAAGCATAATAATTATCTAAATCAATAACTCTGCTAATGGTGTCATTTACTGCAAAAGGAGAGACGTCAGAAGAGGTGATTTTAAAAGAAACTTTAAGTTTCAATTTAGTCGCATTTAATGACGCTAAGTTTAAATTGTTTTTTTGTATTAAAGTAAGTGTTGACAAACTTCCAATTCCTTGGCTTGGTAATGAATTTGATTCAATGTTTTGGTTATTTAAAAGATTAGTAACCTGATAAGAATATGGGAAGAAACGTAAAATACTTGAAAGGTTATTAACATTCCATTTGATACTATCTGCTAATTCTTTTTGAGGATTAGCCAATAATTGCCTTAAAGGCATTGAATTATAGCGTTTTAGAAAAGAAGTTAATTGATTTTGCGTTGCTAAATCTTGCGTAATAATGGAAGTTACTTCTTTAGTTATGGGGTTTCGGATACTTGTATTTTTAATGATTTCGCCCGCTGCTCGTTGATTTTTAATTCTGTCGATATAGATATAATCAACGTGCCAAACGTCAAATTGACCAGATTTTCTACCAAATGACTGAAAACTAAACTGAAATTTATCGTGTAAAAACAGATTTGCCCGAATTGGAATAATCACTCTTTTGAATAAGTCATTAGCCGTTTTGCTGGTATCGGTTACACCAACCCAAACGGTTTGCCATTTATCGCCATTTGTTAAAAATTGTAAGCGTAAAGAATCTCTCAATTCGGGTTTGTCACCTAAACCTTGTGTTCTGTAAAAAAAAGTAAAATGCACAGAATCTGCAACACTGTATTGTAAGTCAATGGGCAAAGACGTCAAAGAATCTGTTGCTCCTTCAGCCAATGAATTAGCAAAGTCATAAGGTGTTCCGTTTGCTTGCAAACCGTCAAAAGTGGCAACATTAATGGTTGGATGATTGGTCGTAAAGGTGTTACTGATATAAACTCCGCCCCCTTTTTGCCATTGACCCAAATCTTGGGTATTGGTAGAAGTGGAAAAATCATCAAAAAAAGGTAATTTCAATGCCATTACTTTTGCTGACGAAGGTTTTGATTTTTCGGTATTTTTTAGCGGAACAACTTGAAATTGAGCCAAAGAAACCTGACAAAAAGCAAGAAGGAGTAGAAGTGTAAGGAAGTAGTGCTGTTTATACCGTGTCATGGTTTTTAATTTGTTATCATTTCTTGATAAAATTCTTCAAAGATTTAAAAGGAAAAAGGACGACTTCACTCAGAGCGAAGCCGTCCTTTAATTTTTATAGTCAAACTATTTGAATTTCAGAACATTAACGCAATGATATTAATTTGGTTGTTCGCCAGCTACCCAAAGGTCAACCATTTCGCCCGAATGTATTTTATTGCCATCTCCACACGCTGGATTTTGTCTAAAAACAGTTCCTGCGGGTTCGGTTGAAGTTGGGTCATAAATAATCGTTCCAATTTGTAAGCCAGAACCTTTGATGATGATTTGTGCTTCGTCGAAATTTTTACCTTCTACACATGGAACATCAAGCTCAACATCGCCCGTTCCGTTACCAATCACCAAAGTAACTTTTGAACCTTTTGCAATTAACGTACCAGCCTCCATTTTCTTGCCTTCATACTTCACTTCTAATACTTCATTTTCACGAATATCGTCTTGATATTCCAAATCTGGCTTCAATAAACCCGAAACTAATAACTGTTGCTCTGCACTTCTGACTGACATTTCGGTCAATTTTGGCAATTTAATCATGGGTGCAGTTTCGGTATTAATTGTCAAATAAATTTTACGTCCTTGTTTTACCTTCGAATTTTCCAAAGGATATTGAGATAATACCGTTAAAGGCTTCAGCCCAGCCGTAAATGTGCTATCAGTTACTTCATATTCCAAATTACGGTCGTCCAAAAGGTCTTCAGCTTCTTCCATTGACAAGCCTTTCAAATTGGGAACGGTAATCGCTTCACCGTGATTGGTACTCCAAGGTAAATACAGGAAGAAAAAGCCAAAAAACAGCACTAATAATAGCAAGATGATGATGGCTGCGTGGGTATAAACGTCTTTTTTAGAATTAGTTGAAATCTTCATTATGTTCTTGTTATGAATAAGTCGAATCTGGAATTCTACGCAATTTAGCAAATTCGGAGGTCAATCTGAAAAATTAAATATCATTATCATTCGTAGAGACGTTGCCTGCAACGTCTTGAACTGATTTGGTGAAATATTTTTACCTAACAAAAAGGTTTTGGGTAACGTCTATAAGTATTTGGAATAAATAAAATGATATTGTGTAGGGGCGTATAGCATACGCCCCAAAGGTCGAGATGTGGGCGTATGCTATACGCCCCTACGTCATGATGACAATATTTAATATTATCAATTAATTTATTTTTTTTACTTACATATCTAATAAGACGTTGCAGGCAACGTCTCTACTGCCAATTTGTCCTAACAAATTCTTTTGGAATTCTTTTTGCAATCATGTCCAACATCAAATTTTGATTATTATTCATCTAAAAAGTGACAAAATGACTATGCAAGAGAAAGGTAATATCTCGATTCATACCGAGAACATTTTTCCAATCATTAAAAAATTCCTTTATTCCGACCACGAAATTTTCCTTCGTGAATTAGTTTCAAACGCCGTTGATGCTTCACAAAAAATTAAAAGATTAGCTGCCATTGGTGAATATGCGGGTGAGTTGGGCGAATTGAAAGTAAAAGTTGCGTTTGATAAAGAAGCGAAAACGATTACAATTTCTGACGCTGGTTTGGGTATGACCGCCGACGAAATCAAGAAATATATTAATCAAATTGCGTTTTCAGGTGCTACTGAATTCGTTGAAAAATATAAAGATAAAGGCGATGAAAAAGCGATAATCGGACATTTCGGTTTAGGTTTTTATTCAGCTTTTATGGTGGCAGAAAGAGTTGATATTATCTCGCAATCGTACCAAGAAAATACACAACCTGTAAAATGGACTTGCGATGGTTCAACAGAATTTGAAATCACAGAAGCTACTCGTGAAGGACGTGGAACGGACATCGTTTTACACGTTGCGGAAGATTCAGTAGAATTTTTGGAAGAATTCAGAATTAAGCAAGTATTGGATAAATACTGTAAATTCTTGCCAATTGAAATTGAATTTCAAGAGAAAGTTATCAACAATCCAACGCCAATTTGGGCAAAATCTCCTTCAGATTTAACGGACGAAGATTACTTGAAATTCTACGAAGAATTGTATCCATATTCAGAAAAACCATTGTTCTGGATTCACTTAAATGTTGATTATCCTTTCAACTTAACGGGTATTTTGTATTTCCCGAAAGTGAAAAACGAATTGCAACTTTCTCGTGAGAAAATTCAATTATACAGTCGCCAAGTTTTCATTACTGACGAAGTAAAAGACGTTGTGCCTGAGTTCTTGATGTTATTACATGGGGTAATTGACTCGCCAGATATTCCATTGAACGTGTCTCGTAGCTTCTTACAGGCTGATGGAAATGTGAAAAAAATCAACTCGTACATTACTAAAAAAGTTGCGGATAAATTAGGCGAATTATTCAAAGCTGACCGTGTTGGATTTGAAGAGAAGTTTGACAATATTGGTCTTTTCGTAAAATACGGCATGATTTCAGACGATAAATTCTATGAGCGTGCAAAAGATTATTGTTTGTTCCAAAATGTTGATAACAAGTTCTTTACATTAAACGAATATGCAGAATTTGTACAAGAAAATCAAACGGATAAAGATGGAAACGTTACTTATCTTTATGCAAGTGATGTAAAAGGACAAGACGGTTTTATTCAATCTGCTAAAAAACGTGGTTATGATGTTTTGAAATTGGATACTGTTTTGGATAATCACTTTATCAATATGTTGGAAAGCAAATTGGTAAAAACCAATCTAAAACGTGTTGATGCCGATACTATCGAAAAATTGATTGATAAAGGAATTGCGGTTGATACAATTTTGTCAGATTCTGAAAAAGAAACGGTGAAAAAAGTATTTGAAGAAGTTATTAACGATACAACCAAAGTGGTGAATTTGGAAGCAATGCCTGCTGACGAAATGCCTGCTTTGATTACCCAAAACGAATTTATGCGTCGTATGAGTGATATGTCTCGCATGGGTGGCGGAGGAATGGGAATGTTCGGAGCGATGCCAAATAACTATATCGTTTCGGTAAATGCCAACCATTCGTCAATCAGTAAAATTTTACATACTGCCGATGCAGAAGAGCAGAAAAAATTAGCAAAACAAATTTATGATTTAGCTCTTTTAGCACAAAATATGCTTACAGGAGCAGATTTAACAGCATTCATTCAACGTACTGCTGTGAATTTGTAATCCGATTTTCTAAAATCGGCAGTGAAAAATAGAGATGAAGCAATTGCTTTGTCTCTATTTTTTTGTTCAAATTTCACCATTTACTAAGTTAGTGTGTACATTTTTTATGGTTTCCTTTTAAACAATCGTGTGATAAATATTTTTACATCTACATTTTAAAACCAACAACACAACCATGAAAAAGCTTTTGTTTATTATTTCATTAGTGCTTTTGGGAAGCACATCATTTGCTCAAACTACCACAAATCCGTTTAAAAATACGCAATGGAAAGGCACTGTCAATATCCCCGACCCAACGGGAGCAATTATTGCTTTTGAGGAAGGAAAAGTAATGTTCAAAGCAATGGAAAACGATTCACCGATTGAAGAATTGAGCTATACCATTGAAGGAAATATCTTAACGATGAAAAAAATAGCAGGTTCAAGCCCATGTACCGAAAACGAAGTGGCTAAATTATCTTTTGAAATCATTAAAGATACTCTGATTCTAAAGGTTGTTTCAGATGATTGTAAAGCGAGAGGAGCGGCTTTTACCGATGAACAAGGGAATGCTTATGTTTGGAAGAAAGATAAATAATCAATTAGGTATAAAACAAAAAAACTCCGCAATACGGAGTTTTTTTGCAAAACTATTCACCTAACCTAAAAAACTAAAATGAAAATATTTTTTAAGAAATGAGCTTGTTATTTTCTCACTTCTCTCTTTTAACTCATATCTTACTTCACCGCTAAAATTCTGAACTCTGTTCTGCGGTTTTCTTGATGCTGACTTTCGTTACATTGTACGCCATCTACACATTCATTTGTTGGTTCGCTTTCTCCGTATCCATTTGATACTAAGCGAGATGGGTCAATACCTCTTTGTGTTAAATAATTCACTACGGCTCTTGCACGATTTTCTGATAATTGCATATTGTAACTGTCTCCTGAACGTGCATCTGTATGCGAACGAATTTCGATTTTCATATCAGGATATTTTTTCAAAAGTGGCAAAACCGTTCTTTCTAACTCACGAGCGGCATCTGGACGAATGAAAAATTTATCTAAATCGTAGTAAATATTATTCAATTTGAAAATATCTCCTTCGCCATACATTCCTTGAACATTCTGGTATTGCGTTGGATTTTTACTTACTTTTCCAATCGTTTCATTATTGGTAGCGTATTTATCTTTCTGTGCAGTCAATTTGTGGTCTGCACCAGGTTTTACTTCAAATTCATAGCCACCATCTTGACCCGTTACAACGGTTTGCGTTGTTTTATCTTTCTGGTTTTCAAGTGTTACTTGTACACCCGAAATTGGTTTTTGGTTCAACTCTGATTTTACAACTCCTTTCAATACAGATGAATTTGATTTCTCTAAATACATCTCCAAAGTGGTTTGTTGCCCTGTATTACTTTTTGTTGAATACGTAATTGAATTCATCTGATAGCCTTCTTTGATAGCCTTGAATTCATATTCAGATTCTGACTGTAAACAGATTGAAGTTGAACCGTCTAAACCTGTAACTTTTAAATCTTGATTTTCTCCGTTGATTACACTTCTGATGTCCACATTTTCGAGTGGCGTTTTAGTGGCGGCATCATACACAATCAAATTTAAAGGACGACATTCTCTTTTGAAACTGTAAATATTATCGTCGTGAATTCCTCTTTTACGGTTTGATGAAAAGAAACCTGTATTACGTCCTGCGTCGGTAATTAAACCAAAATCATCTTTTTCTGAATTTAATGGAGCTCCTAAGTTTGATACACCTTTGTAAGCAATGCCATCTTTCATTTCAGCAAAGAATATATCAAGTCCGCCTAAGCCTTCGTGTCCGTCTGACGAGAAATATAAGTTTCCACTTTCATCGACAAACGGGAACATTTCGTTTCCTTCGGTATTTACTTCTTTTCCTAAGTTTACAGGAGTTCCCCAAGTTCCATCGTTATATTCTACAATGTATAAATCCGTTCCGCCATAACCTCCTGGCATATCCGAAACAAAATACATTTTAGTATTGTCTGGTGATAAAGCTGGGTGTCCGCATGAATATTCGTCAGAATTGAACGGAACTTCTTTTACGTTACTCCATGATTCTTTTACTAAATCTGCGGTATAGAGTTTCAAGCGGTTTGTTCCATCTTTCGACTCTCTTGCACGTCCTTTATTGTAATTATTTCTTGTAAAAACTACTTTTTGTTCTCCTTTGAAGAAAGTCATTGGACCTTCATGATATTTGGTATTTAAGACACGACTAAATTCTTCAATTTTTGTCAATTTTGCTTCTGGAGCAGGAGCATCTGCATTACTTGCTGACATTCCCCCAAGTGCCTGAGCCGATTGTAATCCGTTGTGAATGCTTAATTGAGAAGTATCTGGAACGAAATATAAATCTAAAAATGGCGTCTGATTCCAAGCAAAAACTCTTTTGATTGTTCCTGTTTCATCTCTTGCCGAACAAAATACCAACCCTCCTTTGTAAAACATCGGGCTAAAGTCTGCCTGACGAGAGTTGATAGGAAGATACTGAACTTTGTAAGACGAAGAGTCACGATAAAAACGTCCCATATCCATCAAAGCAATAGTATAACGTTTTGCACGAAGGTCAGCAGTTTGTTTTTCTCCGTAAATAGAATAATATTTTTGAGATTCTTTATATTTCTGGTTCGAAGCCAATGCTTGAGCATAGTAAAGATAATTCTCCGATTCTACATCTGGATAATCACGCAAAAGGTCTGCATAAGCACGTTCAGCGTTACGAGAATCTTGCATTTTACGATAAGAATAGGCTAATTTCTTCAACCCTTCTTGACGAGTCACAGGGTCTTTTGCATCACGAAGGAAGTCTTCATAAAGGCGTATCGCTTCGATATAACTTAGTTGTTCGAATTGACGATTTGCGGCTTTCAGCTTCGCTTGTGCGTGTGTGTTTTCGCAGGCAAGCAGAAAAAGTAATACCACAACAGAAGCTATGTGAAAAATTTTATTCATAACATGGGGTTGCTTAGGCGGAATAGTTTGATTTCTACTCTGTAAGGTTGCCAATTCAAAAACAAATAACGTGCCAAATAAGTAAGAGATATGAGGTATAAGGTATTAGAAACTAACTATTAGGGAATAAATTGAGATACCAAAGGGGGAGAATGTCTAAAAATACAAAACCCTTAACATTGAACTAATCCAACGTTAAGGGTTTTACTATGAGCGTATAAATTACTTAAATTATGGTAGTTTAAATGCTTGACGTGCCAATAATAGCCATTGTCCTTTTGTTTTTTGAAATACCAAAAGAACGCCTAATTTAGCTGTTCCTGCTACGCCACTATTATTGGTTTCTGCAAATAATTTATGGCGTACAATAGCCGTTTTTCCATGAATTTTGATGGTCTGTTCTGTTAAATCAATGGTTTTGAAGTCTGATTTTCCAGAACTAATTGCTTCAACAAACATAGCTTTTGTTTCCATAGTCCCACTCGAATGTCCATAGCTTAAATCTTCATGAGCAATTTTTTCTAAAGAAGATTTATCGCCATCAATCATGGCTTTTTTTAGAAAATCTACTGCTTCAGCTACTTTCTTTTCGTCAGCAGTTTGTGCCTGTACAAAAGTGATGCTTAAACAAAATATGATTAGAAATTGGAGGATGCTTTTCATTACTATTTATTTTTAATGAGATTTAAGTAATTGGAAAAATAAAATATCATTTTAAGGTTTAATAAATTGTAGATTGCCAATTTATTGAGAAGCCTTAAAATGATATTTTTAATGTGGTAATCTCTTAAATATCAACTTGTTTCATTTTTGGAACTAAGAAGTGCATAATCGACCATGCAGTTAAATATGCCGCTCCGCAAATACAAAACATGATAAAATATCCCGTTTGAATTTGCCCGATTTTTGTATAATACACAAACATATTTTTTTGAACTAACCATGTCAAAAGAATACCTCCCAAACCTCCAAACATTCCGCCGATTCCTGTAACAGATGCTGTTGCTTTTTTAGGGAACATATCTGAAACAGTTGTGAAAATATTAGCACTCCAAGCTTGGTGAGCCGAAGCCGCAATACCAATCACTAATACTGCCAACCACATATTAATTGAGCCAAAATACTGAGCAAATAATACAGGTAATACAAGGAAAGCGTAAATCAACATACTGGTTTTACGAGCTTTGAAAGCAGGCCATTGTTTGTTGATGAGGTTCATTGGTAACCAACCTCCTGCAATACTACCAATACTACCAATCATGTAAACCATCGCCGAAGGCCAAATGATTTCTGTTTTTGATAAATTGTATTGTTTCATCAAGAAATCAGGTAACCAGAATAGATAAAACCACCAAACAGGGTCAGTTAAGAATTTACCTAAAGCAAATGCCCATGTCTGACGGAATGAAAGTAATTTAAGCCAAGATACTTTTTCAGTAGCAACTTCTTCTACTCTGTCAGAGTTGATATATTCCAATTCTTCAGCAGATAATCTTTTTTGCTTTTGAGGAATTTCATAAAAAATAAACCATAATGCAAGCCATAAAAATCCAATAGCTCCTGTAAGAATAAATGCCCATTGCCAACCCCAAGTTTCAGCGATATATGGCACAGTAAGTGGTACAATGATAGCACCAATGTTTGTTCCTGAGTTGAAAACTCCTGTTGCTAAAGCTCTTTCTTTTTGAGGAAACCATTCTGCAACGGCTTTGATGGCAGCAGGAAAGTTACCTGCTTCTGTAACTCCTAAGAAAATACGTGCGATAACAAAACCGCCTGTACCTGTTGCAAAAGCATGAGCAATGGCAGCAATACTCCAGAGACCAGTAGCAATGGCATAACCGATTTTTGTACCTAATTTATCAACAAATCCTCCTGCAAAAAACATCCCGAAGGCATAAGCTAATTTGAAAGCGATTTCGATATTTGCATAATCGTTTACCTCTTGCTCAGGTGTCCAATGAAAAGCTTCTGCAAGATATGGTTTTAAGTAACTAATGACATTTCTGTCGAGATAGTTAACGGTTGTTGCAAAAAAGACCAGACTACAAATCGTCCAGCGATATTTACCAATTGTGGTTTGCATGAGTTTGAGTTATGGAGTATAAGATTTGAGTTATGAAATGATGGTTTTCACAACTCAAGCCTTTTTAAAATTTGAAATATTCTTTTGCGTTGTTGTAACAGATATTTTGAACCATCTGTCCAATCCATTCAATATCGTTTGGTAATTCTCCGTTTTCAACTTCGTTACCTAAAAGATTACAAAGAATTCTACGGAAATATTCGTGTCTTGGGAATGACAAGAAACTACGAGAATCTGTAAGCATTCCGATAAAACGACTTAAAAGTCCCATATTTGAAAGTGAATTCATTTGGCGTTCCATACCGTCTTTTTGGTCTAAAAACCACCAACCAGAACCAAACTGAATTTTACCAGCCATCGAACCGTCGTTGAAGTTTCCAATCATGGTTGCCATCAAATCGTTATCTCTTGGATTTAGGTTGTAAATGATGGTTTTTGCTAATTGGTCATTTTCATCTAAACGACCTAAAAATTTAGATAAACCTTGTGCCTGAGACCAGTCTCCAATAGAATCCCAACCTGTGTCTGGTCCTAAAGTACGCAACGCACGGCTATTGTTGTTACGCAAAGCTCCTAAGTGGAATTGTTGCGTCCAGCCTAAGTCGTGGTACATTACTCCCAAAGCATGAAGAACCGCCGATTTATAAACTAAGGCTTCGTCTGCCGAAATACTTTGTTTTGCCAACACTTTTTGAAGAATGGCATTGGCTGATTCTTCTGTGAAATCTGCTGCATAAATTTGCTCCAAACCGTGGTCAGCCAAACGTCCGCCCAATGAAGCAAAGAAATCTGCACGTGAACGAAGAGCCTTCAATAACTCAGCGTAAGAGTTAATCTCAATATTGGCAACTGTACCTAATTTTTGAACATAATCCGCAAAGTTTGGATTATCAATCAAGATATATTTATCAGGACGGAAAGTTGGCAAAACTTTCGTTGAAACTGTTCCATCTTGAATAATTGCTTGGTGATGTTCCAACGAATCCGAAGGGTCGTCGGTAGTACAAGCCACTTCTACTTTCATTTTTGATAATAAACCTCTTACCGCAAACTCTGGTGTTTGAAGTTTTGCTGAACATTCATCAAAAATCCGTTTAGCATTCTTCGGACTTAAAGTTTCGTATTCGTCAAAATAACGTTGTAATTCTAAATGCGTCCAGTGATATAATGGATTACGTAACGTATAAGGTACGGTTTCTGCCCATTTCTCAAATTTTTCGTAATCAGTTTTATTTCCTGTACAATAACTTTCGTTCACACCATTTGAACGCATCGCACGCCATTTGTAGTGGTCGCCGTAAAGCCAAATTTGCGTTAAATTTTCAAAATTCTTGTTATTAGCTATCTGGTCAGGAGGTAAATGATTATGATAGTCAATAATGGGCATATCTTTGGCAAACTCATGGTAAAGTCTGCTGGCAGTGGAAGTTTGTAAGAGGAAGTCTTCGTTTAAAAATTGTTTCATGATTATTTATTTGTAAGCGAAAAGCGATTTGCGAAATTGAGTTGGCAAAATGTAAACCTGATTTCTGTTTTACATTTTGTTCTTTTTAGCAGGCTATTCTATCAGTCAATATTTGTACAGATAAGTGTTCAAAAACGCTTCTGTGTTTATAAAGGGAGAAGAACTATTTTTTTACTCTAAACTTCTGCTTCAAATATCAGAATCTTGAATGACAGGACGAAGATTGAATATTTTATTAGCCAAGAAAACATAAATAATTGTAGTAATAAGCCAACCCGTAATCATCATGGGGAAGTTGAGTTCGCTAATCATGAAAATAGAAGGCGAAGGCAAAACACTGTCGGGATACGAAACGATGAGAAAAGAATAAACATTATTGGCTGCGTGAATTCCTATGGGAAGCTCTAATTTTTTATCAAAAACGGCAAGCAGAGCAAAGAAAAGTCCGACGCCAATAAAATAAATCATGGCGATAGCAAAGCCAATTTTCTGAATCTCAGGATTATACCCATGAGCCAAACCGAAAAGAACGGCAGTAATAATAATGCCTGCCCAAATATTGCGTGAGCCAATTCCTTGCAAAAGATAACCTCTACAAAGCAATTCCTCCGCCGTACTTTGAACAGGAATCAATAAAAGTCCAACGATTAATGCAGGTAAAAATTCTTCTATTTTTAGGGTAAAACGGTACATTTCTGGAAATAATCCATAAAATAGTAACTCTACAACCGCCGTAATGGCAAACCAAAGTCCAGCCGACTGAGCTATACGTTTCCAATTAATCGTTTCAAAAGGCGTGATTAAGGTTTTAAAAGGACGTTCGTGCAGGAATTTCATGGCAACCCACAAACCAATAATCATTCCGATAAATTGCAAAATAGCAATTGCCATATACAAATAGGAGGGGACAGTTGGTTGTTGGGTTCGGTGGTCAGTTACCAAAACGGTAGGATAAGAGAAGAGAATACCTCCTATCATTACAATCAAAAAGCCAGCTCCATAGAGCCAGCCATTGTTTTTGCCCGTGCGAGCAATATCAATAAATGCGTTTTTCATAGTTTTGTAACCCGATGTTTCCGCATCGGAGAAAAAAGTATAATTACCGATGTAGAAACATCGGGTTACAATTTAAAAAGAAAAAAACTTATTCTTTAGTTTTTGTAAGTATTCTTGAAATCGGTTATTTTTGTTTAAAATACAACAATATGAATTCAACAGTTAGCACCCTTTTTCATGAAGTAGAACGTTTGGATAATCGTTCTTTAGATGCTTTTATTGATAATGTGATTTCATTAAGAGTACGTCGTGATACTTCCTCTAAGCAGAAAGAAGAAGCAGAATTGCTTGAAAAAATCAATAGGAGTTTATCGTTGAAACAAGTTGAAAGATTTAGAGAACTAAATCAAAAACGCATAGAAGAAAATATTGCGGAGAGTGAATTAGTAGAATTAACAGTATTGCTTGAAAAAACAGAAAAGCTAAATGTGAATCGGTTGAAATATTTAAGTTTACTTGCCCGTTTGCGTAATATTTCTGTGCGTGACCTTATGAATCAGCTTGGAATTTCAAATCCTACAAATGGCTAAATCTTATATTTCTACAAAAAACAAACGTCTAATCATTAATCGTTCTCGTGGATATTGTGAATATTGCCAATGTCCAGCCGACTTTTCTACTGAACCATTTTCTATTGAACATATTATTCCACGTTCAAAAAATGGCTTAGACGAACTCAGCAATTTAGCTTATGCTTGTATTGGGTGTAATATTTATAAATCCGACAAAACTGAATTTTTAGATACACTATCTCAAGCATTTTACCCTTTGTATAATCCACGTACAATGATTTGGAATGAACATTTTATTTGGGATAAATCATTAACGGTTATGATTGGGAAAACGGCGATTGGGCGAGTAACAATTGAAGCTATTAAATTGAATAGAAGACCATTAAAAAATCTTAGGCGGGCATTAATTGCTATTGGTGAACACCCGCCAGATTTTGATTTGTAACCCGATGTTGGGCGGCACTCCGCTTCCACATCGGATGTTATTTTATTCCGATGCGGAAGCGGAGTGCCGCCCAGCATCAGGTTACAATACTATAAACTTACCCCTCTTTTCCAAGGAATAAAGTCGTCTTGTCCGTTTCTTACGGCACAAACTTCAATTTCACCGCTGGCAACTTTAATCGCATATTCCAAAATACGCTCTCCTGCTTGCTCAATGCTTTCTTCGCCTTCAATGATTGTTCCTGTATTGATGTCAATAATATCAGACATTTTATTGAACAATTTAGAGTTTGTCGCAATTTTCACCACTGGGGCAATTGGGTTTCCCGTTGGTGTACCTAAACCCGTTGTGAACAATACTAAATTTGCTCCAGAAGCCACTTCTGCCGTTGTTGATTCTACGTCATTTCCGGGAGTACATAAAAGGCAAAGTCCTGATTTGGTCACTTTTTCTGGATAATCCAAAACCGAAGTTACAGGCGAAGTTCCTCCTTTTTTAGCTGCTCCTGCCGACTTAATCGCATCAGTAATTAATCCGTCTTTGATATTTCCGGGCGAAGGATTCATGTCAAAGCCAGAACCTACTGCTTTGGCACGGTCGTTATACGTTTTTACTAAATGACTGAACAAAGCGGCATCGTCACGACTAACACAGCGGTCGGTTAATTCTTGTTCAACACCGCATAATTCTGGGAATTCGGCAAGGATAACCGTTCCGCCTAAACCTATCAATAAATCGGAAGTATAACCAATAGCAGGGTTGGCAGAAATACCAGAGAAACCGTCTGAACCACCACATTCTAAGCCAATTGTTAATTTGCTCAATGGGGCAGGTTGACGAGTATTTTGATTAGCTTGCATCAAACCTGCAAAAGTTTGTTTCAATGCCTGAGCCATCATTTCAGACTCTGTACCAATATTTTGTTGCTCTAAAATATAAAGCGGTTTCTGGAAATTAGTGTCTCTTTTAGCAATTTCAGCCTTCAATTCGCCTACTTGTGCATTTTGACAACCTAAACTCAAAACCGTTGCACCCGCACAATTTGGATGTGTAATATAACCTGCCAACATTCCGCAAAGTGCCGTAGAATCTTGACGAGTACCACCGCAACCACCGTCGTGAAGTAGGAATTTTACGCCATCAACATTCGGGAAAAGTTTTTGTTTTTGCGTTTCCGTTTCTTGACTTTGTAAATCTGCCGATAAAATATCTTCAATCGTTTTTCCTGCTTTGTACAAAGCAATCAAATCGTTAGTTTGATTTTGGTACGTATGCTTACGAGCGTAACCCAAATCGTCCACAAGTGCCTCACGAAGCACTTCGATGTTACGATTTTCACAGAAAACTAAAGGAATCACTAACCAATAATTTGCCGTTCCAACCGAACCGTCGGGACGATGAAAGCCGTTGAAAGTACGCCCTTCAAAACCTGACAAATTGGGAGCTTGCCATTCCGCTTGATTTTCACGTAATTCAAAAGAATTGACAGCGTGTTTTACATTGAAAATATTGATACTTCCGCCCTTAGCAATGGGCTGATTAGCCTTGCCGACCAATACGTCGTACATTTTTATTTCAGAGCCAACCTCAAAATCGTACATAGCGAATTTGTGTTTAGCCGCAATATCTTCCGTAAGGGTATAAGATTGACCGTCTAATTCTACGATTTCATCTTTTTTTAAATCGGTTAGAGCAACAATAACGTTGTCGTTGGCGTGGATTTTTAATACTTTATTTTTCACTTTCTTATCATTTATGCTTTCTTAATTTCAAAAGGCAAATTGTGAATTGCTATACTCAAAATTAGGCAAGAAATGCTTAGGAATGAAGTAATTTACCGTTTGATAAATGGGTTTTGGGGTTTGGTGGGAAATGGGTTATGTTTGTTATTAGGGAATCTCCTAAGATTTTAATAATACAAAAAGTAGGACAAAACTTTTGTAGATTAATAGGAGTAATAGGCAACTTAATAAAACATACGTTACAATGACAATAGAAGAATTGAAATCAAATAATATAAAAAGTTTAACAGACTTTGAATTATTGACAAATGGAAGTAAGAAACAAGGTTTATTCTATGTGCCTGATATTATTTCAAACATAATTGCAGACTTCGCAAAATTGATAATCCCCCAAAATGCTATTGTGCTTAATTCGAACTATGGAGAAATTTCGTCAAAACTTAAAGACATTGAAAATATTGTAAGTATTGACATAAACGCAAACAATATTGAACTTTCGAAATATCTTAACCCTGAACTTACATTTATAAATGCAGACCCTTTAAACTATTCTTTATCAGACAAGTTTGATTTTGTCATAACATTTCCGCCACTTGGTCAAAGACTCGAATCTAACGGAGGAAGTACGTCAAGTGAAATATTGTATATTGAAAAAGCACTTGATTTGTTAAATGAAAATGGCGTAGCCGTTTTCATTTTATCAAGTAATTTCTTAACAGCACCAATCTACGCTGACATAAGGAACTTAATTACAACTCAATTTGGATTAAGCAAGATTATTCAACTTTCACAAGGAGCAATGAGAAACGTCGGTACTGAACTTTTTATTTTAATAATCAAAAAATCAAACCTTTTAAAAACAGATTTCTATTCTGCCAATTCAAATTTTGAAATAAGAACAGCAAAGCCAATTTTTTCAATTCCTAAGGAAGAATTGACTGAAAGATGGGATTTTAATTTTCATAATCCACTTAGTCAAAAATATCAAGAAAGACTAAGAGAAAGTAAGACAAAAAAAATTGGTGATTTAGTAGAAGTTTGCTTTGGAATACACTTTAATAAAGAAGAGAAACAGGCAAGTGGAAACTTTAAAATAATTTCTTCAAGAAACATTATCAATGGATTTCTTGAAGAAACACCAAATGATAATTATTTTAAAAAAGATAATTTAACTGCAAGAGAAGAAAAGGCAATCTTGCAAATTGGCGACATTCTATTTCCTCGTTATAACAGAGATAAAGTTGCAGTTTATATTCATTCTTCCGATAATGGTAAATTTATAGCAAGTAGAGATATATTTATATTGCGTGGTAAAAATGCCGAATATGTTGCAATATATCTTAACACAGTCAGCGGTTTAAATCTTTTTAATCAACAAATAAAACGACACGAAAAAGGAACTGTACTTCCAACTATATCTTTACAAGACTTAACAAATATTCAAATTCCAATTTTGCCAATAAAAAGTTTAGAGTCCGCTTCGATTAGGGAACTTGAAAAGAACCCAATTGAAAAAAATATATCGTTTAAAAGTGAATTGGAATTGCTTGCTAATCAATATGTTAAAATAGAAATGATTTCGTTTTTTGAACAAAATCAAAGTCTTATCGATAAAATTGATTTAGTTTTAAAGAAACAAGAAGAACATACAACGAAGTTGATAAACATTGAGAATAAAATTGATGATATAAAAACTGTAATCCTAAAATTATCTGATGATTTCAAGGAAATACAAAGTTTACCACGTGAAATAGAAGAAAAAATTTTACGATTAAACATGAAATTAGAAGAACAGATTTCTAACCTACATTTTGAACAGAAACAAATTGACACTTATATCAAAGAAATTAAAAATTGGTTTGACTATTATGACTTATTAGAGACAAAAAGTAAAAAATATTTGCCCGAAGCTGAATATATTTTCGACCACATTTCAAAACTTGATAATCCTGACTATTCGCCTTTTATACTTCAATATTGTAGAGCATTAGAAAATGAATTGTTAAGCAAAATATTTAGAGCCTATGTTCAATCTATAATAGATAGAAATATTGTATTTTACGAAAAATTTTATTGGGATTTAGGAAAAAAGGAATCAGGTAAATTAAATGATGAAAATACATTTAAACTATCGAAACATATACAAAAATGTCTTACTAAAACTAATAATGAATGGTTTTTTGAGTTAGGTTCAATGGAAGTGAATTTACGATATTTAACAGGTAAAACAGTAGAAAAAAGTCCACTATTACAAGATTTAAGAGAATTTGTTTTAGACCATTTTGAGAAGGAATTATTAAATATTGAATATCTTGACGAAATAAAAACAATAATAAGAGATTACAGGAATCAATCTGCACATCCTAATTTAATGGATACAGAAAAAGCAACAACTTTTCACAAGCAGATGAAAGAGTGTTTAATTAACCTAATGGAAAACTATAAAACAAAGTAAATGTCACCCCCTGCCCAACTGGTTCAAGCGAGGACGCTTGAACCAGTTGGGAGGACGCTTGAACCAGTTGGGGTAAACACAATATCCATTTTTCCTCTAAAAAATATAATATGAAAGCTATTGTCTTATTTCTATTCGCATTTACTATTCATTGTTCTTTTGGTCAAGTTGGTGTTTCTCAGAAGACTTTTGAGCCTATTAGTCTTGTGAATAAAATTGAGTTTCAGAACACTAAATTTAATCAGCCTAAGTTTAGTTGTGCCTTTTTGTTAATGTACAAAAATGACACTTTTGCCATCACTGCCAAACATCTGCTAAAAATCATAAAAACGAATAAAATGAATGCAGTTTCATTCGAGAATGAAGTAAGTAATTGGTCGTTCTATCCACTTAATCATACAAGTGAAACGATTGTGGCGGATAAATTACTCAATGAAAATAAAGCTGAATTATTAGAAAATAAATCTACTTTTGAGAAAGATTGGCTTGTTTTTTCTATCAAAGAAAATCATGCGAACATCAAGCCATTGCAATTAAGAACATCACCTCTAACAATGGGTGAAAAGTTATACGTCGTTGGGTGGACACGCACAATGGAAGAGGGTAAACAACGTGTTTATGAATTTGAATACCATAAAACAATTGGAAATCGGATATTATTAAAAGAGGTGATTGTTCCCGAAAAATTTGGTGGTTTGAGTGGAGCTCCATTGGTTGATGAAAAAGGGTTGGTAGTTGGTGTCGTGTCAAATGCAACGATTGACCCCGAATCAAACGAAAAATATTTCTCGCCTTGTACTTTAAATGGGATAATTTCAGTTATCGAACAAAACACAAAAGGTAAGTGATTTTCCATTTCTCCACTGGTTTAAGTATCCTCGTCCCCACTGGTTTAAGCGTCCTTGTCCCCACTGGTTTAAGCGTCCTCGCTTGAACCAGTGGGGAGGTTTCCATAAAAAAACAAATTTACAATAACCAATACCCACTCATGAACCCAAAAGTTGATTTTTATTTTGCAAATTCTGAAAAATGGCAGGAAGAATTAAGAACGCTGAGAACAATAATTCTTGAATGTGAACTCACTGAAGAATTGAAATGGGGTGTTCCTTGCTATACTTTTCAGAAAAGTAATGTGGTTTTAATTCATGAGTTTAAAGCGTATTGTGCTATTTTATTCACAAAAGGTGCTTTGTTGAATGATGCGGAGGGAATTTTGATTCAACAAACGGAAAATGTACAGGCCGCTCGTCAAATACGATTTACCAATGTTCAGCAGATTGTTGAAATCGCCAGCACCATAAAAGCTTATATTTAACGTGAGTTATTGATATAACAAACTGATAATCAATTTTTTACAACAAAAAAAAGCAATATTGCCGACTCTAATGTATTTTTGTAATTGCACAAAAACAAGAACACATCATGAGCCGACTAACATTGCTAACGACAAAATTAACAGAAATTTTCATTGACTGCGACGATTTTTGTAAGTGTTTTGAAAAACACATGGTTGAATCAGGAGAAAGTTTAGCTGTCTCCCAAATGAGTACCAGTGAAATGATGGCGATCAGTATTTACTATCATCATTCGGGCGTTAAATGTTTTAAATATTACTATCAAATTATTATCAAAGGATATTTAAAATCATATTTTCCTAAGGCT
>NZ_QGGO01000044.1 GCF_003148625.1 Arcicella aurantiaca | reverse complement strand
AAAGGATAGCAACTTGTTGATAGTCAAATTCAAAATCTTTAAAAAATGCTTGTATTCTTCTTTCATTTGACTCCACTTTTGAGTCAGTTGTAAAATGTAATCCAACTTCTTTGAATTGGACATTTCTACTTTTTATGATACCGAGAGTGAACTCTGAAATAAACGTTTGTCTGGCTAAATTCTTGGCTAATGGGATTTCTGAAAATAAATTTTTAATTTTGCTACTGATGATATTTTTCATTAAAGGGCTGGTTTTGTTGCTTGAGAACTACAAATTTCAGCCTTTTTTTATTAATTCTAATTTTTCATCGGGTAGAGTAAGCTCTCTATCTTTTGCTAAATCAAAAGGTGTATCATTTTCATGTAATTTTAAAATTTGTCCAAAAGCATAAAAAAAGCCATCTCTATCTTTTGATGGTAAGGCATTCCAATCATCGTATTTCTGCTGGACGATAACCATTTCATAGTAAATATCAGGCAGAAATTTAGGAAACTGTTCACCTGCAATTGTGTCAGAATCATCAAAAGCATAAAGGACTGGCTTTGCACAACCCTCTCCATACTTTTTCTCCAATTCAGTTATCGGAGTCAAAAGGTCTTCGACAAAATAGTATCCCATCTTTGCGTATTCTTGGTGCATATACATCAAATACCCAATACTATCTAAATCGGCAATAGACCTGATTAAGTCAAAATTCTTGACTTGATTTAAAATGAAATGTGGAGTTTCGGAATTTGTCAGAAGGGTATCATTCATCCACTCTTCCTTTTTAAAGCAAAAACCATTAAAAACTCCCTGACTATAAAAGGCGTACATATTTTCTAATTCTTGCTCTGAATAAGAAATAGCTCCATTTTTCTCAATAAATTCTTTTTGTTGAGGTGATAATTCCATAAAAATTTGTTTAGATTATTATAATTATATAAAATTAAAATTTAATATTTATAATAAATATTAAAACATAAACTATTAATGATTAAATATATTGTTTTTTCTATATTCTTTCTTTTATCTTCTCAAAGAGTGCTAATCGCTCAGGAAAATAGAGCGGTGATTGATACTCTTGAAGAGCGTCTTGAATTTACAGAAGAAATAGATACTTTAGAAGTCGAAAATCCAGCGATTTATCCAATACCAGACACTATAATTAGGCTCAATAATAAACAATTTTATGCCGCACTCAGAGGATGTTCAAATAGTTTAGTGGTAAATAATTTCACATTTCTACTCAACCATGACCCATCTTTAAGGTTTAAAATTCCTGCAATTAGCCCAATAAATCTCAACCATAATCCATTCGTTAATTCGAGATTTGGATATAGAGTACACCCTAAATATAAAGATGTCAGATTTCACGGGGGCGTGGATATGATTACACTTAGTCATGAAGAACCTATTTATGCAACAGCTCAGGGAGTCATCACAAAAATTGCGTATGACCCAAACGGTTATGGAATATATGTCGTTGTTGACCATGCTTACGGTTATCGAACAATATATGCCCATTTAGCATTGGCAGTTGTTGAGTTAAATCAGGTAGTATATACAGGAACTATTTTAGGGAAAATGGGAAAAACAGGAAACGCCACTGGTTATCATCTTCATTACAGTATTATAAAAAATGGACATTATGTTGACCCTTCACCCATGCTTTTACTATTTTTATCAGATGCCAAATAAATTTAGAACAAAAATAATGTTCCATGCCTCACTGATTTAAGCGTAGATTTAACACGAACAGTCCTATCATTTCTTTTTTTCGTAAAGCAAGACATTTCCTCCAACATTGGATTTATCTGAGCTAAATTATTGGCGTTAGGGAAAGAGTCTATTAAATCTACAAATGGGGATTGAATCTGATTGTTTTTAATTAGTGATTCAGAGCAATTCTCTTCTTCTGAGCTTTCCAACTCACGATAACTCATTTCATTTATTTCTTGTAAGATAGCACCACCCATTAACTCCAAAGCTAAGGTTATACTCACAAAAAAGTATGCCGTGTAGGCAATTGCTTGCGTATCCAGATAGTGATATACTTCCCAAAAATCAAACAACGAAATACCAACCGAAACTAATAAAGCAATCGTTTTGGTCTGTGATAAACCCTTTTCAGATGCTAAAAAACTGGCGTAAGCAAAAGCCCCACGGATAAATTCCGTAATGATAGCTAATGCCCAAGAAGCCCAAAGAGCCTGTGTTCCCACATAGTCGAATAAGACCTTCGTAAACAGGTAAGATTGCTTCAAATACATAGTAAACAATAAAGCAAATACTATCGAAAGCCAAAAAATTATTTTAATACACTTAATCATTTTCATACTATTTTATTTATTTGATTATTCAAAATTATATCATATCAATCTCAAAAAACATTTAATTCATTATCTATCAAACACTTACACCCTTTTGTAGATTTAACAAAACCCCTTAATTATTTATATTTATAAAAATAATATAAATTAAATTTTTATATTATTATAAATATAATTTTTTATATTTGTGCGAATTATATAAAACACCTTCAAATAATGAATCGTATAATTATCGCTATAATGTTAAAAATATCGTTTGCTAATTTTTTCATTTTTGGTATCTGTTTCTTCTTTGCATGGGTTTGGTTGGTCTTAGGCACTAATCTTTTCAAAAAAGCTGATGAAATTTCAGGCACGAAAAAAGGAAAGGCGGATTTATTAGTCAGAAACGAAGGGGGAATAGGAGAGGAAGAGCAAAAATTAATTAATGAAAAATTAGATTTGATTAAAAATCCAAATGTCGTACCTGCCCCTGATTCACGAATGAAAAGCACCTTTTTACCAGAGAAAAGCGACACCCAGACGACTACATTTCAGCGAGATAAACCTTCGAACGAAATTCCTGATATATTGAAGACAGAGAGTAACAATTCAGGGACAGCAACAGCCAACCAAGATGAAACTGAACCAGAGGACACTCCACCGAATGCAAGTGATTTTTTCAATGATTTTGATGATAATATTATTGAGGGTGAAAATTATAACAAAGAAGAAATTGAGGGAACTAAGCCAATATTTATAGAATCAGGTTTAAAACCACAATTATTTGCAAGAGCTGAGTGGATGGAAGAATTAGAACAGTTTATAGCTGAATTTGAGTTATTAAGTGAGGATGAAAAAAATAGTATTAAGCAACAAGGAGAAGAGGTCTATCAAAAGATTTTAGTGATACAAAAACAACAAATGGAAGTCTATAAATTAGATAAAAACTCAATGGTTTATCGCACGGCAACATCTTTTGAAGAAATTGCTTCCGATGAAAACTTTATCAGTAAACATGATTTGTTTTTACTTAATACAAAGCCACTTACCAATATAGAACTCCAATATTCATCGAAAAAGAACTTAATAGTTAAAGAGCAATATTCAATGTCAGCTTAATGGATTAGTATGCCTTAATCAACCTGTTTCCTTTTTTAGGCTTGTCAAACACGCCATAAAGTGCTTTTCTGTGCAATCAACGTGTTTATTTATATTAACCATTTGATTATCAAATACTTTAAAATTTATATTCAAAAGCAATCAAGATAATTATCAATTCATTTTAATCAATTTTTACATTTCTTAATTATGCTTAAACAATTTTTTATCAAAGAACGATGGGAGAGAGCAATCGGATTGTTTGTCCTGTCGATTTATGTTTCATTTTCTTCAATGGCTCAATCTGCTACATTAGATGGTGATGCAGGAGTAGCCGCCATTGAAGATGCACAGGTTCAGATTAAGAAATACTTTGCCCCTGTAACTATTATTATCTATATCATCGCTGCAATTGTTGGGATGATTGGGGCTTTTAAAGTTTACAATAAATGGCAAAATGGTGACCAAGATGTACAGAAAGTAGCTGTGGGTTGGTTTGGTAGTTTCTTATTTTTAATTATTGCGAATACCGTTTTACGCTCGGTATTTGGTATTAATTAATCCTTTTATTGGGGTATAGAAGAAAAATTTATACCTCAATTTTAATGTCAAAAACATGAAACGAGTATATTACCTCATATTGATTTCAATATTTAGCTTACAAGTAATTTCTACGAACCATGTATCAGGGCAAATTTTCGGAAGTGGTGCAGACCCGAATAATTTTGCTTATAAAGGACAAAACTTTACTGCTGAACGTGAAAATGCTATAACTAAATATACTCCCTATTTCCGTGCAGTATTATTACTCATTGGTATCATTGGAATGGTTGGAGCTTTTCGAATCTATGTTAAATGGCAACAAGGCGATGACGTATATAGGAACATCGTTCGCTGGTTTATGGCAGGTTTATCCGTCCCCATTGCTTATGTTATTTTCTCGAAATTCTTTTTCAATACCTAATTTGTGCATAACATCTATTCTATGTTTCGCTATTCCTTAGTATTACAAATCACCAGTGATTTATCACAATTCAAATCATTTATTGATGTCACAATGAATGTTGGGATTGGGGTAGCTGGTTTATTGTCAGGCTATCGTATTTTTCAATCATTCAATCGTGGAGAGGATATAACGTCAGACATTATACGTTGGGTCGGTGGGCTATTCTTAGGATATTCAGTTTATGCCTTAGCCGCTTATTTTTTGTTTGCTCGAACCTTCAATAGTGGAAATTATTTAAGTCCTGGCATATTCATAGAATTTGGAAATGATGTATGGATTTATGGTATGTACATTTCTGGATTAATCGTATTAATTGGATTCATTCGACTTTACAATAAATACATGAAAGGAGAAGATGATTTGTATGAATTTAGTTTGAGATGGTTTGGCTCAATACTGTTTCTATTTTCCATAGGCTACATCATTTTTTTAATTAGAACGGGAACATATTAATCCATTTTTCATGAAAAGATACCAAATATTTAGGGGCGTAGATTCAGAAATTGAACTTTACGGATTAAGGGGAAAATACTTGTATTATTCAATTGGCATAGCGGTAGGGGCTATATTTTTCACCATTTTATTATTTATGATAGGTTCACCTGCTTTGGTAAATATTGCTCTCTTATTCATGGGATTAGCTTTTGCTTATGTTTATCCAAGCCATGAATACAAAAAAAATGGACGGTGGGGGACTGAAAAACTACCCATTGTTGCGGCAAAACCGAAAGTAATTTTTCGTAAGACAAGTTTTAAAAATATTATCTCTCAGGTAAGAAAATGATAAATCCACGCAAAATAAAGGATATAAAAGACATCTTTCCTATCCTTTCCATAGATAGCAGTATCGACCCAAAATTCAATATCATTGTATCAAAAAATGCTGATTTGACGATTGCTTTTGAAGTAGCTTTGCCAGAGGTATTTACCTTATCAAGTGATAGTTATAATGCCATTCACGATACTTTTGTAAAAGCAATTCGGGTACTTCCTGTTGGTTATATTTTACATAAACAAGATTGGTATTTCGAGGATATGTACGTTTTTAATCCTAATGCAGAGCGTTATGCTACGATGGATCGTTTGGGAATTGATAATGAGCAACATTTTTCGGAACGACCATTTATGACTCAAAAGTGCTATCTTTTTCTTACGCTTCCTTCGGCAGATGTAAAGAAAAGAAGTAGCCTTAATTCTTCTATTTTAAAAAGACAATTAGTGCCTAAACAAGTATTGGATAAAGCTACTTGGACGCAATTCATCGACATAGTAAAACAGTTCACTTCTATTTTAAATAACTCAAAATTTCTCTCTCTCAAAACCATGACTTACGAAGATTTGGCAGGTGAGAAAGGATATTATCAACAGTATTTTACTTTAAATCTGGGAGATAATACCTTAGGAGATATTACCATTGGCGATAAGCAAGGAACATTTAAAGTAGGCAACAATCATACCTACACGTATTCAATCAACGATTTACAAGATTTTCCACAAGAAGTAGTTTCAAATTCTACTTACGCTCCTTTTTCTTCGGATGCCCACTCAATGCCTTTGAGCTTTGCTTCTCCGTTAGGGATTTTATTACCCTTCAATCATATTTACAATCAGGTAATGGTGATAGAAAATGGTGATGCTTTGACCAATAGATTAACGGCTGAAAATAAAAGACATCAATCATTCGCTGCTATTTCCAAAGAAAATGAAGCCAGTATTTTATTTAAGGATTCATTCATGACTGAAATGAAAGTAAATGGGCGAAAACCAGTTTCTGTTCATTATAACATACTCACATGGGATAAAGACCTTGATATTGTAGATGAGAATCGTTCAAATATTGCGGCGGCTCTCTCGGATTTGGGATTTACGCCAAGACAATCGGTTTACGATGCTGAAACGTTGTTTTGGAGTTGTTTGGGCGGAAATATAGCTGAAATTGGTTTAGACAATCTATCAACCGTTTTCGTAGAAGAAGCGGTGAGTTTGATGACTTTTGAAGAAAATTATAAAGATAATCCTTTATCTCCTTATGGTATTCGTTTAATTGACCGTTTTGGAAAGCCCATTATGTTTGACCCATTCATTGATGGAATGAAAATGAATCTGATTGCCAATCGAAATTTTTTGATTGTTGGTCCTTCTGGTTCGGGGAAGTCATTTATGACCAATAACATGATGTACTATATGTTAAATAGTGGTTTCCATGCAGTTATTGTTGATGTGGGTAATTCTTACAAACGTCTATGTCAATACATGGGAGGGCGTTATATCACTTTTGAAGCCAATAAACCTTTATCATTCAACCCCTTTTTTTTCAAAAATAATAGTACAGATTCTGAAACGGAGCAATCCATTGCCGAATTATTGATTAGTCTTTGGAAATCAAATAAAGAGGCTATCGAAATTGCGAAATCCGAAGAAACTTCGGTGTCAAACATGGTTCATTATTATTATGAACATTTGAGGAAATTAGGAATAAATGCTCCCTTTCCCTGTTTTGATAATTTTTATGAGTTCGCCAAAGAGCATTATACTGAACTATTTAAACAAGACGGTGGGCGTGAAAAGGACTTTGATTTAGATAATTTCCTGTATGTGCTTAAAGTGTATTATAAAGATGGTACTTATGGTTATTTGCTTAATTCACGCACTAATATTGACTTGGTAGAATTGCCTTTTGTGGTATTTGAATTAGATAATATCAAAGACCACCCCGTGCTTTTCCCTGTCGTAACCATTATGATTATGACGACTTACATTAGAAAACTTATGACCATCAAAGGACATAATTTAATTAAGACTTTGGTCATTGAAGAAGCGTGGAAAGCACTTTCAAAACCAGCTTTTGCAGGTTTTTTATTATGGGCATTTAAGACGGTGAGAAAGCATAATGGAGCAATGGGAGTTGTAACTCAGGAGATTGATGATTTAGTAGGCAATCAGTTTGTAAAAGATGCCATTATCAATAATGCAGATACAAAATTTCTACTCGACCAACGAAAATACGCAAACCGTTTTGGAGAAGTGCAACAAGTTTTTGGGCTTTCAGACAATCAAAGTATGCAGGTATTAAGTGTTGGTAGAACCTTAGATGATTCAAGGAAATATCGAGAAATGTGTGTTTTGATGGGCGACCATGCAAAAGTGTATGGTATCGAAGTATCACCAACCTTTCACGCCTTATTTACCACAGATAAAACAGACGTAGAACAGATTAATGAGTTATCTCAAAAAATGGGTTCAACCATCAGAGGTGTAAAAGCCTTTGCACGAGGGGAAAGAATTAAGGTTTAGCGTATTAGCAATTTATCATATAAAACAATTAACAACATGAAAACATTTAAACGGGTCGGTCTGCATGGCTGTTGGGTAGTTATTGCCATATTCTTTTCGTTTGCTCTTGTTCCAACAAATGCCAATGGTCAATTTGCAGTATTTGATGTACCACATACCGTTATTACCAGTGCTATCAAATACTTACAAGGAGCAAGTTTTGGGGATTTAGTAGAGGGAGTGAAGAAGTTGGAGCAAATTTCAAAAGTAGTTAGACAAGCAGGTAGAGGAATTGAAATTGCCAAAAAATCCGCTACTGTTATTGGTAAGGTTAATACAATCTCAACCACCTTAGCCAGTGATGCCCACATTTTAGATTTTGAATACAAAGGTATTAGCCGAAGATTTGAAGTGATGGCAGATGAAGTCGAATTGGCGGTTAAAGATTTATCAAATGTTGTTCAAACAAATGGTACAACGATGGATGATGCAGGGCGTTTGGATTTATTAAATCAGGCTTATGAAAGGATTTCCAAAGTAGATAATGAATTGAGTGGCATATTCAGTTACTATCAAATGGTATCAAGAAAGAGAGCAAGAAACCAAGCAGACAGAGCTTCTACGGCAAGATTATACGCTTCCGCAGGTAGAACGATTAACACCATTAATACAAAAGTTGCCAAAGATTTTTCTAAAATGTTAGACGATGCTTTTGCAGATGACAAATTCCAAAATGTTGATTTAGAAAAAGAAAAAGGGATTAGATTAGCCATTGCCGAAGATGTCTCCAAAGAGACAGCAAGGGTTAATAACTACGTACAAGGTTTAGAAAAATTGAAACGTTCAGAATTCGCTGTTGGGGCAGCAGTAGCGTATCCAAAGCGAACCGACTCACGGTGCCGAGCAATGGAAGATTTGGCTAAAACTTTATCTGAAGTTATTGGCGAAGGCGTTGAAGAAAGTCCAGATTACCAAGCATTATTGGCACGTGCAGAATCTTGCCATATCGAAGTTGATAATTATAATGACCAACAAGAAGCACTTAGACAAAAATATATTGATGACCAAATGGTGTCAGGCAACTTTTCACAAACCTATTCAGATATGCGTAGGGATATGATGTACGATGCGATGAAAGCCATTTTTGCTAAATATGGTAAAACTTATAACGTTCCAAAATAATTAATCATGAAAAATTCATTGGTAGTTTTTGCAGTATTTCTTCTACTGCTTTCTTGTACAGAAAAATCGAAAAGAGAAGATGAAAAGTATTTAGGACATTGGAAAGGTCACGATTTATTAAGTGACGGAACATACAACTATATGGATATTACATTGAGTGATGATGATGAATATCCATATCGGGTTATCATATCACAACATGATGGAAAGGGTAGGGGAGACTCTGAATTTGAATCTCGAAAATGTAAGATTTACGATGGATATTTATTCACGCAAGAAGGAAATATCAAAGGTTTTTCTTTTAAAATAATGGAAAAAGAAAATGTTTTCAAATGCTACTGCGATAAATATCATGTCGTTGGAAGTTTAAAAAATCGGACAAAAAATGGCTCTAATTGATGATATTATCAATATCCTACAAGATGCTTACGACAGTAGCTTGACAGGGTTAAGTGCTACACAAACCATTGCAACGCTTGGCAGATATTTGGCTGGAATTGGCGGTATGTTCTATATTGGGAAAAGTGTAATGGGGCAAATTGCCAGAAATGAAAGCATCAATTTTATTCCGCTCATACGACCCATATTCTTTTTGATGGCAGTGGGCTGGAGTAGTAATATTTGTGATTCCATTGATAGTATTTGTAATTCTATTGCCATAACAAGCTCTGGGGATGTTCAAAAAATGAAAGATGCTTATGAGACTTATGATAATCAATTAGAAAAAACAATTGAATTAAAATGGGCGAATATTGCTAAAAATGAGAAAGACTATGATGCACAATTTGGCGATGGAGCTTACGCAAGTACCACTTTTGATTGGGAAAGAAATGTAGTCATTGGCGTTTCAAAATTCAAGGATGATTTTGTGGCTGGACTATTAGACGTTATTACGGAAATACTGCAATGGATTAATTATTTTGCTTTTATGGTGATGTACCTGATGTCTTTTCTATTTCGGATTTGTCTCAGAGCAGTAGCACCAATTGCTATTGGGATTGCCATTTTTGACGGCTTTGCTAATAATGCTGTCGAATGGCTTGGCAAGTATATTAATTACGCACTCCTTCCTGCAATCGCTAATTTATACGGGGCTATTTCCTTCAATATTTTGACAAAAATGATGATTACACTCACTTCCGCAGGTATTGTGGGCGATGAAAATGCCAAAAATACCAGTTACGATATTACCACAATGGGAGCTGTATATGTGGCGGTTTTAGTAGTATTAATTATTGGTTGGTTTTTTATCCCTACGATTGCGAATATGGTTGTTTCGGTTGGAGGTTCTTCTGCCGCTGCTCAGGGTTTTGCCGCAAGGTCGGCTGCATTGGGAGCAGGTGTTACTTCAGGTGCAAAAATGACTGCAAGAGGTGGCGTAATTGCCAGTGGTGCTATTTCGGGAGGAATTAAAGAAGGGTATGCTGGAGCTGTAAATGGTGGAAAAACGGGTATGTCAATGGGGCAAAATGCAGGAATGGGTAATTATGGTTCTTCTGCTTTGGGTATGGCTTCGGCAATTGGTGGCGGAATTTATAATGGTGCTATCGGTGCATTCAAAGGGGGAGGAGATGCCAATGTAGCGGCTAAAAAAATGAAAAGACGTGCTTCTTATCGGTATGGAAATGGTAGATATGGTACTTAATGAACGAATTTATGAATAAGAATTTAGTATTTTTTTACAATCGTGTTTATTTAGAAATGTTGGTTATTTGCCTACTGTCATTGACAATTATGATAGTTGCTATCGTCTGGAGTTATCAAAATTATAATGATAATACCAAGAATAGCTTTGCTCAATATCGTGGTCGAACAATTCCAATTTTTGACAATACCAAAGCCCTCAGAAAACAACGAATCAAATATCCACAAAAATAAGATGAAAGAATTATTGAATATGGATGCAGACCATAAGAAAGCAAGGCTAATCACTCAAATTGTTGTAATTGGTTGTATGCTCACGGCTTTGCTTGCGGTTTCCCTTAGTTTCAAATTATCAGCTGAACACGATGATAGACTATATGTGGTCAATCGTAGTGTAGCCTTAGAAGCACTATCAAGTGATGTCCAACAAAATAGACCTGCCGAAGCAAAGTTCACCTTGAACCGTTTTCATGAACTTTTTTATAACATCGCTCCCGACCCACAAAGCATCGCCAGTAATATGCGGAAAACAACTTATATCTCTGATGAATCAACAAAAATGTTATATGACAATTTAAGGGAACAAAAATTTTATGAAAATTTAATTAATTCCAATACAGTTCAGACGGTTGATATTGATTCAACAGTGGTTGATTTACGAACAACGCCCATGCGTGGGAAAATATCATTTACCCTTAGACAAAAGCGTGCCAGTGCAGAAAGCATTACGCCCATTTTAGCGGAATGCGAATTTGTCGATGTCAATAGGTCTGACAATAATCCCAATGGTTTTTTAATTAAGGGGTATCGTATTTTGAAAAGAGGCGAAACTCGTGAAAATGTCATCAATCAGAAATAATTAACGCTCTTTGATATGGCTTGGTTTAGGAAAAAAAGGGAAATAGATATGAATAGTACCGCTTATCAAAAGGGTATGCAGATGGCGGACAATCTATTTTCATTTGAAAAAAAAATAGGTACTTGGCTTAATGAAAAACAGCATAAAGTTGGATTTCGTAGCCGCAATATCATTTTAGCTATTTTGGCTATTCTGTACATTCTTTTCCTGTTTATTAATTAAAATGTCAGCACAAACAAATACAATAAATGCTCCTCAGAGGAGAAAAATTGAACTTAATAGAAGGCAAAAAATCCTTTTGTTCGCCTTTCTTCCTTTTTGGGTAATATTGGGAACGGTAGGAATGACTTACGGATTTATTGGGGATAATAGCAATGAAGTTACAACTACTAACCCTAATCAAATTAATATGCCTGTGGCTAATGCTAAAATAACCCCCATTGAGGAAACAGAAAAAAAGGGTTCTTCGCTCGATGAGCTAAACCCTACTTCAGTTTCTCGCAATAGCGATAATTTAGCATTTCAAGGTAGTTTCAATGAAAATGAAAGTACCAATCTTGGGAATTTATCCCCTAACTCTGGCGACTTAATTTCGGGTAGAGATAAAAATGCCTCGCCACGAAGTAATAGTTTTTCTTACGAACAAGAAAAAGGAATTCAAAATCGCTTTGATGCAATTGAACGTAATACCGACCAAAATTTAAAACGTCAGGCTTACGGTTTTACCGCATCAAATCAACCTAACAGGCAGTTAAAAACGTCTATCAATCAGGAAAATTTAGCCTATGTTAATCGGAGTGGGTATGACAACAGTCGTTTAATTAATGAAATATACTCAGGAAAGCCAACGGAAGATTATCAAAGAAAATTGAATCAAGAGGCAGTCGTGAAATCTGAGCGTGAAGCTCGTCAAGATAAATACGATGATATGCTCTTGAAAATGGTAGATAATGAGAATAAAAGAATTGAAAAGCAAACTAATAATCCAACAGCCAATCCTTTTAATAATGGTTCTACCAATCAAATTCCTGCTTTTGCTCGCAATAATAGAAAGGCATCCACAACAAAAGTAAAATCAGATGATGAAATATTTGAAGATGCTTTAAATGGGATTCCTCCAAAACAAACTACTGGTTCATTAGTCAAAGCGGATGGAGGTTCACCACAAATTGTTTCGGCGAAGGCTGAAAATGCTTTTTTTGGATTAAACGGCAAAAGGACAGAAGTAAACAAAAAAAGAACTCGTTATGAAGCCGTTGAAGGAGTAATTCATGGGTCTGGCGATGGTGTTTCTGTAACGAATGGTTCTACCGTTAAAATCAGAATTTTATCTGAAACAAAATTACAATTACAAGGAGAAGAATTATCGCTTCAACCAAATACTTTAATTACGGGCATTTGTTCTATCAGTGGCGATAGAATTATGATAAAAGTAACCAATTTGAGAATTGATAATTACCTGTATCCCGTTAGTATGCAAGTATATGATTTAGACGGACAACAGGGTGTTTATGTGAAAGACCTTGCCCAAAAGACACAGCTTAATTCAGCCCTTGTTCATAGTGCTTCGCAATCGGTTCAACCTTCGTATTTAATTAGTCAAGGTAGTGTTGGCAACCAAGTAGGAACACAAATTGCCACTAACACCCTTCAAAGTGTTTCTAATGTTGGGCGTAATATTCTTACTACTAAAATTGCCCAAGTGAAAGCATTTATCAGACCCAATTACCGTGTACTGCTTAAATTTCAAGAATTCGATGCTAAACCATAAGTCAAATAGTATGAAAAAAATAGTAAGTGTAATCCTTATTTTGTTAGGTTTTAATCAAATATATGGGCAGAATATTGATTCCTCCTTATACATTAAGCCCAACAAATATTTACTCCCAATTGCTAAAAAAGCCATTAGAGGGTCTTATCCTTTGGAGTTATCATTTTATAAAACCACGCACATTATTTTCCCTTCCAAAATTCGTGATTTTGATGCAGGAAGTGAAAGCGTTATTGCCACTGTTCCGCCTACCATTACAAATGTTTTAAGGGTAAAAGCAGGGAAGAAAGATTTTAATGAAGAAACGAACATGACTATTTTAACGGAAGATGGAGGTTACTTTTCGTTTGTTATTCATTACAATGAAAACCCTGATGTTTATAACATTAACATCGCAAACAATTTACGCATGGATGAATTATCAACGGATAGTTTGGGCATTGGTCGAGGAGCTTTATCAACCAGTAATATTTATGAGATAAATCAGGGAGAATATTCTGATGAGGAACTGAGAAGATTTGCAGGAAAAGCACTTAAACAACGCAAATATATTCGTCATATAGGAGCGAAGAAAGCAGACATATCCGTTTTCTTGAAAGGCATTTATTTTGAACAAAAGATTTTTTATCTACAAACCACCCTCGAAAACTCGTCTTCCATTCCTTATGAAATTGATTTTGTAAAGGTATTTATTAGGGATAAAAACGTACTAAAACGTACCGCCTTTCAAGAAGATGAATTAAAGGTTCTGATCAATTACCCAGAAGGATTTAAAACGGTAAAACCAAATTCAGAACTTAAAAAAGTGATTGGTATTCCGTTTATTACCTTGACAGACGGAAAGATTATGGAAGTAGAAATTTATGAAAAAGATGGTGGTCGCCACCTAAAATTCCAATTAGACAATGAGACAATCACACAAAGCAAGAGTATTTAGTTTATTCATTTTATTGACGATGATAACAAGCAATTTGAATGCTCAGGTTCATATTAAATCGCAAAAGTTTTTTGAAGTATCTACTCACGTAACTGATGGTTTTAACCCAAAACTCAATCAGTCAGGTTTGGGGTTTGGGATTGGCTTCGGAGTTTATAATAAGAAGGAAAATTCTTGGGTTTTAGGCTTGGACTATTTATGGAAAAACATTGACGTGGTGACTAACTCTACACAAATTTATCTCGTTCCAGTTGAGCAATTCACCAGTTCATACACGTATATCTACAAATTCTATCGTAACAGAAACAGAAGTATGTACATGAATTTTAGAACTGGTGGAATTTTTGGGTATGAAAGTGTTAATCAAAACGAGCGTTTCTTAACAGAAAACATCAAGATTAATAATGTAAGTCGCTTCTTGCTTGGAGCTTCGTTAGGAGCAGAAATCGAAGTACATAATTTGATAATTTCTGCCCGTCAGCGATGGACTCCAACATCCGAAGTAAAACCCTTTTATATACAATTAGGCATTGCCCTAAGATTTAATCAATAGATAATGACACCAAGAATTTATACAATAATCGCTTGCTTGTTTCTGTTGGGGGCTTGCAAAGCAACCTTAGATGTGGAAGGATTAGACGGGTTAAGTTCAGTTTCTCCCGAATTTAATTTTCTCATTAAAACCAACCAAAAAAGTACAAAAGCCAATGAGCCTTATTCATTCAATTTGTACATATCACAGTTAGATTTTAGCAATAAGAATACCATTTACAGATTCATTCCTGATATATCAAATACAGATGGATATTTTGTTGTTGAGAATGATACGACTAAGATTTTTCAGAAAAAAGATTGGATAGAAGTTAAGTATTCAAACTTTGAAAACAATGAGTTAAAAATGGTTTTCGTACCGACAGAAACCTTAACATCTAATACTGCCATCACAGTAAATATGTCAATCTATTGCATTGATACTCAAAATAAAAAAAGCATTATTCAAAATAGGAGTTTTTTGATTGCTCCTTAGATGTAAAAAATGTTGACAATACAAAAGGCGTTGAGAACTTATAAATTCTCAACGCCTTTTGTATTTAATTACTTTTAAAATTCACCACTATACACTCGGAATTAAGAAGTTAAGCGGAATATTTAACCCTTGGCTCAAGCGTTTAATCATCAATACACTCAGTTCTTGTTTACGATTCATAACCTTTGAAACCTTAGTTTTGTCTCCAATAAATGGTATTAAATCTTTATTTTTCAAATTTCCTTGTTCCATTCTATATTGTAGATAAGCTATCGGGTCACTTGCCTGCATCGGTATATGTATCTCCTCATAGGCTTCTATCAGCGTAATAAGCATTTCAAGCTCCTGACCTTCAGTACTTTCTTTTGAAGGTTTCTGTTTCATCAAACTACGAACTTTGTTCAATGCCATTTGATGATATTTTTCATTCGTGAGATTATCCATTATATTCTATCGTTGTAACGTCTATTTTATCGTATGCCTTGTGTGTACCAATCCAGATAATAAAAACCATTTGAAAACTATAATCTATTTCAGTAACAAGTCTGTAATCATTTCCCTTGATATTAAATACAACTCTATCATTAGCGACTATACTTGCATTACCATAGGTTTGTTTTACATCATTTGGGGTATTCCATTCTACTTGTTTAACCGTATTATACCAATCTAATAAAGGAAATTCGGCAGGAGGATGAAGTAACCAAAAATCCCTAATAGTTCCTTTTGCAATAATTCTCATATTCAAAATTAATAAAAAGTTGCGAATAAAGCAACACCATAAAGCTCTAATTTAGCCATAACAGTTCTTTCAATGTTGAAATAATGTGTGCTGACTTTTTATTGAATCACTAATTTATCCAACACTTTAATTAGCTTTTTCAATTCTTCAAAATTTTCTCTGTTGGGAGCGTTTAAGAATACACTAAGTTTTTGTTTTGCTGATTGTTGCTGCTCTTTTTTAATGGGCTTAATCTCCGAAATAACTTCATTCTGTTGCTCAATTGATGGCGTATTTTTTACAATACTGACAATTTCTTCGACGGATTTAACAGGATTTTCAATTTCCAATTTTCCTAATTGCATGACCTCCTTTTTAGACACTTTTGCTCTGCCTGCCAAAACATCCTCTTTTAAATCTTGCGAAAGTGTTTCAAGTCCTCTGGCAAAATCGCCATCTCTTCTAATTGTTTTTTCATCTACACCAAATTTCTCACCCATTAATTCAGAGATAGTGTGTGTTTCGTCTCTTTTAGCAAAATTATTGGCTTTACTTTCAACATTTTTGCTGTTATTATATTGCAAACCACGATAATATGACACTTCTAAAAGGCTCACATTTCTTCGTCCTAATTGTAAGTCAATCATAAATGCCTTGACATCCTCTAAGGTGTCGAAAGACATCAATGTTACATTAAATGGTATTTCATTTTCTATACATATCTTATAACGATTGTGTCCATCAATTAAGACAAACATTTCTTCATTAGCTACTGCTTCGGGATTAACAACTTGTTCGGAAGTATGCCATATTTTTATCGTGTCTTGACAGCCATTCTGAATAATATTCGCTTTTAATTGCTCAAATTCGTCTAACTGTAAAGGCTTAATCAAATCTTTTAACTCTTGAATGATAACGATTTTCTTCTTGATATTTTCGTTATTTAATAAACCATTATTAAACAATGGTTTTGAAGTCATTTTGATTTGGTCTTTTAAATTTAGTTTAGCCATTTTCTTATGTTATCTAATATTGGATTATGACAATAATTCAGTCGCTAATTCTTCATAAGCCTTCCCAACGGTTGAATTACTTTTATACACAAACATTTCTCTTCTAATCGCCTGAGCCTTACTGACATCAACCGATTCCTTTATTTCAGTATTAAATACCTTAAAGTTCTGGTACGTTTCTCTAACGAGTTCTTTAAAAGCTGTGTGAACGCTATTATTTTTTACCATCGTAAACACAATACCTTCAACTTTGATACCCGCACCACTATATACATTTACGTCCTCAATCACATCAAATATACTATTTAATCCCACAACGGCAGATGATTCGGGTTGAACAGTTATCAAACAGCTATTACTTGCATTGATGGCGTTCATCGTCAAAAGACCTAATGAAGGAGGGCAATCAATTAAAATAAAATCAAAACCAACCGTTGCCGTAGTAGAAAGGGCTGCCTTCAAACGTAATTGATTGGAAGGTGCAGTAAGTAAAACGGATTCAACTTTTTGTAATTCTAAGTCTGAAGGTACGACAAAAAGATTTTCGTTAATTTGTTGAATAGGCAAAGGCACTTTATTGTCAAGCATAGAATCAGCCACTTGTCCATTTTCGGTAGAAATTGAGAATATTTGACTTAGATTTCCTTGTGAATCCATGTCAATCATCAATACTTTTAATCCCTTTCGTGCCATCGCTTCTCCTAAAATAGCGGTAGTAGTGGTTTTTCCTACACCTCCTTTATTGTTGACAATCGCAATAATCTTTGCTTTTTGAGGCATTGCATTATATCCGTATCCAATTAAAATAGGCAATAATTTATCAAGATTCATCTTGCTCAATTCCTCTTTATTTTGAAGTGCCGTACTCAGTGCATTTCCTTTTATCCCCGCTTCTTTCTGAATTCCTGCAACCGTGAGAGATGGCTTCAATTTAAAAAACTTAGCAATTTGTTCAATGGTCATAATGCGTCTTGTTTGAATGATTGATATACAAATATAGGCAATAATTAGTAAAATCTTACTAATTATTGCCTATATTTTATTAAAAATATACTAATTTTTTCTCAAATAAATTTCAAAAACCAAACTTTATGACGTAAAATATTACTGAAGTATATACTTTGAGACGCAAAAACCTCACCCGTGCGTCAATAAGTATATAAGTCCGTTAACATTAGAATAAAATTACATTTATTTTGAGATTATTATCTCATAAAAGGTCAATAGTACATAAGACTATCCAAACAGTCCATATATGAACAATAACTATTTTAATGAGAGAATGTTTTGAGTCAACAGTGAGCATTTAATTCATGAAGTATTTGTCTGGTTGTGGGGAAAAAAGAATAACAAAATTGAGGGATATAGTTAATGATTAGCGATAAAAGCGATTTTTTGGGTATCGTCTTGATTACATATACTTCTATTTTTGAGAATAGTACAAACAGAGGTTAAGTAGCAGATTTACAATAGCCAACAAATTCAAATTAGGTTTATTTTGCAAAATCAGGTAATTCTACGTTAAAATATTAATGAAATTTAGCCTAATATTGTAATTCTCTATTGACACAGAATCAAAATTGAAATTTTCAACCCAATTGCTAATGAAAAACGCTACACAGGTTTTACCACCTTTACTAATCATTAAACCGCAAAATTACTCCATCGAATAGCTTTAATTTTCAAAAAATCAATTCGTGGCGGTTATATTCCAAATCGGTTGGATAGACGCCATAAATCAACAAAATTTTAGAGCTAATGGCGGTTATACGCTCGTTATGCGGCATTTTAGAAAGACCAACAAATATGAAACAGTTGACATTTAAAGTTATACTCCCGCTGACAGTAATTTCATTTGCGACAATTACTAAATGGTGGTATGCTTTACCTGTTGACGCACCAGACACATTATTTGCAGGTTTCCCTTTGCCGTTCGTTTGTGACGGTTGGCATACTTCAATGTCCTTGCAAATTTTCGTGACAGAATTTTTCGCAGACTTGTTGACCTACTTTTTGTTTTGGTTCATAGTGTTTTTTTGCATTAACCGTTTTTGGACAAAAATTAACCCAAACAAAATTGTGACAATTATAATGTGGGTCTTAGCCGGACTTGTCATTAGTGGAGCATCTTTAATTGCAAGTAACTCAGACAATTTATTCTATGTAAAACGACCTTTTGACCTTGAAGTAATGGAGACAGGTTACAAATTTGTTTGGAAACAGACAGAGCGACCTGACTATTATAAATATCACCCAGAAGAAAAGAAAGAATAAAAAACGACCGCATAACAGCACCTACCCAAAAGGCGGGGTTTCGTGTTCCAAAGAAAGTTTTGTGGGTAATCAAACATTAGTTTTTCAAATCAAGTTTTGTGGTAAAAGTCCCGCCCTTCGGGTAGCTGCAAACCGTTGGCTGTAATTATACAAAACCTCACAAAATTCAAAAAGAATGAAAAAATATTTAATAACAATCCTCTTGACAACTTTTATGAACTTTGCATTTGGGCAGACAGAAAAAATAGCTAACAAATCTGTTGCAGACAGTTTTGAGGTGAATTATAATGCAGACAATTTTGACGCAATATTTTCAAGTTTTTCAACTGAAATGCAAAACGCTTTACCACTTGATAAAACAAAGGAATTTTTAGCAGGACTGAAAACACAAGCAGGAAAAATTACCAAAAGACAATTTGTAAAATACGAACAGACTTACGCATCATACAAGACAAATTTTGAAAGAGCATTATTTGCAGTTAATATTTCTGTTGACAATAACTCAAAAATTAATGGACTATTTGTAAAACCTTTTAAAGAAAGTAATTTGCCTAAATTGGTTCGTAACACAACAAAACTAATTTTGCCATTTAAGGATGAATGGACTGTAATTTGGGGTGGCGACACAAAAGAATTAAATTATCACGTTGAAAGTGAAGCTCAAAAAAATGCCTTTGATATTGTGATAACTGACACCAAAGGAAATTCATATAAATCAAACGGAAAAGCCAATGAAGATTATTATGCTTTTGGAAAAGACCTCATTGCACCTTGCGATGGAGAAGTTGTTTTGGTAGTTGATGGAGTTAAAGACAATGTGCCAGGAGTTTTAAACCCCGTTTACGTTCCAGGCAACACAGTTATTATAAAGACACAGAACAACGAATATTTGTTTTTTGCTCACTTTAAACAACATTCAATTGTAGTTAAGCAAGGACAAAAAATAAAACAAGGGCAACTACTTGGGCTTTGTGGAAATTCAGGCAATTCATCAGAACCTCATTTACATTTTCACATCCAAAATGTTGAAGATATGAATTCAGCGACAGGAGTAAAATGTTACTTTGACAAATTACAAGTAAACGGACAGACCAAAACAGATTATTCACCAATTCAAAAAGAGAGCATAAGCAACGAGAAAAAATAACTACAGCCAATAACTAAGGTTATTTCCGTACTCCTTTTTTTTAATAAAACTATGAAAATATTTACAATTCAAAGATATGAGCATTCGTGGTGGCTGAAAGCCAAACCATGAAACCATGAGGGACGCTTAGTCTTGAACTTAATCTCTGGAGCGGACGGCTTAGTTAGTTTCTTTTATAGTTTCTCGTTCGACTTGAAGATATTTGGAAGAGCAGGTTATCGCCTGCTTTTTTTGTTTTTAGGGCTTCAGAGGGTTTCAAACTTTATGTGCCTATATCTACCTAAATATTCTAAGGATTCTGATTGTTTCGATTTTAATGTTGGATTTACCATTAAGCATATTTCAAAATCCTTAATTTTAAGTACCAATACATTAACAGTAATCTCAAAGCAAAATGGAACAACAAATTAAACAAGAAATTCTTCAACTCTATAAGCAACTGAAAGAAGAAGATAACCAGAAAGAGAACAGATTAGAAAAGTGGAGAAATCTTGAACCTGAATCAGCAGAGTTTATCTCAATCATTATAAGAACACAACAAAGTAAAAATGTATTGGAATTAGGAACATCAAATGGTTTTTCAACTTTATGGTTTGCCGACGCTTTGAACAACTCAAAGGGAAAACTAACTTCTATTGAAATAGAAGAACACAGAACAGAATTAGCAAGAAATTATTTGACCAATTTCAAACTAATTGATAATGTTGAACTACTTACAATGGATGCAAAAGACTTTTTAGTACAAGCCACACCTATTTATGACATCATATTTTTGGATGCAGAAAGAAAACATTATGTAGAATATTGGATTTATCTAAAAAAACTGCTCAACAAAAAGGGAAGTTTATTGATAGTTGATAATGTTATATCCCACCAAAACGATGTAAAAGAGTTTGTTGCGTTAATCGGAAATGATAAAGATTATATAGTTTCAACAGCAAATATTGGTGCAGGGATTTTACTTGTAACAAAGCAGTAAAAATTGGCTTTTCAAGAAGATAAAATATTTCTAAGTGTGTCAAAAATATTTGCTCTTATTCACGTAAATAAAGAACATTATACAACAATAGTGAAGATTTTAAAGGTAATAAAATCGAAAATTAAAATGTCGAATCAGAAACAAAGAATAAGCCAAGGTATTAATAATGCCAAGATGAGTTATTACAATAGTCAACAAACTTTTCGGTATATAGTTGTTCAACTATATACATATTAAATATACTTAGAATAATATACAATAAATATATACCAATTCATTAACACTAAAGTCCACTTTTTGATTTTGGAGAATTGTCCAATTAAACGGACGTTTGATTGGACTGAGTAATTAATCGGGATACCAACGGGATACCACACGTATTCCTCTGATTATCAAGGAATACCTGATTTGGTATCCCGAAGGTATTCCATCGGGATACCTTGAAAAATGAACTCAAATCATTATTGATTAGGTCAAGTTTTAAGACGGATGCGTTTGTAGGGTGTTCAATTCTCAGGACATTTTCGAGAAACGTCTGAGATAAAAACTCAAGTAGTGGAAATTCCATTAGGAGACCTACTCAAATATAATGTTGAGCCAAAGGTATTTTGGGACACCATCGGTTTACCGCTAATTATCAAGTGGTTACTAAATCGGTTTCCAGAAATTTGTTGTGGTTTCCCGTAGGTTTCCCGCTGATTATTAAGAGACTCCCAAATTGGCTTCCCACTGAAACTTACTAAAAATAAAGAGTTAGGCATTTTTCCCAAGATAGTTTTACTCATTTTATGCTTTGTGGCTACTGAAGTTGATATTTTCATCATACTTTGTTATTCTGAATTCATCTTTCTGAATAACAAAGTATGATGAAATTTTTTTACATTAATTTGGGACGGTAGTTTATATAAGTTTACCGTAGGTTTTCCTCTGATTATCAGAAGATTAATAAAGCTGTTCCCTGCTGATTATCAAGGGATTCCGAAGAGGTATTTCATAGATATACTTTAAATGTAATATAGAAATTAATATTTGTGGGAATTTGCAAGCAGATTAGATTGTTGCGAAGATTTTGATTCTTTGTTCTGATAAATCATGGAATCTGAAGTCGGCTCAATGATTCTGTTTTTAATTTTGATTCTACTATTGTTTCTGATTCTGCCAAATCATTAAATCCGACCTTGGTTCATTGATTCCGCTGTTTCTGTCGATTCAGATTTTGGACTTGCCATTTTCTCTTTTTGAAGATTAGTTCAAAACACCTTTTTGCTCAACTTAGGTATTTCATTAAAGTAAATATTATTTAACGGTAGTTTTAGATGTAGAAAAACAAGTAACTTCGACACATTAATATTTACACGAACACACTTATGACTACTGATAAAAGTTCTGAAGTAAATCAAATAAAAAGGGTATTCAAATTGCTACAACTATTACATGAACCTAAATATTCAGTAATAAGTCTTGCAAAATTGTTTAACGTAGGAAGACAAACAATTTATCGAGACCTTGAATTATTAGAAGAATTAGGATATTTCGTTGACAAAAAAAATAATAAATATTTTATTTTTGAAGCTACCCCTAAAACTACATTCACAGAAGAAGAAACGGGACTACTACATGAATGTATAGCGTCTATTTCTAATAGCACTCCTCTAAAATTAAGTATTCTCAAAAAACTATCTGCTTCTTCATATATCGCTCCACAGTCAGACGAACTGAAAGATAAACATTTAGGCACTATCGTTCAGAAACTTCAAGTAGCTATAAATTCAGAATGTTCTGTCAAACTAATTAATTATCATTCATTAAATACTGAAGAAATCAAGGATAGATTCGTAACTCCTTTAAAATTGAGTTTGGACTATTCAACACTCTCTGCGATTGAGACAGGAAAAGAAAAAACGTATAAAGTAAAACGTATTACTGATGTTGAGATTCAGTATGACAAGAAAACAGGAATTAGAAAAGCAATGAATGTGGATGTTTTCGGTTGTTCTTCGACAGAATCTATATCTATTCATTTGTATTTAAGTAAAAGAGCTTTCCAACTATTTTATGAAGAATATCCTTCAGCGAGAGTATATCTAAGCAAGCATAAAGAGCTGAACGATTTTCCTTATGAATTGAAATTAGATGTACAAAACTATGCAGGTATTGGCAGGTGGTGTTTGGGTTTGATTGGCGAATTGAAAGTAATTGACGATGAAGGACTTAGAAATTATTTGAATGAACGGTTGAAGATTGGTGGAGAGTTTTAGATTTTGTACCATCAGATGACACAAGTAGTGGATTAAATTTGAAAAAATATATAACTATGATAAAAACAATTTATCAATTTGGAGAGCAACTTAAACAAATTGATGCTATGAAGCATTTTTTTGAAATAAGCGGTTCGCCTTATCCAGAAAAAAACGAAAATGAAAGCGTTATTTTTTTGGAAATTGCCAATGGAAAACCTCAAAAACTTTCTATTGAGGATTATCGTAAATCTTGGAAAGAAAAATATTTGTTTCGAGAGTTAGCTTCTTCTCGTTCTACAAGTTTAGTTCCAACGCTACATTTTTATAATCTTCCTGTGGGCGATAAACCTGAAAACTTGGAGAAAAATCGTCAGATTCTCAGAGAGTCGATTGTTAAGTTTTTGGATAAGCTTGGGCGTTGCTTAGATGCTAATCTTTCAATTTACAAAATCTTCTTTTCCAAAGAAGAAGTCATATCATTTCTTGATACTCACTTTCAATCATTCATTGAGCAAACGTGTCCTGAGAAAAAAAACTACCTTTTCACTATCAAGATTGACGATAAATGGATTGGTGAAGTTCAGAAAATACGGAATATCCTTGAAGAAGAGGCTTATAATAAGTATTTCAATAGCAAAGGCGATTCATACAAATCAAATGATAAAATATGTTCTGTAACCTACCAACAATCTGATGAAGTTTGGGGGCGAGTTGATACGCTCGGGTTTACAGTAAATGATATTTCGTTTTCGAGAAATGGATTTGATGCCAAAAATTCTTACAAAATGTTTCCTGTTTCACCCGAAGTTGTAAAAACCTTAGAAGGAACCCAAAGAGCATTGTCTAATGGTTTATCTTATGGCTTTCAGAACCTCCGATTTTATGTACTTCCAAGATTCATCGCTATCAATGATAATGATTTGAAGAAAGAAATTGTAGAAACATTTATTCAGAAAAGACAAAGTGGAAACACAACGTATTCTGAAAATCAAATTAATTCTATCATTAATAGTGAGGGGATTTTTAATGAGATTATTTCAGAGGAAAAACTGCATCATAACAGTGTTTACTATGATATCTTTTTTTACGAAGAAAAACAAGCTCAATTTTCTATAAAACTACACCTATCAGACCTTTTACCTTCAAGGTTCGGGAACATTTTAGATTCAAAAAAGTCAATTTCTGAGTATTATAATCGTATCACAAAAGTTGTAACCAAAAAAGCAGAATTTGCTTTCAATCTTACTTTTTTTGATATGAAAAAATACTTCCCAGAGCCTTTATTTTTTCAAGTGATGGAAGCTATTTTCTATAAAACAGTGATAACTGAATACAAAATATTAGCTGTTTTTATGGAATTACTTAGAACCGATTTTAAAAACCTATCGAATGATGCCTACGCATTTGCTCTGAATGTAAAGCGTTCATTTGTCATCCATCAGTATTTACAAAACCTTCAAATTTTTGGTAATATGGAAACACAAGAAAAACAAACTCTGAGTTTTGTCGCAGAGGAGTTTGTAAACAATCACGAATCCTTTTTTAAGGATAACCCAGCGAAAGAAGCAGCTTTTTATTTAGGATGTGCAACAGAGATTTTATTAAATGCCCAGGAAAGCCATTTAAGAAGTCGCCCATTTGCTCACAAGCTAAATAACTTAAACATCGGTTATCGTGAAATGATGGAAATAAAGCCTAAACTATTACAAAAGTTAGATGAATATGAGAAAGCAGACAAATTATATGGTGATTATAACGCTGCCCTTGAACTTTTAACAGCTTTCGATAAGGCTTTTATAAATATAAAGCCAGCCCAAAACAATGTAGAAACATCTTATGCTTTTTCATTAGGCTTAACGATTCAAAAAGAATCTTTGAAGAGTAGAATGCTTGACAGAATTGAAGCAAAAAAATCAAAATAATTCAAAACACTTAAACTATCATTTATCATGGCAGAGATTACAAACCGCAGTGAAATTTTATTTATCTATGACGTAGTGCGTTGCAACCCCAACGGCGACCCACTTGATTCAAACCGCCCACGTCTCGACGAAGCCACCAACAGATGTTTAGTTACAGACGTGCGTTTAAAAAGAACTATTAGAGACTACCTTTTCGACAAAGGTTATAATGGAGAAGCAGGTGGTAAAGGAGATATTTTTATTAGAACAGAAGCTGTTACAGGTGAACAACGTTCAGGTGTATATGCAGATGAAAAGGAATTTAAATCAAAATTTATTGATGTAAGATTATTTGGGGGAGTTTCTGCTGTAAAAGGGAAGAATTTCCAACTAACTGGACCTGTTCAGTTTTCAATGGGGTATTCTTTAAATAATATCTATAAAGATAATTTCATTAAGGGGACAGGGGCTTTTGCTACCAAGGAAGGAGCAGAACAAAAAACATTCAGAGAAGAATACAATATTACCTACGGTTTAATTGCGTTTCACGGTACAATCAATGAAAATGCAGCCAAAAAATCTGGCACGACTAATAAGGACATTGCAGAACTTACAGAAGCAATTTGGAATGGAACGAAAGGGCTTTTAACTCGCTCAAAGAAAGGACATATGCCACGTTTGTTGGTAAAAATTGATTATAAAGATAGCTTTTTTATTGGTGATTTATGCCAAAGATTGAGTATGGTTTTGAAAGATGGTAAAACGATGGAGTCATTAGAAGACATTTCTGACTATTTTTTAGATATCAAAAGTCTAAACGAAGCACTCAAAAAATATGATGATAAAATCATTTCTATAAGTGTCATTCAAGACGACAGAATTGAGTTAAGCGAAGCTATTCACACTAAATAATACTCGAAAATGAAGGTATTAGTTTTTGATATTTGGGGTGATTATGCACACTTCAAAAAAATCTACGCTACTACTTCTGCTTTGACTTATGCTATTCCGCCCAAAACTTCTATCTATGGTTATGTAGGAGCTATTTTGGGTTTGGAGAAAGACAAGAATGAATACCTCAAATACTTTGAAAACAAACAATGCCTTATAGGAATAGGCATACAAAACACACTTCGTTTTCAAAGATTAGGTATCAATTTAAAAGCTGAATTAGGTCGTAAAAAAGAAGGTAGCCCCCCCAAACCCACTATGATGGAGTTTGTGCATCAGCCACGATATAGAATTTATTTTTCGCATCAAAACAATGAAGTGTATAATAAACTTAAACTCGCTTTGGAGAAACACCATTCCGTTTATACTCCATGTCTGGGTTTAGCATTTTTAACTTCAAATTTTGAATTGATTGGAGAGTTTGAGGCTAAAAAAATAGACTCAAATGAGAGCATCTCTCTGGATTCTGTATTGAGAAGGCAGCATTTTATAGAATTTGATAGAGAAGGGTTATTACAAAACGAAGTTCAGATTATTGAACAAAGTATGTATGCTATTGAAATGGATATAGAAAGAAATGTAACGGAAAGAGATGATATTCTTCTTGAACGAAACGGAAGACCTATAAAAGTTAGATTAAACGAATATTACCAAATTGATGGAAAAAACATCTGCTTATTTTGAATTGATTTCTCATCCAGATAGGACATTACAACAGCATTTAACTGGTTGTGATGTTCTGTCTGAGAAGATTTTATCCTTAAAGTTTGTTGAAAAAGATACTTTCTTTGAACTATCTTTTTTGAATAAACTTCGGGAAATATTAGTCTATTTTCATGATTTTGGGAAAGCCAGTTTTTTTCAATCAAAAATCATAAAAGCAACGATAGAAGCTGAGAATAATCAAGAATTTAAAAGTCAATTAGGTATTCAAAAATATATTGCTTTTTTCAATGAAAATCGACGTGCTTATTTCAATAAGTGTTTAGGTGAAAATGACCGTTTATCTAATCATGCTAAAATAGGAGGTTATTTTGCCATTGAGCAGATTGAACACGATGATATATTTTTGAAATTTGTTATTCTCAAAATCATTAGAAGACATCACGGATATTTGACAAATTTTTTCTATTCTAATGAGGAGACACAAATTCAACTCCAACAAAAAGATATTCAGTTTTTAGAAAAGCAAATTGAGGTTTTAGATTTTGAATCGTATAATCAGATTTTAAGTAATCAATCGTTAATCACCTCAAAAGAACATTGGGAAAAGATAAAAAGTGAATTATCAAGTGGTAGAAAATTTGTTAAATACCAAACAGAATTTGAGAGTAGAAAAGAAGTAAAATACTTTTTCTTACAACATTATCTTTTTTCCCTATTGCTTTCAGCAGACAAGGGTGATTTGATGTTATTGAAAACTGATAAAGATTGGTACATTCAAGAAAATACCCTTTTGCCTCTGAACATCATTAACGATTATAAAACGAATCTCTTTTCAAATGAAGCTCCTAAACCAATAGACTTTGTTAGAGAAGAAGCCTATCAATTGGTTCAAAGAAATGTTCTTGAAAATAGTTCCAAAGCATTTTTCTCAATTACACTACCAACAGGCTTAGGAAAAACTTTTTCAGCTTTCAATGTGGCAACTATCCTACAAAACGCATTTTATGAGCAACACGGAAGCAAGCCAAGAGTTATTTATGTATTGCCATTTACCTCTATTATTGACCAAAATGAAAACATTTTCAGAAAAATCCTTAAAAGTTCTAATATTGGAAATTTAGAAACTCGGCTTTCAAAAAATCATTATTTGGCTATGCCAAATGAACAATATGATGAAGAAAAACTTAGTAAAGATGAACCTGAATATTTGGCTGATGGCTGGGAACATGATTTTATTGTAACAACCTTTGTTCAGTTTTTGGAAGGAATATTTACGAATAAAAATCGATTACTTCGTAAGTTTCACAATATGACCAATGCTATTTTTATCTTGGATGAAGTCCAAAATATTCCCCCTCAGTATTTCGAGGTTATTGAATTGGTTTTCAAAAAAATGAATGAATATTTTGGAACTAAGTTTGTTTTTGTAACGGCTACACAACCATTCATTTTCAATAATAATGATGAAATTCTTGAATTAGCTAATCCTAAAAAGTATTTTGAAAATCTTAAACGAATCGAAATTAATCAAAGCCTACTAAAAGTTTCTGAGAAGCACTTGTCAGTTGATGAGTTTTGCTATTCCTTAATTGAAGACATCAAATCCAATATCAACAAATCATTTCTGATAATTTGCAATACTATCAAATCATCGCAGGAAATTCATAAACAATTGAAGCAAGAGTTTGAAGAAGTGCTTTACCTGTCAAGTTCAATTTTGCCTTTCAAAAGATTAGAGGTTATCGAAAAAATTAAGACTCAAAAAGGTCATCAAATTGTAGTTTCTACACAGGTAGTTGAAGCTGGCGTTGATATAGATTTAGATATTGTGTATCGTGACTTTGCTCCCATTGATTCAATTAATCAGTCAGCAGGTAGATGTAATAGAAATGGGTTAAAGGGCAAAGGAGCTGTTAAACTATTTGATTTGGGCAAAAGTAAGTATGTTTATGATAAAGTATTATTGTCAATTTCGAGAGATGTACTGAAACATCATGACGAGATTATACAAGAATCAACCTTGTATGATTTGAATTTGGAATATGCTACTCAAATTAGAAAGCGTAAATCAAACGATAGTAACGCTTCACAAAAGTTAATAGAATGTATTCAAAATTTGAAATTAGAAGATATTGAAAAGAATTTCAAATTGATTGGGGAAGATTTTAGAAATTATAACGTGTTTTTGCCTGTTGATGATAAATCTTTAAAGGTTTGGGATGAGTTTATGTCAATATTCAAAATAACAGATGATGATTTTGAAAGAAAAAGAAAAATCAAAAAAATAAAACCTTCATTATTACAATACGTTACTCGTTTCCCTAAGAACAAATTTGTTCCACCATCTAAACAACAAGATAAAGGGATAATATATGTTGCTGATTGGCAAAACTATTATGACTTAGAAACTGGATATAAATTAGTTGAAGATAAAGATTTTATACTATGACCATAAAACTTCCCCAAACCATAATAACCTTCCCCGAAATACGCCTACAAACTCGTGATGCTCATAAATTACGAGGTTTTTTTGGCAATTTATTTAAGGAACATTCTATTTTATTACATAATCATTTCCAAGATACTGGCGAGTTTCGTCAGGGTTACACACTTGTACAATATAAAGTTCTCGACCATATACCCACACTTGTGGGTTTGGGTGAAGGAGCTGATTTATTAGTGGATTTGTTCTTGAAAATTAAGCATTTAGAAATTGATGGGCATTTTTTTGAAGTAATGGCTAAAAATATTAACCATTCTGTGGTGGATATTGGACTTTCTAATTCTTTGTTCGAATATCGCTTTGAGAGTCTTTGGATGGCTCTAAATCAGAATAATTATCGTGATTTTATCAAGGCTACTTCCGATGAACAGGATGTAATTTTTAATAGAATCTTGAAAAACAATCTATTGGCTTTTTTGAATGGAATGGGATGCCAATTGACAAAAAATGAACCAATTATGTGCAAGTTTTCTTTGAAAAAAACTCGTGAAACCAATTTTAAAGATAATAAAATGATGGGCTTTCAGGGAAGTTTTATGTGCAATGCTTTATTACCAAATTTGATTGGTTTAGGAAAATCTGTTTCTCGTGGGTATGGAACAATCATAAAAATATAAATTTATGCAGCTACACATCAACAAATACGGCACTTATGTTCATGTAAAAGATGGTATGTTTGAAATTAGACGTAAAGAGGACGACGGGACATTATTTACTAAGCCTTTTTCTGCACATAAAGTTACTCATATAATTATGACTACTGGTACGATGCTTAGTACAGATGCTATCAAACTTGCCATGATGAATAATGTAGATATTGTGTTTTTGGAACAAAATGGTTCTCCCATTGGTCGGGTTTGGCATAGCAAATTGGGGAGTACGACCAAAATACGAAAGTGTCAACTCGAAACCAGTATGAACCCTGAGGGGTTAAGATGGGTGAAAGTCTGGTTGGTTCTGAAACTTGAGAACCAATTAAATTTCATTAAAGATTTAAAAAAACATCGTCCACAACACGCAGATTTTTTGAATGATAAAATTACCAAAATTGAAAATCTAATTGTTTCAGTATCGCTTCAAGAAGGCAAAACTACTTCAGAAGTTGCAGATACGCTTAGAGGTTTGGAAGGTACAGCAGGGAGACTATATTTTGAAACGTTGAGTTATGTTTTACCTTCTGAATCGCAGTTTAAGGGACGGTCGTCTCGTCCTGCTAACGATGCTTTTAATGCTTTTCTGAATTACGGTTACGGTGTATTATACTCTAAAATTGAAAAGGCTTTAATCATTGCTGGAATTGACCCATACTTGGGCTTTTTGCACCGAGATGATTACAATCAGTTGAGTATGGTTTACGATTTTATTGAACCTTATAGAATATATGTTGACGAGGTAGTATTTCGTTTATTTTCGGGAAAGAAAGTAAACAAAGCTCACTCTGATGTCCATACTAAAGGAGTTTCACTCAATGCAGAAGGCAAAAAACTATTAATAGAAGCATTCAATAAATTTATGGACGAAGACACCATTCGACATAGAGGAAAAAATCATACTCGTTCAAATGCGATACAATATGATAGCCATATTTTTGCGAATGCTATTTTGGGTAATAATAGTGACCCTCAGAAATTAACAATTGACAAAACTGAAATTTAAAATGCGATGGTTATTTGGGTATTATATGACATTGAGAACGATAAAAATAGAACGAAAGTCTCTAAAATATGTAAACAAGCAGGTTTATATAGAGTACAATTTTCGTGTTTTGTTGGAACGTTAACCAACAACGAAAAGGACACGTTGACGCTTCGTTTAGAAGAATTAATAAATGTTGATGTTGACAAAATTTATATTTTTCCTATGAATCAGACGGAATTAAAACAAACTGTATTACTTGGACAAGCATTTGATAAAAAATTAGTCAATGACGAAATAAGAGCTTTATTCTTTTAATAATGATAACACTAACTCCATCTCATATTATTCAATATTTATACTGTCCCAGATTTACTTTTTTTGAGTATGTTTTGGGGATTCCGCAGTTTGAAGAAAAGAATTTTAAGGTAATTAAGGGCAGAGAGATTCATGACCAGAAATTAGAACAGAATAAAAATTATCTTCGCCGACGTATAGGAGTAACCGATAAGCATTTAGACCAATATTTAACCAATGATTTGATTAGAGGAGTGATAGATGAAGTATTAGTTTTGGAAGATGGAACAATGGCTCCATTAGACTATAAATTTGCGATATATGAAGATAAAATTTATGAAACTTACCGCACTCAACTCTTTTGTTATGCTTGGTTGATAGAAGATACTTTTGGAAAGAAAGTTGAGAAAGGATTTCTGGTTTATACTCGTAGCCAACATAAATTGGTCGAAGTAAAGATAGAACATTCTGACAAAGAAGATGTAAAATATGCTGTCAGAGAGATTGAAAAAATTATTGTAGGAAATATCTATCCCAAAGCTACTAAGTATAAGTCAAGATGTGTAAATTGCACATATCGAAATATTTGTACTAAATAAGTCTTGCTTTGGTCATTCCGAAGGCTAATTTATTTAACCATCCTTGAAAAACAAGTTTAAATCACTAACAATCAAAAACTTACCTTTACGGAAAAGATTGTAACAGTTATGAAAAAACGCTCTTTGACATATTGTAATTATAAAAAAAGAGGGTTAAAGAAAATAACACAAATAATTAATAGTCAACAACTTAATGTTCTTGACGGATTCCAACGCCACATGATGGCACAAATGGATTGAAAC
>NZ_QGGO01000043.1 GCF_003148625.1 Arcicella aurantiaca | reverse complement strand
CCATACTTTTTCTGAACCAACATACTCAAACAAATATCTGTTAAACGTCTTAAAATCAAATGAATTGGAAAAATTAGAACGATAACTTTCTGAACTCATTTCTCCTTGACGAGATAGATTCTCAAAAGTATATCGACCCTTCAAAGACAACCAGGTTTGTACTAACTCTAAAAAAAACTTGGCTTGCCACTTGCCAATCAATGACATTTTTCTCAATATTGCACTCGTGAGTGTTTCTACGCTCATGGGGTAAAGTTTGGTTAGTTCGCAAAACAAAACTAAAACTTTACCCTTATTTTTTTAAATGATACTCAAAATCGTAGCGAAGTATTGGTTATGAATGATGAGTTAAAAGAAGACCCTCTTATCATTTATCATTCATAACTCATCATTCTATTTAAAATCTATGCAATGAAGTTAATGGGAATGTCCATTCTGGTGTGTAAAGTTGCGAGTCCAAATCTTTCAGACTATACCAAGCTCCACCTTTGGGATTTTTAACAATGTGAATATCCTGAGCAGGCATATAACTTTGAGCCAACAGGAAAATTTTGTCTTTGGTTTTCGGGTTTTCAGCCACGTCCATCACAATCATGGCGTGTCCATACGACTTTGGATTTGACACAATAAAAACATCGCCAATTTGTAAATCTGCTAAATTTTTGACCGTCTTCATTTCACGTTCAAGCGTATAGGTATTAGCGTAATTAAAAACCATGTCTTGATATTTCCTAAAACCTGCCTTAGAATTATCCGCCGATTTCGCCTTCACAAACCCTTTATTGGTAATCCGATAACCGCTTTTATACTTGTCATAAGTCATAGCAATTCCGCCAAACGTTTTGAAAGAAATATCTGCAAACTGTTTCTTTGCATACAAATATTCACTTCGCAAACGCATGACGGCATCAGCACATTGTTGGAGGTCTTGCGTTCCTCGGTCAATATTCAAAACCGCCACTTGTTGAGCATTTGTTTTTTCCTGTCCATTATAAAAATAGACCTTTGATTTATCTTCTTTCAAAGGAAAATCACGCAAATATGCTCCAAATGAGTCTTTTACAACACTCACACGCTGATAACCAACAGGCAAATTAAAACGAGTTTCAACGGTTTTACCTGCTGGATTGATGGTTTGGAAAAAGAGGAAAGCCGTTATGAGTAAATGGGTCATGGGTAAATGTCTGAATATTTAATATCAGGTAGTGACGTATAGCATACGTCAAAATTGCCAAAGCATTGGCGTATGCCATACGCCACTACGTAATGAATTACATTTTGTCTGAACTATGATTGATAAAATTTAAAGATGATAGGGTTTTAAGCAAGAATCCTACAATCAAATAATCATAAAAATCATAGTTCAGATGGATAAAATTAGCATTCAATAACTATCAATTATTAATTATCACCTATCAATTAAAGAAGCTCCCGTTCCGTTCTCTTCCGCATAAATCACTTTTCCGTAATCAATGGTAATACCCGTAGAAACTTGGTCGTCCACCAAAAGGATTCCGTCCATATCCACATAGTCTAAAAGTGGTAATAATTGGGCAATGGCAGAGCAACCCACATTCGATTCCGTCATGCAACCAACCATTACTTTCAAACCCAATTTATGAGCGTGTGCAATCATCCGACGAGCGGGTGTAAGTCCTCCGCATTTCATTAATTTGATGTTGATAATATGAAAAAATCCGTAACAACGAGCCACGTCTTCCTCCACGATACAACTTTCATCCGCCATAATAGGCAAAACCGACTCCGCAAAAACTCGTTTCATGCCTTCCCAATTATCGGCTTTCATGGGTTGTTCGATAAATTCTACACCCAATTCTTTCAGAGCAATGGCGTTTTGTAAAGTCTCCTCCACGCCCCAAGCCGTGTTGGCATCTACTCTAAAAACGGCATCAGTATGTTTACGGAGTTCTTGAACAATTTTAATATCGTCTTTTGTCCCTAATTTGATTTTATACAGTGGAAACGGCACCTCCTGCATTTTTTCAGCCATTTTCTCAACGGTATCAATGCCAATGGTATAATCAGTAATAGGATTTTTAGAAGCATCTAAACCCCATAATTTATACAAAGGTTGTCCTTGTTTTTTTGCCCAAAGGTCATTAGCGGCAATGTCTAACGCACACAAAGCAAAAGGATGGTCGTCTTTGAGGTGCGGGTGCATATCTGCCCAAAATTGTTCTGGACTTTGGAGGTCATAATTTTCAATAAGCGGACGGATAGCCTCTAATTGAGCCATCATTTTTGCCATCGTTACGCCATAATAAGGCGTTTCGGTAGCCTCCCCAAAACCACGAAAATCACCATCTCGAAGCTCAACGATAAGCGTAGGTTGAACATCACGAGACTCGTGCGTAATGGTAAAAGTATGACGAAGTTTTAAATTGAATTGATGAAGGATTAACTGCATTTTGGCAAAGGTTTTAGTGATTTGGGATTAGGTTTTACCTCCCAATTATTTATAGTTTAGACGGTGGACAGAGATTCGCCAACTCTTGAAGAATTGGCGAATCTCTATCTCACAAAAAGCCCATATTTATTTGCTCTAAGTTAGGCAAGATTTTGATAGGTTGTGTTTTTACCGTTTGATAAATTGGAATTGGGGATGTTGGGGAAATTGGTATGTTTGTTATAGGAATCTTATATAAAAAATCTATCAAGCTTTTAATAATACAAAAAGTACGACAAGAAGAATACAACAAAACTTTCGTAAATTTAGGAGTTACATACTATGCTAACAGACACCAGCAACTTACAATTAACAGAAAATGGGTATTCAGCTTAGAACACATAAAATGCTTTGGGGACGTTCGGGAAACATCTGTGCTTTCCCAGGCTGCAAAAAAGAACTTGTTATGGACATTTCCGAAACTGATGACATTTCTGTTGTTGGTGAGGAAGCACATATAGTCGCAAGAGAAAAAGATGGACCAAGAGGCATTTCGCCTCTGACACCTGAGCAACGGGATAAATATGACAATCTAATTTTAATGTGTAGTGTTCATCACAAAGTCATAGACGACTACCCAGATAGATTTCCAATTAAACTATTGCTTGACACCAAAAGAAATCATGAGAATTGGGTTAAACAAAATTTAATATTTGATAATACTAAACAAAGAGAAGATGAAGTTTATGCTTCATACATTGACGAATTTTTGAAACTTGCGGATATAGAAAATTATAAAGCTTGGACATCTTGGTTGTTAAGTAGTGACAACCCTAAAATATTAAAGGAGCAATATAACAAACTTCGAGAACTAATCAATTATATCATTTCAAGAGTTTGGTATAAGCGTTATCCTGAACTTGAAAACGCATTATTTAATTTAAAAAATGTTTTAAATGACCTACTTAATGTATTTGACAAATATGTAGAAGATGTTAGAAATAGTGAACAAATCTGCACAAACAAATTTTACAAAATTGATAGGTGGGATGATGAACTTTATAATCATTTGTTAGGAAAATATATGTATCATATTGAACTTATTTACGACTTAACATTAGAGTTAACAAGAGCTACCAATTATCTTTTCGACAAAGTCAGACAACAATTAGTACCAAGTTTTAGAATTAAAGAGGGTGTTTTATTAATTGAAGTTGGCCCTTTTATGGATATGTCTTGGCGGACATACAGAGTCGAATATAGACATGAAGAAATATTGGTTTTTCCTTATCCAGGACTTCGCAAATTTATGGAAATTAGAGACAACCGTGATATTAATTGGGGGACAGGAGTTAGTGAAGATTATTTACCACTGAAATTTGACTAATATTATAAAAATCCAATGGTTCAAGCGTCCTCGCTTGAATCCCCCGCCCCTACTGGTTCAAGCGTGGACGCTTGAACCAGTAAGAAGACGCTGAACCACACGAGAATTCGTAAACTATTATCACCACTGGTTCAAGCGTGGACGCTTGAACCAGTAAGTTGGATGGGAAACGATTGTAATTAAAGAATAAGTTTTTTCATCAGTCGCTTGCTTAAAGGCGAGTGACGACTACCCCACTGGTTCAAGCGTCCTCACCCACTGGTTCAAGCGTCCTCGCTTGAACCCTTATTGACAAGTGCCAACCCTACTGGTTCAAGCGTGGACGCTCGAACCAGTAAGAAGACGCTGAACCACACGAGAATTCGTAAGCTATTATCACCACTGGTTCAAGCGTGGACGCTCGAACCAATCAGTCCACGCTTGAACCAGCCAGAATCAACCTCATCATGGAAGCAATTCTTGAAATACTAATCGCCATTGTGGCTACAGATTGGAAGAAAGTTGGAAAGGTATTTTCTAACCCCAATGATTCAAGCGTGGACGCTTGAACCAATCAAGTATTTTCTAAAAAACCAGAAGGCTTATCACATCATTAGGGTATAGGAAAACGAGCTTAACTACCCAAAGATGTGATTGTGATTATGTGTTATCTACCTCAATTTTGTGTAGATAATTTAAACACATCAATCACAACAGACTAATGCAGAAATCTTCTATATTTTCTATCCGCAAAAGTGGCGTAATTTCCATTTTAGGAATCTTTATAAGTTTCTTTTTTTCGGGTTGTAGTAAAGACCCCTTGACCTTAATTATTCCTGAAAAAACAACGGATATTACCACATCAAATTTATCTTACGAAGACAAAACTAATTTGTCTTATGGCACAAGTCCATACCAAAAATACGATATTTCGCTACCAAGTACCTGCAATTCTCAAAGTCCTGTTATTGTGCTTCTTCATGGTGGAGCTTGGCGATATAGTGATAAAAATACGCTCAATTTTTTGGTAACAGATTTGAAAAATCGACGTGTAAATTGTGCCATTGTTAATGCTAATTATCGTTTAGCAAGTGTCGGTTCGGGCGTAACGTTTCGTGAACAAGTGGCTGATATTGGTACTTTATTACACAAACTTCAAAACGATGCAAAGTCATTGGGAATTGGCAATGAATTTTATTTAGTTGGCTTAAGTTCGGGCGGACATTTGGCTCTTTTATACACCAGTTCTGCCGATGACGACCATTTAGTATCAGGCATTGCGGGCATTGTCCCTCCACTAAATCTTACCAGCCCCGAAATCAGAACAGGCATTATTGGAGCTGATATTCAGCAAGTTATTGGCAAACCGTACAGTCAAGCTCCTGAAGAATATCAAAATGCAAGTCCCATTTATCATGCAAATTTGGGAAAAATTCCAACCATTTTATTTTACGGTGGAAAAGACAATATTATTACAACTGAGCAATCAATGACCGCCAAACTAACCGTAACTAAAAAATTGGCTTGTAACGAACATTATTTTTACCCTGACCAAACCCACGATTGGTCTGCTTGGACAGAAACCATAGACCATATCATTTCTTTTGCGGAGAAGAATTTATAGAATCAATATTTCACAATGAGTAATCGGAAAATCTATTGCCAATCATGCTTCGTATATTTGATTGTATTTCAAAACACATCATTGACATGAAAAAGATTTTCCTTCTTTTTGCTTTACTATTGTTGAGTTTCTCTTTTTTTGCTCAACCTAATATCTCCTTAAAATCGGTCATTACGGGGCTATCTCAACCCATGCAATTTATCAATGCAGGTGATGGAACAAGTAGGATTTTTATTCCTCAAAAAGCGGGAGTTATCAAAGTTTTTGATAAAAATTTCAATAATTTAGGCACTTTCTTAACGGTAACAAATATCCAATCTGGCGGAGAACAAGGCTTACTCAGTATGTGTTTTCATCCGCAATATAAAACCAATGGACTTTTCTTTGTTTATTATACCAATATTTCGGGAGATTTGGAAGTAGCTCGTTATCAAGTAAGTAATGATGTAAACGTGGCTAATGTAGCTTCTAAAAAAATCGTCATTACGATTCCTCACCCTACCAATAGCAATCACAATGGCGGAACTTTACGCTTTGGGAAAGATGGCTATTTGTATCTTTCTACGGGCGACGGTGGTGGCGGTGGCGACCCCAACAATAATGCTCAAAACACGAATGTACTGCTCGGAAAAATTCTCCGTTTCAACGTAAATATTTCCGAAAATCCGCCATTTTACAGTATTCCGTCGGGTAATCCTTTTGGCAATGAAATTTTGGCGTATGGACTGAGAAATCCCTTTCGTTGGAATTTTGACCGACTTACAGGCGATATGTGGATTGGCGATGTGGGGCAAAATGCTTTTGAGGAAATCAACCGAAGTCACCGAGATTCTTTAGCCACAAATTACGGCTGGCGATGTTATGAAGGCAATAATCCTTACAATACAACGGGATGTGGAGCTATTTCAAATTACAGATTTCCCGTTGTGGCGTATCCAAATCCAAGTGTAGGTTCGTCAATTATTGGCGGTACGGTATATCGTGGCGAAATATTTAATTCGATGAAAGGATACTATTTTGGGGTTGATTTTTACTCGGGAAAATTGTTCAAAATCAAGTTTGATTCGTTGACTTATAGCTATAATATTTCCTCGCAAATAATATCGCCAAATACCATTTCGGATTTTGGAGAAACAGAAGATGGAGAATTATTTGTGACATCTCTTAACGGCAATATTTACCGAGTACAGTCTGATGATACCGTTTTATATACTTTCATCGGGAATGGAAATTGGACAGACCCAAGCAATTGGAGCAATAATACCGTTCCGCCATCAAGTTCTTTGCTGAATACCATTATCACGATAAAACCCATTTCGGGCGGTGAATGTGTGGTCAATACGCAGGTTAATATTCCCAAAAATTCTAAACTAATTATAGAAAATCAAAAGCTATTGAAAATGAGTGGGAATCTTGTTATGCAATAAAATGATAGACCACAGTTAAATAGAGTTAACATTAAAGAATAACATCTGCTTAACCTGTGGTCTATCCATCATCACAAGAAAAACTTACCCGTTTCCGTTTCCAAAAACTTAGTAAAATCTATTTCTTCTTGCTTAATAAATCCATTTTGCGGTAATTTCCCATCTGCTACCATTTCAACCACAGCTACGATAGATGCTGCCGTTGTCCAAGAAATAGCTCGCCAATGTTTACCATCAATAATTTTGGGTGAATAGGCACGATAGAATTCTTCCCTTTCCAAAGACTGATTTTTCCAACCTTCCACCACTGCATACACATACACAACGTCTTCTTGTACAGGTGGTTTGGCTTCGGTCAAAATTTCTTCAATCAATTCTCGGCGATTTTTTAAGATTAACTCGTATAAGAGAAACTTCATCAATTTGCCATGTCCGGGGTAACGAATGGTTTTGTAATTGAGCGTATCCACTCGTCCTTCGTAAGTTTCACACATGGTTCCAAGTCCGCCGGAAGTGCTAAAAGCCTCAAATTCATTGCCTTCAATATTGATGTGTTCGAGTCCGTCGAGAGCAGAAACTAATTTCTTTTCACCGTTATGAATCACCTCGCAGTCGTTCAAATATTCGTTAATTACTCCCGCTGGCGACCATGTGAAGGAATATCCCAAAAGCCCGTTCGGATATTTTGGCAATGCTCCAACTCGCAACTCAATGTCTCTGATTTTGGTAAAACGATTGGCTAAATCCGCCCCAACAATACCAATTAATCCGGGAGCAAGTCCACATTGTGGAGCTAAAACGGCTTTACTTCCTTTGGCAGCCATTTCTCTGATAGCGGTGGTTGTAGGTACATCTTCCGTTAAATCGAAATAATGTTTTCCCGATTCGTAAGCAATTTGAGCAATCGTCAAATTCAAATTATAAGGCATACACGACACGACGGCATCGAATTGAGGAATCAGTTTTTCCAATAAAATTTTATCCGAAACATCACCTTTGATAACCTCAAAAGGCAATTCTGTGGTAGGGTTTTGTTTGTCTAAACCTTTAACTTCAAAACGTTTAGACAAAAGCGTAGCTACCAATGAGCCTACTTTGCCCATTCCAATTACTAAGATTGATTTCATTTTAGGGATTTATGGGGTTAAGGGGTTGGGGGATTTAGGACTTCTGTGTTATAAATCATCATCATCTTTTTTTCCTTTGTTCTTTTGATTTTTTCTTAAATAACCTATATATCCATTTAAAACTTTGAGACAAACATCAACTTTTTCTTTAAGAATCTTTAACTCTTCATTCGTAATGTATTCTTCGTCAAAAGCATCAATCAAGTGATTTAGCGTCTCTTCCAATGAACCTCTTGCTATACGGCAAAAGTGTATCGTTTCTTTATAATTATTTCTTCCATAACCTTCTGAAATATTCGCAGTAACCGACCTTGAAGAACGAATTATTTGAGAGATTAAGGCATAACGCTCTTCAGTAGGAAATCTTTTAGCAATTCTTGCAACCTCATTTTTTAATTCTCTTGCTAATTTCCAAGCTTCTAAATCATAAAATCTTTGCATTGTGGTGTTATTTGGGGGTTAATGGGATTTAGGGGTTTAGTAGTTAAAGAAATATTAATGAATTATTCCACAAATTCCTAAATCCCATAATCCCTAAACCCCTAAATCCCTACCTTTTAGTCATTTCAAAAAGATTGGTTGCTTGTTCGCCTAAAAAGCCGTCAAACCAAATTTTCTTTCCGTCAGTTTCAAGATAACCACGTTCAGCCAATTCATAATAAGCATACGACCAACGAAGAGTAGTTTCTGAACCATCTGCATCAATGACAGGGCAATCTTCATCAATAGCTTGGGTAGAACTTTGGCGAAGTTTACTACCTTTCAGACCTTCAATTTCGGGTTTTATCGGAATTCCTGCCTCTTTCAAAACTGCCATAGTTTGCTCAATATCACCCCAAGCAGGTACATTTTGATAATTGATGTATGCCGTAAAATGGTTGACAGAATTCCCGTGCAACAAAGTCCACGAAGCAAACTGCGACTCACTATTTAAAGCCAAAATGGTTTCTTTTTTGGCAGGTTTCCACGGACGAGCAAAGAATTTCACCAAAGCTTCCACCAGTCTGTCAGCCTCCGCACTGATGAGTTCCTTATTTTGTTTGAGCGTTGCTAATAATTGTCGAGGCTCGCCAGCTAATAAATCAGGCGTATCTTTTACGGCTTCATTTATCAAACTTTGTGCTTCTTCCGACAATTCTTTTACTTCCAATTGAGTTACAAAAAATTTCGGAAAATTGATGTTAGTCGGGTGTTGATAATGAAAAGAGTTTAAGTGTTTTGAGGGAAAACTATACGGTGAAATTTTCTCATAACCCAAAGCCTCCAAAACTTCCTCGATAGCACGAATACCCGCAGGTTGTCCACCCGTATGAGTGTTAAATGTTCGGAAAGCACAATGGTCATTTACAACATTTCCACCTTGTGCAAGTACCATTTCTGAATATTGTTTAGCATAAGTTACTCGTTGGCAATAGCCCTCCCAGAGCCTTTCCATGAGTGTTTTTGTGATGGTTTCTTGTGTTTTCATTTGTTGATAATGGATTATAATAAAGATTATGAATCTTGAAATTAGACCACGGATTATACGGATTTAGCAGATTTACACAGATATAATTATTGAAATACAAACGATTTGTCTTACCCAAAACTATTTAAAATTCCTTTAAAACATATAAAATCTGTGCAATTCTGTCCAATCCGTTAAATCTGTGGTCTAATATTTTTGTCAATTAAAAATCAAACTTAATTCCCTGAGCCAAAGGCAGTTGTTTACCATAATTTATTGTATTGGTTTGTCGTCGCATATAGGCTTTCCATGCGTCTGAGCCAGATTCTCTTCCTCCGCCTGTTTCTTTTTCTCCTCCAAATGCTCCGCCAATTTCTGCTCCTGATGTTCCAATATTTACATTGGCAATGCCACAATCTGAACCATTGACAGATAAAAATTGCTCCGCTTCTCTCATATTTAACGTAAAAATGGACGAAGACAAACCTTGTGGTACATTATTCTGAATTTTAATGGCTTCTTCCACCGTTTTGTACTTCATCATATACAAAATCGGGGCGAAGGTTTCATGTTTCACAATCTTGAAATTGGGTTCAACTTCGCCTATGCAAGGTTTTACATAACAACCCGATTCAAAGCCTTTTCCTGCCAAAATCTCTTCTTCAACCAACATTTTACCCCCTTCTTCTTTTACTTCATGGGCAGCCGAAACATACGCAATTACTGCTTTATGGTCAATTAAAGGGCCAACATGATTGGTTTCGTCCAACGGATTTCCGATGCGTAATTGTCCGTAGGCTTTAACCAAACGTTCTTTTACGGTTTCATAAATAGATTCATGAATAATTAATCGTCGGGTAGAAGTACAACGTTGCCCAGCCGTACCGACTGCTCCAAAAACTACGGCAGGAATGGCAATATTTAAATCGGCATTTTCGGTAATAATAATGGCATTATTTCCGCCCAATTCCAACAAACTACGTCCCATGCGTGAAGCTACCGTTGCTCCCACAATTTTCCCCATGCGTGTCGAACCCGTTGCTGAAATCAAAGGAATTCGCTTATCAGATGTGAGCCACTCTCCTACTTGATAATCTCCCGAAATTAAACAAGATATGCCTTCTGAAATTTCATTTTTCTGTAAAACATCTTGAATAATATTCTGACAAGCCAATGCCGTCAGTGGTGTTTTTTCGGAAGGTTTCCAAACACAGACATCGCCACAAACCCAAGCAATCATGGCATTCCACGACCACACGGCTACTGGAAAATTAAACGCTGAAATAATACCAACCACCCCCAAAGGATGATATTGTTCGTACATTCTGTGTTCGGGACGTTCTGAGTGCATCGTGAGTCCATACAATTGGCGAGAAAGTCCAACCGCAAAATCGCAAATGTCAATAATTTCTTGCACTTCGCCCAAGCCTTCTTGCAGGCTTTTACCCATCTCATAAGAAACCAATTGCCCCAAAGCCTCTTTATTGTGTCGAAAAGCTTCTCCCATTTGACGGACGATTTCGCCACGTCGAGGAGCAGGTACATTTCGCCAAGTTTTGAAGGCTTCCGTTGCCAAATCCATTACTTGCTGATAATCGTCATGCGTTGTTACGGAAACTTTCGCAATTAATTTACCATCAACAGGAGAATGAGATTCTAACAAAGTTGCCCCTTCTACCGACCAAGACTTTAATCCTGTACTTGTTCCGTGATTGACGGCAGAAATATTTAAACGTGAAAGAAGGTTTTGCATGATGTAATAGTCCTATATATTTAAAGAAAATTGATGAATTATACTAAGCGAAAAGCGATTTGCGAGAAAGCGAATTAGTAAATCACTAAAAACCAACAACTTACACAATACCTTTTTGGCAAACCTCAATCAGTTGAGTATATATCTTGGAAATTTTAATTGCGAAATACAGATTTTAATAAACAGATACCTCAAAGAGAATCACCTTTATTTACACTTTTCCAAGAATATTAATTGAAACAAATTGTGGCTGTATTAAATAGATTTTCCGAAAGCTATGCTTGTTTTTTCATATTTGCAAGTATTTAAACGTACTTCTATATACGCAAAACATATCCCTAAATATCACTATTTGAAGACGAAAAAATTTTAGGCTATGCTAAAATTAGGGAACGTAGTATTTTTGGTGGAAAAAAATATTTCAAAAATTTTCATTTTTTATGTAACCGAAGCTTCCGCTTCAGACCGAATAGAATGTAATTAATTACGAAACGGAAACTTCGGATTATATTTTTTAAATTTCTTTGCAACTTTTTATTCCAAACCTGCATCTTATTGAAAAGCTATACCATTCATCAAATTTAACAACCATTTATCCCGATTTTAAGAAAATTTAAGGTATTGTGTATTGCATAGTACCTAACAAAACACTTAACTTTGTTTTGTAATTCAGAAAGTGCCTTTGCGACAAATGAATTAAACAAATATTTACTACACCTTCAATGATAAAAATCAGTAATTAAACTCTCAAACAGAAACATCAAACGATGAAAAATTTCACAATTATCGCAAGTTTATTTTTGTGTATTATCCTAACTAACAATGCTTTAGCAATGGGTTTTCCACACAATTTGTTAGCGGGGAGAAAGGGAGTAAAGAAAGAGAAAATAAGTCACACTGTGCATAATAATATTCCTAAAAAAGTAATATTGTTAAAAGATGGACGTTTTAGTCAAGTAGGCAAAAAGGTATTTATGTACGTGCTTGCCCATAAGATATAGGACATTTTTAGAACATATTATCTATTTAGTTTTGGTTTAAGGATGATTTGTAGCGAAGCTCATTGGGTTTCGCTACATTTGTTATGTGTAACACGGACAGCCTTGTCCGTAGTTTAACATTATTTTTAGTGCAACACCAACAGCCTTGTCCGTAGTTTAACATTTTTTAACAAGCTCAAAATCAGTTTGGTAAGATTTATGTTTTAGTTTCGTTAAACTAAACAAATACATCATCATGAAAAATATCTTCTTCCTATTCACTCTTATCAGTTTCATTTCTTGCCAAGAAGAAAAACCAAAAAAAATTGTCTTTAATACCAATCTACAATGTAGAAAAGCTGATTCTCGTGATTATCGAATTGGTCAGTCAAGAATTACGATGGTAAAATCAAAATTACCTAAACAGAATCCTGCAAGGACGATTGAACAAAAGCCATAATCTCCTCGTCATTTTTAGCGTCAAACCAATTAAATTCATCTTGATTTTTAAACCATGTCATTTGGCGTTTGGCATATCGTCGAGAATTTCTCTTTAATAGTCTCACCATTTCGTCACGGTCATATTCGCCGTCGAGATGTTCGTAAATTTCTCGGTATCCAACGGTTTTTAGGGCATAATGTTCTCGGAAATCTATCACAGATTTGGCTTCTTTTTCGAGTCCGCTTGCCAGCATAATATCCATACGTTTGTCAATGCGTGCGTATAATTCCTCACGTGGGCGTTCCAGAGCGACTTTTATCATCTTAAAGGGTCGCTCTACTTTTTGATTTTTTCTGAAACTTGAAAAAGGTAAGCCTGTTGAAATACAAACTTCCAATGCTCTCAAAACTCGTTGTGTATTCTGAATATCAACTTGTTCATAATACACAGGGTCAAGCTGTTTTAGTTCATTTGCCAAAGGTTCTAAACCTTCATTTTCAAGGCGTTCTGCTAATTTTTGACGCAATTCCAAATCCGCTTCGGGCATTTCGTCAATACCGTCAGTTATCATTTTGATGAACATTCCAGAACCTCCCGTAAGAATTGCCACGTCTTTTCTCTGGAAAATTTCGTCTAAAACCGCTAAACAATCACGCTCAAAATCTCCCACAGAATAATAATCCTGAATAGAATGCGAATCCACAAAATGGTGCTTTACGCCGTCCATTTCTTCAATGGTAGGTTTTGCCGTTCCGATGGCAAGCTCACGGTAAAACTGACGAGAATCCGCTGAAACAACTTCTGTATCAAGCAATTTTGCGATTTTTACACACAAATCAGTTTTGCCAACTGCGGTTGGACCAACGATAATAATAAGGGTTTTTGAAGAAATCATGGTGCAAAATTAATGCAGTCTTAGCGATTTGCAAATTAGCGTTGCTTCTCATTCAGAAATAAGCTATTTTACACCTTTGTTGGGAAAACTTTACCCACAAAACACGAATAAGACCGTATTAAATAATGATGGAAAATAGTTTAAAATTTCTCGAAAAATTAAAAGAAAATAACAATCGTGAATGGTTTGCTCTGCACAAACCAGAATTCGATTTGATTGTACAAGCAAATAAAGTTTTTTTCAATGAGGTTTATGCTGAACTTCAAAAACATGATAGCTTAGATAAAATTCACATTTTTAGAATTTACAAAGATGTTCGTTTTTCTAAAGATAAATCGCCGTACAAAAATAATTTAGGTGTTAGTTTTTCTCGAACTAAACCCTTATTGAGAGGTGGCTATTATTGTCATATCGAGCCAAATAATAGTTTTGTAGGAGGTGGATTTTGGGCTCCTAATAATGAAGATTTACTTCGTATTCGTAAAGAATTTGAAATGGATACTTCTGAAATTGAGAAGATTACATCCAATGAAACTTTTGTAAAATACTTTGGAGAACTGAAAGGTGAAGATGCCGTAAAAACTGCTCCAAAAGGCTTTGATAAAAACCATCCTGCTATTGATTTGATAAGAAAAAAGCAGTTTGTCGTAATGCGTTCTTTTTCTAACGAAGAAGTTATATCATCCAATTTTAAGCAAGAAATAATCGCAACATTTTTAGCTATGCGACCTTTTTTCGATTTTATGAGTGAGGTACTTACTTCAGACTTAAATGGAGAGGCGTTAAATTAGAGATTGGTTATTGGGAATTAGGAAATGGAGATATTTCTTACTTAGTCGCTTGCCTCTGGCGAGTGACGACTATTAATTGGCATCTTGCCAAAGTCTTAGGCTGGAAGCCTGATAATAGTCGTCACTCGCAAGAGGCGAGCGACTGAAATAATGGTTTACTTCAAAACTTCAACCGCTGTCAAAGTTACTTTTCCTAAAATTCCAGAGTCTTTGGGAGTCCAGTTTTTAGTGGTAAAATAACCGTCTTTCCCTAAATTTTCTTTCAATCTTGCCGAAACGTTGATGTTGTAAAATTTCTGCCAAATAACGCCTTTTTTCTCTAAAGCAATTACTCTATTTGCCATTGAATTAGCCACTTCAACCGTCAATGTATTTTGCGATTTTAAGACATTCGCAGGAATAAAAACTTGATAGCTTGGTCCAAGTAATGTTCCTAATGCTTTTCCATTAACACTCACTTTTGCACTTTCAGCAATCTTGCCTAAATCAAGCCAATATCCTGATTTTGAAGCATTTGCTAATTTAAAATCATGCGAATACGTAGCAATTCCTGAGAAGTTTTTATAATCCTCTCCTTCAAAATTTGTCCAAGAGTTCAAGGATTTTGTTTCAATTGCTTTTGGTAAAACTTCTCCACCTTCAGTAAATGTCACTTTCCAATTCCCTGTTAATTCTTGTGCTTTGGCAATTGATTTGAAATATGGATATTTCTCTGCTTTTACTACGTCGTTATGGGTTTCTAAAATGATAGATTCTCCTGCCATTAATTGCACATAAACTTCGTTGGTTTTTGCATTGTATTTGGCTAAACCCAATTTCTCCGTCATTGGGTTATATAAAGCCACCGACTGGAATGGCGTTTCTATTTTTACCCAACCATCAAAACTTTTTGAGGTAGTATTATTAATAAAATAGGTTTTCCCGTTGGCGTTAATTTTACGAATATTACTCAAACCTTTATCAATCATAGTTTCTCTTTGCACTTTGGCAGCGGCTAAGATTTCGCCTAAATTTTCACCCAAAATAAAACGTCCTTTACCAATATTTGCCTGACTTACGCCTGCATTTTTAGTGAAATTCAATTGAGCAATTAAAGCTTTAAATTTCGCCTGACGCTCTTCTAAATTTCCTAATCCCGGAACATCTTGTGGTAATTTATTGTGAATTACAATCGTTGCTCCTTCTTTGGCTAATTGTACTAATTTCTCAAAAGTTTCTAATGGAAGCGTCTCATTTTCAGAAAGTAATATGGTTTTCCAAGCGGTCGCTCCATTTGTAATACTTTGATTTTTAACGTTCAAATTGGCAATTTGTCTATCAGAAACATAGTCGAAAGAGTAAGATTTATCAATCATATTCTGAGCAACTGTTTTGAAATCTGTATTGTTAAATTCTGGCGTTACCCCGTCAAAATGTTGTAATAATCCTTTTGGCGTTTGTTCAGCAAAACGGTCGTAAATCGGGAAATACAAAAGAATATCGTTGTCAGGTTTAGTGTCTTGCAAAAAGGTTTGCGTGCGAGCCACATATTGATTTAAAGCTCCAAAATGTTTCCAGAACGGGTTATGTGGCGTAAAATGCGTTGCGGCATAAAATAACCAACCCGGGAATGGCTCGTTTTGTGGCGAGTAGTTTGTTCCGTGATAAAAAACGTGATTGACACCCCCCAAAAAGAACAAATCAAGGTCTTTTTTGACATCGCCTAAATTGGATAAAAAATGCTCATTATCCCAAGTTGCAGATTCGGAAGATGTCAATTTTTTGTTCATTACATTAGAAGCCGACGACGCAAATTTGATACGTAATAAATCCGTTCCTTCAATTTCTGGAATATCCACCATAGAATACAAATCCAAAGTATTTCCCGGTGAACCATGAGCTTGATTTCTCACGATTTTGCCACGAGAATGTCCCCATTTTGCCCAAGCAGACGTATATTTTTCCAAAATTAAATCAGAAATGGTCGTTCTATAATCACACAAAACACGGCTATTTAATTCAGTTTTTTCTTTGCTAAAAAGGTTTGGCAAATAATTACGGAGGTCATAGCCACGTCTTTTTTGAAACTCGTTGAAAAGCTCTGGAGTCCAGTCCGACTGTCCTTTGGCATCATCTACTTCGTAAGAATCATTGAAAAATGCACGCATCGAACTTACGTCTGTTCCTGCAAAAGCCTTGTCAAATTCTTTCAAATAATTATTGATTGCTTTATCTGAAAAATGGTCGATTACGTCACCTTCGCCCCCAGGACCAGCACGTTCTACCATTTTGCCATGCCAACCAGAAAATATAGCGTAAAGCGACCAATTTCCACGAGTTGCCGTCCAATTCAACTGACCATCTGAGCCTACTTTATCCGTCAAGTTTACTTTTTCTCCTGTATCAGAATATGCCATTAACGTCTCCAAAGGTAATATTTTATCAAATTTCACTTGGTCGATAGCTAATTCTTGTAAATTATCATTCTTACCAATTGGTTGCTTTAAATCTTTCGGTTCAACGTTTTTAGGCAACACAAAACGTATCATGGCTTGTTGCTGAAAAGTGATGGCTTCGGCTAATTTTTCACCTTCTTTCAAATTATACACTTTGTGAGCCACATATCTACAAGCGTCTTCTGGCTCAACCCAACGACCACCAAAAGGCCAACCCGAAGCATTCGCCAAGTCGATGCCCAAACCCAAACGTGTTCCTTCATTAAGGGTATGTTTGAATAACGAAACCCATTTTGGCGAAAGAAAATCTACAAACTGGCTTTCAGCTCCTTTTACGCCATAAATTGGAGTAATTTCTAAACCTCCTAAACCTACTTTTTGGTAGTTTTCCATGTTGAAGGTCAAGTCTTTAGGATTCACCGCATTGCCTTCCCACCACCAACGTGACCAAGGTTTTGTTTGTTGTGTAATCGGCTTCCATTTGAGCGTTTGGCTATTTCCGACGAATGAAAAAAACAGAAAAATAGCAACGAATAATCTTGAGATTGTCATAATTAATTTATTTGGTAATTAGGAAAGGTAAAATCCTGTTTTTACTACTATTACAAAAATATAGGGGATTTAAAACTTTGCCTTTCCGTACACACATGGACAAATGTAATGATTTTGAAAATTGGTAGTGGCGTATAGCCAGCATACAAGTTGGCGTATGCTATACGCCACTACGCATCATTTTGTCTATTCACCAAACCATTCTTCCCATTTTTTATAAAATATTTCTCTTTTGCAATACTTTTGTTTCCATAAAACCAAAACAATTATGGCACTTATACGCAAGCACTCGTTTATTCGGCAGGTCAAAGATATTTCTATTAGTGGAACTTTGGCATTGGCTATTTTAGGAAATTCTGTACTCTTACAAAGTTGTGGCAGTAGCAATTCTTCCGACGATGAAGATTATGAAGAAGTTGAAGTTTATACCAAAGGGGTAAAAACCTATATTTCTGAAACCTCAAAAGGACAATTCAAAATTACTGACGAAACGGAAGTTCCTGCTGATAGTTCGGTGGCTATTGTAACGTATTTGGATGGTAAGCAAGAACGCCTTTCTCCAAGAGCAGTTCAGGCATTGATTGATAATGACATTAAAGCTCATCCTACTACTATCGGGCAAAGCAATAATCTTTCAAATGCTCTTTTATTCGGCGGAATGGGCTATTTATTGGCAAAAACGATGAGTCCGACCTACGCAAATTATCGCCCAGACTTAAACCCTAAAATGAATAATTCAAGTGATACAACCTATCGTAGAAGACATCATTCGGGAGGATTTTTCTATTATCCAATGATGAGCCGTTATTATTCTTCGCAAAGTGCTTTCCAAAAATCAAGTGGTATTCACGAAAATATTGGAAGTTCTCGCACCATCACAAGCCGACCTGCAAGCGGAAGAAGTGGCTTTTTCAGAAGCACAGGTAGGGGCGGATTTATGGGGTAAATTACTTTGTAAAATCTGTGTTCCATAAACCAACACACAAAATGAAATTTAAAAAACTTAATATCTCCCCTACCCAATCGCTCCAAAATGCTGGATTTGATTGGCTTTTGGGCGACAATACACTGCCTTACGTAACTAACGAAATGGTTGTAGTTACTAAAAAAGAAGCAGAAAATTATTACGAAACTGCCAACGAACTTTACGAAATGTTCATTGAGGCAGCCCAATATGTTATTGATAATGACAAATTTGCAGAATTAGGCATTCCCGAAGAATTGGTAGAATTGGTCAAATTTTCTTGGGAGAATGATAAAAATTGGCACTTGTACGGACGTTTCGATTTATCGGGTGGTTTAGATGGTAAACCTATCAAACTCATTGAATTTAATGCCGACACTGCCACTTGTATTCCAGAAACTGCCACCGTACAATGGGCATCTTTGAAAGCTAATGGATTGGACGAAAGTTCACAATTCAATACACTTTATGAGTCGTTGGTAAGTCAATTTAGAGAACTAAAAAATCAAAATAACGAGTTTGAGCCTACACTTTTAATTTCGACGATGGAAGGTTATCCAGAAGACGATACCAATATGCAACTCTTGGGTGAAGCCGCCGAAGAAGCAGGTTTTGAGGTAAGTTTTGAACACATCGAAAACGTAGAATTTTCGGTAGAACAAGGGATTTACAAGCAAAATATTGAAGACGGTAGTTTTACAAGATATGATTTTTGGTTTAAACTCGTGCCTTGGGAATACATCGGTTGGGACGAACCCGAATTGGCGGATATTCTGACGCAAATTGTGCAAAGCAAAAAAGCCGTTGTGATGAATCCTACTTATACTTTATTGTTTCAATCAAAGGGAATTTTGAAGGTTTTGTGGGAACTATACCCGAACCACTCTCTTTTGTTAGAAACTGATAATAAGCCAATAGTCAATAAATCTTGCGTACAAAAAGTTTTATTTGGGCGAGAAGGTGCAAATGTAAAAATCCTTTCTGAATCTGGCATTTCATTAGAAAACACCGAAGGAGAATATCACGAACAGAACGTTATTTATCAAGAATTTACCGAATTTCTACAAGACGAAACAGGAAAATACTACCAAGCGGGCGTATTTTTTGCAGGTGAAGGAGCAGGATTAGGTTTTAGATGTGGCGGAAAAATTATTGATAACAAAGCACAATTTTGTGGTCATATCATTGCGTAGAGACGTTGCCTGCAACGTCTTGGGGTAAAACAAGATACAACATTAGATTTTCACATCAGTAAAATCTAATGTTGCAGGTAACATAAAGACGTTGCAGGCAACGTCTCTACCTTAAAAATGCCGACACACACCACAAAATAGGGGCTTGTCCGTGATTATCGCCTGTTTTTCTTTTACGGTCATAATAATACTGACGGTCATTCTTTTTGTTAGTACCTTCACAAACATCTGTGATTTCACCGTTGGCGTTAATGTATTTTATAAGAGCCAACCACCCTTTTCTTGCCGCAGGGCCAAAAGTTTTAGCATCAAGCCAGCCATTTTTCACCCCTGTTATCATTGCAAAAGTAAACATTCCTGTTCCTGAAGTTTCAGCCCAAGATTGTGGGTCATCAACCAATTGTTTCCACATTCCATCTTCCGCCTGATATTGCAACAAACTATTCATCATCACTTTATAACCCGTCATAATTCGGTTATAATCAGGATTATTTTTTGGCAAAACTCTCAACAATTCGCTCATACCTGCTGCCATCCAGCCATTGCCTCTTCCCCAAAAAAATGGAACGTCAGGGGCATGATAAAACAATCCGTTCGGGCGTTGAATTTTATCCAAATAATAAACCATTTCTTTGGCTGCTCTATTTAGATATTTCAAGTCTTTGGTAGCTCTAAATGCCTGCGTCTGAATCATCGTAATCATATACATATCATCAATCCAAACACGAGTTTGCCACGACAAACCTTGTTCATAATACTTTTGCGACTGCGGATTTCCGTTCGTACTAAAAGGCGACACCCACTGAGCATCAGCAAAGAATAATCCTAAATCTCGTTCTTGTTTTCTGTTTGGTACTTGCATAGATATTTCAAGCGGAATTGTTCCAAAAACGCTATGGTCAACATGGTTTGGTGTGTTAATCATGCTGGTTTCTTCGGTTTTCAGTTTATCAAAACGCTTTACTAAACTATCTCTCAAAGCCGTATTTTTCGTTAATTGGGCAAAAGTAAGAGAACCATACCATGCACAAACTTCTGGATAAGCGATGTACTTAAAGTCATTCGAGCCACCACCATGTCCATGTGGCGAAGCTACAAAATGGTCGGAAATTATTTTTCCAATTTCTTCGGGAGAAGTTCCTTTTCCCCAATTTTTAAAGAATAAATCTTTCGACTGTGTATAGCCAAAATGCGAAATTAAGATGAATAATCCCGTGAAAAGTTTAGTTATTTTCATTACGTTGTATTTTAAGAGTATTATGTCTTATTAAAGCATCAATGAACACTTTTATAATCTAATTTTCTCTGAAATAAACGAAATTCTAACAATAGCACTCCTACAATATTTCAACCAAGTTTACCTTAAAAGTAATGTTTTCATCTAATTAATACAATTACATATAAGTATATACGTGACCTAATTTGTATTTAAAAAAAACAACGCTTTTGGGTAAATATTCAGTCAAAATAAACCGCAAACGAAGGCTAAAAACATCGTCTGTGGTCAAGAATCAAAACTACCTAAACGTATTTCTATATTCTCCCGGAGTTGTTTGTTCATGTTTTTTAAATTGCCTTATCAAATAAGCGGCATTACTAAAACCTGTATCATGTGCAATTCTATCCAATGATAAATTACTTTGTTCAAGCATTTTTTTAGATAATTTTATTCTTTCAGATAAAATATATTCTAAAGGCGTTATACCAAAAGTATTTTTGAAACATTTAAAAAAATTAGACTTGCTCATACAAGCTTTATCTGCCAAAATATCTACTGTTATATTTCCAGTAAGATGCTCTTGAATATACTTTACAATAGAAGTTAAACGATTTTCTTCTCCAAGAATTTTATTAGATTCTAACAAAAAGATACGTGCATTTGATTGTAATAATCTAAGAATCAAATCTTTTAGTGCCAGCTCCGCAAACATTTCTTTTGAAGGATGTTCCTCTGTAAATATCTGAACTAAACCTCTGATTAAATTTTGAACTTTCTCATTATAATTTAGATGAATTGGAATATTATTGTTATCCCAACAATATTTTTTTCCAAGAATAGTATTTTGGCTAAAAGAGCGAACAGTCTCTAATAATTTGTCGGGGTCAATAGAAAAAGTTAGACACTGAGTAGGGTTTTCAATGCTTGCGTCTGGAAAATCGAAAGTTAATTTTTGAGAACTCGGAATAATTAGTGTTTCCCCCGGTACAAATTCATACGATTCATGGGTGTTTTTCCAAATCACTTTTTTTCCCGAAACCATACTCAATATACTGGGTTTATCATACTGATAGGTAACATTTTTGGCAATTTTTGTAGTATCAAAGATATTTAATTGAGCATATTCCGTAGTAAAAGAGATACGCCTTTCTACATACTCTTCTATATTTTTCTCTTGAGCGTGTGGTAAAATAATTCGTTCCATAATTATGTGTTAGCAGTATTTAGAAATCATAGTTTTCTGCACGGTTTTAATATCCAACTCACATTAAAAGCATTTACAAAGCATTGTAAACACCCAAAAAAATAGACACAATAGAAGCCTAAGCCCATGTTAAAAAAAATATTTTTTTGAGGTAGCAAGAAAATATGGCATTAAAATCTATTTGAAAATCATAAACAAAATGTTCCTTTTACAAAGAAATTGCTTTCATTAAATTTGGACAAAAGATAGATTTAATGTGTTATAATGATATTAACGTATAACTTAAATGATACTATTAGACAATTAGATGATAAAAATGTGACGCTAACTTTGTGAAGTAATAAAGATAGGTGTACGCCAATCGAATTTAAACCTAAATCGGTAGAATTTTATCAAAAATTGCAATTTATAAGTGAATATCGATGTTATAATTGCAAAAGTAGCAATATTTTACCATAATCAATGAAAAAACAAAGAGACTTTTAAATTTTCAGCTCAAAGTTTGCAAAATATCTCTTTTCAGTTATTCAAATGATTATCAACACATTAGATATTTTTAATTTCTTTCAAAAGTAAATAGCCTTTCAATAATTTGAAGGCTTTAGAAAATATTAAACCTATTTAATTAACCTTATAAGGTCTTATTATCAAATGAAAAGTTTGAAAATAATAACAATTGTGGCGGCAATTGTTACTTATCATTCATCTTTTTATTAGATAATTAAGACCTTTTTTCATTTATTTTTTTTCCCTCCGCAAGTTTTTTTCACAAGACTCATCTAATAAGCTATTAAGTTTCTTCGTTAATTTCCCAATACTTAAACTCTCTTAACATTTGATAAAAATTATACGTAAAATAATCTTTGAACAAGCTCACTCCACGCAAATTTTTATCTATTATGAAAAACCACCACAGATTATCCTCAGCTCTATTTTTTGTTTTAGGCACTGTCATATTTTATGCTTGTCAAAAAAACGAAACAACTGAAACCCTGACTCCTTCAGTTGATTCTTTAAGTCAATCTCGCTTGGCGGCTTTTGCCAATAGTCCTGCCGATAATCCAACGAGTACCGCTAAGGTTGCACTTGGAAAAATGCTATTTTATGACCCCATTTTATCGGGCAAAAAAGACGTTGCCTGTGCCACTTGTCACCACCCAAGTACGGGATATTCCGATGGTTTAGACCTTTCAATCGGTGTAAATGCCACAGGATTTGGAACAACTCGCCATTTTCTTTCGCCAAATACCATTGCTTTTGTAAAGCGAAATGCTCAGACAATTCTTAATTCGGGTTTCAATGGCATGAATGCCTCAGGCGTTTATAACCCGTCAACGGCTCCGATGTTTTGGGATAACCGCACGCAAAGTCTTGAAAATCAATCCTTAGGTCCAATCGTTACGCTTGAAGAAATGCGTGGCACAACTTACTCTGAAGCTGTTGCTTTAGACAGTGTGGTGGCACGACTAAGAAATATTACTGAATACAGAACACTTTTCCAAGCAGCTTTTGGCAACGTAACACAAGCCATAACGGCGATTAATTTGGGAAAAGCAATTGCTTCATTTGAAAGAACTTTAATTACCAATAATTCACCTTACGACCGTTTTCAGCGTGGCGACAGAACCGCCCTTACACCTCAACAAGTGCAAGGAATGCAATCATTCAGAGATGCTGGTTGTGCTACTTGTCATTCGGGAGATATGTTTTCTGACTACCAATTGCACGTACTTTCTGTACCTGATAATCTAAAAAATACCGCAAGTGACGCAGGTGCAAATAATACTTATGCTTTCCGTACTGCCAGTTTGCGAAATTTGCAATTTACTGCTCCATTTATGCACAGTGGCGTTTTTCAAGATTTGAATCAAGTTGTTGGATTTTATGGACGTATTGCGGGCGGAAATTCTCAAAACCCAAATGTCAATATTCGTCAAGTTGACCCGCTTATCCGTCAGGTACGTATTGCAGGAAGACAACAAGAAATCATTGCTTTTATTAATGCTCTTTCTGATAATAGTTTCGATAAAACTGTTCCAACTCGTGTGCCAAGCAATTTGAATCCAGGAGGAAATATTAAGTAAAAGAATTACGGAAATATGCAATTGTAAAAATAGCTATTTCCTTAACTTCCCGAAAGTTAAAAACTTTCGGGAAGTTCGTAATTCGTCATCAAAATTAAGTTGGAAAAGCACTAATTGGAAAATACCTCAAAATGTGATTAATTCGTATTTCGCAAAAACATTATCACAAACCAATCCTCAAAATGCCCATCATAAAATCTACCTATCAACCCTCACATATTTGGAAAAATCAACACGTTTCAACTATTTATCCAAGTGTTTTTCGTAAAGTAAATGGCATAAATTACACACGTGAAAGAATCGAATTATCAGACGGAGATTTCTTAGATTTAGATTGGTCAAAGTCAACTGAAAACAACTCAAAACTTGCCATTCTTACGCATGGATTTCTCGGAAACTCCACTCGTCCCTATTTATTAGGTGGTGTAAAAGCCTTTAATTTAGCCAATTATGACGCATTGTCTTGGAATCATCGAGGATTAGGCGGTGAAAATAATCGCTTAGAAAGAATCACCATTCATGGAAGTTCCAACGATTTAGAAGCCGTCATCAATCATGCTTTAAATCTGAAAAAATATACCGAAATCGTATTAGTTGGGTACAGTAAAGGCGGGAATATTTCGCTAAAATATGCAGGCGAAAAAGGCAGAAATATTCCAACGGAAATCAAGAAAATCGTTGCTATTTCTTCTCCAACCGATATGCAAGGAAGCGTAGATGCAATGGGCAAAAACGGATTTTATGCCGAACGTTTCAAGAGTAAATTATTGAAATTTCTTCAAAATCGTGCGGAACTAATTGATGCCGAAATGCTTAAAGAATTTCCAAAATTCAAATATCTCGACGATTTTACAGACTATTATATCGCACCGCTTCACGGTTTTAAAGATGCCAAAGATTATTACAATAGCTGTGCTGCCATGCACGTAGTGGACAAAATTCGTGTCCCGACTTTACTGCTAAATGCCCAAAACGACCCTGTTTTATCTGACAGTTGTGTGATGTTGGATATTGCCCAAAAGTCTGATTTTATCTTTGCAGAATTCCCAAATTACGGTGGACATTGTGGATTTTATCAGCCTAACCCTAATGAACTTTATTGGGGAGACAATCGAATGATTGACTTTACAACAAACCGTTAATCAATTGATTATCAAATAAATAAACTTCTCAAAAATCACTTCTTAAATAAATTTTGAAAAACTTTTTTGGTTTATTCATAAATTAATTTAAAATTTGCGTAATCAATTACGTAATTACTTACACAAATATTTCAAAACAATCTTTTCTATTTTATGGATTTATTATTGGAGTTGGGAACATTAGCTTTTGCCAGCCGACTGAAACGCCTAAGCGATTTAGGAATGCAAAGCACTTTGGATGTTTACAGATTTTATAATGTAGATTTTGAGCCAAGATTTTTCCCGCTTTACTATTATTTATCTCAAAAAGGTGAAGCCAGCATTATGGAATTGGCTGAAAACTTGAATGTTTCGCATCCCGCCATTATTCAGATTGCGAAAGATTTAGAAAAAAAAGGCTTCATCATTTCAAAAAAATCAGCGGAAGATGCCCGTAAAAGAAATTTAAAACTCTCAAAAAAAGGGAAGACTTTATTGCCAACCTTACAAAAAATTTGGTCTGAAATCAGAGCAATGAACGATGAAATTATCGAGACGAGAGAACATAATATCATGATTGCCATTAAAGAAATTGAAGACGTTTGGGCAGAAAAAAATTACTTAGAACGCTTCAAAGAATTTCATAAAATAAGCGAATAGTGATTGGCGATAAGCGAAAATTATACGAGCAACCATTTTCAACAAACTACTTTTTACAACTCATGAATTTAAAAATATATCAAATAGACGCATTTTCAGATACTGTTTTTGGAGGAAACCCAGCCGCAGTTGTTCCACTAAAAGAATGGCTTTCAGATGAATTAATGCAAAAAATTGCCGCAGAAAATAACCTTGCCGAAACAGCTTTTTATATTCCAGAAGGCGATAAATTTCATATTCGTTGGTTTACGCCTGCCGTGGAAGTTGATTTGTGCGGTCATGCCACGTTGGCAACTGCTTACACGCTTTTTCAGTACGAAAAATATCCCAAAAACTTAATAGAATTTAATTCTCGAAGTGGCATTTTGACGGTTGAGCAACAAGATGATTTGTTAGAATTGGACTTTCCTGTTGATAATTTGCAAGTTGCAGAAACTCCTCAAGCATTCATTGATGGTTTAGGAATTCCCCCAAAGGAAACCTTCAAAGGCATCAGCGATTATTTACTAATTATGGAAAATGAAGCTCAAGTAAAAGGCTTAAAACCAGATTTTCGTAAAATTGGTGAAGTCGCTTGTCGTGGCATTATCGTAACGGCAAAAGGTGATGAAGTTGATTTCGTTTCAAGATTTTTTGGTCCACAAGCAGGTATCGACGAAGACCCCGTGACAGGTTCTGCTCATACAACTTTAACGGCGTATTGGGCAAAAGCTTTGCAAAAAAACACATTATCCGCCCGCCAAATATCGCCACGTAGAGGAAATTTAGCCTGTAAATTAGTGGGCGACAGAGTAAAAATTGCAGGCAAAGCAGCCCCATATCTCATTGGAGAAATATTTGTGTAGTACGGACAGCCTTTGTGTAGTACGGACAGCCTTGTCCGTAAGTAAATTATAAACATGAAAAATATTTTGAAATAACCATTGCGAACAACAACACAAATTACTAAAAGTATCGTATTCGCTTTTCGCTTAAAATTATGATTACAATACAACCATTTGAAAATCAAGACACTGAACAAATAGTAAACTTGATTTTGAACATTCAACAAAATGAATTTCAAGTACCCATTACGATAAATGAGCAACAAGATTTATTAGATATTCCAAATTTCTATCAACAGAAAAAAGGGAATTTTTGGGTTGCCAAACACGAAAATACAGTCGTTGGTACAATCGCTTTAATTGATTGCGGTGAAAATATTGGAGCAATCAGAAAAATGTTTGTCAAAAAAGAATTTAGAGGAAAAGAACACGGAATCGCTCAGAAATTATTAGATATTTTAGTTGAATCAGCCCAAGCAAATCAAATAACAAATGTTTATCTTGGTACACTCGAAAGACTGCAAGCCGCTATCAGATTTTATGAAAGAAATGGTTTTACGCTCATTGAAAAACAAAATTTGCCAAGTGTATTTCCAATTATGGCGGTAGATACGCACTTTTTTGAGAAAGAAATAATTTAGGATAAAGTAGGATAGGCTTCCAGCCTGTATCTATTATAATTTTGACAGGTTACAAACCTGTCCTACAAATCATGGAACAATCAATACAAATCATTGAATATCAAACCATTTACAAAGAAGATTTCAAAAAAATTAACGTTGAATGGATTGAAAAATTCTTTAAAATTGAACCACACGATTTAGAGCAATTAGACGCTCCAGAAGAAATTATCAATAACGGTGGGCAAATATTTTTGGCAAAATTAGGCGATGAAATTGTAGGAACTTCCGCCCTAATTCATGACGGAGACGATATTTATGAACTTGCCAAAATGGGCGTAACTCCCAAAGCCCAAGGATTAGGCTTAGGTAAAAAGTTATGTATTTTCTCTATTGAAGAAGCTAAAAAAAGGAATGCCAAAAGTTTATATTTGCTCTCAAACCGTAAACTAATCCCAGCTATTACCATGTATTCCAATCTTGGTTTTGTTGAAGTGCCAATCGGAGCAACTTTGTATGAACGCACAGACATTAAAATGGACTATCCCTTGCAATAAATCTGTGATTGAGAATATGAAAAACGAAATCCTATTCGCTAAATCCTAATTCCTATTGAAACCATGCTTATAAAAACCATAACCGAAGACCACGAAATAAACGCTTATTACAATTTGCTCACGAAAGCGATTACAGAAGAAGCTCAATTTTTTAGAGTTACTCCTACCGATATAGAAGGAGAAGTTTTCCCATCACAAGATACTTTTGAGAGTTTTACACTCGGAGCATTTTCAGAAAATGGGGAGTTATTAGGGACGGTTGGCTTCAAAAGAGATTCATTTATTAAGCTCAAACACAGAGGCTTAGTATTTAGAATGTATGTTTCTGAAAAAGCAAAAGGTTTAGGACTTGGCAGAAAATTATTACAAGCGTTAATCGAAAGAGCTAAACAAGGCGAAGGATTACGACAAATTTACTTAACACTCATCGCAACCAATCAGAGAGCAAAAAACCTGTATCTTTCAGAAGGTTTTGAACTCTTTAGTTTAGAAAAAGAAGCGATTAAAATGGCAGAAAATGAATACGTTGATGAAGCTTCGATGGTGAAGTATTTATTTGCCACAAAGACACCAAGTCTCTAAGATTAGAAAATTAAAAACTTCCGTAAAAAACTTTGTGCCTTTATGACTTCGAAGTAAAACACCAAAACTTAGAGCCTTTGTGCCTTCGTGGCAAAATATCATGACAACTGACGACCTCATACAAAAAATTGCATCTTTACAAGATTCCGCTAATCGAAAATATTTCCCAAAAGGTATTTTCGAATCATATCGGAGTAATGATTTTTGGCATTATCATCGTCCTGATACCAATGTCTTTTTTACGGCAATTACCGTTTTTACACTTAATAATATCAAAGGTAAATTATCTCCAAAATCTCAATTATTAGTAGAAGACATTACCAAAAAAGCACAAAACGCCTATCCACTTTTCAGAAATAAAGATGGTTTAAATACTTATAATTTCTTCCAAACCAATCCATCGCAACATTTTCCGCATGGTAATATTTTGCATCGTTTCAATTACTTCAAAATCCCTGATGACATTGATGATACCGCCATGATTTACTTGACTACCCAACAACCACAAGAAGAAGCTAATTGGCTAAAAAACAAACTTATACAACACTCAAATCTTTACAAAAAACAAATAAAAAACACTTTTTCAGAATATAAAAATCTAAAAGCATACTCAACTTGGTTTGGCAAAAATATGTACATCGAATTTGATGTTTGTGCCATGTCAAATATGCTTTATTGCTTGCTTGCTTACGATTTAGAATTAGACGAACACGGACAAGATTCCGTAAAATACATTCAACAAACAATTCTGTCAAATCAATATCTTGAACAACCTTTTCGAGTTGCTCATCAGTACGCTCGCACGCCACTAATTATGTACCATGTCATGCGACTAATGAATAAATTTCATATTCCAGATTTAGAAATTTGTCGTAAAAAATTAGAGCAAGACATTTTGTATTATTTACAGAAAAAGAATTTGCCATTAATGGATAAAATCGTTTTAGAAATCTGTTTAAAAAATAAAAATGTCGTTGAGTATTTGAACCTCAACGACATTAATACAAATTATCCTTTCTTCATTGCGGGTTTTCTGACCGCTTACGAAAATCCTTTGCTTTACAAAATTGCTTCTTCGTCACTTTTTCATATTCAATGGACTTGCGAAGCTCACAGTTTGGCACTTATTGCAGAATGGTTGGTGCTTACTTCAAAAAAATAGTTCTTGTATCTTTTCCTAATAAACTCAGGTTACAACTATCGCCCAAAACCACATTTTTTGACTGTATTTGAGAATGATTAATGGTTAATGAAGAGAATTTCGTTAAGCCCAAATTCAGTTGTTTTACGTTACTTTTTTCAATATCCACAAGCAAATTTTCTTTCCCTTTTACGTCAATTTTATCCAACTGGCATTTATAAAATCTCAAAATTCCATTTTTTGGAAAAGTAGCTACAAAACTTCCTGACACAAAACTGCTGTCAATGTTAATAGTCTTGCCGTTATTGTCTCCATAAGTCATTACCTCTCTATTATTATCTAAATCACTATTATCAATGAACTTCGTGATTGGTAAATTAGGTGAAATTATCGTTACAAAACCAATTTTCCTTACGTCTAAATTCAGCGTATCATTTTTATAATTTAAGATTAACGAATCCGCTAAACTTCTATCAATTTCAATCTCAAATTTACTCCCGTACTTAAAAGTAACTTCTCGGTTATAAGTAAGATTAAGATATTGAACTGATTTAAGAGGCACTCTTATTTCTGCTGCAATTGGGTGTTTCACCGCATTTTGGTACGCTCCACGCAAAACAAATGCGTATGAAACAACGCTCAAAATGAGGCCTATTCCAAGAGCGATTAATAATTTATTAGATGTTTTCATATTTTTTCTGTTAAATATTGTCCGAAAATTTTGAGTAATACTAATTTAAAAAAGATATTGCGTATCTGAGTCTCAACGGAAGTCGTCCTTTTGAAGGCTACGGTTTATACACAAGTATTTGAATATCGATTTAGAGCCATAGGCTCGGTTAAATTTTGTAGCGGTGGGTTTTAACCCACCGAAAATGATGCGAAAAGCCATTTTAGAGCCATAGGCTCGACCCATTTTAAATGCCCCGTTCCTACGGAACTCAAAAAATGGTCATTTTCTTTTTCGGTGGGTTAAAACCCACCGCTACAAAATCGGTCAAGCCTACGGCTTTTTTATTCTATAAATTTGTGTATAAACCGTAGCTTTCAAAACGAAGACTTCCGTAAAATACGCACCGAATATTTAAAACTGGCATAAAGTAGATATTTCTGTTTAGGTTTTAAGGCTTAGTAGTGGATAATTTGATTATACCACCTCTCCAATCAAAATCCTAATACCTAAAACCCAACCCCTAATTATCTATCTTTAAACTCTTCAAATCTTTTACGAAGTTCCTCAAAATCAATTCCTAACAATTGAATATTTTTAAAGAATAAAGGCAAATCATTTTGCAAAAATTCATCCTTTCTAAAAGCCGTAACTTTTTCAACGGCTTCGTCTGATACAAAATATCCCATACCTCTTTTAGTAAAAATAATGTCCTTTTGTTGGAGAAATTCAACGGTTCTTGCCACCGTATTGGGATTCACTTCTAATTGAACTGCCAATTCTCGAACCGACGGAATCTTATCCCCCACCGCCCATTCTTTCAGCAGAATACGCTCGCAAATAAACTCGGCTATTTGGAGGTATATGGCTTTATTATCTCGAAATTCCATCGTTATACCTGTTTTTCTTTAAGTTTTAAAAAAGCAATCAGTAGTAAAATGGGTGTAAAAACAAATTTCATCGCCATTCTTATAAGCATTTCTAAGAAATCTCTGGTCGGTTTCACTTGTAGATAAAATCCATGTTTACTGCTTTCTGGCATTCTGTCAAATTCTCCTATCAATAAGCCCATCACAAAATTTGAGCATAAAATAAGGGTCAAAATTACTGCAAAACCAATAAATGCCGTTTTGATATATGACCATCTGATAAACATAATAGAACCAACCATTGTAAATGTTTGTGTAATAAACCAGCTACCTATCAGTGCATAGACGAAATCATCCGTTTTTTCAAACATTTGCTTATACCATAATTCATTCTCCTGCCAAGATTTATCATTAACAATATGATTTTTTAAAACCAAACTTGCATGAACAGAATTTGCCAAATGCACAAAAAAGTAGTCTGTGACAAAAAATATAATAAAAATCAAAATTGGGAAAGCGAAGAAAGAATACACACAGACACTCAATAGTTTTTCAAGATGCGAGGCAGGTATCAATAAAAAATTTGTAGAAGCATTTTTATCTGCAAAATCCTTCAATAAATAATTAGTAAAAAAAGAACCCGCAATATATAGTCCTCCAACTAAAAACATAGGGCGGGTTACATCAGAAATCTGTCCAATCTCCCAATTGGTGCTTAATGAATAAAAAATTACGCCCAGTCCAAACAAGGCAAAACTTGCCATCAAAAAAAGTTTTTTATTCTCTACCCATTGTCTTTTTACGAGTAAAGAAAACCGTGTATAGTTAAATGAATTGTTCATATTTTTCGGGTAGCACAGACTTTAGTCTATGTTACATTTTAGTCAAAAAGTTGTTTTATCTTAGTTGGATTCGCCAAAGTTGCATTAAAAAGTAATTCTAAATCTGTCTTAGAAACCTCTTTATCCGTATTTTCCGTGACAATAGAAAAACCTCTCAACGAATGCTCAGAATACAAAACTTGTTCGTGATTCGTTACCGTCGTGACGTTTTTGAAGCACAATTTCTCAGCAATTTCCTCTGTATTTGCATGAAGCAACACTTCTGAATTATCCAAAATAATAATTGGGTCAATCAACGAATCCAAATCTCGCACTTGATGCGTAGAAATCACAATAATGCGTTCGTCAGTTGCCACAGAAGCAATTATTTTTCTAAATTGGCTTTTTGAAGGAATATCCAAACCGTTTGTTGGTTCATCCATCAATAAGACTTTTGTATTCGTAGAAAGTGCGAAACCGATTAAGGCTTTTTTCTTTTGCCCCAACGACAACTCCGTAAACTTCTCATTTTCAGACAATTGAAACTCTTCTAAATAGTCTTTAAACTGTTCTCTGGAAAAATTTGGATAAAACGGAGCATAAGTATTTACATACTCGCTAATTTTTACAGGAGGCGTGTGAAACTCTTCTGGAAGAAAAAACATCTCTTGCAAAAACGATGGTAAACGCTCTTGTGGGCTAAAATTATCCACCGTACACGTTCCCTCTGTCGGAAAAAGCAAGCCCGCTATTCTTCGTAAAAGACTTGATTTTCCTGCTCCATTTTTGCCCAACAGACCATAAACATTACCGTCTGTCAGTGTTAGGTTTAGATTTCGGAAAACGGTTTTTTGTTTCCCATAATCAAAAGAAAGATTTTTGATTTGTATCATAGTTATTATTTTCAGTGTAATAGATAATTAGTACACTATAAATATAGATAACATATTTTCGATAATGCAAGTCAATTTGAAAATATTTTTAAATCCGCATAAATAAAAAAGGTCAGCAAAATTTACTGACCTTAGTTCGTGTATCACTTTACAAAATATTTATCCCTTCTCTAACATCTTCTTGATGCTTCCATAATTCTTGAAAAATTGGGCTATTAGTTCTTAATTCTGCGAAAGTGCCTTCATCTACCACCATTCCTTTATCCAAAATATAAACATAATCGAAATATCGCAACAAATGCAAACGATGTAAAGTTGAAACAACTGCTTTATCTGAAAATATCTCGAAGAGGTTTTCATAAATCATAGCTTCGGTTTTAGGGTCAACGCTACTCGTTGGTTCGTCCAAAAGCACAACATTACTCTCACGAGCCGCCAAAATTCCCCTTGCTAAAGCTAATCTTTGCTTTTGCCCTCCCGATAAATTCACCCCTTTCTCTTGAATTTTAGAGGCTAATCCATTAGGTAACTGCTTAATAACTTCTGAAAATTGAGCAGAGTTTGTCACGACTAAAATTTCTGCTTCATCAAAAGGCAAGCCTAAAGTAATATTATACTCAATGCTATTTTCAAAAATTTCTGGTTCTTGAGGAAAAAGAGTAACCGTTTTATTCAACAAAATTAAATCCTCATAATTTTTGCCATCAATCAACATTTCCAAACCGTTTTCGGGTTCATAAAGCCCTCTTAAAATGGCAAGTAAAGTACTTTTGCCACTTCCACTTTCACCAATAAAAGCAATTTTCTTACCTCTTTCAATATTAATTGCGACATCATGTAAACCCTGCGGAGCATGAGAACTATCATAGATTTCTCGGTGGGAAAAGCTCAGATTATTTATTTGAATTTTCTGCCAATTTTTAGCAATTTCAAAATCACTTTCAGCACGATGGCTTTCTGCATAAGCATCTGCAATACTTTTTGCCGTCTGAACATCAGTATTATACCTTACAATTTCGGTATATTGCCAAGCCACATCATGAAAGACACTCGTAAATTGATTGACATAACCCAATAAAGTGACCAATCCACCCACATAAAAAACGGTATTAGCTTGCCAATTTTGATATATATAACCAAAGGCAATAATTGCATAGGTTAACGCTACTAATACATCTGCAACAAACCATTTCCATTCATTGATAATTACATTTTTTCGAAATGGAGGAAGCACTTCATTAACCTTGGATAACAATCCAATCTCCATACTTTTTTCCAATCTCAGCGTAATTACCGTAACAATGTTCGATAAACTATCAAAAAGCGTCGAAGAAATAACGTGTTCTTTCTCATTAACTTCCTCTAAAGTCTTCACAAATGGCTTATCAAATTTAAAAATCACCCAAACAGTAAGAACGCCCATCACAACTCCAACAAATCCAAAAATGGGTGAATAATAAAACATCGCTATAAACGAAAATGCGAATTTAGATAACGCATGAACGTACATAAAACCATTCTGGAAGAAATATTTAAGAGCTTCATAAGCCTTTCTAATTCTGTTAATTGTTGCCCCACTATGATGATCTTGATGCCATTTAACTGGCAGATGCAGTGCCTGATGATACGCTTCTTGCAAATAATTTCTACTTAAATTAAATGCTAATTGTCTTTCCATAACACGAGCTGGACCATGAAAAGTCCACTCAAATACCTTTAACCCAACATAAAGTAGAGCATAGATTAATGCGTGACAAAGAGCATTTTTACTATCCTTTTGAATATCATTGATAAATTGACCAAAAATGATAGGATACATTGCAAATATCACATTGGCAATGCCAAATAAAGCATAAACTAAAATAAATCGTTTACGCTCCTTTCGAGCATACTTCCAAGCAATTCTTAATAGTGAAATATAAGGATTCTGCATAAATTTGTTTAAAACAGTAATATTTAACAAAGTAACAAAGAATAAATACATGAACCGCAAAATTGTACATCTTGCCTTAGTTGTCAATGACTACGACGAAGCAATAAAATTTTACATAGAAAAATTAGATTTTATTTTGATAGAAGATTCCACTTTGAGTGCAACCAAAAGATGGGTAGTAATTAGTCCTCAAAAAAACTCTTCTTGCACAATATTATTAGCTAAAGCTGTAAATGAAGAACAAAAAAGTAGGATTGGGAATCAAACAGGAGGTAGAGTCTTTTTATTCTTAGAAACAGACAATTTTCAGAGAGATTATGAAAGATTCAGAGAAAATGGAATCAATTTTATCAGAGAGCCTTCTAAAGAATCTTATGGCATAGTTGCAGTCTTTGAAGATTTATATGGCAATTTGTGGGATTTAATTCAATATAATAATTGAACTCAAAATTCTGGATAAATAAAAAAGTCTCCCAATAATTAAATTAGGAGACTTGATTTCTAATAGTATTTGGGGTTTATTTACTTTCCCGCATGTGATTGCAGTATCATCAACGGCAGTAGGCTTAACTTCTCTGTTCGAGATGGGAAGAGGTGAACACTACTCCTATCAACCCCATAAGTTCTTTGAGCTTAAGCTCTATATCTTATGGATGTTCATGTAATATTGTGAAAGATTTTGAAGAGCAAGAGCTATACTTGACTATCAGACAGTATAATTTAATAAGCTATTGGGTAATTAGTATTGCTCGACTTTGGTATCTCTACCTTTACATCTGCAACCTATCAAGGTCGTCATCTAC
>NZ_QGGO01000042.1 GCF_003148625.1 Arcicella aurantiaca | reverse complement strand
AAGTTCAAGCGATTTCCAATTATCAGGTAGCACTTTAACAAGTCAAATATCAAGTTTAGGTGTTGGAACAAAAACGCTGACATTTGTATGTGTCGTACGGACAGCCTTGTCCGTAGTCAATAAAGCGGAAGTAAGTAAAAGCGACCAATTCGACCCAGACAGTCAACCAAATACCGGAACAGAAGACGGTCAGGATGATACAGGAAATGCAACACTTACGCCCAAAACAGCCGATTTAAGTTTAGAGAAATTAGTTTCTAAAACGAATCCAAATGTAGGCGAAACGATTACTTACACGATAAAAGTAAAGAATGCGGGTGCTGACAATGCAACGAATGTACAGGTGAAAGATGTGTTGCCAGCGGGATTAAGTTTTGTGAGTTCAAGCGACTTTACTTTATCAGGAGGAAATATTTTAACGTCAAATAATATTGCAAGTGTTACATCGGGTGGTGAGGTTGCTTTGACTTTCTTGGCGAAACCTTTAACTTCTGGATTGATTACCAATCAGGCTGAAATTACAAAATCTGACCAATTTGACCCAGATTCTCAGCCCAATAACGGTGTCAATAATAATGAAGATGATACCGATGGCGTAACCATTGGCGGTCAGCAAGCGGATTTGTCATTGCAAAAAGACATTGATAATTCATCAGGAACGCCTGCCGCACCAAATGTGGGGGATGTTATTACTTATTCAATCACGGTGCTTAATGCTGGGCCAAGTGTTGGTACAGGCGTTGAGGTTAGAGATATTTTACCTGCTGGTTTACAGTTTGTCAGTTCTACTGATTTTATAAAATCGGGTGATACTTTGATAACTTCTGCACCGCTGACATTAGGCATTGGAACGCCAAGAGTTCTAACATTTAAAGCTAAGGTACTGACACCAATCACTAACTCACAATTCACTAATTCACAAATAATTAACAAGGCGGAAATTTCAAAAGCTGACCAAGTTGATGCTGATTCTCAACCAAATACAGGTACAGAAGACGGTCAAGATGATACCGATGATGCTGTTTTGACTCCTCAGATTGCAGATTTAAGTTTAGTAAAAACGGTAAGTAAAACGAATCCGAGTGTTGGCGAAAACATTACTTACACGATTTCAGTAACAAATGAAGGTCCTAACGTAGCCACGAATGTTGAGGTAAAAGACGTATTGCCAACAGGTTTAGAATTTGTTTCAACAGGAACGTCTGCCGGCTCATTACTAACGAACAATAACGGAACATTGACAGGAACAATTATCAATATTCCTGTGGGTGTAACCCGTAGCGTAACCTTTGTTGCGAAAGTCACTCAATCGGGAGCAATTCTGAACAAAGCAGAAGTTTCAAAAGCTGACCAATTTGACCCAGATTCTCAACCAAATACAGGAACAGAAGACGGTCAAGATGATACAGGTGGAGTCTTGATTGGTGGTCAGCAAGCTGATTTAAGTTTAACGAAAACCGTTGATAATGCACGTCCAAATGTGGGTGATAATGTGACTTACACGATTTCTGTAAGCAATAATGGACCAAGTGATGCCACCAATGTTGAGGTGCGTGACGTATTGCCTGCGGGTTTACAATTTGTAAGTAGTTCTGATTTTACGTCGCAAGGTTCAATTTTATTGGCGGAGATTCCAACTTTATCAAATGGAGCGAAAAAAGTCTTGACTTTTGTTGCCAAAGTGATTGGTTCTCAGAAGATTGTTAATAAAACAGAAATTTCAAAAGCTGACCAATTTGACCCTAATTCTCAACCAAATACAGGAACAGAAGATGGTCAGAATGATACAGATTCAACCGTTGTGAAACCACAAGTTGCCGATTTGAGTTTGACGAAAACCGTATCGAATCAGCAACCAAATGTGGGTGACGAAATCACTTATACCATTACGGTAAAAAATGCAGGAACAGACCCTGCTACAAATGTACAGGTACGTGATATTTTACCGACGGGTGTAACTTTTGTAAGTAGCACAGACTTTAGTCTGTCGGGTGGTGGAATTTTAACGTCTAATAATATTGCTCAAATTGCGGTAAATGGACAGGCAACACTTACTTTTAAAGCCAAAGTTGTAGCTTCTGGAAGCATCACGAATAAGGCTCAAATTATTAAATCTGACCAGTTTGACCCTGATTCTCAGCCAAATAACGGAACAGATAATAACGAAGATGACACCGATGCCGTAACTATTGGCGGTCAACAAGCGGATTTGTCGTTGAAGAAAGATATTGACAAGTTTAATCCAAATGTGGGTGATATTGTCACTTATTCAATCACAGTAAATAACGCAGGACCTTCAACGGCTACGGGCGTTGAGGTGAAAGATATTTTGCCAGCAGGTTTACAATTTGTAAGTAGCACAGGAACGCCTGCCGCAGACTTTACTCTGTTTGGAACTGATACATTAAAAGCACAAATTGGAACAGTACAAATTGGAACGCCAAAAATAGTTACTTTCAAAGCAAAAGTTTTAGCTCCAATAGGTACTAACACACAAATAATTAACAAAGCAGAAATCTCAAAAGCTGACCAGCAAGACCCTGACTCACAAGTAAATTCTGGAACGTCAGATGGTCAAGACGATACAGATGATGCCATTCTGACGATTCAAACGGCAGATTTGAAATTATTGAAAACCGTTTCAAATCCAAGTCCAACGGTTGGTTCAAACATAACGTATTCACTTACAATAACTAACGAAGGTTCAAGTGCGGCAACAAATGTTGAAATTACCGACGTTTTACCAGCAGGTTTACAGTTTGTTAGTTCGTTGAATTTCGTAGAAAATCCAGCAGGAACACTCAAAACTACGATTGCCAATTTAGCTTCTGGTACAAACAGAACAATAACATTTGTGGCAAAAGTAACGCAAGCAGGTGTAATTATTAACAAAGCTGAAATTACGAAATCTGACCAATTTGACCCTGATTCTCAACCAAATACAGGCACAGAAGACGGACAAGATGATACAGGTGGCGTAACCATTGGCGGTCAGCAAGCGGATTTAAGTTTGAAGAAATTAGTCTCGAATACCAAGCCAAACGTTGGTGAAGATGTGACTTATACCATTGAAGTTACTAACTCAGGACCAAGTACCGCAACCAACGTTGAGGTGAAAGATATTTTGCCTGCGGGCTTGCAATTTGTGAGTAGTTCGGATTTCATTCAACAAGGTTCAACGCTAACGGCTCAAATTCCAAATATTGCGAATGGAGAAAAGAAAGCAGTAACTTTTGTAGCAAAAATTATTCAATCTGTCAATCTTACTAACAAAGCCGAAATCTCAAAATCTGACCAATTTGACCCAGATTCAAACCCGAATTCAGGAACGTATGATAGTGAAGATGATACAGATTCGGTGCGTGTTTTCCCAAGAGCGGCAGATTTGAGTTTGACCAAAACCGTAAGCAAAACCAATCCACAAGTTGGCGAAACCATTACTTATACCATCAAGGTTAAAAATAATGGACCTGACAATGCAACTAACGTACAGGTAAAAGATATTTTGCCAGATGGATTGACGTTTGTAAACTCAGGAACGCCTGCCGCTCAATATTTTACCCAAACGTCGGTTAATGTGCTGACTTCTAATAATTTACCATTAATTGCTTTTGGTCAAGAAGTTTCTCTGACTTTCACGGCAAAAGTGACGAAGGCGGGTGATATTTTGAACAAAGCAGAAATTACAAAATCTGACCAAGCAGACCCGAATTCAACACCAAACAACGGAACTGAGAATAATGAAAATGATACCGATGGTGTGTTAATCAACGCTCAACAAGCAGATTTGAGTTTAGAAAAATTGGTTTCTAACTTAAAACCAAACGTTGGCGAAGTGATTACTTACACCGTGAAAGTATTTAACGCAGGGACAAATAAAGCGACAAATGTACAAGTAAAAGATATTTTGCCAACAGGTTTAGACTTCGTAGCGAGTGCAGATTTTACGAATTCTAACGATACCTTGACTTCTAAAAATGTGGATTCAATTGCCGTTGGAAATGCAGTTAGTTTGACATTCCAAGCGAAAGTAGTACAAGCGGGTGCGATAGAAAACCGTGCAGAAGTTTCAAAATATGACCAATTTGACCCTGATTCTCAGCCAAATACAGGAACAAAAGACGGACAGGACGACCAAAATGGCGTAACCATTCAGACGCAACAAGCAGATTTGAGTTTGCAAAAAACAGTTTCAGCAGGGCCTTATAATGTGGGTGATATTGTTACTTATTCAATCAAGGTAAATAATGCAGGAGCAGATTTAGCGACTAATATTGAGGTAACAGATGTATTACCAGCGGGATTAAACTTTGTGAGTACAGGAACGCTTGCTGGCAATTCTTTTGTCAACAATGCAGGTACGCTCAAAGCGAACATTGCAGGTTTGGCAAGTGGTACAAGTGTAGTGTTAAATTTCCAAGCGAAAATTACGCAATCTGGAACGATAAATAACAAAGCACAGATTACCAAATCTGACCAATTCGACCCAGATTCGAGTCCAAATAATGGAACAGAAAATGGGGAAGATGATACTGATAATGAAGTAATTAGTACACAACCTGCCGCAGATTTAAGTTTGACAAAAGCTGTAAGTAATCGTTTGCCAAATGTAAACGACCAAATTACTTATACCATTACCGTTAAAAATGCAGGGCCAGATACCGCCAGAAATGTGCAGGTGAAAGACGTATTACCATCGGGATTATTATTTGTTAGTACCACAGACTTCAGTCTGTCATTAACAACTTTAACAAGCAATAATATCAATAAAATTGCTCCGAACGATAGCGTTCAATTGACATTCGTATCACAGGTTACAACGAATGGAGCAATTATTAACAAAGCTGAAATTTCAAAATCTGATACATTCGACCCTGATTCTCAATCGAATACAGGAACAGAAGACGGTCAAGATGATACAGGTGGTGTAATTATCGGTGGACAACAAGCTGATTTGAGTTTAGAGAAATCGGTTTCAAATGCCGCACCAAATGTAGGAGAAACGGTTACTTATTCAATCACAGTCCGCAATGCAGGTCCAGACGTGGCTACGGGTGTACAAGTGAAGGATATTTTACCAGCAGGTTTACAATTTGTAAGTAGCACAGACTTCAGTCTGTCAGGTGATACATTAAAGAATACAACGCCTTTAACAGTTCAAGTTGGAACGCCAAAAGTATTAACTTTTGTAGCACGGGTTTCGCAACCTGTAATCATCACGAACAAAGCTGAAATCTCAAAAGCTGACCAATTTGACCCTGATTCTCAACCAAATACGGGCGTAAATGACGGTCAAGATGATACAGATGATGCCATCGTGAAACCACAAATTGCTGATTTAAGTATCAAGAAATCAGTGGATAATGCTTCGATAATTAACGCACAAGGAGCTGCGGTATTTAACGTAGGCGATGTTTTAACGTATCGTTTAAAAGTTACCAATGCAGGACCTTCAACGGCAACTAATGTTGAAATTAAAGATATTTTGCCAAGTGGTTTGACCTTCATTTCGTCAAATGACGTAGTAAATAACGGAGGAACTTTAACAGGCACAATCCAGAATTTATCAGTTGGAAGTACAAAAGAATTTGTATATGTAGCACGGATTGCCCAATCCGTGACTGTTACGAACAAAGTTGAAATCACCAAAGCTGACCAATTTGATTTGGATTCAAAACCAAACAACGGTACACAAAATGGCGAAGACGATACCGACAGCACAAGCGTTTACGGGCGTTCAGCAGATTTATCAATTCAGAAAATTGCTTCTGATTCGGTTTTCAATGTTGGAGATGTAATTACTTATACCATCAAGGTTAAAAACAACGGAACGGATGCCCAAAGTAACGTAACGGTGAAAGATATTTTACCTGTGGGTTTAACGTTTATAAGCAGCTCTGACTTTGTAAGTCAAGGAAATACGCTAACGAGCCAAGTTCAAAATTTGTTAGTAGGCGATACAAAAACATTGACTTACAAAGCAAAAGTGAGTGCGTTTAGTAACACGCTGAAAAATGTGGTACAACTCATTAATCCACAAATTCCAGATTTAGTTACGACCAACGATAAAGATTCCGCAACGGTAAGAATTCGTCAAGCAGATTTAAGTTTGACCAAATCGGTGAGTAATCCAAATGCTAATGTAGGAGACGTTGTTACTTTTACTTTAACCGTAAATAATGCGGGTGGTGATATGGCAACCAACGTACAGGTAAAAGACATTTTACCGATTGGTTTAGAGTTTGTTAGTAGTACAGACTTCACTCTATCGGCAGGTAATGTTTTGTTAAGCAAAACGCTTCCGATTGTCATAAAAGGCACGCCAGAAGTATTAACGTTCAAGGCAAGAATTACACAGACGGGACGCATTACCAATAAAGCTGAGATTGTAAAAGCAGATACTTATGACCCAGATTCTCAGCCAAATACAGGCACAGAAGACGGTCAGGATGATATTGGTTCAGTAACGATTAGCGGTCAGCAAGCGGATTTAAGTTTAGATAAATTAGCGTCAAATATTCGTCCAAACGTGGGTGATATTATTACCTATACTTTACGGATTTCTAATGCAGGGCCAAGTAAGGCGACCAACGTACAGGTGAAGGATATTTTACCAAGTGGTTTAACGTTTATTTCATCGAACGATGTAGTGAAAAATGGCGATACTTTAACGGCAAATATTGACAGTATTTCGGTAAATCAAATTAAAGATTTGACATTTGTAGCACAGGTTTCCCAACCTGTATCAATCATAAACAAGGCTCAAATCACGAAATCTGACCAATTTGACCCAGATTCTAAACCAAATTCTGGAACGGAAGACGGGCAAGATGATACCGATAAAATTACCATCGTGCCACAAACTGCCGATTTGAGTTTGCGTAAAACGGTTGACAAACCAGTAATCAACGTGGGCGATGAAGTAACGTACAGTATCACGGTTGCCAATGCGGGACCAGACATTGCCACCAACGTACAAGTGAAAGATGTGTTGGTGTCGGGAGTTATTTTTGTAAGTTCAACAGGAACGCCTGCCGAAGACTTCAAGTTTAATTCGGATACACTTTTATGGAAGATTCCAACGGTGGCAGTGGGAGGTTCTCAAACGGTAACATTCAAGGCAAGAATTACGGAAACAGGTCAAAAGGTTAATAAAGCCCAAATTTCAAAATCTGACCAGTATGATATTGATTCTAAGGTAAATAACGGAACTGAAAACGGAGAAGATGATACCGACAGCGTAATTGTAAGAGTCAATCAAGCAGATTTGAGTTTGAAGAAAACTGTCTCGAATACGAAACCAAATGTAGGGAAAAATTTCACTTATACGATAACCGTTTCTAATGCAGGACCTTCAACAGCAACCAATGTGGAGGTAAAAGATTATCTACCAGCAGGTTTGACTTTTGTAAATAGTAGCGATTTTATCCAACAAGGAACAATTCTAACGGCTCAAATTCCAAGTATTACCAGCGGTGAAACGAAGATTTTGACCATTGTAGCAAAAATCACTAATTCACAATTCACTCAATCACAAATAACAAACCGTGCTGAAATAAGTAAATCTGACCAATTCGACCCAGATTCTAAACCAAACAACGGAACAGAAAATGGTGAAGATGACCAAGACCGAGTAACGATTGGTTCGCAAGAAGCAGATTTGAGTTTGACAAAAACGGTGAGTAATCCATCGGCAAATGTGGGTGATGCCGTAACATTTACTTTGACGGTAACAAATATTGGTCCTGACACAGCAACCAATGTGCGAGTGAAAGATATTTTACCAGCAGGTTTAGAATTACTTTCACCAATTGATTTTACCGATAATAGTGGAGCATTGATTTCTAAAAACATCACAGCCATTGCACCAAATGGAACGGCAAAATTGAGTTTTGTAGCAAAAGTTACCAAAGCAGGTGCAATTGTGAATAAAGCAGAAATTATCGCCTCAGACCAATTTGACCCTGATTCTCAAACCAATACAGGAACAGAAGACGGTCAAGATGATATTGGACGTGTGATTTTGAACGGACAACAAGCTGATTTGAGTTTGCAGAAAAATATCTCGAACACTTCGCCAAATTTAGGCGAAACCGTTACTTACACCATCAAGGTAAGCAATGCAGGTCCAAATACCGCAACGGATGTACAGGTAAAAGACGTATTGCCAGCAGGTTTGCAATTTGTGAGTAGCACAGGCTTCAGCCTGTCCGCAGGTAACGTTTTGATTGGAAATATTGACACTGTAAAAGTTGGGCAAACCGTTGCATTAACATTTTTAGCGAAGAATAATTTTTCAATCACTAATTCACAAATCGGAACGCCGACCGTCACTAATTCACAACTTACCAACAAAGCTGAAATTACCAAAGCTGACCAATTCGACCCAGATTCTTCTCCAAATAATGGAACAGAAAATGGTGAAGACGATACCGACGGCGTAAGTTTCACGACCCAAGCTTCCGATTTGGCAATCAAAAAATCGGTTTCGGCAGGGCCTTATAATGTTGGCGATAACATTACTTATACCATTACAGTAAAAAATAATGGCCCAAGTTTAGCCACCAATGTAGTAGTAACAGATTCATTACCAAATAGTTTGTCGTTCGTTTCGGGCGTGAATTTCTTGAATGTAAACGGAAAAATTACGGCGGGAATCGGTAGTTTGGCGGTTGGTACAACGCAAACTTTAACAGTCATTGCGAAGATTACAAAGTCGGGTTCAATCCAAAATACGGGTATCATCGTAAAAGCTGACCAAGCCGACCCAGACACGAAAAATAATCGTGATTCGGTAATAATTTCAACGCAAAAAGCAGCAGATTTAAGTTTACGCAAAGTGGTTTCAAACCGTTTGCCAAGCGTGGGAAGTAACGTAACGTTTACCATTTATGTGAAAAACTCGGGACCAGATGCTGCTCAAAATGTACAGGCAAAAGATTATATGCCAGCAGGTTTAGTGTTCGTAAGTTCGAGCGATTTTAGTTTATTAGGAGATGGAAATTTATTAAGTAAAAACATCTCAACGATAGCAAACGGAGATAGTGTTGCGTTGTCATTTGTAGCACAGGTTTCCCAACCTGTCACGCTAATAAACAAAGCAGAAGTATTCAAATCTGAAACATTCGACCCTGATTCACAACCGAATACAGGCACGTCTGACGGGCAAGATGATAACGGAGGTGTAGTTTTAAATGGTCAACAAGCAGATTTGAGTTTGCGTAAAGACGTTGATAATGCAACAGGAACGCCTGCCGATCCAAATGTAGGTGATGTGGTGACTTATACCATCAAAGTTACTAATGCAGGACCTTCGGTGGCAACCAATGTGGAAGTTCAAGATATTTTACCAAGCGGTTTAGAAATAGTTTCGGTAGGAGATTTTGATAAGGTAGGAAACGTATTGAGTTCAAGTTTTGCAAGCATCGCAGTAAAGGAAACAAAAACACTAATTTTCAGTGCGAAAGTATTAGCTCCAACTAATTCAACCACAATTGCGAATAAAGCACAAATAACCAAAGCTGACCAGTACGACCCTGATTCTCAGCCAAATAGCGGAGTAGATGATGGGCAAGATGATACCGATGATGCCGTTATCAATATTCAACAAGCAGATTTGAGCTTGAAGAAAACCATCGACGGAGCAGTTTCTGTAACGAAAGGTTCATTAGTAACTTATCGTTTGACGGTAAGTAATGCAGGCCCTTCAACGGCAACCAATGTTGAAGTAAAAGACATATTGCCACAAGGTTTAGAATTGGTAAATCCAACCGATTTCACGAATAATAACGGAACATTAACCGCAACGATTCCTGCATTATTGGGAGGTACATCTCGCACGCTGTCGTTTATTGCAAAAATTACGCAAGCAGGAAATATTTTGAATGCTGCTGAAATTAGTAAAGCCGACCAATTCGACCCAGATTCTAAGGTTGGTAACGGGACAAATAATACCGAAGACGACCGTTCGGAAGTAAGTACATTTGGGCGTTCGGCAGATTTGAGCTTGACCAAAATAGTTTCTGATTCTGTGGTAACTTCTTTGCAAACAGTTACTTATACGATTTCGGTAAGAAATGCAGGTCCTGATGCCGTTGGAGAATTTACCGTAAAAGATTATTTGCCAACTGGTATTGAATTTATTTCGAGTAAATATTTCACCAATACAGCAGGAACATTATCGGCAACCATTTTCAATGTCAAAAAGGATTCAACTGTAAAATTGACCTTTACAGCGAAAATCAAAAAAACCGTTTTAGACAATGTTGCATCAAATAATTTATTGCCAGTTTACTTTGTGAACAAGGCAGAAATTACGGATTCCGATATGCCAGACCCTGATTCTCAACCAAATAACGGAACAGGCAATGACGAAGATGATACCGACCATGTGGATATTCGGGTAAGAGTTGCAGATTTGAATTTGCGTAAATTAGTGTCAAATCCTACGCCACAAATTGGTCAACCATTTGAGTATAAATTGGTTGTGAAAAATGATGGGCCTGACTTTGCAACAAATGTCCAAGTTCGTGATATTTTACCAACGGGTTTAGAATTCGTTTCAAGCAATGATTTCGTCAATAATAATGGTGTTTTATTGAGTAAAAACATCGCTAAAATTGATAATGGAAAGGCTGATACATTGAGATTTATAGCACGTACAGCCTTGTCCGTAGCAATTACAAATAGAGCTGAAATCTCAAAATCTGACCAATTAGATCCTGATTCTGAGCCAAATAACGGCTTACAGAATGGAGAAGATGATGAAGCTTCAGTAATTGTGGGTGGTCAATCGGCAGATTTAAGTTTAACCAAAGACGTGGACAATCAATTGCCAAATGTGGGGGATATTGTCACGTATTCTATCAAAATAAAAAATAGTGGACCATCCACAGCGACGAATGTACAGGTACAAGATTATTTGCCGAGAGGTTTACAATTTGTAGTAAGTAACGTTGGAGAGTGGACGATGTCAAATGATAGCACTTTAGTAAGTAAAATTATTCCACAAATTTTACCGAATACCACCGTGACTTTAACCGTGAAGAACAGAGTTTCTGCCTTAGCGATGGCTCGTGGCTCATCGGTGAAAAACTTTGCGGAAGTAATTAAATCTGACCAATATGACCCTGACTCACAGCCAAATACAGGTTATGGCGATGGTCAAGATGATACAGATGATGGGGAAATTAAAATCCAATTTACCGATTTGAGTTTGACGAAAACAGCCTCAAATCGTAAGCCGAAAGTTGGCGAAACCATTGACTATACGCTCACGGTTACCAATGATGGTGTAAGCAATGCCACCAACGTACAGATTCAAGATATTTTGCCGAAAGGCTTACAATATGTGTCTGGTGGAGGCTGGTTAAAGTCGGGAGATACTTTGCGAAATACCATTCCATTAATTAATGCAGGAACAAGTCGCTCGGTAACATTTACAGTTAAAATCTTGACTTCAGGTGGAATTATTAACAAAGCTGAAATTTCAAAAGCTGACCAATTTGACCCAGATTCTGAACATGGAAATGGCACAGAAAAGGGAGAAGACGACGAAGCAGGGGTTTTGGTAAATGGCGAGCAAGCAGATTTGAGTTTGCTTAAAACGGTGTCAGACCAACGTCCAAATGTTGGCGATATTATCACTTACTCAATTACAATACATAATGCAGGCCCAGACGCTGCTACCAATGTGGAGGTAAAAGATAAATTGCCGAAAGAAATTGAATTTATGCAAAGCGATGATTTTGATAATTTGGGTAGTACCTTATTTGGAACAATCAACAAAATTGGAGCTGATTCAACGAAAATTCTGACTTTCAAAGGTCGTGTAACGGGAGCTTCGGTTTTTACGAATCGTGCTGAAATTTCAAAATCTGACCAGTATGACCCAGATTCTCAACCCAATACAGGAATGAAAGATGGACAAGATGATACTGGTGGTGTAACCGTGAAACCTCGTGTGGCAGATTTGAGTTTGCAAAAATTAGCCGACCGCAAAACAACCAATATCGGAACAAATATTACGTTTAAATTGGTCGTGAAAAATGCAGGGCCAGACTCAGCTACGAATGTGGTTGTAAAAGACGTTTTACCGTCAGGTTTAGAATTCATCAGTAGCACAGGAACGCCTGCCGAAGACTTTACAATGGCAAATGATGTGGTGTTGACAAGCAAAGCCATTACAGTTGCTCCAAATCAGGTAGATACCTTGTATTTCGTGGCTCGTGTTACGAAAGAAGGCATGATTTTGAACAAAGCTGAAATTGTGAAATCTGACGTTTATGACCCTAATTCTAAACCAAATTCTGGAACAGAAGATGGTGAAGATGATAACGCAAGAATTACCGTTGGTGGTGAACAAGCAGATTTGAGCTTGGTGAAAACTGTGGCAGACCAATTTGTAAACGTTGGTAAGACAACTACATTTACCATCAAAATCAATAATGCAGGCCCAAGCATTGCCACCAATGTACAGGTGAAAGATTATTTGCCGAAAGGTTTGGTATTTGTTAGTACAGGAACGCCTGCCGGTCCTGATTTCTTGAAAGTTACAGATTCGGTATATGTAAGTAGAAATATTCCTCAAATTGCAGTGAATCAGACTGTTACTTTGACGATGGTAGCAATGGTGACAAAAGATTTCTACCACAAATTCACTAACTCACAACTAACAAACCGTGCTGAAATTACAAAAGCTGACCAATTTGATAATGATTCTCAGCCAAATACAGGAACAGAAGACAGTCAAGACGACCAAAGTAGAGCAACTATCACTGTTCCGACAGCAGATTTGAGTTTGAAGAAAACCGTTTCAAATGCCACGGCAACGATTGGTTCGGAAGTAGCTTATACCATTACCGTAACTAACGACGGCAACGATAATGCGACTAATGTTGAGGTAAAAGATTACTTGCCGAAAGGTATCAGCATTGTTCGTAACACGGACTTTAGTCTGTCGGGCGATACAATGACACTAAAAATCGGAAGAATCAATGCAGGAGATAGTAAGATTTATACATACACCGCCAAAATTTCATCAGGAGGAAGTATGATAAATAAGGCTGAAATTACCAAAGCTGACCAATTTGACCCAGATTCTGAACATGGAAATGGTACAGGAAAAGGTGAAGATGATGAAGCAACGGCAACGATAGGAGGAGAGTCCGCAGATTTGGAAATCAAGAAAACGGTTTCTAATCGTAAACCAAACGTAGGCGAGAATTTCACTTACACGATTACGGTGAAAAACAACGGGCCAAATCTTGCCACTCATGTTGAAGTGAAAGACTATTTGCCAGAAGGATTAACGTTTGTCAATAGCAAAGATTTCAGTTTATCAGGAACAATTTTAACGGCAAATATTGATAGTGTTAAAGTAGGTGAAAGTAAGATTTTAACCTTAGTAACAAAACTACAAAGCGGAGTAAACCCAACATCGAGAATCGAAAACCGAACTTCGATAACTAAATCCGACCAATTCGACCCGAATCTTAAAAACAACAAAGATTCAGTAAGCATTGGCGGACAATCGGCAGATTTGAGTTTGATTAAATTGGTTAATAAACCAAACGCTAATTTGGACGAACAGGTTACTTATAAATTAATTGTGAAAAATGCAGGAGCAGACACCGCAACCAATGTAGTGGTTCGTGATGTGTTGCCAGCAAGTTTAGGATTTGTAGCAAGTACCGATTTTACGATGACAGGTTCAGCCTTGATTTCTCGTAAAATCTTGAAAATTGCTCCAAATAAAGCAGATACCTTGATTTTTATTGCCAAAGTAAAAGACAAAGGCATGATTATGAACTGTGCTGAAATCTTCAAAGCCGACCAATTTGACCCAGATTCACAAGTAGGAAATGGAACTGGCAACGGTGAAGATGACGAAGCCTGTGCAATGCTCAACGGTGACCAAGCAGATTTGAGCCTTATTAAAGGAGTGGACGGTTACGCCACCACGCCAAATGTGGGTGATACAATTTCGTATGTATTAGAAGTTCGCAACGCAGGGCCGGGCATTGCTACGCACGTACAAGTAAGCGACGTTTTACCAAAAGGAATTCAGTTTTTAAGTAGCACAGGGACGCCTGCCGCAGACTTCAGCCTGTCTGGAAATACTCTTGTGTCAAAAACTATTGATTCAATCAAAGTTGGAAGTTCGGTAAAACTGAAATTCAAAGTAAAAATCACGGGCGTAGGTGGCGAAGAAGTTGCCAATACCATTATTAACCGTGCTGAAATCACGAAAGCCGACCAGTTTGACCCAGATTCTCAACCAAACACAGGTACGGCAGACGGTCAGGATGATGTTGGATATTTTGCGGTAATGCCACAAATTGCAGATTTGAGTTTGAAGAAAAACGTCTCGAATCGTTCGCCATTGAAAGGACAAACCGTAACTTATACGCTCACTGTTTATAATGCAGGACCTGCCATGGCAACCAATGTGGAGGTAAAAGACGTATTGCCAACGGGCTTGACTTTTGTGAGTAGCACAGACTTCAGTCTGTTAAGTGGCACGACATATTTAGCTACAATTCCAGCCATTGCCGCAGGAACTTCGCAAACGGTAGAATTTATTGCTCGTACCACTACAACAAATGCCATTATCAACAAAGCGGAAATCAATAAAGCTGACCAATTCGACCCAGATTCGCCACACGGAAATGGAATCGATAAAGGCGAAGACGATGAAGCAAGCGTGATGATTAATGGAAAACAAGCGGATTTGAGTTTACGTAAAACAGTGGATAATACAAAACCAAATTTAGGAGACGAGTTGGTTTATACGCTCACGGTACGCAATGCAGGTCCAGACGAAGCTACCAACGTACAGGTGCAAGATTATTTACCAGCAGGTCTTGAATTCAAAGAAAGCTTTGATTTTGTTCAGCAAAAAGGCGTATTGCGTAATTTATTGCCAATTCCTGTGATTGCTCCGAATGATTCTGTGTCATTAACTTTTGTGGGTGTAGTTACTCGTTTTGCCCAATCTTGTACGTTGACGAACAAAGCTGAAATTTGGAAAGCTGCTGAATTTGACCCAGATTCTAAGGTCGGAAATGGTATCGCTAAAATCGAAGATGATATGGACTCTGTGAGCGTTTGTATTCAATCTGCTGATTTGAGTTTGAAGAAAAAAGTGGATAAATACAACGTAAATGCGGGCGAAACGGTTACTTATACCATCGTAGTGAAAAATGTAGGACCACTCACGGCAACGAATGTGAAGGTTCAAGATATTTTACCAACAGGCTTGAAATTCGTTTCGTCAGATGATGATGTTGTCAATAACAAAGGCAAATTGACGCTTTCGGTGGACAGTATTAAAGCGGGTGAAAGTAAAACATGGGAATTCAAAACACTCATAACTCATAACTCATCATTCATAACTAACCACGCTCAAATCATCGAAGTTGACCAATTCGACCCAGACTCAACACCTGCTAACGGAACGGACAATGACGAAGACGACGAAGCAAGTGTAACTATCAATGCAGGAACGGCAGATTTGAGTTTGAGAAAAGACGCAAGTCCTTGGAATGCCAATGTTGGGCAAAACGTAACTTATACCATTACAGTTAGCAATTCGGGAACGAATACTGCTACCAATGTTCATGTAAGAGATATTTTACCAGAAGGCTTGAAATTCATTTCTTCAAATGATTTTGAATACAATGAAACATCAAGAGCGTTGATTGCAAAATTGGATTCGGTAGAAGTAGATAAAAAAGAGAAATTGACTTTCATAGCGAAAATCTTACCGAAAGTTGATAGCCAAAAGCCGATAGCCAACAAAGTTGAAATTATAAAATCTGACCAATTCGACCCAGATTCTTGTCCGAACTCAGGAACAGAAGATGGCGAAGACGATACCGATTATGTGGTTATCAACGACAAAGGTTCGGATTTGAGTTTAGAGAAATTTGTTTCAAACACTAAACCAAAAGTTGGCGAAGATGTAACCTTTACGCTACGTGTATATAACGCAGGGCCAGGATTAGCAAGGAATACCATTGTGAAAGATTACTTACCGCTTGAATTAGCTTACGTAGAGGCAAGCAATGATGATTTCAGTCTATTGAATGGAGCGTTATTGTCAAGAACAATTCCTCAAATTGAAGCAAATACTTACGTTGATTTAACTTTCAAAGCGAAAGTATTGAAAGGCGGTTTAATTACGAACAAAGCTGAAATTTACGATACTCGTCAATACGACCCAGATTCTCAACCAAATACAGGCACAGAAGACGGTCAGGACGATGTGGGCGTGGTGACTTTAATCGGTCAAGAAGCCGATTTGAGCTTGAATAAAATCGTAAATCATACCGATGTAACCGTTGGCGATACCTTAATTTACATGGTTCAAGTGGATAATGAAGGTCCTTCGGAAGCAACTAACGTAGAGATTTCGGATATTTTGCCAGACGGTTTGCAACTGTTAGAATCGAATAACGGAACACTTGTTGGAAACGTAATTACTTTCAAAGTGCCAAGTATTGAGAAAAAAGGTTTTGCAGTATTCGGTTACAAAGTTTTGGTAACGAAAGAAGGCAACTTAATTAACAAAGCACAGGTAACAAAATCTGACCAACCAGACCCAGATTCAACGCCAAATAATGGCAAATGGGACGGAAAAGAAGACGACGAAGCCAGTTGCGTAGTTCGTGCAAAATTACCGTGCGACAAAACCGCACCAGTCATTATTACGAGCGAAACCAATTTGAGTTGCTCAGAAAGTGCTATTTTAACGGCTTTGGGTTGCGTGGGAGAAGTCAATTGGTCGAATGGACAAAAAGGTAAATCAATTACCGTAAGTCCAAGTGTAACTTCCGTTTACACAGCCACTTGCGTATATTACAATACTTGCCAAAAATCAAGCAATTGCGAATATACCATTAGCTGTATCAGTAACGTATCGAAAGAAGTTAAATTGACAGTGAGCTTACCAACTGTACCAGTGGTAACCATCAATAAAACGCAAATTTGCAAAGGTGATAGCGTAATATTATCGGCAACAAATTGTAAAGGAACGATAGTTTGGAGCAACGGAAAAACGGGTAATTCGATAACGGAAAAATCAAATGTAACGACGACCTACTCAGCGATTTGTCAGTCAGGAACTTGTAAAAGTGCCAATTCAAACGAAGTGACCGTAAAAGTTGGTATTTCAACGCCAGTGGTTACGTGTGGACGAGAGCGTTTGTGCGTAGGCGAGTCGGAAGTATTGACGGCTCACGGTTGCGAAGGCGGAAAAGTAACGTGGTCGGATGGTCAAGTTGGACAGCAAATTTTGGTAAAACCAACCAAAACGCAATACCAATTTACGGCAACTTGCGAGTTGAATACTTGTAAGTCAGAACCTTCGACGGCAGCTTATTTTATCGTAACAGATTGCGGAAAAGACAGTATCAAAATTGCTCAAAAACCAATGTTGGCATTGTGCAAAGAAGCACGCATTCCTGTTTTGGTAGAAGGCAAAACGTATGATATTACTTACGATTTCAGATTGGTAAACGTGGGTAATGCCGACTTTGAGCAAATTCAAGTATTAGATAATTTGGACGATGTGTTTACTAATAATGGAGTTAATATTTTGAATGTCAATGGGTTAAAGGCTGATTCTGGATTGGTAGTAAATCCTAATTATGATGGACGAACTAACAATCGACTCTTGGTAGAAACGCAAAGCCGTTTGTTGACAGGTAAAGTGAAAAGTTTGCAATTTACCGTTAGAGTTGATTTTAGCACTGCCAAAGTTGATACATTCTATAACTCAGCAACGGGAGTAGCCAAAGCGGGAACCATTGTGGTACAAGACTTGTCGAATAATGGATTTGACGTAAATCCAGACGGCAATAATGACCCAACCGACGACTCGAAACCAACGCCAATTAGAGTGCAAAGCGTACAAAAACCAGTGGACGAACCGAAGGAAATATTCATTCCAGAAGGTTTCTCGCCAAACGGAGACGGTATCAATGATTTATTTGTGATAAACTTGAACGACAAGACTTTAACAATAAATCTACAAATTTATAACCGTTGGGGAGGATTGGTTTACGCCCAAGAAGACTACCAAAACAATTGGGACGGAACTGCCAACCAAGGAGCGAATCTGACAGGTAAAACAGGCTTGCCAGACGGAACGTATTTCTACATGGTTAAGCTATCAAACGGAAAAGAATTTGTGCGTAGTATGACTTTGATGAGATAATTGTAACTCGAACATTCCTGTTCGTAAAAGGGCAAAAAGGGGTGATAAACCTTCTTTTTGCCCCTTTTTTGTGTTGCTTCGTATCAGTTGCCCGCATCTTGCGGGTAACGACTATTTTCAGTCCTCTGGACTATCCACTGGTTCAAGCGTCCTCGCTTGAATCCACTCGTGCGTAAGCATTGAAATTGGTAAAATAACAGTTCAAGCGAGGACGCTTGAACCAGTGAGAGGGCAAAAACGGGCTATAAGCCTTCTTTTTGCCCTTTTTTGCATTGATTTCGTGGAGATAATTTCCGCCGTTGTTGGTGTTGTCCACCCCACTGGTTCAAGCGTCCTCGCTTGAATCCACTCGTGCGTAAGCATTGGTATTGGTAAAATAACAGTTCAAGCGAGGACGCTTGAACCAGTGAGACCACAACGGATGTTGGAGTAACGACTATTTTCAGTCCTCTGGACTATTGGTAGGCTGGAAGCCTGTGAATACTTATCACTCGCAAGATGCGAGCGATTGATGTAACCCGAACATTCCTGTTCGGACAAGGCAAAAGGGGCGATAAACCTTCTTTTTACCCTTTTTTGCGGTGATTTCATGGAGATAATTTCCGCCGTTGTTGGTGTTTTCCACCACCAACAACGGTGATAATATTTGGAAATTGCAAATAGAATGTATAGTTTTAAAAAACATAAAATAACACCAAGAGTGAGTAGCTCTTTTGATGGATTGAGAGTTAGTCACAACATTAGAAATAACATAAAAGCTATGAAAATGAGTATTAAAAAGACACCAAAAGTAAATCAAGTAAACGAGTTCAAAGAGATTGCTAATAATTTTGCTAATCCACTTGAGATAGTTAGAGAAGCAATAAGTAATAGTATTGATGCTCGTGCAGACAATATTCGTTTATATTTTGATATTATTGATCATTATGGAGAAGATCTTTTTCGAGTAGTAATTGAGGATAATGGAAAAGGTATGAACGAAGCAGAGTTAGAAAGTTTTTTTGATTTAGGTAATTCAACTAAAATTGGAAATAGTGATGCGATTGGTGAAAAGGGACATGGTACAAAAGTGTATTTTCATAGTAGACAGGTAAATTTGATAACTTACAAAGATGATAAATGTATAAAGGCAACAATGAACGATATTTATAAGAGTCTAAATCAAAATATCATTCCTTCCTATGAATACACAATAACAGAGTCAGAAAGCGATAAAATAGGTACAAAAGTTGAAATTATAGGATATAATCTAAATAAATTTAGTGTGTTTAAACACGCAATACTTAAAGACTATATACTCTGGAAAACAAAATTTGGTGCAATTGACCAAATATTTGATTTGAAAACTTTCGACGACTATAAAATCATCTTGAAAGGTTTAGATGTTGATGTACCAGAAGTAATTGTATTTGGGCATATTTTCCCCCAAGAAAGTGAAAGTGCTAATAAGTTATTTGATACTCATAATAATGATGCACCTGATTTTTTTTGCAAAAAGTGGATTGAAACGGGAACACTTCCAAATTTCCCCCATATTAAATACCAATCAGTATTCTATGTAGAAGGGAAATATATCAAGTATGGTTACAATCCAATGTTAAGAAGACAGGGATATAAAGCACCAGATGGATCCTATACTATTCAAGATAGATATGGGTTGTGGTTGACAAAAGATTATATACCAATTCAAAGAAAAAATGAATGGATAGTATCAAAAGGTAGTGAATATACAAAATTCCATGCTTTTTTTAATTGCCAGAATTTTAAGTTGACTGCAAATAGAGGATCCGTAGAAGCTACCACACCTGAAATTTTACAGGATATTGAAAAGAAAGTAAGAGATATTTACGAATCAATTTTAAATAGTGAAGAGTATGCAATATTAGATTGGTTGCAAGGAGAAGCCAAAGGATATGATACTGTGGAAAAAGAAAAACGAGAATATGACAGAAGAAAAAAGTATGCACTAAAGCAAAAAATAGCTGAATTTAAAGGAATTAAGTTATATGAACCTCAGCTCGAATCAGGTGTTCACGCTCTTTTAATGCAACTTTCTATCTTGGAACCTGAGTTATTTCCTTTCGAAATGATAGACTATAATACAAATACGGGCATTGACATTCTTGTGAAAGAAAAAAATAATTTAACCATTGATCAATCAAGAATTTATTATATCGAATTAAAAAATTTTCTTGATAAGTATTTTAATCATTCTTTTGAATACTTGCACAGCATAGTATGTTGGGATACGAAAATTTTAGATGGAGATGAAATTACTGATATACAAGGGAAAAAAAGAGTTTTAAGAATAGTAAATCCTAATTCACCATCTGACCATACAAGATACTTCCTTGATGATCCAAGAGATGAAAGAAGAATTATTGTCTATGTTCTGAAAGACTTTCTAAAAGAAAGGCTGCAAATTGAATTTAGACCAAGACAAATAAGGTAAGTTCCCCTGTGTCCGTGGCTGGTGTCCCCACCAGACTTCGTGCGTAATCATGCCCCCACCGATGCAAATGTTAAGCGAAGCGTCATTAAACTGAGATAGCAAAAGGTACAAGTCGCAGATTTTCACCATTTGCAGTTGCGTCACAGACGCATGACCATATCAACCCTAATTGCAAATTAGGGTTAGCCAATGTTCGATTTGAAATAGGAAATAACGATATTAAAAGTAAATATAAGAAAGAATGGAGTTTGTAAAAAACGTAACAAGATGTCATCTATAAGTGTAAGTGTACCTGCCAAACGCATCATCATATTATAAATTAACGTTAGCAAATGGATGATTTTGTACTCATATTTTTACTTTTTCTAAAAGGTTTGACGATTTCACCGTCAAACCTTTTATTTTACAAATGACTTTTTGTATTATTTAAAGAATTTTCGTGTATAGTGAATGTTTTATATAACTTTTCCGTTATTTTTACGTCAGATAAAAGAATATAAATAATCACGAGCTACAAAGCGGAAAGCTCACAAACACAATCAAATTATGGAAACTTTAGGATACGTTGCGGGAATTTTAACAACGATAGCGTTTGTACCCCAAGTCATTCAAATCTATAAAACCAAATCAGCGAAAGACGTTTCTTTGGCAATGTTTTTACTCTTCACAGCAGGCGTTGTGATGTGGTTAGTTTACGGAATTAAGTCAAATGCTTTTCCTGTAATTGCGGCAAATGCCATCACATTATTACTATCTTTAGTGATTTTGTTCTTCAAATTTAAGTATAGAAAAACAGTATAAAATCAGATATTATATCAAGAAGCTGTTTAAACTTTCGGTATCTTTTGAAAATTTGTTTATTAGACTTCCTGCGAAAGTTTAAACAGCTTCTAAATTAAAAGCCTTGTTCTGTTTTATCAGGACAAGGCTTTTTTGTAAATTGTGCGTTCAAAGAAAATACAAATATGAAACAGTCTCTCAAATACCTTTTTATAATTATTTTTTTAGGGCAAGCATTGAGTTCTATGGCTCAACAAGACCAATTATATATCACTTATCCGTTTATGCCTCTGAATGTAAATCCTGCTTATGCGGGTAGTCGAGAAGTAATAAGTATTGCAGGAATTTACCGTAAGCGACCATTGTTTGGAGCTTTAGGTGTTGCTACAACTACCCAACAATATTTCAATTTTGATATGCCTATTGCGAAGGACAAAATGGCGATTGGTTTTCAAGCATATAATGCAGAACAAGCATTGGGCAATGGAACAACAGGTGGCGTTTTAGGGAATTTAGGACTTTACGGAGATTTTGCTTATCGTTTTACGCTTCCAAATGACGGAAAACTTGCCATAGGTGTCCAAGCAGGTGTAACCCAAGTTCCTGCTTTTATCAGTACCTCTGGCGGAGGAGTGGGAAGTACCAATTTTAACTCAAGTCTTGGTGGCGGAATTTATTATAACAATGACGACGCCTACTTGGGTGTTTCTATGCTAAACTTCAATGCAACAGATAGTTATAATCGTCCACTTTTTGTAACGGCGGGTTATGTTTTTACCATTGATGATGATTTTAAGATAAAAACAGGTGCTTTAGTTAGAAAACAATCAAGTAATATTGGTGGAAAAACCAGTATTGACCTAAACGCTACGGGTTGGATAAATGACAAATTTGGCATAGGTGTTTGGTATCAAAATACAGGTTCAGAACTTTCAAACAATGCTTTTTTAGCGTCATTTCAAGTACAACTCAAAAAGTTTCAAATCGGTTATGCTTATGATTTTGCAAAATCAAATAGCACTGCATTAGTTGGGAATGAAGGTTTTCACCAAATCATGGTTCGTTATGAAATGGACTCAGGAAATGGGAAATCAGGAGTATTTAGATATTTCTAAAGGATTTAATATTCCGCAAAATTCAGAATAGAACATCTTGAGCTTAAATATACCTTTGTTGTATAAAATTTAGCTCAAGATGCTCGAAAATATCAATTGGAAAAATACTTCCACAGAATTATCCGATAAAGGTTTTGTTACCTTAAAATCCGTGCTTAGTCAAGCTCAATGTGAAGAACTGATTACACTATACGATAAGCCCATTTATCGTTCTACCATTAATATGGCTCGTTATCAGTTTGGTTTGGGTGAATACAAATATTTTAATTATCCTCTTCCGAATCTCATTCAAAAACTCCGAAATGATGTCTATCCACATTTAGCAAAAGTGGCAAATATTTGGTCGAATGTGCTGAATATCAATACTATATTTCCCGAAAATCATGATGAATTATTAGCAATTTGTCATCAAAATGAACAAAATAGACCAACCCCTTTAATCCTAAAATACACAGAAGGGGGCTATAATACATTGCATCAAGATTTATACGGCGATATTTGGTTTCCATTTCAAATGGTAATTTTCTTGAATCAAACCCAAAAAGATTATACAGGAGGGGAGTTTGTTTTGGTAGAACAACGCCCGAGAATGCAGTCTGTTCCAATCGTTTTAACACCAAATCAAGGAGATATTCTAATTTTTACGACTAATTTTCGACCCGTAAAAGGGACAAAAGGTTATTATCGAACCAATATGCGACACGGTGTTTCAAAAGTTCACTCAGGAATTAGACACACTTTAGGAATTATCTTCCATGATGCCAAATAGTTAAACGATGATTAAACACTTGACCTTGTCCAATACAAAATTTGGTCGTTCAAAAGCATTAAAAATGTTGATAAATTTCGATGAAATTTCAATTGGCGGGAACGCTAAACTCAAAATTTACGGTACATTAAAATGTTCATCAGGTAAACGCATGAATATTGAAAATAGAGTATTTTTTAAAAATGAAACAGAAGCAATCTTAGCAGGTTTTCGCCCTTGTGGGCATTGTATGCGAGATAAATATCTCCTCTGGAAATCTTTAAACTAAACAGAAATGAATACGCAACAAAATATTGATTATCAGAGAATTGAACAAGCAATTCAATTTATTGGACAGAACTTTCAACGCCAACCTTCCTTAAAAGAAATTGCTGAAAATGTTAATCTTTCGGAATATCATTTTGATAGAATGTTTACCAAATGGGCGGGTACTTCGCCTCAACGTTTTATGCGTTTTCTCACAAAAGAATACGCCAAAGAAGTGTTAACAGAAACCAAAGATTTATTGGATACTACCGTGATGATGGGTTTGTCGAGTTCATCTCGTTTACACGACCTTTTTGTTACTTACGAAGCCATGACTCCCGCCGAATACAAACGAAAAGGCGAAGGTCTAAGCATCATCTATGGCACGCACGAAACACCGTTTGGTTGGGCATTTATTGCTATAACAAGTCGTGGAGTTTTAGAATTGACTTTTTTATCTGGCACAGAACCAATAGAGGAATTCATCCGTTTGAAAAATGAATTTCCTAAAGCGAAATTTGTTGAAAATCAGGAAGAAACAGCAGAATATGTGAATCAAATTTTTGTAGAAAAATCAGATTCTAAATCAATCAATTTGCTATTGAGAGGTACAAATTTTCAGATAAAAGTATGGGAAGCATTACTCAAAATTCCTTCTGGAAATTTGGCTTGTTACGAAGACATTGCTCAGTTAATTGACAAACCAACAGCACAAAGAGCAGTAGGAACAGCAATTGGGTCAAATCATATTGCTTATCTAATTCCTTGTCACAGAGTGATTCAAAAAGTGGGAACAACAGGTAATTATCGTTGGGGGCAGTACCGCAAAAAGGCGATTTTGGGTTGGGAAGGAGCGAGGGGTTTATGAGTATATGAGGTTATGAGTCGATGAGTTTATGAGTATGTGAGTATTTGAGTTATGAGTATGTGAAGATGTGAGTATTTGAGTATATTGAGTATGTGAGTATGTGAGTAGATGAGTATGTGAGTGTTTGAGTATGCGAGTTATGAGTATGTGAGTTATGAGTAGATGAGTTTAGGGTTTATTTTAAAATACTTGACACAGTTCAGTGAAAACTCTCAAAAATATATGAGTTGAACAAGACATGAATCCTCAAACTCACATACTCAAACAATCATATACTCACATACTCAAACACTCACATACTCAAACACTCACAAACTCATAAATTCACCTACTCACCTACTCATATCCTCAAATACTTCTCACTCCTCCCCAAACGCTACAATTTCTTCAAATAATCAATGCTCAAAGGCACATTTTCCATTTCGTGTTCGCTTTCGTCTTCGATGAAATAATGCTTAATGCCTAATTTTTTTGAGAGCTTGAAAATGTTTTTCCAGTCAGCCTGACCAGTTCCTAAAACTACGTCATTTTCAGCAGGCGTATGTCCAGAAAAATCTCCTACAACGCCTTTCTTCAAATCTTTAACGTGCATTAATTTCCAACGATTACCATATTTTTCGAGCAATTTTACAGGACTTCCACCACCATGAAGCACCCATAAAACGTCCATTTCAAAAGACACATATTCTGGATTGGTATTTTTGAAAATATAGTCTAAAAGTGTTCCATCTTCGTAAGGACGGAATTCATAACCGTGTGGGTGATAGCAAAATGTCAAGCCATTTTCTTTCAAAAATTTACCCGCTTTGTTAAAAACTTCAACCGCTTTTTTTGCATCTTCAAGCGTAAATTCATCGCCTTTATGAGGTACCCAAGCACACATCACGTATTTTGCTCCAAAGATTTTTGCCTTCGTTACAATGTCTTGAGAAGTTTGTTCCAATTGGTCATAACCCGCTCCGATAGATGGAACTGAAATTCCACGAGCAGTACAAAGTTTTTTATAATCTTCATCACTGATGCCTTTTGCTCCGCTGGTTTCAATTTCGGTAATGCCCATTTTTTGGATTTTATCAAGCGTGCCTTCTACACTATTCGGAAAGTGCTTGCGAAATGTATATGCTTGAACACCAAATGGATAGTTGAATAGTTTTTTGCTTTTTTGAGCAATTATCTCTTGAAATGTTGATACGCATAACAAGAAAATGCTTAATGTAATTAGGTTTTTTTTCATGGTATTTAGTTTATTTATTCAATTTGAAAAGCGAAATACGTGCAAGTTCCCTTACCTGTGTTTTTGATGCCGTGTAAATCATTGGACTGTAAGAAAATAATATCGCCAACTTTGGCATCGTACTCATTGCCATTGATACTTTCTTGGGCTTGGCTATTAGCTTCCCCGTCCTGACTATTTATCAAAAAGATGATTTCAGCGGCTTTGTGCGTATGCGGAGGATGACTTATTAAACCTTCTTTTAAGGTTGTTGTGTGCATTTCAAAGCGTTTTGTCATTGCCGTTGGGCGATTGAAAAAATCTTTTCTTCCACCTTTTTCGTGGGCTTTAAACGGAATTTCGTCCCAATTTATCATCAACGAACCACCCGATTTTTTACCTCTTTCAATATCCGCAGGTTCATTGGCTTCGTATTGCAAAACGTAATAAGTTACGTTGGCATCGCTTGTGTTTTCAAAGCCTCTGTCTTCATTCGGGAGCATTAAAATTACGCCACCTGCTTTTATTTTTTTAGTTTGTCCTTCAATCGTAACGGTCAACTCACCTTCTTTAATAATCACCATTTCTTCATTGTCTTGCTTATGAATTGGCTTGAGCGAACTGTGTGGGTGCAAAGTGGTGGCGTGCATTTTGAAAGATTTAAAAGAAGGCGTTGTTCCCGAAAAAATCTGTCTTTGTTCTGCCTTCGGATTCTGTTTTACAGGTAAATCATTCCAAACATAAACCTTCGATTCAAGCGGTTGATTTTGAGCGAAAAGACTCATTTTAAGCAAGAAAAGGAAGGTGAAAATTGACAGTTGCTTTTTCATTTTAAATCAGATTTATGTGAGATTATTCCTTAAAAATTTCTTTGCAAAGCTTCCAATACTGCCGCTAAATAAACCATTGGAGCATTCCAATTAATAGCAATTTCGTTGGTTGAGTATGAGCAGGTGACATCTAAAAATGATTCGTCTGCAATTTTGGTTGTATAGCCTTCACATTTATCCTGTTGTCCAGGGTTTGTCCCTCCTGATAATAAACCCGGAATTGGCTCAATAATACCATCTGCTTCCGACGGTCGGTGGTGCGGAAACATCACTTGTTTGCTACCAAAACCCGTTAAAAATGAATATCCTGTGGCATTTCTGCCCAATAAATAATCTAAATTTCCCAACGCTCCAACCAGATATTTTTTGTCTTTACTAATTTGAAATGCTTGCAACAAAGCAATTCCCTGATTGGCTGCGTGCGAGCTACTTCCCCACATGAAATCTTTAGCAGATTTCCCCATTACGGTATTAAATGCTTGATTTTCAGTATTTAATAAAAGGTTGTCTGCGAAGCTAAGAATTGTGTTTTTAAGATTTGATAAATCATTTTTCCCTAAAGCGGTCAACGCTTTTTCATGTCTAATGAGTGAATAATACGCCAACATTCGCACTTGGTTCCAAGTTGGTAATTGTAAAGTCGTTTCGGGATAAAGATTAACCGCTTTGTAATAAGAATCGTCTTTTGTGGTAATATAAAGTTCCGCTGAAGCCCAAATCCATTCATCGGCATCACTACGGTCTTCGTAGCCACCTGTGGTAATATCGGGGTCAAAAATTTTGTTCATTTCGTTTTGCCGATACACAATAGTTGGATTTTGTTTTGCCCAATTCCATGCTTTTACCGAAGCACTCAAGCATGAATCTGCCAATTTGGGTAATCCTTTTTCATACTTTCTCAAAATTCTACTTGCCTGAGCCATTACCGCCGCAAAATCTAAACTCGCAATGACATTTTTCTGAATAACATATCGTGGATTGTTTGCCTTATCGGGCATGACCATTTTATCAAAAGCAGGATTTGTTAATTTGTGATAAACGCCACCATCATTTGGGTCTTGCATGGTTAGCATCCAACGTAAATTCCAAAGAGTTTCGTCCAATAAATCAGGGATTTTATTGCCACTTTCTGGAATATTCGCTTCAAAGTTTTTGAAAAAATCAGCATGGTCTTCGTACAAAGAAAGCAACGTTCCCATCGTAATGCCTGAGTTTACGATATACTTGTTGTAGTCGCCTGCATCGTACCAACCTCTTGGCGAAGAAATCACCGTTCCTGCTGGACGTTGAGTCGTTGCAGCCGATGGATGAATCAATATTTTATCATCGGGATGTCCTGCTTCTCTGTGCCATTTACCCGCATATTTTTCTGACAAAGCCATTGATGCTCTTTGATAATAAAAGCCTTTTAATGAAGCAATGGCGGCTTCACGGTGTACATTTGGTTTGATTTGAAAAGCGTAAGAATTGCCAATATTCGGAATAGAAACTACGTATTTCCCAACTTTCTGAAAAACTGAAAAATCGGCAATTTGCGTTGTTTTCTGAGAAATGGCGTTGATTCTTTGAGCTGAAAGTGTGCCTTTGAAAACAGTATCCTTTGTGGTTTCAGAAATAATAAAAAATGATTCTTGTTTATCGCCTACCCAAACGGCAATTTTTTGAGCGTTCGGATAAAAACCTACTTGATTGAGCCGAATGTTAGTATTTTGAGCAAATGTCAAATGCACAAACGTTGTAAAAAAGAGTATTAAAAGGATAGGAGCGGTAAATATTTTCATTAGTGATTAGTTTGGTTGAAGGAGGAAAGTTTGCCACGAAGACGCTAAGGTACAAAGCATTGTTTCAACGCTGACAGGCATTATGGTTTGTTTATCACAATTGATATTTTTATGCTTTTAATTTCTACTTTGTCACTTTTTAAAAACGGAATGAACTGTGTTAAAAAGAGCCGTAGGCTCGGAAAATTTTGTAGCCCCGAAATTTATTTCGGGGAAATTTATATAAACCGTTCCTACGGAACTCAACCGTTTATTTTGTCATTTTCAACCCCGAAATAAATTTCGGGGCTACAAGATAGGTCAAGCCTACGGCTTTTTAAAGAGTGACAACGTAGAATTATTACCACAACTGATGCACCGATTTTTTAATGTACTTTTCGTAAACTGCATTAATATCTGCGGTTTGTTGTTGTGTCAATGCAGGGAAATTTAAAGCGTCTAAATTCGCAGAAACTTGTTCTGGACGAGATGCTCCCGGGATAATTGTACTTACTGCTTCGTGTTGTAAAATCCACTGCAAAGCCACAGGAGCTAAGTTTTCTTGATTTGGGAACAATGCTTTTAATTCTTCTACGGCGTTCAAACCAGTTTCATAATCAATACCCGAAAAGGTTTCGCCTTTGTCGAACATTTCACCATTACGGTTAAAATTACGGTGGTCGCCTGCCGTGAAAGTTGATTGTTTTGAGAATTTCCCTGTCAATAAACCGCTCGCCAAAGGCACACGTACAATAATGCCAACGTTTTTCTTTTTGGCTTGCTCGAAAAATAACTCTGCTGGACGCTGACGGAAGACGTTGAAAATAATTTGAACCGACGTAACATTGTCATATTCAATGCCTTTCAAAGCCTCTTCCACTTTTTCAACGCTGATTCCTAAATTCAAAATCTTGCCTTCTTCTTTTAATCTATCGAATAATTCAAAGATTTCGGGGCGATAGTAAACTTCGGTAGGAGGGCAGTGTAATTGAATCAAATCAAGCGTTTCGAGTCCCATATTTTTGAGACTGTTTTCCACGAATTTTCTCAAAACGGCAGGTTGATATGCTTCGTTTACGTGCGGATTGAGTTGACGACCGCATTTGGTAGCTACAAAAATTCTTTCTGAACGACTCTTTACAAATTTTCCAACGGCTTTTTCGCTTTCTCCGTCTCCATAAACATCGGCAGTATCAATAAAATTAATTCCCGAATCAATGGCTGAATTTAAGATAGCTTCAGCAGTTTGATGATTAAAATCGTCGCCCCATTTACCGCCAACTTGCCAAGTGCCAAGACTGATTTCGGATATATCAAAGCCTGTTTTTCCTAATTTTCTGTATTTCATAATTTTTGCTTTAAGCTATATGCTTTAGGCAGTAGGCATTTTTCGCTTAAATATCCCTGCTAAGGATTAAAAACCCTTAGCAGGGATGGAATTTCTTTTAACTAATACCTAAATCCTAAAACCTAACCCTTTATTTCAATATCCCCTCAATTTTCACCAATTCCTCCTGCGAGAAATCTTTGTTGTTTAAGCATTCCAAAGAGTCTAAAAGTTGTGCAGTACGGCTTGCTCCAATCAACACAGACGTAACACGTTGGTCTTTCAATAACCAAGCTAAAGCCATTTGAGCCAAAGTTTGTCCACGCTCAACAGCAAGGTCATTTAAACTTTGAATTTTAGCAATAACCTCTGGCGTAATTTGTCCTTCCTGTAAAAAACCGTGAGCAAGAGCTGCTCTTGAACCTTCTGGAATTCCTTTTAAATATTTATTCGTCAAAAGTCCTTGAGCCAAAGGCGAGAATGGAATACAACCAACACCTTTGTCACCTAAAACATCCATCAAACTTCCCACTGGCGTTGAACCTTCCACCCAACGTTCCAACATTGAATATTTTGGTTGGTGAATCAGGCATGGCGTGCCTAAGCCTTTTAAAATTTCGATAGCTTTTACGGTATCTTCCGCAGAATAATTAGAAACCCCAACATAAAGTGCTTTTCCTTGACGCACGATGCTATCTAAAGCACCCATCGTTTCTTCTAAAGGCGTGTTCGGGTCTGGGCGGTGTGAATAGAAAATATCCACATAATCCAAGCCCATGCGTTTTAGACTTTGGTCACAGCTTGAAATTAAGTATTTTCTTGAACCCCATTCTCCATAAGGACCTGGCCACATTAAGTAACCTGCTTTTGAAGAAATAATCAATTCATCACGATATTGAGTAAAATCTTTTTTGAAAATAACCCCAAAGTTTTCCTCAGCCGAACCCGCAGGAGGTCCATAATTATTGGCTAAATCAAAATGGGTAATTCCTTTATCGAAAGCAGTGCGAAGAATATCTCGGTAGTTTTCAAATACATCAACACCACCGAAGTTATGCCAAAGTCCTAAAGAAATGGCAGGAAGTTTTAAGCCACTATTGCCACAACGGCGATACTCCATAGAGTCATAACGAGCAGAATTTGCTAAATAAGTCATTGTTTTTGTTTGGTTCTTTAAATATTGATAAGAGTTTTTATCCCGCTTACATCAGGGGTCTCTTTTAGGTCAAAATTAGAAATGAAATAAAACATTTTAAAATTACGTAAAAGAAGATTAAACTCTGTCCTGTAAATAAGAAGGATAATTTTAGGGGTTATTACTGAGTTTATTATGGGATTTTTATCTATTAATTCATCCATAAAGCATACAGTACGGTACTATATTATCTTGAATTCTATAAAAATTTGACTTATAAAATTAATATTTAATATTTTCAAAGTATAAAAAAGTAGTTTTTGACTTTTTCTTTATAAATCAAAAACTATAGTTTAAATATGAAACAATACTTTTTTAAAACGCTTTTATTAGCCTGTGTTTTGGCTGCTCCAACCTTTGCACAAAAGGAAAAAGGGAATACTGACGCTCAGTGGACAAATCTTTTTGACGGAAAGACACTCAATGGCTGGAAACAATTAGGTGGAAAAGCTTTATATGAAGTCCAAAATGGAGAAATTGTGGGTACTACTGTAAAAGAAACGCCCAATTCATTCTTAACAACAGAAAAAGAATACGGCGATTTTATCCTTGAATTGGATTTGAAACTTGACGATACCATGAACGGGGGTGTTCAGTTTCGTAGTTTATCAAAACCAGATTATCAGAACGGACGAGTACATGGCTATCAAATGGAAGTTGACCCATCTGATAGAGCATGGTCAGGAGCAATTTATGACGAAGGTCGCCGTGATTGGTTATATATTCCAAACATTAATCCAGAAGGGAAAAAGGCTTTTAAACCCGTAGGTCAGTGGAATAAATATCGTATTGAAGCCATCGGAAGCACTATTCGTACATGGATAAACGGCGTACCAACGGCTCATTTAATTGACGATATGACAGCTAAAGGTTTCATTGCTTTGCAAGTTCATTCTATTTATGGACCTATGAAAGAAGGCATGAAAATCCGTTGGAAAAATATTAAAATCCAAACTGAAAACTTGAAGCCAAGTCCGCTTGATAATTGCCCTGTGGTAAATTTAGTATTGAATAATCTTTCAGAACAAGAAAAAGCACAAGGTTTCAAAATGCTTTTCAATGGCAAAGATTTCACAGGCTGGCGTGCCGTTCATGGTACTGAAATGCCAAAACAACATTGGTCAGTTGTAGATGGAATGATTAACGTAAGTCCATCAGATGGTTCTGAAACGGGTAACGACATTGTGACAGACCAACAATACGGAGCATTTGAAATGACATTTGATTTTAAATTAACAGACGGAGCAAATTCAGGCGTAAAATATTTTGTAAACGAAGCGTTTGATTCAAATGGTAAATCAGGAATTGGTTTAGAATACCAAGTTTTAGACGATGAAAAACATCCAGATGCTAAAATGGGAGCAGTTGGAAACCGTACTTTAGCAAGTTTATACGATTTGATTCCTTCTTATAAAATCGACAAAGATTTGAAAATGGACAGACGTTTTGTTAGAAAAATTGGCGACTGGAATCAAGGACGTATCGTGGTGTTACCAAATAATACCGTTCAGCATTGGTTAAATGGTTTCAAAGTAATTGAGTATGAGCGTAAAAGTAACATTTTCAACGCTTTAGTGGCACGTTCAAAATACGAAAAATATCAAGGTTTTGGGGCTGGCGATAAAGGAAATATCCTTTTGCAAGACCACGGTAATAATGTTTCTTTCAAGAATTTGAAAATCAGAGAGTTGAAGTAACACAGGTTTTAACCTGTATTTACACTTGAAACCATTATCAAAATGAAAGTAAAAAATCTATTATTGCTCATTAGCTTGCTGACATTTGAATTGAATGCTCAGAAAGTAACACAACCCCAATTAGGTTCTCGTTCTGCTAAAATATTGAAAAAGAGTGGATTAGAGTTTAAAGACTTAAATAAAAACGGTAAACTTGATAAATACGAAGATTGGCGTTTACCACAAGAAGTAAGAATCCAAGATTTGATTTCTCAGATGACTATTGAGGAAAAAATTGGATTTATGCTTATCAGTACGAGCCGTTTGGCGGGCGATTTTTCATTTCAACAAAATGCTCCCAAAACTGAAATTTCGAGTGGATTTAATGAAGAAGATTTGATGCAACCCATCAATATGTTTACCCGTAAGCCCTTGCCTGTGCCTAATATGGGTGCCGCAGGAACAACCAAAGGGGTTATGACGTATAATCTTCGCCATTTTATTTTGAGAGCCAATACAAGTGCTAAAATTTTGGCGGAATGGTCGAATAATTTACAAGCCTTATGTGAAACTTCTCGTTTGGGAATTCCAGCAATTATTGCCTCAAATCCACGAAATCACATTACGGCTGATGCAGCAATTGGTTTGAGTGTAGGTACAACAGTTTTCTCAAAATGGCCAGGAGAATTAGGTTTGTCAGCCATGAGAGATTTGAAACTCACTCGTGAATTTGCCGAAATTGCTGCCAAAGAATGGTCTGCTGTTGGATTAAGAAAAGGCTATATGTACATGGCTGATTTATCAACAGAACCACGTTGGGCAAGGATTGAAGGGACTTTTGGCGAAGATGCTGATTGGACATCCAACATGATTCGTGAAATTGTATTGGGTTTTCAAGGAGATAAATTAGGCAAAAACTCGGTGGCAATGACTACCAAACATTTTCCAGGTGGAGGTCCACAAGTAGGCGGGCAAGATTCACACTTTGATTGGGGGAAAAATGCTCATTACCCAGGTGGAATGTTTGATTATCACGTAAAACCATTTATTGCGGCGATTAATGCAGGAACGTCCTCAATCATGCCTTATTATTCAGCTCCGAAAGATAAGAACATGGAAGAAGTTGGTTTTTCATACAACAAAGCCATTATTCAAGATTTATTGAGAAAGCAATTGGGCTTTAAAGGAATTGTAAATTCTGATACAGGACCAATCGACATGATGCCTTGGGGCGTTGAAAACTTGACAATTTTACAACGTTATCAAAAAGCATTGGATGCAGGCGTAGATATTTTTTCTGGCGGAGCCGACCCAACCATGTTACTTGAAACCGTTAAAAAAGGCTTAGTTTCAGAAGCACGAATTAATGAATCTATTGCTCGTTTATTGAAAGAAAAATTTGATTTAGGTTTATTTGAAAACCCTTATGTGGACGTTGATGCAGCCGTAAAAACAGTAGGAAATGCAGAATTTCAAGCAAAAGGAGATTTGGCAATGCGTAAATCAATTGTTTTGTTGAGAAATGACGCAAAATTATTACCGATTGCTCCAAAAGCGGACCGCCGCCCGACAAAAGTGTATTTTGAGACTTATTTCGATGATGGCAGAACAAAAACACCTGTAAAAGCTTTTAAACCAGAAGTCAATAAATGGAATTTAGAGTTTGTAGCCACCAAAGAAGAAGCCGATGTAGTAATTCTTTGGCTGACTCCAAACGGGGGCAGTTTATTTAGTTCAAATGGAAGTCCGATTGAATTACAATTATCAAAAAACAAAATTGATGTAGCTCACGTAAACGAAACAACCTATCACAAACCAACGGTAATGATTATTAATTATACAAGTCCTTGGGTGATTGATGAAGTGGATAATCCAAATGTAAAGACGGTTTTAGCAACTTTTGGCACAACAACCGATGCGATTTTAGATGTGGTTAGTGGAGCATACAATCCAACAGGGAAAATGCCATTTAGTACACCAACTTCGAGAAAAGTAGTGATGGAAAATCAATCAGACGTACCAGGTTTTATGAAGCCAAAAGGTTATGCTTTGTTTAAAGCTGGAGATGGTTTGGGGTATTGATTTTCTTTATACAAAAGGAACAAAGTTTTAAAATATACGGAATTATCTACTATATGGTGGGTTCTTTTAAGGTTGCACTTCTCCGAATGAACACGACGGAAATCACTATATTCTACAAAGGTTTAACCTCTCCGAGGTATAATTCGACATAATTTCGGAGAAATTCAACCTTTGTAGTATAAAAATAATCACGAATTATAGGCTTCGGAGAAGCCCAACGTTAATTCTGTTAAATACGTAGATAATTTCAGAAATTTATCATAAAATAATGCAACCAAATGGCTGTCTATCAATATTACATGGCATTTGTTCCTAAAGTTGGTTTACTCAAAAAACTTAATAACATTCCTAAAAAGATAGCAATTGGTACTGAATCTGGATATTTTCAAGCAAATACTGATAAGTATTAGTAATTGGCTAAAATCAATTTTCTTGAAATTAAACTGGAAATTGATAGAATTGTTGATAAAGCAAATTGGGGAAATGCCAATGATAGTTTTAATTGGAAAACCTATACTGAGGAATTAGATAACGATGCTTGGATGGGCATAAACTTTATAACAGAGGAAATAACAGAGCTATCTTTTAGAGCAGATTTAAGAGAACCCAATTTAGTTTTTTTAAACAGAATATTAGAGTTAGCTAACAAAAATGAAATGATGCTTATGGATATAAAAGGGAATGTCTTTAAGCCTGAACTCAAAGAAGTAGGAGAGTTTATAAAAATATCAAACTGTTACAGATTTCTTGAAAAACCCAAGAAATTTATTGATGATTTACTTAGTGAAAGAGGGCAATAATTACTATTTACCTGAATATCATTTATTAAATATATTAACAGAAAATTAAAATCAGCAAAAAATAGAAAAATGACAACAAGAAGAGATTTTGTAAAAAGTACGGTTTTAGCAGGACTGGCTACGGGTTTTTCTGCTAAATCATACGGAAAAATTATTGGCTCAAACGACCGTGTACGTGTTGCTTGCGTAGGTTTTTCTGACCGATTCAAGTCTTCGCATATTCCTCCTTTCAAGCAGTTTCAGAAAGAAATGAATTTTGAAATGGTAGGTTTATCTGATATTTGGAATCGTCGTAGAGATGAAGGAAAAGCATTTATCGACAAGGCATTAGGTTCAGATGTAAAATTATTCCGTAATAATGATGAATTATACGCTTCTAAATCGGTAGATGCTGTAATGCTTTCAACGGCAGATTTTCAACACGCAATCCATACCATTGAGGCAGTTCAAGCAGGTTGTGATTGCTATACTGAAAAGCCATTATCTGAAACAATGGACGATAACCGTGCAGTTTTAAAAGCTGTAAAGAAATCGGGTAAAATTGTACAAATTGGTTCTCAACGTCGTAGTGGTGAAAACTATTTTGCGGCTGAAAACTTCATTAAATCAGGTAAATTTGGACCAATCGTAATGGTTGAATTAGTTTGGAACGTAAATCAACCAGGACGTTGGAGAAGACCTGCTCTTACGCAAGACTTGAAAGAATCTGATATTGACTGGAAACGCTTCTTAGTTAATCGTCCGAATGATACCTTTGACCCTCGTAAATATTTGGAGTACAGATTGTTCTGGCCATATTCTTCTGGAATACCGGGGCAATGGATGTCTCACCAAATTGATACAGTTCACTGGTTCTCAGGTTTGCCTCACCCACGTAGTGCCGTTGCCAATGGTGGTATTTATCAGTGGCAAGATGGTCGTGCTAATGCAGATACCATGACCGTAGTTTTTGATTATGGCCCATTAGATGATATGACAAAAGGCTTCCAAGTACAATTTACAAGCCGTTTCTCAAACAGTGCAGGTGAAACAAAAGAATTGTACTATTCAAATGGTGGTATGATTAACTTAGATACCAACGAAATTTCTCCAACGGGAGGTTTAGGTGAACGTGAAGCTAAAGCAATGGGCTTGAAAGCGAACCTTTTGGAGAAAATTAAATTGAGCGAAGTAACAAAAATTGAAACAAACGCCAATACAGGTTATGACCAATTGACAACTGCCCATATCAAAAACTGGATGGATTGTATTCGTTCTCGTAAAACGCCAAATGCACCAATTGAAGCAGGTTATCAGCACTCAATCGCTACCATTATGGCAAATGCGGCATACCGTACAGGTCAAAGAGTAACTTTTGATGAGAAAACACAAGAAGTTATGGCTGGCGGAAAAGTGTTTAAATATTAATTCATACATAAGTAGGGATTAGGATTTAGTATTGTAAATTGTTGTTAATCACATTGTTATTTGATAATCAACCATAGCCTAATTTTGAAGTTTCATAAGCCATTGATAAGTAGGATTATGGTAATGCTAAATTCCAACCCCTACTTGAAAATGCCTCTATCGAAAGATTTGAGGCATTTTTAGTTTTAGAAGGGTTATGAAATAAAAGAAAAAGGTCAGAATATTCTTTAAATTTGCCTTTCTCAGACATACAAATACCATTAATGACCGATATTTACAAAACCATCAAATCGAATTCAGAAGGAATTTTCAAAGATAAAGGAAGTAAGTTCTTAGCTTTTGCCTATCCATTTACCGATGAAAATCAGGTAAAAGTCATCATTGAGCCATTGAGAAAAGAACATTTCAAAGCCGTTCATTTTTGTTATGCGTATCGGATTGGAATGGATAAAAACAATTTCAGAGTCAATGACGATGGTGAGCCATCAGGGTCAGCAGGTCGCCCGATTTTGAACGTACTTTTATCCAAAGAAATTACCAATATCTTGGTGGTTGTCGTGCGATATTGGGGCGGTACACTTTTGGGCGTTCCGGGATTAATAAACGCCTATAAATCAGCGACGGAGGAGGCTTTGGAAAATGCCGAAATCATCGAAAAAACGGTTAACGAAATTTATCAAATCACTTACGGCTACGTTCAAATGAATGATATTATGAAGGTCGTAAAAGATTTTGACTTGAAAATTATCAATCAAAAATTTGATAATCAGTGCGTGATTGAGATTGAATTCAGAACATCATTATCTCCGCAAGTTTTGGGTAAATTAGACAAAATAGAAGAAATTGAGGTGGAGTTTTTGCGGAGGGTTTGAGCGAGACGAACGCACTATCTCCACTGGTTCAAGCGTCCTCGCTTGAACCAGTGAGGTTTCAAGTTAGGTCTATTGGTAAAACAGGTTTACCACAGAATAATTATTTAATTATCAAAAAAGAAAATGTATTTAAAACACAATCTTCTCTGGACGGAACTACCATAAGAACTCTCTTAGAAAATAATGAGTTTGATAAAATTAAGATAAGTACAACGACAAAACCTGTATTTTAAGATGAACAGAAAAGAATTACGACAATACTTACAGACCAATATGGGCGAATATCTTGCTGAAAAAGGTTTTAAAATTGATTCTAATAACTTTTTATTTAAAACAACGAAAGATTTTAGATTTAGGGTTTTGATGGATGTAAATATTTATCATGTACTGGTTATTAGAGCATTTATACCTGAAATACAAAATCAGTTGATAGAAACACCATTAAATAAAATTTTTTGTTTTGATAAACCTGATAATGTTTATAAAGACTACTTGAAAAATAGTAGTACTGTAAGGGGCGATTTTTTGAAAGAACGTATTGAAAAATCTATGAATTTTGAAATAGATTCTGTTAATGATGTAGAGAGATTAGCCGAAATTATAAAGGAATATTTGGAAACAACAGCGATTCCTTTCTTTGAAAAATATAGTGATTTGCAAACTATTAATCAAGAGATTTTGGCAAATGATATGCCTTATGAACAAGGCGTAGGATATACCGGAACAATATTCGATTATCATAAAGTACCAATCGTTGGAACAGATTTGAGAGGTGTACAGAGACGTATGTTCATTATGAAATATTGTAATGATGTCAAATATAATGATTTCGTAAAATGGTATGAAGGTCTCATTGCGAAAAACGTATTTGAAGAAGTGGAGTCTGCATTAGCGAAAAGGACAAAAATTTTCAATGACACCAAAGAATATTTATTAAGTAATTGAGCAAAAGTTGTCGTGTTTTTGATTTACAATATTTCTCTATATCTTAGAGCTATGAATAACAAGCGATACATTAACTTAAGTGAGTCTGAAATCACCGACTTAACTCATTTGTTACGGACTACTAATAATCATCGAGAACGTCAACGTATTCAGGCACTACTTTGGAGTCATCAAGGTTATGACCGACAAACTATTGCCCAACTTTATCAAGTAAAAGCTGATACAGTTTCTTTTTGGTTTAAACGCTGGGAGGATAATAAATCCCGAGGTCTCAAAGATTTAGCACGTAGTGGTCGCCCCAGTATATTGACTCCAAAGGAAAAAAAAGTAT
>NZ_QGGO01000041.1:13760-41571 GCF_003148625.1 Arcicella aurantiaca | reverse complement strand
CAAAATTGGAAAATCTCTTTTCAAATCTTTGCAGACATATTGTTCATAGTATTGTTTGAAATTTTTGTAGTGAGAGTAGTGATAAAAAATCAAAATGGTCATAATCTCACCCATAGACATACAGCCAATTTTACGCTTGGGATACCAATTAATATTTGAGGCGAACCCTGCAATTTTTTCTAAGTAAAGTTGGTTAAATTCATCAACTTCGTAGTATATTTCGTCAAGCATAGCGATTCGATGGTTATTTGTTAAGTTTTGCAACTCTAAAATAGTCCCATTTGCAATCCTATGCTATTTTTTACCCCTAAAATCTGAAAAGCTCACGTTAACAACAATAATAAAGAAATAACAACCACCCAATATCTGGTATTTTTTACTTGCTGATTAGCCAACTCTGCTCCTAATTTATTTTTTTCAGCATCAAATTTTATGGAAACTTCAGATGTAAGTTCTTGCAAATCTTGGCGATGAGCCGCCATCAATTCTTCATAATAAATTCGTTCATGTCGATACGCACTTTGATAATCACCCAAAAGAGTATCTGCAATCATTCTATTTTTATAGATTGACATCAAGATATTATGCTTATCAACGGTATCATTGGTAGTTTTTACAAAGTCATTTAACGTTGTGATAGCTTTCTGGAAATAACTACTCATCTCTTCTTTATCTCGCTTAATTCCAGCCACTTGACATAGATTTCCGTACACTTTTGCAATATCATCTGTACCTTGTGGCTTATATTTTAGACGATAGCCTAATTCTTTTAGGAAATACGGTTCTGCTTCAATTGGATTGGCAGAAGTTGACATAATTATTTCTCCAATATTTCCACTAAGCGTTCCAATTTTTAGACTATCACGTTGTAATCTTACTTGTGCAATTGCCAACTGATTATACTTAATGGCTGACTCATACTTTCCTAAACCTACTAAACAATTGGCATGAGCTTTATAATGAGCAATTCTGTACTTATCAACTGGATTTTTAGAGACAAACTTTTCAGCTTCTTTCATATAAGACAAAGCCGTTGTAAAATCAGCAACTTCATCGTAATAATATAATCCCAAATGAGTCAGTCTATTATCTGGAAATATTATATTTTCATAACCTATTTTACGATAAAACAAGTCGGCTGAAAGATAAAGCCCAATTACCTTCTCTGCTTTTTGGTGTAGATGATATAACAAGATACCAAGCGTATGGTCTAAATCTGCCTTTAAATGGTCTTTAATTAAACTTGGACTTTGCTTTGCCAATCTTTTTTGAAGATTGTTAATAAACAGTTCTAAATTTTTTCGGTTACGTTGCTTGCCCTGTCCATAATAACGAACTTTAAGATAATCTGTAAAAATGCCGAGCATAGGGTCATTGTTATCGCTTGCAAACCGATTCACCAAATTTAGTTCGTTAAATAAGGCTACACTGTCACTATCTTCATAAGAAACGACATAATAATATTCTAAACTATCTAAGCGAGTTTGACCTTTTAAATAAAGGAGATTGGAGAGTTTTTTTTGAGCAACAACAGAAGTTATTGATAAACTAATTATCAATAAAAAAGAAGAAACGTACAAACATAGATTTACACTGAACAACGCAAATCTTGCTATTGGACTTAAAAACATTTTGATACAGCGAAACACTTAACAAAAATTTGGGTGTGATTAATTCAATAAATTTATGAGAGTATGAAGAAATACCCAAGCAAGATTTTATAAGCAGCGGAAAAGAATCTCAATTGAAACTAATATATGATAAATACAGTGTTTAATAAATAGCACAATACTTATCAAAAGTAAGCAAGAATACGCTTACATTCATATTACAATTGTTGCCATAGCTTTTGGCTAAGGGTAATAATTAAGGAAGAAACCTTTTCCACATAATGGATTCAGTTCGTTGATGACAATTCATGGAAATAAAAATCCAAATTTATAGGAGATTTCCCTAATATACGCAACCAAATACTCAATTGGTTTACTTTTTAAACATTTCAAGTCAAAATCAGAAGTTATTTACTTAACAGTCATCTAAAAAGGGGATACAAACATTTAATTCTACTTAAAAAACACTTTTACAGATAACTATCTATTTTTCAATATATTAAAGGCAATTCTCGAGTCTCAAGTTGAAAGTTTTTAGCAAGGATTAAGCAAAATTTTAAAAATAATTCTCCACACTTCACATTATTGACTAATTTTGTAGCCACACTAACCTGCGGATTCGTTCCGTTAATTTACTGCCCATGCGTACTTTGTTAGATTTTGAAAAACCGATTGCCGAACTCGAAACCAAATTGGCAGAGATGAAAAAATTGGCTATCGACAACAATGTTGATGTTTCAGTTGCCGCTTCGCAATTAGAAAACAGCATCGAAGAACTCAAAAAAGAAACATTCACAAACCTCACTCGCTGGCAAAGAGTTCAGCTTTCTCGTCACCCAGAACGCCCTTATACCCTTGATTATATCGAACAAATGTGCGATGAATTTATCGAAATTTATGGCGATAGAACCGTAGGTGATGACAAAGCAATGGTTGGAGGTTTTGGAAAGATTGGAGAACAAACCGTCATGTTCATTGGTCAACAAAAAGGAAGAAATACCAAACAACGTCAGTTAAGAAACTTTGGAATGCCCAATCCTGAAGGTTACCGCAAAGCACTTCGTTTAATGAAAATGGCGGAGAAATTCGGAAAACCAATCGTAACATTGATTGATACCCCAGGTGCATTTCCAGGTTTGGAAGCAGAAGAACGTGGTCAAGGCGAAGCAATTGCTCGTAATATTCGTGATATGTTCATGCTAAAAGTGCCTGTAATTTGTATCATTATCGGAGAAGGTGCCTCAGGTGGAGCATTAGGTATTGCCATCGGCGACCGTGTTTTGATGTTAGAAAACGCTTGGTATTCAGTAATTTCTCCAGAAAACTGTTCTACAATTCTTTGGAGAACTTGGGACTTTAAAGAACAAGCCGCAGAAGCCTTAAAACTAACAGCCCTTGATATGCAAGGCAATGGTTTAGTAGATGGAATTATTCCAGAACCGTTAGGAGGAGCTCATTTGAATCCAAATTTAGCTATTGATATTGTGAAAAAAACAATATTAGAAACAATCAACGAACTTCAACAAATATCTCCAACCCAAAGAATTAATCAACGTGTTGAGAAATTTAGCGGAATGGGAGTTTATAATTAAGTCGCTTTAGGTTTTAAGCAATAGGCTTTTAACAAAAACACTGAAATTCTATTTTCATAATTTTGTTAAATGCCTAAAGCTTATTGCTTAATGCTTATCGCACTTCATGAAATACAAAACCCAGATAATTCAGTTAGTTCTATTTGTTACAACACTGATTACCACCACATTAGCAGGAGCAGAATCTATTACAGGAAGATTCTTCTTTTTCCTTCCTAAAGAATCTATCCTTCACTTTCCAGAAGATTTTTGGCAGGGTTTTCAATTCTCAATTCCTTTTCTTGTTATACTTACTTTTCATGAGTTTGGGCATTATTTCACTGCTCGATACTACAATATTAAAGTTACGCTCCCCTATTACATACCCATGTGGCTGAGTGCTATTTCAATGAGTATTGGTACAATGGGAGCTGTTATCAGAATCATCGGACAGACACGCTCAAGAAAAGAATATTTTGATATTGGAATCGCTGGACCTTTGGCAGGTTTTATGGTTGCACTTGTTGTATTATTTTACGGTTTTACACATCTTCCACCCCTCGAATATATTTTCAAAATTCACCCAGAATACACAAAGTTTGGAGAACATTACAAAACCGATATTCTTCATATTACAAAATTCATGGATGGGCAACTTGTTTTAGGAGATAATTTATTGTTTAAATTCTTCAAAAATTACGTTGCTGACCCTAAATTATTACCTCCAAATTTTGAAATAATGCACTATCCCGTCATTTGGGCAGGCTATTTATCGTTGTTTTTTACAGCTCTAAATCTTATCCCAATAGGTCAATTAGATGGCGGGCATATTTTGTATGGTCTTATTGGAAAAAAGAATTTCAATATCGTTTCTCCAATCATATTTATTGGTTTCATACTTTTTGCAGGCTACGGATTATTAACGGTCAATGACATTAAAAACATTGGAACAGGTGGGCAATACAAAGATGAATCTGAATTTTTCACTTGGCTTTTAGGGTATATTTTCTTTCTAAGAATTTGTTTCTCAAGAATTTCTGAAAATCCAATAACTTCTTGGGTTTTAAGTTTAAGTGTTGTACTTGCCCAATTTTTATTAAGTTATATTCCAGACATTGCTACTTCACACGGCTTTATTGGCTTTTTACCCTTTGCTTTGTTTTTAGGGAAATTTGTGGGTGTCTATCACCCAGAAGTAGAAATTGATGAACCTTTGGATTTTAAGCGAAAACTACTTGGTTGGCTTACGCTTATCATTTTTATTTTGTGCTTCACCCCTTATCCATTCATGGAAATAGATTTTTCAGCTAAATAAGTGGCTATTTATTCGGGAAATAATTATATTTATAAAAATATCCCAACCACAAAATTATGCTTAATTTAATCTTCAAATCATTATTCAAACTTAGAGGGTGGAAACTCGTAGGTAGTTTTCCCAAAAACATTCCTAAAACAATCGTTATCGTTGCTCCTCATGCCGATTGGGTAGATTTTCCGTTGGGTTTAGGAGCAAGAGCAGCCATTGGTGTAAAAATGAGTTTTCTTGGAAAAGAAGAATTGTTCAAAGCTCCATTTGGTTGGGTTTTTCATTTACTCGGAGGCAAACCTGTTGACCGTTTTCATAATAATAACGTAGTCGATGCCGTTGCCAATTTATTTCATAAAAATGAAAAATTACACATCGTTTTAGCTCCAGAAGGTACAAGAAAAGAAGTTGCAAAGCTTAGAACGGGTTTTTATTACATGGCAAAAAATGCCGATGTACCCATTGTCATGGTGGCGTTTGACTATCCTAAAAAAGAAGTAGTTATCAGAGAGCCTTTTTTTACAAGTGATAATATTAATGAAGATTTGAAGACTATCGCCCAATTTTTCAATCAAGTAAGCGGCGTAAAAAAAGAATGGATTCGTAATTATTTGGAAGAGAGCGTTTTGTAGAGTTTATGAGGATTTGAAGATATGAGGATTTGAAGATATGAGGATTTGAAGATATGAGGATTTGAAGATATGAGGATTTGAAGATTTGAAGATATGAGGATTTGAGGATTTGAGGATATGAGGATTTGAAGATATGAGGATTTGAGGATATGAGAATTTGAGTAAATCCTCTGCACAAACCCATAATTCATAGACTTTTAACTCATTGACTCTTAAATTTTCGGGATTGTTTACTATTCGTCGCACAACCGCCGACAGGGCAAAAAAGCCGCTGTCAGGGTTGAGTCCGAAACCCTAACAGTGGCTTTTAGCCCTCTCGGCGGTTATTTTCTTGATTGTAACAATATTTAACTCAAATACTCACACTCTCAAATTCTCACATACTCACACTCTCATATACTAACACTCTCATATACTAACACTCTCATATACTAACACTCTCATATACTCAAATCCTCAAACATCCATATCCTCAGATACTCATATCTTCAAATTCTCAAATACTCATTAGCCCATAACTTCCTTAACCATCAACATTCCTGCACGTTCAGAAGCACCTTTTTCTCCTAAGATATTTTTTACTTCGGCATAACCTTCCAGTTGTTGTTGACGTGTAATTTGATTAATAGTAATTTTTGCTAATTCAGATGTTAAATTTTCTTTGGTCAAATCGTACTGCAATAATTCTTTTACCACTTCACGTCCAGCAATTAAATTCACCAACGACACAAACGGTACTCTAATTACCCTTTTGTAAACCTGATAAGCTGCCCAACCTCCACGATAACAAACCACTTGCGGAATATTAAAAAGAGCTGTTTCAAGGGTAGCCGTACCCGATGTCACCAAAGCAGCATCTGCCACCGAAAGTAAATTATAGGCATCGTCCAAAACAATTTTTACGGGAAAAATAGATTGCCAACGAGCATATAATTCCTTTGGAAGATTAGAAACAGCACCGATAACAAATTGATAATCAGGAAATTCATAAACCTGAGACATCATTAAAGGCAACATCGTTTCTACTTCCTGTTTTCTACTTCCCGGTAATAAAGCAATGATTGGTTTTTGTCCTAAACGAGCTTCCTTTCTGAAATTTTCGGCAGGCGTAAAATCGGCAATAGCATCAAAAAGTGGATTCCCCACGTATTCAACTTCATAATCGTACTTTTTGAAAAAGTCTTTTTCAAACGGAAAGATTACGAATAATTTATCGACAAATTTCTTGATATTCAAGGCTCTGGATTGATTCCAAGCCCAAACTTTTGGAGAAATATAATAAAAGGTTTTAAAACCATTTAGCTTTGCGAATTTGGCAACTCGCATATTAAAACCTGCATAATCAATCAAAATGACCACATCAGGCTGAAATGCTTTAATATCTTTTTTGCAGAAAGAAAGAAAACCTAAAATAGTTGGAAGATTTTTGACAACCTCAAAAAATCCCATAAAAGCAAGGTCACGGTAATGCTTTACAATATCAGCTCCTGCTGATTGCATCATATCGCCACCCCAAGCACGAATTTCGGCTTCGGGGTCATGTTTACGAATACCTTTAATCAGATTTGAGCCGTGTAAATCACCCGAACGCTCTCCTGCAATGATGTAATATTTCATTTTTTTCAGTAAACAGTTAGCAGTAAACAGTTAGCAGTTAGCAGTTAGCAGTTAGCAGTTAGCAGTTAGCAGTTAGCAGTTAGCAGTTAGCAGTTAGCAGTTAGCAGTATATTTTTCTACTGTTTACTGATAACTACTCACTGATAACTGTTTACTGATAACTGCTCACTGTCCTCCAAAGTATTCCACGTAGTTTTTCTGAGTTTCTACCAATTTCAAACAATGCAATTTTGCAGTTTTTGAAGCTGATTCTACTTGTGGAGCAAGGATTTTCCAAATTTCTATGACAAAAATCTCACAACTTGCCATTTTGCCTTGCATAAAATCCACGTCAAGGTTAATGTTTTTGTGGTCAACTTTTTCAATAATTTCTCTTTTGATAATATCACCTAATAATTTAAGGTCTATCACAAAACCAGTATCTGGGTCTGGATTTCCTTTTACAGTAACGATGAGTTCAAAATTGTGTCCGTGCCAATTGATATTTGCACAAGGTCCAAAAACTTCTTGATTCTTCTCCTCTGTCCAATTTGGATTATAAAGCCTGTGAGCGGCATTGAAATGTTCTTTACGAGTTACGTAAACCATTGTTTTCAGTGTTTAAAAGTGAAGGTATGATTGGGAAAACATTAGCAATCAGATACCTGAATATTTCTTTAATAAATACTATAAATTTCAACAAAACCTATGTGTTGAAAACCTTATAATAGACCGCAAAATTACGACGAATTAAATTCTCAAAAAAATAATATAATCAACATTATTATATTATCATATTACTTGACCATATTATCAACAATCAGTTTTACCGCATTTTTGTAATAAAAAGAGAATAGTATTATTTATTGAGTAGAAAAACTCATAGATTCTTAGAAAATTTATATTTTTTCAAAATATCGTGTATAGTTTAAGTCGAAACTTAATGATAATTTTGAAAGTTGTTTATAATTACCTAACACGCATAAATACAATTTATCCCCACTACTTTATGATTATTGTTACGGGTGCCGCAGGGTTTATCGGAAGTTGTCTAATTCAACGATTGAATCAAGATAATTTTAACTACATAATTGCAGTTGATGATTTTTCTGACGAACAGAAAAATAAAAATCTTGATGGCAAGAAAATTCAAGAACGAGTTGACAGAGAGCATTTCTTTGAATGGTTAGATAATAACTATCAGGAAGTTGAATTCTGTTTTCATATCGGAGCGAGAACCGATACTACTGAATTTAATGTTGATATTTTCAACAAATTAAATCTCAACTATTCAAAGAAGATTTGGAAAAAATGTCATGACTACCAAATTCCAATGGTATATGCTTCATCGGCTGCTACTTATGGAATGGGAGAATTAGGCTATGATGATAACGAATCTTTAATTCCACAATTAAAGCCTTTGAATCCTTATGGAGATTCTAAAAATGACTTTGATATCTGGGCATTAAAACAAGAAGAGCAACCTTTCTTTTGGGCAGGTTTAAAGTTCTTTAATGTGTATGGGCCAAATGAATTCCATAAGGGGCGTATGGCTTCTGTGATTTGGCACACTTTCAACCAAATCAAGAAAACCGGTGGAATGAAATTGTTCCGTTCTCATAATCCTGAGTTTAAGGACGGTGAGCAAATGCGTGATTTTGTCTATGTAAAAGACGTTGTGGAGGTTTGTATGTTTTTAATGCACCACCGCCGTAATTCTGGAATTTACAATTTAGGTTCTGGAAAAGCTCGAACTTTCTTAGATTTAGTAAAAAATACTTTCAAGGCATTAGGTACTGACGAAAATATCGACTTTATTGACACTCCTGAAGATATTAGAGATAAATATCAATATTTTACCGAAGCCAATATGTCTAAGTTAAAATCAATTGGTTATGAACGTCCTTTCCATACCTTAGAAGAAGGCGTCGCAGATTATGTAAAAAACCACTTGATAGAAGAAAAATATTATTAGAAGATTTAACAAAAAGAGCAAGAATCGATACTGATTCTTGCTCTTTTTGTTAAATCTTAATGCACATTTAAAACACTCCTTAATCTCGGTTATAAGTTCCACCTACAAGTTCTTCGAGTGTCAAATCAAAAACTGCTGCTAATTTTTGAGCTTCTAAGACATCTGGAAGCGAGTTATCACTTTCCCATGCAGATATTTTACTCTGAGAGGGAATATTAATTAAGTGTGCTAACTCTGTTTGAGATAACTTGTTTTTTAAACGTAGATTTCTAATTGTTGTTCCAAGTGATTGCATGACAGTTAAGGGTCTAAAATTAAGGTTGTAAAAATTTAATAATAAAGATTGCTGTTGCTTAGAAAAATTCTCCAAAAGAAAATCATCATCAGCATTATTCTAAATAAAAATCCACTCTTTAAATTTCAATAACCACTTAGCAAGTTTACTTTGAAAGAAAAGATGATTAAAGAAATCATCTTTTCTGAAAATCGTTTAGTTATTGAGGTTAAAATTAAGCATCAACACTTATATCTATTAACTCCTCAAGACTTAGCTTAAATACTTCTGCTAACCTTAAAGCTTCAAGAATATCAGGGATACTATTACCACATTCCCAAGCAGATATTTTGCTTTGGGAGGGTACATTAATTAAATGTGCCAGCTCTGTTTGAGATAGCCGATTTTTTAATCGTAAGTTTCGGATGGCGGTACCGATAGTTTTCATAAATAAGAAATTTGATATTTAAGAGTTGAATTATACATAGAATATGTGAATTTAAGCAGAAAATCACTATAGTTCCAATGCAAAACTCAATGAAAAATCATAGAAATAGCAAATTATCTATTTATAGATAGGTTTTACCCGAAATTAGATTGGAATAGTAACGAAAAACAATAATATTTGTTTAAGAAAATAAACAAAAAGTAAAACTCATTTTTTTTATTTCACAAAAAAGTTATCAATATTCCTAATATTGTTTAACAAATATAGTCAAAAAGTTAAACATATTTTTTATTACATCTAAGCCCTTTCTCCAAAAATATCGTTCAAAATTGCTATTATACTGTTAAAAAATAGGCATAAAACCAGAACGTAAAAAGTATTTTTTGAAATACCACTATCAATCAAAAAATCTAACCAATCAAAGAATTTTCCAGCTGTATTTTAATTGCTTTTTGAATAATCAAAGTAATACTACATAATTTATAGACTTTATATACTTTACCTTTAACATACTATTACTATGAAAACAAATCCTTTTATTCCAAAATGCCTTTTGTGCCTACTGATTGTTTATTTTTTTAATAATTATCCCGTTTTTTCCCAAAATATGCCAAAGGTCAAATGGCAGGTAGAAAAAGAAGTTCAGGATAAAGAAATAAACTTGATTCTCGCTTTTAAAATTGATAACGATTGGACATTTTACGCCATCAATGACGATAGCGTTTCTCCAAAAATATCTGCACAAATCAACTTACAAGCTAATGATGATTGTTTTATTACAATTGGAAACGCTACCTCTAATAATTCTATCTCCGAATTTGATAAAGAACTCAATAGAAATACATCTTATTTCATGAACGAAGGAGCATTTACACAAAGGATAATCAAGAAGGGAAGTTGTTTGATAAAAGCTGAAATTTCTTATTTAGTCAGTAAAAAATACATGACAGAACAAGGAGAAGGAGGCGTTGTATTTAAAGTTAAAGACACTATCTTGATTCCGTTGGACTAAGTATGGACGACCATCGGCATATTTTCAAATACCTAAAAATCAAATACATACAAATCTAAAATCATAATCTCAACGGCGATTCATCCTTAAAACACCACTATACTTATACTTAATAAATCGGAAATTAATAGCTAAATGTTCAAGCAAAATGGCAAATGCGATTCTCTTTTTGTAAATTTGAAACTCATTTATATACAAAAAGCTAATCATGTTAAAATCTATTCCATTCGACCAAACACACGCTTTCACGCTTTTAACAAAACATAAAGCAGAGTTAGCGGAAACGTCCATAAAAGACCTTTTCAAAAACGATGCTGAACGTTTTAATAAGTTCTCTATCAATTTTGAAGACATTTTGGTTGATTATTCCAAAAACCTCCTCACAGATAAAACCAAAGCAGCTTTAATTGCTTTGGCAAATGAATGTGAGTTGGACGATGCCATCGAGCGTATGTTTACGGGCGATACCATCAATAAAACAGAAAATCGTTCTGTGCTTCACGTGGCTTTGAGAAATCGTTCTAATTCGCCCATTGCTGTTGATGGAAAAGACGTAATGCCAGAGGTGAATGCGGTTTTGGAAAAAATGAAAGGTTTTTCTGAAAAAGTGATTTCGGGCGAGTGGAAAGGATATTCAGACAAAGCAATTACAGACGTTGTAAATATTGGTATTGGTGGTTCTGATTTAGGCCCTGTAATGGTAACAGAAGCTTTAAAGCCGTATAAAAATCAATTAAATCTTCACTTCGTTTCTAACGTTGACGGAACGCACATTGCAGAAGTTTTCAAGAAAATAAATCCCGAAACGACTTTATTTTTAATTGCTTCAAAAACATTCACTACGCAAGAAACAATGGCAAATGCTCATTCGGCTCGTGACTGGTTTTTAGCCAATGGTGGTTCGGCAGAATCTGTGGCAAAACATTTCGTGGCTGTTTCTACCAACGAAAAGTTAGTAACTGCTTTCGGGATTGATGCCAATAATATGTTTGGTTTCTGGGACTGGGTTGGTGGTCGTTACTCACTTTGGTCGGCGATTGGTTTGTCTATTATTCTTTCTATTGGTTTTGACAATTTCATTGAATTATTGGAAGGAGCTCATGCAATGGATAAACACTTCCGCACAGCTGATTTCAACGAAAATATTCCTGTAATTTTAGCACTTTTAGGTATTTGGTACAACAATTTCTATGGTGCTGAAACACAAGCAATTTTACCTTACGACCAATATATGCACCGTTTTGCGGCGTATTTCCAACAAGGCGATATGGAGTCAAACGGTAAATATGTAGGACGTGACGGAAAAGCGGTTGACTATCAAACAGGACCTGTTATTTGGGGAGAACCCGGAACAAATGGGCAACACGCATTTTATCAATTAATTCACCAAGGTTCAAAATTAATTCCTGCCGATTTCCTTGCTCCTGCGGTTTCTCACAACCAAATTGGGAATCACCATACTTTATTGTTATCAAATTTCTTTGCTCAAACAGAAGCCTTAATGAATGGAAAAACATTAGAAGAAGTGGAAGCGGAATTTGTAAAAGCAGGAAAAACACAAGCAGAAATTGACGAATTAGCTTCTTTCAAAGTATTCAAAGGAAATCGTCCGACAAACTCAATTTTATTCAAACAACTGACTCCGAGAACTTTAGGAAGTTTAGTAGCGATGTACGAACACAAGATTTTTGTACAAGGCGTTATCTGGAATATTTTCAGTTTTGACCAATGGGGCGTTGAATTAGGAAAGCAATTAGCGAATCAAATTTTACCAGAATTATCAGGGAATGAAGACGTTACAAGTCATGACTCTTCGACCAATGGTTTGATTAATGCTTATAAGAATTGGAGATAAGGATTCTTATTTTAATAAAAAACCCTCAATTAAATCTATAATTGAGGGTTTTTTATTAATTCGTTAATTGAAAAATTATTGGAATAGTCAATCTACTTTCATAAGGTTTTCCTCTTTTCGTACCAGCTTTCCAATTTCCACTCGAAGCCTGTAATACCCGAATAGCTTCTTCATCACAACCAAAATTTACGCTTTGTAACACCTTACAATCGTTCACATTGCCGTTAGTATCGACCGTAAATTGAACATAAACTTTACCACTCACATGAGCTTTTTGTGCTAAGGAAGGGTATTTCAAATTGCTCATTAAATGGCTTGCAAACTTCCCCATACCTCCTATATATTCAGCAGATTCTTCAATTCTTGTATATGGAATTTCTTTATTATTGATATAAGATACACCATTGATTAGTTTATTATGTTCGATGTTTTCTATATAAACTATTTTGCCTGCTTTATTTTTTGCGACCCACTCTCCCTCTTTCGTTCCATTTATAATTTTGCCAGAAACAACCTCAATATTATTCCCATATCCCTCATAAAATACGGCATCACCATTCCCATCTTTTACAATTTGAGTTCCGAGCGAATCCCAAAGTGAAACTATTTTCTCAATACTACCCGTTATTTTCTCACTATTATCACTTTTCAAATATTCTTTTATTTCGATAGATTTAATTTGTCCATTAGCAAACCAATTAAAATTAATGGTTAGTGGTTTATTTTCTACTTTAGCAACAATCCATTCTTTTTGTATTCTTCCATTAGGGAAATAAGAACAATGTCCTACCATTTTATAGGGTGACTGTGGGTTAATAATTATATTTGCCCCATTTACTATTCGTCCATTTGAATAACGTTTATCTTCAATAATTGGAAAATTTTCTACTTGTTTTGTTCTAAAAATATATTGCTTATAACTGGTATTTTCATCTTCAAATATTTCACGACTGTGGTATTCTGAGCTATCAATTTGTAAAAGCCCTAATTTCATTTCTTGCTCAGGATTTTGCCCTTTCAAATCAAGAAAAACGATATTACTTCTAATAATTCCTGTTAGCGTATCTACCAAATATTTAGACACATACCTGTAATCTTCTTGTTTGGAAGTCTTTTTCTTATTAGAATCGTAATACTGATTGATTGCACCTTTAGCATAATTAAATTTATTAAAACTACGAAAAGGAACTTCAAGGGTGATTTCTTTTTCTCCGTTCAAATTTGCCTTTAATAGCTTCGGATTCAATAATTTAATAACTCGTAAAGCCTCTTTATCACAATCTTCACGAAGGCTCTTTACAACCTCATATTTAATGGGTAAACCAGTATCGTCAGTTGTAATACGAATAGGAACAATCCCTTTGACACCTTGAACCTCAGCCATAAATGGAATTTGAACGGTGGATTCAATAAATCTTAGAATTAAATTGGGGTCTTTGGTAAAATCTTGGGCAAAAGAGGAGCAAATAGAAAAGAGTAGAAACAGCAATAAGGGTAATTTTTTCATGATGTAAATTTTCGAGTTTAAATTGGTTGAACAATTCTCAAAAATAAAAATATTTACATCACTTACAAAGGAGGGATAAAGACTTGATAATTTCCTACAATCATCAAGTCTTTATATGATATTTTTAGCGTGATAATTGATAATTTATTGGAATGGTAAATTTACTTCTAACGGCTTTACCACGATATTTTCCAGGAATCCATTTACCACTTGATGCTTGTAAAACACGCACAGATTCTTCATCACAACCAAAACCAATACCTTTCAAAACTTTATAATCACAAAGTGTTCCATCGGTACAAACCACAAACTGCACATAAACTTTTCCACTTACATTAGACCTTTGAGCTTTAGATGGATAGTTTAAATGTCTTTCTAAAAAAGTGGCAAAACCATATTTTCCCCCTTTAAATTCTGCTGGTACAGAAGGGGTTTCGTAAGTAGTCGAGTCTTTTCCCAAATAAGCAACTCCATTTAGACATTTTCCATTTTTATAAACCTCACGGTATTTGAGTTCTCCGTTGGGGCTTTTCCCTGTCCATTTTCCTTCAAAAAGACCATCTTTGATTAATCCAGCGTGAATTATCATTTTCTCGTCTTTGCCTTCATAATATTCATCCCAACCTTGTCCATCTTTTACAATCTGTGTTCCCAATGTATCCCAAACCGCTATAATTTTCTCAATTGATTCTGTTTTTGTTTTCTCGGTTACTCTCACATAAGCCATTTGCCCATTAGCAAACCAATTATAATCTGTGATTACCATCTTTTTTCCATCATCTACCAATTCGCTCTCTTGCTTAATTCTTCCATTTGGGAAATAACGATAATGCTTATCTCCAATATACGAGATAATTGCCTGACCGTTTGAATAATATCCACCTATAACCTCTTTGAAATCACTATTTGAATGAGTTCTGTAATAAAACATTTTTAAAGAATCAGCGGCATTTTCGAAAAATGTCGGTTCGTTTCTATCTAAACTATCAACTTCTAATAATGCTTTCCCAATCGGTTCAGTTCTTTTTTTCGCAATTTCAAAATACTCAACATCGCTTTTTATTCTGCCTGTTAAGGTATCAACAAAATATCGACTTGCGTACTCAACTTCATCTTGATTGGTTGTCGGCTTCTTTTTTTTATCGTAATATTCTATCGCCAATCCATCTTTAAAAAAAATAGGTTTTGGGTTAAAAAACGGCACTACGAGTAACGTTTTCTTTTTTCCTTTCAAATTATCTTTTAATAATTTGTTGCTCAATAATTTGACAACTCTTAATGCCTCCTTATCACAATCAGGTCTAAGATTTTGCACGATTTCGTATTGCTTTGAATCGTCATCACCAACTATTATTCTTACCGTTACAGAACCTTGTACGTCAGCAACACGAGCCATAAATGGTATTTGCACCGTTGCTTCCACAAATCTTTGGATTGAATAATATTCTTCGGGAGAAGTGGTACTTTGGGAGAAAATAGGAGAAATAAAACTTAGTAAATAAACAAATAGGATTAACTTTTTCATGTGAGTGTTTCTATTGATAATTGGTTGAACATTTGCCAAAAATAAGGAGAAACACTGTAAGGACAAATAAAAAAGGCTTGATAAGTTGTAAATTTATCAAGCCTTTTCTAAAACATATTATCCTAATTTACTCAAAATATCTTCAAAATTCAATTTTTCTTGTTCGCCAGAAATCATGTTTTTGAGTGTCAAAATTCCTGTATTCATTTCATCTGAACCGATGATACAAACAAATTGAATTTTCTTTTTATCAGCATAATCCAACTGCTTTTTGATTTTACTAACATCTGGATAAACTTCCGTATTTACACCTACTAAACGAGCTTTTTGCAATAGAGGAAGTGCATAATTCAATTCATTTTCGCCGAAATGACAGAACAACAATTTTGTCGTAACTGATTGATTTTCGGGAAAAAGATTTAATTCTTCCATTACATCATAAATTCTATCAACGCCAAAAGAAATACCAACGCCTGATAAACCGGGAACGCCAAAAGTTCCTGTCAAATTATCATAACGACCTCCACCTGTGATTGAGCCAATTTGTACATCTAATGCCTTCACTTCAAAAATCGCACCTGTATAATACGATAATCCACGAGCAAGGGTAATGTCTAATTCAATGTTATTTTCAGAAACGCCAAAAGCAGAAAGGTACGTCCAAACTTGTTTTAATTCAGCAATTCCTTTTTGTCCAATTTCAGAATTTTGGAATAATTCTTCCAATTTCAAAAACTTCTCTTGATTAGTTCCTGAGATTTCAAAAATCGGGTCAAGTTTTGAAAGAGAATCGGCAGAAAAACCTTTTTCGGCTAATTCTTCTAAAACTTTTTCTTTCCCAATTTTATCTAATTTGTCAATCGCAACAGCCAAAGTTCCCTCCTCTCCTACTGCTCCAATGGCTTCAGAAAGTCCCGTTAAAATTTTACGATTATTGATTTTCAACATGAAATTAATGCCTAATTTTTGCATCACTTCATGAATCATCAGTACAATTTCAGACTCGCAAATCAAAGAATCTGTGCCTACAACGTCAGCATCACACTGATAAAATTCTCTATAACGACCTTTTTGTGGACGGTCGCCACGCCAAACGGGTTGAATTTGGTAACGTTTAAACGGCATTGCCAAATCATTACGATTCATTACTACGTAGCGAGCAAAAGGAACGGTTAAATCATACTTTAAGCCTTTTTCTGAAATTTTAGTAGTCAATTTTTTATATCCTTCATCCAAATCTGGTTGTCCGATTTTCTCAGAAAAATTCCCAGAATTTAGAATTTTGAATAATAATTGGTCGCCTTCTTCACCATATTTACCCATCAAAGTTGAAAGGTTTTCCATAGCGGGCGTTTCAATTGGCTGAAAACCAAATTTTTCAAAAACAGACTTAATTGTTCCAAATATATAATTTCGTCGAACCATTTTTTCTGGTCCAAAATCCCTTGTACCTCTAACTACGCTTGGTTTACTCATTGATTTGTTATCTATTATTTTCTTGTTGCTTTAGTTTTGCAACAATTGACTGACTTAATTTTTACAAAATTACAAAACCTCAAAGGTTTTATGGCATATCATAAATAATTATCCATTTTTTCTAAAAAGAGTTTTATTAAGAATATTCAAAATAACGAATAATTAGCAATACAAGATACTGAAAACCAACAACTTAACACCAATCATTTATTCATAACTCATAACTCATAATTCATAACTAACAATTCTTCCAATGATAAAGTCTTTTAAGTTTGGTAAAAAAAGAAATAATCCCTAATTTTGCACCTCAATTTAAAACTCTGTTCGCAATGGCTGTTACAAGACTAAAAAGAAAAGACAGAAGAAACAAGGCTATAGCCACTAACAAAGTCAATGCAATTAAGTTTTTGACTACTGTCCCTGAAATTAAATTGGTGGACGTAGAAGCAATAAAAGCTGAATTTGCTGCGAAGGCTGCGAAGTAATTTTGTACAATTTCTTCTAAGAATCAAAAAACCCATCTCAAACGGATGGGTTTTTCTTTTTATAGCTATTTCTAACATCTACTTTTCTTTTCCTTTCTTATCTTCCTTCGTTCTTAGCACATCGCCTAAATGATTCACTTTTTTAATATGGCGTTGCAATTCTTTTTCTTGCTTGTTAAGTTTTTTATTAATGTCCATGATTACTCTAAAACGAATTGCTTGTCCGAGCAGAACTAAACCTAAACTTGTAAGAATAAATCCATAAACTCCCCAAATAAACCATCGGGCAAAATTTACCGTCGGGTCGGTTTTGAGAGCCGTAGCATTCCCGATTCCAATAATACCAAAGCCAAACAGTAAAAGTCCAGCAATAGCACAAAGAATCCATTTGGTTCTTAAAGGCATTTGTTTTACTAATCGTTGTCCGGGGGCTTTCTTAGGAATATCAGGTTTCATATTGGTTATTTTAGTGCTTATTGTGAGTTTATTGTTTGTTCAATTTTGTTTTTATTTACTGCCAAAGGCTTCCAAGCAGTTTTTCTATCGCTCTAAATTCGCTATTCAAAGTCGCAGGAATTGACTTATCGGAATACGTAAAACCGTGTTCTTGCCACAAAAAAATGGTATAAAAATCGGTTTGATAAATCGCTTTCGCTGTTGTTCTTAATAATTCCACTTTATCGTTTGGAAATCTTTTTTCAATGGTCATCAAAAAATATGCCTTCGTCTTCATCATCAATATTTTTTTCCCTTTTACATTCTTAGAAACAATATTGGTATTAGCTTCCAAACTTTTTAGAGCAGATTGGGGTAAAAAAACATCTTCATTTCTTTCTATGTAAAAATTGCTTCCATTGGCACGCATTGTCCAACCTTTAATCAATTGATTTTTAGCCAATTGAATTTTTGAATCCTTCAAAATAGTATTCATATCTAAATATCGAAAATTGCCCGCTTGAGCATTTACATATCCAGAACTAATGATAAAGAAGCACAATAAAAATAATTTTATGGTGTTTATTTGAGAAATTATTGACTTAAACATAATTTTATATTTCAATATTACCATAAACTAACAAAAACATTCAATGAAAATCAACAAAAAAGTAATTTTTACGGCTTTAGTTACTGTATCGGGTTTATATGCAAATGGTCAAGATATGCGTTTTACTCAGAAAAACCCTGATAAACCAGAAGTTACTGAATACATGGATCCAGAAATTAGAGTGGTAACTCCGGGAGCTGTTCCTTCTGATGCTATCGTATTGTTTGATGGGAAAAATCTTGACCAATGGGAAAGTTCAAAAGATGGTAGTGCTGCAAAATGGAAAGTTGAAGACGGCGTTATGACTGTTGTAGGCGGTACAGGTGGTATTTCTACTAAAAAACTTTTTGGAGATTGCCAATTACACATCGAATGGCGTTCACCAAATGAAGGAGATGACAGAAAAGGGCAAGGTAGAGGAAACAGTGGTGTTTTCTTACAAGGAATTTATGAAGTGCAAGTTTTAAATTCTTACCAAAACCGTACTTATCGTAATGGTCAGGCAGGTTCAATTTATAAACAAACGCCTCCTTTGGTAAATGCTACCTCAAAACAAGGTGACTGGAATGTTTATGACATTATTTACACTGCTCCAAAATTCACGATTAATGGTGGTATCGAAACGCCTGCTTATGTAACGGTTATCCATAATGGCGTGATTGTACAAAATCATACTAAAATCCAAGGGGTGACAAACTATATCGGACAACCAACAAATCCTGTTCATGGAAAAGCTCCAATTCATTTACAAGACCACGGAAATGCCGTTAGTTTTAGAAATGTTTGGATTAGAGAAATGTAGGAATATGCTAATAATTTAAGCGAAAAGCGAACATCACAGAATATAAACTTCCCAAAAGTAAAAACTATATTTTGAGTGATACCAGCGACAAACCGTCCTACTATTTTCAACATATCAATATTTGAAATTTTATTCCCGTGCGAGAGTGCGGGAATATTTTTTTATCTTTGCCGTAGAAAAATTTATCAAAAAATAGATGATTAAGAATATAATTAGCTGGACACTCAGAAACATTCCCCGAAAATACATTCAATTGGTAGGGCATTTTGCTACTAAAACTTACGGAATCTTCCTTTCGGGAAACAACGTTGAATGCCCAGTTTGTAACTCCACTTTCAGTAAGTTCTTACCTTACGGACGTTTAGAACCAAGAGAAAACGCCCTTTGTCCAAGTTGTCTTTCTTTGGAACGTCACCGTTTAATGTATTTGTACTTGCAAGAAAAAACAAATTTCTTCAAAGATAATCTCAAAGTGCTTCATGTTGCTCCAGAATATTGTTTCATTGACCGTTTTGAGAAAATGAAAAATCTGGACTATATCACGGCTGATATTGAGTCGCCATTGGCAAAAGTAAAAATGGACTTACATCATATTCCATTTGAAGAAAATACTTTTGATGTCGTATTCTGTAATCACGTTTTAGAACACGTAGAAGATGATATTCGTTGCATGGAAGAAATGCGTAGAGTATTAAAACCAAGCGGTTTTGCTATTATGCAGTCGCCACAAGATTGGGCATTAGCAACTACTTTTGAAGATAAAACTATCACCGACCCGAAAGAAAGAGAACGTCTTTTCAAACAAGATGACCATTTTAGAATTTTTGGGAAAGATTATAACAAACGTCTTGAACAAGGCGGTTGGCACGTGACAGAAGATAAATTTGTCATGGAAATGCCTGCTGAAAGAGTAAAAAGATTTGCTTTGCCGAAAGAGGAAATTATTTATTTGTGTGAGAAGAAATAAAAGAAATTATATGAAATACTTACCCATCAACAACGAATTATTTATAGAAAACCGTAAGAGATTAGCTTCTTTATTGAAACCAAAATCGCTTGCCATATTTAACTCAAACGACCCAATGCCTACCAATGCAGACGGTACAATGGGTTTTCAACAAAATTCAGATTTATTTTATTTATCAGGAATCGACCAAGAGGAATCAATCCTTTTGATTTTCCCTGATTGCCCAGACCCGAAGCATCGAGAAATTTTATTCTTGAAAGAAACTTCAGAATTAATTGCCATTTGGGAAGGTTACAAATACACAAAAGAACACGCCAAAGAGGTTTCTGGCATTGAAAAAATATACTGGACAAGCCAATTTGAAGCGGTTTTAACGACTTTAGTTTTTGAATCTGAATATATTTATTTGAATTCAAACGAACACATTCGTAATCATTCAACCGTTCAAACTCGTGATGCCAAGTTCATTTTATGGGCGAAAGAGCATTTTCCATTACATAAATTTGAGCGTGTTGCTCCATTAATGCACCATTTGCGTGTTATTAAAAGTGAATATGAAATCGCTCAAATTTCAGAGGCGTGCCGTATTACAGAATTAGGTTTTAGGAGATTGTTAAATTTTGTCAAACCTGACGTAACAGAATACGAAATTGAAGCAGAATTAATCCATGAATTTGTCCGTAATCGTTCAAAAGGCTTTGCTTACACGCCAATCATTGCTTCGGGTGCAAATGCCTGTGTATTGCATTATATCGAGAACAGTCGCCCGTGTAAAGACGGAGATTTAATTTTATTGGATGTTGCGGCAGAATACGCTAATTATAATTCAGACTTAACCCGTACCATTCCCGTAAACGGTCGTTTTACAAAACGCCAAAGAGCCGTTTATGATGCCGTTCATCGTGCTTTTAAATTTGCACAATCAATTTTAAAAGTGGGTATTTTGTGGGACGATTATCAAAAAGAAGTTGAAAGATTTATTGAAGGAGAATTAGTTGATTTAGGATTATTCAGTCGTGCAGACATTGAAAAACAAAATTCAGATTCACCATTATTGAAAAAATATTTCATGCACGGAACATCCCATCATTTAGGACTTGACGTGCATGATGTTTGGAATAAATACCGCAAAGTGGAAGCAGGTATGGTTTTCACGATTGAACCGGGAATTTATATCCGAGAAGAAGGCTTAGGAATTAGGTTAGAAAATAACATTCTGATTACTGAAACTGGCAGTATTGACCTCATGGAAAGTATTCCGATGGACGCAGATGAGATTGAAGATTTAATGAATAAATAAGATAACACAACCCTGACGGCAGTTTTTACGCCGTCAGGGATTAAATTTTAAGGATAGTTCATTCCGAAAAACAATATAAAACAATCCATGAAAATTCTTTATGACCATCAAGCATTTACGGGGCAACGTTACGGCGGTGTAGCTCGATATTTTCATGATTTGATGGAATCATTATCTGATATGGGCGTTGATATTTCGTTGTCAATCCAATTTTCAAATAATGAATATTTAAAAAGTAGCTCCGTCAGAAAACCTCAGCAGTTTAGAAATATCTTCGGTTTTATGCCAACCAATATGTTGGTTTCAAGAACCAATAGAATGAATAGTGTTTTTCAACTTCAAAGAGGACATTTCGACATTTTTCATCCTACTTTTTTTCACAATTATTTTCTAAAACACATTGAAAATAAGCCATTTGTATTTACTTATCACGATTGTATAAAGGAGCGATTCAACCTTCAACATATTGATAATTCTACGAAGGAACAAAAGCAAGAAATACTTAGTAGAGCCTCAAAAGTGATTGCCGTTTCAGAAAATACCAAAGCAGATTTACTGGAATTTTACGATATAAAGGCTGATAAAATTGATGTTGTTCATCATTCAACTTCATTTGTAAATCATAAACAACCGCATAATTATCATCTAAAAACGCCAGAAAAGTTTTTACTTTATGTGGGGGCAAGAAATGACTATAAAAATTTTGATGGCTTACTGAAAGCATTTCAAGGCGTTGCAAAAAAAAACACAGATGTAAAACTTTTATGTGCAGGCGGAGGAAATTTCAACGAAACAGAATGGCAATTAATTACTCAATTAGGACTAAATGACCATGTAATTCACCTCAATTTCCATAGTGATAATACGCTTTTTGAACTATATAAAAGAGCAATTGCTTTTGTATATCCTTCTATCTATGAAGGTTTTGGCATACCAATTTTAGAAGCATTTGCTTGTGGTTGTCCAGTAGTTTTAAGTGATAGTTCGTGTTTTCCAGAAGTTGCAGAAGAAGCGGCTTTGTATTTTGAAGCCAAAAATCAGCCTGATTTAACTGATAAGTTATTGACTATTATCAACGATGCTGATTTGCGTAAATCATTGACTGACAAGGGATTTACAAGACAAAAAGATTTTTCAGCCGAGAAAAAAGCCAAACAAACTTTAGCCGTTTATAAAAGTATTCTTTAAAACTTCTACTTTAGAAGACATTCAAATGAGTAAACAACTTATCGAAGACCAACACTTTCAAGGTATTTCTTTTGTAGAAGAAAAACTTGAAATCGGTGATTATGAAAACTGCCAATTTTCAAATTGTATTTTCTCAAATACGAATCTTTCCAATATCAATTTTATAGATTGTAATTTTAAAGAGTGTGATTTTAGCTTGGCAAAAGTTGCAAATACAGCATTCAGAGATGTAAAATTTGTGGGTTGTAAAATTTTAGGCGTGCGTTTTGAAGATTGTAATAAATTTGGGTTTTCGGTTATTTTTCAAGAATGTCTCTTAAATTTATCGTCATTCTATAAAATGAGTTTCAAGACTTCAAAAATTAAAAATTGTAGTCTTCAAGAAGTTGATTTTGTAGAAGCTGATTTAACAGCTTTAGATTTTAGCAATTGTAATCTTTTAGGAGCAAAATTCGACGGAACGATTTTAGAAAAAGCTGATTTCAGAACTGCCGAACATTATACCATCAATCCAGAAAAAAATCGAATAAAGAAAGCTAAGTTTTCATTAACGGGAATCGTTGGGTTACTGGAGCAATACAACATTGTGATTGAATAATTTACATGACCAAAAATATTTTAATCTTTGAACCTGACGCAAGTGGACACCATTCTGGTTATTTGTATCACCTGATTATCAACTTCTTATCGGCAAATTACCACTATAACTTAACGGTTTTAGTTGCCCCTGATTTTTTTGAACAACACCCACAAATTATTGAAGAAACACTTTCTCCGAAAGTAAAATGGCTTGCCTTTTCAGAGGCTGAGTTTTCGGCATGGAAAATCACAAAGTCTGAAAGTGTAACCAAACGTGCCTTTTTTGAATGGGATTTATTACGAAAATACATTACGCAAACCAACGCTACGTATGCTTTTTCGATGTACATTGACTATTTGCAAATTGCATTATTGACTCAAAAAGCTCTTCCTTGTCCAGTTTCGGGTATTTTATTTCGCCCGACATTGGTAAATTATCCTGCTCATTCTCTGAAAGAAAAGTTAAACACTTTACGTAAAAATCTAACGTTAAAATTATTCGTAAAAAGTAAAAAATTAGATTCACTTTTCAATCTTGACCCTTTTGCAACGGAATATATCAAACAGAATTGGCAAACAAGTAAAGTTGTTTTCTTGCCTGACCCTGTGCAAGTTTACCCTTCCACAAAAGCTGTTGCAGAAATTAAACAAGAGTTAGGTATTGAAGAAAATAGAAACGTTTTCTTGATTTTTGGTTTTTTAGATTGCCGAAAAGGCATTTCTGAAGTAATGGAAGCGGTCGGGAAAATCTCAAAAGAAAATTCTCAAAAAGGGACACTTTTAATTGTTGGACCTTGGGAAGAATCTGAAAAATTGAAGTTTGATAAGAAATTAAAGGAAATAGAAGGTATTTCTGATTTTCAAATCATTACCCAAAACACTTTCATTGCCGACCACGATATTCAGCCATATTTTGAAGTTTCTGATTACATCTTGGCATTGTACGATAAACACATCGGAATGAGTGCCATAACGGTAAGAGCGGCCGCAGCTCAAAAACCATTATTAACTTATAATTTTGGTTTGATGGGAAAAATTGTGGTTGAAAATGAATTAGGTTTAATCGTAAATAACGATTTATCTGAGAAAATCGAAATGTTACTAATGCAAAAAGTTGTAATTGGGAATAAACAAAAAATGAAGCAATATGCTGAGTTGAACCGTGCTGAAAATTATGCTAAAGTGATTTTGAATAGTTTTTAACTCGCTGCTTCTGCATCGAATATATTAGTCCGATGTAGAAGCAACGAATATATTCGTCCGATGCGGAAGCATCGGGTTACAGGCACAATTTGTAAATCGATGCTTCCGCATCGAATATATTAGTCCGATGCGGAAGCATCGGGTTACAAGCACAAGTCTTCCAAATCACTATCATTCCCTAAAAACACATTATAATCAACGGTTCCTTTTACACCTTCGCACCAACCTTTTTGGTTATGTTGCCAAAACCACAAATTTGAACCATATCCTTTTAAGGTTTCTTTTGAATAATCAGCAATCCAAAGTGGATAATCATCAAAATTTCCTTTGATAAACTTTCTATAAAAATTCGGATTTGTATAGATAATTGGTTTTACGCCATAATGTTCTCCGACAATATCAAGCCATACTTCAATCTCTTCAATTATCTGACTATCAGACTTTAACGAATTTTGTTCAATATCTAAAACAGGAGCAAAATCTCCTTTATTCAGTTTCACCGAATTAATAAAATTCTTGGCTTGTCCAACAGGTTCACGCCAAGGAATAAAAAAATGATATGCTCCTCTTTTAATTCCTAATTTCCCCAACTGCTCCCAATTTCTATCAAATTCACGGTCGGAATGCGTCATGCCTTCAGTTGCTTTCAAAAAACAGAATTCAAGATGTAAATCTTCATCTGAAAACTGCATTTTTTTTACTTTTTTCCACTCAATTTTCCCGTTGTGATGCGATACGTCAATACCATGCAGTTTGTAACGTAAGGGCAAAGTAATGCCAATTTTAGAAATTTTCTCCCAGCCATTCGGATTCGGACGGAGGTTATAATAAGCAAAAAGAGCAATAAAAAATATGAGAGAAGCTACTAAAAAAAGTCTAACCTTTGCGGGTAAAAGAGAGAATTTTACTTGCAGTAATTTCAGATAATTCATAAAAGCAGGAAAGGATTAGGAAAATAGTCTGTACAAATTTACAAACAATTTCCTAATCCTTTCATTTTAAACGTATAAAGCCTATTTATTTGGTTGAGGCGTTGTACGTAAATATGGTTTCACAACGGTAAATCCTTTCGGGAATTTAGCGGCTGCATCTTCAGTTTTTACGGCTGGTGTAATGATTACATCTTCGCCATCTTTCCAGTCAGCAGGCGTTGCCACTTGGTAAACTGCCGTTAATTGTAAAGAATCAATTACACGTAAAAGCTCTTGAAAATTACGTCCAGTTGAAGCTGGGTAAGTCAACGTTAATTTCACTTTTTTGTCTGGTCCAATAATAAATACCGAACGAACCGTTGCTTTTTCAGACGCATTTGGGTGAATCATATCATAAAGTGTTGCCACGTTACGGTCAGAATCTGCAATAATTGGGAAGTTCATTTTCACATTATTAACCTCCTCAATATCTGGCACCCATTTGTTATGAGAATCTAAATCATCAACCGAAACAGCGATAACTTTTACGCCTTTTTTCTCGAATTCACCTTTCAAAAGTGCTGTTTTTCCTAATTCAGTAGTACAAACTGGTGTAAAGTCAGCAGGGTGACTGAAAAGCATTGCCCAAGAGTCGCCAATCCACTCATGAAAATTTATAGTTCCTTGTGTTGTCTCCGCTGTAAAGTCGGGAGCAATATCTCCTAATCTTAATGACATAGTTTTACTGATTTATTGTTAATGTAATTAATACTCTACTAAGTTACAAGATTAAACAATAATTAGTTCAAAATTATAATAAAAACTGCGAACAAGGCTGTTCGTGTTACACTACACAGGTTTTTCTATCACAAAATTATGATTTGTGTAAATACAAATATCTGCGGCAATGGTTAATCCTTCTCTTACAATTTCCTCCGCTGTGAGATGTGTAGCGTGTTTTTTCATTGCTAAAGCCGCTGAGAGAGCATAATTACTTCCAGAACCGATAGCAGCGATACCATTTTCAGGTTCAAGAACATCACCCGTTCCCGAAATGATTAGCGTTTCTTCTTTATTGGCAACAATCATCATTGCTTCCAATTTTCTTAGATAGCGGTCTGTTCTCCAATCTTTTGCTAACTCAATACTGGCACGTTTCATGTTGCCACCATAAGCATTTAATTTTTCTTCAAAACGCTCTAAAAGTGTAAAAGCATCAGCCGTAGAACCTGCAAAACCTGTTACGATTTTGCCATCTAACATTTTTCTAATTTTCTTCACATGATTTTTGGCAACTGTTGCCCCCATTGTCGCCTGTCCGTCAGCCCCGATAGCTACTTCGCCATTATGTACAACCGCCAAAACGGTTGTTGATTTTATTTTTTCCATAAGATTCTTGAATTTTTGCAAAGATATTAGGTAAATATTACATTTGACTTCCTTTCTGGAATCAGTTATTATATTGCAACGTTAATTTCCTCATTCTTAACAAATTACAAACACTATTTAAACTAATATTTTTCAAAATACCTCCATGAAAAAAACATTCATTACTTTAAGTCTCTTATTAACAATGACTTACGTACACGCTCAGCAAGAAATGCCTTTATATCCTAAAGAAGTTCCTAATTCTAAACCCGTTCCAAACACTCAAAAAGCTGAAACTGACAAAAATGGTGTTTTACGTCTTTCAGAAGTTACCGTTCCAACAATTACAGTTTATTCTCCCGCAAAAGGCACGTCGAATGGAACAGCCGTTATTATTTGTCCCGGAGGTGGTTATCGGATTTTAGCGGCTTCGCACGAAGGCTCAGATGTAGCCAAAGAATTTAACAAAATGGGTGTAACGGCTTTTGTGGTAAAATATAGATTGCCACACGACAATGCACAAGTTGATAAAAGTATTGCTCCATTACAAGATGCTCAACAGGCAATCAGAACAGTTAGAAAAGAGGCTATAAAGTATGGTATCACTCCAAACAAAATCGGAATATTAGGTTTCTCAGCAGGTGGACATTTAGCGGCTACGGCTTCAACTCACTTTGCAAAACCTGTTGGCGATAATGCTGATGAAACAAATGTTCGTCCAGATTTTTCTATTTTAATTTATCCTGTCATTACCATGAAAGAGTTTGGACATAGCGGTTCAACAGAAAAATTACTTGGCAAAAATCCTTCGGCTGAATTGGTAGAATTATATTCAAATGATTTGCAAGTGACCAAAGAAACGCCTCCTGTTTTTTTGGTTCATGCCAGTGATGACAATGCAGTTCCTATAAAAAATACGCTTTCATATTATGAGGCTTGCCAAAAAAATGGGGTTTCAGCAGGTATGTTAGTATATCCCAAAGGCGGACATGGCTTTGGTCTAAATAATAAAACAACTAAAGATAAGTGGATAAATAGTGTGAAAACTTGGATGGACTCAATGGGTTGGTTGTAAGAGGATTTGAAGATTTGAGGATTTGAAGATTTGAGGATTTGAGGATTTGAGGATTTGAGGATTTGAGGATTTGAGGATTTGAGGATTTGAGGATTTGAGGA
>NZ_QGGO01000041.1:0-13750 GCF_003148625.1 Arcicella aurantiaca | reverse complement strand
GATTTGAGGATTTGAGGATTTGAGGATTTGAGGATTTGAGGATTTGAGGATTTGAGGATTTGAGGATTTGAGGAAAATACTTTTCGGGAAACCTCTACTCAATTTTGCTAATTATATTCTTGAGTTTCTTTTAGAGTATTTTAAAGAACTCAAACAGAAGTTGTCCTTTTGAAGACTACGGTTTATATACTTAATTGATTGAGGTTTGCAAAACAGTAAATACGTAATCTATTGGCTTTTAACAATTTACTTATTCGCTTTTTCGCAAATCGCTTTTCGCTTACTATATATCTCTTTTCAAGAGCTGTAAGCTCGACCGATTTTGTAGCAACGGATTTCAATCCGTTGACGTAAAATAGATTACCCAATATTCAACCATTAAATAAAAAATAAATGCTTCCAATTATTAGTAAAAGCAATCAGAATAAAACAGCCATAATTTCAAATGGTAATTCATTTTCTTACGATGAATTACGAATAGCATCTCAAGAATTTGCCAGTTATTTATTAGGTGAAAAAACAGATTTATCAGAGTCCAGAGTAGCATTTATGGTTACCGCTGGCTTTGATTATGTAAAAACACAATGGGCAATTTGGCAAGCTGGCGGAGTAGCAGTTCCTCTTTGTACTACGCATCCGCTATCATCTTTGCAATATGTGATTGAGGATACGCAAGCCGAAACCATCATCGTTTCTCCAGAATTTGAGTCAATTTTAAAAGATTTAGCTGCTGAAAAAAATATCAGATTTATTGTTTTAGGGCAAGAATCGCAGGGGATTATTAAAGAATTACCTCAATTATCATCTGATAGAAGAGCGATGATTCTTTACACAAGTGGAACGACCAATTTACCCAAAGGAGTCGTAACAAGTCATGCCAATATCGAAGCTCAAGTTAGTACCCTCGTAGATGCTTGGGAATATTCAGAAAACGACCATATTCTTTGCATTCTGCCATTGCATCACGTTCATGGCATTATCAACGTGATTTCATGCACACTTTGGGCAGGCGGCACGGTAGAATTTCTACCCAATTTTTCAGCCGATGGTGTATTTAATTGGATAAAAAAAATAGCTAATTCTGGTGTAAAAGGTGTTTTTATGGCTGTACCAACTATCTATTTCAAGTTGATTGCTCATTTTGAAACCCTCGATGAATCAACGCAAAAGGCATTAACTGAAAACATGAAAACTTTCCGTTTGATGGTTTCTGGTTCGGCTGCTTTACCTGTTTCGGTTATGGAAAAATGGGAAGGAATCAGCGGACATCGTTTATTGGAACGCTATGGTATGACTGAAATCGGTATGGCAATTAGTAATCCATACCACAGAGAACGCCGTGCGGGACATATCGGGCAAGCCTTAAAAGGTGTATCTGTTAGATTGGTGGACGAACAAAATGAAGAAGTTGCCATTGGCGAAGCAGGTGAAATTCAGATAAAAGGAGCAAATGTTTTTCAAGAATATTGGTTAAAACCAGAATCAACTGAAAATACATTTACAGAAGATGGTTGGTTTAAAACAGGCGACGTAGCTGTATTGGACGACGGTTATTATAAAATTTTAGGAAGAAGTTCAATTGACATCATCAAGTCGGGAGGATACAAAATTTCGGCTCTTGAAATTGAAGAAGTTTTAAGAACTCACCCAAATATCAACGATTGTAGCGTAGTGGGAATCGACAATGAAGAATGGGGCGAATTAGTTGTCGCTGCCATCATTTCTGACGATAAAGACTTGAATACCGATGCGTTAAACAAATGGATTAGAGAAAAAATGCCGTCTTACAAAGTGCCAAGAAAATACAAATTGGTAGATGAATTACCCCGAAATGCGATGGGTAAAGTAACTAAAAACGATTTAAAGAAAATGTTTTAATAACCACCATCAAACCACTACAAATATGTTGATAAAAGGAGTTGCCCTTTTGGCGGGTTGTTATATTTTAGGTCAATTATTAGGAGAAACTTTAGGAAAATTACTCCACGTTGATGCAAATGTTGGAGGGGTTGGTTTTGCGATGATTCTATTAATTTTTTCTCAAAATTGGTTAGAAAAGCAGGGGAAATTCAACCCTGAAATGGAAAGTGGAATTATGTATTGGAGTAAAATGTATATTCCTGTCATTGTGGCGATGTCGGCAGTGCAGAATGTACGAATAGCCTTATCAAGTGGTGTTATTGCTCTTTTGGCAGGTGTAATTCCTGTTGTTATTTGTATATCTTTAATACCACTTGTTTCAAAATTAGCCAAAAACAACCTTCAATAATGGAATACATAACCACTTTATTATCGAAAAATGGATTAATTTTTGCCTTTCTTATCACAGGAATCATCATATTTATTGCTGATTATTTATCTAAAAAACTAACAAATCATAAAATTCCGGGTTCAGCGATTGCCATATTTTTAGGTTTAGTTATTGCATACTTTGGCGGAATTATTACAGGTGGAAACAAAGGAATTGCTGACATCAAAGAATTTTCAGGTTTTGAAGTGATGGGTGGAGCAATGTTCCGAGATTTTACTATCGTTTCAACGGCTATGGGTGTAAGTTTTAGCGTTGTCAAGAAAACAGGATTTGCGGGTATTGTTTCTTTATTTATTGGGGTGGTATTAACTTTTTTATGCGGAGCAATTATTGCCATTAGTTTAGGTTATACTGATGCTAAAAGTATTACTACCATCGGAGCTGGAGCTTGTACTTTTGTAGTTGGTCCAGTTACAGGTGCGGCAGTTGGGGCATCGTCTGACGTAATTGCCATCAGTATTGCCACAGGTTTAGTAAAATCAATTTTAGTGACCATTGGTACGCCATTAATTGCACAAAAAATCAGTTTAAATAATCCTTCAACCGCTATGATTTATGGAGGTTTAATAGGAACAACCAGTGGTGTGGCAGCAGGTTTAGCAGCAACCGACCCAAAACTTGTACCTTATGGAGCAATGACAGCAACTTTTTATACAGGTTTGGGTTGTTTATTATGTCCTTCGATTTTGTATATGTTGATAGGTTTATTTTTTGCGTAGCTAACCCCGATTTGCAATCGGGCGTTGAATGGTCTTGCGTTTTTAACGCTAATTGTATAAAACATCAATAGGCTGAACCATAGTCAGTGTATTAATGTTTTATACAAAATAATTAGTATCTAACAAAAACGGGAGACAGCGATTCTGAACATTGATTTGAATGAATGAAATAATTAATACTGAGGAAATTATTATTAATGGAGATCCTTACACTGTAAAAGTTTTTAAAACTTCAAGTGAGATGAAAATTGTTTTTTTTGAAAATGGAATTGAGATTTACACTCCTGAAAAACCTATTTCGGGTATGGAAACTATTGATAACTTTTCCCAAGATGGTTATAGTTTTGTTGAAGCTCTTAAAGAAAGTGAAAGACCTCGGTTCGAACAATTTCTTAAAAGTAGAATAAAATAAACAATAACAAAATATCATACTTGCTAACCCCGATTTGCAATCGGGCGTTGAATGGTCTTGCGTTTTTAACGCTAATGCGAGTAGGCTACTTTGTCACAAAACCTCTCTTGAACTGATTCTAAATCAATTCAAGAGAGAGAACGAGAGAGTAAACTTTCCGAAAGTAAAAAAACTTTCGGAAAGTTATTAACAGTCAAATATGGAGCGTAAATTTTATAATTATCTTTACTTAAACCGAACATCAATATTATCGGCTTCTGCAATTTTGTAGAAGCCTTTTATTTTGAAGAGGGTTTTCCAGAAGAATTTTAGAAATACCCATACTTTTAAGCCAAATATTTTCTGACTTCTTAATTGAAAAAAGGGATTTCTTAGATTGATAATATTTACGGTAATTTTCCAAGCATAGAAAAATATCGCTAAGGTTACGTAATGAAAAATCAATAATAAATATGGAGAAACACCATATTCTTTGCGTATCCAAAGCAGATTTGAAACTTGCATTTGTGTACCGAATTTGTTGATGGGCGTAATATTAGTTCTACGAAATGGTGATGGTTTTTCTAAATGAATAAAACGAATATCGTCAAAATAACAAAGTTTTCCTGCTTTTCTAAGTCGTCCTGCCCATTCAAAATCTTCTGCATACATGAAAAAATCTTCGTCCATCGCTCCTACTTTATCTATTGTTTCACGACTCATCATCATAAATGCTCCACAGGGTAATTCCGCTTGATTTGGGTCTTCAAAATGTGGCTCTGGAAAGAATTTATCCAAATATTTATTAAAACGATTCGGCACAACGTACAAAAACTTTCTAAACTCATTCCGATTTCTGAAATACGGCATCAAACTCAAATCTGGATTTACCTGTAAACCCGCAATGACTGCGATGTCTTTTCTTTCTTGTAAACGATTAAAAGTTAAAGCAATGGAGTTTTCAAAAAGCAAAGTATCGGCATTTAGCAAAAGAATATAGTTTGCTTTGGCAACTTTAAAACCTGCATTATTTCCACGACTAAATCCTGCGTTATAACCTGTTTGAACCCAAACAATATCTGAGTGTACTGCTTTGAGAATTTGCTCCGAATTATCTTCTGAATTGTTATCAACCACAATAATTTCATAATCAATCCCGTGTGTGAATTGCTTGATTGATGAAATACAATTGACTGCTAATTCGGCAGATTTATAATTGACAATAACGATGGAAACGTTCATTTTTAGTGATAAGTTATGAGCGATGAGTTAAGAGTTTTGGACAGAAAGTATCTTACAAAATTACTTAATTCTAATTGAATAATTCCTACTAATTAACGTATCCGAGTGAGTGCGAATGCTATTCGCCACTACCCTACATCAAAAACATGAACATAAAAAAAGCATAGACCCAATGAGCCTATGCTTTCCGCACTCTATTCCTTACTTTGTTTTATTAATGTTTTTTGACTGAATCAGTCTATTATTTTGCAACTTTTTTCATCGTATATGGAATACAAACGTCTGGTTTACATTCACATACTCTTGTTTTCAAAACAACTGTTTTATCAGTAAAACAGCCATTACTATTGAAAATTCTTACAGTATAACTCTTATCCGTTGTTGGATTCGCTAAATTATTAGCTAAAACTCCGTCTGTTGGAATTGATGATGCAGTTACAAATGTTTTTGTTCCTGTATAAGTTGTACCTTCTGAATAGTCGTATTTATTAGCAACATCAAATCCCGAAACTATCAATTTTGCATCACTGTTTGGCGTTCCGACTGTACAAGTTGCTTGTTGTGTCTGTACATCAAAAGCTGGAATGGCTTTGCGAGTAACCTTAACAGTATCAGAACATCCTGCGGTATTCATCAAGACGAAATAATAATCTCCTACAACTGTCATTCCGATAATTTCACCTGTTACTGGACTAACTTGTACACTTCCGGGATTGGTAGCAATATTTGACCAAGCCGTACCTTGTGGTGCATTCGGTAATTTATAATTTGTTGAATCTCCACAGAATACTTTGTCAATTCCTGCATTTGGTTTTGCCGAACGTTCAACTTTTACGGTATCAGTACATTCTCCTTGCGTTAATACAAATTGATAAATACCGTTTGCATTCATGTTGGCAATTGCTCCTGTTGCATCAATGGTCACCGTTCCTACTCCTAAACTATTTGTTGCTACTGACCACGTTTGATTCGCTCCTGTGGCTGATAATTTAGCCGTCGTTTTGGGTTCACAAATTCCACCGTTGTTACCTAACAAATCACTTCCTGCATTTGGTGCAGGTTTACGAATTACGGCTACGGTATCGCCACAATAATTATCACCTGTTTGCTCTAAAATAAATAAGTACGTTCCGTCTTGAATCATTCCAGAAACATTTCCTTGATTGTCAATCGTTGGCGTTGGCAATGTTGAACCATTAGCAAAATATTTCCAAGTTTGTCCCGTATTCAAGGCTAATAACTTAGCCGTTGATTTTGGTGAACAAATAACTTTATCATCACCTGCATCTAATTTCGCATTGATAAACACATTTACAGTGTCTTTACAACCTCCTGTATTTGTTAGATAGAATACATACGTTCCAATATTTGTTAAACCCGAAGCAACACCACTTGTATTATTGATGGTAGCCGTAGCAGGATTTGTGGCATCAGCCGTCCAAGTTGCCCCAGAAACTAAGGTTAATTGTACTGTTGAAATTGGAGAACAAATTGAAATATCATTTCCACCATTCAATTGTGCATTTACACTTACTGACGTTGTTGCCGTTACTGAGCATGAATTTTCATTGGTTACAACTACTGTATAAATACCTGCTTTTGCGGCATTTGCCACCGTAATAATTGGTGATTGTAATGTTGAAGTAAATCCATTTGCACCAGACCAAGCAAATTTCGTTCCATTGGTCGTTACACCTAATTGAATATTCTGACCAAAACAAACTGGTGAATTTGACGTTGCGGTTGCTGTTGGTGTTGCAAAAATAGTCGTCGAAGCTGTTGCCTGAGCGGTACATCCATTAGCGTCTGTCACCTTTACTGTATATGTATAATCTCCTGCCGTTGGTGATGTTATCGTTGGATTTTGAACTGTTGATGTAAACGTTGGCGTACCTGACCATTCGTAAGATTTAGCACCACTTGGCGTTGAAGTCAAGCTGATATTTCCACCTGCACACGTTGGAGCGGAAGCCGTAGCCGTTACACCCGTAAGAGCAGGATTTATGGTTACATTTACCGAGCCTGTTCCTTTACAACCATCTGCGTTTTCAACTGCTACCGTCCAAACTCCATTATCTGCCGAAGTAGAATTTTGAGTAAATGGATTTTGCATCGTTGTGGTAAATCCTGATGGACTTGTCCACAAATATTTTGCTCCTGTTCCTCCTGTAATTGTCAATTCTAAACGTGAACCCGCACAAACAGGGCTATTACTTGTTGGTGTTACGGTTAATGCACTACCAACTGTTACATTTACCGTTGTCGCTGCCGTACAGCCTTTTTCATTGGTTACTGTAACCGTATAAACGCCTTGATTGCTGGCAGTTGCATTAGTGATTGAAACAGTTTGTTGTGTACTTGTAAAGTTATTTGCTCCTGCCCAAGCATAAGTCATTCCATCAGGAAGTACTGATATTGTGCCACTTCCACCCAAACAAATCGCTGCACCTGTTGCCGTTGGAACTGGACTTGGATTCACCGTTACGCTTGCCGTAGCGTTTGCGGTACAACCATTTGAATTACCTATTACGGTATAAACTCCTGCATTGGTTACTGAAATTTCAGAAGTTGTTGCTGTAAATGAACTTGGTCCTGCCCAAGAATAAGTTGTTGCTCCAGAAGCAGTTAATTTTCCTGTTGTTCCTCCACAAATTTCTATACTTGAAACACTTACTGTTGGTTTTGGATTTACCACCACGTTTGCCGTTAAAGCCGATGTACAAGCATTTGAATTGGTAATTAAAACGGTATAAGTTCCAGAGTTTGTTGTTGCTAAATTTGGCAAAACTACCTCTTGCGTCGTAGCCGTAAAGCTATTTGTTGACGACCAAGCATAAGTGGCATTTGAGTCAGAACTTGTTGCTTTCATTGTCAAAGTTTGACCAACACATAAACTTGGTACAGTAATCGTTCCAACTGTTGAACCCGGGCAATCTCCACTAATACCTGCATCAATGGTCAAATTTGAATCTCCTGCTACTAAAGTTATAGGACTTGTTTTTCCTGTTGCTGGGTCAGCATTACTGTCTTTTGTAATATCCGTTGTGCCTGTCAAAGGAGAAAAATTATTTCCAGCTCCGATTGATGATTTCACAAATTCAACCGTGTAAGTTCCTGCAATTAAGTTATCGAATAAATACTTACCATTCGCATCTGTTGTAACTGTCGCAACTGGAGTTGTACTTGTTCCTAAATATAATTTTACTTGAATATTAGCTACTCCTAATTCTCCTGCATCTTGAACACCATTTCTATTAGTATCTGACCAAACAAAATCTCCTAATTGAGCTGGTTTAAAGACCCCAAAATCAATCGTTAAGTTGGAATTTTTATCTGCATCGGTATTTACGGTTACATCTCCATCGTCGGTTGGTTCTGTATAATTTCCAAGTTCAATGGCTTTCGTTCTAATCGTTTGACCAGAGAAAGTTGTTCCATCATCATCATTATTGATGTCATTATTTGGCGTTCCAGCAATTGGTTCATAAGCACCTGTTGCAGAACCATTCGTTCCTGTACTTGACTTAAATCCTGTTGGTGCTTCAATTTCTACGATATAATATCCCGGAATTAATCCTGAGAATAAATATTTTCCATTGGCATCAGTAGCTATCGTTTGTATAGCCGTTCCGTCTGGCAAATCAGTTGGAACACTACCTACTAATTGAGCTTTATATAATTTTACAGGAACACCTGACACGCCTGTTTCTCCGTTATTATTTAGACCGTCATTATTTGCATCATTCCAAACTAAATTACCGATACTCAAACATTCAGTTACTGTAATATTCAAAGTTGTTACTGCCGAACATCCATTAGGGTCATTAATTTTCATGGAGTAAACACCCTGTTGAGCCTTATCTGGAGTGGTTGGAATACTGATATTCAAGGTATTCATTGATGAGAATCCATTTGGACCTGTCCAATCATAAGTATATCCAACTTCAGGTGAGAATGTTCTCAAAATAATGGTTTCACCAACACAATAATTTAATTTTCCCGCAATTAATGAGGTCGAAATTGTATTGAAAGTTACCGTCGAAGTCGCACTTGCACTACAAACGCCATCTGTTACCGTTACTACATATTTACCTTTATTGGCATCTGTAACGTTAGCAATTGATGGACTTTGTTGATTTGATGTAAAGTTTGAAGGACCAGCCCATAAATAAGTTACATTGGTATTTGATGGTGTTGCAGAAAGCGTAAGATTTCCACCCAAACACGTACTTACATTAGGAGCAGTAACAGTAACTCCTGCATTTTTCGTTACTTTAACGGTATCCGTACAACCATTAGAAGTCAATGTAAATTGATAAACACCTACATTTGTCATTCCAGAAACATCTCCAAAATCTGCTAAAACATTGGCTGGTGATGGATTGGCAGGGTTTGTAACAACTCCCCAAACGTCATTTCCTGATGGGAAACCTAAAGAAGCCGTTGTTGCAGGAGAACAAATAATTTGGTCAGTTCCCGCATTTGGTTTTGCTTTACGCAAAATTTGCATTTCTTCAAAACAATCCCCTTGTGTTAATCTTAACGTATAAACTCCATCAACGGTTAAACCTGTCACTTTTCCATCTGCTGCAATCGTTGGCGTTGCTCCCGTAGGTTTTGAAACCACCGTCCAAACTTGACCTGTTGATGCTGTATTTACAGTTGCCGTTGTTAATGGCGAACAAAGCGTTTGGTCTGCACCTGCCACTGGTAATGAACTACGAGTAATTGAAACGGTATCAACACAACCTGTTTTGGTAGAAGTTAATAAGAAAACATATTTTCCGTTGGTGGTCATTCCTGTTACTACACCTGTTGTGGCATTAATAATTGCCGCAGGGTTTGCAGGAGACGTATATACTGACCAAGTTTCTGGCTCAGTTCCTGTTTTAGCATCAGGTAAATCAAATGTTGTGGTTGGTTCACAAATTGTAACGTTTGCACCACTTGGTTTTGCTACTGGAGCAATACATTTAAAACCAGCGTCTAAAGTATGGTTATTTTCTCCTGCATTTCCTGTTGTAAAAGCGATTGAAGCATAAGTATTTGAATCAGAAACACTTGCATCTGAATCGATTATATCTTTTGCATTGGCACTTGCATCTGCTTGTGTAAGCTCAAAACCTAATAATTTTGTTTGTTTAGCACCTCCATTCACATTTGGAATACGAATTTCATAAGCTGTATTAGCATCTAAACCTGTAAAATAATATTCGCCTGTGGTTGCATCCGTTGTAGTTGTTCCTACTTTAACGCCTGCTTTCCATAATTCTACGGTTACGCCTGTTAATGAAGGTTCACCCGCATCTTGAATACCATCTTTATTAATATCATTCCAAAGTCTATTTCCAACTTCAATGGGCTGATTAGCACAAAGTAATTCTAAATCTCCTAATCCATTGGCTTTACCAAAAGTTGTAGAGCCACCGCCAGCATCAGTTCCAAAAATTTGATAGCCACGTGGAGCTTGTCCTGTTGTATTATCGAACCAACGAACACCAGCTGCTCTAAAAGCAGTAACAGGGTCATAAACGGTTTCTGCTACTTCATTTTTACCTGCTAATAATGCTAAACCACCTAAAGAAATTTCTTGATGCCCACCCGATGTTCCGTCAGGAGAATTTTTATTGGTACTTTTGGTGTACATATCTTGCCAATAAAACTCACCACCGTCAGGTCCTTGAGCAGGCGTTTGATTGGTTCCGCCAGATACAACGCCATTTACAGTACCGTTACTTTCTAAAGCATAAGTTCCGTCAGTTTTTAAACCAATACGCAAAATATCACCCGCAGATGTACCTTCATAAGTTTTTGTATCTGTTGCTATTGGACTATAATTATTATTACCCAATTGATGTCCAGCTCTATCCATAAAACCTACAATGATTGAACCGTCCACATCAAATTCAATATCTGATAAAATTGGCTGTGGGCAAATGGTCTGATTGTAAGTTGCTGCTCCCGGTAAAGGATTAGTTATTTCACTCCATTGAGCAATCCAAGGTCGCCAAGCGGCTGATGTTTTATTGGTTGTACTTGAAATACTGGTATAACCACGAGCATAATTTAAAGGAAAATTATAAACTTCTGTAAAATTATTAGGGTTGGCATCTCCCGGCGTAAATGAATAAATATAGGCTTTCAAATCAGCCGCAGTTCCGCTATTTTCAGCCGTACAAACACCTCCTACATATACTTTTCCTCTCCAAAACTTCACAGCCCAAGGACGAAAAACACCGTTTGTACAACCTGGGTCTGGAAGGGTATGAGCAGTTTTGGTTGTTGGTTTCACCGCAGGAGAACCAATTGGCAATTCATATAATTTTCTATCAAATGTATTGATTACCCACAAAGTTTTTTCGTCATCAGAAATATCAATATCTCCTAACGACATTTTACCTACTAAACCAAAAGCAGTTGCATCATGGTTTGGTGCTGTTTTATCTGTACTTAAAGCCTCAGCAGGAATAGCTGGATTGCGAGGGTCAGTTCCAACGGCAATTCCTAAATCGGTATTCAAATCAACAAAAAGAGTTGTTACAGGAGTTGCTCCCGAATTATCGACTTTATAAATCGCTCCAGGACCTCCATTCCCAAAACCTGAGTGTCTTTTTAATAATGCACTTGCAAAAAGGAATTTCGTTTTTCTTTGATATGCCATACCCCAAGTAGAACCAACTTCTGACCCTTTCGATAAATAGGTATTTTCAGAAGTTGTAACGCCATCTCCTGTTGGCGTATAGGGTACAGATACAATAAAAGGGTCATTTGCAGATGTTCCTCCGTTCAATGGCGTTCCGTTTTCATAACATGGCGTTACTAAACTTGGATTGGTTGTACCACAAAAATCAGATGGATAATTGATACCAATATTTGACGTATTTCCACCATTCACAAACTGAATAGACGTCCCACTTCCAGTTCCTTTAGGCCCTGAAAAATATGCAGAAGGGAAATTAGAAAATTCAATTCTAACTTGAGCGTTTGTTCCAACAGTAATTGAGTAGCTACCATCAGCAATTGTTACAGCAGTAGAACCTACTTGTGTTCCATCAGCTTTAAACGCTTTCACGGTAACGCCACCAACACCGGGTTCTATCGGGTTAGTTGATGTTTGCTGACCGTTAGCGTCAAAATCACGGAAAACTTTACCTGTAACGTTTTGAGCGTTAATTTCTGTAAATACCGAAGCAATTAACAGTAGGGAAAAGCAAGGAATTAAAGCCTTTACTATCCGAAGACGTAAGGATTTTTTCATTGTTTTTATGGGTTTTTATGAACTGAATCAATGTCTTTCAAATACTATTTTTTGAATAGTATTTCATAAAGACTTGAATAACTCAGTGATTATGTAAGGAAATACTTTTTTATATCTCCACAGAGGATTCATATCATTAGATACAATCATTCTATGAAAACACCTTACTTCTGGCGGGAAAAAGATGAGATTCTTTGTTTCGATAAAAGAATTTTTGCGGTTCTTTATTTTTGGCACACTATCGAAACTTTATGATAAGTATATATTCACAAAAGCTATGCCAAAAATGGAGTTGGAGGAAAATAACTAAGAAGGAAAAACTAAAAAAGAGGCTATGATATGGGCATAAAAAAACCTCAGCCCTTTCGGACTGAGGTCATTAACTAATAATCAAGTATCCTATTTTTTAACCTTTTTAATTTCAAAAGGAACACAAATCTCATCTTTACAATTATCAGGAATTGGTGTAAATCCTGCGTCATTGTATTTACTGTTACGTCCTAAATCTGTTTCTGGCAAATTAGTATTAATATTGATAATACCTGTTCTACCATCCGCTGGATTTGCATCACTGTCTTTTGTATCATCACCTACATTTGGTGTTGTATAAGTTGAACCTGTTGGTTTATTAAACTGAACTTGGTAGTTAGCCGATGTCAAGTTATTGAATTTATAATTTCCTTGAGAATCTGTCACTACTTCATCCACTTTTACAAATACCCCTGGAGTTGTCTCTTTATACAAGTAAACTTTTACACCTGAACGGTCTGTATCACCTGCATTTTGAGTTCCTGACTTATCGTTATCATCAAATGTTTTACCAGCAATTGAACCTAAGTTTACAGTCAAACCTGCATCTACCGAACGGTTATCTCTTGCTGCATTTCCTAATGGGAATGATGTATCAATTGTTACCGCATCGGTTAAACCAGTCGTTGCATTAGGATTACTATCTAAACCAGATGTTGGCGTTGTTCCTTTGGTAGTGAAGTTTGTATCTTTTGGTGCAACAAACTGAACTTTGTAAGAACCCGACAATAAACTATCAAATAAGTATTTACCATTTGTATCAGTTACAGTCGAATCTAATTTAGCTCCTGTTGTTCCATTTATTAAATAAACTTTCACACCTTTCACGGCTGGTTCGCCAGATGTTTGTAAACCATCTTTATTAGTATCAAACCATACATAATCTCCTAAACTTCCTACTGGTACGAAACCTGCATCAACATTAGGATTATTACGTAAAGTGTCGCTTGGTAATAAAGCTGTGTTGATTGTTACAACTTGACTCCATCCTAATTTATTAGCATCACTATCCATCAAGTCATTACCTACATTTTGTTTCGCAGGAATTGTACCTGTTGGTGCAACAAATTTTACTTTATAAGTACCTGTCAATAAACTATCGAATAAATACTTACCGTTGGCATCTGTAATGGCAGAATCAAGTTTAACTGTTCCTGCTCCGTTGTATAAGTAAACTTTCACACCCGGAATTGGCAACTCACTTGGTACTTGAATACCGTCGTTATTTACATCTGTCCAAACAAAATCTCCAATTGAACCGTAAGCTGGTTTAATACCCGCATCAACATCTCTGTTGTTTCTTGCTGGGTCACCAATTGGTTTCGTTGTATCAATCACAACAGGGTCAGATTTTCCAGTTGTTGGATTTACATCACTATCTGTTGATTCTACACCTACATTTTGATTTACGAAATCTACACCCACTGGTTTCACAAATTGAACACTGTAAGTTCCTGCTACTAAACTGTCAAACAAATATTTACCACTTGCATCGGTTATTGTACTGTCAATTTTAACAC
>NZ_QGGO01000040.1:23467-46694 GCF_003148625.1 Arcicella aurantiaca | reverse complement strand
CTAAGAAATGCAGCCAATGTCATCGGTGGATTAAAAGATACACACCTTTCCAATTTTTTTAGACGCATCTTAAATAAATCAGACAGAGCAACCGCCATCAGTGCCACAGCAAGAAAATTAGGCGTGATAATTTACAATATGGTTACTAAAAAAGAACCCTATAATCCACCAACAGCCTACTTGATGCTCGACCAAAAAAGAAAAATGGGGTTAGTAAAACATATTAAAAAACAAATCCCTAAATTCGACTTGACAACGCAGGATTTAGGGCTTGCAACAACCTGAAAAGTGTACGTTAGTCAGAACTTTTAGAGCGGTCTGATAATCAAAATAAATAGACGAAAAAAATACAAAGATGAAAAAAAAAGTAATTGTGATAATTGGTTCCGGAGGCATGGGTGTTGCTATTGCAAGACGTATTGGAACAGGTCATAAACTTGTACTAGCCGACTATGATAAAACCAAACTTGATTTAGTAGAAAAGGAGTTATTAGATGCAGGGTATGATGTACACACTCAACAATTGGATGTTGTAAAATATGAATCTGTTGAACGTCTGGCAGAAACCGCAGCAAGCCTCGGGGAAATTAGAACAGTGATAAACACCGCAGGTGTGTCTTCGTCAAGCAACAACACAAAACTAATTCTCGAAGTAAACCTTATTGGTAATGCCAATTTTATCGAAGCATTTCAAAAATACGTTACCGAAGAATCGGTAGGGATTATTATATCCAGTATGGCTGGGCATTCGTTTCCCAGCAATCCGGAATTGGAACAACAAATCAAATCTGCCAATCGGGAAGAGATGGCTAAGTTGGTACAACAGTTGGATAATGGCAATACCATCTATGCTTATGTTGTGTCTAAATGGGGTAATCAACTGCAAGTACAATCTGCGGCTCTTTCATGGGGCAAGAAAAATGCTAGGATAATGTCAATTAGCCCAGGTACAATCGCTACCCCTCAAGCTAAAGCAGAAATGCAGATTCATTCTTCGATGAGGGACATGATTGAAAATGGGCCTGTAAAACGTTTTGGTACTCCTGAAGACATTGCGGGAGTTGTTGAGTTCCTTAATAGTCCCAATGCAAGTTTTATGACAGGTACCGATGTGCTTATTGACGGAGGACAAACGAAATATATGCAATCCATAGGGAGAACGATGAAAAATAATCTAAAATAAAGTTATCATGGATAATCAAAAAAAAAGCGAGAAAAGAAAATCTGGACTTGAGATGATGGATGCCGTTTATGGAGAAGGCTTCTCTGACCGTTTGAAGGAAAATAACAGTTTAATAGTAAATGAAACACTTGAGCACCTGTTTGCATCTGTTTGGAGTAGGCCCAATTTGTCAATTAAAGATAGAAGATTATTAATCATCGGGGTAACAGCAGCTACGGGGAAGCGTGAAACGCTGAAAATTCAAGCTTTGGGAGCGTTGAAAAACAACGAACTTTCTCCAGATGAATTGAGAGAGGCTGCACTACATTTGGCCTATTACGCAGGGTGGGAAAAGGGAATGGAAGCAACTCAGGCTTTTGAGGAAGCAATCCGTAGCCTAAATGAAAAATAGAAGTTAAGAATCATTTAAAACTATAATTCAGACAACAGCCACTAACAAAGGTTCCTATGTAAATAGTTTTTTGTATTTTCTTTGAAAGTTTATATGATTTATACAAATAACCTAATTATTACTTCTCGTTTAGAAAATTTATTCATGTAAATCCCTGCTTCTATTTTATTGACATTTTTCTTTTTGTCGTTAAAAAATAGAAGAATTGTAGGTTATACATGTGAGTAAATCTAACCGATTGAAACTCAACATCGCCATTTGCCTACTACAAATTGCTGTACCATAAATTCCCAAACAGGCTCCTATACGTGATCACGGAATTTACTCCGTCTCACAAGCTCTTATCGCTCTGAAAATTTGTCCTGCCGCAGGCTTGGCGGTGTGGCAGTAGCTTGCACTACTTCACAACCCATGTTTTGCGGTCAAGGACAATGGCTATTGTTTTGACTAATTTATGCTGATTTTATCACCGAAATATTGACCTCATACGGTGTCTTTCGTTTTACTACGGCAAAGATTTTTTTGATTAATTTATGGGCAATCTTTAAAATTATTACTTGTTGTTTTTTCCCCTGATGTTTTCTAAAATACAACTGCATCTCAGGGTCAAGCCTTACCGCCACCCAAGCAGCTTCTATCAAATAACTCCTCAGTAAAGCATTGCAACGGGGCGTAATGCCTAAGACTTTCTCGTCCCCACCACTGGCGTAAATTCCAGGTACTAAACCCACATAGGAACTTAAGTGTTGCTCATTTTTGAATCGACTAAAATCCCCTAATTCTGCTATCAGTACCGAGGCCAAATAACCTCCAACCCCAGGAACGGATTTCAACAGATAATATAATTCTCTTTCATGCTGTCGGTAATATGACCGTAATTCATTCGCAATTTGTAAATATTCACTTTGCAAAACTTCTAAGATTTTGAGCTGGGAAGCAAGCGTTAATTTGCCCATCTTTTCATCCTGATATTGCTCACATAGCCAGTTCAAAAAGTCCTTTGACCAGTTTGCATTATCAAATTCATCGGGAATTTTAGTACCCATAAATAACAAAAATGACTTGATTCGGTTTTTCACCGTTCGTTTTTGCTTCACAATCATATTTCGCTGACGGATTAAACAACGTATAAAATCATCGCTTTCTGTGGGTATATAAATCGCTTTTAAATTATTGACCGACAGTTGTTTACTGAGATTCTTTGCATCAATCTTATCTGTTTTTTGATAGTTCTGTTTGTCGGAAGTTGGTACATCAGCGGGGTTCACTACGGTTACTTTCCAAGACAAATTTAGAAAGTAGCGAGCCGCTGAAAAACCGCAACAACCTGCTTCATAGGTTAAATGTACTTCGTAATTAGGAAAGTGCGTATCAACGTATTTTTCCAGTGCTGTGGGTTCGGGTGGCTGGGTGAAATATTTGTGGTGAAACAGGTCGGTACGAATATCCACAGACCATGACTTCTTGTGAATATCCAAACCAATAAAGAGTTTTTGCGTTTCCATTTTTTTATGTAATTTAGATTTGAGTCCAAGGTAACTATTCTATTTTACATAGGGGCTTGTGGCAAGCATAAAACGACATTGACGGACAGTTTGAAGGCAACTTAGGACAACCTTTTAGAGTTTATTTTCTTTGTCCGAGGACAGTTCTTTAATAACATCGGACATCTTTTGATTTTTTTTTTGTTGCCCGTGTGCAGTTTTTTGAAATTTCGAAGGCTTGAGAACAGAACAAAAAAATACATTTATGACATGGGAAAAAGCTAAACAGACTTACGAATTCGGGCAAGAAATTGAAGGTACAGTGATTAAAAAAAATCCATTTGGAGATTTTTTGGAAGTAGTTTCTGAACAAGAATTTACAGTTTTAATACAAATCGTAGATATTAAAGATTTGACACCCGAAGTTTATCAAAGTGGGAATTACACCCCTATTGGAACAAAAGTAAAAGGAAAGATTATTGATTTTAGAGATTACAATACTCAAATTGTCATCAGTCAAAAATAAGATTTTTTCGATATTTTGTAAATTTGAGTTTGTTGCTTGTGGACAGTTTTTTGCATCTTCGGACGACCTTTTATAATTTAGTTTTATTGATTCGTTGGACAGTTTTTTGTATTTCGGACGACTTTAAACGGACAGTCTTTTGCTCGTGGACACATCATCGGACAAAAATTTGCCTGCCACCAATAGCTAAGCCTTCGTGGTGGCTGAAAGCCAAACCATGAAGGCATGGCAGACGGCTAGTCTTGAACTCAAGCTCTGGTAGCGGTCGGCTTCGGTGACTTCTTTTATGGTTTGTCGTTCGACTTGAAGATATTTGGAAGAGCAGGTTTTCATCTGCTCTTTTGTGTTTTAGGATTTCAGAGGGTTTCAAACTTTATGTTCCTATATCTACCTAAATATTCTTCCACTGACCTCCTTCTTATTCATTAGGAAATTCCGAATTGATTTTCCACTCATATATTTTAAGTGCGAAGTTTCAATTACATTATTTTGAAGACTCTCATTCTGATTTTGCAGAATCATTGAATTCGCCCTTGGTTTATTGATTCTTGGTTCTGGTTCTGATTCTTGGGATTCTGATTCTTGATTCTTGGGATTCTGATTCTGATTTTACCATTACCAATTTTAATTACATTTCAAAAGTCGTCACTCTTAATTAAAGCGTTTCACAAAAATGAGAGATTTTATAAAATCGTATCCGAATTAAAGACTACATTCAAAAGACTACATTAATCTGTTTGTAAATTTTATATTGTTGTTATTTTAATCAAATTCTATGAAACTAAATTCTATCGAGTATTATAAAATACAACAGATATTCCAATGAGTTTGAATAACTTCAAAAGTTTTAAACTATTTACTTACTTTCTTTTGTCCACAAATAAAGTAATTCGTTTTGTGCTTTCTTTTGACTTTAAGACTTGTATAGTTTTCTTCCTTTGGATGATTGGCAGTTTTTAATATTTATAATAATTTCTATGGCCTTTAGATAGAAAGTTCGGTTGCATCTGCGATGAAAGATATATTACCCTTTAGTGGGAAGTTTTTGATAAAATTAATCGCATCACATATAAAACATTTTGAACATTAGGTAATTCTACGCTAAAATATTTAAAAGTTATTTCGTTTATTTGTAACTGATAACTCACTCTAACAATTAACTACATTTTAATTATGAATTCAATCTGCATCAAACACCTTATTAGCATATTCCCCTCATTCCCTCAATTCATTTCGTAAAATATAATGGCAGTTGTGACTTATCTTGATTGTGTAATTACTTTACACTATTTAGCCATTACTTTGCATCTGAACATAAACTAAATCAATGATTAAAATTCGATTCCTAAAAATTCAGTTCGATACCGAAATTGAAGCCTATGAAATCCCTGCTTTCCGTGGAGCTGTGATTGCCAAAGCTGGTAACGAACATATCATTTTCCATAATCACCTCAACGACCGTGAGTTTCTATATGGCTATCCTGTCATCCAATATAAACGTATTGGCAAAAACCCCGCTATCATTTGTATTGACTATGGGGTAGAAGAAATACACCATCTTTTTAATAACACTAATATGGAGATTGTCATTGGGCAACGACCTGTTTCTTTGGTTGTTAAAAACCTACAGATGCAACAGTATAATCTTCAAGTATGGGAAAAACATTTTGAATATCGCCTATATAACTGGTTAGCACTTAATCAAGAAAACTACGAAAAATATCAGGCTTTAAAAGACGAACTCGCACAAACCATATTCTTAGAAAACATATTGAAAGCTAATATTATTTCTTTCGCCAAAGGTGTAAAATGGGATATTGATAAGCAAATTTCATTACGAATAGACGAATTAATTAAAGCCAAAATAGTACCCTATAAGCAACAAAAGTTGTTGGCATTTGATATTCGCTTTAGAAGTAACGTGTTTTTGCCCGACTTTGTGGGATTGGGGAAGGGCGTTAGTCTTGGCTTTGGTACGGTTTCACAGATAAAAAATAGATAGAAAATATGAAATACCTCTACGGAGCCAGTGTGCAAGGCATACAGGGCTTTATTTTTCAAACAAACAAACTCAAAGAAATTGTTGGTGCAAGTGAGCTGGTTGAACAGATTTGTACTACCAAATTTTTGGAAGTTGTTGGTATTTTAAATGATGACAAAAATCTCATCATCAATGCAGCAGGTAATATCAAGTACATTTTTGAAGATAAAACTAAGTGTGAACATTTAGTTAGAATCTTTCCAAAAGTAATTATGGATTTTGCACCCGGTATTACGATCAGTCAAGCTGTTGTTCCTACAACGGGTGATTTACCAAAAGATATAGATTGCTTGGAACAGCTACTAAAAGCACAAAGAAGCAAGGCTTCAATGCCAATTGAAACAGGCTTTATGGGTTTAGAACGAGACAGAAGAGCTGGTGGTGTGGCTTTCATTAGTAGAAACAAGCGAAAGGGGGGAATCGAGGAGATTTGTGAGGCAACTCATAAAAAACTTCAAAAGTCTGACCCTGAATATCAAAATAAAGATAAGCAACAAAAGGAGAACTTATTTTTCAAGATTTCAAACAAGGTTGTATCAAAAGAAGAAGTTCCTCTCGATGTTGAGAAAATTACAGAAAGTGGTAAAAACTCATGGCTGGCTATTATTCATGCTGATGGAAACGCTTTAGGAATTCTCTTACAAACACTTGGAAGAAAACTTAAAGAGAATAAATTTTCAGAAGAAAAGGTAAAAACAGTTTTTTCTACTTTTTCTAAAAGTCTTGATAATGCTACGAAAAAGGCAGCACAGATAGCTTTTACCAGTATCATAAATGTCGATTTAGCTAAGTATAAGTACCCCATCCGTCCCGTAATACTTGGGGGTGATGACCTAACAGTCATTATCCGTGCAGATTTAGCTTTAGATTTTACGATTGAGTTCTTAAAAGCATTTGAAAAAGAAACCGAAAAGCAGTTTAAGTTTTTAAAGAATGACTACCAAGTTGAAGGCTTTGAAAATGGTATTACTGCCTGTGCTGGTATTGCCTATATTAAAGAAAAATATCCCTTTCATTATGGCGTACATTTAGCAGAGTTACTTACGGGAAAGGCTAAGAAGTTTTCAAAAGAAAATAAGTTTAAGAAATACATTAATAATGAAGGTACTAATATTCCTCCTTCAAGTTTGTCTTTCTACAAAGTGCAGTCTTCATTTATTGAGAGGTTAGAGGATATGACCGAAAAAACGCTTACAGCTACAATTTCAAATGTAAGCTTTGATTATGGTCCTTATCTGATTCACCCTGATAAAGGTGAACCAAATGTAGAAATGCTTGATGAAATGTTAAAGGAGTTAGCAAAAGAAGCTACTCCTGAAAATGACAAATCAAAGCGTGTTTCTAAACTTCGCCAATGGATTTCAGAATTATACAAAGATAAATCTACTGCTGATTTTATGATGGCAAGAATGGAACAAACAGAAAAAAGTAGAGGTGAGGGAAGTTTGTACAAACGTTTAGATTTAGAGAATACGCTTGAAAAAATCGCATATACGCAAGAACAGATAGCAAAAAATAAAGAGCAAAATAAAAAGCCTTTACCTGAGTATAAAACCATCATCTACGACGTAATCCAACTTCATTCCCTAAAATACTAAAAATGGAACTGACCTACAAAATAACATTTTTAAGCGATTGGCATTGCGGTTCGGGTCTATCGGGCGGTGCTGAAGCGGATGCAATGGTTATCAAGGATGACCGTAATTTACCTTACGTTGCTGGTAAGACTATAAAAGGCTTATTAAAAGAGGCTTTGGAAGATATGACAGAAGTCAATCAATGTACTAAGGATGATATAAATGCCATCTTTGGAATTAAGGCTTATGATAAGAATGATAAAAAAGCTTTTTTCTCTAATGCTACTCTTTCAGACGCAGAAAAAAAAGACATTACTCCTGCTCTTAGTGATTTCTTGTACCGCAATATTGCTTCAACGCAAATTGAAAAAAATGGTACTGCAAAGCCTAATTCTCTGAGAGTCATGGAGGTTTGTATCCCCATTACTTTAGTAGGTACTATTTCAGGAATCAATTTAGAGACTCAGAAAGATTTATTAATAAAAGCCCTCAAATGGGTTCGACACTTAGGCGTAAACCGCAACCGAGGATTAGGTAGATGTAAGTTTGAAATCACTCCAAAATCGAATTAAACTATGAAAGAACAATATTATACCTGTACACTTTTGAGTGATGTTGTTTTGAACAACAAGATGGCGACCGAAGGAAATATGACGACTTTAGACTATATCGCAGGAAGTAATTTCTTGGGGATTGTGGCTAATGATATATACAAAAATCACAAAGAAAAAGCATATAAAATATTACACGCTGGTGAAGTATCATTTGGTGATGCTCATATTTCTTTGGATGATAAAGGTACAGAAGTTAGCTATGCCATGCCTTTTTCACTATTCAAAGATAAGTTAGACAAAACAAAAACATGGGTGCATCATTTATTGGACAAACACCATTTTGATAATTTCAGAGAAAAGGGTATTCAGTTAAAGCAAGAAAGAAACGGTTATTTAACTCCATCAGGACATCTCTTGAAAAGTCCTGAAAAGAACTTTGTTTTAAAATCTGCTCAGGATAGAGACGAAAGACGCTCAAAAGATGGTGCCATGTTTGGCTTTGAATCTTTAAAAGCTGGTCAAGTATATATTTTTTCGGTGCGTTATCATAATGCTGAATATCAGAAAATTGTAGAAGATTTTCTACTGGGAAATAAACGCATAGGCAAGTCTAAAACCGCTCAATATGGGCAGGTTTGTATTAAAAAATTCAAGGACGAACAAGCACCTAAAAAAATCGACTCTATTTCTAATACAAATTATACCATCGTTTATGCTGAAAGTAATCTTTGCTTTTTCAATGAATTTGGACAAACAACTTTTCAACCTAAACCTAAAGATTTAGGACTTACTGGTGGAAAAATCTGTTGGAAAAAATCTCAAATCCGTACTTATGCTTACTCTCCGTGGAACGGCATTAGAAATACGCCCAATACGCAAAGGGATTGTATTTTGAAAGGTTCTGTTTTTTATGTAGAAGGTGCCGTAGCTCCAGAGAAAAAAACGGATAACGTTGGTGAATACCAAGCCGAAGGTTTAGGACGAGTGATTTATAATCCTAAGTTTCTGAAAGGGAATCAAAGTACTGGCGAATGGGAGTTTGATTTTCTAAACGATGAAGATAAAAACTCGAATAAAGGAGAACAAAAAAATAATGATAATCCAAATCCAGTAAACACACCTCTTGGACGATTCTTAAAAGTACAATTCGATGTTAAAAACCATGAATTGAAACTATCAGAAAGTGTACACCTCAGTATTCACGAAAAGCAAGAGAATAAGACAGATGAATATAAGTTCACACAGGAATTAAGAACAAAAGATATTTCGCCAAGTCAGTGGGGAAATATTCGTCAAGAAGCTCTCAATGCTGATAGTTTAGAAGCTCTGGTGATAAAACTTTTCTTTAACTCTAAAACAATTGGAGAATTCATAGCCAAACATATCTCTGAAACAGAAAAATTGGAGGATGATTTGGAGAAAAATAATGAAAATATACTCGATTTCTTACAAAGAGTTAAAAATTTGATTGCAACAACCTCAAGTACGTTTCAAGGAACATTAACCTATGGAAATTCCGCTGAGAAAAGTTGGGATTTCAAGTCAGGAGTACGAAGAAATGAGCTTTTTTCTTTGATTAAATTAAACCACTCATTCGGTACTGTATTCGTTTCCAAGTTTGCTGCTGAAATGGCAAAAATTAGCCAAAATTTAAAAAATACAAATGAAAAATAAGATGGCTTTTACACATAGATATATTGCTCGTATTGTTTTAGAAGCAGAAACGGGCTTATTTGTTGGTTCTGGCGAAGCCTCTCTTTTGAAAGATGCTTTAGTCCAGAAAGATATTCATGGTTTACCTATGATTCAAGGAACTTCCTTGACTGGTGTTTTACGTCATGCACTGGAAGACAATGACCCTGAAAAGAGTACTATTTGGAAAGAAATATTTGGCTATCAACAGGGAAATATAGGCTTAGGTTCACGCTTAAAAATCAGTTCGGCTTATATGCTTATCAATGAAAATAAAGTAGTAGAAGGACTAACGGCACAAATACCAGAAAACAAGGATGGGACAATAGTAAGTAAATATACAAACTTACCCTCACGCCAACACGTAAGAATTAATGATAGAGGGGTTGCTGTAAATAATGGGCTTTTCGATAATGAAATCGTCTATAAAGGCACACGCTTTATTTTTGAATTGGAACTCAAAGGCACAAAGCAAGATGAAAAACATTGGGATGCTATTTTAGCTAATTTGTCAAGTCCACTATTCAGAATTGGACAAGGTACAAGAAACGGTTACGGCAAACTCAACATTCACAGCCTTGAACAAAGAGTATATGATTTGAACGATTCAAGCGACTTTGAAGCCTATCTTAATTTTGACCCTTCATTTAATCATAAAAACGAAGGATTTACATCAAAAGAAAGAAAAAGCGATGACTCAACTTTGACAGAATACAAACTAATCTTAAAACCAGATAGCTTCTTTATTTTTAGTGAAGGTTTTGGCGACAATGAAGCGGATAACAAGCCTGTCACCGAAGAAATAGCCGTTTACAAAAACAGTACAATTGAGTTTGAAGAGCAGACCCTTATTCCTGCATCATCTATCAAAGGAGCTTTGTCGCATAGAACGGCTTTTCATTATAATAAGATTGAGAAACAATTTATAGATGAAGATAAAGGAGCTAAAGGTAAAAGTAATGATGCTGTAAAAGCATTATTTGGTTACGAAGCTGAGGGCAAAGAAGGACAAAGAGGGAACGTAATTCTTAATGACTTTTATTTTACTAAATCCCAAGTAAACAGTGATAAAATCTTTAATCATGTAGCTATTGATAGATTTACAGGTGGAGCTTTAGATGGTGCGTTGTTTAGTGAAAAAGTATCAACGTTAGCAGAAGAAATAGCATTTGAGGTTACAGTCTATCTGGATTATAACCAAGATGATACTATTCAAAAAGCTTTTGAAGAAACGCTAAAAGATGTATGCAAAGGTTTACTTCCTTTAGGTGGTATGACGACAAAAGGACATGGAATTTTTACAGGAAAAGTATTAAAAGGCACTCAAACAATTTTTGACTATGAAAGCAATAACTGATATACCTAAAAGAAAATATGATGGTTATGTTTGGTTCTCAGACCAAAAAGAGCCTGTGACTCTTATCCAAAAAGAATATTCTTTTGAAGACACCAAAGAAAATCCATTTGTCATAGAAGCCTTACTTTGGAATGCAGAAGAAGAAATTTCTATCATGGTACGTCATACAGGGAAGTATCATATTCAAGAGTTTAAGTTAGACGAACTACCTGCTGAACATGAATTAGTAGAGAAAGTCTATCTCCCTCACCGCTTAGGAGATAAAGTAAAACACGTTTGCTTTAAACAATTATGGATTCCAGAAGAAGATAAACTTTGTGAAAAGATGGAAGTAATGACCATGAAAGCACTCATTTTTACAGGTTTTAAGTATTCAACCGAAAAGAATTAAGGAAATGACAGAAGTAAAATCACCTTATAATTTTGTACCCGCTCCTACGGAAAGCGAAGTATATAAACCCGAATGGGCTAACCAAGTTAGTCATGACATCCCATTTTCTGATGGCGAAAGTGGCGAAATTACCCTAAAAATTACGGCTGAAACCCCGATTTTTATTAGGAATGGACATGCAAAAGATATAGAAGAAAATGAGTTTTCTCATATTGGCGAAGGAGTAAATAAACGCTACTTCATCCCTGCTACTTCTATCAAAGGAATGATACGGAATGTGTTGGAGATTATGAGCTTTTCGAGAATGAAGCAGGTGGACGAAAAGCCATTCTTTGGGCTTCGTGATATGAATAACATTGAGTACAAAAGCGAAACTAACCAAAGTCAATTAAAGTCTGGATGGTTGAAAAAAGAAGGAAGTCAATGGTTTATGTATCCTGTAAACCATGTAAGAGTTTCCATGAATGGCATTGAAGGAAAATGTAAGCTTTTGAATGGACAGCTTCAAAGTGCTTCTGATACTATTCAGAAATATAATTTACTCGGCAATAACAAGGATAAAGAAGTTACACTTTCTTTAGTGAAGGAATTAGTTAAAGTTATTAAAGGAAAAAACGGGAAACCAGATAAACAAATTCCTTATGGGAATCTTTACGAATTTGATAGTAGTGGTACTTTCATTGGCAACATAGTTCTTTTTGGCAATATTGATAATAAACACTATGACTTTGTATTTGCAAAGGAAACAACTACAAAATATCCTGTTGATACAGCTTTAATTGAGAAAATGGATAAACTGGATGATGCTCTATGGAATTATCATAAACCATCTAATAGAATCCCTGTCTTTTTCAAACTTGAAGGTAACAAAGTCAAACACTTTGGCTTTTCAAAGCTTTACAGACTAAACAACGGTCATTCAATTGGAGATTTAGAACCTGTACATTCTTATAAATCTAGTAAAAAAGATGAATTAGATTTGGCTCAACTCATTTTTGGAATAGTAGATGAAAAATCTGATTCTTTAAAAGGTCGGGTGTTTATTTCTCATGCCTTTCGCTCCGATAATTTAGTAGCACAAAATACCGAAGAAAGAGTTTTATCTTCTCCTAAACCCTCTTATTACCCTTTTTACTTAAAGCAAGAAGATGATAAGCCTTACAATACCTATTTGAATAATAAATCTGTATTATCTGGATTTAAAAGATACCCTGTTCATATTAATCAAAAGCCCTATGTAAATGAAGATGATACAAATGAGAACATTTCATCAAAATTTAATCCATTACCAGCAAGCACATCATTTAATTGTAAAATACGTTTTCACAATCTACGCAAAGTAGAACTTGGGGCGTTATTATCTGCGATTACTTTTCATAATACGCCAAATCTATTTCATAGTTTGGGAGCTGCAAAACCTTATGGGTTTGGGAAAGTAAAAATTGATATTTTAAAGGGCGTTGAGCATACTCGGTATATGGCTCAGTTTGAAAATAAAATGAATGAGGTGCTAAAAAAAGAGTGGATTCAAACACCTCAAATAAGTGAATTATTTTCAATGGCAAAAACTCCTGTAAGTCAAGCTGTGAATGCTTCTCTAAACTATCCACAGTTAGAACTACCAAATGTTCAAGCAAGAGATGCCAATGAATTTGTCAATTATAAAAAAGCCAATCCTAAATTATTTCTACGTCCGTATTCGACGATTAATGGAAACTTTAATTCTGTGTCTTTGCTAAATGATGAAATCCTTAAAATTATCAACAAAGAAAAATTAGAAAAGATACAAGAAGAACGTCGAAAAGAGAAAGAGAAAAAAGAAGCCGAAGAACAACGCATAAAGGAAATACAAGCATTAGAGGACTATGTAAAGGAGGTTTTGGAAAATAGTGATTTTGAAGTAGCAATAGACTGTTATGAAAAACTATACAAAATGAACATTGTCGGTTTTGACTTAAACGCTAAACTTCAAGATGTAGAGTTTAAAAAAACGAAACATCTTAGTAAAATGGAAGAACTACGTAGATTGGAGGAAGTTTTGCCAAGTGATAATATTGAGTTAATAACACAGTTTTTGAAAGACTATCCTCTTAGCCCTAAGAAACAAGAATTAGAAATGAAACTAAGCAAGCTAAAGGCTTCTTCTGGTATTTCTGAAAGATTGAGAACGTTGACTAATTGGGATAACTTTAAGAAAGAAGCTCTAAGATGGACAAAGAAAGTTAAAGAAAGTGGCGAGTTTGCAAAATTTGAAGCTGAGTTTCAAGATGTAGTCGAAAAAATTGTAAGGGTTCAATTTGAATCTGATAGAACCAAAAGAATTTGGATAACAGGTACATTTGAGTCGAATCATGAATGGAAAAGAGCAACCGAATGGCTTGAAAAAGAAAAAGCTCAACAACTCTATAAACAATTAATAGGATGAAAATTTTAATTTCTCTGATTGGTAAAGAAGTGATTGGAAACTTTCGTGTTTTCAAATATATCAAACCCGATAAAGTTGTACATCTCTATTCTGATGATACTAAAGTATATAATCAAAATTTAGTTAATACCATCGAGAATAGTTATAACTGTAAGGTTGAATCTTTTGACGTTGGGGGCTTTGACTATGATAGTTGCTTGCAAAAGCTTAATTTACTTACCATCAATGAAGATGATGAAATTATTTCAAATATCAGTGGTGGTACAAAAATTATGTCTTTGGCTTTATATGCTTTTGCTCATGAAATCAAGCAAGCTGAGAATGTTTGCTATTTTGACACTAACCAGAATCTTCATTGGTTAAATAAAAAGACAAAAGATAATGTAACGACAGAAATCCTTTTAGAGGAATACATAGAGCTTCAAGGACAAAAAATAACTTCAAAGGTTGAACTTAAAGATGCTTTGATAAAATTCAAAGATGATTTAGCATTTGTTAAAAAAAGCCAATTTGGAGAAACGTGGAAAGCATTTCTTAAAGACGTTGTCGCTGTTTTTAGAAAATATAAAGAGGATAGGAGAAACGAACAAAGTATTTTTAAAATCATATCTCAAAAGTTAGTTAAAACGAAGGGGTTTGACTTGACAATACAAGACTATAAACTATCAGTCAAAAATAATGATGCTCTATTTTTTGAAAGTAGTTTAATTGAATCAGACCTTGATTTCATCTATTTTAGTGCTGGCTGGTTTGAACTTTTGTCAGCACAAGCTTTACAAAAAAAATATTCACAAGACCATATTTATCTAAGTGTAAAATTTCCATATCTATCGAATCAATCTTCAGATAAAAATGAAGTCGATATTTTAATAAATGATAATGGAAAACTCATTTTTGTAGAATGTAAAGCTGGAGAAGTAAAATCTGAGCATATTGATAGAATCAAAAACAGAAAAGATACTTTTGGTGGTTTGATTTCAAAAAGCATTTTAGTTACTCGTTTTCCTTTAGAAACAAACTTCAATCCCCATTTAAGCAAAAACATTGTAGAAAAATGTAAAGAATATGGTATAGAATACAAAACTATAAAACAGCTTTAGAATTTTACAAATGAATCATTTCTTGTATATTTAGGAATTAAATTCCTAAATATACAAGAAATGATTTCCAGAACCATCTCAAATAAAGTAAATGAACTATTAGGCAAATATCCTATTGTGAGTATTACTGGTCCTCGGCAGTCAGGTAAAACGACTTTGACGAGAATGTTGCGTCCTGATTATCAGTATGTTTCGCTCGAAAACCCTTCTGATAGACTCTTTGCTCAACAAGACCCTGTGGGTTTTTTGGAAACCTATCAAAATGGGGTGATTCTCGACGAAGTACAATATGTGCCTGAGTTGTTTTCGTATTTGCAGGTTTATACGGATGCTCGGCAACGTATGGGTGAATATATTTTGACGGGTTCTCAGAATTTCTTGCTGATGGAAAAAATCACGCAGTCATTGGCTGGTCGTGTGGCTATTTTTAATTTATTGCCTTTTGCCATAGAGGAACTGAATGGTTCACCTTATTTAACTGATGATTGGGAAAGCCAATTGATACAAGGTTTTTACCCTCGAAAGTTGGTAAACAATATTAGTCCAGAAGATTTTTATGATAGTTATTTACAGACTTATATCGAACGAGATGTTAGACAGGTGAAAAATATCTTGAACCTTGATTTATTTCAGCGATTTATTCGATTATTAGCAGGCAGAATCGGGCAGTTATTTAACCAAAATAGTCTTGGAGTAGAGTTGGGTTTGGATAATAAAACGATTAACGCATGGATGTCAGTTTTGGAAACCTCTTTTGTGGCGTATCGACTAAATCCTTATTTCGAAAATTTCAGTAAACGCTTAGTCAGTACGCCCAAGGTGTATTTTTATGATACAGGTTTAGCGGCTCATTTATTGGGTATTCGCACGACTGAAGAATTAAATGTACATTTTGCGAAAGGTAATTTGTTTGAAAATTTGGTCATTACTGAGTTAATGAAAAAGTCTTTGAATCAGGGGAAAAGACCTCAGTTTTATTTTTGGCGAGATACCGCCCAACATGAAATAGACTTGCTTGTACAAAATGGCGTACAGCTCGAAGCTATCGAAATTAAATCAGGGAAAACGATTCAGCCTGACTTTTTTAAAGGTTTGAATTATCTCAAAAAAATCAATCCTGCCACCAATACCCATGTAATATACGGCGGAGACCAATTTCAAAAACGTAGTGATGCAACCGTCTATGGTTTTAATCAGTTAACTAAAATCAATTTTTAATTATGGCACGTAAAGTTTTTATTTCATTTTTGGGTACTAATAATTATGTTCCATGTAACTATTTTATAGAGGAAGATTCTACACAAAAAGTGAGCAATGTAAAGTATATACAGGAAGCTATTATCAAGCTATTTTGTGGCGATTTTACTCAAAATGATGTAATTTTTACATTTACGACATCGTTGGCTAATCAAATGAATTACTTGGATAATGGTCAGTGGAATAATCAAAGTCAACAATACGACTTACCCAATATAGGTTTGCAAACAGTTTATAAGAATATTTTAGTAGATTCAAACAGTCCTCAATATCAATCTTTATCTATTAAGGAGGGTTTTTCAGAAATTGAGATTTGGGAGATATTTGAAACAGTATCGAATGTTATTGAAAATGGCGACCAATTGATATTAGATATTACACACGCCTTTAGATTTCTTCCTATGCTTGGCGTAACGTTAATTGATTTCTTAAAAGTGACAAAAAACATCACAGTAAAAGGTGTATTTTACGGTGCTTTTGAAAAATTAGGTGTGCAGGCAAAAGTTCTTAGTATGCCAATTGAAGAACGTAATGCTCCTATTATTAATCTTTTGCCTTTAATTGAATTGCAACGCTGGACACAAGCTGCAAATATTTTTAATCAGTATGGATTTGCGGATAGCATTTTTGAATTAACCAATGAAAATGTTAAACCTGTTTTAGTTCAGACACAAGGGAAAGATGAATTATCAAAAAGTTTGAAAGGTTTAGGAAGCATTTTAAATACACTGATTGCTAATATTTTTACAAATAGAGGAAAAGAACTAAAAGAGTTTAATGTCACCAATTTGAATACAGTAATAGCAAATATTGAATCGTCAGAATTATTTATAAAACCACTTAAACCTCTTTTCCAAATTATCAAAAATAAAGTAAGTCCACTCCTTCAAACAAAGCATATCTGGTTAGAATCAGCGAAATGGTGCTATGAACATAACCTTATACAACAAGGTATTACACAATTACAAGAAGGAATTATTACGTATCTACTCGACCAATTAAAAGAACTATACAAGGATAATTTTTATAATTGTTATGAAGAAAATCCAAGAACATTTATTTCTTCTGTATTGAATGTAATTAATAAACAAACTCCTGAAACAAAATGGAATCCTGTACTTACGAAAGAAAAGGGTAGAGTATTTCAACTTATAACGAATCCGTTAATTATACGATTCGTTAGTTTATTTGCAAAGATTACAAGTAGTAGAAACGATATTCAGCATGCTGGCTATGTTGCCAATGCCAATAGTAAAACTTTTAAAGACAACCTTCGGTCATATATCAAAAACACAGAAGAAATTATTTATGCTCCTCAATCTCACCAATCACCCCAGTAGCCAATGGTCTGCCAAACAGTATAACCATGCTATTGAACTCTATAAAGAAGTAATAGACTTACCCTTTCCGCAAATTTCGCCGACATTAGATTCTGCTGGTCTTAACTTATTCGTTGATGAATATGAACATAAAGTACGCCAAATCAATCCGCTTGTTGTACATATTATGGGCGAAATGACTTTTAGTTTTCGTTTGGTACAAAGACTAAAAGCCATTGGTATTCTTTGTATTGCCAGCACTACCGAGAGAATTACGGAACAAATTGGTGATACAAAAACTTCTCGATTTGAATTTATCCAATTTAGGGCTTATTAATACTCTTTGTAAGGTTATGATATTTTATTTGAAATACCATAACCTTCTGCCATTTCTCGGATATTTTCCACAATCTCCTCCCTTAAACTTACAGGCTCTAAAACTTCTGCATCTTTGCCAAATTCCAGAATTTTGGCTATTAATTCGTTATTTATTCTCAAACGATATTCAAATATTTTGTGGGTTTCTATATTCTCTGATTCTATTTCCTTCTGGCTGTGATGCAAAGGTTTAGTTTTTAAATAATTGGCTCTTTTTGATTCAACTTTAAGTTTAACGGTCTCTAATTGAGCATACTTGCCTGTTCTGTGATTGTATAAATACGTAAAGCCAACAATATCTTCTAAAAAGGCTAAGTCTGATGAAGTTTGTTGCCTAAATCGGAGAGACGAATCTTCTATGGCTAATATTCTATCCAAAGCTAAATTATAAATTTTCTCCTTTTTGAATTCATAACCATATATATGCCAGCGATTATGATACTCTTTAAGAAGATAAGGGCTTATACTGTATTCTCGTAATTCTTTATCAAAATCTTGATACTTTATCTTCAGACATTTTTTATTTTTAATTGCCTCATATAGTTCATTTATTCTTTTTAGCCCACTGTAATCATTATTTGATTCAAATTGTACAATGTGTTCTTTAGGAGCATTTGGAATACGTTCTTTTAATTTAAGCCAAATGTCTTCTAAACCCTTAAAGACAGGAAATTCAGCAAATTGCTGTAAGAGGGTTTGTAATTCTTCTGCAAATTTTGAATCATCTACACTAAACATCTTTTGAAAGGAATATACTTCTTTATAGCTATATTTTCCTTTTTCATGCTTAATTGGAGCTTTATAAATTTCTTCAAGATTTTGAAGGTCATTAAAAATCGTTTTTTTAGAAACCTTTATGCCGTTGAGTAAATAACTTTTCTCTATATCTGTCCAGCCTACTGGAGAGCCTTTTACCAATAGATTGTGTAATATTTCTAATCTATTAAATTGATTCTTTGTTTTTGCCATTTTATTGAAATTGTGTAATTACATTACACTAATATACACCAATTTTGTATCCGAAACAAGAAAACAAATCTTTCTCCCCCCCATACCATCTTCACAACAACTCAACTGATTATCAATCAAAAAGGTAGTAGCCTTAGTGTTAAAAATGGGCGTTATTGTATTCGTTCTGGTGAAAATGTGGCATTTGTGTCTGTACATGAGGTGAAAGTCATTCACCTTCATTCGGCTACTAAACTTTCATTTGAGGTAGTACAGACTGCTTTAGACCATCATACAGATGTGCTATTTGTTAACCGAAAGGGGCATCCGATTGGACGATTATGGGGAAATACTTTCGGTTCAATTTCAACAATTCGTAAAAATCAGTTGAAGTTTTCTCAAAGCTCGACTGGAGTGGAATGGGTACGAACAGTTTTAAAGCAAAAAGCTGAAAATCAAAGCAATGTACTTGAATTATTATCTTTACTATCAGAAATCCCTATTGATATTTTGTTACAAAAAATAAACAGATATGCTGAAAAGTTTGTCAATTTTAAGCATGAAGATTTTTCTGAAACATTTGCCTCTTTTAGAGGATTTGAAGGCAGTTGCTCAAAGTATTATTTTGAGGGGATAAAACTAATTTTACCTCAAAAATATCGTTTTGAAAGGCGTTCGCAACACCCTGCATTGGATATGTTTAATTGTTTATTGAACTATGGCTACGGAATGCTATATGCTCATTGCGAATCGGCTTTGATTAGAGCTGGAATTGACCCAGCCATTGGCGTTATGCACCGTGATGAATATAATCGTCCTGTTTTGGTGTATGATTTTATTGAAAAATTTAGACATTGGATTGATTATGTGGTGTGTCATTTGTGTTTACAAGAAGTAATTTTTGAAGAGTTTTTTGATGTCGAAAATCAACAATTTTGGTTGAATACTTATGGCAAAAGAATATTGATTCAAAGTATCAATGAGTATTTAGAGGAATTAATTAGTTTGGAAGGGCTTAGCAGAAGCCGCTTAAATCATCTTGAATTGGAAGCTCAACGTTTAGCCTCGATGTTGAAAAAAATATAAGTGAAAATAGATTACACTTTATTGCTTTAAGTTTGTCATATCAACTCACATTTAAACCGATATATACCTTCAATACTACTCCACAACTTTCATTAGGCTTTGCCATCACATCTGCTTCTGAGACTCTTCAGAGAGTAACTATTGAAGACGTTGTTGCTTTAATTTCAGGGCAAAAACCATCTTCATTAGCTCAGGAAGTGGCTCGTTTGCAGAAACTCCGCAATATTGATAAGACTGCATACAGAACTTTAAAAACTCGCCTTCCTTATATTGTGGGGGGAGTTTTTCAACAAGACTGCCGTAGAATTGAAAATATTAATGCTGTCAACTTTATTATTTTGGACATTGACCATTTGACAGATTTTGATGGTTCAATTCCAGAGGCTATCAAGGCTGATGATACTGTGTTGATGGCTTTTATTTCACCAAGTGGCGAAGGTATTAAAGTAATTTTTAGATTATCTGAACCTCTTGTGTCTGCTCAGGGGTTTCAGATTGCGTATCGTGACTTTGCAGAGAAGTTTGGGGTAAAAGTAGGTCTTACTGGTTTCATAGACCTAAAAACCTCTGATGTTAGTAGAGCGTGTTTTCTCTCTCATGATACCAATGTGTATTATAATCCTTCGGCAGTTGGAATCACTTTAAATATTATGAGTGAAATTTTTGAAGCTACTGGAGCAAGTCATTATACTGAGGAAAATCAAATAGCTGTGTTGGAAGATAAAAATGTAAACATAGCCAAAGGGGTAATTAATGAAACTGCTTATAAAGCTATTCTAAGGGAAATTAACCCAAATACGCCTGTTCGCATTGAAAAAGATATTTTTGTTCCGAAAGAAATAACGGAGTTGTTTACTGAGATTGAAAAACTTTGTACCCAAGTTGGCTTAGAACTTCTTGAACAAAAACCTATTCAATACGGTGTGAAAATAATAGCGAAACAGGGCTACCGAAAGGCGGAAGTGAATGTATTTTATGGCAAAAAAGGTTATTCTGTGGTAGTTTCTCCCAAAACAGGGATAGATGATAAGCTAAATCAGTTACTACATCAAACAATTTTTGATTTTCTTTTTCCTAAACCTATCCCCGAGGAAGTCTCGTTGGTAGGATTTATTTCACCTAACTAAAAATGTATGCCAAGAAAGAAAAAAACGCTCCCTAAGCCAATCACGAAATTGAATGAAGATTGGAAAATGGCAGGATTACCTTTTTTACCTGAAAAACAAATTAATGAGCTTGTTGCCCTTGATAAAATTCCAGAGACAATTCCAGAAGGGTTAAAAGGCTTCTTTGATTTTTTTCAAAATGCTCAAAAACTAAAACGCTCAGAAGATATGTATTGCTTTATTATGTATGACATTGAAAATACTAAAATACGGAATATGATGGCGAAATATCTGATACAGAAAGGTTGTATTAGGGTACAAAAGTCAATTTATTTTGCCCGTTTTCATCGAAAACTACAAAAAGAAGTTACCATAACGCTTCGTAAAATGCAGGCTTGTTACGAAAATCAAGATAGCATTTTGGTATTACCTGTGGGCGAAGATATGCTCAATAGCTTGACTTGTATTGGGAAATCTTTTGAATTTAAAATTATTGCTGCTCCCAAACATACTTTGTTCTTTTAAAATCGGAATTATCTACCATTTGGCGGACTCTTTTAAGGTTACACTTCTCCGAAGTGGGTACGAGAATTTTCACTATATTCTACAAAGGTTGAACCTCTCCGAGGTATAAATCGACACAATTTCGGAGAAATTCAACCTTTGTAGCACAAGAATAGCCTCGAATTACGGGCTTCGGAGAAGCCTAACCTTAATTCCGCCAAATAGTAGATAATTCCGTTTAAAATAAACTTTCACATAATCCCCTACTATCTTCAATACTACTCAAAATGTAATCGTCAATGCTCAGGAGGTAACTCGTTTAAGAAAGGCAGGACAACTCAATGAATCTTTAGCTTTGGTAAATATTTTATTGACTCAAGAACCTGACAATTTGTACAATCGTCGAGCGGCGGGATGGGTATATATCGAATTAATCAAATCTCGGTGCAATACGGTAAGCGAATTGAATAAATATTTAGCGATGATTGCCAATTTAATGCTTGATAATCAAGAGTTAATATTTTGGGAGCAGCTTTGTTGGCAGGTGGCGAAACTCTTCTTTCGCTTGGATAATTCAACAACTGGGGATTGTTGGACGATGTTTTATGACCTTTGGTCAAAAATTCCCCATAACGTATCATTGGGAAATAGTACACTTTTGAAGGCTATCTTAAAACATCAGACTGAAATACCCTACCAGTTATTTTGTCGAGACTTTGACAAATTTAATCATTTTCAAACACAAGACTATCTACCCGAAATAATGGCTAACGGTAAGGCTATGCCCGCACTGGTGGAACGGTATTATATTGCGGTTGCTAAAAATTGGTGTACGCTCATTGAAAATGATAAATTTTCTGATTTAACCTATAATTTGAGTTCGTTTTTAGAAAAACTTGATAAGGTATCGAAAGAGCAATCTAAAATGGTTTATCTTATTTATTATCGGGCTGTACTAAGACTCAACTTAGGAAAGTTTGAAGAAGCAAAGGAGATTATCATTCCTTTTGCACAAAAGAAACAGAATGACTTTTGGGTTTGGGATTTATTGGCACAACTACATCCGACAAATATGGATATGCAATTTGCGTGTTTGGCAAAAGCTCTACTTTGTAAAGCATCTCCTGATTTTTTGGTAAAAGTGCGTCAGAGAATGATTGGATTGTTGATACTTCGACAAGAATGGAATGCCGCAAGGGTAGAAATTGATAATATTATAGAAATTCGAGTTGGCAATAAATGGCAAATTCCTGTACAATTAAGAGAATGGTTATCCCTCCCTGAAATCAGTAACGCTAATCAATATACGAATATACATGATTTATATAAAACGCACAGTCTCGAAGCAGAAAGTCTTTTACAAAATACAGCTAAGTTTAAGGGTATTATTTGGAAAATAAACCCTGAGAAGAAAACGGCTCAATTTTTTGTTAGCGAAAATGTCTCTGGTGGTTTTAACTATGAAAGATTGAAGGTAAAAGTAAGTATTGGAGCATTTATGGAATTTTCATTAGTCGAAGTTAACAATACAGACAGTTCTTTTTGGCAAGTGATAACAGCCTGTAAAAGTGATGATACAATTCCTGTACATTTAGAAAAGGGGTTTTCGGGTATCTTAAAAAAAGTTGGAAATGCAGGTTTTGTAGAAAATGTATTTATTGAGCCATCATTGGTGATGAATAAAGAGGGATTGATAACTGGGAAGGCAATCAGAGCGTTCGATTCTTCTAAAAAGATTTGGGGATGGAAAGCAATTGCTATCGACTAATGTCTTGAAACGGTTTCATTATTCTTAACTTTTTTGAGTATATTTGTAAATACAATTTGATGAATGTACCTTTTTTGATATTGACATTTCATGATAAAATATAAATTTATAGCAAAACCATTAATTAATTACCTATATTA
>NZ_QGGO01000040.1:0-21908 GCF_003148625.1 Arcicella aurantiaca | reverse complement strand
AACAGCAACCCAACTTCCAGTAGAATAAGGATTAAGACGTAACGTAGTCAGCGTTTTGAACGCTGACTACGTTTATAAAGCAAACCAACTTCCAGTAAAATAAGGATTAAGACTTCACCAAGTAAATATCATCGAAAAAACAGCCCAAACACTCTGATAAAAAAAGCAGAAATTTAGACAAGATAATAACTTGATTGCCAAAGCTTTAATAGTTTTTTTGCGTCTAATACAGGAGGTCAAAAAAGTAGGAATTAAGACTTAAACGATAATCTATTTTGAGAATACAATTCACTCAACAGCAACCCAACTTCCAGTAGAATAAGGATTAAGACGTAACGTAGTCAGCGTTTTGAACGCTGACTACGTTTATAAAGCAAACCAATAAACCTTTTATTATCCCTTAACTTAATGACATTGGTCACTCGGGTAGGGTTTACTCATCTTTTTGATTTTTACATTTTGCTGACAAACACATATATAAATTTTACCTTCTACCCAACCATCCCATTAATAAACGTATCCACAAAATCCAGAATACGTTTTAAGATTCTGTCTCCTAATTTCTTTCGTTGTAATAGACTTGGTTTTTCTCCTTCAAGGAGTTCTATCACTTCGTCTCTCAATGGCTCTCTTTCTGCAAATAGATAGTTTTCAATGAGTTTCTCGGTCTTGGTTGCGGATAGATTTTCTTCGGCTACCATGTCGGCAAAGGCTTTTTTCTGTTGCTCACTCCAATAATTATCAAATTCTTGTTGTATTTCTTCTGTATCGGTGATGTCTGGCAGATTTTCTTTAATGAATTTCTCAATCAATTCTCGTTTACTCCGCAACGTGGTTTCTGTGCTTAGTAAATTCATGATTTCTTGCTCTGCTTTGCTCGTATCTTTCTGATTTTTAGCCCTTAACCTGATTAGCAATTGGATAATATAGGCAACGTTTATGTCGTCTCGGTGTATCAACTCCAGTTCAAAATCTACGTCGTCCAAAATGGAAACTTTTTCTTTGGAATTATCACCTTTTACTTTGTCGTGTAGGTCAAGATATTTGCTTTTATAGTCTTCAAATAACTGCTCGGTCATGGTCAAATCTTCCCATTTGAAGTCTGAGAATGAAGCCAGAATGTTCTTGATTCTCATTAGTTCACGGAAAGCCTTTACAAATGCCAATTCATCATCTTCCGTCACCAACTCATTTACGCTATCAACGGTGGGTGTTATTTCCAACAATTTACCAAAGGCTTTATCAAACTGCTCTGTATAGTTTTCGTATGGTTTCATAATGATAACCTCTATGGCATCTTTGTTACTAAACAGCGTAATGGCTTCGTCGGTGCGGTTTTTTAGGTTACGGAAGGCTACAACGTTCCCTTGTGATTTTAATTCGTTTAGGATTCGGTTTGTTCTTGAATAGGCTTGAATAAGACCATGATATTTTAAGTTCTTATCGACGTACAAAGTGTTTAAACTTGGACTGTCAAAACCTGTCAGGAACATATTAACTACCAATAAAATATCAACTTTGCGTTCCTTTACTTTCTTAGAAATATCGTTGTAATAATTATAAAAGCTTTCACTGTCTTTGGTGCTAAATTTAGTGCCAAATATCTGATTATAGTCTTCAATAAATTCGTCTAATTTCTCTCTACTGTGCAAGTTAAGCCCATAAAGAACTTTGGGTTCTTCTGCAATTGATACTTCGTCTGGAATAAAACCATTGGCATCTGCATCGTCTTCGTTGGCAGCATAACTGAAAATTGTGGCTACGTTCAAATTATGTTTGCCTTCTTGTTTCTTTTGCTTGAAAAGGTCATAGTATTTTATCAAGGTTTTTACACTATCTACGCAAAACATTGCAGTAAACTCTTTACTGTGGGTTTTACGACCGTGATTGGCAATAATGTAGTCCGTGATTTTATTCAACCGCTTTTCATCTTCCATCAACTCTTGGGTGTCAATGTCTTCTACCTCAATGTCAATATTGCTTTCTCTGCCGTCTTTGTGCTTGTATCTGCCTACGTATTCTACGGAGAATTTTAGTACGTTTTCGTCTTTGATGGCATCGGTGATGACGTATTTATGCAAGCAGTCTTCAAATAAATCTTTGGTGGTACGTTTGCCCAATTCGTTTTTACTGGAATTATCGGCAAAGATGGGCGTACCTGTAAAACCAAACATTTGGCTATTCCCGAAAAATGCTTTAATTCGTTTGTGGGTATCGCCAAACTGACTGCGGTGACATTCATCGAAAATAAAAACGATTCGTTTGTCTTTCAAATCTGCCATTGCGTTCTCGTATTTGAGTTTACTAATGGCAGTATTCAGTTTTTGAATGGTGGTAACTATCAGTTTGGTATCGTCAGTGAACTGTTTTACGAGTGCTTTGGTGTTGTCCGTGCCGTCGATACTGCCTTTGCTAAAACTGTTAAATTCTTTGGTAGTTTGATAGTCTAAATCCTTTCTGTCCACCACAAAAACTACTTTGTGAACTTGGGGTAGATTCATTAAAATCTGACTGGCTTTGAAACTCGTTAAAGTCTTCCCTGAGCCTGTGGTATGCCAAATATATCCATTCTTATTGGAGTTTTGTACTCGGTCTATGAGGGCTTCTACGGCAAAATATTGGTACGGACGCAATACCATTAATATCTTGTGAGCTTCGTTGAGAACAATGTATTTGCATATCATTTTGGAGATATGACAAGGCTCTAAAAAGGCATCGGTAAAACCGTTTAGAATATTGGTAAGGCGTTTGTTATTAACGTCTGACCAATAAAAGGTTTGCTTAAAACTCTGGTTACGGTTGTTGGAGTAGTATTTTGTATTTACGCCATTGCTGATGATAAATATCTGAATGTACTGGAATAGAGCATTGCCCGAACCGTAAGAATGACGTTGGTAACGGTTGGTTTGATTGAAAGCTTCTTTGAGTTCAAGCCCTCGACGTTTGAGTTCTATTTGTACCAAGGGCAAACCGTTGATGAGAATGGTTACATCGTAGCGGTTTTTGTATTTGCCTTCCTGAGTAACTTGGTTGGTTACTTGAAATTGATTTTGACACCAAAAGTCTGTATTGATAAACTCGAAATAGAGGTTTTCGCCATTGTCTCGAATGATGTGTTGTTTTTCTCGTAAGGTTTTAGATTTTTCAAAAACAGAACCTTTGTTGAGGATATTGAGAACTTTATCAAATTCTGTTTTAGAAAAAGGACATCTGCGGAGTGCCGCCCAATTATGTTTTTCTAATTGGTTTTTGAGGTTTTCAATAAGTGCCTTTTCATCGTTAATGGTTGTGTATTGATAGCCTAATTTTTGCAATTTGGCTACTAATTGTTCTTCTAATACTGCTTCGGATTGTTTAGCCATTGGTGTTAAACGGAATAATAACTGTTTTATTTTTCAGGAAATATAATCTTATATCCTCTTAAATTCATGCTTTTTTTAGTCAAAAAGCAAATTTGTATAGCTGGGTTAAATTCAAAATATTGTCGCCTTCCATTTTCAAAGAAGAGATTTACTGTGAATTCAGAGTCAGGGTACTTACTTAGTATTCCATTTGCTCTGATTGCTGTAAAATGAAATTCTTCAGGAAATTCACCTCTTAAAAGTGCTAAAAATTCTTTTACAGTAGTTTCTTTATCAGTTTTTTTAACGCTTTTATATAATTCAAAAATTTCTTTTAATTCTTTTAACTTTTCTAAATCTCCATGTAAATCAAGGCATTCATCAGTATTGAAGTCACACTTTGCTTCACAAATTATGTATCCGTTTTTATACTTTTTCGCTCGTGCTGTTTTACCCCAGAAATGGGCATTTTCAATGAATGTATCCCAAAAATAATAGCCATCTCCTAACCATGTATTCTCCCAGTTGCATGGAAAAGGTCCATCAGACTCTATGTTTCTTACATCTCTATTGTCTAAAGTTTGAAATACTGTTTTATGTATCAAGGTAAGACTATTTTTGTGTTGTATTTCTTCTGAGTTCATCTTCCAAATTCGATAAATTTAAAGTAGGTAAAATAACCCCTGGTACATTGGCTTGTGTAGTAACTAAGCTTAGATATGCTCGAACATAAGGGTATAAGATTGCTATACTGTTTGGATAAAAAAAGTCAGGTATTTCATTAAAATCAGAAACGTTATCCAATTGAAAAGTGCCTATACAACGAATACTTGCAAAAGGTTCTGAGTCTGGGTTGAATACACTCACACTGAAAGTTAGTTCATAGGTACTATCTGCTTTACTGTAAACACCATTACAGATGAAATTTATTGATAATTCTGGTTTTTTATGATTTACAAGGTTTATCGTCACTTTATCAAATTGATAATTTACGATTGAAAATGCGGCATTTTTCATGATATAATTATATGTTTAGTAAAAAAAAAACTCGAAGTTAAACTTCGAGTTATCTGTTGTATTTATTAAGTTGTCTAAACTTTTTTGAGGCTTTTCTGAGAAAAAATGATATTGCATACTTTCCTCTAAAAAACATTCCATTGTTGGCCCTACCTTATTCTCTGGAATATCATACTTAGCCCATGCTTGTTCGATTTCGGTTATTGGGGTATTTGCGATGTATCGCTTCATAGCCTCTAATAGACTCTTCATAATTTTAATTTATTATTCAATAGAATGAAGTATAATAACGATTATTTGCTCTCATTTATACAAACAAAAGTATGTTTTTTTTATATAGCTTGTACATTTGAGTAGAAATATTTATAAAAATAATTAAAATAATCTTATTTCACACAAACATCCCCTGCAATAAGCCTTTCTTCCAAAGCTCCGTTTGCTTAATTTGTGCATCAACTTTATTTATCTTTTCATCAATTGCCGTTATAAAATTGGCGATTTTGGTTTACTTCACCCTATATTTCTTTGTTCTAAGCGTTCTTTTGCTTCCAATAAGGCACGGTGCAGTTTTTCTTCTAATTCTTTTTTAGGTGGTAACTCTGTCCAGTATTCTGCCACCATAATGCCGTCTTTGTGCATTTCGAGCAATTCTACTTGTTCTCTACTGGTCTCTGCACACAATATTAAACCGATGGGAGCTTCTTCACCTTCTTGTCTTTCATAACGATTTAGCCATTTCAAATACAATTCCATTTGCCCTTTGTATTTGGCGTGAAATTTATCAATTTTGAGTTCAATGGCTACCAAACGCTTTAACTTTCGATGATAAAAAAGGAGGTCTAAATAAAAATCCTCTCCGTCTATTATCATGCGTTTTTGACGTTCTACAAAGGCAAAACCTTTGCCTAACTCTAACATGAAACTTTCCAATTCTCGCAAAATTGCTTGCTCTAAGTCGGCTTCTAAATAAGTATTTTGTAACTCTAAAAAGTCTAATAAATAAGGGTCTTTGAAGGTATTTTTGGGAATAATTAAAGAGGATGAAGTTGTCTGTAAATTGGCTAAGGCTGTTCTTTCAAAGGTTTTTTCTGCAATTTGTTTGCGTAATTCTCTAACTCCTTGTCTTGTTTCACTAAAACTTTGAGCATAAAATAGTTTTGCTTCTTGACTTTTAAGGGGAAGTAAAACCAACAAATGCGACCAACTCAATTGTCGTGACAGTGTCACGACAATTGAGAAATCAGGAAATTGCTCTGCAAATTGGAGCATTCTCCGCAGATTCTTTTCTTCATAATTTCGCCCATATTGAGTTACCAATTGTGCCGCCACTGTTGGTACAATTTGCTTGCCATATTCGGCTCGTTTATGTTGTAGTATCTCTTGATTAATCCTATTTCCTACTCGCCAAAACAATTGAGTGAGCGTACTATTAACGGCAATAAATGCTTGCTGTTGGCTCTCTTCAATCATTTGAGCCAGTTCGGAGAATAGAAACTGCTCATTGGATTCTTTGGATATGGCTACGTTTTTCATAGTTTAAATATAATTCTGATTCAGACCATTTACACAAACATCTGCTGCAATAACCCTTTCTTCCAAAGCTCCGTTTGCTTAATTTGTGTATCAACTTTATCAATCTTTTCATCAATTGCCGTTAGAAAATTGGCGATTTTGGTTTGTTCGGGAAGGGTTGGGAGATTGACTCCTAACTTTTTGATTTCTACGCCACTAACTGCTGTAAATGTACTACCTTGTTCTAAACTGCTCCATTTTGTTTCAAAATCTAATAGAAATTGATAAATATATTCAATATTACTGTCGGATGTATTGCTGATGGCACAGACACCTCTTCCTATACAAGCATTATGTATTGATTTTGCAACCGCTCCGACTGGAGCTCTTACTGTTAGTATTAAATCCCCAATTTTGCATTCTTTTGTAATTTCGGTAGTCCAGTTTCTGGGACTTGATAGTCGATTTTGAATATCAGCATTTCCTTGTATCAGAGCAATTCCCATATTCTCAGAATTGTATGAATTAGAACTTGGTGATTGTCCCATTGTTATATTAGCAACCTCCCCCAAAGTCTTCACCTCCCAATCCTCAAAATCATTTCCTTCATCATCTTTAAAGCGTATATTTTGCGAAAACAACTTTTGCATTGCCCCTTTTTTATAGGTTTCCAAAAGGCTTTTCTTTTTCTTTAAGGCTTGTAGTTTTTCATCTACGGTGCTTAAAAAAGTGGCTATTTTTTGTTGTTCGGGGAGGGTTGGGAATGAGAGTTCAATTCCTTTTATACTTTGAAAGTTTAATCCTTCTCTACCACTCCCTGTTTGTAAGCTTAAAAATAAATTTTGACCCTTTTCAGATGATAAAATAGGTTGGATAAAAAAGGGTTCATTATTCTTATTTATTCGAATAATACAAACGTGTTGATTAACATTTCCAATTGTAAATTCTTCTGGAACAACACAACTCCTTCCCAAAGAAGCACCTGTGATATTGAGTAATATATCTTTAGACTTTACAATACTATTTTTCATGGAGTCATTTACATCCTCTGGTATATAGGTTGCATTTTCATAAGAAAGCAAATTATCTTTTACATTTTGACTTCTAATAAATAAAATACCTTCTTCAGTATATACACTTTCTCCTCCCAATGGCGTTTTTCCGCTATTTATTTTTTCTGCTATTGCCCCTAACTTCTTTATCTCCCAATCATTAGTAAACTCAGGGAAACGCAATCTTGGTATATTGTTTTGCTTTTCCATCGTTATTTCTTAGGTTTTATTTGCTTGGAGGTTTGTTCAATTTGGTTTATAAAGTGCGTTTCCACTCGGCTGAGGTCATTTTTGTGTAACTCTTTATATTTTTCGTATTCTTTATTGGCTTTATCTAATGCTTGCTGGTGGCTTATTGTCCCTGCATTTTGGAGGATGTCATTACCTGTCATGTTCAAAAAATCATCCAAACGAGCAATCCAGTCTTTCATATACATAGGCTTGCGATTGAGTGCCTGCAACTCTGCTACTTCCAGATATGCCGTAACCATGCGGTTTAGAATATTTAATTCGGTTTCGTTCAAATAATTTTTAGCAACTTCGGTTTCTGCTTTTGTGGGTTTTGTTCCTTTTATGGTAGTTAAGCCTACGTTAGGTTTTTGGGCATCCACACGCTGATAAATCACTTCTGCTGCTGTGTGTCCGTGTGCTGCCCAGTGCATTTTATTTTGGATAGTTTGAAAAAACAAAATCGACATTTCCAGTTTTGGGTCATAATCTATACTGGTAGCATAAATATCCAAGACTTTCCGCCAAAACACTTTTTCCGAAGAACGTATATCACGTATTCGAGCCAATAATTCTTCAAAATAGTTACCTCCCCCTGCTTGTTTCATTAAGTCATCATTCATCGTAAAACCCTTCACGATGTATTCCCTAAGCCTTGCGGTAGCCCACTGTCTGAATTTTGTTCCTTGTAAACTTTTTACTCGATAACCAACTGAAATAATTACATCAAGGTTATAAAATTTAACAGGTTTATCCGAGTTTGCAATGTGCAAACTTTGCACATTGCTTTTTTCTTCTAATTCATTTTCTTCAAAAATATTATTTATATGTTTTGTTATGACGCTTCTATCTTTTCCAAAAAGTTCGCTCATTTGTGCTTGTGTAAGCCAAACAGTCTCATTTTCGAGACGAGTTTCAATTTTTGTGTTACCGTCTTCGGTTTGATAAATTATAATATTGGTATTTTCCATATCTTTTGTTTAAAAAGGTGTTGAAATATTAAGTTCCTTACAAAAATCGGCAATGGTGCTATCCAATGCTATCATATCATTGTCCAAAGCCTTCATTTGCTCGGCAATGGCATCAATATCAATGCTTTCTTCGGCTTCAAAAGTATCTACATAACGGGGTATGTTTAGATTGTAGTCGTTACTTACTATTTCGGTAAGTGTAGCTTTTTTACTGTACTTTTCCGTCTCGGTACGGTTGCGGTAAGTTTCAACAATTTTATCAATATCGCTCAGGCGTAATACATTTTGCGTTTTAATTTTCTCAAAATCATTACTGGCGTCAATAAATAAAATATCGTCGGGGTTTTCACGGCATTTTTTAAATACCATAATACACGTAGGAATACTTGTACCGTAGAAAATATTGGCGGGTAAGCCAATCACGGCATCCAAGAAATTACGGTTTTCAATCAAATATTTACGGATATGTTGTTCTGCTCCACCTCTAAACAAAGCACCGTGCGGTAACACCAAAGCCATTGTGCCGTTTTCTGCCAAATGGTGTATCATGTGTTGCACAAAAGCAAAGTCTGCTTTGCTACTCGGGGCAAGTTTACCATACTGGCTAAAACGGTCGTCGCTCGTAAACAAAGGGTTTGCACTCCACTGAGCCGAAAAGGGTGGGTTTGCCACAATCGCTTCAAATTGTAAATCAATATGTTGTGGACGCTCAAGGGTATCTTCCTGCTTAATATCAAACTTACGATAATGAACACCGTGGAGAATCATGTTCATACGTGCCAAGTTGTAAGTAGTACGGTTCATTTCCTGACCGTAAAAATTGTTCACTTCCTCAACCTCTTTGGCAACACGGAGCAATAACGAACCAGAGCCACACGTCGGGTCATATACGCTACGGAGTTTAGATTTACCTGTGGTGACAAGCTTCGCAAGGATTTTACTTACTTCTTGTGGCGTATAAAATTCCCCTGCTTTCTTTCCTGCCCCACTCGCAAACTGTCCAATCAGATACTCATAAGCATCGCCCAAAACGTCCAATTCGGTATCGTGAAGTTTGAAATCAATCTTATCAAGGTGAGAAAGCACCTTTGCAATAATCTCGTTTCTGGCTTCGGGAGTTCTGCCCAATTTGGTACTGTTCAAGTCCATATCTTCAAAGAGGTTATCAAAATCCTCTTCGCTTTCTGTACCCATTGTACTCAATTGGATATTGGTCAATATTTTTTGTAAATCCTCTAAAATGAAATTGGTTTTGGAAGCGTCATAAACATCCTCTTCAGAATTATCACCATTGCCACGTTTAGCCACCTCCGTAAATAATTCTTCTGGCTTCAAGAAGTAGCCCAACTTTTCAAGAGCTTCCTCTTTGACGGCTTCCAATAATTCCTCACTATCTTGAAGTTTAGGGTTTATTTCACGGAAAGTAATTTTATCCTGTTTTAAGATTTCATCGGCAAACATCTCCATTCGCTCACTCAGGTACTTGTAGAAAATAAATCCTAAGATGTAGTCACGGAACTCGTCAGCATTCATTTTGCCACGTAGGGTATTGGCAATATTCCAGAGTTGTTGTTCTAACACTCTTTTTTGGTCTTCACTCATATAGTCATTAGTAATTTATTTACAAAAATACATTTTTTGAAGTCTTGTTTGCCATGTATTTCGGAGAATCAGCGTGATTTAGTCACATTTAGTCATTTACATTGAAAACATCGTGTAGATAATATAATTCTTTTTTTAAGGCAATCATTTAAAGACATCACTTCCGCATTTTCACCGAGCTTACCCCTATCACAATGCAGCCATTCATTTTTTGAGAGGTTTGAGCGATGGCATGAATGGGCCGCATTAGGATAGGGGTATGCTCGCATTACTTCCAAAGATGGTCTTCGTAAGCTTGTGCGTAAGGTCTGAGAAGACGGTCTTTGGACAACACAACAGCCGATAAAAAACGGAATATATTAGTCATTTAGTAGCTGAAGAAGGTTCTTTGAAGGTAAAAACGAACGGAGTAAAAGTGGGAATGTAAAATGAGTTAAACTTATTTATTTTTCTTTAAAATTTACATTATGGCAATTTTTTAAAAAATTGCCATAATGTAAATAAATGTCGTCACATTTTCTTTTTACTTGATTTTGCCTTTTGCTTCTTATCATCTAAAAATACTCGCATATTAGCTTCAAAACGTATTTTTTCTAAGAAATTGACTTCACGACTAACCTTTAAATCCCTAATCTTACGAGTTTTTTGTTGTAAAACTTGCGTTTCTATTTCATTAAAATCTCTGCTCCTTTCATCTAAATACTGACTCACTGCCGTATTTTTTGAATCTGTTAGTAATTGTAGTGTATTGCCTTCGGGAGTAGTATCAAGTCTATAAATCTTGACTTTATCTAATTTACCAGTGGATAAGAGTTGTTGAAAAACCGTTGGAATGTTCTCGTAAATTTGGTCGTGGTATTGTTTAGATACCAAAATGGGCTGCCGTTGTTTAAGCAAACTTTCCTCATACCTTTCTTCTGCATTTAAGTAACTATACATCTTATTGATTGATACCATAAGAAGTTCCGTTTGGTAATTTTTATCTTGAAAAGTTTTGAGTTTCTCTGATACTTTATCAAAATCATTCAGAGAACTATTTAATATGACATTTAAGCCTTTTTCAAGAGAGAAATTTTCCAAGTGTTGAAATAAAATTAAAGCCAAATCCTGCGTCATTGGTAAAAACAATTCAGGGGTTTGAAGTCTAATTTGATTGGCTTTAGGGTGATACTCCCTTAATTCATCCAAAGACAAATGAATAACGTTTTCGGATAACTCATCCCGAATAGTTTGATTCAACGCTTCTTTAAAACTACCTACTTGCCCTGCGATAATAATACATTTGGGTGGACTGTTTTCAACTTTTGTGGCACTGATATTTGCCAATACTTGTGATTTCAAATTTTCAATTTCAAAATCATCTACTTGATATATTTCCTTTAAATTTTGGAGTAAATCTTGTTGCATATTCATTAATGGTTTAATTAAGGTTTATTGATACATTTTCTGAAGTTTTGGGGACTTCAGAATTAAGGAGAAAACAGATAATCAAAATCTAAGTAAAACACCCCAATCTCCCATTTTTCAAGATATGTATGCCCTGACAGAAAGTTCAAATAGTATTTTGTACGGACTAAAAGCACATTATGCTATTGAGGCAAATCGTGATGAGTCAAGCTCAGAAAAACGGAACGAAAACCAGCAAAAATTGGATGAAATTGCTCAATTGACTCAACATATTTATCTGCATGATACCCCCGAAAAACTCACCGACCAAGAACGGTATTTTTACAAGAATGTAGCGGAACAAGTATTATTTCAAAAACAACAACGGAATGCCACTTTTGTTGAAATATTTGCCTTCAAAATGGAATTTAATGATTTACTAACTCAAAAGCAGCAACAAATCGACAAATCTTTAAATAAGGGAATCGGATAAATGTCTATTGAGCATCTACAAAATCACTAATTAAATTAGGCTGTGCTTGACCTATCGTTTGAATTAAATGCTGACGAGTCCACATACCTGGCGTTCTGGTTTTAAGAAAGGAGTATTTTTTTCTCAGCTCTCCGCCCATGTAAGCTTTAAAATTGGTAATAAAGGTATGAGGAGATTCATCCGAAACCTCTGTTTTGACTTCCATACTCACAATGAAATCCTCTGTGATTTGTAAAGAGCATAATTCGTAGCCTAATTCATAACAAAACTTATAGGCTAAACTGGCAAAATCAGCGTGAATTTCCGATAATAATAGGCGTTTTTTGCCATTAGTACAAAACACGAAAAGGTAATGTATAAAAGTTTTTTGCATTTTAAATGATATTTTTTATTAATTATTTATATACATAATTAATATTATCTTATATTTGTCCTAATTATTTCTAAACCCAAATTTAATACATTTAAAATGGTTTCTTCTATTTTGCTTTTCAATTGGACACACTACGGAAAATACGTAACAATCCTCTCGCTGATTATTTGGGCAGTATTTTTCTTTTATGATTACTTTATTGGCAATACCGCAAGGGATAAAGCTTCTATCTTGGATAATCCTATTTCCCAAGTGCCTAAGCATGACCACAGAACACAAATCATGACGAAACACGTAGAGTATGATGGTATGCTTTCTCGGGCAGGGGAAAGATAAGTACAAGGACGATTTAAGAACGGTTCGCCGCAAACACGTTTTTCATTAGATGATGTTGTATCGCTGGTAAAACCTGTACTACATAAAAACGAAACCTATGTTAGACTTCCTGCGAAAGTGTTTTTAAGTCGTAAAACAACATCTTTTCGGCTACAAATAGCGAAAATATACCATTTTTCAATCATAAAACACTTTCGCAGGAAGTCTATTAATTTAAAACATTCAATTTTGCTCCTGCATTGATATAGACATTGGCTCCAGCACCTATTTTAATAGATTTACAAAAATTATTTATACCGATAATAATAGGCATATTTGTAACGGATGCTTCAATAAGAACATTAGTACAACTATTAGGCACAAAACCTCCAGACCAATTATTTTTATCATTCCAGTCGGTACTTAAACCTAACCAATTGGTATAAAAAAATGGATTTGCCACTAAAACCAAACCGACGGCAATTCTATTACTTTGACAATTTGGACTTTCATTACTAACAAAATAATTAGAAGTCACAGTTGGTTTGTATGAAAAATTATTGCCTTGTCCTATTTTAGTTCCTCCAATTTGTTTATCATACCAAAAGAGTTGACCAGCACTAATGTTCGCAGAAAATATCAAACTATCTCCAGGACATAAAACAGCTTTACTCAACATAATATTTGTAGGTTCTAAAATAACAGTAGTTAATGAAAGATTGGAAGTAGTAAGACTATTTGAAACACAAGTAGCATTGGAAGTCATTACACATCTAATGGTGTCATTGTTAGTCATTGTAGTTGAGGTATAAGTTGAAGCAGTTTCGTCCATAATATCAATACCATTTTTTTGCCATTGATAGGTAGGATTTGTTCCTCCGTTGGTAGGTGTTGCGGTGAATGTTACACTTGTCCCTGCACAAATTGCTTCGGATTGATTAGAAGAAATGCTTAAACTGCTCTGTAAATTAGGGTTTACATTAATATTTGCTGAAGGTGTTACATAGTTTGTACAAACATCCGCAGAGGGAACCATTTTTACTTTATAAGTATCCCCCAAGACTACATTATTAACTTGATAATTTGTAGTATTTGGAAGTTGAGCAATACTTAATCCAGCCCCTGTTGCTACATATAGTTTGCCATTCTGTCCTATAATTGCTTTATTGACAATATTACTCGCTAAACCATCAATGGTTGTTTTATTAACGAATGTATTTCCTCCATCAATTGAAATACTCAATCCCCCTCGTGTGGAAACATATAAAGTGCCATCTTTTCCAATAAATACATCATACACGGTATTACTACCCAAACCATTGTCCGTTGTTTTATTTATAAATGTATTGCCACCATCATTTGAAATACTTAAACCGTTTGAGGTAGATACATATAGTTTGTTATTTTCATCCATAGTTACTCCTAATACATAGTCAGAGCCTAATCCGTTAGAAACCGTTTTTGTACCTAACCATGTATTTCCGTAATTATCATTTATCACTAATCCATCACGAGTACCTGAATATATTTTTCCATCTGTGTTAACAAATATACTATTTACAGTACCAACTCTTATGTTATTAAAACGATTCCCCCCGTCAGTGGAAACGCCAAAACCATTTAGAGTGCCTACATATATTACTCCATCTCTTCCTATGAATGTTCGGTAGATGTCATTAGTTTGAAAACCAATATCAATATTACCATTTACAAAACTTACACCTCCATTTTTTGACGTACTCAAACCGTCTGAGGTTGCTGCATAAATTTTTCCATCTAATCCAATTGAAACACTGTAAACTGTATTTGTACCCAATCCATCCGATATTGTTTTATTTGTGAAGGTGTTTCCTTCATTCATTGAAATACTCAAGCCATTGGCAGTTGCCGCATAAATTTTCCCATCTTTTCCTACATCTACACTATTAATATAATTGCTACCTAATCCATTTGTGGTAGTTTTATTTACGAAAGTATTGCCTCCATCACTTGAAATACTCAAACCGTTTTCTGTGGAAGCATAAATTTTCCCATCATCTCCAACAAAAATATCTAAAATGCCAATTCCCCCTAATCCATTGGCGGTAGTTTTATTGATAAAAGTGTTTCCGCCATCAGTAGAGATACTAACACCACCACCTGTTGCAGCATAAATAGTATTATCATCAGTTACAAAAACATCATTGACAGCATAATGCCCCAAACCGTTTGCTGTTGTTTTCAAACTAAAAGTATTGCCACCATCACTTGAAATACCTAATCCATAAGAAGCAGCAGCATAAATCTTACCATTTACCTGATGAATTCCAAAGATATAATTACTCCCTAAACCGTTTGTGGTAGTTTTATTTACGAAGGTATTACCACCATCACTCGAAATACTTAAACCGCCTCCATACGTTCCAACATAAATTTTTCCATCAGCACCTATAAAAAACAGCTCTAATAACATTATTTCCTAATCCATTTGTAGTTGTTTTATTGCTGAAACTCAAAATTTTAGGAATGGAAACATTATTTTTAGTCCACGAAAAAATAGGATTGTTTCCCCCGTTGGTATAAGTAGAGGTTAGAAACGGACTTGTACCTGCACATAAAATATTCGGAGCAATTGTTACAGATGGTGTTGTAATAGATTTTACTGTAAAATTTCTTGTACTTGAGCCTATACCACTTGAATTGGTGATACTTATCAAGCCAGTTGTGCCAGAACCAATTGTAGCGGTAATTGAGGTAGAGGAATTAATATTAAACGGAACTATCTACTATTTGTCGCAAATCCTAAAAGTGTCTATATTTGTACTTTTAACTTCCATTTTAACTTTATTTTTGAATGACAAATCAATTACATCAATTTGAACTTTATGTTCTTAGAAAATTTTCGGATAGAAACTGGTATTACACTACAATAATGGACAAATTAATCAAAGATGGTTTTTACAGCCAAAATATTGATTATGCAATTTATTCACTTAGATTAAAAGGACATCTTTTGACTTACTTTGACCAGATAGGACAATTTTTTCAGTTGAGTAATTTGGGTAGAGAAACACTTTTGACTGAAAATAATCCATTTTTAAGCCCCTCAAAAGTTTTAGTTCCTACTCCTACGACAACAGAATTGCAAAATTTAAAACTCATAAAAGAGCAAGATAATATAAGTGCTGAACTTGCTAAAACTAATACAAAATATCAAAAACTTGCATTTTGGGTCGGAGTATTAACACTATCGGAGTATTAACACTAATAGTTTCTATTATTGCAGTTTTAAAATAAATTTTTAAACAATAAAATTCCTATTGTAAGTCCAAGCAAAAAAAAGATTACTTCAAAAGTTGAAAGTGCTTTATAAATAAAATTAAATACTTTTTTCATTTGATTTTGAATTTAAGCTAACACCTTTGCTCTTTTCTTGCCCATTCTAACGTTAATCATTTTAGAATCAACATCTTTGGGAGTAAAGTCAGGCGGTAGCATTGAGTTAAATACTAACGTTTCAAACATATCATCATACTTTCGATTGTTGTATTTGAAACAAAATTCATCAATATAATTTGGCAAATATTTATCGCTTACGCTGTGATATTGACCCATTATCCCACGTTTGATAATTGCCCAAAATGATTCTATACTATTGGTATTTAAGCCTTTATAAGAATACATTTTGTCGTGGTCAATTACAATTCGTTCCATGATAGCATCAAAACGAGTATAAGCACTATAAGCATCAGTTAGTAAAACGCTATCAGGCATATTAACATATTGTTCAACCATTGGTCTAATGTGAGCAAAGTCTGTAATTTTCATAACTTCTGCCACCACATTTCCCGACCTTTGAACGATTCCGACTACGGGGGTTTTATCCGTCCCTCTACCTCTGGGTGCATCTTCAAGCAATCCTTTTTTCTTGTAAGCATCTGGATTTTCAAAAGTATATTTTTTGCCAAGTTTTTCTATTTTTTTATCTAAATATTCATGGGCAAAAGGCTCTTTATCTTTGAACTTTGCAGACTGATATTTACGAGGATTTCCGCCAATATACGTTTCATCGACCTCAATCACGCCAGACAATTTGACTGAGCCATCAGTCATAAAAGTTCTGACCGTATGATACATTGACCAAGCCGTTTGATAGGAAACTCCAATGTCTCTTTTAAGTTGCAAGGCGGATATTCCTTTCTTAGCATTTGATATTAAAGTGAAAGCCATTAACCATTTTCTCAAAGAAAGATTTGTGTTTTCAAGTTGTGTGCCTGTGGTAACTGAAAACCGACCTCTACAAGTAGTACAATGGTATCTAAAATCAGTATATCGTTTACTAATTTTGTCAGAACCACAATGAGAACAACGAGGTTTTTTGCCCCAGCGGACGTTTTCAAAATAATCAGTAACTTCTATTTCTGTCGAAAAATTCTCTGATAATTGGTATAAATTCATACAAAAAGTTGATTTAAAGCAAAATTAGGGCTTTTTGGGGTCTGCGACAAATAGTAGATAGTTCCGATATTAAATGAAGTAACATTGGTACTCCCAATTTTAACATCTGTGACATCGGTAAGATTTGTTCCAGTAATATTAATTACAGTTGATGGACAACCACTTTCAGGAGAAAAGCTGGTAATTGTAGGGCTTTGAGCAGATGAACTATAATATCCAAAAAATATTAGTCCAATAATGAGTACACTGATGGGTGATAGAAATGATTTCATCAACATAGAAATAGTTTTTTAGATTCTGCAATATTAAACTTTAAAATAAAGTGATTGAAAGTAATTCTAAAAAACTTATTTTGAATAAAATTTAAGAGGATTTTTATAGTTTATTTTAAAAATATAGTGATTGTTTCTAATTAGGTTTTTATACCAGCGTTTTTTTAAAAGAGGAGAGAATTTTAAAAACTAATTCTCTCCATCTTTCTCCCAAGAAAGAAAGTTTTAAGCATATTGCTTCTGAATAGATTTGTTATTGATGCTCATAATTATACCTATTTTAAAGATTTGACGTGTACTTTACTGAAGTCGTCGTTCAAAACGACGACTTCAGTTGAGACTCAGATACGCAATACCTTTTTTAACTTCGCTTATAAGTATTAGGAATAAATTATTTGACATTATGTAGTGGCGTATAGCATACGCCAAAATTGTCAAAACATTGGCGTATGCTATACGCCACTACATTATAAACTGACATTAATATTATTAATTAATTTATTCTCGATACTTATATGAAATTATCGTAATGTTTCACAAATATTCAATTGTAAAACATTACGATAAGACCTTATTTAAAACCCAATTTCCAATTTACTGGTTGTAGCATTAAATTTGACTTGTCCCGTTCCTCGATATTCCAAGTTTTTGGCAATACCACTTGTACTTAATGTAATGGTATGATTGTTATCAATAATTACATAATCGCCCAATTGTGGCACTCTGCCAATATCCCATGTTGAATTTGATTCCCAATTTCCAGAATGTACACTTATCACCAAACTTGCGGTTGCCCTTCCTTGAAATTCATACGCTCCCATATCCACTCGTCCACCTGTGTAACGTCTCTGGTTTTCGTCTAAATCTTTGTCTGTCAAAGAGATAATGCCATTATCTCCTCTATCAATCGCTAATGAATTGATTGTTAGATGATAATCCCCTGTGATGTTTGGAGATAAACCTTCTGGCGTTTGAGCAACAAATTGAGGGTCGTAATTTAAGTTTCCAACACCCGCATAACCTCCTTGAACGATTGAGTAACTAATGACCGATTGCGTATCATTGAAGGGCTTGGCATTGCCCCAAAAGATAGAGTTTTTGATAATTGGCGTTGAATTTGAGTTGAAAACTCCGCCGTTGTAACCTCCGTTTCCAGAGAATGTACAGTTGGTCATCACAGGATTTGCCAAATTGTTATAAAATCCTCCAATACCTTTATTACCAGCTATCAAGGTATTATTCACACTTCCATTACTACCATCTTGAAAATATAATCCCGACCCAAATCCTGCTTGATTACCCATAAATTTACAAGCATTAATGCTTGGCATACTGGCATCGCTGGCAAATAAACCGCCTCCTGTTACAGCAGCATTATTTATAACCAAACAATTGGCAATGGTTGGACTACCTCCATTTTGAACCACAATTCCACCTCCTGTTTCGATAGTTGCGGTTGATGCTGAGACGGTATTTGGAGCAGAATACACAATTTTAGCATCAAAATTGGCATATCCTCCCGTAACAGTAAAACCATCTAAAGTGGTGGTACTGCTTGAAGCATTCAATACTACAACGTGATAACTATTGTCGGAAGTTATGTGCTGAGAACCAATCTCTCCACTTAAAATAGCAATGTTTGTTTTGAAATTACGTTGCGTTAAAGAAGTTTCTGACCCTATAAAACCACCATAAACTTTCACGCCCGAAGGGATATTGAAATAAATAGTTCGGGTTGTAGAACTGGTTGGTTTACACGTTCCCGATGCAACCCACATTTCTACGGGTGTACCTGTGATATTTCCTGCCGTAGTCAGACCCGTTTGCAAATCACTGAAAGCCGTTGCCCATGTTGTTCCATCTTGGATTGAGTTGGTATTAGTAGCATTCACATAAAGTATTTGTACCGAAATAACCGTTACCGTTACTGTCACATCGGCACTTTTAGTACTCTCACAGGTAATACCGTTGGCAGTTACTTCACATTTTGCATAATAATTTGTGGTTAAACTTGGTGCAACAGGATTTGTTACCAACGAATTATCTAAAGATTTATACCATTTCAAGGTTCCAGAACAACCTGTGGCTGTCAGCGTAACTGAGTTTCCTAAATTGATAGGAGCAATAGCGTTGGGTGTTGGGGTTGTTGGAGTTTCATTAACTGTTACCGAAGTGGCAGCCGTTGAAGTACAGTTATTGGCATTGGTAACTGTTAAAGTATAAACGCCCGATGCTAATACAGAAGCATTCGCAATGCTTGGACTTTGGTCAGTTGAAGTAAAACTATTTGCACCCGACCAAGCATAAGTGCCTACGCCACTTCCTACAAGTGAAATCGTGTTTCCTGCACAAATTGTTGGGGTACTACTGCTTGCCGTTGCGGTTGGAGTTTCATTAACTGTTATTGAAGTGGTTGCACTTGAAGTACAGTTATTGGCATTGGTTACGGTTAAGGTATATATTCCACCTGCGGCACTTGTAACATTTAAAATATTCGGATTTTGAATACTTGATGTAAATGAATTCGGTCCTGACCATGAATAATTTATCATTTCTGCTGCTGAACTAAACGTCAAGGTCTGTCCTGCACATTTTGGAGTATCAGAACTTGGGTTTGGTACTGGCAAGGCATTTATCGAAACATTGACAGCTACAAAATCACTCATACAAGAGCCACTTTCACAACGAACATTGTAAGTTGTTGCACTCGTCAAATTTGGTGTAACGAATGGTGAAACTGTTGAAACTAATGTAGTTAAATTTGAGCCATACCATGCTACATTACCAATTTCACAAGTAGCTGATAATGAAACGGTTGCTCCACTACAAATCGTTGAATTTAATGTACCTATGGGAACAGTTGGGGTAGCTCCATGAAATTCATAAGCTCCCAAATCATAGGGGACAATTCCTCTTGTAAAGCCTGTAATATCTGTGGTTGGCGAATTAACGGCAGGGTCGCCAGCATTAATGGCAGGACTACACCATGATATACTTAGCCCATCATCAGCAGTACCAAAAATATTGTCTGCCCCATCAGGGTCTGCAATATTTACAAACAAAGGATTTGAGGTCAGAATACCAGCCCCCCATGCTATATTAGAATTAGTTGCATCATAATCATCAACAATGCTATAACTTACATTTAAAGTAGGTGTTGCACTTGCTTTATAAATGTTATTTCTGTTGGCTGAGCTTCCAATGTATTTATAGAATATACAGTTTTTAATTTCCCCACCACTATTATTGCCATAAAATAATACCACACTAAAAGCAGGACCATTCCCATTAAAAGTACAATTAGTAATAGATGGGCTACTATTGTTATTGTACATTCCACTACCAGTTCCTTCACTTATACTATTGCTACTAAAAACACTATTACGTATTGTTGGACTACTATAGAAGTTATAGATTCCTGCACCATAATTCGCAGTATTAGCATTAAAAGTACAATTATTAATTATTACATTACTACCATTGTTGCCATTACTATTGGTTACTCCACCACCCTCGCTCGCAGTATTAGAATTAAACAAACAAGCATTTATGGTTGCATTACTATTGTCGTTTAACACAGCTCCACCTGATGCTCCAGCACGATTAGCACTAAAAGTACAATTACTTATAGATGGACCGCCACCAAGGCTAAATATAGCTCCCCCCCCATCTATTGGCATTATTATCAGTAAATATACAGTTAGCTATGCTTGGGCTACTACTACTGTTGTACATTCCACCACCATCTTGATTTCCAGAAATAGATGCTTTTCCTTTAGTGATGGTAAAACCATCAAGTATGGCTGTGCTATTAATGTTAAAATTTGATATAACATGATAACTATTGTCAGAATTATCATTAACCGTACCAATATCGCCACTCAAAATCGTTACGTTAGTAGTATAATTTCTTTCGGAAAGTAATGTTTCTGTACCTGCAAAACCGCCGTAAATGGCAAGGTCATTTTTCATGACAAAAGAAATGGCTCTGTCAGTACCCGTAGTAGGTTTATATGTACCTGCGGCTACCCAAATTTCATCATTTGCGGCAGCAATTGTTAATGCTGATTGTAAACTCGTATAGGCGTTTGCCCATGAAGTGCCATTGTTTGTGCCTGTGGCACTTGCCTTGACGTAATAGCGAGTAGCCAGCACATTTTGGCTTATCATCAAAGCCATAAAGAGATAAAAGAGTTTTTTCATTTTGGTAAGAAATTAAAATATATGGTTAGATTCAATATAAGTATCGTTAGGATAAAGTAAGATTTTCAACCATCATCTTTCTCCTTCTTGAAATGGCGGCTTTTAGCCCATTGTTCATCGTAACCGTAAGTAGTTTTTTATTGAGGTTTTTGACATGATTAGGGTTAATCATAAACGAGCGATGCACCCGCAAAAAACCGTGTGTTTCTAAAAATGACTCAAAAAATTTTATACTATGGGCAACTACATTTTGTTTACCATTATCTAAATGAAAAATGGTATAATTGATGTCACCCTCCAAAAGCACAACATTATTGACGAATATTTTTTTTGAGGTTCTTTGATTGAGAATTAATAAGGAATTACTTCCACTATTGTCCGAAACCTGCGTGGAAGTATTGATTTAATAAATTGGGGTCACCTTTACAGAGAATGATTAGTTCTTTGACAAGTTCAGCTTCGAGTTCATATAAGAATTTTAATTTATTGATTTTAAATCCATTACGCTCGTTTAATTTGGCATACAAAGCAATAAACATGGCTGCAATTAACATTACATATGCCATGTTTTTTATAGCATTATAGTCCCGTGAAATCAGATGAGAAAAGTTCAGATTTTGCTTAATAAATCGAAAGAATCTTTCAATTTCCCAGCGTAAGCGATAAATATCAGTAATATCAATGGCTGTTAAATCCTCAAGGATAT
>NZ_QGGO01000039.1:42053-52295 GCF_003148625.1 Arcicella aurantiaca | reverse complement strand
CATTTTGACCAGCCAAAATATTGATAATATCGTTGAGCAAATTTGTACATTGCCTTAAAATGATGAATCTTTTTGAGAAACATAATGATAAAAAATACAATAAAGGAGGCTCTCGAGTACACATAGGGCTGACCACATTTCTTTGAAAAGGAAATTTTTTCACATACTCCTTCAACTAATGAAAGTAAAATACCGATATTAGTTTCCATAACAGGGAATTTAGATAGTTTGAGTTGATTACAAACTATTCAACATCTAAATCTCCCTGTTTTGTTCAAGTACCAAATTGTATAATTAAATACACAGTCTAATTGTATCACCCCTCAATTAATAGTTGATAATTAATAGTTGATAATTGACAGTTGATAATGGGTAATTGTCCATTGTCAACTATTAATTATCAATTATCCATTGTCAATTACTTTTCTTAATATCCGTTCCTAAACGTTGTAAATACGCAATCAAAGCAACAATTTCTTTGTCGGGAGCTACTTTGATGTTTTCTTTTGCCAAATTATCAGAAATTGCTTTTGCTTGTTCTGCTAAATCGACATTTGCGTTTTTGATTGCGTAATCATCATAAGGAACGCCTAATTTTTTCATAGCTCTCAATTTATCTTGCGTATTAGAAACATTCAATTTTTGCTCTAATAACCACTCATAAGGAGGCATGATTGAACCCGGTGACATCGACGTTGGGTCTCTCATGTGGTGGTAGTGCCAAGAATCTGGATATTTACCGCCTTCACGGTGTAAATCTGGCCCAGTTCTTTTTGAGCCCCACAAGAATGGGTGGTCATACACAAATTCACCTGCTTTTGAATATTCACCGTAACGTTCTGTTTCTGAACGGAATGGACGAATCATTTGACTATGACACGACACACAACCTTCACGGATATATAAATCTCTACCTTGTAATTCTAACGGTGTATAAGGTTGTACCGAAGCAATCGTTGGAACGTTTGACTGAACCATGAAAGTTGGAATAATCTCAATCATACCACCAATGGCAACTACTACAAATGACCAAAATAACATTTGTAAAGGTTTACGTTCAACCCATTTGTGCCAGTGAGAATCACTTCCTTCGGCAATAAATACTTTTTCAAGAGCAGGAGCTTGTGCGGCTTCATTAGCGATTAATTTACCGACTAACATCGTTTTGAAAATGTTATACGCCCCAATCAAAGCACCTGATAAATAGAATAATCCACCCAAAGCTCTCAAATAATACATTGGGATAACTTGTAAGGTTGTTTCCAAGAAACTACCATATTTCAAGTTTCCTTCGGCAGTAAATTCTTTCCACATCATACCTTGTGTAAATCCTGAAATATACATGGGGACTGCCCAGAATAAAATTCCTAATGTGCCTAACCAGAAGTGAGCATTCATCAGTTTTTTAGAGAACATCTCATTTCCGTACATTTTCGGAATCATATAATACATTACTGCAAATGAAAGAAAACCATTCCAACCTAACGCACCTACGTGTACGTGTGCAGGAATCCAGTCGGTATAGTGAGCAATAGCGTTGATGTTTTTCAATGATAACATTGGCCCTTCAAAAGTTGCCATACCATAAGCGGTAACCCCAACAACCATCATTTTTAATCTTGGGTCTTCACGAACTTTATCCCAAGCACCACGAAGCGTAAGCAAACCGTTAATCATACCTCCCCAAGACGGAGCAATCAACATAATTGAAAACACCGTACCTAATGACTGAGCCCAGTCTGGCAAACTTGTATAAAGTAAGTGGTGAGGCCCCGCCCAGATATACAAGAAAATCAATGACCAGAAGTGTAAGATTGATAATTTGTAAGAATAAACAGGACGATTAGCCATTTTAGGCAAATAATAGTACATCAATCCTAAGAACGGAGTTGTTAAGAAAAATGCCACCGCATTGTGTCCGTACCACCATTGCACCAAAGCATCTTGCACACCTGCATACAATGAATAACTTTTAGTGAAAGAAACAGGAATTGCCAAAGAGTTCACAATGTGTAACATCGCAACGGTAATGAATGTAGCGATATAAAACCAAATGGCTACATACAAATGACGCTCACGACGTTTGAAAATTGTACCAAACATATTGATACCAAATACCACCCAAATAAGAGCAATGGCAATATCAATTGGCCATTCTAATTCTGCATATTCTTTAGAAGTGCTTAACCCTAAAGGCAAGGTAATTGCTGCCGATAAAATGATTAATTGCCAACCCCAAAAGTGGATTTTTGATAATAAATCGCTGTATAAACGAGCTTTACAAAGGCGTTGAAGTGAATAATAAATTCCAGCAAAAATAGCGTTACCCACGAAGGCAAAAATAACTGCATTGGTGTGTAATGCCCGAATACGACCGAATGTAAAATACTGCGTAATATTGGCAGAGGGCAAAAAAAGTTGGGTGGCAATCAATAAACCTACCAATAACCCAACTATGGCAAAAATGATGGAGGCAAGGGCGAAATTTCGGACGATTTTATTGTCGTATTCAAAATGTTCTACGTTTGTATTAATGGCTGACATCGTGATAGATTTTAGTTAAACTTCTCAAAATCAATTAATTTCATTGCTTTGCAGCGATTGCAATCTTTACTGCACTTACACTTTTTAGGCTCGTGTGTGGTAATGGGTTGTATTTGTTCTTTCATCTGATTATAAATGTTTAGTTATTTTCAATGTCATCATGATTGCGACGCATAGTCGGAACGCCTAATTATTTCTTTGGATGTCAAAGTTTTTAGATGGGCGTTTCATTGTGACAATGTATGGTTAATTAGTTTTGGGTACAGTTTTTACTGACGTTTCATCTTCTAAGAGCATTCGCATGGCAGGCGTATGAAGGTCATCATTTTGTCCTTTGGTCATTGCCCAAAAAAAAGCTGCTAAAAAGCCTAAAGCCATCAGCAAACTCACGCCAATCATAAAATAGATAATTTGCATCGGCTGATTAGTAATTTGTTTCTACAAAATTGATGGAAACAGTCAGGAAGTCACATGAGGAGAGTCAGCGTAGAAGGGAGGATGTATCAGTTGAAAAACTGACGAATGTCATAATGGTGAATTGGTTACTGGTGAATTGGTTACTGGTGGATTGGTTACTGGTGGATTGGTTATTGGTGGATTGGTTATTGGTGGATTGGTGAATTGGTTACTGGTTATTGGTTATTGGTGGATTGGTGATTAGACGATATTTCTTATAAAATCGAATCCTAAAATCCTCCAATCTTAAAAAATCATAGTTCAGAAGGAAAAAATTGACTAATAACCATCCACCAATAACCAATTTCCAATTCCCAATAACCAATTCCCAATCAACCAATAACCAATCCACCAATAACCAATCACAATTTATTCCGTTTTGACATTTCGATAATTTCAACGTCAAAAATACGTTTGCCGTCAATTTTTAAACGAATAGCAGTTTGTACCGTATGAAAACCGTGCAAACCTGCTGCACCGGGATTGATAAATAACATTCCTCCACGATTCATATCTCGTTTTACCTGTAGAATATGAGAATGTCCACAAACGAAAATATCTGGCTTTTGAATAGCAAAACACTCCAAAGCGTCAGGTTTGTATTTTGAAGGAGCTCCCGCAATGTGAGTCATGCCAATTACTAAATCTTCACACATAAAATGGTTGATTTTCGGATACATCTGGCGTAAAGTTGCTCCGTCGATATTTCCATAAACGCCATCAATAGGTTTTATCGCTTCGAGGGTGTCAGAAATAGATTCATTTCCCCAATCGCCAGCGTGCCAAATTTGGTCGCACCATTCTACATGAGGCATCAAACGTTCGTCGAGATAATTATGTGTATCAGAAATGATTAATATTTTTTGCATTTGAATTATAAAGGTCTGTTTTGAGAAAATAGGTTTTAGTAAATTGATTATCAAATTGCAACTAACGCTCATTTGTTGTTGTTTTTATAGACAACGATATGATGTATTGGAATTAGATTTGACAATTTTTTTTGAAAATTGTCAAATCTAAACAACATTATTCCAAAATATATTCTGATACCTTATGTCGTACTCTATAACATAATTGCAGTTGTTGAAAATTGGGTGTTTATCTTAAAAAATCAAAAATTATTTTATTGATTTTTCAATAAAATGTATAATCTCACGTATAAGGATTCCGTTTTTTAACAAAAAATAATTATCTTAGTTTCATTACAAAATACACACAACGATAAACAAAAATGTCATGCTTGTAAAACCATTCGAGACTGCTCTTTACGAGAAATTACGCCTGTTTTTTGAAAAACATGACTTTGTTTTGATGGCTGATAAAAAACAATTTCGTAAAGTTACACCAACAGGCTTTCAAAACGTCATTTTTACGGCAACAGCTTATGAAGATGAAGTTTGGTTGGAAGTGAATTTTGGATGTAGAAATCACCAAATAGAACAAATTGCCCAACAGTTTTTGGGAAATACAAGAGACTTTTGGGGCGACTCAAACACGATTGTCGTATCCATTGGGAAATATAACGATGCTAAATATTTTCGCTATAAAATCATGACAGAACCTGATGTGGAGGATGTTTGCGATATTATAAAGGATTTTTTAATGACCGACGGATTCCCTTTTTTAAATGCTTCAGACAATCTTTCAACATTGAATGAAATCTTTAATAAAACACCGTCTAAATCTTGTAAATACGTTTATAATCAAGTACATAGAAGTTATAAAGGAGTTATTTGTGGTAAATTAATCAATGACGATAAGTTTTTGGATTTGGCAGATAAACATCGCAATACTTTAACCAAAATTGGAGCAACGCCAGAAGAATTACGTACCTACGAACAATTATTAGGCTTTTTGCTCTATTTTTCAGTGAATTAAATAATTAAGAATCTTTATGTGAATTACTGATTTGAAGGTGAAAAATATCTATATTCAGAAACCTAATGCCTAATCTCCAATCCCTATTGCCTGATTACCACTTTTATCTCCAACTAAATTTTCTTAAATTGCATATCGAAGATTTCTATATATGCAATTGCGAGCAATCATACTCTTTGTTTATTTCCTAAGCTGTTGTTCATTTCTTTCAATAGCTCAGCTACGCTTTGAACGCATTGGCAATCAGCAAGGGCTTTCTCAGAATACCATTCACAAAATTTTTCAGGATAAAAAAGGATTTATTTGGTTCGCTACTTCCGACGGGCTAAATAAATACGATGGCTATAATTTTACGATTTATCGCCATATTTTCGACGACCCCAATTCTATCAGTAGCAGTAATATTTCAACTATCAATGAAGATATTCACGGTAATTTATGGATTGGAACTGCCGACGGTGGAATTAATAAATTAGACCGACAAACAGGAAAGTTTTTTCATGTTCTGAAAACGGACATCAATCAAGACGTTTCCAATATTAGTGTTTCAGACATTATTGTTACCAAAGACGATAAAGTTTGGGTATCAACTTACCGATACGGTTTGTTGGTTTTTGATAATAAAAAAAATACCGTGCAATGGCGTAAAAATGAAGCTGAGCCTATCACAACCAACGATATTTCACATATAATTCAAGACCGATATGGGAATGTTTTGATGGGGGGGCATTATGGTCAAATATTGCAATTTTCAGCCGATAATACCGTAAAAACGTTTACAATTGAAAATAATTTAACGCCTAAGAAAAACCAAATTACGTGCTTTTTTGAAGACCCTCAAGGCAACATTATGATAGGTACTCGTGGAAATGGTATCTATAAAATGGATTTGAGAACTCGCAAAATTTCACAAATCTTCTATAATCCACAAAAAATAGATTTAGATAATCTCATCATGTCAATGGCTTATGACCAACAAGGTACGCTTTGGTTTGGAACAGAAAGTGGTGTGATTTTATTGAAAAATGGAAACTTAGCCTCTCCAATACATTTGGTGTCAGACCCTGATTCTGACATGGGACTCAATTCTTTGGCAATTCAAACCGTTTTTGTTGACCGTGATAATAATATTTGGATTGGAACTTGGGAGGCTGGACTCAATGTACATTATCACAAACAAGCAAAATTTACGTTATATCGCCACAAAACGAATACTTCTCAGAGTTTGCTTCGAGATAAAGTAAATGCTATTGTTGCAGAAGATGATGACCGAGTTTGGATTGGTACTAACAATGGTTTTTCGCTTTTAGACCGTCGGTCAAATTCCTTCAAGCACTATATAAACGACCCTTCCACTTCTACTTTTAGTAATAATAATGACGTAAATTTTTTATACAAAGATAGACAAGGTGACTTATCTATTTTGACGTGGGGAATTGGGCTAAAAATGCTTAAAAAAACAAGTAATGCCATAGTAAATTATCCATATATTGCAGATGGTTCTCGACCAAAATTAACCTGTATTCACGAGTCAAAAAATGCGAATCAGTTTTGGGTTGGCACACAAGACATTGGCGTCCTGACTTTCAATAAACAAACAGGGAAGTTTGCTCCTGTGGCAGATTTGAACAAAGAAGGAATTTTATCCGAACGCCATATCAACTGTATTTTAGAAGATAGCCGAGGTAATTTATGGATTGGAACATACAACAGCGGAATATTTATTTACAATCTCCAAACGCATAAAATTGAACATTTCCAAGAATCTGGTTTAGATGGAAGTATTAAAGGAAATCATGTTTTTCAAATTTTAGAAGATTCTCAAAAACGAATTTGGGTAGCCACCAACGGCGGAGGTTTTGCTTTATATCAGTCACCAACCAACACCTTCAAAACTTGGACGATTCAAGATGGCTTACCCAATAATACCGTAAAAGGAATTGTTGAAGATGCACATCATAATTTGTGGCTTTCCACCAATAAAGGACTTTCTAATTTTATTATTCAGAGTAATTCTTTCAAAAATTATACGCAAGCAAACGGTTTGCAAGGTTCTGAATTTGTCATTAATGCTTATTCCAAAAATAAAAAAGGAGAGGTGTTTTTTGGTGGAACAGGCGGTATGAATATTTTTCACCCTGATAGTTTGACCGAAAGTAATGATGTGCCGCCTGTGTATATTTCAGGATTGAGACTTTTTAATAAACCTGTATCGGTTGGTCAAAAGGACTCTCCATTGCATAAAGATATTTTGGAAACGGACGAAATTTCATTCACTTCCGACCAAAATGTATTTTCTATTGAATATACCGCTTTAGATTTTCAACAACTTAAAAATAATCAATATGCTTATGTTCTTGAAGGTTTTGACCATGACTGGAACTACGTTGGTACACAGCGTATTGCGAGTTATACCAACTTAAACCCCGGCGAATACACTTTTTGGGTAAGAGCCAGCAATAATGATGGTGTTTGGAATAACCAAATGGCATTTATTAAGATTATTATTTTGCCGCCTTGGTACAAAACTTGGTGGGCGTGGTGTATTTATGCCTTAGTTATTGTGGGAAGTATTTACGCACTCAGACGGGTTATTCAAGTACGTGAGCGTTTTAGGTCAGATATAAAATTGCAGGAAAGAGAAAAAGACCAAATTCAAGAATTAGACCGACTAAAAACAAATTTCTTTACCAATATTTCGCACGAGTTTAGAACTCCATTGACGTTGATAATCAGTCCTTTAGAAAGATATTTAGCTGAAAGTTCTGATTTGCCAGAAGCTCAACGCAAACGTACAGAGTCAATTTATAGAAATGCCAAGCAATTACAAAAATTAATAAATCAATTATTGGATTTATCGAAATTAGAAGCAGGCAGACTTTCTCCAGAAATCACGCAAAGTGATATGGTAGAGTTTATAGAAAAAATAACCTATTCTTTCCAAGACTTAGCATCGCACCGCAATATTTCGCTCAAATTTACATCATCGTCGGAACAAATAATGGCGTATTTTGATGGCGATATTATCGAAAAAATAATCACCAATTTGCTATCAAATGCCTTTAAGTTTTCAAAAGATGGAGGAGAAGTTTCGGTGGAAGTGATAGTTAATCCTGCTGATAATGAGAAGGTTATTGTAAAGGTGAGCGACACAGGCATAGGTATTGCTCAAAAAAATCTGAGAAATATCTTCAATCGTTTTTATCAAGTACATGATAAAACACAACCGCAAGTGGTAGGTACTGGCGTAGGGTTGGCTCTTTGTAAAGAATTGGTAGAATTACACAAAGGAGAAATTTTAGTAAGTAGTCGAGTTGGGCATGGCACTGTCTTTTCGGTACACTTGCCAATAGCCCGAAATGCCTTTGATGTTAAGTGGATTCGGGATAATGTAGTTTTGCAAAAAGAGCAAGAATTATTATTGAAAAATATTGCTCAAAATGCCAAAAAACAAGGCAAACCGACTTCTTTAGCAGATGCGGCTATCATTTTAATTGCTGAAGATAATGAAGATTTGCGGGCGTATATCAAAGAAATATTTGTAGAAAATTATCAAATATTAGAAGCAGATAACGGAAAAGATGCTTTTGAATTGGCTCAACAACATCTGCCTGATATAATAATTTCAGATTGGATGATGCCAATGATGACAGGCGTTGAACTTTGTGAGAATGTAAAAACTAATGCCAAAACAAGTCATATTCCTGTGATAATTCTGACTTCAAAAAGTAGCAACGAAAGTAAACAAGTAGGTTTGGAAACTGGAGCGGACGATTATATCACCAAACCATTTAATGCTAATTTATTGGAAGTTAGGGTCAAAAATATTCTTGAAAATCGAAAGAATTTGAGACAGTTATTTGGTAAATCGCCCAAATTAAAACCTAAAGAAATTACCTTAAATTCATCTGACGAACACTTCTTAGAACGTGCTATTCGTATTATAGAAGAGAATATTAGTAATCCAGCCCTTGATATTCAGTTTTTAGAAGAAGAACTAAAAATGAGTAATATGCAGTTATACCGAAAACTGAAAAGTTTAACGAACCTTTCTGGTAATGAATTTATTAAAAATGTACGCTTGAAAAAAGCCATTCAATTGCTTGAAAGTGAGAATTATAGCGTTTCGGAAGTTGCTTATAAAGTTGGATTCAATGACCCTTCATATTTTACAAGAATCTTTAAAAAAGAATACGGAAAAGCTCCTTCCGAATATGTCGAAAAGAGTTTAGACATTTAGAAATGTATCATTTCCGTAGTCACGAATTAAATCCCAAAAAATGAAAAAAATAATCCTTGCCACTGTTCTAAGTTTATGTACACTCACTTCCAATTTTGCCCAAGACCATAACCACGATTCAACTTTTAGAAAAGCTCCTTTTAAAAATTACATTTTACCTTTAGTCTTGATTGGCGGAGGATTGACCATTGATAATGCCGATTTTAAGACCAAACAACTCAAATTTAGAAATGAAAATTTTATGAGTTTTCATAATAATTTAGACGATTTGATACAATTTGGACCTCATGCCGCTGTGTTTGGCTTAGACTGGATTGGCGTAAAAAGCAAACATGGTTTTAATGATAAATTAGGTTTAATGCTGGTTGGTGGCGTAATAACTTTAGGGACAGTTATCATTTTGAAAGAAACAACAAAACAGTGGCGTCCAGATGGTTCTGCCAATAATTCATTTCCTTCGGGACATACGGCTAATGCTTTTTTCGGAGCGACCATTTTGGCAGAAGAATACGCTAATGAGAGTGTTTGGTATGCAGTGGGAGGTTATACTTTAGCAACTGCTACGGGAGTTTTCAGAGTCTTAAATAATCGCCATTGGGCTTCTGATGTATTAGTTGGAGCAGGAATTGGTATTGTTTCTGGAAAAATTGCCTATGCGGTTTATCCTTGGTTGAAAGAGAAAATTGGCGGAAAAGGTAAAAACAAAAATATCAGCTTAGTCCCAACTTACGATGGCTACGCAATGGGTGGAAATTTAAGAATTGCTTTTTAGTGATTGGTTACTGGTGGATTAGTTACTGGTGGATTAGTTATTGGTGGATTGGTTATTGGTGGATTAGTTACTGGTGGATTGGTTACTGGTTGATTGGTTACTGGTGGATTGGTTATTGGTGGATTGGTACACTGTTCAATAAGTTATATGAATAATTTTTATCCTAAAATGTTTGATTAGGGGACTTTCCGAAAGTTATTTCTACTTTCGGAAAGTTGAAATAACTTATTAAACAGTGTAATTAGTTATTGGTTAATATTTTTTGTAAAAAAACGATATTGAAGGAACCTATAATTACAAAAAGCACTTTTTTATAACCAATAACCAATAACCAATAACCAATAACCAATAA
>NZ_QGGO01000039.1:25848-42043 GCF_003148625.1 Arcicella aurantiaca | reverse complement strand
ATAACCAATAACCAATAACCAATAACCAATAACCAATAATCAATAACCAATTACTCCCCGTCACTTTTCCCTTTACGAGATTGAAGTAAGCCTTTAGAAATTAGTTCGTTGCTTTTCCATGCCTTCTTCTCAGCTTTCAATTTTTCTTTATCCTCATCGCTAATATTTTGTAATTCAGATAAATCTGGACAGCCCGCATCAACCCATGCCGTAAACCAAAAATCAGCCACTGTTTTTGAAGCATCCAACATTCTTTCATTGACCGTAGTGCCTAATTTCTCCGCATAAGCCTTCGCAAATTCGCCAGAATAATTCTTTCTCATTGCTCCAAAACGCTCAGAACGTTTAAATTTTCTATCTTCTGTAAAACCCTCAGAAGCTTTAATTTCGTCTGCCAAAACTTTATCTAACATCAGTTTTGATTCTCTAATTTTCACCCAAATTTCAGCCAAAGGATTTTTAATATATTTAGCTTTATGAGCTTGATACAAATTGTAATTATCAATATTCATTTCAGGAACGGTACTTTCCCAAAGTGAGTGCAAACCACGTTGATTAGTCATTTGACCGTCATAATTGACCGTTGTATGAAGAGGAACGTGAGCATCAGCAATATAATGCCCCAAGTCTGCCGAATAAAATAAAATGCTGTCTTTCAGTTTGTTACGAAAAGCATTAGTCAATTTTGCTTGCAATTTCATAATTTCCCAAGGCACAGTGCCGTACTTGCGTAGGGTATCAGCCGTATATTTTTGAGAGGCTTCTTCCCAAGTTCTTGGCATTGTTTCAATAGAATTTTCGCCAAAAATTGGAGCATCAATATCAATAAAATGTTTGGTAGCTTCGCTTGGGTCATCTTTACGCCTTACATCTGGACGAACAGAATTATAAACTAAATAATCAGCATTTTTAAAGAAAAATCCTTGAAGTTTTTTTGGAAGAGAATAAATCGCAATTTGATGAATGGTTTTATGTGCTAAAAAGCCCCATGAACCCAATCCGAGTAAAAAGATGATAGCACTTAGTTTTAATAAAAATGGTAACTTCATAAAATTAGTTGGTTGTTAATGTCCAAATGGCTTTTAAGCCACTTTATGGTTTTAAAGTGTTTAAAATTGATTGTTTCAGAGCGTTAATTCAAAATATAAAACTTCGTCTAAAGGATTATAGACGTAAGCATTTGTTGTTACAAATCCCATTGATTGATACAACTTTGTAGCACTTTCAAGGGTTGTTAAAGTATCCAATTTCATGGTTTTGTAACCTGATTCTTTAGCAAAATTGATAAGTTCAGTCACCAATTGACGTCCTAAACCTGTACCTCTTGTTTGCGGTTTTACATACAAACGTTTCATTTCACAAACACCTTCGCCAATCGGTTTTAAAGCGATACAACCTAATACTTCTTCGTCTTCTTTCGCTAAAATAATACAACCTTGTGGTGGATTATAAACCTTATGGAGTGTTTGTAATTCTTGTTCAAAATTTTGAAAACATAAGTCTATTCGTAGAAATTCGGCATACTCTATAAAGATTTTTTTTACTTCATTGAGTTCTTCAGGAGAGTATGTTACGTAATGTAATTGCATAATTTTAATAATATTTTTGAATTATCTAAGATTAGAAAACGCAATCAAAAACATAGAATTACTTTTGAGTTATGAATTTACAAGAAATATTCCAAAACATCATAGCTGATGATTCTCTTCATGCTCGATTTTTAAATACATTATCGCTCATGGAGAATACGGGAGCCAGAAAAATCTCTGCTTCCGAAGATAAAACTAAGGTTTCTTATCTTATTCTAAAACACGCTTCAGAAGAAGCCAGACACGCATTTTATCTGAAAAAACAGATTCAAAAAGTTGATAAAATTGAAAATTATCCAACTTACGAAAATGCCTATTTAGTAGCTCCTTTTGCAAGCTATACTTACCTCCATAGTCTTGATATTCACGTTTGTAGATATTTGAAGCAAACGTTGAAACTCTCAGGAAACGACCTTAAATATGCAGCATATTTGTTAGTAACTTATGCGATTGAAGTACGTGCAGACGAGTTGTATCCAATTTATCAGGATGCTTTGGATGCTGTAAGTTCAAAAGTTAATGTGAAGTCAATTATTGTGGAAGAAGAAGGGCATTTAGCAGAGATGATTTCACAACTAAAAAGTTTTTCAGAAGACTGGCAAAACCATGCAGAAAAGGCTTGTGAAATTGAGAAAAACCTCTTTGATAGCTGGACGGTTGCCCTATCTGAGGAGTTGATATAAGTAACACAGCCTTTAGTCTGTAACTAAGAAATTATAAGTAACACAGCCTTTAGTCTGTAACTAAGAAATTATTCATTCAGTTACAGACTGAAGTCTGTGTTACAAACCTTTTTACTCATATCTGCCAACTAATCTGTAATTTTACAGACTAAATCTGTCAATCTGACAGGAAAACGGAAATGGCAAAACTTTTGAACATATTAGGAAAGTACAAAAACAAAGCGAAAAGTGCATTGAAAATGGAAAATAAAGACGAATTATCAGTAGAAGAACAAGTAATCACCCCAGAAACTGACAATGTTTCAGAAGAAACACCGACAGATGCTGCACCAGAATTAACAGAAGCTGAAAAACTAAAAATAGAAGTAGCTGAATTGAAAGATAAATATTTACGTCTTTATTCAGACTTTGATAACTTCCGTAAACGTACAGCCAAAGAAAAATTAGACATGATTCAATCGGCTTCGGAAAAAGTTATTGTAGATGTTTTACCAATCATTGATGACATCGAAAGAGCAACTGCAAATGCTCAAGAAGGCGAAATCTCGGAAGGCGTTCACTTGATTTTTAACAAATTAAGCAATACCCTTGCCTCTAAAGGATTGAAACCAATGGACGCAAAAGGAGAAATATTCAACGCTGATTTACACGAAGCAATTACTCAATTTCCTGCTCCAACTGAGGACGACAAAGGAAAAGTATTTGATGTAGTTGAAAAAGGATATTATTTAAATGAAAAAGTTATTCGCTTTGCAAAAGTAGTAGTAGCAAATTAGGTCTTAGGGATTAGGAGTTAGGATTTGAGAAATTCCTAAATCTCTCTAACACCTAATCCCCAACACCTAACCCCTAATAAGATTATGGCAAAAAGAGATTATTACGAAGTATTAGAGATTTCAAAGTCTGCTTCGGAAGAAGAAATAAAGAAGGCTTATCGCAAAATGGCGATAAAATTTCACCCCGATAAAAACCAAGGAGATAAAACAGCGGAAGATAAGTTTAAAGAAGCTGCTGAAGCTTATGAGGTACTTTCGGACGCTAAGAAAAAAGCACAATACGACCGTTTCGGACACGCTGGTATGGGCGGAGCCGCAGGTGGTGGTGGCTATGGTGGGCAAGGAATGAACATGGAGGATATTTTCAGTCAGTTTGGAGATATTTTTGGTGGTGGTGACGGTAGCCCATTTGGAAGTTTCTTCGGTGGTGGTGGCGGAGGTCAGCAACAACGCAGACGCAAAGGCTCTGACCTTAGAATTAAACTCAAATTAAACCTTGAGGAAGTTGCTAACGGTGTTGAGAAAAAAATTAAAGTTAAACGCCATGTAACTTGTAAATCTTGTAGTGGAAACGGTGCTAAAAATGGTACAGAATTAAGCACTTGCCAAACTTGTGGTGGTGCTGGACAAGTTCGTAGGGTTCAACAAACCATGTTGGGACAAATGGTGACAACTTCACCATGTCCGACTTGTAATGGAGAAGGAAAACAAATCAAAACTCGTTGTGAGGCTTGTTTTGGCGAAGGACGTGTTTTGGAAGAAGAAATCATCCCAATCAAAATTCCTGCGGGCGTTGCAGACAGTATGCAATTGTCTATGTCGGGCAAAGGAAACGTGCCACCACGTGGAGGCGTAGCGGGAGATTTATTGATTGTTATTGAAGAAGAACCAGACGAAGTATTACACCGTGACGGCACAAACGTAATTTACGATTTGTACCTAAACTTTGCAGATGCCGCTTTAGGTACAACCGTAGAAGTACCAACAATCGGAGGAAAAGCTCGTATTACGATTGAAGCAGGTACACAGGCAGGAAAAATCTTACGTCTGAAAGGAAAAGGAATTAAAGAATTGAACGGCTATGGAGTAGGAGATGAGTTAATTCACGTGAATCTGTGGACTCCAAAAAGTTTGACCAAAGAAGAAACTGAAATGTTAGAAAAAATGAGAGATTCTCCTAACTTTCATCCAAAACCTAACAAAAACGAAAAGAACTTCTTCGAGAAAATGAAAGACTTTTTTAATTAGTAACACAGACTTCAGTTAGTAACACAGACTTCAGTCTGTAAACTATGAATTAGATAAAAATCCCTCCAATTTAGTTTGAGGGATTTTTTTATGTTCAAATGAAACTTCTTAGCTTTTTTTTCGTTATTTACATGGAATTAAAAATTCCTAAAAAATATCAAATCCGTCATATTGAAAAGACTGTTTCTTCTCTGTATGATTACAACAAAATCCATTTACAAAAATGAAAAAATTACTTTTATTAACAACGCTTATTTTTTCTGCTTTCATCAGCAACGCTCAACATGACATGAGCAAAGATGCCTCTAAAATGCCTTCACCTCCTGCAAAAGCTACGGCAACTGTTGGCGGTGCTACTGTGACTGTTAATTATCACCAACCAGCCGTAAAAGGTCGTAACGTATGGGCAGGTGACCTTGCACCTTACGGAAAAGTTTGGCGTACAGGAGCAAATGATGCTACTACATTTGAAGTAAGTAAAGATGTAACTATCAATGGAAAAGCTTTAAAAGCTGGTAAATATGCACTTTTTACAATTCCGGGAGAAAAAGAATGGACTATCATTTTCAATAAAACGGTTAAACAATGGGGTGCTTACGGCTATAAAGAAGCTGATGATGTTTTAAGAGTAACGGCAAAACCCGAAGCTACTGAAATGACTGAACGTTTCACGATTAATGCTGAAAACTCAGGTGTTGTAACTTTAGCTTGGGACAAAGTAAAAGTGCCATTTACCGTAAAGTAATTCGCTGAAAATCAATAAGTAATAAAAATCGTCTGAAAAATTTCAGACGATTTTTTAGTTTAAAGGTATTTCAATTATGAAGGGTTGGGATTTATTTGTTGGAACTCCCTATTAATCAGAATATTACAACATAGTCAAACATAATCGTAAATCTTAATTCTTAAATCGTCATTGTACTTACTTGCATTTTAGAGTTTTATTCCTTCTACAAAATTGCTAATTTTATGATACTCAATTATTTTGAATAATATTACTAACAACCAAAACGGCATGATTTTAGGGCAAGTATTTTAGTGATAGTCCTAATCTTTATCAATATGAAAAAACTGCTGATAATAGCCTTTGTAATTCTTACAAACTCTGTTTTTGCACAAACCTTTATGGCACAAACTGACCCACCAACGTTAGGGAATGTTTGCCCAGATTTTACCATGTCGGTCATTACGTCTAATGGTAACGAAAAGAATATTTCCCTCAAAGAACTTCGTGGCAAAATTGTCGTAATAGAATTTTGGGCGACCTATTGTTCACCTTGTATTCCTTCTCTTAAACACTTTGACCGTTTGCAGGCTCAGTTTGGAAATGCCGTTAAATTTGTAGCAATTTCTGAAGAAAATCGTGATAAAGTAGATGCCTTTATTGCCAAACGGAACTTCAAAAACCTTTCATTTGCGATGGATTGGGGACGAAAATTAAACGATATGTTTTATCATCATTTTATTCCTCATACCGTTGTTATTGACCAAACAGGTGTAGTGCGTGCATTTACGTCTCCTGATGAAGTTGACCAGTTTGTGATTGGTAAAATGATAAATCGTGAGCCAGTAAAATTTACGATGAAACACGAATATCAAGAAGCATCCTATTCGCAGTCTGCATCGTCATCAAATACGGTTTATTCGTCTGACGGTGAGCCAATAATTGTTCATAAGCCTAAAAGTCAAACCTATAAAATTGAATTGTCTAATTTCAAAGAAGGACTTACTACCGAATTTATCAAAGAATCTTCTTCCGAATATCGCTTTGTAAATTGCCCAATTTCGTTGATGTACCAAATTTTGTACGACCAAAAGACGAGTAGAGTTATTTTAGAGGTTGCTGACAAAAATAAATATTCGTTTGAACCTCAAAATATGTTTTGTTTAGATTTAAACATACCCGAGTTTATTGGTAAATCTATTCGAGAAGTTGGCGTGCAACAATTAGAATCACTTTTTCCACTGAAATCTAAAGTAGAAACTCGTAATCAGAAAGTATTTGCCCTCCAAAAGTCAGATATTGGAGGGGCAATTGCCAGTAAAGACAGCCTTGGAATTACGCAAAAAGGGCTTACCATTAAAGATTTGATGAATTATTTTGAAAGTAATCCTCAATTGGTTGATAATTTGCCTGTCATTAACGAATCTGGATTGGATGATGCAACGGTAATTGATTTGGATTGGTTTCAAAATTATCACGATTCTATCGAAAATCGCCTTAGAACACTTGGTTTGCATGGAGAAGTTAAAATGGTAGATATTCCATGTTTAATACTTTATGAACAGCAATTAGTGACGAAGAATGAGTAAAATCACAGAAGAATGAGCTTTCTCAATTGTTGTTTCGAGTGAAATCTGTATAAATTTAAACTCAATAACTTTAAACTCAGAAACTCTTGCAAATAATTGATTGCGGTTTCTTATCTTTACCACAATAATCAATTTTAAGTTTAATATGAAAAAAGTCTTAATTGCCGAAGATAGCTCAGTTATCCAAAACCTTGCTAAAAAAATATTAGAGTTCCAAAACTTTGAAATTCATTCTGTAAAGAACGGTCAGCAAGTTTTAGATGCTCTTGATAAAGAGGATTTTGATATACTTTTGCTTGACATCAATATGCCTGTAATGGACGGAATGGAGTGTGCGAAAACTGTACGTAATTTGAAAGATGAGAAAAAAGCAAAATTACCAATGATTGCTATTACTGGTAATGCTCGTAACTACTCGATGGAAGATTTCAAAGAAGCTGGTTTCGATGATATGTTAGCAAAACCTCTTAATTTTGATGCTCTTGTAGCACAAGTAAAAGCTTTAACTGAATAATTTTTAGGTGTTTGGTTTTAGGTTTTAGGGAATAGTAATTTACTCATCTCTAATGCCTAATTCCCAACCCCAAACTCCTATTATGCAAATCACCTTCTTAGGCACTGGTACATCGCAGGGCGTTCCCGTAATTGCCTGTGGATGCGAGGTTTGCCAATCCCTTGATTTTCGAGATAAAAGACTTCGTGTTTCTATTCATATTGAAGTAGATGGGAAAAGTTTTGTAATTGATACAGGTCCCGACTTTCGCCAACAGATGCTTCGTGAGAGAGTCAATAATTTAGATGCCATTCTTTTTACCCACGAACATAAAGACCATACCGCTGGACTTGACGATGTAAGAGCCTATAATTTCTTCCAAAAACGTGATATGCCTATTTTTGCAAGAAAACACGTTTTAGAGCAAATTAAGCAAGAATTTTATTATGCTTTTACTGAAATTAAATACCCAGGTACTCCTCAAATTACGCTTAATGAAATTGTAAATGAGCCTTTTCAAATAGAAGGAGTGAATTTTACACCCATTGAAGTAATGCACATGAAACTACCTGTTTTTGGTTTTCGTGTACATGATTTTGCGTATGTTACTGACGTAAATTTTATTTCTGAAAAAGAAATGGAAAAGCTGAAAGGCTGTAAAGTAATTGTGATGGGAGCTTTGAGAAAAGAAAAGCATCTTTCTCATTATACTTTGTCGGAAGCAATTGAAGTATTAGAAAAAATTGCCCCCGAACAAGCATATCTTACGCACATAAGCCACCAAATGGGACTTCACAGAGAAGTAGAGGAAGAACTACCTGCTTTTATAAAATTAGCTTATGACGGTTTAACATTGAAGTTAGACTAAAGTTTTACCTTATGTAAAATGGTAAGTCTAACGATATTTCTATCAAAAAAATCTTTACCCGTGTTTCTTTGTTGAAACCAGTGTAAATATCCCATTTCTACCGAAAAGTTCTTAGATAATACTTTTTCAAAACCTGCGTAAACTCGGTTTTGGTCAAAATGATTATAGAGAATTTCTCCACCAAAATTGAGCATAAGTTCATCTGCAACTTTCAGATTTACAGGCGTTTTATTGTCAGATTTACTCAAATTTATCACTAACTGAGGGCGATAGCGAAAACGGAAATTAAAATCTGAGCCTTCTAAAAGGTCTGTTCCATTGTTTTTGCGGATAAAACGTTCATCCAATCTAAAACGATGTGATAAAGTCACTCTTTTTCCTAATGTTTGACTTTGGTTTATTTCTTGAAAAGGACGAATTTCGGGTACAACTAAGGTAGAAGTTGCATCAGAAAATTGTGGACTTTGTTGGGAGTAAGTAATACCTGCCGCCACATCAAAGTTTGGAGCAACTTTATAATGTAAATGTGAATGGATAATTAAATGATGTAAACGACTGTTGTCCGCAAATCTACGCATATCAATCTCATTGTGCCAAGTCCACTTTGAATTCAAAGAAAGTTGATTGTAGTAACGTGTCCAATAAAGATTTTGATTGGTAATATTAGCTTGTCCAAACAATTGGCAACTAAACAAAAATGTAAAAATTAAGCAGTGGTATTTCATTATATATACTCTATTGACTGAATAGATTTACAAATATCATAAAAAATACGGAATATCGTAGAAAGATATTTTTGGCAAAACTATAAAATTGGGATTCAGAAGCTTTTTGATTAGTTTTGATTCTTAATTTACAATCTGTAACCATAAATTTTATGAAGAAATTATTTTACTCTTTAGCATTTGTAGGAATGCTTGTTGCTTGTTCTGAAAAGAAAAATACGACTGAAAATCTTGACTCAATAAATGCTGTTCAGTCTGATTCATCTGCCAATAAAATTTCAAAATCCGAAATAATGTATCTTGAAGATGTATTGCAATGCGTTGATTTAAAAGGACTTGAAAAGAAATATGGTGCAGAGAATGTGAAAAAAGATACAACGGTCACAACGGGAGAAGGTGATTTTAAAACAACGATGCTTTTTCCCGGAACAGCTAAAGAAATAGAAATTTACTGGAAAGATGGGGAGGACTATAAGAAAATCCAAGATGTACTGGTAAAAGGAGGCTTTAGTAGAACGAGTGATGCCACTCCTTCTTCTCCTTGGGAGTCTAAAGAAGGTTTAAGATTAGGCATGAAAATGTCGGAAGTAATAGCATTGAATGGTAAAACCTTTACGATTACGGGTTTAGGCTGGGATTTAGGCGGAAATGTTGTCAGCTGGGAAGGTGGAAAAATGGCAAATAAAAATATTTCTATTCGTTTTAATGACTACTCAAATAATATGGGAGGACTTTCTGAAAAGGATTATAGTTCTATTTCGGGAGATAGAGAGTTTGATACACAGCACCCTGCTATTATTAAATTGAACCCAATTGTTGATGAATTGTCTGTTTATTTAAAGCCTGACATTTCTCCAGAATTAGGTCAAAAAATGACGAAAGAAGTTGAGAAAAAACAAATTCCAAGATAAATTAATTCTTGTGGAGAAGGGTAAAAGATTTGATAACTTTCAAAAAAAGTTATCAAATCTGAACAATATTACGTTAAAATTTATTTCAAAGAATATTATTGTAGCTTCGTATTTTGTAAATGTCTTGTGGCATCACGCTTGGTTTTTTTGTCCAAGTTTTTTTGTAAAGCGGTTGTCAAATCTATTCCAGTTTGATTAGCAAGGCAAATCAATACAAATAAAACATCAGCCATTTCATCACCCAAATCTTTGGCTTTATCTGATTCTTTCTCAGATTGTTCACCGTAACGTCTGGCAATAATTCGGGCAACTTCCCCGACTTCCTCAGTAAGCATTGCCATATTAGTCAATTCATTAAAATATCGAACTCCAACAGTTTTAATCCATTCGTCAACTGTTTTTTGTGCTTCTTCTATTGTCATTTATATTTTATTTTTTGAGTCTAAAATAATAGTAACTGGTCCATCATTAACTAAACTAACTTTCATATCTGCCCCAAATTCGCCTGTTTGGATTGATTTCCCTAAATCTTTTTCTAATTGAGCAATGGTTTTTTCGTATAAAGGAATGGCAATTTCAGGGCGAGCCGCTTCTATAAAACTCGGTCGATTTCCTTTTTTTGTACTTGCATGAAGCGTGAATTGGCTAATCAATAAAATATCTCCATTTATAGCAGATAAGTCGAGATTCATTTTTCCATCTTCATCAGAAAAAACTCTCATGCCGATAATTTTCTTAGAAATCCATTCAGCATCTTCGTTTGTATCTGTATGTGTAACGCCCAAAAGCACTAAAAAACCTATTCCAATTTCTCCTTTAATATTTCCATCAATTTTGACAGAAGCCTCTGAAACTCTTTGAATTACTGCAATCATAAGTAGCACAGGTTTCCAACCTGTCAATTTAGTAGCACAGGTTTTTAACCTGTCAATTTAGTAGCACAGGTTTTCAACCTGTCAATTTAGTAACACAGGTTTTCAACCTGTTATTTTCAGAAACAGGTTGAAAACCTGTGTTACATTAATAAATATACAATCAATAAATAAACGCCATACCCCAAAAGGTCGTTGGTCGTTGTGATAAATGGGCCTGAAGCAATGGCGGGATTTATATCGAATCGATTTAATACCAAAGGTGTAATTGTTCCCATTAAAGAAGCTAACATCACCACCGAAAATATAGATAATGCAATGGTTAGGGATAGTTGAACATTGACACTATCTACGATTAATGAGCCTGCAAAAGCGAACATTCCAGCAATAAGAGCGTTCAACAAAGCCACTTTAAGCACTTTAAAAAGACGTTCTCCCAAAGGCATATCAATACCCGATTTATCTGCTAAACTTTGTACAATTATCGAAGATGATTGAATACCAACATTGCCCCCTGTTGACCCAATAAGCGGAATAAATGCCGCAATGGCAGGAATTGCCGAAAGTTTATCATCAAAATTATCAATGAGTTTTGCTGCTAAAAAGCTTCCACACATACCGCCAATCAACCAAGGTAAACGTGAACGAACCAATTTCCAAACGCTATCATCTTCCTCAACGTCTTCCGAAATACCCGTCATGGCTTGAACGTCCTCTTGGGCTTGTTCCGTGATAAAATCGACCACGTCATCAATGGTAATTCTTCCCAACAATCGTCCTTGAATATTTACAACTGGTACGGCATCAAGGTCGTATTTTTGCATTACATCGGCAACCTCTTCACCTGTTGCAGTTGTTTTTACCGACACAATATCGTCAGAATAAATATCTGCAATTTTTGACCCTCTTTTTGCCAAAATAATCTTCTTCAGCGATACCCTTCCTTGTAAAATAATATCATCATCAACTACATAAACGGCAGTTACATTTTCAACGTCTTCGGCTTGTCTTCTAATTTCTTCAACACACTCAGTTACAGACTGTTTGATGTTGATTTTTACTAATTCTTTTTGCATCAAACCACCCGCCGAATCTTCGTCGTAGTGCATTAAATCATTGACAAAACGGGCTTGTTCTTTATCCTTTAAAAGTCCGACAATATCTTCAGAAATATCCTTTGGTTGCTCGTTCAAAATATCAACGGCATCATCAGAATCCACTAAATCTACATATTCTGCAATTTCTTGTGGCGTAAAGTTTTTAAGGAATTTTTTACGGTCGTCAGTATCAAGATTGGTAATAATCTCTGCCCCCAATTTTTTGTCTAATAAACGAACCAAATAATGAGAATCTTCGCCGTTCAATTCATACAAGATATTGGTAATATCCGCTGGATACAACTCTTCCATCTCAGTTTTGATAAGCTCATTATTTTGCTCACTGATAGCGATTTGTATCTTTTCGATGTATTCCTTTGTTAGTTCAAAAGGGGTTAATTCGAAGGGTTGTTGAGGGTTTAGTTCCATATTTGATATGTAAGGACAAGAGAGCGACTTTTAGTAAGTTGCCACCAATCTTTTCGAGTTTGGATGTTTTTTCAATAGATATTCTTGGGTAGAACGATTGATGAATCGGAATTTTCGTGCATATTCTTTTGGTGTAAATTTAGTAATTTTTATAGCAGGTATTATGGCACTTGCAAGCCCAATAACCACCGCTGAACCAACAGCAAATGGAGCAATATATGCGGCAATTAATACAGCATAAGCTAAAGTGTATGCAGCTTCTCCTGCAAAAATTCCTCCGATAAATAAGAGAGTTCCTGCACTAACGCCTATTCCTTCAATAAATAAAAATGTTTTAGCCAAGCCATGTTCAAACGAGTTTTTACGTTTTATAACCAGTGATTTTATCGTTGAAATAGGATAATATTGTTTCTGATAAAGGGAATCTAACATAACAATCCCGTTTGAATCAGCGGCATATAAAAGCCCTTTTCTGATTCCTGCGTCTGTTTCAATTTTGGCGATGAATCTAAGTCCTACTCTTTTTAAAAAAGAAATACTTGTTTGGGCAGTATCAGCATTTTGAGCGTTTATTTCAAAATTTTGAGCAAAAAATAAGATTAATAGGAGGATTTTTAAAGTTTTCATGATAGATATTTTTTGTGAAAATAAAGATTTTATAATGTAATCTTTTATTTAGACAATCATTCTTTTAAAATCCCTTATTTGTTCCTAATTCTTACTATTTAACAAAAATACAAACACATCCCCAAAGACTTTGTAAAACGATAAAAGATTTAATGTAAATGTTATATTACTTGCTAACTAATGGTAAATTGAGAATTAAAAATAAAGACGATGAAAAACTATCGAGGTATAATTTTTACGGGTACAGGACTTTTGTTGGTGTGGGGATTATTTGTTGTCATCAAATTTTATGGGGGGTATTGGTATGACCTTCATCAAAGTCCTTGGGCATACAGCCGTAATATCAACGAAAAACTGCTCATAGGCAAATGGGAAGGCGATTTTACTGACCCAAACGGCGTGAAAAAGTATTTATCCATAACTATTGTAGAACCTACTACTAATGACGAACGTTGGGAAAAAGCCTTTACTTTTAAAAAACATAGAAGGGCAAGTTTCAGAAATTCAAGGAATATTTTTGACGGAATAGCAAGCGTAAAAAGTAAATTGGGTTTGGAGGAATACACCGTTTCGGGACACGTAGGGGAGGACGATATTCATCAATTAGTAGTTCATTTTAGTCCTGTTGATGAAAAGAAAAGGGTACTGCCAAACTTTACATTGTTTGAAAGTACCCAAAGCTTATGGCAAAATGATGACATGAATTTAAACCTAAAATTTGTCTATCACAAAGCCGATGGAAGTAGTTTTTGGAGCAGTAGCGACCCTAAACATTCTGCTAAAATTGTTTGTAAACTTAGTAGATTTCAGCATTAAAAAATTGAATGTAATACATACCCAATAACTGTTGCCAAAGCAGTTGATACAACGTAAGAACGAATTAATTTCCCATCAAAATCGGGACTATGAATTTTAAAAATATCTTTCGTAAAAGTGAAATAGACTATTTCTAAAATCAAAGGTAACGGGATAAAAATAGCAGGGAAATCTTTGGCAACTTCCGTATTGTGTAACAGGAAGAAAATCAAAGAACTACCTAAAAACATAGGAAGTCCAATAACCATTTGTACCACAGGAGCAACGCCAGATTGCCCACCATCAGCTTTGGGGTTTTTGGTTAACAAATAGATATTAATTACAAATGCCAAGACAACGATAATTAAATAAATAATGTACATTTTAATAGTGGTTTTGATTGTGATAATAAATTGCTACTTCCTTAAAATCTGCATAAATACATCTTCCAACATTCCTGCCATTCTGACTTTAATTTTGTAATTACTTGTATCTAAGCCTTTTGCATTGAATTTTGAAATCCAAATTTCCTTAAATCCTAATTTTTCTGCTTCTGAAATTCTCTGTTCAATTCTATTTACCGCTCTGATTTCTCCACCTAAACCAACTTCTGCCGCAAAACATATTGTGGACGGAATGCTCAAATCTTCGTAAGATGAAACAATGGAAGCACAAACGGCTAAATCAATGGCTGGGTCTTCTACTTTCAAACCTCCTGCAATGTTCAAAAATACGTCTTGATTTCCTAAACGGAAGCCACCTCTTTTCTCCAAAACTGCCAATAACATATTTAAACGTTTAGCGTCAAAACCCGTTGAACTTCGTTGTGGCGTTCCGTAAGTAGCAATGGAAACTAAGGATTGAGTTTCTATTAAAAGCGGACGATTACCTTCCAACATTGCCCCGATGGTAATACCCGAAAAGTCTTCATCTCGTTGTGAAATCAATATTTCAGAAGGATTTGAAACTTCTCTCAAACCCGAATTTAACATTTCGTAAATGCCTAATTCTGAGGTGCTTCCGAAACGATTTTTGGTGGTTCGTAAGATTCTGTAAGCCAAATGTCGGTCGCCTTCAAATTGTAAAACCGTGTCCACCATGTGTTCCAACACTTTTGGACCTGCCAATGAGCCGTCTTTGGTGATGTGCCCAATCATGAAAACAGGCGTACCTGATTCTTTGGCAAATTTCATTAATTCGGCGGTACATTCTTTTACTTGCGATACACTGCCTGCACCCGATTCCACAAACGACGATTGTAACGTTTGTATTGAGTCAATTATCAAAATATCAGGTTCAAAGGTTTCAATTTGTTTAAAGATATTTTGTGTTTGCGTTTCTGTGAGGATAAAACAATTTTTACTTTGGTTTTCCAAACGTTCTGCTCGCATCTTGATTTGTTGCTCAGATTCTTCTCCAGAAACATACAAAACTCGATAATTATCCAGCAATAAAGCAATTTGAAGCATTAAGGTAGATTTCCCAATTCCGGGTTCGCCACCAATAAGTACCAAAGAACCTAAAACGATTCCTCCGCCCAAAACCCGATTCAGTTCGGCATCTTTCGTTAATATTCGAGGTTGTTCTTCAAAATTTATCTCTTGAATAGCACGTGGTTTTGAGGCAACTTTCAGCGAAGTTGACACTTTCCAAGAGCCTTTTGTTGGTTCATCTTTTTGTACGACTTCTTCTACAAAAGTGTTCCACTCTCCACATGAAGGGCAACGCCCCAACCATTTTGGAGCTTGATGTCCACAATTTTGACAAAAAAATGATGTTTTTACTTTAGCCATTTGTTTGAATATGAGTTATGAGGTAGTTTTATCAATTGTGAGTTGTGAATTATGAGTTATGAATTGTGAGTTATGAATTGTGAATTATGAGTTATGAAGTTGTTACTCGTTTCCTACTTCCGCATACCTCAACCTACAACCTCATACCTATTACCTCATACCTAAACAATCCCCTCCGAATACTAATTTATATCAAATTGTTGAGTAATCGGATACATAGAAGCGATAGATTCACGTTATCTTGCCAACAAATAAAAAATAAGCAATATGAACAAAAAACTGTTAGCCTTTCTTTTTGTCTTAGCATTTGCAAAAGTGAATGTTTCTTTTTCTCAATTTTCGTTGGGAATTCGTGGAGGTGTAAATTTTTCTCAATTAAAAACCGACTTTAAAACGCAGTCGTTTGGAGATAATTTACAACAAAGTTTGGATACTAAAACGGGTTATGTTGGTGGAATTTATGCACGTATAGGGAATAAATTTTTCGTACAACCAGAATTGATTTTCTCCGCAAAAGGGGGTAATATTAATATTTTGCCTACTTCGGGGTCAACTTCTAAAACAGTAGCCATTGATTATTCAAGTATTGATGTGCCTTTGTTGATTGGTTTTAAAATTGGTCCTTTGCGTTTGAATGCTGGTCCAATGGCATCATTTATTGTGTCAAGTGATGGTTTAGACGAAGCTTTAAAGAAATATTCAAGCAATCTTGGCGAATCATTCAAAAATGCAGCTTACGGTTATCAAGCAGGTGGAGGTTTAGATATTGGTTCTCTTTCGGTTGATTTACGTTATGAAGGTAGTTTATCTGAAATTGCAGGATTAAATTCTACAAATATCAATTTTTCTCAAAAAGGTAATTTGTGGCAATTGACACTTGGGCTGAGAATATTGTAATTAGTTACTGGTTATTGGTGGATTGGTTATTGGTAGATTGGTTATTGGTAGATTGGTTATTGGTGGATTGGTTATTGGT
>NZ_QGGO01000039.1:0-25608 GCF_003148625.1 Arcicella aurantiaca | reverse complement strand
ATAACCAATAACCAATAACCAATAACCAATAACCAATAACCAATAACCAATAACCAATAACCAATAACTAATAACCAATTATCCTTTATTCTCCTTTGCTATATCTCTTAAACTTTTCAAATATAAGCTTTCTACTTTTTCTCTTGCCCAAAGATTTTTGCGTAAAAAAGTCAAACTCGACTTAATACTTGGGTCAATATTAAAACATTTTATGTTAATTCTACTTCCCAAATCTTCCCAGCCATAGTAATTTACCAAGTGCGTAACGATGGTTTCTAAGGTCAAACCATGCAAAGGATTATTTTTCTGTTTTTCCATTGTGTTGGATTAAAATTTGAAATCAAAGTTACGAAGCGTAATTTTGTAATCCATAAAAGGATACTACAATAAAAATAATGCAAAACCCTCATCAACCAGTTTATTTTCCCAATCTCAACGGAGTTCGTTTTATCGCTGCTTTTTCTGTTTTGATACACCATACCGAGCAAATTAAATATTTGATGGGTTTTGAGAACAATTACGGTAATTTCTTTATTAAAAATATGGGAAAATTAGGCGTTGGCTTGTTCTTCGTACTAAGTGGTTTTTTGATAACGTATTTACTTTTTAGTGAGAAAAAACGTCGAGGAGATATTTCTGCTAAAGATTTTTACATTCGCCGCATTCTTCGTATTTGGCCTCTTTATTTTATTATTGTTTTGTTAGGATTTTTTGTGTTTCCTGCCATTCCAATTTTCAATGAGCCTCTTCGTGACCAATATTATTTTGATGCCGATTTCTTCAAACGTTTACCGTTTTTTTTATTGTTTTTGCCCAATATTGGTTTTGTTTTTTATCGCTCGCCTTATTTGTGTGCCCAAACGTGGTCGGTAGGAGTAGAGGAGCAGTTTTATGCTATTTGGCCTTGGATAATTAAAAGTAAAAATCCTTTAAAAACCTTCATCAAATTGTTAGTCGGATTCTTGACTATCTTAGGCTTAATATGGCTTTATATATTTAAAATCAGTGATTTTACAGAAGAAACAAAGTTTAAAATTCAAGAAGGATTAGCGTTGTTTTTTAGCCAATTTCGTATTCTGACGATGATGATTGGTGGTATTGGAGCGTATTTAGTTTTTACAAAGAAAGAAAAAATATTGTCAATTCTATTTAGAAAAGACGTTCAAATTATTGTCTATGCCATATTAGCTTTGATGTTAGGGACAGGTTTTCATGTTCCGGGATTCAACATGGAGTTTTACGGATTTTTCTTCTGTTTTTTCATCTTGAATGTTTCACAAAATCCCAATTCTATCATTTATCTCGAACAGAAAATAATTCATTATCTCGGTAAAATCTCCTACGGAATATACATTTATCATCCTGCCGTCATAGTGCTTTGCATCAATACAATTCATTATTTTTTTGGCGACGGTATCAATCATCAACTATTTAATTTCATCCTTTATCCAACAGCAATTTTATTAACAATTATGGTGTGCGAAATCTCATTTAGGTATATCGAAACACCTTTGTTGAAATTGAAAGATAGATTTAATAGGTAATAAAAAACCCAAATTTGAATTTCAAATTTGGGTTTTTTATTACCAACTAATTTTTATAATTTTTGTAATAACTGCCCTTGAAGGTCGATTATTTTCTTTTGCATTTCAATGACGTCATCGGCTTTTATTACTACATATCCCGTCTGAGCTTCTTGTACTGCTGACATATTTTTTATGCTTGTTTCTCCTGCAAGATAGGCAACATTCACGCCCAATGTCGATGCTATTCTTTGTAATTGCGAGTATTTTGCATCATTCCTATTTAAAATTGCGTGTAAGGTCGCCTCTGTAATATTTGAATTAGTTGCTAATTGCAAAAGTGTTATTCCCTTTTCTGCCACTAATACTCTAATTCTGTCTTCAATTCTGTTCATAATTTGTGTGTGCCGTAAAGAATATTTATGTGGTTTATTTTTTTGTTGTGGTTGAAAAGAGTTACTCTATTATAATCTATGATAAATAGCTCTTATCAAGAGCTATTTTTTCTATAAAAACAATCATTGCCCATAAGTTTACTGATATACCAAAACTTTTTTTGATTATCTACAAATATATAAAAAACGATTTTAGCTTACATTAAAAAACGAAAAAAATATATAAAAATCAAAAAATGGTGATAAGAGCGTTTTTGTGTTTTTGCTCTTTTCTGTAAAAGACAAAAATATTCCCTCGCCTCGAAGGGCAATTTTCTAAATAATAAATAAAGAGTTTGAATATTTTACTTTTGAATGTAGCGTCATAATTAAGAAATTATTATGACCAATATTTGAGGGAAATAGGGCGTATTTTGACGAAGTTTAGTCATTTGCCCTGTAATTGAGATTAATATTTACTTATGAAAGTATCGTTATTAATTTCAACACAGGACAAATAGACTACCTATTATTTTAGTGACTCATAAATATCTAACGTGATTTTTGAGTTTGATGAACTTCAAACGGTTAAATTATTTCGGAAGTATATACTTAATGTCGCAGGTTAAATTTGAGTCGAAAAAACCTCACCCCCAACCCCTCTCCGATGGAGAGGGGAGCATTAGACCCCATTTTTCTCCCCTCTCCATCGGAGAGGGGTCGGGGTGAGGTTTTGCAACATTAAGTACATACTTCCGAATTATTTTAGGTTCAATTTCTCAATTTCAATGATTTCTCCTGATTCTTTTTTCTTCAAGATTATTTTGAGGTCTCCATTTGGCAGTAATTCTTCTTTGATGAACCAATGGTCTGCATCATATTCTTGATATACCGATGGTTTTTGTAAACCTTCTTGTCCACGCCAATCTGGCAATTGCACAGGTTCCCATAATTTTGATTTTGCCGATTTGTAAGCAGCGTCAATAATAGCATTTACTACATAGCCATCATAGAAACTTTCTTGTGGAGTTCTTCCTTCTTCAATGGCGTTGAACATATCCGTAAACATGTGTGTATAGCCTAATTCATGAGTTTCGTCACCCACTGGAAAAAGCCAACCCGTAGCAGATTCTGCCTTTTCTGACACATACCCACCTTCGCCTTTGCCAGTGGTAAACATTTCAAAACCTGTACGTAAAAAAGAATTTGTCCAGATTGTCCCCTCCGTTCCCATTACTTCATCTCGTAAATCCATTCCTCCACGAAAAGTCCATGAAACTTCAAATTGACCAATCGCACCATTTTCATATTTCACCAAACCAATGGCATGGTCTTCGGCATCAATTGGTTTTACCTGCGTGTCTGCCCAACACATCACTTCAACAGGTTTAATATCTTTTCCGATAAAATTTCGAGCAATTTCAATACAATGGCAACCCAAATCAAGAATTGCTCCTCCACCTGCCATTTCTATATTCCAGAACCAATCTGAATGTGGGCCGGGGTGAGTTTCACGAGATTTTGCCCAAAGAATTCTACCAATTGCTCCGTCTTTTATGCTTTGAAGTGATTTTAAGAATTTTGGCGTATAACAAAGGTCTTCTAAATATCCTCCAAAAACACCCGCTTCTTCGCAAGCTTTAGTCATGCGGAGGGCTTCTTCTGCATTTCTTCCGAGTGGCTTGGTACACAAAACAGCTTTTTTGTGCTTTACGCAAAGCATAACTGCCTCTTCATGGATATGATTGGGAAGGGCAATCACTACCACTTCGGTTTCTGGATGAGCCACCGCTTCTTCCATCGAAGTAGTATAATGAGGAATAGAATAATCGTTTGCGAAGCGTATTGCGGTTTCTTCTTTGCGTGCGTAAACCACTTCTACACGGTCACGACTACGTTGTCCGTGAAGTGCATCGGCATAAAAACGCCCAATAAAACCACCTCCGAGAATACAAACTTTTGCCATAGTGTTTGAGTTGATGAGTATTGAAAAATAGTAAAATTATGTTGAAAGGTAAAAAACGATTTAAGGGATTTTCTTTAAAACTAAACTGTTTCTTTTTGGAACTATCAATGGTTTGTCACAAGACAAACGATAGACCACTGATGAAACGGATTATACTGATTTTCGCTGATGTTTCTTTATTTTACCTGACTGTGTGTCCCAGACTGTGCGTCACACAGTGTAAATCCGTGAAATCAGTTCAATCTGTGGTCTAAATTTATAGTTCCGTTTCTTTTTTGTCGTTAAAGAAAATAATAAATAATACTAAAACTACCGCTGCAATTCCCGCAGGAACCATCCAAACGCCGTTCCAATTATGCCCCGTTACAATGCCAGAAGCATCTTGAAGTGTATATTTTTCTAAAACAAGTCCAGAAATTTTTGAGCCAATCCCCATACCAACGCCATAAGTAGCCAAAGTAATAAGTCCTTGTGCCGAATTCTTGATTTTATCTCCAGCTTTATTGTCAGTATAAATTTGTCCTGTTACAAAGAAGAAATCATAACAAACACCGTGTAAAACGATGGCTAAATATAAAATCCATTCTGATGAAATTCCGTCGCCATTTCCGAAACATAAAAAGCGGACAATCCATGCTACTAAGCCCACAATAAGCATTTTTTTGATGCCAAATTTCTGTAAAGCAAAAGGAATTAAAAGCATAAAAAGCACTTCAGAAGCTTGTCCGAGCGACATTTTATTTTCCACATTTGTCATGTGAGATTCTGTAAGAGATAAGTTGGCATGAGCATAATAAAATGCCAAAGGAATACAGACTAAAACAGAAGAAATAAAGAAAATTAAAAATGAACGGTCTTTGAAAAGTACAAACGCATCTGTACCTAAAATTTGAGAAATAGAAGCTTGTCCAGTTGCTTTTGGAGGGGTATCAGGTAAAGTAAATGCAAATAGTCCCCAAATAATAGAAGTAAACATGGCAATTTGGAAAATGGTTACTTTATCACCATATCCATACAATCCGATGATGTTAGTAACAATAATCCATGCGATAGTTCCTAAAACTCGAATAGATGGAAACTCTTTACCGGGGTCTTGCATTTGGTTCATGGCAATAGAACTTGACAAAGCTAAGTTAGGAGCAAAGGTCATGGTATATGCCAAAATGTACCAAAAGAAAGTGTCCGGGTCTTGATTTTGAATTAAAAAATAAAGAACTCCTGCACCAATTAGATTAAGGACACCCATTACTTTTTGGGCTGAAAAATAACGGTCGGCAATCATTCCAACAAAAAAAGGAGCAACAATTGAGGCTATTGAAAAGGTTGCATAAGCACTACCAATTTGGTCGCCAGAGGCTTTTAATGTTGTAAAAAGATACTTTCCCATTTGTCCGTACCAAGCTCCCCATGTACTAAACATAAGAAACATCATAAGCATTAATTGAATGCGGGTAGTTACTTTCATATTCTTAATATTATCAATTTTGAATGTTTATTGTTAAAATATTGTTTGAGAGAGCGAAATTTAATATAACTTTTTTTATAGTATGTCATGGATTATTGATAAAAACCCTTTATTTTTTTTAAGTTATTGATTTTTAGATATATATGAACTTGTTTTTTGCTGATTTAAGCCAAAAAAGAGGAGAGTACCCATGAAGATTGGTAGGCTTTCTAAAAATAACCAAGTTTTCCTTGTAGAATTAAGAATTATTGATAATTTTTACGTACAATTACGTATAAATCGAAAATTATACGTTCCTTGCTTTTGTATTTTAATGATGTATTTTATATAACATCGAAAGAGTCTGTCATTGGTTGTGTTGTATTATTCTGTTACACATTGGGGTTTAGTTCAACAATATTAAATATTCCCAAACCATTGACATGAGGTTACGACTAACCGCCAATAAGTCGTAGCAATATGGGGTATAGCACCGCCAAGTTATGCCCCTATTTTTTAAATTGAATAATCCGCCAAAGTTAAATTTCGTTTGTTGTGGGGCGGGGCGGCGCACTGCTCCACAACGTTAAGGTTCTCCAACTTGGAGGCATTCTCGTCAAGATGCTTTCATCTTTAAGATTTCACTTTTGAATTTCTCAAATTCATCTTGTAAAATAATAACTTCACGCTCGAACAATTGAAAGTCACAGTGCTTTGCTTTTTCTTCGATAATTCTGGTTATTTCGTGCAAACGCATTGCTCCCAAAGTTCCTGAATTTCCCTTCAAAGTATGTAATTCTCCTTGTACTTGTTTGCAATTATTGGCTTTATGACCTTCAATGGCAAGGCTGATTTGTTCAGTTGCTTCTTCTTCAAAACCTTCTAAAATTGATGCTACAAATTCCATATCGCCCCCCACACTATCGGCTAATTGTTTGACAATTTCATTATCGAGAATCGCAAATTTATCCAATTCTGCTTCATAATCTGGAATGGAAATTTCTACAATATTTTTTGGATTTTGAATTTCTGATTTTAGGTCAATAATTGGTTGAATTTCTTGTTTGATTTCTTCAATTACAACGGTACTTTTCAGTTCCTTGTAGTCAGCTAATTGCTTAGAAACCCATTCGGCTACTTTTCTAACTAAAATTTCTGCTCGGATAGGTTTTGGAACGTAATCATTCATGCCATTAGCTAAGAAACGGTCACGGTCTTCCTTCATAGCGTAGGCAGTCATGGCAATAATTGGCGGTAATGATATTTTCAAACCTCTTAAATGTTGGGTAGTTTCAACGCCATCCATTTCGGGCATTTGAATATCCATAAAAATAATATCGAAAGGTCTTTCCGTTAGGGCAGTCTGTACTAATTCAATGGCTTTTTTACCAGAATCTGCCGTTAGCACTTCACAACCCGATTTTCGTAAAATTTCACTGGCAACTTTACGGTTGGTGGCGTTATCATCAACAACCAATAAATATGGGTGATACTCATTGAAATGATTAACAACTTGGAAAACAGGTTCGTCTTTTTTAGCCATCATCGGACTAATGTCGGTCTGTTTGATTTCGATGGTGAACCAGAACGTTGAACCTTTGCCCCATTCTGAATGTACGCCAACGTCGCCTTTCATCATTCGACATAATTCTTTTGAAATGGCTAAACCTAAGCCTGTTCCGCCAAATGATTTTTTGGTAGAATTATCCACTTGTTGGAAAGCATTGAAAAGAATTTTGAGATTTTCTTCGGTAATACCAATGCCAGAATCGGTTACTTCTACTTTTATACGATTGAATTTTCCTCTTTTTTCTACCAAATTCGCTTTGATTGTCACCGTTCCATTTTCAGTAAATTTCAAAGCATTTGACGTGAAATTTGATAAAATTTGTAACAAACGGGTTTCATCTGCAATGACAAATTCTGGTAAATTCTCGCCAAATTCACAGATAATTTTATTGTTTTTGACAATCGCTAATTGTGAAAATAATGCTTGAAGACGGTCAAAAACATCTTTGAAAACAATTGGTGCTTCATGAAGAGCCATTTTTCCCGCTTCAATTTTGGCTAAATCCAAAATGTCATTCAGAATGTGAAGTAAGGTTTCTGAAGACTTTTTGATAGTTTGCACATAATCTTTTTGTTCGTCATTTAATGGTGTATCAATCATCAAATCAATCATACCAATTACTCCGTTCATTGGTGTACGGATTTCATGACTCATGTTTGCCAAAAATCTTTCTTTTACTTTCAACGAGCGTTCGGCTTCGTCTTTTGCCTTTACGATGTCTTGTTGATATTTTTTTAAATCGGTAATATCTCGCCCAATTCCCGAAACTTCCTCAATATTACCACTATTAATGATTGGATTTAGGTAAACTTCTACCCATTTTTCTTCTCCATCTGGCGAATCTAACTGTACTTCAAAATGCTGTTGTTCTCCCTTGAAAGCCGATTTGTACTTGTCTTCTAAAACTTTACGGTCGGTCTGAGAAACCATTCTGAAACCCATTTTTTCGGTACTAAGGGTCAATTGTGGTTTTACACCTAATTGACTTTCAATGAGTTGTGCATATTCTTGATTGAAAGAAGTTAATAACATTCTGCGGTTGACAGACCACATTAAGTGCGAACTTCCCTCAATAATTGCCGTCAAACGAGAGGTTTCTCTTGCTAATTTGTCCTCAGCTTGTTTTCTGGCAATGGCAAGAGCCACTTGTCCAGAAATAAAATCTAATAAAAGTAAATCTCTTTGTTCGTATTTATTTTGTCGTTCATAAGACTTTAATCCAATGATTCCTGTTACTTTATCGCCAATGCGTAGGGGTACGCAAATCATCACTTTTGGCACAACGCCATAAAGATAAATTTTCTTTTCTTCGGCTAATTGATAAATGTCTTCGTCTCTGAGAATCAGGGGTTTATTGGCTGCTATGGCGTACTCGGTGAGTCCGTTTCCTAATTTTCTTTTGGTAAAATGAACACGACTATCAAAATATTCATCTACATAGTATGGGAAATATAGGTACGATTTTGCCGAGTCGTATTGAGCAATAAAGAAGTTTTTTACATCAATTACTTTTCCTAATTCTTCATGAATGTTAAAATATAAATCATCTAAATTAGTTGAGCGAATAGTGGCTTGTGCAATGCTGGCATATAAGTTTGAAGACCGTTCTGCTCGTACTTTTGCCGTTGAGTTATGAAAAATACAACGGAAAGCCGTTGGAATGTCTTTCTCGAAACGGCAGTTTACCGAACCCGAAAGATAAAGGCGTCTTCCATCTTTTCTTCTGAATACAACTTCTACATCAGCTATTTTTTCACCATTTTTAATTTTTTCAAATTTATCTAATGCTTCTTCTGCAAAGTCAGGATGGAGAACATCTTTTAATCGTAAACTTGATAATTCGTCCGACTCATAACCTGTGTTTTCGAGCCATGCTTTATTTACATACAAAAAGCGTCCAGAAATACTGATAATTTGAATTAAATCGGAAGTATTATTGATTAAATCTTGTAACTGTGCATTGGAACGAGACAAAGCTTCTGCTACTTTACGGCGGTCAGTAACGTCTTCACCGATGACTGTTAAATAACGGATTTCTTCGGTGGCATCATTGAAAATAGTAGAATTGAGTTCAACGTATTTTAATTGGTTAGATTTTGAGAGCATTGTTCTTTCTTTTTGCTCAAATAATCCACCTTTTTCCATAGCGTCTTTGAAAGACTTTATTCTTTGGTCACGTTCTTCAATTGGCACAATTACATCAAAAAAGTTTTGTCCAACTAATTCTCCAAACTCATAACCTAACATTTTGGTAGCGAAGGTGTTACAAAAAACAATTGTTCCATTGTCTTCTAAAACGATACCTACTAAATTGAGATTTTCAACGGTTTTCTCCAATTCAGATGCCATTGAAATAGGCATTTCTCCTGACCTTTCGTTTACTTCTAATACCCGTAATTCCTTTTTTAGGTGACGTATTTCTAAAATTAATTCTTCTTTTGTTTTATGACTCCAACGCATATTTCAGTTAACAGTTAATAGTTAACAATTAACAGTTTTTGAAACTGTAATTGATTTAGATAAGTGAATTTGTAAAATACTAAACTAACTTATTGTAATATTTAACCTAAAAGTACAAATTTCAACGTAATTTTAAGGCATAGATAGAAGTAATAAATGGTTTTTTACACAAATAATTATTAATTATCAACTATCAATTATTAATTAAAAAAAGATGGACGTAAGGGCAAAGAAAAGTTTAGGGCAGCATTTCCTTCGGGATTTGGAGGCAGCTAAGAAAATAGCAGATTTAATGTCGAGACATGGCGACTATAACCGTGTTTTGGAGATTGGACCGGGAATGGGCGTTTTGACTCAATATTTATTAGAACATACTGAATATCAGACAGATGTGGTTGAACTCGACCGTGAATCTGTTGATTACTTAAATATTCATTATCCGCAATTGAAAGGAAGAGTACATTCTGCCGACTTTTTGCATTTGAATTTAGCAGATTTTTTCAATGGTGAAAAATTCGGAATTGTTGGGAATTTTCCTTATAATATTTCTTCACAAATTTTATTTAAAGTATTAGATTACAAAGACTTAGTGCCAGAAGTAGCAGGAATGTTTCAGAAAGAAGTAGCGGTTAGAATTGCCTCAAAACCGGGGAACAAAGACTACGGAATTTTGAGTGTTTTGTTGCAAGCGTTTTACGATATTGAATATTGTTTTTCACTTGGGCCAGAAGTATTTTCTCCACCGCCAAAAGTAAATTCGGGTGTAATTCGTTTAAAGCGGAATAATGTTACCGATTTGGGTGTTTCTGAAAGTTTGTTTAAATCGGTAGTAAAAATGGGCTTTAATCAACGTAGAAAAACTTTGCGTAATGCTTTGAAAGCCTTGCAGTTACCCGATAATCCATTCATGAGTAAGCGTGCAGAACAACTAAGCGTTGCAGACTTTTTGGAATTAACCCAAATGGCAAAACAACAAGGTGATGTAAAAGAAATTGAAATTTAAACAATACTTGTATTACTGATTTAGTGAATTGATTAGCTATTTGAAGACAATCTAATACTTACCAATTCAATTTGTGTTAGGAATTTGTGGGTTAGTTCACTAATTCCTAAAACCTAAATCCCAACCCCTACTTATTAAAAAAGACTAATGGCAAGACCATCAAATAATCCTACCGATAAAACCAAAGCTAAAAAAGTACATGAAACGCCTCTGGCAAAGCAATACAACCAAATAAAAGCCAAATATCCCGGTGCATTGTTGTTGTTTAGAGTCGGTGATTTTTATGAAACTTTCGGAGAAGATGCGGTACGTGCCTCTAAAATTTTAAATATTACCCTTACCCGAAGAAATAACGGTACTGCCGATGACCATTTGGCAGGTTTTCCCCATCATTCTTTAGATAATTATTTGCCACGTTTGGTACGTGCAGGCGAGCGTGTAGCTATTTGCGACCAGTTGGAAGACCCCGCAACGGCAAAAGGAATTGTGAAAAGAGGCGTTACAGAATTGGTAACTCCGGGCGTTTCGTACAATGACAATGTTTTGGATATGAAACGAAATAATTACTTGGCTTCGGTCAGTTTTTCTTCGTTTTCAAAAGAAATTGTTGGTATTGCGTTTTTGGATATTTCTACGGGAGAATTTCTTTGTTCACAAGGAAATGTGTCTTATATCGAAAAATTATTACAGAGTTTTTCGCCTTCTGAAGTGCTTTATTGCAAGAAAAATCGCCAAGATTTTACCAATATTTTTGGCGACAAATTCAATACTTTTGGCTTGGACGATTGGGCTTTTAAACATGATTTTGCCTATCCATTACTGACTAATCACTTTAAAACCAATTCTTTAAAAGGTTTTGGTGTAGAGTCGCTCACAGAAGGAATTATTGCAGCTGGCGTTATTATGCACTATTTGGCGGAAACAGAACACCGTGAAGTTGGGCATATTTCCCGCATCAATCGTTTGGAGGAAGAGAAATACGTTTGGTTGGATAAATTTACGATTCGCAATTTAGAATTGGTTTCGGCACAGCAGGAGGGAGGAATTCCGTTAATTCAGATTCTTGACCAAACCATGACGCCAATGGGAGCAAGACTTTTACGTAAATGGTTGGTGTTGCCTCTTAAAGAAAAATCACTGATTCAAGAGCGTCTGAATACGGTTTCGTATTTTAAAGAAAATGATGAATTACGTGAATCGTTGGAGTCGAGCCTTAAACAAATTGGTGATTTAGAACGTCTTATCTCAAAAGTTGCCGTTCGTAGAATCAATCCAAGAGAATTATTGGCATTGAAAAAAGCACTTTTGCACATTGAGCCTATTCGTTGGCAATTGCTCAACGGAAAACCTTTAGAAACGATTGGCGGTTTACGTTCTGAACACGATAGACAGTTAGCGGTAAGTAACGAGCAGTCTCCTGAAATTAGTAGTGATGATTTTTTGAATGAAGTTTTGAATCCAGAATATGGGAAATCGGTAACAGAAAATGAGCAATTGACTGTAAATGAAGTGGAGGTAGAAACGCCAAAATCTCAAAATTCTAAATCTGAAATTCTAAGAAAATACGCTGACCAACTGAATCCGTGTCAGTTTTTATTGGATAAAATTCAGAAAGAATTGCGTGATGACCCGCCACTTTTGAGTAATCAAGGAGGAATGATTCGGCAAGGAGTTGATGAAGATTTAGACCACCTTTTGGGCATAGCTTACACAGGAAAGGACTTTTTAATGCAAATTCAAAATCGTGAAATTGAAAGAACGGGTATTACTTCTCTGAAAATTTCTTTCAATAAAGTTTTTGGATATTATTTAGAAGTGACCAATGCACACAAAGATAAAGTGCCAACCGATTGGATTCGGAAACAGACGCTTGTCAATGCCGAACGTTACATCACGCCTGAGCTGAAAGAATATGAAGAAACCATTTTGGGTGCGGAGGATAAAATTAATGTAATCGAGCAACGAATTTTTAATGAATTGGTCAATGTAGCAAATGATTATGTTCATCAAATTCAGCAAAATGCCAAAATTATTGCCGTGCTTGATGTACTGACAAATTTTGCCAAAATTGCCGAAAAGAATAATTATTCTAAACCGCAAGTGTCTGAAGATAAGGTGCTTAATGTGAAAAATGCTCGTCACCCAGTTATTGAACAACAATTACCTTTGGGAGAAAAGTATGTTCCGAACGATTTGTATTTAGATGATGCTACTCAGCAAATTATCATCATTACAGGACCAAACATGGCAGGTAAATCTGCTCTTTTACGACAAACAGCTTTGGTGGTTTTAATGGCTCAAATTGGCTGTTTTGTTCCTGCTTCAGAAGCTCAAATTGGCATTGTGGATAAAGTTTTTACAAGAGTTGGAGCAAGTGATAACCTTTCAAAAGGAGAATCTACTTTTATGGTAGAAATGACTGAAACCGCCAGCATTTTGAACAACCTTTCAGACAGAAGTTTGGTCTTAATGGATGAAATTGGTCGTGGAACAAGCACCTACGATGGCGTTTCGATTGCTTGGGCGATTGCTGAATTTTTGCATAATCACTCAAATCATCGTCCGAAAACACTTTTTGCAACGCACTATCACGAATTGAATGAGTTGGCAAATGATTTTCCGAGAATTAAAAATTTCAATGTTTCGGTAAAGGAAATCAACGGAAAAGTGATTTTCATGCGTAAATTACAAGAAGGTGGCTCTGAACACAGTTTTGGTATTCATGTGGCACAATTGGCTGGTATTCCGCAAAATGTGGTGTATCGTGCGAGTGAAATTTTGATTGAATTAGAGAAAAATCGTTCCAAAGAACAACACCGTCAGACGATTAGAGAAATGCCAAAACAGAATTTTCAAATGGCATTATTTGAAGCAGAAAAGAATCCAAAATTTGAGAAAATTGAACAATTATTAAAAAATATTGACATCAACACAATGTCGCCCATTGAAGCTCTTTTGAAACTCAATGAAGTCAAGAAAGCTTTGGATTAAATAGAAAGAGTCTTTTGAGTTTATGAGTTTAGGGTTTATGAGTTGTTAGAAGAAGACTCATAAACTTTAAACTCATAAACATTTGTTTACCTAATAAACCCATGAAAAAACTTAACACACTCATACTTTTGCTATTGGTCTGTTCTGCCGTCAACGCACAGAAGTATTTCGCTACAACCTTCGATAAACTCCCCCAAAATTATCAACTTTATCCTCGAAATGAGCTAAATGAAGCTATTATTCCTATTTCTGGCAAAATTGAAGAAACAGGTTGGGACTATTTTTCGGTACAACTTTTTAGAAATAAAACGCAAGTTGGTTATCAAAAAGCTCCGATAACTTATGCCAATTCTGTTGGAAAATTCTCCTTTTCATCCATAAAAATCAAGGCAGAAAAAGCTGAATATGATGTCAAGATATTTGCAGTAAAAGGCAAAGATTCATTGAGCATTACCACTCGTGAAAACATTGTAGCAGGTGATGTTTATGTGATTTCGGGACAATCCAATTCTACGTGTTTTTTTAACGATACTCGTACCAACGAATACTGCCGAACCTTTGGCAAAACGATGGGAACAAGTGGTATTTCAACGGGAAGCCCTGCGGATACGCTTTGGACTTTGTCGAATCAAGATGCTTTTAATCAGGGAGTTGGAACAATGGGTTTTGAATTTCAGCAAACCATCTTGAATAAATATGGCATTCCAACGTGTTTGATAAATGGAGGTTTTCACAACTCCTCTATGTCGCAACACGCTACAAGAAATGCCAACAATCCTGCTGATTTGACGACGGGTTACGGCAGAATGTTATACCGTTTACAAAAAGCAGGAGTAGATAAATCGGTCAAGGCATTTATTTATCGACAAGGGGAATCGGAAGCTTATGGAGAAGGTACAGATTGGAGTGGCAATTTTGATATTTATTACAAAAACCTAAAAACCGATTTGCCATCAATCAAGCAAATTTACCTTTTTCAAATTGATGTAATTGGCTATACTCAATTGCCACAATCGCCCCAGATAAGAGATATTCAACGTAGAGAAGTTGATAAGTATGCTGATATTCAAGTGGTTGCTTCTATCGGGACGGCTGGTTTTGATGGGTTACATTATACGCCAGAAGGCTATATGCAAAATGCTCAAGAATTTTCACGACTGGTTGGGCGAGATTTTTATGGCTCAACCGACATTGATAATATTGATGCTCCGAATCTCAGAAAAGCCTATTTTTCAAAGAAAGATAAAACTGAAATTACTTTAGTTTTTCAGTCAAGTCAAGACTTATCTTTTACGCCTCAGCCTCGAAATTTGGTCATGAAAAATCAATTTTATTTAGATGGTATTAATGGCGTAGTTAATACAAATTCGGCTTCTGGAAATAAAATTGTGTTGAGCTTAAATTCCGCAAGTTCTGCCTCTCTGATTTCTTATTTACCACCGTTTATTCTCAATAGTGACCCCGAATATCCCTATATTGGTCCTTACATTGTGAATAAAAAAGGGCTGAGAGCTTTGACTTTTCATCAGGTGAAAATAGAATCTTATGAGTCTAATTTGCCAATTCCAACGATAACGTACAGTAAAATTCCTCAAAATCTTCAACTATTTCCACGTAATGCCAAAAATGAAGCAAATGTTACAATTGCTGGAAAAGTAGATTCTCCTGATTATACCTCATTGACCTTGCAAGTTTTACGAAATAATGCCACCGTAAAATACTATAAATCAAATTTAACTTACGTTGCTAATTCCGCCAATTTTGCATTTTCGCATACCATAAAAGCTGAGTTAGCTAATTATCATTTTAAACTTTATGCCATTAAAGGTACTGATTCTGTGTTAGTTACCTCTCGTGAGAATATTGTTTCGGGAGATGTTTTTGTGATTAACGGACAGTCAAATGCTGCTGCTTGGAATATCTCCACAACATTTCCAAATTATGATTATCGCAATGAATTTTGTCGCACATTTGGACAAGCCCCAACTAATAATCCTTACATAACCAATGCAGATACCACGTGGGCGTTATCCAATGCGAGTAAACCTTATGTGGGTGTTTGGGGAATTGAATTACAGAAAATGCTCATGGAAAAATACGCCATTCCAACCTGTTTTTTGAATGAGGCGGTTGGTGGTTCGGCAATAACAGAACATACTAATCGAGATGTAACTAACCCGAGTAATGTTTCCAATATTTACGGAAGATTGTTGTACCGTGCTAAGAAAGCAGGCGTTTTAGACAACATCAAAGGCTTTTTTTACTGGCAAGGCGAAGCCGAGGCTTTGGATAAACCTTCTGTTTGGAAAACTGAATTTGAAAAATTGTATAACTTTTGGAAAACAGATTATCCAGCAGTAGGAAAGTTTTATATTTTTCAAATCAATATTATCGGTGTGCCAATTATTGAAGCAGGGGAACTTCGTGATTTTCAGCGACAAATTAAGAAAAATTATGTCAAAACGGAGGTAATTGCCACCATTGGGAATTCGGGTTACGACGGAACGCATTATTCCGTAGAAGGTTATAAAAAAGTAGCGAGTGATGTATTGCGTTTGGTAGCAAGAGATTTTTATGGTTCGGTGGATACTGTGCAAATTGTGTCGCCTAATGTTCAGAAAATCTATTATTCAACCCTTGCCAAAGATGAAATAACCATTCTTTTTGAAGATACCCAAAAAATGATTTGGACTGCCGATTCTACTTATAAACAAGATGATGGTTTGCTCCGAAAGTATTTCATGAAAGATTATATTTATCTGAATAACACAACAGATAAAGTGGTTTCGGGAAGAGCAGAAAATAATAAAATCGTGTTAAAAACAACTGGATTTACAAGCGGACAAAGTTTGACTTATTTGCCTCCTTATTTTCCAATGAATTATCCAGTGGATTTGAGAGGAATTTTTGGAGGTCCTTTTTTGAAAAATCAGAGAGGAATGTCTGCTTTTTCATTTTACAAACAAGCCATTTCTGACCCGCTAAGTTCTCCCACTTTAACGGCTAAAATTAAAACTGCCACTTCCGTTGAATTAACTTGGACTGAAATCAGTACGGCAACGTCTTATGTCTTAGAAATCAAAGACTTGCAAGCTGATAAATATACCGTTGTAAAAACTTTGCCTAAAGGAACGCTGACATATTTGAGTGATAATTTATTAGGAAGTACCAATTATACTTTTAGAATTAGGGCGATTGCTCTTAATGTAGAATCGGAATATTCGAGCGTGCAGATTCAAACGCCAAAAGCATTGGATATTCCCAAAGTGACGGGAGTTTCTACCTATGTTGATGCTATAAAAGTAAGTTGGGCAGCCGTTCCTGATGCGATAAATTATATCGTTGAAAGAAAAAATAATACAACAAGTGCTTATGAACAATTAGCGAAAGTTGCCGCTACCGTTTTAGAATATCAAGATAAATCGTTGGAAGCTAATACTTTATATACATATCGTGTAAAGGCTTTGGGTACATTTACGGAATCGCCTTTTGGAGAAGTACAGGTGAAAACATTGGATTTTCTACAAAATTCAAATATTGCCGTGACAGTCGTTTATAATAACTCTTTGAAAATTGATTGGAAGTCTGTTCCCAACGCAACGTATTATATTTTAGAAAGAAAAGTTGCCAATTTAGATTTCAGAAATTGGGGAACTTTTGAGTCTGCCGTTTTATCTTTTACAGATAAAGATTTAGTGCCAAATACCGTTTATACTTACCGAGTAAAAGCCTTGAGCGATAAGAGCGAATCTCCTTTTGTAACGGCTGAAAACAAAACGCCAGCTTTGCTTGCTACGCCCGAAGTGACCATAACCGTAAATTCTTTTGATGCTTTAAAAATTGCTTGGAAAACCATTCCAAATGTAACGCAATATGTTTTGGAAAGACGTTTGAATGAAGCCGATGCGTTTAAAGAATTGGTGAAATTAGATGCTTTGCAGACAGAATATAGCGATACGCAACTGAAAGAAAAAACAACTTATTTTTATAGAATCAAGGCTTTGGGAGACAAAACAGAATCGGAATATGTTTCTGTAAAAGCAACAACGGCAACAATTCTTAAAACAGAAGAGGAGATTTTGGAAGGAATTACGCTTTTCCCGAATCCAAGTCATACACAAGTAACGATTAGATTTTCAGAACCAAAAAGTGGGCATATTAGTATCGTAGATTTGAGAGGTGTGGAGTATTTTCAAGAAGAAATACGGAAAGTAAACGACTTGACTATACCCCTAAATAGATTTCCAAAAGGTATTTATTTAGTGAATTTTAAAACTGAGGAGAGAAGTGTTAACAAGAAGATTGTAGTAGAGTAACACAGACTAAAAGTAACACAGACTTTAGTCTGTAAGTAAAATATACAGACTGAAGTCTGTGTTACTTTCAGTTTGTTTTTATACAGACTGAAGTCTGTGTTACTTTTAGTTTGTTTTTATACAGATTGAAGTCTGTGTTACTTTCAGTTTGTTTTTATACAGATTGAAGTTTGTGTTACTTTCAGTTTGTTTTTATACAGACTGAAGTCTGTGTTACTAATAATTAACCTCCATTAAAAAAAGTCCTTCCGCAGGGACGGCTCTACCTGCGTTTTTCCGATTTTTAGAAAGAATAATTTGCTCAAAATCAGCAAGGGACAATCTGCCCGAACCAACTTCTAAAAGCGTTCCCACTACTGCCCGTACCATGCCCCTCAAAAAACGATTTGCCTTTATGTGAAAAATCAATAAATCATCTTTTTCTTCCCAATGAGCTTCCATAATACTACAATTGAAAGTGAAAACTTGCGTATTTACTTTGCTAAAGCATTCAAAATCAATGTGTTTGAAGAGAATCTGGCAAGCTTCGTTCATTAATTCCACATTTAATTTATGGTTGAAATCGTAATATAAACCTTTTAAAAATGGATTTTTTTGTCTTGAAATTCTGTATTCATATTTTCTTGAAGTAGCTTCAAAACGACAATGATAATCATCTGCCACGTTAAAAATACGACTTACAGAAATATCAAACGGTAAAATTTTATTAATTCTATACACCAAATTTTCTGTATCAAGCTCATGCTCAACCTCAAAATGTGCCATTTGTTGCATGGCATGAACGCCAGTATCTGTTCTGCTACTGCCTGTAATTTCTATGGTATTTTTTAGTAAGGTACTCAGTGCTTTTTCAATTTCTTCTTGTACTGTTTTGGCATTATTTTGTATTTGCCAACCACAATAATTTGTTCCCCGATATGCACATTCAATGAAGTATCTCATCGTTTTAGTTATAAAATAATTATTTTTAGTACAAATAGTTGTTATACTTACTAAATGGTTAACATTTGTCAAGTTTTTTCTTATTTTTGTGAATGAAAACTATTCTTTCCAAGATTAGTAATCAAATAATAGCAAGAAGCAATACAGCAAAAAAGCCAGATTTTTATCTGGCTTTTTTCTTTTGTATATTTTGCTAAATGTTATCTCATATTATGATAAACGTTCTGAACGTCGTCATCTTCTTCCAAACGCTCAATAAGTTTTTCTACATCTGCCATTTGTTCTTCGGTCAATTCTTTGGTATCGTTTGGAATACGCTCAAAGTCAGCACCTAATAATTCAAATCCTTTTTCTTCCAAAACTTTTTGTAAAGAACCATAAGCGGTAAATTCACCATAAATATTGATTTGGTTACTTTCTAAATCCAAGAAAATTTCATCAGCACCATAATCAATTAATTCAAATTCTAATTCTTCAATATCCAAATCAGCCGTTTTAGCAATTTTGAAAACACATTTACGGTCGAAGATAAAATCTAACATACCTGTAGTTCCAATTGTACCACCACATTTAGTAAAGTGACTTCTGATATTGGCAATACTACGGTTGGTATTGTCGGTTGTACATTCTACCAAAACCGCAATTCCGTGTGCTGCATATCCTTCATACACAATTTCTTTGTAGTCTTCTTGGTCTTTAGAAGAAGCTTTTTTGATAGCACGTTCAACGTTGTCTTTTGGCATATTTACTGCCTTAGCATTTTGAATGATGGCTCTCAAACGTGAATTTGAGTGTGGGTCTGGTCCTCCTGATTTTACAGCAATAACAATATCTTTACCGATTTTGGTAAAGGTTTTTGCCATTTGTCCCCATCTTTTAAATTTTCTTGCTTTTCTAAATTCAAATGCTCTTCCCATTGCTTGGTTATTCGTTATCAGTTATGTTATTAGGAATTATTTTCAATCCTCTAATAATCAGTTTCTTAAAATTGTTATGTAATAATGAAGATGAAAATTTGGATTGCTGTAAACACATTTTTCGATGATTTACCTTTATTTTCAATCCATAATTTTACAAAGTTATAAATTAATACTTTTTTACGCAAAGTGCATATAAACAAAAAGCCCACTTGATAGTGAGCTTTCGTGTATTTCTAATAAATGATTTCTACCAACCATCATCTGCTTTAGGTTTTACATTGGCAGTTGATTTTTTTACAGCAGGTTTTGCAGGAGCTGTCGCCACTGATGATGTTGATGTTGAAACTCCCATTCCTTTTACTTGAGCGTCTAAATCTGCTTTGCTATAAACACGACTCACGATTTTCCATTCTGAGCCAACTTTTAATAAACTTAATAAATCAATGAATTTGTATTCTGGAAATTGGATTTCAACCGTAGCTAATGCCGAACTGCCAATATAAGAATATGAAATAATTTTGTAAGAACTTGCTCCTCTACCTTGCATACCACCTGCTGGCATACCGCCCACAAATTTTGAAACAGGCATATCTGCTACTGCTCCTGAAGCATTAATACTTTTTAGAACTGCACTCGAATGGAATGCTTGATTTACTTTGGCAGCGTCTCCCTTAAATGCTCCTTCAAGGTAGTTGTTGACACAAAATTTTACAGCTTCATCTTCCGACTGTGCCTGTACCGAGATAGCACTTGCTGAAATAAAAAACAAAAAGAGGATAATTTTGGAAATCTTCATGACTGATTGCTTTAGGTTTTACGCCTAAAATTAGTATTTTTTTGTGATTTAACGATTGATTGGCAATATTATTATAGTTGTGATTTAGTGATTTTTTTAATTGTGAATTAGTGAGTTAGTGAATTGTGATTTAGTACACTGTTTCATAAGTTATTTCAACTTCCCGAAAGTTTTAAACTTTCGGGAAGTTCCCACAATCAAAGATTTTAGGATAAAAATTATTTAGAAAACTTATTAAACAGTGTATTTATTGAATTGTGATTGGTGAACTATTATTCACAATTCACTAACTCACAATTAAAAAAAATCACAACTAAACTATTCTCCTTCCAATTCTCCGGGTAATCCTTCGCCACTCATAAAGTACCATGCTTTTTCTGGATAAAGAATTGACTGAGCAACTTTTATGCGTCCAAGTGCGTGGTTCGCAACGTTTTGAAGGATAATAATAGATGAATTATCACGATTATTGTGCATATAATAATTTTTGAAACCATGCCACCAACCTGTATGAAAAGTCAACCACGAACCATCATCTAAAAGCTGTAAACGCCAACCAAATCCATAGTTTTTGGTAATCATATTTCTAAAAGTATGAGCAGGCAAAAAGGCTTCTTGGAGAGTTGTCATTTTTACCAATTTCTCAGAATTAAGAGCCATATCCCACTTAAATAAATCTTCAACAGTAGAATAAACGCCTTTGTCGCCCGTTGCACCGTCCAAATGGTCGAAAGGAACTTGCCAATAACCTCTTCTTCGTGGCGTATATCCTACGGCTGCATTGGCTACTAATTCCGTTTTGGTTGGGTCATAAATAAAACTACGAGACATTCCTGCGGGAGCAAAAAGGTTTCTTTGAGCATATTCTCTGAAACTCAACCCTGATAATTTTTCAACAATATAAGCCAACAATACATAGTTTGAATTATTGTAATTGAAACGAGAATTGGGCAAATAGTTAATTCCGGGTTTGTATTTTGCAAACAAATCAACAATTTGGTCGTTTGACATCGACAAACGTTTATTCCAAACTCGGTCTAAACAATATACATAATTAGGAATTCCTGATGAATGTGTCAATAAACTTCTAATCGTTATCGAAGAATCATAAGGGAAGTTGGGAATGTGTTTATAAACGGGGTCGTCATAATTGATGAGTCCTTTTTCGTGCAATTGCATGATGGCAACAGCCGTAAATTGCTTAGAAACAGAAGCTAATTGAAATTGTGTTTGCGTTGTATTAGTATCTTTTTTGGTAAAACTCGAATACCCAAACGCATTTTTATAAATGATTTTTCCGTATTGCGAAACCAAAACAGCCCCGTTGAAACCATTAAGTTTATGTAATTTTTTGAAGAAAGTGTCTAATTTGATGGCTTTTCTACTGGCAATTTTAGGGTCAAATAAGCGAGAAAGGCTATCATTTTTGTTAGAAACCGCACTGGAAGTTTCTTCAGAAAATGACTTAGATTGATGTGAACAAGCAACTATTCCCAGACCCGAAAAGAAACTAAAAAGTAGAATATATTTGGTAATTTTCAAAAGTATCACGTTTTATTGGAAGGATTATAAGATTTATATGTGGCTATCTTTATAACGCTAAATTAAGCTATGAATTTGATTTATGCCAATCTGTTTTTAATTTTAGGTATATACTCTCACAAACAAAATAATGTCAAAACGCTATAAAATTCAGAATGCCAATCTCGGAACATCTCCCGGAACACTCACTTACGTTGGAGAAGAAGTAAATTTTGAAACCAAAGTTTTTTGGACTGAATACAATGCTGATTTCTATAAAACGCATACATTCCCAAAATTAGGAGACTTTAATCTCACCTTAGACGCCGACAAAACTTACTGGCTCAATATTGACGGTATTCATGAACCCAAAGTTATTGCCACTGTTGGAGAAGTCTTTGATTTACATCCACTTGTGATGGAAGATATTTTGAATACCCAACAAAAACCTAAGTTTGAATACTACGACGATGAACAGCTTTTTATTACCATCAAAATGATGGAATTTAATCCATACACTCGTGAAATAGAGGTAGAACATTTGAGTTTTATTTTAGGAGAAGGTTTTGTGATTTCCTTTCAAGAAGAACGCACAAAAGATGTTTTTGAGCCAATCCTTCAACGCCTAAAAACTTCTGCTGGAAAAACCCGTAGAAATGGAGCAGATTATTTGCTTTATGCTTTGATAGACTTGGTTGTAGATAACTATTTTGTGGTTTTAGAACAAGTTTCTGAAAATATGGAACGCTTGGAAGAAGATATTTTGACCTCAGCTAAACAGAAATCTCTGAATGAACTTTATGGCATAAAACGAGAATTGACTTTGATGCGAAAAACCGTTTTTCCATTGCGTGAAATGCTTTTTAACTTGATTAGAGAAGAAGCTCCACTGATAACTCCGAATACTTCTTTGTACTTACGTGATGTACACGACCACGTTACACAGGTGCTTGAAACGGTTGATTCTTATCGTGAATTGGTGGCGTCTTTGATGGATTTATATTTGTCGCAAGCCAGTAATAGAATGAATAATGTCATGAAAGTGCTAACGGTGATTTCGGTCATTTTTATGCCTTTAACTTTTGTGGCAGGAATTTATGGAATGAATTTCGACAATATGCCTGAGTTACATTGGCAATACGGTTATTATTATGTTTGGGGCTTTATGATTTTGTCAGTAATCGGAATGTTGATTTATTTTAAAAAGAAGGAATGGCTGTAAGAGAATTTGACGTTATAAATTATCCCTAAGAGTTGCTGAAAATCGTCAATTTGGGCGTTTGTATTTTAGGAATTTGAAAATTTTGAGTTTTTGTAAAAAAAACTTTTTTATGAATAATTACTTTATTTTGAAACATGATTTTTAAGAAAACACCTGTTTTTTTGATTTTCTGCTAATTTAAGATACCTATTTTGCTGAAAAAGCTATTTTTTAAATTAAATATGACTTTGAATTAAACCTGATGCTTGGAAAAGTGCAATAAAAAAACTTTATATTTCAATAAAAAACTTTTTTGAACAAAGCCAGTTTAAAAACAGAGTGTTTTTAGCTTTAAAAATGTAAAATTCATCAATTCGGCATTTAAAAATAGAAATATTAAGTGGAAACTTGCCTTTTTTAGGAAAAACACCATCAATTTACAACTTTTTAGAAAAACCCTGTTTGGGTATAACTGCTTGATTATTAATAACTTTTGTGCAATTTTTACGTATCTATTAATGTAAAATGATACATAGATACTTTTAAAATCTCAAGAGCATTAAATAAAATGGTTAATATACTCAATTCAATATTTTTAATTTCAGGAAGACACGGAGTCTATACTGGAGTTCCTCCAACTGTAATGGCTGGTTTTGTTGTGGTTGCGGCAGCATTAATTTTGTTAGGTTTTTTCCTTACTCAAAAACGTCGTTCATGGTTGCAACATTCACAATTAACGCAAGGTGAGATTGTAGAAATCAGCAAACGTTTTGACCGTAGTGATAGACGTGGGCAACATCCAATTTTCTTTCCTGTTGTTTCTTTCAGTGTAAATGATAGACAGTTCAAAATTGAATCTGACAAAGGAATGGCAATGTTGAGCCAGATTGGTCAAAAAATGCAGGTTCGTTATAATCCTGAAAATCCTTATGAATCTGCTTTAGGTGAAAGTAATATTCCGGGAATTAAGCCTTCTGTTTTCTTTGCTTTAGGGCTTGGTTTATTAATGGCAAGTTTATTATTGATGTTTAAATAAAAAAACATAACATAAACAAAAAGGGCGTAAATTATTTTACGCCCTTTTTGTTTGCAATTATTTGCAAGGTTATAGTATTTCTACTCCTTTGTTTTTAAAGCCACTCAAAAGCTCGTCAGAAGCATTTAAACTCGTAATCAAATAGTCTAAATCTGTAAAATTACAGACACTATAATTTTCCTTTCTATTTATTTTTTCTTCCAATACACACGTTACCGTTTTTCTTGAAACATTCATCATTTTTTGTTTCAGAATAGACTCTTCATAATGTCTAATGGCTAATCCATTTTCTATACTAATACTGTTAATACCCATAAAATATAGGTCAGCTTGAATATGCTCTAAGTCTTGAATCGTTTTGCTTCCAATCGTTATTTGGTATCTTTTATAGAAAGAACCTCCCAATAAAATAATTTCTATTTTAGGGTGTTCTGCTAATGCTGTTGCCAAATGAGGATTGTTAGTAACGATGGTAAGTTCCAGATTCTTAGGGATTTGTTCGGCAATGTAAAAATTAGTAGTGCCGCCATCCATAATTATTATTTTATTGTTTTCTAATAATTTCAATGCTTTTTTGGCAATAGTAACAAACTCTGTATTAACAATGCCTAAACCTTTGCTGGGCTTCATTGAAAGGTAAGAATGAGCAATAGCTCCACCATGAACTTTTTTCAAAAGACCTTTATCTTCAAGTTCAATAACGTCTCTTCTTACACTATCATAAGATACATTTAATAGTTGACCTAAATCTACCAGAGTAACCTTTTTGTCGGTTCCTAATTTTTCTAAAATGAGTTGTTGACGTTCTTCTTTTAACATATTGAGAGTTTTGGATGTTAGTACAATAGTTTCACTGGATATTTATATATTTATTTTGCAAATATCTGCAAAATAATGCAAAAGTATTTGCATTATACAAAAAAGTTTGCATAAATTTGTATCGTTATCATTAACCATTTTTATAGTTTAATAAATCAATAACAAGAGTACATTTTTTTTTATTATAAAAACCACTGGTTAAAATAATAAAATTGTGTTTTGAAAGGTTGAAATCGAAAGGGTACGGACATTGCTGTCTGTACCTTTTTTCTTTTTATAAAGTTTAACTTTGGAGTTCTATGAAGTAAGGAATAGCTTAAATTACATACAAAGGTAAAACATTGATAATTACTAAATTCCTTTATTTTATTCAATTGAGTCATTTTCCTTCTATACTAATTTAGTAAACATTACTCTACCCGATGATTTTTGTTACGTATTGATAATGAAATAGTTGTATTTGAATCCACCGAGTAAATTTATTTAAAAATTCATCCCAGATTTTTATAAATCCTTGATTGATATTTCTGAAACCTTCTCTCAAAATATCAAGCCCTTTTCGGAAAAAACTATTGGATTTATACCCATGTTTTTTAATTCTGATTTTTTTTACTTTTTTATGATGATGTTTTCCAATATTCGTACATATTCCAACTGCTATACTAACAAAAACGATTAGCTTTTTAATTTTTTCGCTTGATTTTAGGTGCGTATTTTCTAAGTTAA
>NZ_QGGO01000038.1 GCF_003148625.1 Arcicella aurantiaca | reverse complement strand
AAAACCTATTTTGTCAAATAGAGAAATCAATACATTTAAACTCAACTGTGAGGAACTTAATACCCCATAAAGTAACAACTTAAATACAATTTTGCCTTCAAGTTTCTTGACTTGTTTATCAACATTATGTTCAACAGATAAACGCTCAATTAGTGAATCAGGTAAATATCCAAGTAAAGTCTTAACGGGAATGTTAGTAGCCATAATTTTAATTTTTAGGCTACTAATTTAAACGATTTAAACGTTTCGGACAATAGTGAATTACTTCCCTTGGGTATGTATGTTTTCATAAAATGAGGATTACCGAAATTCAACAAATATGAACTCTGTAATATGTCGTAATTGGAGAGTCGTTAAAAGAGATATTATTTCATGAAGTCTTTTTGAAGACTTGACATATCCTTTTCAAAAGCGAAATAAACTAATGGCAAAGTTCAGTATAAAGCACTTATAATAACTAACTCAAATTCGGCAGTCTTTAACTCAAATTCAGCATAAACTAAAAAAAAGCTCCATTATCATAACATTCGGACTTTCTACGCATACTTTTCTTGATGTTAAAGGTCTTGTTGATGAGCTTAATAACGTTATCAGAAACATACTGACTTTCTTTATAGGAATGCTTGTCGAGACTTTTTTAAAATATCCCTCTCGTCATGCAACCTGGAAACATTTTTTCTGAGCTTCTCATTTTTAGCTATTGTTTGCAACAGATAGGTAAAGAAATTTGTGAAAGGCTATGAAGAAAAAAAGTTTGAAATGGTAGATTCTGCTTCACAACCAAAAGGGCTTATTTATAGGGTAAGTTTAGTCATGGAGAAGGGTAAAATAGTACGAATTTCGTTTAAAAGCCCTAAATAAATCTAAAATATTCAATGTATTTATATAAATTTACAGAAGCTAATCTATAAATTTATATAAAATGATAGAAAGAAAATTGCAATCGCATTTAGAAACACACTGGAATGATGGAAAAATTTTGATTGTCTTAGGTCCACGTCAAGTAGGAAAAACGACACTTTTGGAAAAACTATGTAGTCAAGAAGGGCAATACTTATTTTTGAATGGTGACGATATTGTAACACAACAAAGCCTCGAAAATATTGGAGAAGTACAGCTCAGACAAATCATTGGGAATTATACAACCGTTTTTATTGATGAAGCACAAAGGATTCATAATATTGGATTGACATTGAAAATTATTCACGACCGAATCAAAAATGTGAGGGTTGTGGTTAGTGGCTCGTCGGCATTAGAATTAAGCAGTAATATTAATGAGCCTCTGACGGGTCGCAAATGGGAATATAATTTGTACCCAATTAGTTGGAATGAATTAACCAATCATTTTGGCTATTTAGGTTCAAAACAACAATTTGAACTTCGTCTTATTTATGGAATGTACCCCGATGTAATTAATAATTTGGGGCAAGAAGAAGGGGTATTAAAACAGTTGGCAAGTAGTTATCTATACAAAGATTTGCTTAATTATGGAGGAATTCGAAAACCCGAAATCCTATCAAAGCTGCTGATTGCGTTAGCGTTGCAGGTAGGTTCTGAGGTTTCTTATAATGAATTGGCTCAACTCCTCAGAATCGACCGTGCAACGGTTGAGCAATATATTGGTTTATTAGAACAAGCCTACGTAATTTTTAGATTAAATCCATTTAGTAGAAATATTCGGAATGAAATCAGTTCGAGTCGTAAGATATATTTTTATGATAATGGCATCAGAAATGCCCTAATCGGTAATTTTAACCCAATAGCATTAAGAGGAGATATTGGAGCATTATGGGAAAATTTTTTGATTAGTGAGCGTATCAAATTAAATCAATACAATAATAGTAATGCCAAAGGGTATTTTTGGCGAACCCATGCCCAACAAGAAATTGATTATATAGAAGAACAAGGAGGACAAATGTATGCTTACGAATTCAAATGGAATCCGAAGGCAAAGGCTAAATTTCCGAGTTCATTTGTAGAAAATTATCAACCAATTGAAAAGAAAATTATCAGTACACAAAACTTTGAAGAATTTTTGACATGAAAAACTACATCATTATTACACTTGGCACGAGAGAAATTCAGCTACCTGTAAATAAGATAGAAGAAAAAAGTTTTGAAGTGATTGAAGAAAAATGAGAGAGATTTTCCAAGTTCTTTGTTCAACGTATCAATCATTCATCTATTAGGCTAAATCCTTGTAGGGTTCATTAAAAATGAGAAATACAAATACCTAAGGCGATGTTATTGGAGGAGACAGTACATTTAAACGGTCTTGTTTTTATCAATAAGTTGTATCATATTCTTGTTGAATAGTGCAAGTTCAATGTCCAAAGAAGCAAAAAAATCAATGTCGGCATTTTCTATTTCAATGATTGCTTTTTGCAAAACAGTTTCTCCGATAGTTGTTAGGCGAATGGTTTTTGCTCTTGTGTCTATTTCGTGTTCTTGTCGGGTTACAAATTTCTTTTCTTCTAATGTTCTTAAAACTTTTGACACCATCATTCTATCAAAATTTGTTTGATTGGCAATGTCAATTTGCGTAACATTATTGCTATTGTTTGAAAGCCAAGCTAATGCACATAACAGAGCAAATTGAGTTTGTGTCAAATCTAATGGGTCTAAAACCTTTTTTTGCTTTCTTTGCCACAATAAAGTAAGTTGTCCGAGTAAATATCCAGGACTTTCGTTTGGGCTTTTAAAATTAAATTCAATTTTTTTAGACATAATCTTTAAGAAATTTTTGAACTGATATTACTCATAAGTGGCTTGTAAAAACTCAGATAGCGAACTTGTTTTTTCCCCTAAAACTCTTTCTAAATCATTTGATTGTTGGTCAAATTCTCTGTTAGCGATAGCTAAATATTTCGATAATATGACTTGGTAAACCAAATTTAGTCATTTGTGCTTCAAATTCAGTTTTTGTAGGGGAAATAGACTGAATAGCCTCTTCTACAAAGGTTTTCAATTTTGGTTTTCTCTTTTAAGCGGTTAATAGCCTTACTTCCTAAACTTCCTTTGCACCTGTGATTAATATTTTATTACTCATATCCATTTTTATTTTGTGTTTAAAAAAGTAAGTTTATATCCATCAATATCTTTTACGTGGAATGCTCTACCAAAAGGAGTTTCTATAATTGCTCCAGTTGTAGTAACTCCATTTGTAATGAATTTTTCTTTCAATTCGTCCACATTTTCTTCCACAGCAAACCAAAGTGCAACCCCAATTCCTAATTCTTTTCCTTCAAGTGGTTCAAGTGGTGTACGAATTGCAAAGCTTGCTTGTCCTTGATTGTATTTGAAAACACAAGCTTGGGGGTTAGTGCTATCAATGTCAAATCCTAATTTGTTTGTGTAAAAGGATTTTGATGCTTCTAAATTTCTTACCTGAAGAGAGGCAAATGTTAATTGTATCATTTTATGTATCTTTAAATTGTTGTCGCAAATATAATATATGCGACAACAATAAGCAAGCCTTTTCATAATTCTTACTTGAAGTCGCTAAAATAAAGATGGGTTTTGTTAGTGGGGTGGTTTCGTTGTATTACTCAGACGCTAACAGTTTACATACTGGTAATGGTGGGGCATTTGAAAAACGTCAGCACTACATTTGCACAATCTTCTCCAAATTTTAAAAAGTAAATACAAGGTCTAATAGAACAAATTTTATGCGAATTGCCTATTAATTTAATTCGGTAATTGGCAAATAAATGCTATTCTTACTAAGAATTGATAATAAGTAGAGGGCATGATTTAGGCTTATCATAAGCCTAAATCATACTTAATAGTTTGAGGAGAATAAAATTTATCTTTCTTCAACAGTTATCCAATTTTGTTTAAAATCAAGCATATCTTGAGCCGTAAAACCATAGATTGTTTGCAATGATTTTGAAAGTTCTAATATTTTATCAACCTCTGCTTGATTACCTACTAATTTTGAAGGGTTTTCCATTTTTGCCAAAAGTTCATCTATCTGAGCATCGGTAATTTTCTTTTTTGCAATACCTTTAAATCCACCCAAAAAACCAATTGCTTCACCGAAAGAATGTAAGCCTCCCGAACGTAAAGCATCAGTAGTTGGTACGATACTTAATTTGGTATAAACATCATTAAAATAGTTAATTACAGTTGCGGCATTGGCTTTTTCCCAGTTCAATAAAATGGCTTCAATAGCTTCATCACGTTCTTTATTATAATTTGAACCCGCTTTGATGGCTGCTTGTGCCTTAATAAAATTGGCTTTTACCTCCAAATAAAGTCCCCCACTACCTTTGGTTCTACGTGCCGCATAATTGGCTAAATACACATCTGGACTGGTTGATTTTAGGGGATTGTTGGTATTAGGAAATAATGGATTTGCTCCAAAGTAATATATAGCTTTGTCCAAATTTGCCTGAGTTGGAGTTGATAGTAAAGTAACCCCTTGATTATAATGAAATGCACCAAACAATCCTTTTGAGATAACCTGTTCTAAATCAAGACCTTTCTCGTCGAATAAATATCCGCCCGCAATTCCTCCTACACCGTTTTCAGCAGGCGTTTTCCCTAATAAATAGTTGGCATTTGCTTTACTGGCTTTGGCTATTTTTTCATTAATTGTAGGAATTGTTGCTTTGTAATAAGCCGTTGAAAGTCCAGCAATTGACTTTGTGTATAAGCTATTTAAAATAGCCGCTTCTACAACCGTTCCTTTTACACGAGCTTTTTTTATTTCATTTTCTAACGTAACATAATCTGCTCTAAGTGCTACTTCAGGTGCTGTATTTGTAGCAAATGTTGTTGCATCATAATTAGTAGGAATAACTAAAGGGTCAATTTTAACTTCGTTTTTTGTACACGATAAGATAGAAAGTGATACAAGAGCAATAAGTAAAATTTGTTTTTTCATTTTAATTGAGTTTAAGTTTTAATATAATTGTAATTTATTGGGAACTTTCTTTTAACCATTTCCAACTGGCTAAATTGAGTAAAAGACTTAGAGCAAGCACAAATGACAATAAATTGATTTGTGAAAGGTCAAATTTTTCGCTCCGTAATTCTTGAAAAAGATGAGCAGCATTCGCTAAAGTGTAAAGAATTGAAACTGAGTAATTGAATACCCGAAGCCATGCTTTTTCAATGAACATCAAGAATGTTATGAACATCATTGGTAGTATTTCAAAAACGAATCTCACGATGGCGGCACTAATCGGAACAACACCATTAGCATTGGGTCTTTTGATGTCGATACCATAGAAAAGCTCGCCTACGTGATAATTGAAATGGAATATCATACATACCACAAATAGTAGCCAAAGAATGATGATTTTTTGAAGATTGTTCATGCGTTTGTCGGTTGACTAAATGATTGTTTTGTGCTATTGAAATACCCGATACGATGCCTTTAGCTTTAAAAGGCATATCCAACATTAAACATGAAGTTTCTTGGAGAACCTGGCCCAACCATGTTTGGATTGGCTTGTGAAACGATGTATAATTTATTTTCAATGTTATTCAAATTCAAAGAAAACTTCATTTGCTTTACTTGGTAATACAAAGCGGCGTCAATTACAGAATAACCGGGCAAAGTAAAATAGGTTAGTCTGGTGTTTTGTTCAGTTGCAAAATTTGCCCCAACTCCAATACCGAAGCCCTTGATTTTGCCACCCAAAATGGTATATTTAGCCCAAAAACCTCCTTGATTTTGTGGTGCAGCCTCTTTTAATTGACCAATCTGAGATTCTATTTTACTCTTCGTAATTCGTGCATCATTATAGGCATAATTAGCATTGATTGATAAATTTGGTAAGATATTTCCCGTAATTTCAAACTCAATTCCTTTTGAAGTTTCTTGCCCTCTTTGTTCTAATAATTGTGTATTTGTAGTGCTTTGAGCATTTACTAAAATATTATTTTGCTCAATTTGATATGCAGCAACACTAATAGCTAATTTTTTATCAAACCATTCTGTCTTTGCTCCAAATTCAATCATTTTGCTCGTAAGTGGGTCAAATGGACCTCCAAAAACTTCTGGCGAACCAATGGTACTTGCTGTTTGAGGTTGAAAGCCTTCTACATACGTTCCATATAAATTAATATGAGAATTAAGACTATATACCAAACCGACTCTTGGAATCAACGCACTTTGTTCTACTTTTTTCTCTGTGCTTGCCTTGTAATTTAGAAAATCAGTATAAAATTCCTGACGAAGCCCCAACATCAATTGTAGTTTATTCCACTTGATATGGTCTTGAATATAAACACTTTGCGAGTAATAAAGCGTTGTCGGATTTACGGTGCGTGTCGTAAAATAATTATCCGTATTAGCAACACTATAATCTGGATTTGCTAAATTATAAAACGGTACATTCGGGACTGGATTTCCCTTTGCATCAAGGAGATACAAACTCTTTTTAGTGCGGTCATAAGTAGCAATAGAACCTGTGTTAGCTTTGTTTCTGTATCCAGTTGCCGTTCCGTTTACGGTGCCAACGGGTACTTCACTTTGAATATAATCTGAGCCAATCAGTAATTTATGTTCTAATGAACCCGTATTTACGTTGAAATTAAAATAGGCTGTCAAATTATCATCATAGCGTGTACGTTTGCGTTCAATGGTACTTTGAAGTAATAATGAGGTAATTTCCTTTCCTGCACTATCCAATGCGTAAGCATTTCCCCCACGATGTTCAACCATATCTTCAAAGAATTTATACTTTAAATAGGATACATTCATCGAAATTTTATCATTGAATTTATGATTAAAAGCTGCCGATAAATAAAAGGTATTTTCCTTTAAATAATCACTTGCTCTGGACATGCTTTGTGAAATAGGAGTTGTAAATAAGCGAGAAGCCCCCTGTGTTGAAAGCCCATAAAGTGGTTGTCCTCTTTCAGTTCTTCCGCCCACGATGCTATACACGAAATCGACATCAATTCTTGATTTTTCATTTGGTACAAAAGATAAAGTTGGAGCAATAGAAACATCTTCTCGCTCCTGTAAATCTCTGAAAGTGGCACTATTTTGATAGGCTACATTCATACGATAAAGAATTGTTTTATCTTTATTTAAAGGCCCCGTTAAATCTGTATAAGCTCTCAAAGTTTGAAAACTACCAATTGAAACATTCACTGATTTTCTATCAACAGATAATGCTTTCTTTGTCACATTATTGATTGAACCGCCTGGTTCTGTATTGCCGTAAAGAGCAGATGCAGGTCCTTTCATTACTTCGATTCTTTCCAAATTGTTGACTACCAGCGAGTTGAAAGAACGACCGCTCACTCTTAAACCATTAATAAATTGGTAGCTGTTCCCCGCAATTCCTCTCATTGTAAATCTATTTTCAAAATTATTAAGACTTACTCCACTGATATTTTTTAAAATATCATTCACTCTGAAAGCCTGACGGTCAATGATTAATTCTTTGGTAACATAACTAACTGATTGTGGTAAATCTTTGAGAGGAATAGATGATTTTGCAGCCGCAATTGACATTTCATTTCGGTAAGTACGTTCTCTAAAACCTGAAACAACTATTTCATCTAACTCTCCAATACTTTCTTCAACTTTGAAGTTCGTTATAATTATATTTTGTCCGATAGGAATTGTTATTGTTTCGCTTTTCTTTTTAATTCCAATACCAGAAACCACCACTTCATAAGTCCCTGCTTTGACGTTTTCTATTTTGTACTCCCCCGTTTCATCACTGATTGCTCCTTTATTTTTGCCTTTCAATTCAATGTTAACGAATTCGGCAGATTTGCCCATTTCGTTAATGATTTTTCCTTTTATGGTGGAACTCTGAGCGAAGGTACAGAGGCTAAAAAAAACTAAAATTGTTGTATATAAATGCTTCATGTTGCTTGATTTTATGGATTTAACGATGCAAAGTTTGACTCTATTTAGAATAATTCCAAATAAAAGTTGAATTATTTGGAATTATTCTAAATAAAAAGCATTTGTTTTACCTAATGCAATAATTGTGAGTTTTAGAATGGATAAGAAGATTATTTGATGAGAAAGAATATTGGAGGATTAATCATTTTCTAATTCTTTAAGAGACAGATAAGTATAACCGAGGCGACATAGGTGAAGTACAGCAGGTATCTTTACACGGGAGTTTTCGTTGCAAGCCGTTAAATGTCTGTGGTTGTAAGGTTTAGATGAAGTATTGATTTGATAGTATCAAAATTTGCAAAAAGCAATAATATATTGCTTCTGTTTCGACAGGATAGTTATTGCTATATCAAACTCATCGACCTAATGCTGCAATTCCTCTTCGCTGTATAATGATGTACCTTAAATTTTAGATAAAAAGAATTGAGATGTGCAAGTACAATATTTGCACACCTCTTTTATAATAACTCATTTTCTGAAATCCCTAACTTATCTGCTAAAGGCAAAAACTCCACTTTAATCTTGTTAAAATCTTCTGGAAATGCTTTGCTAATATAATCTAATGCGTAAGATTGAAATGTTGCTCCATTTGAAAAATTTTGTAAAAAATCCTCTTTTGAATCTTTCTTTCCTTTATAATTTTCAAGGGCTAATTCTGCTAAAAAATTACTTTTTTCGGATGATGTATCCGTTTGTAATTGCTTTAACACTATTTTGAAAAACTTACTATTATTTTGAATAATTTGATGAGCCAAGTCTAATTTCTTTTGAAAATAGGTCTGTTTTAAATCATTTTTGAGTTTTTCAATTGCTAAAACTTGCTTTTCAACTTCTTGTAAATTTGCTTGCTGTTTATTCTTTTTGATTTTGTTTTGATTCTTTATTTCATCGTTATCTACTAAGTTGGCAGTTGCCACAATTTTTTGCAAATATTTATCCATTTCCTTAACCACTCCCTTTTTATTTTCTTTTATGGCATATAAAACGCCTTCTTTTATTTGTTCGTAAGGATATTTTTTAAACCAAGAAGACACAACCTTATCATTTACAAAATCGTTCACTAAAAAATTGATTTCATTGATTTGGTCGTTTTTAATGGTATCATCGCCAATAAGAGTACTTGGCTTGTTTTTGTAAATAAAGAATTTTAACCGAACCACCTTCTTCCCTATTTTGATTTCTTCAAAATCAAAATATAGCTCAGAATTCTTTATCAATTCTGCTCTTGCTTGACTTATTACTTTTAATTTAAAGTCAAAATAATTTTTATATCTATCTGTAAGCCCAAATTTTTCTTTCAGTTCATCTACCTCAAATTCAAATGTTCTAAAACGTTCAAATTCTTTACAAAATTCATAAAAACGGATAGCGTATATACTATCCAAATACATAATATTGCGAATATCTAAAACGGTAAAATTATCTTTGATTTGAAGTAGAAACGGTTTTATATTTTTTGAAAATTCAAACGTAAAATAGCCTTCTTTTTTATGATAAATGATTGAGCTGAAAAAGCTTGCTTCTAATCGGATTCTATCGTCTTCATAATATAAATCTTTTTTACGGAGTTTGGTCAATTCATCTTGTAAGTAACTATGAATATTTTTGGCTTTACCTCCCACAAATTCTTGAAACTCTTTGATGGAAATACTAATTTCTGGCATTTCATCACCACTTTGGTCAATAGACGCTACAACCTTTAAAAATACTTTCATTTGAACTGCTGTAATATCAAACTTCGCATTAATAATTGGATTGGTTTTTATTAACCTATATGGGTCTTTAGAAATGGCTTGTAGAGCCATTTCTCTTTTTTCGGGTAATTGTTGTATGCTTTCCATAGTAGAAAAACGACTTTGAATATTTGTTGTCGTAATTCAAAGATACTGCTTATCTAAATTAAATATTTATCATCACGACTTATTTTTTTGTTAGTCGTTTTTAAGACCCTATAAAAGTCGTTTTAAACCCTATAAAAGTCGTTTTTAAACCCTATAAAAGTCGTTTTAAGACCCTATAAAAGTCGTTTTAAACCCTATAAAAGTCGTTTTAAACCCTATAAAAGTCGTTTTAAACCCTATAACATTTTGATTATCAATGGCTTACAATGGCTGAAAGAATGAAAAGAATAAGAAATTAAATAAAAGAAAAACAAACAGTAAAATAAATTACTAAAAATAATAGGTTTAAGCTATTTGTGAGAAATCCATCTTTTAATGGTTTGTTACTGGACAAATAGCCACTTTTATTTTAACTGATATACATTTAAAAAGTTTGTATTGTTATTAGTGAGCTTTGTTACCCTATAAAAGTCGTTTTTACAATTTCACATATCAATAATTTAATATACAATGTTCTGACTATCAAGTATTTACATCATCTGAAAGAAACACAACACACAAACCCTATAAAAGTCGTTTTTACAATTTTAGTTTTAGTGTATATAATTATTAGGATATAAATAGTTCTTTTGTAGTGTAAAATGATAAATAATTATCTATATTTGGGTAAAATATTCTATTATCATGCTAACTCAAGATATTGTTCTTCGTTTTTTACAAATGAAGCCAGCTTTAAATCACTCACAGATTGAGAAAGAAGCTGGATTGCCTTCAAAAACACTTTATAAAGCACAAGGTGGACTCATAAACCTTAATGAAAATCATTTATCTAAATTATTACCTGTATTGCGGGGATATGGATATTCTGATGAGCTTTTTAGTAAAGCAAAGATTATTTCGGTTGTAAACCATAAAGGAGGGGTCGGTAAGACAACTTCTACAATTAACATTGGGAAAGCTTTATCATTGATGGGAAATAGAATTTTAATGATTGATATTGACTCACAGGGGAATTTATCTCAATGTTTTGGCGTACACCGTCCTGACAGTCAACTAATAGAGACATTGTTGGATAAAGCACCTTTGCCAATTATTGAAATTGAGCCAAAATTACACATTGTGCCTTCGGATATTAAAATGGCATATCGTGAATCTGAATTAGTAAATTCAATCGGAAGTGAAAAACGATTATACAATAATTTGGTACCGTATTTAGATAAATATGATTATATCCTGATTGATTGCCCGCCATCTTTAAATATCTTAACCACCTGTGCATTAGTGGCTTCACATGAATGTTTGATTCCTATTCAGCCAGAAGCTTCTGCTTATCATGGAGTCGAAAATCTTTTCAATAGAATATTCGAAATAAGAGAGCATCTAAATTATTCTTTAAAGGTGAAAGGTATTTTTTTCACGATGGTTCACAAAAACCAAAGTGTACATCGTGGAATGATAGACCATATCAAAGAAGTATATTCTCATTTTACCATTTTTGATACTGTAATTGATGTTTCTACGACGATTAAGCAATCTCAAGTAGCCAAGAAAGATATTTTTACCTATTCGGGTAAATCTGGCTCAGCAAATCAATATATGGAATTAACAAAAGAAGTAATAAAAATTTAAGATTTTTTATCATGGCAAAAGATTTTATGACAGGACTAAAATCAGTTACTGCTCAACTTCCTAATTCTACGTTCTCAGAATTAGAAAAAATAAAAAAAGAAATAGTTGTTGTTGAAGAACTTAGACAGTTTATTACGCCTTTATCTTCAGATGAATTATCGAATTTAGAATCTAATATTTTAAAACAAGGTTGTAAAGACCCTTTAGCTATTTGGGAAACAACTCAGAAGGTTTTAGATGCTAATTCTGATAATCCAGAGAAAGTGGTTTACGTGTTAATTGATGGACATAATAGATATTCAATTTGTCAAAAATATGCCATTGATTTTAAAATTGTTCTCTTACAATTTGAGAGTATTGAGCAGGTAAAAGATTATATGATTGACTACCAATTAGGTCGTCGTAATCTCACACCTGAGCAAATGTCATACTTTAGAGGTTTGAGATATAATCGAGAAAAAGGAATTCAAGGGAAATATGATAGAACAGAAAAAGAGGGTGATTTTTCAGAAATTTTAGCTACTGAATTTAAAGTTAGTCCAAGAACAATCAAAAACGATGGAAATTTTGCGGCAGGAATCGCCAAGTTAGCTCCAGAACTTCAACAACAAGTTTTAGCAGGTAATATCAATACGAGTCGTTCGCATATTCAAAATTTGGGTAGAGATGAAACAATTGAATCTGGAACATTAACTTCGCTGAATCCATTTAAGGAAAATGAAACTGATTTAGTAAAAGTAAGCGATGAGAGCATAAATCGGAAAAAAGAAATAGCCAAATTAGTTATCAGTATAAGTACAAAATCGGATTATTTAGCATTAGTGCAAAAAGTAAAAGAATTGAAAAAATTTATATAACTTATTGATTTTCTGCATTTTAATCATAAGTGCAAAATTTGCACTTATGATTAGGCTAACTTGGTTTCTGTATAGCAAGTTAGCCTATCCTTTCAAAAACCTCAAAATCTCCTATTTTTTGTTTTGGACTCCAAAATCTTAAATCTTGTCTATATTGACCAAAATCAATATTTTGGTGATGTTGTAATATTGGGCGAAATCACCATTTGGATTAAATCTAAAATGAGTCTTATAATTGGTTGATTATCAGAAATTTGCGATATTTTTATTTCTAAGGGTTTTTAAAAAACTTAAGAGTTTGTCGCAAAATTCAAATAGAGCCTAATACTATTTAACAAAATGGGCAAGCTAATTTTAAGTGATTGAGCAAAAGTTATCGTGTTTATCAAATATCGCTTATTGGGGCATTGATTGCACTAATTACCATTGAAACACTCGAAAATTTTTGCTCGACTACTTAATGGTACGAAGTTAAAAGATGCCCCCTTTTTCCGAACAAAAAGCCATTGTAAAGAAAGTAGAAGGTTTATTGTCAAAGGTTAAAAAATAACAGCAGACATGGCTATAACAGCACATTTAAAGAATAGACTTCCTGCGAAAGTGTTTTAAGTCGTAAAACACTTTCGCAGGAAGTCTAATATATTGAATAACCTATAAGTGGGAGTTTGAAATTGCACAAAAACCAGAATCAACGAAAGGGTTTATTCCACAAAAAAACGTTGGCAGGTCGAAAGAAGCTTTGGTTAGCTAAATTGGCTGAGTCTATGTTACAAATCGCTTTTATCTCATTTATTATCAATAAGTTGTAATTCCAGAACATACGCTTAAAAATAACTCGAAACGCCTAACTGAAATGCTCCTGTACGGGCTGGGGGATTACCCAAAATATCCCACTGTTTTTGATAACGATAGCTAAAACGAATGACAGTTGATGGAATGGGTCGCCAACTGAGGGCTGGCATAATAGAAAATACTTCATCGTAAATATTATCGCCTGTTTCTTTAAATATCCCTACATTCCAATCTACTTGTTCAAAACGACAGGCAAAACTCAAAACTGAATTTGGAAAGCCCACTAATGGCTTTTTGTAAATGGGTTGAACAATATCAATGAAACCCCCACTTTGTTTTCTACCAAATTGTACCGTATAATTTGGCGGTAAATCAACATTTACCCAAGCCCATTCGGCTGTAATGAAGGTTTTTGTTTTTTTGATGGTTGTATTAAAATCTAAGGCGAATACTTTTACGGCTCTTTTTTCATCTAAAATAAAACCATCCCATCGTCTTGAAATTTATTGTAAACGCCACCCATATACGAAAGTCCCAATTCTCCTATTTTTCGATTTCTAATGGCTATTTTTCCCGTAAAAAGCGGTTGTCCATTGCTACTTTCTTCAAAACGATTTTTGTTCGCTTTGGCAGCAGGTAAAGAGGTTCGGCTGGCTTGGTTGTCAATAATGGTATCGTCAAAACCATTGGTTAAATAGGCTTCATAGGCGAAAACCCATTGTTTGGCATATTTTTTACCATAAAAACCCATGCCTACATTACTAAAAGTGGCAGGGAGCATTTGCGTTGCTGAAATGGGGCGGTCGCTAAATTCCCATTTTGGACCATCATGGTTTTGGTTGAATGCTCCAATCGGATTCATGATTATTCCTGCTCGAAAATTAACCAAATTATTGAATTGAAAATCAAGGGCAGCAAATTCAATATTAATTTCTTTTGTGCCGTCTTCAAACTCAATTTCGGACATAAATTTAATTTTTCGGTGCAAGCTCCCGCCCAAAAATAGGGTCATTCGTCTCATTTGAAAAGAAAAACCTTCACCTTTTCCATCAGTAACGGCATAATTGGTGTTCATTTCGGCATATCCTCCTATGCCCAGAGGTGTACGCCCAATTTGGAGGAAAGGTCGATTATAAACGGCATCCATATTCATCCCATTTTGGGCAGAATCTAAGACCACTTTTCGTCTAAAAATTGTTGTATCTGTCTGAGCATAAACAAATTGACAAAACACTAATAGTACAGATAATAGTTGATATTTTTTCATCTTCATTACGATAAATCAATGTAAATATTTTCTTGGTCGGTTTTAACCATAAAGGTTCTTAAAGGTTTTTCGGCTGGCCCTTGCGTTACTTTTCCTTTATTATCAAACTCGCTTCCGTGTCCTTCACAAACTAAATAGTCTCCGTGTGGTTGTACTTCGTTGCCTTGGTGGGTACATTCCAAATAAACGGCTGAATATTGTTCTTCGCCCAAACGAAAAAGAGCAATTGGAAAACCTAATTTTTCGTATTTTGCTACAATGACATTACGGATTATTTTTTTATCTTTTTTGATTTCAACAAACTCGCTCTTTTTGACAATTAAATTGTTTTGTTTAAAATCAACTTGTTTGGCATAGTAAGCTGAAATACAACCTGTTAGGGTAGTTAAGATGGTACTCCAACCAAGACAAGCGAGGCAATTTGTACGAATAAAATCACGTCTTTCCATGTTAAAGGCTTTCTAAAAAGGCTAATAATTGTTGTTTTTCTGTATTGCTCAAAGCGGTATATTTTGCCTTGCTTTTTTGGGATTCTCCACCATGTAGATTGATGGCTTCTTCAATGCTTTTTGCTCTCCCGTCGTGCATTAAATAGTATTTTCCTCCTTGCGAATTTTTAGCCAATCCTAATCCCCAAAGTGGCGTTGTTCGCCATTCATAGGTTTTGGCAGAACCTTCGGTATAGTTATCGTCTAAGACTTTCCCCATGTCGTGCATCAATAAATCGGTATAAGGACTAAATGTTTTGTTGGATAATCCTGCAATAGTCGAACTATTAGTTTTCATACTTGGCTGATGGCAAGCACCGCATTGAATACTCATAAAAAGTTGCTTTCCCATTTTTATGTCTGCCATTTCAGCCCCTCTTTGAATGGGAGCTTTGAGCGTTTGTATGTATTGCACAATATCTGCAATTTCGGCATTACTTACTTCGGGGTCAGACTCTTTACCGCTATAAGCGTCGATGGGTGAAAAAGAACTCACAATTCCCATATCTTGATTATAGGCATTCACCGCTTGATTGAATAGATTGTATGCCCCTGCTTTTCTGCCAAAACGACCTATATATTTACCATCTTTGCTAATGGCATTGGGCATTGGTTTTACAAAATCGGGCAATTCAATCCAATTAACAACGCCAGAAATACCATCATTATCTTTATCATCAGGGTCAGCTAATGCCAATATATCAGCATCGGAAACTGCTTCTAAAAAACCTAACCCTGTATTTATTGGAGCAACAAAAGTAGAATGTGAAGCCCCCAAAGGTAGGGTTTCGGGCATAAAACCTATTAGGGCTTGATGTTGCAATTGAGGACCTCCCATTGTCAGAAACTGATTGCCTGTTTCATCGGTTTGCCCAAAACGAATCAAACTGGCAGAGGGATGTCCCTTACCATCGCCAGCATGACAACTTACACATGAATTGGATACAAATATGGGTCCCAGACCTGTTACGGAGGTAAAAACCTTTGTAAAGGCAATATCTCCCCGTAAATGTTGAGCCGTTTCTGCGGTATTCAATGCTGCGATTGTTCCATCTAAAACTTCATCCTCAGTGGGTGAAACGGGCAAAAGTGCCTCGCAAGCGGTTGTAAAAAAAATGCCCAATGTTAAGATGAAAAGGTAATATTTTACTTTCATATTCTATCCTAATTAAAATTTATATGCAAATGTATAACGTTTTTAGGCTAATCTAAAAATATTATTAGGTACACATTAATTATTAAATATAGATTACGAAGAAAAATATTACCTTTTGATTTACCTTAATGTTCATCGCCACCTTCGGCATTGGCAATGGATGATTGTAAATAATACGAACCTTTTAATACAATTTTTGCTCCCGATGGGATTTCTTGAAGAGGGCTAACTTGAATAAACCCTAATTGGGCTGTTCCCGTTTTTACTTCAATTCGCTTAAAATGTACGCCTTCTTTTTGTTCATTACTTTCTTTTTCTTCTTTGCCTTTTGTCGCTTCAACATCTTGAATAAAAATAAATGTCGTCCCTTCTGCTTTCACTACGGCATCAATAGGCAAGGTGTTTACGTCATTTTTACCAATATCAATTAAGGCACTTACATACATTCCCGAAATGAGACCTGCTTTATGGTTGTTAATATCTGCATGAACCGCTACTGATTTCGTTTCATTTTGAAAGGCTTGACCAATGCTAAAAATATTGCCCATAATTTCTTGATTTCCTCGATTGGTCAGCACAAAACGTACATTTTGCCCTACTTTAATTTTAAAAAGGTCTTTTTCATACACCAATAAATCAACGTGCATTTTGGAATTATCCACGATTGAAAATAGAGAAGTGTTTGGAGCTACACTACTTCCAATTTTTACATTTACTGCTGTGATATAACCCGAAATAGGGGCTAAAATCGCAATGGAGGTAGAATTTTCTTTTCCACTAAGTGAAATAGTCTGTTCTAAAATCTTGATTTGGTGTTCTAAATTTTCAATTTTACTTTTAATGGCTTCAAAGTCGGCACTTATTTTTTGAAAGATTTTCTTAGCCGTTATGTTTTCTTCACTCAATTCTTTTTGACGGTTGAAATCTATGCTTAAATACTCTTTCGTTACCTTAGCCTGTTGTATTTCTTCGGTTAATTTTGCTTTCTGCAAACGCAGATTATTATATTCTATGCTTTGAAAAGTAGCTAAATTTTGTCCTTTTTTTACATATTGTCCTTCTATCACAGCAATGGATTTAATAATTCCTGCCATAAAAACCGACACATCTGCCTGATTTTGAGGGGGTAATTTGGTATATCCATTAGCAGTAACGACTTCACTCAGGTTTTTCCGTTCAAAATTTCCCAAGATAATTTGTGATGCTTTCACCTGTGCTTGGGTAAGTTCAACCGTCCCTTTTTCGTCTTGGTGATGTTCTTCGATTGTGGTGGTTTCGGTACTTTTTTGACAGGATAAAATACTGATGATTACAAAAAGTACAGCACTATATTTTATGATATGATGATTAAATTTCATGTTCTATTTTTTTAATTGTTCAATAAATATTGAATATTGATATTATTTTGATTGAATTGATTAACGGCGTTGAGGTAATTCTGCTGAATTTTCAACACCGTATCTAAACTTTGCAAGTATTCCACATAACCAATTTCGCCATTTTGGAAGGCTTTTTTGGCATTATTCCCAATCGTTTCTGCATTAGGCAAAGCCGTTTTGGTGTAATAATCTATCAAGGATTGATTGACCTTTTGCTCTTCAATTTGTTGGAGTAACTGGCTACTGAGTTGATTTTTAAGGTATTCAGCATTTTTTTGTTGTCCTAAAATTATTGTTTCAGCGGCTTGAATTTTAGCTTTGCTTGCTTTGTCAAATAGTGGAATACTGATACCGAGATTAACGCCTTGAAAACGGGGAACACCATTATAATAAAAACTTTGTCCTTCAATGTCTTGATTACCCGTGAGTGATTGCAAAAAATACCCTACCGTAAAATCGGGTTTTCTCAGGGCTTTTTCAACGTTTTTATTGGCATTGGCAAGCTCAATTTGTTGCATAGCAAGTGCTAACACAGGCGTTTGATTGAGGAAAACCGAATCAGCATACAAGGCTTTGGCAGGAACAAAACTGTTTTCAGTCAATACAAAATCTTCTTTCCAATTGAGAATGCTTTTGAGTTTGATTTTCTCTCGTAAAATCATGCCTTCGTTTTGTTTCCTGATTTGGATGGATTCTTGTTGTTGGGTTTCAGCGGTGGTTTTTTCTAAAAGATTGCTCTCACCTGTTGTAAATTTTAGACTTGCTGATTTGACAAAAATCTGTAAATATTCTTCTTGTTTCAGTAATAATTCATTCACGGCTGACCAATACAAAATGGCATTCCAAGATTGGCGAATTTGGGCGGTAATATCTTGCTTTGTTAGCAATAATTCCAGTTCACTTTTTTTGATATTGGCGTTAATTAACTCCTTTTTTGCTTGAAATAAGAAAGGACTAAATTCTTGCGAAATGCTATAATTTTGGTCAAAACTTCGGGTATTGTATTGCCCCAACATGGCGTTTATCTTTGCTTTTGGCAATTCTTTGACAGTTGGTCTTAATTGATTTTGTGCCTTGATATTCAGCTCATTAACTTGGATGTGTTGGTTGTTTCTTAGTCCTAATTCTATGGCTTGACTTAAATTTAAAGGTTGTTGGGCATTGATATTTCCTCCCAAAAACAACAATAAAATAATGGTCGTAACAATTGATTTATTTACTTTTAGACTTTTCTCTAATAATAAATATAAAATTGGCAACACAATCAGCGTCAGTAAAGTAGCCGTAATCAGTCCACCAATCACCACCGTAGCCAAAGGTTTTTGGACTTCTGCCCCAGCACCGCTACTCAATGCCATTGGTAGAAAACCCAACGAAGCTACGGCTGCTGTCATTACTACGGGACGTAAACGTACTTTTGTCCCTTCTTTAATTCTCTCTAAAATATCGTCCCAACCTTCGGCTTTTAATTGATTAAAATAGCCAATGAGTACAATTCCATTTAAAACTGCTACGCCAAAAAGGGCAATGAAACCAATTCCTGCCGAAATACTAAAAGGCATTCCACGCAACCACAAAGCGAATACGCCTCCAATGGCTGACAGGGGAATGGCAGTAAAAATTAAAAGGGATTGTTTGACGGATTTAAAAGTGAAGAATAAGAGAATAAAAATCAAGAGTAATGCCACAGGAACAGCTACTGCAAGCCGTTTATTGGCTTCCACTAAATTTTCAAATTGCCCGCCATACGTTACATAATAGCCTTCGGGCAATTTCAATTTTTTATCTAATTTTGCTTGAATATCATTGACCACCGATTTTACATCCCGTCCACGAACATTCAAGCCAATGACAATTCTACGTCTGCCGTCTTCACGACTTATTTGGGCGGGACCTTGCTCAAAATTTACGTCTGCCACTTGTTCCAAAGGAATTTGATTACCCGATGGAAGGCTGATGAATATATTTTTTACGTTAGAAATATCCTGACGAAAATCCTTATCTAAACGTACCACTAAATCATAACGTTTTTCACCTTCATAAACCACTCCTGTGGCTTCTCCTGCAAAACCTGTTCGTACAACTTTGTTCAAATCGCCTACGTTCAAGCCGTACAGAGCCATTTTATCAGGATTATAACGTACTGTAATTTGTGGCATACCCGTCACTTGCTCGGCTTTGATGTCTGCCACACCTTCAATATTTCCGATTAAACCAATAGCATTATTGGCGGTTGCCGCTAATTTTTCTAAATCTTCCCCAAAGATTTTAATGGCTACATCACTTCTTACGCCCGTCATTAATTCATTAAAACGCATTTGGATAGGTTGCGAAACTTCAAAACCAACGCCTGGAATTTGCTCCATTTCTTCTTTCATCATTTCCGCCAATTCATAGAAATCTTGGGTCGTTGTCCATTCTTTTTTATCTTTTAGAATGATAATTAAATCCCCCGTTTCAATGGGCATGGGGTCAGTGGGAATTTCGGCAGAACCAATCTTTGCTACTACTTCTACTACTTCGGGAAATTTATTTTTCAGTATTTTTTCTAATTGGGTGGAAGTTTCAATACTCATACTCAAAGAACTACCATTGGCAATTCTAAAATTGATAGCATAGTCTCCCTCTTCCAAAGTAGGAATAAATTCGCCCCCCATCCGACTAAAAACCAATAAGGCTATCAAGAATAATGCTACTGAAATACTTAAAACAAGTGCTTTTAATTGTAAGGCTTTCTCTAAAATTGGGCGATAAAAACGCTCAACAAAGTCGATAATTTTATCTGAAATATTCTTTTTATGGCTAATGGTTTTACTCAAAAACAAAGCAGAAGCCATTGGGACGTAAGTCAGCGAAAGTATAAAAGCTCCCAAAATAGCAAAGGAAACCGTTTGAGCCATTGGTTTAAACATTTTTCCCTCTGTACCAACCAAAGCCAAAATAGGTAAATACACAATTAAGATAATGATTTCACCGAAAGCAGCACTACTTCTGATTTTGGTGGCAGCGTGTAAAACTTCATCATCCATTTGTTGGCTATCCAAATTGCCCTCTTTATTTTGGTGAAGTCGGTGGATAACCGCTTCTACAATAATAACTGCACCGTCCACAATAAGTCCAAAATCAATCGCTCCTAAACTCATTAAGTTGCCACTCACGCCAAAAAGATTCATCATGATTACGGCAAAAAGTAACGCCAAAGGAATAACGGATGCCACAATTAAACCTGCTCGCCAATTGCCCAAAAGCAATACCAACACAAAAATGACAATCAATGCTCCTTCCAAAAGATTGCTTTCAACTGTTCCAATGGCATGATTAACCAATTTTGTTCGGTCAATAAATGGTTCAAGAGCCACGCCTTCGGGCAATGATTTACGGATTTGTTCAACTTTGGCTTTGGTTCGATTTACCACTGCGGACGAGTTTTCACCTTTGAGCATCAGCACCATTCCGCCTACCACTTCCCCTTTGCCATCTTTGGTAACAGCTCCGTATCGCAAAGCTGAACCTTCTTGTACTTTGGCAACATCTCTGACTAAAATAGGAATGCCATTATTAGTTTTGACAACTATTTTTTCAATATCAGGAATGTTTTTAACCATTCCCAAAGCCCGAATAAAATAGACATAAGGCTGTTTGTCGATGTATGCACCACCTGTATTTTCATTGTTCTTTTCGAGGGCTTCAAAAATATCTGTAATGGTTACATTCATACTTTTGAGTCGGTCAGGTTGCACAGCTATTTCATACTGTTTCAGACTGCCACCCAAAGTAGTTACTTCGGCAATTCCTGCCGTTCCCAATAGTTGAGGTTTCACCACCCAATCTTGAATACTACGCAGTTTTGAGGCATCGAATTGAGTTTCAAAACCTTTTTTAGCGTAAATAACATATTGGTAAATTTCGCCCAGACCTGTACTAATGGGAGCTAATTCGGGAATGCCTGTTCCTTTGGGAATCAGTCTTTCGGCATCTTTGAGTTTTTCACTCATTTGCTGCCTTGCCCAATAAATATCTACGTTTTCCTCAAAAACAAGGGTAATTACACTTAACCCAAAACGGCTAAAAGAACGCATTTCAACGATTTTAGGAATCGTTTTCATCGTTTGCTCAATGGGATAAGTAATAAATTGTTCTACCTCTTGGGTTGCCAAAGTAGGGGCGGTAGTAATAACTTGTACTTGATTGTTGGTAATATCGGGTAGGGCATCAATGGGCAAACGACTTAAATTGTAAATGCCCACCAGCACCAATGCCAACGTGAATAATCCCACAATAAATTTATTATTGATGGAAAAATGAATGATTTTATCTAACATTTTTTGAATCTAAATTTTATTGAAATACAGAAAACCCTACTGAAAAGGGCTTATCAGTAATGATTAAAAACAGTAAAATATCAACATTTTAGATTTTGGGCGGCTGCCAAATATTTCCGTAGAAATTAGAAGCAAAAGAGTCATTTTTAGGGATGATTCTCTCACTTAGGGAAAAAAAAGAAGGGGTATTTTCAGTCATTAAGACAGCACACTGAAAACTAAAAACAATGGTTGAACCACAACAAGCACAAGTACAAAAAGGTGAACATGATTCTGTATCCTCTTGGTGGTCTTGGTGGTCAGTTTGCGAAAAAGTTTCTTTTCCATTATCCAATACCTTACAGTCTTCCGTATCACCACAAGGCATACACGAGAGAATGAGAATGTATAAAGAGAATATGACTGAAAAGAATTTCATTGGGCAAATGTAGGAGAAAAACCAGTGCAACAGGTAGGCAAAAAGATTATTTTAAAGCTCAATAATTTAACGTAACGCCCGCACAATCATCAAAGCATCTTCAATAATAGTTACGGTACTCATCGGTAAATTAAACACCGCCCCCAAACAAGCACATTGGATTTTCTTTTTGTTTAACACACTTTGCAAAACCCCAATGATACTAATACTCATCACTACAAAAGTTATGGTATTAATTAACATGGGTTGGAAGTTCATTAAATACGCCAAACCTAATCCCAATTCAATAAAAGCATACAGATAACCCCAAACAGGTATTTGTTTCGCAAGCACATCATACATTTGATAACTTTCAGCAAATCCTTTTAAATTCAACAACTTAAAGAAGGAGAATACTAAGAAGAAACCTGCCATAAAATGCCCCATCCATTGCATAAAATTAAAAGAATTATTCCCCATTTGAATTAATAAAGTTACTGCTGAAATGTAGCCAAAAATCAATAAAATGGGCTTGTAAGTCTCAAACCAAGATTTTGCTTGCTCTACAATTTCAGTATGTTGCAAGGCTGATATTTGGTATTTACTCTCCGTTCCTCCTAATGATTTTTGAAAATCACTAAGGGCAATATGCTTATCCATTGAAATCATGGCAGTATTAGAATCCTTTGACACTTCTACCGAGGTAACATTTTCTAAACTTAACAAACTACTTTTTACTTTGGCTTCACAGCTACCACAGGTCATACCCGAGAGTTGATAGGTATGTGTCATTTTCTACATTTTACAGATTTCTACACATTTTCTACACGCTTCTGCACAAGTCTTGCAACAAGTGGCATGGTCTGCAATTTTTCACATTCAATCATGCAAGCTAAACAAGCATCTATACATACTTTTGAATTTTTCATTTTTATACGGTTTACATTTTATAGAGTTATTTATATAATGTAAAGTTTTGAAAATCAGCAAATTGATTGTTACGCAATTTAGAGTATGTCTTATATAATTTTCGGGTTTATTTATTTACTTCAACGTCTCCGATACCTTTCCACAAGTAAGCATACGCTTTCCATAATACGGATTTTTCACCGCAGCGTTATCACTCAACCAATACGCTTTTGCCATTGGGCAGTATTGTTGATAAACAGGGTTTTGATTCGCATTTAAGCCTTTTACCAAAGCAAAAACATTATTCGATAAATCATTAAAATGCTCTCTTTGATGCTTTACGTCTTTTGTTTCGTTAATATGGCTGGCATCAAATTTGATTTTTTCGGATAATCCCATGAAAAGGGTGTGCTGTTGGGTATTTAATTTTGCCATTGGCAATGCCGAAATCGTCTTTACTAATTCACCTGCTTGTACATTGGCAGTATTTCCATCATCGGCTATCAACGCATTTTTCAAGGCGTAATAATTACTTAAACTTTTGGTGATGCTCGCCTGTACTTCTGGGTCTAATGTTGGTTTTGGGGTAGTATTTTCCATTTTCATACCTCCCATGTCTTTACTCATATCGTGTCCAGCGTGGGTAGCGGTTTGTTGCCTCGGCTCTGGAATGTTCAATTGTGCTTTGGCTGAAAAGCAAGCAAGTAATGAACAGACAACCAATATTTTTTTCATGATTTTAGATTTTAATGTTTAAAAGTCCAATTGATGAACGTAAATCAATGATGCGGTTTAGCATCTTTTTGGCAACAATCTGATAGTTTATTGTATCCTTTTTCATCTGCCATCACTTCATCGGCATCATAACCTGCTTCGGAAATAGATTTTTTGATACTCTGTACATCCGTTTTTTTAGGATTATAAATGACCGTTACTACTTTATCATCTAAATTCAAATTGGATTCAGTTACACCTTTGGTAAAAGCTAACTTTTTTTCAATCGTTGCTTTGCACATTTCACAAATGGCAGAAGTTTTAATTTTTACCGTTTCTAATTTTGGAGTTGAACAGTAGCTAATAACAGAAGAAATTACCAGTATGATGGTTAAAATTGCATTTTTCATTGGATGAGTTTTTTGCGTTTAATTAATTGATTTTAAATTATTTATATTTTATCTAATAACGATTCCGTTGGGTTTTTTACCTACCGAAATTGTCTTTGTAACCTTGTGTTGCATTACATCAATGACAGAAACACTGGCAGCTTCTTGATTGGTCACGTAAGCCGTCATGTCTTTAAAGGCAATGGCATGACTTCCTCCAGCGGTGGCAAATGCTCCTGCATGAATCATTTTACCACTGGTATCTTTTGTCCACCAATGCACTTTACCTGCCATTGGGTCAGTTACCCACATTTCTTTCATATCACCTTGATACGCTACATAACCTGGCATAAAACCTAATGCAATGGTTTCTACCACTTTCAAGGTTTTTACATCAATAATGGAAACTGATTGACCATCTTCATTGTCCACGTACATTCGATTATCCGAACCCGTCCACGCTCCCACAGGATTCAGCCCAACGGGAATTGTACCTACAATAATTTTGGTATTAGGGTTAATCGCTGTTACGGTATTATCCATGCCATTGGCTACAAAAGCCGTATTTCCATCATTGGAAAAAGTAATTTCGGCAGGTTCTTTTCCTACTGAAATCTTCGTTTTTAAAGCGTAGGTATTAGCATCATAGACCAGTATTTTTCCTGCTTCATCCATTTGAGAAGTCCAGATTTCTGCTCCATCGGGCGTATAAATAGCATTATGGTTCATACCGATAGAATCAAAAACTTTCACATTAGTACCTTTGTTGGCATCCAAAACGGCTACTTTGCCAGTCATTCCTGCGGTATTAATGGAATGTCCAGCACTTAAATCCATGCCAGGTGCTGCAATCGAAATCTGTGTTTTTGCAGGATTCAAATAGATATGATGTGGATAAGATAAAAATGCTCCCATATTCATACCCGACATTTGAGTACCAGAATTATCGGTCAATTGGATTAAATCAGTTACTTCGTTGGTATTCAAATTGATAACGGATAACGTGCTACTCTCGCCATTAACCACATAAGCGGCTGGATAGTTAATATTTAATTGTGGCTGTTCGGTTGTCATATTCATACAACCACCTAACATGATGCTAAAAATAGGAATGATAATCTTTTTCATTTTTCTGTTATTTTTTGAAGTTTAAATGATGTTTATTCTTTTAATACATATTTTTGTTTTTGTAATTCCTTAAAATGAGTCGTTGTAAAACCTACTATTTTTTTAAATTGCATCGAAAGATGTTGAACACTACTATACTGTAAAACATCGGATATTTGACTCAGCGATAATTCATCTTTAATGAGTAATTCTTTGACTTTTTCAATTTTCTGACAAATCAAAAATTGCTCGATGGTATTTCCTTCTATTGCTGAAAATATAGTCGTCAAGTATTTGTATTCTCTGCCCACTTTTTCTGAAATATAGACCGATGGATTGTATTTACGGAGTATATCAGGATGTTCATTCACTAACTCGATAATGGTAGTTTTCACTTTTTCCACCGTTTGAATTCGTTTATCGGATAATAATTCAAAACCGACTTGCTGCAAACGAACACTCAGAGCATCTTCCTGTTCTTCGCTTAGGTCTTCTTGGATAACAACTTCGCCCAATCCTACACTAATGGGTGAAATATTGATTTGTTTAAAGATGTCTGTAACCACCATTTTACAGCGGTCACAAACCATATTTTTGATATATAAATTCATGGTTCTGTAAAATTTATTTGATTTTGTAACGCATTCCCACGTAAACCATTCGCCCAATAATGGGTCCCCACGACATACCCGCATCGAAATTTCTTCCAAAGGGGTCATCAGCAGCAATGATGGGATTGGCTTGCGTGAAATTATTGAGGTTTTCACCTCCCACGTACATATCCCATTTCAAGAATGTTTTGGTAACTTGGGCATTGATATTAGAAAATGCAGGGGCGGTGGTCTGCCAATTCAACCCTAAGTGTTCGGGCATATTGGGTAATCGCCTTGCACCATTCCATTGCCATGTAAAATCAAACTTCCATTTATCATACGGCAAAGCGTAGCCAACGTTAAATAAAATTCTATCTCGGTTTAAAAACTGACGAGTTAATAAGGTTTTTGAACCGTCTTCGTTGGTAAAATCATTTTTCACATCAAATAAACGGTAGGCTAATTTCACCTCAAATCGTTTGATAGGGGTATAATTAAATTCTGCTTGAAAACTATTGGAATATGAGCGTCCTTGTAAATTATAGAATTTGAGCAAACCTGCCGTTTCCATATCTACCACCAATTGATTTTGAAAATCGGTTCGATAGGTATCAAAAATTAAAGAGGCTTTTTTGCCAAATAGTAGGAATTCATTACTCAGACTTACGCCATAATTCCATGTTTCTTCGGGTTGCAAATTGGAGTCAATTTGTACACTTCGGGAACTGACCAATAAACCATAATTTTCCGCTAAGGGATTGGACACTCGCCAGCCTTTACCTGCACTCGCTCTCAGGTGTACGCTTGGGCTTATGTCATATTTGGTATGAATTCTGGGCGTAAATCTTGTACCGTACAGGTTATGAAAATCAACTCTTCCACCTGCTACTACGGTTAATTTGGTAGGATAAGTGTAGGTATATTCAAAAAAAGCACCTGTCACCGATTCTTGTCTGAGTCGTGGAGTAATGCCCGATAAAGTTTCGTTATAATCATCCAATAAATAGCTTAAACCTGCTTTATATTGATGATTGGTATTGTCAATAATGTTTTGATAAATCAAATTACCGTACAAAGTTTTTTGCTTTCCTATATAGTTTCTTAGTCCAAAATACGACTGATTATCGTGGATAATACCACTCAGAATTAAGCCTAATCCTTTGTAGGGTTTATCAGAAAATAGCCTTGCCGTTTTACTAAAAAATTCAATTCGTTTGGTTAAACTTCCAAAACCATACACCAATCTTGAACCTCTTTGTTCTGCTGTGAAATTGGTTTGTCCAGCTAAACGGTCTTCGTACAAGCCTTTTATGCCAAATTGAACCATGTATTTTTCGTTCTGAAACTTCCAACGATTCAAGGCATTATACTGTGAATAAAGGGGTAAATCTAAGAACCCATCTTTATTTTTATCCGAACGGGTTTGTAAAGTGGATGCGTGAGTAAGTAAACCAACCGACCAATTTTTATTGATTTTATTGGCAAGGTTTAGGTTAATTTCAGCCCGTCCAAAACTGCTAAAATAAGTATTTAAGGATAGCTTTTCTGCTAAATCAGGCTTTTGGAGTTCAATGTTTATTTGTCCTGTCATGGATTCGTAACCATTTACCACAGAACCAGCTCCTTTGCCAACATCAATGGAAGAAATCCAAGTGCCAGGAATAAAGTTGATGCCAAAGGTGGTATTTAAGCCTCTGAGATTGGGGATATTTTCGGTATTGGTTTGGATGTAATTACCACTTAATCCCAATAATTGAATTTGTTTTGAACCTGTTACCGCATCGGCATAACTCACCGATACACTGGCGTTGGTTTCAAAACTTTCGGATAAGTTGCAACAGGCAGCTTTACCAAGAGTTTTAGCGGTAATCATTTCCGTTTGAATGGGATTCATGCGGTCTATATTGGTACTACCAGCCGTAATGACCACTTCTTGTAAAGTTGAACTTTCAGATTGTAAGTAAATCCTTAGAAAATTAACCGAATGTACCATGATGGTATCGGTTTTGTAGCCGACCGAACTAATAATTAGTTCGTGATTTTCAAGGCTTTTCACCAAGGTAAATTTACCTTCTGAATTGGTGGATGCTCCGTTATGAGCATTTTTCCAACGAAGAGTTGCTCCAATGAGAGCTTCGGTTTTGCCATCGGCTTTTTTCTCTAAAACGATACCTGTTAGATTTTGAGAATATGCTCCGAAAGTGATAAAATACAGGAATACGAGTAAGTTTTTCTGTTTATGAAAAACAGAAATAGGAGTGATATGAAACATAAATGATACAGTTTAGCTTAAAAATTGAGTTCGTTTTCTTGGTAAAATCAAGAAAATAGGATGCAATTCTAACCGACTGTATCAGATAAGAAACGATTGAATAAATACGAGAAGATTCCGCCCTGAAAGTGGCGGTGCTGGACTGTAAAAATGGGGAACTTGAAAAGATACGACCTCAGATGCCCAAGCAGAAACAATTGATATTTTTGGCGTAATATCAATCCAGTTGTGATGCACAAAATCTGGTATTACCTCATAACCATGAGAAGCATTAGGCGTAATTTTCAGAAAAGTCGTGTGTTCTTCACAACATTTTTTCTTCTTAATTACTGATGACTTTGACTGAGTTTCGTGCTTGATTTTATTTGCACAACATTTGGGGGGAGTTGTAAAAATGAACGTTTGCTTGCCTTTTATCTTGCAATAATGCTCAATCATGGAGAAGCCTGTACTCATAAAAAGTACCTGCATTGCCATAAGCAAACAAAATATGCGAGTCAAACGTGTTTTCATTCTTACTGCAAAGATACTAATAACCTTATGTTCAAGTTATTATATTTTAAAGGCTTTGTTTTATATAATTTTCGGATTACTTTTCTTTTTGGGAAAATATGCAAATATGGGTTAAGTCGTTGGTTTACAGCATAAAAAAATATCAACAGAGCTGTAAAAAGGGGTAGTATTACATTTAAAAAAAGTCTCAGAGAAAGCATTTTATCCGAAATAGATGATTCTGACAAAATTGGCTCTCATTCAAATTTGACAAAAAGTTGTTTAAACTCAACTTCAAGAAAATCATTATGATTTAAAATATAGTCTAATGAAATAAGTTTTAGAGTATTCAATTTCTAATTTAGCTCTCTCTTTTACTCCAAAACAGGATTTTAGCTAAATTGACGAAGAACCAGATTCCTCCGACATACGTAGTTAAAATTTGTCCGCATTTCTTTAACAATCTTATTGTAAATCTCTTAGGTTCTTCGTCAATTTTGGTGAAAGCCTCTATTTTAGCTTAGTTTTGGAGGGTGGAACAATCTCTATTTCTCCCCATTGCACTGGATTTAACCCTTTCCAATTTTCAGCATACCGACACTACCATAAATTTGAATGTTGTCAGTAGTCAAGTATCAAGCCAATGTCCTATTTGTCGGGAGAGCAGTTCTAAAATCCACAGTAGGTATTTAAGAATTATTGGTGATTTACCGATTTCTGGAAAAATTACCACAGTACATTTACAAGTTCGGAAGTTCTTTTGTGAAAATACAAATTGTGTTCGCAAGATTTTTAGTGAGCGATTCCAATAACATCTTCAGAGTTATTCAAGAAGATTTGATCGCTTCAATGAATTACTATCATCTATGGGGCTTGAATTAGGAGGTAATCCCACACAACGCATCGGAATTTTATCTTTTGTAAAAGTAAGTGCTTCTACGATTTTAAGGCTCATCATTAAGTGTCCATTTCAGCCAATAATTCTGCCCAAAATCATAGGAGTGGATGATTGGGCTTTTAAGAAACGTTTTGATTATGGGACAATCATTGTTGATTTAGAGAAGAATAAAGTAATTGATTTGCTACCTGATAGGGAAGCTAAAACGCTAACAAAGTGGCCTTTAGAGCATCCTTCGGTAGAAATTATTTTTTGAATACCCAACGACAAAGTATTAAGCAGATTGCAGTTGAATTAAAATCTGAAGAAAAAATTTTGGGATGCCAAGAAATACCTTGAATAGCTATTGGGAAAGAACAACATTCCTTCCCAAAGTAAACCACAAGAAAAGTAATATTCTTGATTACGAAGATTATCTCATAAAACGCTGGAATGAAGGAGAACAGTCAGTCAAAAATCTTTATAAAGAAATTCAAGAAAAAGGCTTTAAATATAAAATTAGGGCTGTTTATGAGCTGATGAAAGGCTACCCTAAAACTATTGTTGAAACTATGCTTGAAATAGTAAAAGTGAAATATTATTCCTCAAAACAATTAAGTATTTGGTTGGGGTCTTTTCGCAAGGATTGGACGGATGAAGTTCCCAAAGCATATTTAACTCGGTTAATTGACGCTAATCCTGTCATCAGAAAAGTCAGGAATGCTGTTCTGAATTTCAGAAGATTTATGAAGGATAAAACAGGAGAAAAGTTAATGACTTGGTGCAAAAATATCCTAAATGATGAAGAAGAGCATATAAAAGGTTTTGCCAAAGGAATTCTCAGTGATTATAAGGCTGTTTTTCATGGGTTTGAGTCTAAATGGAGCAACGGCCCCGTAGAGGGTCAGGTCAATAGGCTCAAAACTATCAAACGGCAAATGTACGGTCGGGCGATTTTTCAGCTACTTAGAAAAAGAGTGGTGATAACCAGCAAATGGTAGATTTCACCAAAATTGACGAAGAACCTATTTCACTGGAATATACATAAACTATTTGTTTAATTTATTCAGCCTTGAAAAGAGGAATTTAAGCAAACGTTTAAGTCATTTCTGAAAAGTAAATATCCTCTAAATTTATTATCTTGAATCAACTGCTACTCTTCTGCTATACATAAACCAATAAATCAAAGGGATAAATGACAATGAAATGAATAAACCTAAGCACATTCCACCTATCACAGAAAGAGCTAAGGGCTTTTGAAGCTCTGCACCAAGTCCAGAAGAAAATAGTATCGGGAAAAGTCCTAAAATAGTAGTCAAGAAAGTCATTAATTGAGATTTTAGCCTACGTTTTCCTGATAGTTTAATGGCATCAATTAAAGACATGGTATCTTTTGAACGATTCATAGTATCAATTTTTAGAATAGAATCATTATCTAAAATTCCAATCAAAACTATCATACCAATTGCGGACATAATATTGATGCTATTTCCTGCAAAAAACAATAGAACCATTGCACCCGTAAGTCCAAAGGCAATCGTTAGCATAACGATTAAAGGTTGTACTAAGGACTCAAATTGAGCAGTGAGGATGAAATAAAGTAATGCTATTGCCACCAAAATAATTATTCCCAATTCCTTCACGAAACCCAAATTACGAAAGTACCCTCCTGTAAAACTCACGCTCAAATTGGCATTTTTCAAGATTGTATTTTGAATTTCACTTTGAGCTTTTGGTATTTCTTGATTAGCCAAATTAAAATCAAAAGGAATAAAATCTCCATTTTTCCCAGAAAAGAAAGATTTGTAATCTTTCTGATTTGAAATACTTATCAGTTCTTTTATCGGTAAAATTTGCCCTTTATTACTGAGGACAGTTGCGTTTTGTATCAAGGCATCAATGTGTTGGGAATTACTGCCTAATAAGATTGGAATATATTTCTGTTCAGCTTTTAAACTTCCCAAATTATTTTCATTAAAAATGGTTTTCAAAACCTCGACAATTCGCTCATAATCAACATCATAATACAATATTTTTTCGGTTAGGACTTGAATATAAACCCTACTTTGCTGAGAGGGGAGTGAAGTTATAAAGCCCTGTTGATTCAATTGATGATAGACTTGTGTTATCATTTGAATATCAGGCACTTCTGCTTTGTTATTGCTCACAATACGTGCTTGTAGTGGTGCTTCTGAGGTATTGAATAAAGCTTCAAATACGTTTTTAGCTGCCCCAAAAGAAGCAATGGCATTAGGGTATTTTACCTTGATTAAATCTTCAACTTCTTTCTTTGTCTGCTCAAATTCTTTGTTACTTTTTACCTTAATACTCAATAGCGATTCATTGAAATTTTGTTGTAATTCTCTATTTAATAAAAATTGTTGCTGCCCAACAAAGGCACTAATAGTCAGGTTTTTATCTGTATTAGGGGCAATTTGATCAATAATTTGATTAACTCTGCGGTTGTTTTCCTCAATGGTAATGGCTTCATTCCAATCAATTTTTGCTTCTAATTCTGTCCTACTGATGATTGGCATTCCTCTTTTGTCCAGGCTTTTGAAAACTGGAATAATAATGACTATTAGCAAGATAAAAAATCCTAACATCAATAGTTTTTGTCTGAATACTAAATTTAACAGACCATCATATATACGTTCAGATTGTCGCATTAACCATGTGATTTTCTTCGGAACAAATCCTTTCAAACGCTCTTCTTTTAGGTAAAATAGCCGATACAATACAGGTATCAATGTGTAGGAACATAACAATGAAATTCCCAGAGATAGTGAAACGGCAATAGCTTGGTCAAAAAATAATGCCCCTGCAATACCACTGATAAAAATGAGGGGTAAAAATACGGCTGAGTTTGTCAGAATGGAGGTAAACAAAGGCATAATAACCTCTTGCGTTCCGTCAATACAGGCTTCGTCAAGTGGATGTCCTTCTTCACGGTATTGCTCAATATTTTCTATAACAATGATGGCAGAGTCAATGATTTCTCCAATTCCCAAAACCAAACCTGCCAATGACACGATGTTGATTGAAATATGGAATAAATAAAAACAAAGAAAAGTAACAACCAACGAAACTGGAATAACAATACCAATGAGAATGGGAGTTTTGAGGTCATTCATAAAAAAAAATATCATCACGAATGTACACAAACCGCCAAACAAGATATTACCAATGAGGTTACTGATGGATAAATCTAATAACTCTGTTTGGTCTTGACTAATGCTAAATTCTAAAGTTGGATAGTCCTCTTTAAAATGTTCTATCTGAGCATTTAATTCTTTTCTGAGTTTGAGTAGCTGTGTATCAGACTGTTTAATAATAGACAGACATACAGCCCTTTTGCCATTGAAAGTATAAAGCCCCCTTAGTTTTTGTTCTTGAATACTAATTTTTGCAAGGTCTTTCAGTTGCAAAACTCGTTCTCCACCTTTCTGAATATCCCCAATTTTTAAATAAATATTTTCAATATCAGCCTGTGTTTTTAGGGTTGAAGCAAAGCGAATATTGTATTGATATTGACCATCCTTCACTAATAAATTGCCTAATTCAATATTATTTTTTTGTAAGGTCTGCGTTAATATTTGCTCCGTAATGCCAAGACTTTGCAGTTTTGAACGGTCTGGAATAATGATTACTTCGGGTTTTGAAAGTCCTGTCATATCCACTAAAGAAACTTCTTTCATTTGTTCAATTCTTCGGCGAAGCACATTCTCACAAAATTCAGAAAGTTGTAAACCCAAACCATCAATTTGCCCTTTTTGAGTAACGTTTAAATTAAAAACTGGAATATCTCCTGCACCCGCTTTGATTACCTTTGGGCGTTCTATTTCACGGGGTAATTGTCCCATGATGCCATCAATTTTTTCATTAGTTTCTATATAGGCAAGATTGATATTTGTACCAAAATCAAAGCGAAGCTTGATAATTGCCAAGCCGTCTTGGGTTTCGGCTTCGAGGTCTGAAAGATGATTTACTTGCTGTAATTGATTTCTAAGGGGTTTTATAATTGTTTTTTGTAGTTCACGAGCAGAAGCATTGGGGTAACTTACCTGCACTGTAATCTCAGGAATGGCAATATCTGGGAGTAGCGAAACTGGAATTTGATTAAATGTAACCAAACCCAAAGCCATTAACGCAAAGGTAGTAATCAGTACGGCTATGGGGCGATGTAAGAGGAAACGAACCATCTAATTTAAGGGTTAAAGATTAGGCATTAGGGCTTAGGAGAATTGCTTTCTAATGCCACCTTCGCATCATGCCCTAAATTCAAATTGCCTTCCACTATTACTTTCTGCCCCACTTTCAAACCCTCAGAAATAGCTACTTCTTGACTGTTTTCGTGGGCTACCGTAACATAATTCCATTTGGCAAGTCCATTTTCATAGACAAAAACTACCTTCTTCCCCGACCTTTCGACTACGGCTTCCTTGGGAATAACGATTTGATTTTGGAGATTTTTCTCAATGATTACTTGGGCATTCATACCCTCCAAGAGATATTGGTCTGGGTTTTGGATTCGTACTTTTATCAAGACCAAACCTTGCTCATTGACCAAAGGGTTAATTTCTGAGACTTTACCCACGTAGTTTCTTTCGGAATATGCCAATGATTTTACCTTAGCAACCTGCCCCAAAGTAATGACTCCTAACTCTGATTCCAAAATTGAAACTTCTACAACCAAACTTTCACGGCTTAATATTGTACAAAAAGGCTCAGTAGCGGGTGTTGTATTGTAGGCTTTGGTTTTGAGGTTCGCAATTACGCCAGCGTAAGGAGCTTTTAAAAAGGTATTTTCTAATTTCAATTGGGCATCTCGTAAATTAGTGAGAGCTTTAGTAAACCCACATTTAGCTTTAATATTTTCCATGATACGGTTTGAAACCGAAGTAGTATCACGGTCTTTGCCACCAAATTCTAATAACAATTTGTTTAGTTCTACTCTTGTATCTTGCAAATGGTCTTGGGCTTGTTGCAAGGTTATGCGTTGTTGGGCATTATCTAAAACTGCCAAAACCTGCCCCGTCTTTACAGTAGCACTGTTTTGAACCATAATTTTCTCAATAATACCCGTAGTTTTAAAATTAATATTTGCTTGTGCAAGGGCTGTTACCTTACCTGTAGCCATTACTTGCAAAGGAAAAGGTTTGATTTTACTTTCTGCTAATTTAACCGTAACCACGTTTTCAGTAGTTTGAGAAATTTTTGATTTTCCTTCTTCTTCTTTTTGGTCAACGCTATTATTAGTTTGACAGGAGGTTAGAATGAATAGTAGATATATTATAAAAATTGTTTTTTGCATCGAGGTGATTATGGCGACTTTTGTAGTGTTAAAATTAAAACGAAGATACAGGTATTTTCTACTTAAAATACTAAAATGCCTTGATAGAGTAAATAGCGAACCTTAGTTAAAATATTTACTTTGAGTTCCTCTAAGGTATTTGTTTTATTGAGTGAATAGATTTCCTCTGATATATTTTCCATAATCTCTTGAACCGTTAATGTATTGCTCTCTATTTGTTGCAAAACATCAATAATCATAATCGTAAAAGTGTCTGATAGTTGCTCTTTTACGGTCATTGACACAGGATAACAAAATAAAACTACTTGAAAATAGGATGGCTCTTGCTCTAAATTTAACCTATAATCAATGCCACTATCTTGTCCTGTAAATTCATTGATTTCTGCCCATTTCCATTCGCTTTCTATCTGGGTAACGTATTCTCCAAAAGTTACAGAACTCAATAAAATTTCTTCATCAGATTTTGATAGAATCTCATTGATTTTCAAAGATTGGATTTTTCGATATTGAACATAATCATTAACAGATGGTAAACTTTGAACAAATTGATATTTTTCTAATTCATACTGAAAAGCATCTCGTAAAATAGTATTCTTTGGATTTTCTGGAAGTGCATTTATTTGTTCAGTTAAAAAGTTAAGAGAAGTTATTTGTAAATTAAGGTTTAAACCTATATACTGATTTATCAAGTCTGTTCTGTAAAAAAATGTTTCTAACGTTTTTGAGTTATTTTCAATAAACAATGAGACTTTTGTTGACTCCAATTCATTGGAAACTTTTATTATTCTCTCGTACAATTCTGGGCTTTCAATGTAAAGCCTTTGAGCCATCTGTTCACAAGATGTATGATTATGTTTATAGTTCATCAAATGAATATAATCCATCTGATTAGGTAATAAATGAAACCCGAATGAATTATATATCCCATTAGCACCTATTTCATCTATGAATTGGTAAGTAACTTTTTGTCCTAAATGTTCCGCTAATTTTAAAAATATAAACTGCTCAACAATTATATTTAAGTAATCTATATTTAATTGATGAAATCTATCTATATTATTTTCAACAAATAAACTACACTCTGTATTCAGAGTTTTAAAGAATTCATAATTGTTCCCTCCCATGATACCAGCATTAACTGCCGATACTCTTCCATTATTATCCTTTTTGAAATAATCAGGAATATTATTGCAGTACCTTAAAACTTCACTGAATCCAGTGAGATAATTAAGGTGGTCATATTCTTTATTTTGAGCAATAAGTGGAGAATTTAGTAGTTCTGACTTGAAAGGACTGAAAAGATAAGCATCACTATCTACGTGAATAAATGGCTCATTTTGAAGAGAGTAAGAATAGAGCTTGCGAAGTACCCAAAGAGGTTTATAAATCGAAGTGAATGTTTCTTGCGACTGACTCACACTTGAGTACGGTAAGTTTAACTTATCTATTAATAATTCCCTTCCATACTCATCAGTTATTAATTCAATACTACTATAATATTTTTTGAAAGACAAAATACTCAATCCCCAACTCATCAAGTGGTATTTTGTAGTTAGCCAGCCTGCTCTTATGTCTTTTTTATCATTTACCCAAAGAGTTTGAACTATTTTCATTTATATTTTTTTTAAGATAATAGGAATCAATCTTATTTGATACTTTTTTGAACCTGATAGAGATTTTTCTTTACATCGTCAGGCACTAAATTATTTTGAGATTCTAAACTACCATTTTTGAGAGTTAATAAAATCAAGTAGTTCTGGCGTAAGCCAATTTTGCTACAAACCTGTTTTGTATCAAAAATAAGATTTTTAGCAGATAATTCATTTTGAGAAAACCGAACTTTTGAACGTTTAAAATCAAAGTCAGAAGTAATAATAAAATATATTTGTCTATTATTGAGATTTTTCTTAGCAAATTGAAATGCTTCATCTATACAATAATGACACCCTTCATTTGGAATAATAAGTATATATCCTGAAAAATCTTCAGAAACATCAGCTTCGTTCTGAATAATTATATCCAATATTTTTTCCTGAGAAATATCACAACTTTGAAAAATGTTTAAACAAAACATCAACACAAAAATTGATTTTATCTTATTTTTTGAGTGTGAAAATACTGTATGATAAATGCTCTTCATCTACTTTGGGGTTTGAAGGGTGATTATTAGAAATATAAAGCCCTTTCTCAGCTACAAATGAATCTATTGCATCGAATGAATTTTTTGGAAATATACCAGACTCTCCCAAGAAATTTAAGTCTGTATCGAATACCTGAATTGAAAATGGCTTGGATATTAGTACATCGTTCATATTACCACTATTTTTCCATTTATCTGTTGGGTGGGCTATAATTCTATAAATTCTATTATTATATCTGTCGGACAAAATTTTCACATAAGAACAATTTTCGGCATAAATTTTAAACATCTCTGTAATAGTGGTGAAATTTTTTTCAAAAACGCCATTTCCTTCTTTTAGATTTATACTTGAAGCTGAAACCTGCTTTCTTTGATTAGTTATTAAATTGAAAGAGTATAAACTATCACTGCCAGGAAAAGTGTAATAAAGTGATTTATTTAATATTGCTACGCTTGGAGTAAAGTGGAATACATCCCAAAAACCACTTCCATCACTCATATTAGTAGGAAATTTAATTGGTAACATTTCATATTTTGAAGTTTCAGTGTTAAGAGCTGTTAAAGCTTTGACATTTAACTGATAATAATTTTCACCCAATTTATTGGTTAAAAGATTGGTTTGGGCAAAAGCAATAACTTTTTTGTCAATCCAAAGTAAACTGGTTGTTGGCTGACCAACTATTCCTCTGGATTTAAGATCTTCATTTTTTGCCATGGAAAAAGTTGACAATTTGCTTCCTCTTTTGTCCAGTATGTATGTTTCAAGAGGATTACTTCCATTTATAATTATGCTATCCTCAGAGACAATATTGACATTTCCAAATGTACCAATACCATCAGGACCTTCTTCTTGCAATCTTATTTTTTTAATTAACGAAGACTTACCCATATTAAAAAAAAGGAGTTCATTATTCAAACTTGGCACAACTAAAACCTCTCCATCTTTCCCTTTATAGTTAAAGTTATAATAGTTACCGACTGCACTTACGGTATTATCAACTGGAATTAATAGTGTATCACTAATAACAAAAATATCTTTCCTTTTTTCCTTTTCCACTTGCTTACAATTAAGTAAAAAACACGAAAGAACACTAATAACGTATATGTATTTCATAATAATATCTGTTTTAAAAAGGGAGAGAAATACTGAATCTCTCCCTATATGCTACTAATAATAGTTAATATGATGCACAATTCCCTAATCTATGAACATAACAGTGGTTCCCATTCCAAAGCATGTTACGACCAGATGCCTGAGCTTCATTAAACATTGAACTAAATCCTATCACACCAGCAGTCATGGAAGCCACCACTACTGCCTTCTTCGCAAATTTTTGATTAATTTTCATTTTCTTAAATATTTTAAAATAAAACATTTTGCAACCTTCCAATATCATCTGCGTCCAGCATATCAAATTCGGCATTTTTGAAAGACGTTTTTCAGAAGCCAAATTTTCAAGCAAAAATGCTAAAATCCAATACCTATTTTGAGACTTAATTGGACTTAATCAGACACGACTTCTTCTCCATGATATTTCTTGATGATTAATTCCACTAATTTTGGTTTTAGTAATGTTCGGGGTTCAACTTTGACACCTTCTTTCTCAAAGAATCTTGAAAGTGTTTTGGAACAAATACCAAGTGTTTCGGCTACTTGATGGCGAGTCATGGGTTTGGATAAATGTGTAGGTTTTGTCATAGTAAAATTTAAATTTTAGGATGTTAGTAGATTAACGATGCTAAAATAAGAAAATTTTATTCAATTTTGGAAAAAATATACACGAATCTTTAAGATTTAGTTTTAATAAAGAGTTTTTTCTACTTCAAATGACATGTAAAATGTTTAAAATGTCTTGAAATAATATAAGTGGGTCAAAATGAGTTTAAGTTTTAAATGTATATTTGTTTCTTTAAATATATTTCTAAACCATGAAAAAATCCTCCTACAGCCTATTAACCTCCTTCGTAGTCCTTAGTATCATAGGCATTGCCCTTATTCCAAAACTTTCTATTCAGCTCAATCCTTCCAAAACATCAGGTAGTATTACGGTTTCTTATTATTGGGGTAGTGTTTCGCCAGAAGTGCTTGAACGTCAAGTGTCTGCTAAGTTAGAAGGTGCATTTAGTACCTTGCAGGGCATTGCCAAATTGAGTTCTGCTTCGGGTTACGGCAATGGGTATATCACCATAGAAATTGATAAATCTGCCGACCTTGACCAATTGCGTTTTGAAGTCGCAACGCTCGTAAGGCAACTGTACCCACAACTACCTAAAGAGGTCAGTTATCCCATTATTAGCCTCAATTCGCCCGACCAAGAAACGCAGCAAAAACCGCTGATGTCATTGCAGTTCAATGGACAAGCCAGTTTGAGTGATTTAAAAGTCTATGCCGAAGAACAATTAAAGCCCAAATTAGCCCAAATTGAAGGAATTTATACCGTAAATGTTTACGGAGGAAATCGCCAAGAATGGGTTTTGACCTATAACAGAAGCCAATTAGAAAACCTGCAAATGTCTGAAAGTGAAATCATTAAAGCCATCAAAAACCAATATCAACAAAGTAGTTTGGGCTTAGTCCGTAATGGCGAAGGGCAACAAATGAACGTCATTTTGAGTCCAAAATCTCAGGATATTCTAAGCCCAAAATCTGTTGAAGAAATTAGTAAAGATTTAGAGAAAATAGCCCTGCCTTTGAGAGAAAAAGACACAAAAAATTTGGGTAGGGTTATTCATCTCTCGGATATTTTGAAGGTCAGTCGCAACGAACAACCCATTGAGGAATTTTATAGAATTAATGGAAAAAATGCCGTTACGTTGGTCATACAGGCAGATATTGGAGCAAATCAGTTAAGTTTATCTAAAGCTATTCGAGTTAAATTGGCGGAGATTGCTAAAACCCTTCCCCCAACCTATCAAACTAATATTGAATACGATGCAACGGAATATATTAGAGAGAATTTAGATAAAATTTGGGTACAATCAGGTCTGGCAATCTTGATTTTGTTGGTTTTTGTAGGGCTTACTACCCGTAGTTGGCGATATACAATGGTAATTTTATTGAGCCTAATCGTTAACTTGGCACTTTCTTTCATTATTTTCTATTTCCTCAAAATCGAGATTCATCTGTACTCTTTGGCTGCCATTACCACATCTCTGGGTATTTTGATAGATAATACAATCGTAATGATTGACCATTATCGCAGATACAAAAATCTAAACGTTTTTATGGCATTATTGGGGGCAACGCTCACAACCATTGCAGGGCTGACGGTTATTTGGTTTCTGCCAGAAGAGACCAAATTAGACCTATTGGATTTTGCCGTAGTGATGATTATTGTCTTGGGAATTTCCTTGCTTGTTGCTCTATTTTTTGTTCCTGCCTTGATAGAAAGAATAGGTATGTCGCCTGATAATCAAGAGATTAAGCGTATAAAAAAGCTAAGAAAAATATCAAAAATGAGTAGAATTTATACAAAAATAATCCTCTTCTTTCTGCGGTTTCGTAAAATATCTTTTGTTCTAATGTTCCTTGCTTTCGGCTTACCTGTCTTTATGTTACCTAATCGTTTGGAAGAAACCCACCCTTTAGCAAAGTATTATAACCCAAGCATCGGAAGCGAATACTATCAAGAAAACATTCAGCCAACTGTCAATAAGGTATTTGGGGGTAGTTTGAGACTATTTGTAAATTATGTTTACGAAAAATCGTATTATTCAAAAAACGAACGAACTTCATTATACGTCAATGCAGGATTACCCAATCAAGCAACTATTGAGCAAATGAACGAATTGTATTTGCGAGTAGAAAGTTATTTGAGCCAATTCAAAGAAATTGACCGTTTTATTACTCGGATTTATAACGGACAGAACGGAAGTATGACCATTTATTTTAAGCCAGAGTATGAAAAAGGTTCGTTTCCTTACATTCTGAAAAATAGAATGATTGCTTTCTCAACAGAAATGAGTGGAATCAATTGGGATATTTATGGAGTTGGTCAGGGATTTAGTCAGAGTTTGGATGAAAATAGCACACCTACTTTCAACGTAATCATGCACGGCTACAATTATAACGAATTGGAACGCCAAGTAACTCTATTGAAAAAGCGTTTAGAGGTTCATCCAAGAATTCAAGAAGTAAATATCAACAAGAGCCTGAATTTTTGGAATAATAAAAGTCTTTATGAATTTGTATTAGAAACCGACCCGAAACACTTAGCCTTATACGGGCGAACCAATGCAGAGGTTTATGAGTATTTACAACGTCAAAATATACGTTCACGCCCCGACATTTATCAATTGATGAATGGTGAATATGAACAAATTAAAGTAGTGCCAGATGATAGTAAGAATTTTGATGTTTGGTCATTGATGAATCAGTCGGTAAAGGTGGAAAAAAATGTGGTAAAACTTTCTGATTTTGCGAAGTCTGAAAAACAGAAAATTAGTCCAGAAATTCATAAGGAAAATCAGGAATATCTCAGAATGGTAAGTTTTGAATATTTTGGGAGTCAAAATTTTGGGGAGAAATTTTTGGATAAAACTCTGGCAGAAATCAGAGCAGAACTGCCCTTGGGTTATACCGTTAAGAAAACGAGCTATGATTGGTACAGTGAAGAAGCCAAACAACAATATTGGCTAATCGGCTTAGTGATAGTGCTGATTTATATAATTTGTGCCATTATTTTTGAGTCATTATTGCAACCCTTAGCGTTGATTATGCTCATACCGATTTCATTTATAGGCGTATTTTTAATATTTTATTGGTTCGATTTTAACTTTGACCAAGGAGGATATGCTTCATTTGTATTGTTAAGTGGTAATGTAGTTTGTGCCGCAATCTTCATTATCGCAGAATTTAATAACTTACAAAAACTACACCCTACCGCAAAACCTTTCAAACTATATATCAAAGCCTATAACCATAAAATCATTCCTATCCTTTTGACAGTTCTCTCTACGGTAGTAGGTTTAATTCCATTTTTGATTTATGGTCAAAATGAAGTCTTTTGGTTTGCTCTCGGTGCAGGAACGATAGGTGGACTGATGATGTCGTTGATTGGGATTATTTTGTATTTGCCTCTGTTTTTGAGGTTTCGGTGAAAGTTACTTTCTATCATTAATTGAATTAAGGCTGAGGTTGAAGAGTATCATTAGCATTTCAAAAATCATAAAAATGCTTATCATTAATTTAATGTGAACCACGTTTCACCATTTTATTATAAAACAAATTGCCCAAATGGGATCCATTTGGGCAAAATATACCACCACCTATTTTAATGAAGAGCTGTCTTTTCAAGAACCTCTCCATTAGCTGCATATTCTTCAAAATTACATTTAAAAAACATAAACTATGAAATAAAGTAAGTAGCTGGTTGTTTTAAAATCGGTTAAAAGTTAAGGGTTTGAATGTATAGTTTTCAGTGTTGTATATTTCGATAACGACCTATTATCGGAATATAGTATCGGGAAATCTGTTATGGTTACATTAAAATATAAAACCCATATTATTCAAAAACACCTCTTGAAACGTTACGTAACGCTTCTTTGTAACGTTACATACCTAAGAAAAATACAAAGATGGAATGTTTTAGCATCACAAAAGCTGATGAGAAATCTTTTCATTTATCGAAGACGTATCAAAGACGTATAGAAGACGCATCGAAGACAAAATGCGTAAAACACTGTCTATTGGCGATTTATCGAAGACGTATCGAAGACAAACAGAAACATTTTCATTTTTCTCTCAGAAAGGATTAAATTTTATTCATTTATTTACTGAATTTTAATGCACTGCTAAACGGCGAGGTATGTTTTGCGAATACAAAAACTATCGTTTTTATACTCGCAAAACCCTCTGACCGCTTTGAGCGGAGCATATTCGCAAACTCATATTTCTTAGAATAATGCTGTTTTCTAATATTTTCTTTGTAAACAGTCTCCGCTGATTTTAGGGCATTTTCTGTTTACATATACTTCTATTTTTCAAAACGGTAAAGATTATGGTTAAACCGTTGGTTTATAGCAGTAAACAAAGGTAAGCAAGGGTATAAACGGGCGTAGAGATGGGTGTTTACGGACGTTTACACGATAAATGCCCAATTTCGTAAACAGGTTGGAAATATCTCTATTGGCTCAATTTGGGGTTTGAGCCAATATTTGAAGACTCGGCAAAGAGCTTTAAGGCGTTAATTTCTTCTGTTTTGATATTAGCCTGTAAACGATTTCATCATTGGGAGAAAATGATGAAGAACGGGCTGTTATACAAATTGCTTTTTCATCAGGAATATACACGGCAATCCGAAAATTTGATTGCTTCGTCATTACATCACAAAAACTTAAACCCAAAGGTCGCAATAGTCGAGATGAGCGAATGTCTTTTTTAAACCTTTTTCCTTCAAAGGTTATTTCTTCATTCTGTCCATTTTCGTCATATTCCACCGCTATAATTCTAATGGCATTTTTGAATTTTAATTTGTACTGGTCATTTATAGTTTGCTCTTTTTCTAAGGTTTGAAGGTGTTGGTATTTCGCTTTTAGTTTGCCATTATTTGTATCCTCTCTGCAATATGAGGAACAGTAAATTTGGTTTTTTCGCTTTGCTTCAAAATCATTCTGACAAGCGGGACTTTTTTTTTGAATAATTCTCATGGATAGTGTTTGATGAATTTTAAAGCCACTCAGAAGGGTTTATCATCTTCATAATCCTCATAAAACATTTTATGAGGATTATGAAGATAATAAGTATTATGCGTATTATGATGAATAATACCCCTAAAAATACTACTCTTTTGGAGAAAGTTTTGAAAATGTAGGAACATATTTGTTTTATGGAGGTTATTGATTGGTATATAGTTACGGAACTATGCACTATTTGGCGGATTGCTATGTTTTTTCTATTTTTATAATTAAATACTATTAAATCAATATCTTATGACTGAAGAACTAACTGCTGGGGGTGCAATTATAGCTTTAATAACCATATTTTTAAAAAACAAAACTGCAAAAGTAATCGGTGCGATATTTTTGACAATCACTGTAATTTTAGCACTTGATATGCTTTTTGGATACACTGAAAGCGATTTTGACACAAAAAAAAGAATTTCAATACAAGAATATACAAAAATGGAAAAAGATAGTCTATCTGATAGTCTTACAAAAGTTTACGCAAAAAATAAGATTGCTGAAATTTATAATAGTGAGCATTATTCTTCTCATTTGTCAAGATTTCTTTTAAAGGTCAAAAACTCTTTCACCCAACCAAGTGTGAATGTTCCACAAACCCAAAAGGCAGAGATGAAAAGTATATATATTGGTAGATATTCCATAATCAATACGGTTGAATTGTTTAGTTTTAAGTTTTTTAGTTCAGCTTGGTTGATGATTATATTGGTATTCTTTCTTAATTTATTCTTTATCACTACCTCTAAAAATATTTTCAAAGGTCTATTTTGTGGTGTATTTTGTTCATTTATTTTGTTGTCAATTGCATTAGGCATTGCAAACTTATGTGATTTGATACCTGTATTTTACAGCATTTACTTAAACTACTTTATTAATTTTCTAATAGGAATATTGTTTCCCTATTTGATTATTGACACTTGTGTTACATTCAAAATACAATACGATGAATTTATTCAAGAAAATAGATTGAATTTTCCTAATGCAGATGATTATGACAACTTCTTTGACTATATAAAAGCAAGGATTAAAGAAGTTAATAGAAAATTACGACCCCACTAAATTGCCACTTTTAGCTCTTTTCTTCCCTATCCTAACATTAATCATCTTTGAATCCACTTGTTTTGGAGTAAAATCAAGAGGTAACATTGAATTAAAGACTAACGTTTCAAACATATCATCAAATTTCCGATTATTGTATTTGAAGCAAAATTCATCAATATAATTTGGCAGGTATTTCTCGCTAACACTGTGATATTGTCCTATTATTCCACGTTTAATAATAGCCCAAAACGATTCTATACTATTGGTATTTAATCCTTTGTATGAATACATTTTATCATGGTCTATAACTATTCGCTCCATGATTGCATCAAAACGGTCATAAGCCTTATAAGCATCTGTTAGCAAAACACTATCAGGCATATTGACGTATTGCTCAACCATTGGTCTAATATGAGCAAAATCCGTAACCTGCATAACTTCTGCAACGACATTCCCTGACCGAGAAACAATGCCGACAACAGGAATTTTAGAAGTTCCTCTTCCTCTGGGTGCATTTTCAATCAATCCTTTTTTCTTATACGCATTAGGATTTTCAAAAGAGTGCTTTTCTCCAATTTTTGCTAACTTTTCATCTAAGTATTGATGAGCAAAAGGTTCTTTGTCTTTGAATTTTGCAGACTGATATTTACGGGGTTTTCCTCCTATATAAGTCTCGTCAATTTCAACAATCCCCTTTAAAATAATATTTCCATCACTCATAAACTCTCGTATTTTGTGATACATTGACCAAGCAGTACGGTAATTAACTCCTAAATTCCTATGAAGTTGTAATGCTGAAATACCTTTTTTTGCATCAGTAATTAAAGCGAAGGCAAATAGCCATTTTCTTAAAGAAAGGTTAGTATTTTCTAATGAAGTACCAACTGTTACTGAAAATCTACACTCACAATTATTACAATAATATCTAAAATCAGCATAACGTTTACTTATTCTATCAGAACCACAATGAGAACATCTTGTATTTTTACCCCACCGTACAAACTCGAAATAATCGGTTACACTTTCTTCTGTGGGGAAATTTTCGGAAATTTGAAATATATTCATATTTTGATAAATAAGGGTTAAAATGGGCAAATTAAGCTATTTTCACTGCTCCGCCAAATAGTGCATAGTTCCGTATAGTTATCTAAGTTATGATAAAATAATTTATACTTTGATTAGCAAACTACAATATTATACTTTCAACCTCTTTATTGATGCTTATAGAGCGTGTTTTGCCAAACCTCAAAACCACTTTGGGTGTCCATTTAAACGTGCGTTTGATTGGACTGAGTAAATTTTGGTATTCCATCGGTTATTTTAAACGCAATACTCGTCTTGGTTCTAATTCTGAATCGTAGAATCACGTCTTGGTTCTTAGATGCTGGTTCTTGATTCTTGGGATTCTGATTGTTGATTCTTGGGATTCTGGTTCTTGATTCTGATTCTTGGTTCTTGGGATTCTGAATCTGATTCTTGGATTCTGGTTCTTGGTTCTTAAATTCTGAATCTTGGAATCACGCTCTGGTTCTCGATTCTTGGAATTCCGATTCTGATTCTTAGATTCTAATATTGGACTGACCATTAAGCAGGTTCTAAAATCCCCAACTTATTATTTCAAGCTTTCCAAAAAATGAATTAGTTGACGTATGTGCATTAAGGTTCATTCACTTTCTGAGGTTTTATGCCTGACCGTTTGATAAATCTGAAATACCTTTATTGGATAAATCACTTATCTTACGAATCAAACTATTTCTACTGTATCAAAACTACCCTTGAATTTACCCTATGAGAGGACTCAACAAAGTAACACTGATTGGCAATTTGGGCAACGACCCCATCATCCAAAATCTCGAAGGCAATGTAAAAGTTGCCAAATTTTCCTTAGCCACTTCTGAACATTATAAAGATGCTAACGGACAAAATCAATCAAATACCGACTGGCATAATGTTGTATTATGGCGAGGTTTGGCAGACCTTGCCGAAAAGTATCTGCACAAAGGCAGTTTAATTTATCTGGAAGGGAAACTCAAAAACAGAACTTACGACGACAAAGACGGACAAAAACGCTATGTTACCGAAGTCATTGCCGAGAGTTTTTTGATGCTCGATAAAGCAAGTCATGAAGCCCATTAAGGGCTTTATGACCCTTTTTTATTGCGTCTATCCAACCATATCATTGTATAACCGCCAAAAATGAAGATTTCCAAGATAATTCATAAAGGTCAATCTCGCATTAAAGTTGATTTTCCGTATAATCAACATTTTACCGCCATTATCAAGCAAATTAAAGATGCTCGGTGGAGCCAAAACCTAAAAACTTGGCATATTCCTGATGAGAAAAAAAGTTTTTATAAGCTAAAAGCCCTTTTCCCTGAAATCAGCTTTGTACAGGAACAGGAAATACTTACTTCAGGTACTCAAGTAATTGAGAATAAAAATTCAGAATTGCCTGACAATAAGCAGTTTGAAAAAAATCCAACGATTTTATTAACCTTTGATAAAACAAAAATTTATGTGGAAGTTATTGGCAGAAAAATTTTGGTCAAAATGCCGAAAAACGATGTTGATGTAAAATTTATCTTGACTATTCGATACAGTAAATGGGAAAAAGAACAGTATTTTTGGAGTATTCCCAACTACCCCGGCAACCTCGAAATGATAGTCAACTATTTTGGCAATCGGCTCCATGACCTAAAAGTACATGAAGAGATAGAAAACCCAATTCCAAACAGTAAAGAAAAAGTAACATTTTCTAAAAACGAAGTATTAATTTTCAAGACCAGCACTAAGCGTTTGAAGGTTATTTTCGGCTACAATCCCGAACTCTCAAAAGCCTTAAAATCAATCCCTTATCATGTTTGGGATGTTAAAAATAAATGGTGGACAGTTCCTTATACCGAACAGTTTTTGGAGGAAATTAAGCGACAAATTAAATTACTCAATTTGACTCTTCGCTACGAAGAACAGGAACCACAAAGCGACAAAGTAAGTCGGATAAACCCTTATAAATTAGCTAATTACCGCTATTGTCCAGAGGATTATTCTATGAAATTAGTGGAATTACGTTATAGCCAAAAAACGATCAAATTATACACAGGTTTATTTGAGGAGTTTATCAATTATTACCCAACCTGCGATATAAAAACGATTGATGAACCCATGATTATCAAGTTTTTGAGATACTTAGTCACAGAACGAAAAATATCCATTACCTACCAAAATCAGTCCATTAATGCCATCAAATTCTATTATGAAAAAGTATTGGGCGGTCAACGAAAGTTCTATTTCATCGACCGTCCCAAAAAAGAAAAAGCATTACCATCCGTCTTGAGTACAGAAGAGGTAAAAGCTATTTTGAATGCCACTGAAAATATCAAACACAAAGCCATTTTAATGACCATTTATTCGGCAGGATTACGTATCAGCGAAGCGATAAATCTAAAAATCAAAGACATAGATTCAGAAAGAATGCAAGTCAGAATTGAACAAGCAAAGGGTAAAAGAGATAGATACACCCTTTTGTCAGAGAAAACACTCCACATTTTAAGAGCATATTTCAAAGAGTATCGACCACAGATTTGGCTTTTTGAGGGTCTAAAACTCGGAGAACAATATTCTACAAGGAGTATTCAGAATATTTTCCATGCCTCCGTACAAAAGGCAGGCATTATCAAAGACGTAAGTGTGCATACGTTACGACATAGTTTCGCAACACATTTACTTGAAAATGGTACAGATATACGGTACATTCAAAGTCTTTTAGGGCATTCCAGTTCAAAGACCACAGAGATTTATACCCATATCACAACCAAAGGTTTTGACCAAATAAAAAGTCCTTTGGATAAATTGGACATTTAGAAAAAAATACGTAGTTTTAAAAATAAATCTGCACCAAACAAAAATCAAAAAAGGTTCAGATACATGCGATATAACTGCCATAAACTATAAAAAAACAGTGCCTATGGCGGTTATACGCTCGTTGGTGGCAACCGCAACGGAAAAAACAGAACTTCCTTGAAAATGCTTTTAACTCACCCTGTTCATCAAGGTGGTGGACAGCCTTTTATTTAAATAATGTTCAAAATGGCACAAAAATCTCAAAAATGTAAAAATTGTGGACGTGTAACTGTTCATCAAGAATTTGATGACAAAGCTCTTTCAACAGCCAAAATCGTAGGTGGCTATCTTCTAACAGGTGGACTTTCTATGCTTTTAACAGGAGTTAGAAAAGGTAAAAACTACTATTGTTGTATTTGTGGAACTGTTAACTAAATATTTAGAATGGGACTTTTCGATTTATTTTCGCAAAACTATAAAGATGGTCATGTTAGCGACCCGAAAGCATTTATTGATAAATACAAAATTGTTTATGTACATAGAAGCAATGGTCGTAACACAAGTTATCAACAGAGACAAGAAGCCATTAAATATGTCAAAGAGATTGCCAAATATCTTTTAAATAATCAAATACCATGTAGAGTTGAGGATATTATAAAAATACAGGGTGCTACATACTACAATTCCAACGAAATAAGTATTGAAAACCAAGTGAGGTCTCACATATTAGAATGGGATATTTATCACAATTATTGGCAAGATTTTAAAGGAGACAAAGAACTATCATCAAAGATTTTGGTTCTTATGGCTGTATCAGCTTCGAGCCATAATTACGATAGATTAAAATGGTTACAAGAAGCACGAGCAATTTACCCTAATAAAGGGGAAGCATCTATTGCTATGAGGGATGTTTTTCCTCAGCACTTTGACGCATATCAGAGAAATGCAGTTATAGATAATTTAGTGTCATTAACTAATAAATCACTTCCAGCTTGGGAGGCATTCCAATGGGCTTTATCTTACTCAAAGAGTTTCAAATCAGTACCTTTCAGAGAAGAGGTGCTTTTAGAAATTTTCAGAATTGTTATAACCAAGTCTTCATACAAATCAAATGATTTTCAAAATGTTTCGTTAACAACTAATGAGAAAATGGAGTTTTTTATGGAGATTTTAGACCATATAAACGATGGTCATTTTAAAAAAACATCCAAAATAATTAGTGCAATTGAACGTGTCATATATGAATTCAATTTATTACAAGCAAATTCATACAACCTATATTTTGATAATTATATTCCCGATATTATTGGTCGTTTTGACAATAACGATTATAACGACTCATACGTCAAAACGTTCATTACTTATGCAAGAAGTAAGAACCTTATTTGATTTACGTTATCAGAAAAAATAATTTTGTTACTTAAAACCAATTTCAATGAGATATATATTTGGATTTTTGGATAAATGGTTATCAGTTTTTTTCTTATCAATTTTGATATTATTTTTCTGGGGATTATCAAAATGTTCCGATGACGAGTCAGTAAAAATTGAAGAACAAAAATCTGAATTACCCTTAATAAACCCCGATGGTTCTATAAATATAAAAATAAATGAATCATTTCAACATCCAGAATCGGGTTTGATAATCGGATTTGATAATGGTGCAGGCAACCTCTATAATGTTTCATTACCTAAATCTGGCACTTCAATGGAGGTACTTTTCATTGGAAACAGTTTTGATTTTGAAGATAAAAACGATAATAAGTATAAATGCACCTTACTCGCCTACAATACAACATTAGAAGTTGCCACAATAGTAATAAAAAGAGAACAGGCAGTTGAGAAAAAAAATGAATATGAGGTTAAAGCAAAGGAAAATGAGTATATATATTATGCTGTAAATAGCGAGTCTTTTCATGACGGAAAATTTGAAACTCAGTTAAGGATTATTGACTTGTACGTTAATAGTGATGATAATAAAATTCTTGGACAATTTTATATTTGCTCTGATGGGGTAGATTATGGTGAGCGTGATTTATATATGTACGATAAGTTTAAATATGATTGTGGGAATTACTCATATGAGGTGAGTGTATTGAAAATATTTAAACAAAATTATTCAGCAGAAAGCGATTTCTTTGACATTAAAATTGATGGTAAAGTTTATCAATTACCCACAGACAAAGATTCTGCGATATTAAAGATAACTAAACTGAAAAAAGAAAAAAAAGAAGATATTTATGAAGAAGGACAAGTTTTAGATGGTTCTTCTACCTCTATGTAAAGGTAAATAAAATTAAATTGAAACTTGTTTGGACGATGGGCGATGTGAAAGATTTTACTACTGTGCGTTTTGTTTCAACTTACTTTAAATGGACTCATTGCTCGACACTTTACTCATGGACACTTGACAGGTGAGGAAAAGCGGCAGCCACCAACATAGTATTTATGAAAAAGGGGGCGGACGGAAGTAATTGAACATGAGTATATTAATAAACATTTACACCGTCGGACGGAAACCTATGAAGCAGTTGGAAGTAACTCAACTTTGGAACAAAACCCAGCACCAGTTACGGGCGGACGAGTTCCAAATCCCCCCTTCTTCATAAATACTTGTACGTTGGCGGAAAATTTAAAACTCCCTCGTGGGACAGTTTACTCCTCAACTGAAACTTTTAATTTTTAAAATAATTATGAAACATAATGCCCAAATCACGTTCTACAAGTGCGTACAAGATTCGCAAGAATTTGGCAGCGACAACGAACACGCAGTTTCAAGAGTTTTCTTCACGGTTACAGTTAATGGCAAAACTTTTGACTACCATTGCGACATTCGACAAGACTATGGCAGTAGTTTCTCTTATGAAACTGACCCATTACAAGTAAGCAATCCTTTTTCTAAACACGACCATATCAACTACGAACACTTCAGAAGTAGCGTAGAGGCATATTATAGAAGTTGCGTAGGGGCTTCTGGAAACGGTATTAAAATTGTGGGTGCTTCCAATATCAGAATGACTAACAATACTTTTGGAAAAGTACACTCAATTACTATTGAAACAAGTGAGAATAGCCCAGCTTGGTAAGCTCTTCTTTATTTATCTTTTCCAATGGGATTATCAAATATGAATCCATGTGTAAAGAAAATAGCCCGTTTCCAACTTGACAGTATGGACTGCCGTCCTGACTTTCTCTTGCGACAATCACATTATTATCAAAAAATGAACCATGAGGGTTTTTGACTGTATTTGACATAATTTTTATTTTTAAATTTTAAACACATAGACAATGCAAAAAGTAATTTCAGTAAATATCAACGCAACACCAGAAATGGATAGCAACGGAAAAACGCATTTTTCCGAACACGAATACCCACAACTTAATAAGTATCTAAGTGAAGGGTACAAAGTTGTTCAGTTTTACCAAATTGCACCAAGCAATACTTTATATTGTTCAACGCTGACTTTTGTTTTAGAGAAATAGCGTTTTTGAACGGTAGATTACAACGCCAAAAAAGTAAAGGACAACGTTCTTTTCCTTGTAACCTGCACAATCAAAGGATTTTTGAATTTCAGTTTGTTTCTTAAACATAATTTTAGTTTTTGGATAACGTCCGACATAACGCATCCCCCCGTGGGACAGTCTCGCTCGGACTACGATAATAAATCTTCCGCCAACATAGTATTTATGAAAAAGGGGGCTGACGTAAGTTATTGAACATTAGTACATTAATAAACATTTGCACCGTCGGACGGAAACCTATTAAGCAGTTGGAAGTTATTCAACATTGGAACAAAACACGGCAACAGTTACGGACTGACGAGTTCCAAATTCCCCCTTCTTCATAAATACTTTTTCGTTGTGCGTGATTAAAAGAAAGACCGCAAAAACGAAATTTCACGTTCAAGATGGGCTATTCTTTTTTGCTTATATTCTTCAAAAACCTCTTTTATTTTTGAAGAATATGGAATACAATCCATAAATCCATCTTCAATTTTTGAGAGTGGACTTTGTGTTTTAAGTCCAATTTTTAGCGAAAACTCTCTTTGAGTTAATCCCATTTCAAGACGCATTTTTTTTACTTGCTGACCAGTCATTTTAATTATATTTTACCGTTTGACAATTTATTTAATAGACAATTAATCATAATTGAAGGTCGCCATTCGTTAGAATTAGGCTTAAATTGATGGTGATACCAACATAAAATTAACATTTGACCAACTCCACCCTGACAAATTTTATTCCAGCCCCTACCACCTTTATACCATTTTTGATATGAAAAATCCCTTTGTTCTTTCGTAAAATCTCGTTTAGCTCGAAATTCTACCCAAGTATCAATTTGCTTTTTCTGTTCGGGCGACAACTTAACCACGCCCAACATAGTATTGGCAAGATTGGGGGCTGACGGAAGTGATTGAATATTTGTACTCATTTTAGCTTTTGTTTCGGCTGATGGAACGCATCCCAACAGCGGTAAATATTAGTTTTTCAATTTAGCATCAGTTCGGGCGAGACGTTTTCAAAGCCCCCAACCTCGCCAATACTTTTTCGTTAGCGGTAATTCCCCCTACTCAAAAAAACGAGTTGCAAAAGCAGGCTAACGTTTGTACGTTTACGACACAAAGAGAAATAGACCGATTTAAAATTGGTGTTCGTAGCCCGATGGCCATTCCGGTTGAGATGTATCGTGTTCTATAATCTTTTTATAGAGCTTGTGTTGCAATCATTGGTGGCATTTATTTGACCCCGTTCAGAATATTGATAAACCTTTATATACATCTTCTTTGTATTTTTTTCATCAAAAACAACAAGAAGATGCAACAGAAAACCAAACAAAAGAAACCCAAAACCGTCAGTTTTCCTATTATTTACCCCAATGCAGCGGGT
>NZ_QGGO01000037.1 GCF_003148625.1 Arcicella aurantiaca | reverse complement strand
CCGCCAATTTAGCGAGGGCTTTTTTAGACTTTCAAGAAAATATAGGTATAGCATAGATAATGAGCGGTTTTCTTGAAGGTCGTTTTTCTCCGCCCTATTGGTTTTGAATAGATTGTGCAGTGGCTCTGTCAAAAAGGATAGGGCAGTAAACATAAACATTCAGCCGCTTTGAGCGTTAGGAAGTTTTTTCTATATGAGCAAACAAGCTGATTATCTTTTGGTACAAAAGGGTTCTGTTTGTTTGCTCATATAGAAAAACGTGCGTGGCGGTTTTTCAAATGGAAATTTAAAGAACTGATATTGAGCCATTCCTTCAAATCTCCATTCATTATTTCAAATTAAAAACTAATTAACTATCATCTTAGTTTTTAATTCTCTGGTGGTCTTTCATTTGACTTAGTTGTTTACTCAGGTCTGCCGTAAAGTCGTACAATTCGCTTCCTAATCCGTTATCATTTTTACAACTTTCAAGTTTTGCTTGAATTTTAAAGGCAAAGGATAACGTTTTCTCAGGATGGGAAACGTGAACGGTTTGACCGTTCACGTTCACAAGGGTTAGATATTGATTAGTGTCCATATCAAAAGCATTTATCAAATTTAAAACTCTCGAAATCCACGTTTTTTCTTTCTATCACTTTTGAATTACCTGCTTCATCATAACTATCAAAATGTATATATTTACTAATTTCTTCGGGACTAAAAAACGTATAGAATTTATCGCCCTGTTTTGTTCTAAACTGGTACATAATATTATCGTTTAAGAATTGAATTAATTAAAAAATGAGAATTTGGAAGTATTAAAAGGGGATTATCTCCCCTTTTAAATTAACGATTTACTTTATACGTCTAAATCTAATTGTAGGGTATAAACTCAAAAAATGGCTCAATATCGTCTCCACTAACTTCATTGGGTCTTAGAAATATGATAAGATTCAAAATATCTTGAAGGGTTGAAAGACAATTTCCGTCATCCTTTTCATTTTGTTTATTTAGCTCTGTACCAATTACTAACCCATGACCAGCATAAACTTGTGGATAACCTTTGAGTCTAAAATAGCCTTCTTGTTCACATAATAATCCTTCTTCATCAATATAAATAACATCGCTATTTTCTAAATAGATGGGTTCAATGATTTGACATTCAAGAAGTGGGTAATACTCGGAAAACTTATTTTTGATTTCGATGGGTGTAACGGTTTGTTTGACCACATCTATAAAAAGGGCTTTTATTTTCTTCGCCATGATTTCTTAAAATTAAAAAGGTTGGAATGAAAGGGGATTACTCCCCTTTTTAAATTGGTTCAATTAGAAGGGTAAATCGTCTCCTACTTCTTCATTCACAAATGGAGTTTCTTGTTCATCACCTTCTATGGGTTGTGTTCTATTGGTATTGACTGGCTTTGTTTCGTAACTGACTCCTAAAATAAAATCTACCGCTTTCTGTGCTTTGGAAGATGCTTTCAATATCAGGGTTTTATCATCCTTCAATTTCCGTAACCAACTTTGAATGTAAGAAGCTGAACTATTTAGTACATTTAGGGTATCAATTTTAATTTCTGCACATAAAAAAGCTGCTCCTATCTCGGCAGTTAGTTCTTCTTTGGAATAATTTTCATCCCCAAAAAAACTCATACCTTCCAACTCTTCCCTGTCTAAACGGCTTTTGTGTCCTGTTGAATGTACTAACTCGTGGAAAAGGGTAGCGTAATAATCGTGATTACTGGTAAAATATTGTTTACTTGGCATATGTACATAATCTCCAGTAGGGGAATAAAAAGCTTGTACACGGGTTGAAGTTTCTAATCGGGGCTTTTGTGGCATATTAAGATAAATATTCTCTCCTGCAATAATGGTATCACTTTCTTTAAACTCTATTGGCTTGGGGAAATTATACTCAATGTTCTCTGTTTGTGCTACATTAAAAACGTGATAGTGTTTTAACATCGGCTTTTTATCTGCTACTTCTTCTCCTTGTCGGTTGGTATGCGTATCTTTATTACTTTCCAACATTTTCCAAAATACGACTGGAATACCTTTTTCTCCTTTTTTAACTTTTCCTCCTAATTCTTTTACTTGGTCAAAAGTTAAGAAATAAGGGTTTTCATAGTTTAACGATGCTAATAACAGTGTATTAATTCCTCGGTAGGGTCGTTTAGAAACGTAATTCTGTGGAACGCAATAACCTTGATATGGCATTTGCCAAGGAATTACCCCTTCTTCTAATCTTCTGATAACAAAATCTGTTACCATTTGCTGAACATCCTTACGGCTCAATTGAGCGTTTTCGTTAGATTGACTAACACTTGTTTGTGTTGGAGCTGTTTTTTTTGTTTGCTTTTGCATTTTCTTAAATGGGGAGTTTTTAAGATGATTAATACTTGTTTTAACTGCTATAAAGATACAAGCATTTTTTCACAAAAACAATACAAAAATATATCTTATATGTGAATTTTTAATTTATGGCTGACTTTTTTTCCCCTTAGTCTATTATTATATAGTAGTTTAAATATTGTTTAATAAATGGTCGCAATCTTATAACGGTGAATTTCATAAAAAGTCGATTTGGAGTGAGTTGATAGGATAATTGAGTGATTTTCAACGGTCGCAATCTTATAACGGTGCAGGTATATTTCATCAAAAAGTCGCAATCTTATAACGGTAAGTCGCAATCTTATAATGGTTTTGAGTCTAAAGTCGCAATCTTATAACGGTAGGTCGCAATCTTATAACGATACATATAGTCTGGGTCGCAATCTTATAACGGCAAAACAGCTTTCAGTCGCAATCTTATAACGGTTGTGTGGATAAGTAGCCACAAAATGAAAAAGGAGGCATTGCCTCCTTTTTGTTATTTTTTTAAATTTTGTAAGAACTCCGACATCATAAATTGCAATTGTTGGTCTTCGCTAACATCTTTTTCCGAATTCATGTAGGTCTGTCGGTGTGCATCTCGAATTACTTTATCTTTAATGGCTTGGTCATTTTCTCTATCTGTCAGCCAGTTTTGAAAGTTTTCAAAATCATCCGATTTATCAGGAAAACGTTTCTCATAGGCTTCTCTAAACAAATCATAAATCTTCTTGAAATACATATTCTTTTTAATACTTTCTACATTTACATTCGTCATATCAAATGTCAAATTGATAGTATAGGCTTGTTTTTGGTCTTTCCCCACAACAAATTGAGGGTCAAACTTTAACGAAGTATTGGTTCTTATCGTTTCCAAATACTTAATTAATCGCTGTTTTCTGTGTTTGGGTTCTTTATCTTCAATTCCTGCAATACCGCAAAGCATTTCAAAATTTGGAGTTAAAACCGTATTCTTATTATAAATCAATACAGGTAACATTCCTGCCAAATAAACATAAAGATTACGAATTCTTCCACTATGTTTGTTTGAAGCAACAGAAATATAATCTGCCAAACTAATAGAAACATAAAAGTTAATCAAATTCTCCATGAAGCCCCTACCTAAACTTAATGAATATATTTTGTTTTGGGGTCTTCGTGTATCATAGACTATTTTAATGTCGCTGATAATTTGGATAAACGAAACATTAAATGCCTTTAAAGTGGGTATTTGGGTACTCTTAATACTTGAAAGGGGAACATTCTGTGCTGCCAGTTGATACATCACATAATCAAAAGTTGATTTAAACTCATACCCTTCAATCATCGGTGGGCGATTATTGGGGTCTTCAAAAAGAGGATGAAGTTTGCTCAAATTAGGTTTTTTGTACTTCATGGTAGCACAAAAATCATTGAGAGTAAAAGAAGTATAACCAAAAATATCAGACTTATAGCGATGAGCCATAAAGACAATAATATCTTTTGCTAAGGTAGAATCATCATTGAAACTACGATTAATGTCAGGCAAATTTAGAAATAAATTTCTATCAAGGCGAACTTGGTCAATCCAACTATGCAAGCCATTTTTTAATTCAACTGCTTGCATGGAAACACTTTTTTCCATATTTTTACAGGGCATTTAAGAAGCACCATTTTGCTTCTGATTAAACTTGTTATGCCGTAGAATGACGCTGGGGAGCAATGTTCTACGGTTTTTTTATACCTTAAAAATACTATCTTTTCTTGAAAAGAAAAAATATGTATTTATAAAAAGACTATCTATCTTCTCATTTTCATCGTTTTAATTTCTTGATTCTCAATTATTTTCTCTTCTTTTTTAACTTCCGATAAAGGTTCTAAACGGTGTTTTTCGGAAGATTTTAAATCTTCGTTAAAATCCTTATTTACGGGTCTTTTAACAGTAATAAAACGGTCTAAATTTTTGATTTCTAATAATGCTTTTTCAACTCGAATTAAATTTTGTCTGTTATTTGTAAAATGTATTTCTAACTCTGAACCAAACTTAGCGTGTTGAGTTACAACAGCTTTGGCATCGGGTTCTAAACCTAATGGCGTATGTTTGTTTATTTCTTCGGTTAATTTATTACTCAAATTTTCCAAAAGTTTTGCTCCTTCTTCTTGGTTGGGATGGCTAACCTTTAACAGTAACAAAGCATGGGTATTTTGAACAAGATTCAAATGAGTTTTGATATACTGGCTTTGCTCTGAATCTGGGTGCGACAAAGCACCAATCAGATTTAGATTCTGTTTGATTCCTGCGTTATCATTATCATTTGCCAAAATGATTTGTCGGGGTTTGAGCGTATCAATTGCCAATTGGATAAAGCGTGGTTGGGTTTCGCTCAAATTTCCTGCGGTGGCTAAATAAACTCTCTTTTCATCCGTTTTAGGTTTCATCAATTGATGAAAAGAAAGGCTATCAATCGGACTTTCTGAAATAATTAAGCGGTCTGTTTGACCGTCTTTATATTTGGTATTACTAATCCAAGAAGCATCCATTTTGGGTTCTTCTATCTTATTATAAGATTCATTACGAATGATTGCGGCAATTGTGCCTGTCTCATTTTTCAATGGAAAGGCAATATTAATGTGCGTTCGTTGGTTTTCGTAAAAATGTTTATTGTAAATACGATGCTGAAACTCAGGTGAAAAAATTGTTTCGTCCGTCAATCCTCTATCATTCAAATATTTAACATTCGTCAGAGGTAAAAACCGAAATTCGTGTTGGATAGCTTGTTCACGATTGACTGAACCAACAGGTTCAATTTTCACTTTTGGATTATAGTTAGTCGGTAACTCATTCAAGTAGCTGTCTAATTTGGCAAAAACTTCTTTCCAATCGCCATTACTTCTAAATTTTTGAAAGTCCACCACTGAACCTTCATCCCTTGAATCATTAGGATTAAAGTAGCCTTGATAGCCTGTATTCTTATTTTTATAGATGATAATGACATCTTCGTTTGTTGTGTGGTGCATCACCACATAACTTCTACTGGTCTTTTTATTATTGATTTCGTAACCTTGTTGCTCTGCATAATTCACAAAATCAATGCGGTCTTTGTAGTAATTCCAATCCCGTTTTCCGTCTGGAGTAAGTTTCATTTATTGAAAATATAGTGTAAGGTTTAAAACAATTTTGAATAGCATCTTCCGTTTATCTTTAAAAATTTATTCATGTTTAATTACAGCATCATATTGATTTTCTGCTTATTAGCAATCGTTGGATTTAGCTATGCTCTGAGATATATTTACAAAAACAGAAAAATCACTCAGAACATTGAAAATAAAACAGTTAGAGAAAATAAAATCAAAATTTATAATCGACAAAAAGAAACTGAAAAGTCAAAAATGAGAGTTCAATTACTCGAAAACGAATTAAGCAAAAATCAAAGTTCAGTTGAAAAAAATGACTTTTTGCCTCCCTTACTCGACCAAGAAAAATCACCTCAAACGAAATCAAAAATTCAAGTCAGAAAAGCTGAATTGCCCGATGACATTGTATTTGAGAATGTAAATGTAATTGAAAATCAAACATTGAAAGAGAAGATGAAAGCAAAACAATTAGCCATGAAGAACAAAATAGGCTAATTTTCAATATCAGTTTATCTCTATTCCTTTCAAAATCGCTTTACACTCCGATATTATAAGATTAAAATTTAACAAAATATCGTAGTTTTTTGAAATGGTAGGCAACCCTTTAACCGTTATAAGATTGCGACCGATAGGTTTTTGCCGTCTCAATTTTGTATAAAAATTGGGATTAGTTGCCCCGACCGTTGTTCCAATAAATTCTCCTACCTGTAAATTAAAAACGTCTTGTGGATGGATAATCTGTCTTTCCTGCAACGTAATTGACATTCCTTGATTACTTGACCCTGAGCCACGATTGGTTTCAAATAAACTTGTGGGTCTATTACTCCCCTGACTTTCAGTCTTGATAATTTTGTCTGCTTTCCCGATAATTTTACTAACCGTTTCGGCAGTTTTAATGTTGGCTACTCGCCCGTAAAAGTGATTGTTAAGGTTAGAAACGATAGTTTCCGCCTCTTTCATTCCGTAATTTTTCTCAATTTGGGATAAATCCTGAGCCATAAAAATGGTAACTACTTTGTTACTACGTGCAGTTGCAGGGATTTGCTCAAATTTAGGAATATAAAGCGTTGGAGCTTCGTCTAACAAAACAAAACTGTGGTGTTTGTTTTGTTGATTCATTGATTTAAGAGCGACTGTACAAATACAACTAATCAAAGGAGCAAAAGCCTCTACCAAAGATGGACTTGTTCCCAAACATAACAATTTAGGATTTTGAGGATTATTGAGGTCTAAACTAAAATCATTGCCTGATAACACATAAGCAATTTCTTGGGTGTTAATTCTCGCCAATGCAATTTGGAGCGTAGAAATAACACCCGAAATTTGTTCATTAGCTTTTTGGTCAATGGCTGTAATTATGCTTCTCACGATGGCGGCACATTCATAATCTTGTCTAAATAAGTTGATTAAATCGTTATAATCTTCGGAAAGAATTAAATTTACCACGTGCGGAATTGTACAATATTTGGGATGATGTTTACGCATATACCAAATAGTTGCGGTGAGCATTGCGGTTGATGAACGAATCCAAAAATCTTTTTTTTGAATAGACTCAGGCATTAAATTGGAAATAATGGCAGTGCTATATTCTTCTGCGTAAGCTGCTGTTGGAATATATTTCGGGTCAAGAGCATTAACTCGATGGCTCTTGTTAAGGTCTTGAAAATTAATTACATAGAATCCAATTTGTGAAGCAGACCTTTGGTATTGTTGAAAAGCAAAATCTGTTAATGAAGGAAATTTGAAATCATAAATAATCCCCGAATAACCCTTTTGAGCGGTTTGTTCAATGATTGGTTCTGCAACACTATACGATTTACCCGAACCCGCCGCCCCAATCACTAAAATTCCTCTAAATGGGTCGGGGACATTCACCCATGAGCCATTTGAACCTGCAAATGAAAATGAATAAGGGGTTTCAATGGATTGTTTGTCATTAGGGATTTTCTTCTGATTTTCGGGTTTTATTTTCAGTAAATTTCCTAAAAAAATTCCCCCAATCAGCACTCCTAAAAATAACAATGGAAAGAAAAAAATTGGGTACGGATTTTTATGAATAAATATCCAAGCAATAGCTGAAATGGCAAAGACAATCGTTCCGATTATATCTCTACGATGGTTCTTTTTGAATAGGGTATAATTGTTAATTTGAAGCGTTGAGTTTTGAAATGTAAAACAAAGTGGATACAAAATGACACACAAAATTCTAATACCAATTCCTCCTTTTTTATAGAATTTAAAAGCAATGATAACCCATTTTGCAGGATTTGTAAAAAGCCAAAAATGTAGAGCATATTCGCCAAAAGCAAGAATAAATAGGGCAACAACGATTCCATAAATCGCCATTTGGTTTTGAGAATTCATAAAATTATTATTGGTAAAACTTTGATAATCAAATAACTAAATCAATTAAACGAAGGTCGATGTATATTATTTCTTCGTTTCTTTTTTCTCACGTAATCTTCGGGTGAATCTCCTTCATAACCAATATCAAAGCCCTCTTTTGAAATACTTATAATTTTTTCTTGGTTTGTATCTTTCAATAAATTGTCGATTTTTTCAGATGAAAATTTATCTTTTATTGAATTGCTGTATGCTTGGGACATTTGTAATTTTTCTACATAATTTGGTGGTACTCCCCTACCCTCTTTAATTTCCTTCTCAATACTCCGTAAATTTTTATAGAACTCATCGCTATAATTTTTTTCCTTTCCAATTTTCCCAATTTGAGCCGCATCAAATTCTTTATCAGATAAATTATATTTGGTTCTGATATTTTCAACTCTTTCAGCCAAATATTCAGCCTTCCGATTGGTTTTATCACCTGCTAAAATATGATATGGATTAAGTATCAACTCCCCCTTTTCAAGTTTTTGCTCTATCTTCTTTAAATCTCTATAAAATCCACCTTCAAAACCTCTTTCTTTGGCTATTTTAACAACTTTTTCAGTCTCAATGACCTTCCCAATGTCAGGATGATTTTTAGCCCACTGTTCGAGTCTTACTCTCAACTTTTTTTCTTCCAATTCTAAATTTTGGGGTTGGCTGTATTCAAACATCAAATTAAAATCTTTGATGTTCGTAAAAGTCCAATCGGCTTTTGAAAACCTTTTCTGATTTCCTTCTGGCGAAAGTGTAATTTTCTGCTCTGCATCCCTCCTTGACACAATTACGTGAATGTGTGTTTGTAATCCTGGCTTTTGCATACCCGAACGTGCTGAACCCTCTTTTACAGCTTCGTCTGTACCCGAAAATTTACGCTCCTGATGAATGGTTGCGAACCATACCAAATCATCTTTTTGAATCTTTTTATTGTTACTTAATTGGAAATTATTTCCATAATTTTCCATTACTTTTTGGGTATATTCAATCAGCTTTTTTTCATCATTTTTAAGATGAATCAATTCATCTTGACTTGGGCTAATTATCAATGTAAAGAATTTTGATTCACTTGCTTTTACTCCACGAATATTATTATCAATTTTATGTAACACATCGTCAGGTTTTATATTTATTTCTGCCTGATTAAAGAAATAAATATCTGACAAACCATTTTCTTTGGCTTCATGTTTTAGATAATTTATTAACCTTTCTGAACTGCCTTTATTGTCATATACTACATTTCCAGATTCTTTTGTTTTCAATATTCGAGTAACCATATTATTATCTCATTTCATTTGTAAATTTTTCAATTTCCTCATCAAAAATTATCTGCATTTTATGGGATAGATTTTTTATAAAATCTTCATCATTATTACTTAATTTATAGCTTGCTGAAAGTTGTATTTCTTGCATAATTTTATTCTTAAAGGCAAGTAATTGGATTGCTTTTTGGGTATTTTCTATCTCATTTATCCTTATTCTTACCTCTTGCATTGCTTGTGCCATTGGTTTGACAAAATCAATTTCTTGTTTTTTCATAAACCCGAAAATTTGACTTCTCATTTTAGCCATTTCTTTGTCTAATCCTTCTTGTTTTTCTACCTTACTTGGGTCAATTCCTGACCTTAGAACGTACAAACAAGAATTGGCTATAAAATCCTTCATAGACATATCTAATTCCTTAGAACGCTTCTCTATTCGTAATTTCAAGGGTTTTTCAACTTTAATTACTGCTCTTGTCTCTTTTTCAACCATTTTTGTATTTTTTTGACACCCAAAATCTATCTGATAATCAAGCACTTAGAAATTAAAGCACCCAACACAAGCAACTATGTTGCTGATAATCAAAGGATTAACTATGTTAAATCCTTCCATCTTGCTAAAAAATAAGACTCCAACATTTCTCCTCTAATATTAAAACTTTTGGCACTTATTTGTTTACAAATAAACAAGTTGTATTGTAAACAATTTACATATAAAATAACTTATAAACTCTTCCCTATTATTGTTATACTATCGTTATTTTAATCTACCTAACATTTATAATTTCGACTTTTTACGCCTTATCACTTCCAATAACTCCAACTGCTCATTTCATAATAGTTATATTGTAAATTTGTAAACAAAACAACAATATAACAAGACAACTATTTATACTAAAAAAATAGGGCAAAAATAAAAGACAACTTGTAAACAAAACAACAAATCAAATATTAAACGATTTTATATATTATAAAATTGTATTGTAAAAAATTAAATTTGTAAAATAGTAAATTTATAAATCTGTTTATAATTTGATTTATAAACTATTAAATAAATTTACAAATTGCATTATACACTAATTGACAAATAAAATTATTAACAAGTTGACTATTAAATAATTTTACTTTTTGTATATTTGTACTGTTTACAAGTTGATTAATTTATTTATTGACTAATAAACATTTTTACTTTTCAACAAGACAATTATTCAACATGGCAAGAATTATTTGCATTGCAAATCAAAAAGGGGGAATCGGTAAAACGAGCTGTACGCTTTGGCTGGCAGGGGCTTTGTCGATAGATTATAACCAAAAAGTATTAGTTATTGATGCAGATGCTCAACAAACTATCAATGACCTTAGAACGATGGAACGTGAGCAAGGTATTGAAGTATTTCCATTTGAAGTAATTTCAGCATCGCCAGAAAGTATTGAAGCGGTCATTGAAGAGCATTTTGATTCATACGATTTAATATTTTTAGATATGCCACGTATGACTGGAAACGATGAAATGATTGTGGATGTATTAGCGGTTTGTGATTCTATGCTTGTACCGTTCGTGGCTTCTACTGCGGACACAATGTCCACTGGTGTATTTATGAACATCGTGGAAAGTTTAGGCGAAATCAGAAAGGAAGAAAACTTACCATTTTATTCTTTCGGTTTTCTCAATAAATCAAGTCGTAGAAAAGAAAATGACTTCATTCCAGAATATGCAAAAGATTTAGGAATAACCATTTTTGATACGCCAATCAAGGATAAAAAGGTCTTTCAACAAATCAGCACAAGTAAATCAATCTTGGATTTTAAAGATGGGAAAGCAGACTTTAAACCGTTTGTTGATGAATTTATCAAAAAGTTTGAAATAAAAATTTCAACTAAAAAGAAGAAATAAGCAATGGCAAAAGATAATAAAAGTACAGGTTTTGCAAGACCGTCAAGAGCTGCCAAAGATAAGGTATTAGCGACTGCAAATGCGGCAATGAAATTTTCAGAAACGGATGATAAAGCTATTCAAGTAGTATCACCGAAAGTTGAAGAAGAAATTGTTGTGGCAGAAAATATAACTCCTATATTGGCAATAATAGAAGAACCTCAAATCGAGGTTGTTGTAAATAATCCTGTTGAAAATCCAAAAAATCAAGAAGATGGAGTAGGGGAGGGGGAGAAACAAGTTCAACTTGTGGGAAAAAAAGTTAAGCGTAAAGCCAAAGAAGCCCGTATGGATAGTATGAGAGACGGACGTTTTTACATCGCTCTTGACCCTGACTATAAAGAGTTGGTAAAATTGGTTGCTACTCGTAAAAAAATGACTATTGGAGAGTTTATTGAAAGGTTAATTGATGGAGACAGCGAAGCTAAAAAAGTAAAACAAGCATTGATGCTACTGAATAGTTAGTTTTCCGTCATTGAGTAATTCAACGCTCAATGATGGAAAATAATTCTGTTAATTCTTCAAAAGTCCAAAGCTCAGGTTTAGCTTGACGACGGTAAAAAACCTGAGCATCCATACCCATTTTCTTTTGGATAAAATTATTTTTATACCCTGATTCTTTGATTCTACTCTCGATACTGTGTAAAAGTGCCAAAAAATTATAATAAGAGCCTTTATCTACTTTTAAATAGTCCATCAACTTCTCTAATTCTTCAAAAGTCCATTGACGTTTACCCGTAATTTTATTGTGAATGTTACTAATTGAACTACCTAAAATCTCTTGTAACAACCTCAATTCAAGGTTTTTAGCATTTAGGCTTATAGTAAGACTTTGAACGAATTGTTGAAATTCATTCAAAACTTCTATACCTGTACGGTTATTGATTGTTGTTATTTCTGCCATAATTTTTACACGAATATAATATAAAAAATTAATGTAATTGAGTAAATGATAGGCTTTGAAAAAAATATTAAAAAAAAATACAATTCCACAAAATAATAATAATCATTAGAGCGTTACAATAAGAACATTACGAAAAAATTGCATAGAAACCATCATACAAAAGAACCCCTAATTATTAACGAGTAAAGATTATCAAGGGATAATTTTGTTTTGTTCAACCCATTTAAAGATTAATGCCCAATGCAAAAAGCTATTTTTGTAAGGTCAGGAAATGTCGTAATGTCCGCCCTACTGCTATTTATTATTTTATTGACTTCCCATGATGTTGCTGCACAACAAGGTGTTACTCAGGCACTTATTAAAATCAAGAATACCCTTTATTTAGTGGGGAATGCAATCTTCGGAATTCTTCTTATCATCGGTATTGTGAAAGTGGTATCTGGATTTATCACCAATTCACAAAGTGCTGTACGCAATCTCATTTACCTTATTATTGGTGTTGCCATTTGGTTTTTCTTCAATTACATGATTGAGGACTTGGCTGGATTAATTGGCGGTGATGGTGGTTCATTTAACAGATAATCTTATTCAAAAAAGATGCACGTTAGAAAATCGCTCGAAAAGCCAACGAAAATTCTTGGAATGAAATTTCAAGAATTGGGAATTGTCATAGTTTCGTTTGTGGCACTCACAGTCTTTATGAGCCTGTTGAGGATGGTAATTACTGTACCGCCGATTGTACCGACTATTGGATTTATTATTGTCATTGGTTTGCTTGTGGTTGTACGAATTGCTGAGAAAAGAAGACACCCTTCGTTTTTGATTTCAGCCATAAGTTTTTATTTAAAGCAACCAAAGAAAATAATAATGACAAACCCTAACTTTTTGAATAAAGATGTCTATAAGAAAAAAGATAAAAACATTTGAAGATATTTTACCCATATTTTCCATTGAAGATAACGTCTTGATTTTCAAGGATGGTAGGGTAGGAGTGGGGTTTGAAGTTTCGCCCGTAGAAATGGAAAGGTTGATGGGAAATGAATACGATTCCATCAACCAAGCATTTTCTAATGCGTTGAAATCGCTCCCTTTAAAAACGGCTGTACAAAAATTAGATTGTTATTTTCATAAGAAATATTTACCCCAAAAAGGTGGATTAAAATACTTTGAAGAAAAAACAGTCAATCGGTTTTATGAAAAGAAAATACTGCATCACAGAAGCTATTTATTTCTGAGTTTCGGCAGAAAAGAGCAAGTACAAACCAACGCATTTAATACGCTTTATGCGATGGGGGAGAGTTTAATCAAAAATCCATTTGAGGATATTTTGAAAACGGTAAGTTTGGCAGAACATTCTACCAAAGAATTTATCAATATGATTTCTATTTATGGAATCATTTGTAAACGAATGGAAAATGAGTGTTTGATGGATTTCTACCAACAATATTTTAATTTGGATTTTGAAAAAAATCAAGGTGGATTTAATAGAAGTTTTGCTGCTCAATCTGATAAAGTTTGTATTGGAGAGAAACAAGTAAATATTGTTTCGATGATTGGGCAAGGAAGTGTTGTGTTTAATTCTGTTAAATCTAATTACGGAGTTGAAACAAATAACGTATATCCATTAGGGTTACAAATGGACTATCCACACATACTATCCACAAATATTTTGATTGAGGATAGGGAGAAGGTTTTGAGTAACTTAGATATGGAGCAAAAATTGAATAGAAATCTTGATTTCTTGATGTCGCAGGACAACAAAATTAAGATGGTAGAAATTGACGATTTTACGGAAGAAGTGCGTTCAGAGAATAAGAGCTTAGTTTCTGTAAATGTTTCAGTCATTATTTGGGCATTATCCGATGAAAAAAGGGAGGAATATATACAAAGAACGGTGGCAGGATTTCGCCAAATGGCAGGGGCTGAAACGTTCATTGAAACAATTGATTCCGCCAATTTATTTGTAGCAAACGCACCTGCCAATAGTTACCAAAATTATCGTTGGTTACTCATGAGTGGAGATAATGCAGCTACCTACAATAACTTCATTACAAGTTATCAATCGGCAGAAAAAGGGGAATTATTGTGTGATAGAATGGGAAATCCTATATTAGTCAATCTCTTTAACACGGAGTTGAATAATCAAAATTCCATTACGATAGGACCAACTGGTTCTGGAAAATCGTTCACGATTGGCAGTTTAATGATACAAAGATTTGAAGGAAGAAATAGACAAATTATTATTGATGTTGGCGGTACTTATCGTTCTATGATGTCTGCTTTACAAGGAAAATACTTTGAATATGACCCTGAGAGTCCTATCAAATTTAATCCTTTTGTGATTGATAGAGACATGGATGGTCGGTATAACATGACAGGGGACAAAGTTAATTTTCTAACTTCTTTGCTATCAGTCATTTGGAAAGGAACAAAAGGCGAAATCACGCAAGCAGAACGCTCTGTTTTTGTGAAATTAATTCCGATGTATTACCGATATTTTGAAGATAAAATGCCTTTTAGTGTACCATCAATAAAGGGATTTTATGAATATTTGAAGTGGTTTCAGAGTGAATTTAAAGATACTGCGGAGTACCAAAGAATTGCTCGTTCTTTCGATTTTGAGGAGTTTTTTATTGTGCTTGAACCATTTGTTTATGGGCAATATCAAGACGTTTTGAATTCGGATGAATTTGAGGATATTTCAGCAAATACCTTGATTTGTTTTGATATGGCAAAGATAAAATCTAATCAACTGTTATATCCAGTTGTCGCCATGTTGATAACGGAATTAGCCCTTGACCAAATAAGGTTATTTCCCAAAGACCGAAAATATCTTTACATGGATGAAGCATGGTCAATGTTATCTGATACAATGGGGGATTTTGTGGAAACGATGTATCGAACGGTTCGGAAAAATAATGGTGCAATGTGCATCATTACGCAAGGGATTGATGAAATAATTAAGTCTTCGGTGGGTTCTGCTATTATTGCAAATGCGGCAACTCAAATTATTTTGAACCATACCGACAAAGTACAAGTGGATAAATTAGCCCAATATTTGGGTTTTACGCAACACGAAGTTGATAAAATAAACTCGATTAGAGTTTCAACGGATTTTCGTGAAATTTTTATCAAACAAGGAGATTATGCAAGGGTTTATATTTTGGAGGTGTCTGAGGCAATGAACGCTGTTTTAACTTCAAAACCCTTAGAAAGAGAACATTTGAGAACACTTCAAAAGAGATACAACGGCAATATACAATTTGCTGTGAATCAATACATTGAAGATAAAAATGAATTTATTGAAACAGATTAAGTTCATCTATCATTAAAAAAAACTGCTTAAACAAAGAACCTATTTATCATGGAAGATTTAGATAATGCACTCAGTTTTACAACTGCTGCCCTTACGGATATGGCTATGAAACCATGTTTGGGCATTATTCTCTGCTGTACCATTTTACATTTCTTTTTGACTTACGCAAAAACGTATCTCACGAGTAGCGATTTAAGCATTGACTATTCGCCTATTTTGCGTTGTGTTGCAGTCGGATTTTTCGTTGCTTACTATGGAACATTGATGCCGATTCTTGCAAGTGGCATTAATTCAATCACAGGCTCTTTCAATAAAGTACCAGATGTGATGCAAGCATTGAATAACATTACCGATGCAATGGCTCAAAATCCCAAGACTTCAACGACTTTTGAGAAATCATTTTTTTCAGATGGTTTTACGCTTCCCTTCAACGATGGAAAAACGTTTATTACTTACATCGTTCTATGTATCGAACAGGGTTTAACCATGATTGTAAGGCTCTTTGTAGAAAGAGTACGTTCCATTTTATATGCTTTTATGTTTGCAGTCGGACCTTTGGCATTAGCGTTTAGCTGTATTCCTGGACTAACTGGTATTGCAACACATTGGTTCAAAGTGTGGTTGTCGGTATCACTTTGGACGGTAACACTCGCTATCATTGATAATTTGGTAATTGTTATGCAAAAACAAATTGTTCAGTTGGTAGGTGATGCTCAGGACGGTACAGCATTTACGATGGACGTGGTTTGTGTCAATTTGGTATTTATTGTAATGTATTTTAGTGTGCCAGCTTTGACGACTTATTACATCGGTGGCAGTGGGGGAGGAAGTTTTATGGCAAGTACACAAAGGTCATTTTTAGGCTTAGGAAATCAAGCAACGGCATTCGGACAGCAAAAAGCCAAACAAATGTCAAACTGGTATGATAAAACTTACAGCCGTTTAAAAGGAGATAAATAATATGAAAGGTGTTGCACAAAATTTCAATGAGGCTTTTAAAGCGTTAAAGTTTATTACAGCTTTGGCGGTGGCACTTTTGTTTATCTCAAATATAGTTTGGTTCATCTTTTTTTCCCACGAGGTCGAGAAGTTGAATAACAAAATATTTGTGGTGTCCGACAATGGGACAATGACGGCAGTCGCCAAAACGGAGCAAACGCCAAGTATTTATGAAGCAAAAAATCATATCAAAACATTTATGTACATGATGTTTGCTCACGATGCAGAAACGTTCAAAGACCATATTAATATCGGGTTAAAATTGATTGAAAGAACAGATGGTTTAGCCATATATGAAGGATTTAAGCGTGGTCAAGTGTTGGAAAATTACAGTAAGTACAATTCCAGAACACTCCTTGAAATAGACTCTATCCAAGTAAATGTGGCGATTGAACCATACAATGGGATTGTTTATGCAAGACAAATTGCCTTGTACCAAAAAGAAAGAAGTATGAAACCAATTGCGGCACGGTTTGAACTTATCCGCACGTATCGGTCTGAGGATAATCCATTTGGGTTATTATTGAAAAATTTTACATTTATTAGTTACAATCCGCCCGTTAAAACCCGTGAAGAAATTCACGATTAAAACATGAAAAACCTCTTATTTATCTTGCTACTGAATTGCCTTCATCCTTACTCATTCTCTCAGAATTCTTTGGGTTCTAATGATTCTTCACTCGTGGACACAATTTGGGTTGGTCGTGAAAATACCGTGTATGTGATTTTGCCTGAGTCAATCAGTCTATTTGATATTGGCAACAAAGACTACATTGGGAAAATTGAAAATGGCTCAATTATGTTCCTAAAAGCAACCAATCCTTTTGCAAAGCCTTCTACTATGCTAATTCAGTATGGCAATACTATTTTCAAAGGGTATGTAGCATATCGTGAGAAAATAGATAAGCCTTTCTATGATTTTAGAGCTTTACCAAAAATTGATTTAACTCCTAAAACGAATACTGAAAAACCTCCCAAATTATCCCTTGGAAGATTAAAAGAATCGTCAAGCAATATCAACTTGAAGGAAAAAAATAGTGATGTAATTGTGAAGTTGGTTAATGTTTTCAATGACCAACAAGCAACCTATTTGAAATTTGAGGTTATGAATCAATCCACCATTATTTACCAAGTTGATTACGTTTCATTCATTTATAAAACCCATGTAAAACGGAAAAAGAGAAATCAATTAACGCCTCAACAACAAGAAATAGAACCTATTGAATTTGAAGCCCCGATGATGATAGGAGCAGGGGGAATGGAAAGTTTTATGTATGCCATTCCATTATATTCAGCTACGGAAAACGATTATTTAGAAGTAGTTTTTAGAGAGGGAAAAGGGGCAAGATTAATCACAATGAATATTCCTGCCAAGAAAATATTAACAGCAAACTTGCTATAAAACATGGACATTTTCCAAAAAATAAAAGAGGTCTTTACTATTGAAAAACCTTCCGAACAAAAACAACCTAAGAACGAAAAAATTAGTTTAAAAGAGCATTTGCGTTTACTTAGCCAAGGAAAGGTTGCATTAATTGCCATAGGAGTAGGGCTTTGTCTAACGATTTTCGTGGCATGGACAACCATTGAAAGAGCGAAAGAAGAAATGGCTTTGGGCGAGCAAGAAGTACCAGTTCCTACTACACCATCTTTTAAAGAAGATAGTTCTCAGGCAAATAAAAAATATTCTCACCTAAATAGTGCAGATGAAACAATCAAGAAAAAAATGAACGACAATCCTGTTTCAATGGATTGGCAAAAATCTTATGAAATTACCGACAGTTCCCCAGCAAATGGTAATCGCTCTGAAATTGGCAAGAGTGATTCAGTGAAGATGATACCTGCCACTAATAAAAATTTGACTTATGAAGAAAGAAAAATTACTGACCGTTCCAAAAACAGAAAACCCAAACAAAAAAAAGATTGGGTTTTGGAGGAATCAAAACCGAAAACAAGAATTACTGAACCAATTACAGAATCAATTGGAAATGAAGGACAAACCAAATCCGCAAACATAGATGATTATTTTAACACTGTTAAAGCGGATAATAAAAAAGCTGATTCAAAGGAGCAATCTGCAAAACCGCAAGCTAATGAACATTATGTTACGGGAGTTGTGAATGGAAATCAGTTAATAAAAAATGGGAAAAGGGTTAGTTTCAGAATTACAGAAGCGACAACTATTAATGGAAATTATGTTCCTCGAAACACATTAATTACTGGCTTGGCATATTTAGGGAGTAATAGGGTTACGTTTGAAATCGCTTCCATTAAAATCAATAATCAAACTACTCCTTTAAAATTAAAAACACTCGACCAAGATATGGTGGAAGGATTGGCATTTGATGGAGATAATCCAATTCGGACTGATGTTAGACAAGGTACTACGCAAGCATTGGATGATATTTCGAATCAAGCCTTGTCTTATATTCCATACGCAGGAATCGCATACGCAGGAAAAAGTTTGGGGCGTGGGTTATCAAGAGCTTTATCGTCTGGGACTAATCGAAAAAAGGCACAAGAAATCATGCTTGAAGATGGTTATAAAGTATTTTTTGTAGTAAAAAATTGAGAAAATATAGTTACTAAATAGCAACTAAAACATAAAATTACCCTTAAAACGCAATCGGTTTTAACCGTTATAAGATTGCGACTGGAAGAGGTATGCCATTATAACATTGCGACTTAAAACTGTATAAGATTGCGACCGAAAGAATAAATTTTAACCTTTAAATACCTAAGTGTGACAACAAATTGACAGAAATACACATATAATTCACCGTAAATTATGGTTTTTAGCTTCAAAAAAGAGGTTAAAAAATCTTTTCGCAACCGTTATAACATTGCGACCGAAAGAATATTGACTTTTAAACAACTTAATAATGAGACAATTAACAAAAATGGGACTAATCATTCTCTGCTTGATAATGATACCCAAAACAGGATTTTCACAAATTAGCATAGACGTTTCAGCTATTCAGCGATTGATGGAGTTGAAAAATTTAGTTGAGAAGGCAAAGAATCAACTTGTCCAACTAAAAAATGGCAATAAAATAAATAATCGAACTCAGGCAAACACCCAATCCATTCTTAGTCTTGGAAAAGAAGTGGAAGAAATTCTAAGAGATATTAGTGAGTTTGAAAATCTGGTGAGTAAAGATGGTAAGTATAAATTTAATGACTTATCCATTTTTATGAAAACAAATCAGGTTGTCAGTTCAAAACTGAGTGATTACCATAAGCAGCTTACTTTTTTGAATAAGTTAGACCAGATTTTATCACAAAATTCACAAGGAGAAGTTAGTCAGCAAGGAGGGCAACAAATGTATGATTTCTTCTATGATGGTACTTCTCCCGAATTGTCGGCAAGTAACCATGATGATTTTGCAAAAGCCAAGAAAGATGAATTTGCAAAAATTTATGGATTGCAGAATACCATGCAGAAGAAAAAATTTCAAACTGCCTTAGCCTATTATAAAATTTCAGATGAATTATATCATCAGGCAATTGTACTAAGCAATGCCGTTTCGGATGATTCAAATGGAAAACCGATGCAGATTAGCAATTCATCACCTTTCAGTTTGGATAATGTTTTTGGAACAGATGATAGTTTTGATATTGGGTCTTTGTTTGGCGGAGATGTTTTTAGTAGCTCAATGGGTGGACTAATGACAGCAATTTATATGAATATGCCCGATGATGTTTTGCAACAAGAGATTATCAGGTTAAAATCATTCATGCGTTTTCTCGAAGATGTTGAACCAACAGGTTATGAAGGAATGCTGAAAAAGGCAAATCGGGATTTGGAAGATGCCAATAATGCGTATCAATATAAAGTTACCCAAAAATTAAATCAGGCAAGTGGTACATATCCCGGTGTGGGCTTAAACCCTTCTAATCCAAGCGGATTTAGTATCAGCAAAACAGGGCTAAGAATGACTACGGGCGAACGAATACAAGCACAAACGGCAGCTATTCATTTAATGAATGAATCGACAGATTACAAAGAAAAAGGGGATAAATTAATGGAAGATGCCACCACGAAAACGCTATTACAACAAGAAATGGAGTCTCGTTATCAGGCAAAATTAATGCGTAACTCTTTGGCAAAAATTAAATTCTAAAACTATGAAAAGGCTTCTCAAAATATTCCCTCTTTTCTTGATTTTGCCCTCTTTATTCCTTTATAGTTTGATTGGGGGGAAAAAAAGTGCATTGCCAAATCAGAAAGGAATTAAAGAAAGTGCTACTGAAATTTTTAAAAATGCCAATAAAATTGTGAATAAAGACACAATTTATGATTTCAGAATACATTTGTCCAGAGCCTTCAATCAGCAAATCAGAGCAACACCCTTATATCTAAACTTGATGCTCAATCAAGCAACCAGAAATGGACAAATTAAAGATACTCAAATAGTTAGCGAAAACAAAATCAAAAAAGATTCTTCAATCTTGATTGTTAAAATATGGTTCAATACAGATTCTCTTCAATTTGAACAACCGATGGTTTATCAAGATGGTTGGAAAATTGGAGTTAATTATACCAAAGAACGTAATAGGCTATTGTCTAAAAAACAATAACCTTATGCAAGTGTACAGTAAACCCAAATCACTTTGTGGTTTGGGTTTCTTTTTTGATGCGTTCTACAAAAAAGGGGAGAATTTTATTCTTTTGTATCATCAAAATATTTAAACTATATTTTGATAATAGTCATATTTTATATGTATTTTCGATGAGTTTTAATTTTTAAATTAGCGAAATTTACAGATTTCAAAGATACATCTAAAAGCCTTTATACATTACGTGTGAAGGCTTTTTTGTTGTTTAAGATAGCATAAGATAATCTAAATAAAATAAAAATACTTTTCTCTATTCCAAAATTCTGATTTTTTAGGTTAATTTTACTATTTAGGATAATTAACCACAATTTGAAACATCTAAAAATAAGTCTTCCAAATGTCAATTTCATGTTCAAATTGATAGTTTTAATTTCTTGCATATCTTTTAAATATAGCATTTATAGAAATTAATGACATTGCCTTACTTAGCCCAAACCCCTACTTATGTCCTTAATAATCCCATTTATAGAAGAAGAAATTATTGACCAATATCTGTATGACGACAATCCCCGTCCTTGGATAATTGGTTTTAGCGGTGGAAAAGACTCCACGATGCTTTTGCAGTTAGTTTGGATTGCACTCAAAAAAATACCTGCTGAACTTTTAACCCGTGAAATTTATATTATTTGTAATGACACAATGGTTGAAAATCCTCACATTGTCGATTTTATCAATAGAACACTTGAAAGAGTAAAAATTGCAGCCGCTGAACAATCATTGCCATTTTTTGTACGCCAAACAACCCCACGTTTAGAAGATACTTTTTGGGTAAATTTGATTGGAAAAGGCTATCCTGCCCCTAATAATACGTTTAGATGGTGTACGGAAAGATTGAAAATAAACCCTACTACTCATTTTATTAAAAGCAAGATTGATGAAAAAGGGGAAGTGATTATTTTGTTGGGAACTCGGTCTGCTGAAAGTCAAAATCGAGCAAAGTCTATTAAAAAACACGCTGTAAAAGGACAACGTTTGCGAAAACATTTATTGCCAAGTGCCTACGTTTATGCACCCATAAAAGATATTGAAACTAACGAAGTTTGGCAATACCTTCAACAGGTGCCACCGCCTTGGGGTGGTACAAACAAAGAATTGGTTACGCTTTATAAAAATGCCAATTCGGGTGATTGTCCTTTAGTTATTGATGAAAAAACACCAAGTTGTGGCAATAGCCGTTTTGGATGTTGGGTTTGTACAGTAGTAAAGAAGGATAAATCAATGGAAGGGTTGATTTTAAATGGTGAAGAATGGATGTATCCACTTTTAGATTTACGTGATGAATTGGTAGATGGGCGAAATATCCGTGAAAATAGGGAGATTTTTAGAAGACACCGTAGATTTAAGCAAACAAAAAGCGAAGTAGCTAAAAAGAAAGCTAAAATTGAAGAAGAGACTGAGGAAGAAAGGGAAGATGGTTCTTGGGGGGCTTATATTCCTGCTTATCGTGCCAAAATATTAAGAATGGTTTTAGAAGCTCAAAAGGAAATCCAAGAAACACAAGGCGAGACAATTCAATTAATTTCACACCAAGAATTAGTGGCAATACAAGTGATTTGGTACAGAGACGGAATTCTTAGACAAAAAGTTGCCGACATTTATAATTCTATTTATAATACCCATTTAGACATGAGTAAACACGAAGAAAAATTCAGACAAGAAGAAGAATTACTTAGAGAGGTTTTCGTAGATGAAGACGATTTTGACTTTATCCAAAAATCCCTCAATGTTCTGAAAACCAAAACATTAATGGTCAAAAAAAGGGGACTTTCAAGCGATATTGAGAATTTAGTTGAAGAGGCAATAAATAAGAAAAAATAATCTTCTTCCCTAAAACCTACCAAAGTATTGAATTGTAATGTTACAGAAATATACAATTCATATATTGTGATATGCAATATTTTATTATTAATACCACCCAATAAATGATTATCAAATCAATAGAGTTAGAAAATTTCAGAATTTATAAGGACTATAACAAGATAGACTTAACGATTTCAGAAGACAAAAATATTTATATTATTAGTGGAAAAAATGGCTTTGGAAAAACTACTTTCCTAATGTCGTTAGTTTGGTGTTTGTATGGAAAACAGATGCAAGAAGTTGATGATTTATATAGAAAAGAAATTGCCGACCAAGGTGGTTATCCAAAATATATTCCAAATAGTTTAAATCGAAAAGCTAAGGCTGATGGGCAAAAACAGTTCTCAGTTAAAATAACTATTACTGATGCTATTTTACCAGAATTATCATGTGATGAGATTTCTATTAAAAGAACCTTTCACGCTTCGGCAGGTGAAGATTTAGAAATATTGGTTGATGGGTTTGAAAATGAGATGGTAAGAGAATTGGCTGACACAAAAGTAGCAAGTGGCGAAATTTTCATCAGAGAACATTTATTACCAATTGAAATCGCAAAGTTTTTCTTCTTTGATGCTGAAAAAATTGTAACACTTGCCGAAGCAAATTCAGACGACCAAAGAAGAAACCTTAGTAGAGCCTATTCCGAAATTTTAGGCATTAAAAAATATGAATTGCTGAAAGAAGAATTTGATGATATTCAAAAAAGAATAAGGTCAAAAAATGCGAGTAAAGATGAAAAGGAGAAACTTAACTTACTGGAAGCCGAAATTAAAAACCTTGACTTAGGAATCTCTATTAATGAACAAACAATCGGAGAACTTAGAGATAAAAAAGATGAATTACGCTTTGAGTCAAGCAAATTACAAGAGCGTTTAATACGCTTGGGTAATACAATGAGCGTTGATGATTTAGAAGAAATTAGAGAAATTGAAAGAAATCTTGATTCAAGATTAAAGGAAATTGTTTCTGAAATACAGGATTATATGGAAATAATCCCATTCGTTATTGCAGGCGGAAAATTGTCGGAGGTTTCAGAGCAAGTAAATGATGAACTTAGCTATAAAGCTAATTTTTTAAATCAAGAAAAAGTGTTGGCAGTTTCTGAAAATATCATAACTGACCTCATTACTGAACAAAAGAATTTTAAGGGTGTCCTCACAAGAGATATTACTGATTTTTACTATAATACTATTTCAAAATTAGTGAAGAAACATTTTTACGCTGATATTCCTGATTTACCCTTAGATTTTAAGCCAATTCATGATTTTTCTGTATCAGAGAAAAATGAGTTAGATGCTTTTATTCAAAAATTGAAATTTTCATTTAAAGAGAAATTTAAAAGTCTTACCTATCAAAATAATCAAGTACGGAACGAATGGACTCAAATTAGGAGAAGAATATCAGATGCCGAAGCCAAAGCAGAAGATGCCGTTGTGAGAGAAGACCGTGAGAGGAGAGATTTGATTGAGAGAGAAATTCTCAAAATTGAGGCACATTTAGAGCTTTTGCTTATGGGCATTGGAAAGTCAAAACAGGATATTGAGAATAAAAAACGGATAAAAAGTGAGATTACGAGTAAACTTAAAGCGTCGGAAGTAAATAGGGAAAAAGACGAATATTTAACGATACAGATTAAAAAAATAAAAACATTCATCAATCAGTTTAAAGAAAGAAAAAAGGTTTCTTTGGAAAAACAGATTTTGACTGGTTTACAAACACTCATGCACAAAAAAGGCTTTATTAATGAAGTCAAAGTTGATATTACAGGGGAGTTTATTGACATCATTTTGATGAATAAAAAGTCTGGCGTTATTCAAAAACAAGGCTTATCTAAAGGGGAGCAACAAATGTACGCCACAGCTTTACTTCATGGTTTGGTGAAAGAATCTGAAATTGAATTTCCTGTTTTTATAGACTCGCCAATGCAAAAATTTGATGAAGAACACGCATTGAACATTATCAAATTCTTTTATCCAGATATTTCAGACCAAGTAATTTTATTTCCATTGGTTAATAAAGAATTAACTCAAAAAGAGTTCAAATTGCTTGAACCAAAAATTGCCAAAGCATTTTTGATTAATAACATTGACCCTGATAAATCAACATTTTTAGAGACTTCTCCACAGGAGTTTTTTACCACATACAACAACCTTTATAATGCAGATTAACGTTTCTACTTCCGAAGAAACCGAAGCGATTTTGGCTAAATTACAAAGTCGTTTTAGTGTAACTTCCAAAAATATTCTTATGCGTATTGCCCTTGCTTATTCGCTCACAAGGGGAAGAAAACTCTCATTGTCCAAACCAGAAGACACAAAGGGAAATCCTTACAAAGAAATTACCATTGTCGGCAATTATAGAAGCTATTATATCGCTCTGATTTGTCAATTTTACGATATTTATAAGACCGACTCGGATATTCCTAAATACTTCAAACTTCATATTGACGATGGTTTGAGACTACTGGAAAAATTGTTTTCCGAAAGTTCAAATTACAATTTATCGGATTTTCTTTTGGAGCATATTGAACGTGGAATTGACTCTTTGGAACAAGCAGTTTCATCAAATGAACCTATTTTATTTGATGAAAGGATTCGTCATACTAAAGTCTCAAACAAGGGATATTTTGAAGGTGCGTTGAAAATGTTAATCGGAAAAAACTTGAAAGATGAAAGCCCGATTTATGCAACTTTAAATGATACAAACTTACACAATAATGCCCATATAGCTGTTGCTGGGAACTCAGGAACAGGAAAAACACAATTTGCATTGGAGATTCTTCGACAGTTTGTGGAAGTATCAAGCGGTTCGGTCAATTTTATTTACCTTGACTTTAAAGGTTTGAAAAAAGACGATGTGGCAGCACTTACTCCCTTTTTTGAGAATACTCAAACTACTTTTATTGATGCCCCGCAAGTGCCTTTTCCATTGAATCCGATGTCGTTTATTGACACAGTGAATGAGAAAAACAAAATCATGGGAATTAATAAATTGGTGGATATAATTACCAATTATTCCAACATTGGCAAGAACCAACAACAAACGCTACGGGATGCCACAAAAGATGTATTTCAAGGATTAAAAAATGGTGAATATCCTTCATTCAAAGATATTTATGACCGTGTGCTTGAAATGGAAGGTAGCAAAGCCAGTACCTTGAAAGAGATATTGGAAAGTTTGAGTGAGTTAGACCTTTTCGAGACCAAAAACGATGCTAAAAAAAGCATTTTTAATCAAAATTATTATCTTAGTTTATCAGGAGATTTACCTAATGCTATAAGGTTTACGTCAGTGTTTTTGATTATCAATTACATCTACAACAACTTTATGAACATGGAGAATGCACCTGTCAATGACAAATTACAAGCTATCCGTTATGTGCTGTTGATTGATGAAGCTCACGTGATTTTTAAAGACCGCAAAGCCCAAGATTTATTAGAGAAAATTTTGCGAGAAATACGCTCAAAAGGAGTTAGTGTGGTGTTATTATCACAAGGAATTGAGGAATTTAATCAGCCAAGTTTTGATTTTTCAAGTCTTTGTGAAACGGCATTTTTAATGGATATTAAAGATAAAACCAATTTAAAAATGATGTCAAAATTTTTAGGACTTGGGGAAAAAGATAATACTATACTCGCCCGAAATATGGAAGCTATCCAAAAAGGGCAAGCGGTGAGTAATTTGAAAGGATTTAAGAAAGCGGAATTGTTTGAGGTTGGGCAGTTTTGGAAGAGTTTGTAAATTTTAAACGATATAAACTATGAGTATTTTGAGTTCTATTTTACAAGGCTTTAAAGAAGGGTATAACAAGGAAAAAACAGATTTAACAAGGTGGACAAATATTGCATCAGAAATAGGTTCCAGAGTAAATAAGCCGCTTAAATCTCCTACTTTTATAATGTACTTCTTAGGATTAGTTGCCCTGATGGGAGGTATTGGAGTTTATACTACTATTTATTTTGAAATCAATAATAATTACTGCCTTATTAATCATTGGAATATAGCTCTTAGTCTTGGAACATATTTTATAGCATTAATAGCATCATCATCGGTAGATTTAATTTTATCAAGTCAACCAGAACAGAAAGATTTAAAAGCTTTTGGCATAATATTAATTTTATTGGGAATTACGTTATTTTTCCTAATAGCTATAATTCATAACGCCTATAGTTATGTATTTGCCTTTGGGGGGACACTATTGGCTTTTTGTTCTTGGTGGATAGCTAATGCAAATAATGATAATTTGAATCTTGAGCGTAACCCAAAGGATGCTAATCCAACTATAATTGGTCAATTAAAAGGTGATGAAAGTGAATTTAATTTATCCGCAGAATGAAAAGACAATTAGATGCTTTAGAGGTAAAACAACCATTTGGTGTTTTTTATTTATGTGTAATGAAAGCAAAGGATTTGTTAGAGTTAACATTTACAAGCCCTATAAGATACGAAAATGGTAAACTCGTAGGTTCACAACGTTTACTTGATGAAGATAGGAGAGTAAAGGAAATCAAAGAGTTTGTGGAAGGTTATGATGCTGCAATTCCTAATTCGATTATACTTGCTGCCAATTATGATGAAAATGGTTTTAATGTTGATGACGATTCAATTAGGTGGAAATATGAAAAAGGTAAATTAATTATTCCAACAGAGTCCAGAATTACCTCAATTATAGATGGTCAGCATAGACTGTTTGGATTTAAAGATGCGAACTATGCGGCACAGGAAATGGATTTAGTTTGCTCGGTATATATTGACCTTCCTAATGCACTGCAAGCATTTTTATTTGCAACGATAAATTCAAATCAGAGAAAAGTAGATAAGAGTTTAGCCTATGAGCAGTTTGGGTTTAATGTAGATAATGAGAAGAGTGAATCGTGGTCACCCGATAAATTAGCAATAGCTTTGTATAAGAAATTTAATGAAGATTCTGATAGTCCCTTTTTTCATCATATTAAAATAGCCCCTCAAATAGATGAAGTACTAAGGCAAACATTACAAGATTCAGAATGGAGAATTTCAACCGCAACTATTGTTGACGGCATTCTAAGGCTAATTTCAAGTAACCCTAAAAGAGATAAATATGAATTGCAAAAAATATATATATCAGAGCGAAGTAGAGACGCATTGAAGTATGACAATACGCCGTTGAGAATGTTATATTTAAATAATCAAGATTCTGTTATTTATCGAATAATTTTCAATTTTTTCGAATCAGCAAAAGAATGTCTTTTTAGTCATGCTACTCCGTCATCTTATATTTTTAAGACGGTTGGGGTTCAAGGATTATTTGACTTTCTTAGAGATTTATTAAATATGGATTATAAAGAGGATAACACCTTAAAATCCGCAAACTTATCAAAAACAAGATTTGTTGAAGTTTTGCAAAAAGCATCCTCAGTAAATTTCTCAGATAACTATTTTCAGGCTTCTGGTGTTGGAAGAAGTCGTGTTAAAAATCTTCTTCTCTTCGCAAATAATATGTACACAGGGAATAAACAAGAAGAAATTTCAGAGATGAATAGATTACTTGGAAGATAAATTATCCATTATAAGGATTTTATTAGTCAGATGAAATAGCCCCTATCTATACATTTTAATGGATATTAAAGATAAAACCAATCTAAAAATGATGTCAAAATTCTTAGGACTTGGGGAAAAAGATAATACTATTCTCGCCCGAAATATGGAAGCTATCCAAAAAGGGCAAGCGGTGAGTAATTTAAAGGAATTTAAGAAAGCGGAATTGTTTGAGGTGGGGCAGTTTTGGAAGAGTTTGTAGGGGCAATTTTTATCATTTGCAAAATGCGAATATCAGCATAGATTTTTATTTTATAACATTCATATCTTACATTTTAACCATGTCTTTATACACCCCTTCTATAACTAACCAACAGATTTTAGATGACCCAAAGCAAAGATGGAAGACTATTTGCTTAGATTATCGTATTTGGGAAAACCCTACCCAAATGATTGAGACATTCAATCCTAATTGGCTGGAAATTCCTTTTCAACAATCCAATATTTCTAAAATGCCTAATACACAAGGGATTTATATGTTTATATTGAAGCCAAGCAATGCCAATTTGGTAAATAATCAAAATCGGCATATTTTATATATTGGACAAACTAAAAATTTGCAAAAAAGATTTGGTCAATATTTTCATTATGAACATTCTGATTTACCATCTGACCAACTTAAACGAATCATGGTTTTATTGTGGAAAGAAAAATTATCGTTTCACTATTTTGAAACTAATAATGTAACGAAAGAAGATTTGACAACTTTGGAATTTGACTTAATTGATATGATTATTCCGCCAATGAATGACCGATTCCGTGCAGATTCTGTAAAACAACACGTTAAACTTTATAGTCCAAGATAATGATGAACAAAAATATATATTTACCCTCACTTACTGGAAAATTTGGGCAATGGAGATACTATCAGACGGTAATGAAAGTTTCTGATATTGTAGAAAACTTAGGCACAAATGAGAAACCTGACTTTCGGATTAAGACAGTTGAAGAAGTAGAAGAAATTTACTCAAAAAAAGGTGTGAATAATTTATTACAACGAGCTTTTGACCCTACAAGACTTGTTCCAATTACGAATTATTTACTTTCACAAACGGATAAGTATATTAACAATTTAACTGTTGCAATTTTTGGAGGAAACCCTGACTGGCTTACAATAGATGTAGATAGAATCGGTCAAGATGATAGTATTGATGATGATAGCTTAGAATATTTTGAAAAGGCTTTTGGAGTCGTAAAACTTACTGGGACAGAAACTCTTTTTGTGTTAGATGGACAACATAGACTTAAAGGTCTTAGAAATGCTATTTTACAAGAACCTACAATTGGTGAACAAACGGTAGGAATAACTTTGATTATTCATGAAGATTCAGATTTAGGTAGAGAAAGAACTCGAAGATTATTTTCAACCATTAATCGCCATGCAAAACCTGTATCATTAGGGGAAAATATCCTTTTAGATGAAGACGATTTATCAGCTATTATAGTTAGAAAGTTAATTGAAGAACATCCCTTATTTAAGGGGAAAGAATTGATTGCTTATAATAAGGCAAAAAACCTCAATCCAAGCCAATTCAACGATAAATTTACAACTGTTCTAACATTATATAGTATTAATGAGGTACTAATAGATAATGATAGCGTATATAAGGATTTTAAAAATGTAAAAGTTCGCATACGACCAGATGATAATGTCATAGAATCTTGGCAAAAAGTAGTATTTTCTTTTTGGGATAAATTTTTTGAATGTTTTTCTGATGCTAAGGAATTTGTAAATGGAACAAACCCAAGTCTCGGTTTAGAAAGAAAAAATGGTGGAAAATTTTATTTGAGACCTCTTGGGCAAGAAGCATTTGCCTTATTATACAGTAAACTAAAAAAAGAAAATAATTTAGAAAAACTTACGAAAATATCCTTAATTGAACCAAATATTGAAAATGAATTTTGGCATTATACATTTTGGAATCCCTCAAAAAATAATATTATAAATTCGGGTCTTCCTACTAATTATCTTCTTTACCATTTTGGTCTATTAGGTATAAGTTCCATTAAGAAATTGAAAGAAGGATATATCAAAAATTCGGGCAATATCAAACATGATATTCCTGAAATAATTATTAAATAAATTGTATCTCAATGTTCTCTACAAAACTTGTTTCACTGGAACGAGTTTTGTAGTTTAAGCTAAATCCATCCAAAACCTCCATATTTTAGTCTTTGATAATATCAGGTTTTTCAATTAGCCAACCAGTGTCGACCAAATTGAAAATTTTTCTACCAATATTTCACTAATTCCAAGCCCTCAAACTTTCCACCACTTTCCGCACAGCTTCCACCACCACAGGTATTTCTTCCGCTTTATTGAACCGTCCAAAGCTGAAACGAATACATGAAAAGGCTTCGGTTTCAGTCATTCCTAAAGCCATTAGCACGTGCGATGGGTCAATAGAAGCTGAAGTACAGGCAGAACCATTGGAAACTGCAATATCTTGTAAACCCATAATCAAAGCATCGGAATCACATCCTTTAAATTTGATATTTGTGGTGTTATAAAGCCTATGAACAGTATTTCCATTGATAGAAGTATCTGGAATTTGCAATAGTGCCTTTTCTAATTCGTCTCTCAATGCTCCGATACTTTGGGTATCTACCTTCATTTTCTGCTGACATAATTCGGCGGCTTTTCCCATACTTACTATACCTACAACGTTCAATGTGCCAGAACGTTTGCCACCTTCATGTCCGCCCCCATGTAGTAATGCTCCTAATTTTATGAGCCTATTTCGTCTTTGTCGGACAAATAATGCTCCCACGCCTTTTGTGCCGTAGAATTTATGGGCAGACATTGTCATTAAGTCAATATCTAATTCATCAACATTGATAGGCAATTTTCCAACGGCTTGCGTTCCATCAGTCATAAATAACGCCCCAACTTCATGCGTAAGTTTCGCAATTTCTTTAATAGGCTGAATTGTGCCTAATTCATTATTGACTAACATCACCGATACCAAGATAGTATCAGGGCGTAATGAGGCTTTGAAAACAGCTAAATCAATCATTCCATCTGATTGAACAGGCAGAAATGTAATGTCAAAACCTTTGGTTTCCAGATATTTACAGACATCTAAAACGGCTGAGTGTTCTGTTTGAACGGTAATGATATGTTTACCAATTGAAGAATAATTTTCGGCAACACCTTTGATAGCCAAATTAATAGCCTCGGTAGCCCCAGAAGTAAAAACAATTTCGTGAGGTTGTGAGCCAATTAAATCTGCAACTTGTTGGCGAGCATTTTTAACAGCATCATTTGCTCCCAAACCGAAAGCGTGCGTGGAACTTGCATTGGCGAAATTATCAGTAAGAAATGGAAGCATTACTGCCAAAACTTCGGGGTCAATTTGGGTAGTGGCGTTATTATCAAGATATATCATTTTTATTTGGGTAATCTATTATAAGATTAGTTCTATTTGTAATCCTTTTCCAATCGTTCTTCATCAGTTAATATTTATACTTAGAAGTATTGAAACTAAATTTTTCATAAGTTTAGATAGCAACAAAGTTAGTCCATTTTTTATTTTTGTTGTATTTAGGAGTGAATCAAAAAGTGCGAGACAAACACTTCTTATTTCAAGAAAGTCGGTATAAGATTACTTATTGAACCTCATGTGCTTTTAAGTTAAGAGAATCAAAAATCATTTGCCCCACACTTTTGATGCACTTACTTTTACAGGGAGAGCCTGTGTGTCTTGTGACTGAATATTATTTTGTTTACTTCACCAAAACTCATAAACTATTTTGGTAAATAAAAGGGTAATTAAACCCCATATTCTTTGCCATTTGAATTTGAGGTAATATTTGCTTCTTCAAGATTGTTGAAAAATCGTCTTCCTTAAAATCTTTCATTTGATTCTCCTCCATTCCAAAAAGAAGAGTATAATCTTCTAATAATTTAGAATTGTTTCTTTCTAAATGAAAATGAAAAGCCTTAAATTGTGTATTTACAAATGAATCTATGTAATGTTCAGTCGATGGAAGCCAATTATATTTTGAAGAGTTTATATTTTGGAGAGTTGGTATTATGTTCCAAATTTTGTCATGAACAACAAACGACTAAGGTAGAAAATGGTCTAAACTCATATTTTGAACTGTAATGTTTTGACCTGTATAAATACATTTTAATTGGCTATTTTCCTTTAAATAATCCTTCCAAAAAGTATTTGCTTGTTTCAAGTTTCGCTGTTGTGGCTTTTCCAGTTTTTCACTTAGCCCTACGACATTGGGATTATTTTTCTGTAAAAACTTTATTAGATGCCAGAAAATAAAACCTCTAATTATTATTTGATGCTTATTAAAATATTGAATCCAGTTTTGATTTAATTCTATATGGTTAGCATGAAATCTGTATATTACTTTTTGACTATTATTTTCAAAGTTTTGGTTACATAATTCTATAATTTTATTATTAACTTGATGGTCAGGAAATCCCCTTGTCTCTTCAGAAAAATACGGACGAATAAACCTATATGGTACCCATCTTAATAATTCTCGAATTCTATGACTTAACTCTTTAAGCTCTTCTTCATTCATTTTTGAATTAATTTGAGAAAAGAGTTGTGGTGAGTTCACTTTATCATCTATTTTAATTTTATCATTAACAAACTCCGCAACTTGTTTAAATCCATCTTGCTTACCAAATGAGAGTTTGAAATAGTTTAGAGGGTACCAAACATTCGCAATCATTCTTACTGCAATGTCATTATAAGAAATAAGCGTATTATCGTTTTCCTGTAAACTATCTAAAATTGACAGAAACCAATAGAATTTATAAGAGTTCGTGGTATCTGAGAATACCGAAGACAATTTAGCTATATCTAAATCATCATTTTGTGGCAATGTTGTCATTTTTGTTCATTCAATAGCGAATTGAAGATACCATCTTTTTCCCAACACCTAATTTAACGATTGCATCTTCCTGTGTAAACTCATTCCCTTGATTAACAAAACCATAGATTTCCTTTAACTACAAATGACGGCACTGAAAAGACTCATACCCCGAAAATGAAAATCGCATATTTTTTTCTTGTATCATTTTAATTTTTTGTCGCCAACCACCAATACCAAAAAGCCTCTGGGTATTGCTTTTTCAGTTTATTTAGTTTGGTATTGTGTGGTTGTACTATTGTTAAATCTTTAACGGTATTTGCACCTTTAAAAAGGTTTACTTCGGTTTCATCATTAGCTACTAAACGGGTGAGGTAGGCAATTTTACCTGTCATTACCACCACTTTTTCATAGCTAAAATTTTCAGAAAACATAAATCGGCTTACCTTTTTGATGCCAGAAAGGAGTTCTTCAAAATTGCCGATTCCATCTGCTCCTCGCAAAGCCAAACATAAACACGTTTGGTAAGTATCTTGCAATACATCATTATGCGTAATCTCTAATTGACGATATTGTGATTCTATTTCCGCCAAACGTTTGAATGTTTTTCTAACGATGGAAAGGTCATTGATTGATTCTAATAAATTAGCAACGTCATACAATTGTTTAATAATCTCCATACTTTTTGAAAACTTCCCTTTATAGTATGGAATACCCGTTGTATTGGGTGCAAAAGCTGTCATTTTATCCCCAAGTATATCTTCAAATGAGGGAGTTTTAACCGTTTGAACCTCACCGACTTGAAACAAAAATGGTGAATTGAAGGGTGTTTCAACTATCTTTTGGTATGGGTTCTCTTCATACAAGATGTCCAATAATATATAATCTTCTGACTGATTTGTTAGGTGTGTAGGAATATAAAAAAACTTAAAATGCTCTTTTGTAATATTTATCTCAGTTTTTCTTTCTTGCCCTTCAACTCTAATAAATCCCTGATTTTCTGACACTTGCTTTAAAGTCTCTAATAAACTATCCGATACTTTGGGGATAATAATGTCAATATCAATTGAAAGCCTTTTGGGATTATTTTGCTGCATCAACATTAATGCTGTTCCACCCTTGAAAATAAAATTTAGCTTACTCTCTACTAAACCTTCCAACAAAGTTAATGCCCTCACAGTTTTTTCAACCAAAATTTTATCCGCCCCATTGTTCAACTGCGAAAACTTATTGAGCCATTCAAGGGAGTGGCTTACTTCTTTATCAATCATAATTTCTAAAAATCTTCTGTTTGTAAACTCAATTCAATCATAATTTCAACTTTATTACCTTTACGTCGCCGTCTGGCATATCGTAACATTTTATCCTTATTGATAGGATATTTTCGGAAGGCTTCTTTGATAATATAAGCAAGTTCCGCTCCTTGAAATGACTCATAAAGTTTAATATCCACTATTAAATCCACCAAAAGTTTTTCAATCGTTGTGGTTCTAATTCCTTCTATTTTTTGCATTGGAGCTTCGGAGGTCAAAGGAATAATAATGATAGCATCATTCTGGTAGGCAATATATCTATCCAATAATTCATCCGATGGATTCAGATAAACATTTGGGTAATGGTCACGTAATAAATCAAAGACTGCTTCTAATCCGTCTCGCTCTATTTCAACTATTTGGGCAAAACGCCCTGCTTGATGTAAGGTAAATTCATTGATAATGGAGGTTCTCCAAACACAACATTCAAGCAATGGCTTTTCTTCTTGAATTAATCCGTAAATTCCTTTTATTGCGTTTTCTAAGGGTGGGGAATAAATTTGCCGTTTCAATCCAAGTGAATATCTTCCTCTACCTGTTCTTTCGAGCAAACCACTTTTAACTAAACTATTCAATGTATATTCAACATTATAGTTACCAATCGTTCTGAGATAGTCTTCTATACTTTCTCTTCCCAATTCTTGATTTTTCACAAAAATTGGACGTAAATCAGTCGTATGTATATTCTGAATTTTCATGTAAAGAATTAATATTTCAATAGCAAAGATACAAAATTAATATTTCGGCAGCAAATGTATTTTTGTGCCGAAAACTCAAAAAAATAGTATGATTGTTATCATAATAAGTTTCGGGGATAAAGTCTCACGTTTAGATTGTTTATCTCTTTCTATTTTTTGATTTTCAAACACTTACTGATAAGTGTAAATCAATGGAGTAATTCTTGTTTTCAATTAAATGAAACACCAAGAATCCACTCATAAAAAAAGCAGACTTTCGTCTGCTCTAATTTTTAGTGATTGGGTAATATTAAGCGTTTTCATCTAAAAAAGACACCAATAATTCGTTAAGATTTTCATCCTCAATGGCTTGGTACTGTTGGTCATATTGGCTAAGGTCTTCAATGGGTTCTTTATTCACAGAATCCAATACATTTTGCAAAATATGGAAATGTTTGACGCTTCCAATTTTTTCTAAATTCGTGAGTGCTTGTGTAGCAAACATTCCAAATGAACTGGTAAGATAACCAACAAAGCCCTCTGTTTTGACTTGATAATCCAATAAAAGGGTTGTGTAAACAGCTTGTTGCTGTGTGGGTAAATTAACAACATGATTATACCACTCAGGACGATTGCTAACCATGCGGGGTTTCAGATTCTCTACCGCTAAAAGATAATGTGTTCTAATTGTTTCTGGCATAATAGTAATAGAGTTTAAGTTGGAAAACAAGATACCTCCCTGTCTAAAAACGAATGTATCTGTCTGATAATAAACAAATTGTATAAATCATAATAACAAAAAAATAGTTTTGAATAGTGAGACAGAGTCATTTTTGACTTTTACATTTTCTTACAACAATGAGGCAATTTTTCAAAGCCTTCTTTAGTCGCTTTTAATTCGTTGGCATCATACCCCAACTTAGTTAAAGTGCTTTTCAGTTCTGAAACACTTACTTTTTTATTATCAAAATCAATGGTTAAAATATTGCTCTCCAAGTCAAGTGCAACCTTTTCAACACCTTTAATCGTTTTAAAAGCATTTTCTATTTTATCTTGACACATTCCGCAAACGGCAGAAGTCTTAATTTTTACCGTTTGAGTTTTCCCATTGGCACGAGATAAAAACGTAGTAATCGTAAGGGAAGTAGCTAAAAAAAGTCTTCTGTTCATTATTTCATTTTTTTATGTGTTCTTGAATCTAATTTGTGGTCAAAACAATGCAAAGCACACGCAACACCTTTAAAACTTTGATGAACATTCCCGATTTTATTTCCTTTTTTGTCGAAAATATCACAGGTTTCTCCTTTTTCAGTATTTACTCTAAATTGTAATTCACCTTTGGCATTATAATACGTTTTACCATCTTTACCCATTTTCCCCATTTTCATTCCCGTTTTGGCATCAACTAAATTCCCTTGTCCATCCATGAATGCAATTTTTTGACCGTCGGCATTTTTGATAATACCCTCTTTGGAAGTCATACCAATTTGAACACCATTATTAAAAATTTGCCCTTTCTCGTTGATAATGTGTCCTTTGTAATCTTTGTCTTGCCCTTGAACTTGTAGTGCCATAAATCCTAATAGCACCATAAGCATTGCTTGAATAACCTTCATTATTTGTGTTTGCTTTAAATGATTGATAACACAAATTTCGGGCAATGGAAGGAGTATTTTCTTACACAATTATTGAAAAGAGTTATACAATTTTCTCATTAAACTTGGTCGAGAGGTTTTCTTAGATGGTCTTTTAACTTTTTAAAATAGCTGGGATTCAATCCCGTTGTTTTCTTGAATTGGGTTGAAAGATGTTGAACGCTGCTATAATCTAAACGAAAAGCGATTTCGCTAAGGCTCAATTCATTATAAACTAATAACTCCTTAATTTTTTCAACTTTTTGCAAGAGTATATATTTTTCAATGGTGATACCTTCCACCGATGAAAACAGACTACTTAAATAGGAGTAATCTTTATTGAGTTTCTCAACGATAAGGGTCGAGAAATTAAGATTTCGTTCTTTATTTTCCTGCTGTATTTGCTGAATGACCAAGGTTTTAATTATCTCAATTATCTGAACTTTTTTATCTTCAATTAACTCAAAACCATTGTTACTTAAAGACTCTTTAAGGCTTTGTAATTGGGCAGGAAGTCGCCCTTGCTCTACTTCAATTTCACCCAAAGAAATTTGATTGATAGGAATATTTAAAGCATGAAATATATCCTTCACATCTCGTATGCAACGATTACAGACCATATTTTTAATGTATAGAATCATTTTTAAGTGTTTTATTTGAGAAAATATCGAATTTATGGCAATCCTATCAATCCACAATTATCTTTGTAAATCTCGCTAACCACTTATCCACAAGTGGTGCTGTTTCACCATAATCAGTAGATTAACGGTTCTTTGTCAATTTTGGTAAAAATCTATTGTGGACGGCTGTCAAGGTAACGTTGAGTAGATACGTATGGCTAAGTTGCTAAAAATACTTTAGAAATTCAAATGAAGTTTATTTTGTAAAATCAGGCAATTCTACGCTAAAATATTAATGAAATTTAGACTAATATTGTAATCCTCTATTGACACAGAATCAATATTGAAATTTTTAAACCAATTGCTAATGAAATACGCTACACAGGTTTTACCACCTTTACTAATCATTATATCGCAAAATTACTTCATCGAATATCTTTAATTTTCAAAAAAGCAATTCGTGGCGGTTATCTTCCAAATCGGTTGGATAGATGCCATAAATAAACAAGTTTTCACAACTGGTGACGGTTATAGGCTCGTTAGCGGTTAGGCTAAAATTAACAACAAAAAATAAATAACAAGGGAGATAGCATAACGTGGGACTAATGTGCTTTACTTAGAAATAAGTCTAAGAGATGACGGGTTCGAGTCCCGTTTCCCCCTCAAATATTAAAAATCAGATGACAAGGCAAGAAATTAATGACTTGTATGTTTTGCAAAGTAGAAATGTAAGGCGACTTAAACAAGTTCAGGCAAACTTGATTAGGGACATAAATTTCTGTTTGAAAAAAAATGATGATTTTCAGGTTGAAGTAAAGAGTAAACTTTTGGCATTGCTATACTGTACTTTATCCGAAGCACAATTTATACAAATTGTTCATACACCAGACGGTTTTACAAGTGCTGAAATTCAAACTATCAAGTCTGCAAAAAACAACAAACTTGAAGATGGTTGGAAGACTATGATTGACTTGGCAATGAACAAAGTTGGTGATTGGAGCAACAATACAGATTTAACTAATAGACGAAACTCAATACTAAAAATCATTGATGAGTTCATAATAAAGCCAAGTGTATTAAGGAATAAAATTGCTCACGGGCAATGGGAATTTGCATTAAACAGAGAAAATACAAAACAAAATGAAGACCTTACAAATCAATTAAGTAACTTAGACATAGTTCAAATAACTAAATGGTTTAAAATTCATCAGTTTATGGCACTTATTGTAAGGGACTTGATTCAATCCCCTAAAAAAGGATTTCATAATAATTATTGGGTGAACTTGACAAGTTTAGAACAATACTTAGAAACATCAAAAAATTGGACTTTGCAAAATAGAAAAGAAAGAGTTGCTAAAAAAAAACAATTTGATAAAAGCTGAAAAGTGCGAAATAAAAGCCAAACCGCTAACATTATGTTTGCGAAAAGGCGGGCAAATGTGCCTAATTTAGGCTTTTGTACTTTCTATAAACTTTGTGCGTAGGGCAAGGGAAGTGCTATTTAATCCCGCCCTTCGCAAACATTTTTCCGTTGTGCATCACTTTACACAGACAGACTATGAACAATTTTAGAATAATATTTTTAGCCTTATCCAGAAGTCTTGACATTGAAATAAAGTCAGACAATGAAATTGATGAAATAATCTATGACTTTATTATGGTTTTTGCCAAGGATATTGACTATGAAAACTTTAAAGTAAATATTGAATCTCTACAACAAAACACAACAGACTTAAAAAACAAAATTGATTTAGTTATTCAAAAGTATAAGACAAGTGAACCCAAAATACAACAAATAAATTCATACTTTAAAGACTTAAAGGACGATGAATATTTTTTCTTTTTTCCCAATTCTGAAATTTCAAAAGACCAAATTTTCCAATTTTATAACTTTCTATCAGCGAACGAAAAGAATGAAGATTATGAAACACTAACCAATCAAATTGACGACTCGTTTGGAGCGTTAAGAGATAAATATGAAATGTTTGCTTTTGATGAAAACACAAGAAATAAAATTGGAGAAACAGACAAATCAAAACGAATTTGCAGATTTTGCAATAGAGGTTCAGAAGAAGTTAAATTTAAAAAAGTTGCACATTCAATTTCAGAAGCTTTAGGAAACAAAAAAATAATTACTAATGACGAATGTGATTCTTGTAATGAAAAATTTGGTATAGGTATAGAAAATGACCTTATTCTATACTTGAATCTTTACAGAAATGTTTTTGGAATTCGAGGTAAAAGTGGCGTTCCCAAATTGAAAGGCAAAAATTTTGAAATGGAGAATAATGGCACAATTGAAATTAAACAATATTTGACTGACGAAGAGGTAAATGATTCTGAGAGAGACGACTTCAAAGTTAAATTAGAAACATCTCAAGAACTTACTGCACAAAATATATACAGGACTCTTTCTAAATACGCATTAAGTGTAATTGACAAGACCCTTATAGAACATTTTGGCGAAACAATAAAATGGATAAATGGAGACGTAAGTTTTGACAATTTACCAAAAGTTGCAATGCTAACGTCTTATTATTTATTTTCTTACCATCCTAAACTTATTGTATACATTAGGAAATCAGATGACTTTGAATTGCCTTTTGCCGTTGCAGAATTTAGATTTACTTTTTTGACTTTTGCATTTGTCATACCAAAATCAAGTAAGGACAATATTGATTTTACAAACGTAGAAGATTACAAAAAGTATTGGCAATTTTTCAAACATTTTAGTTCCGTTCCTAATTGGACATTTACAAAAATGGACGACACAACGGCAAGAAAATTTACTATGAATTTGAACTTTAAACCGAAGCAAAAGAAATAAAAGCGAACGCACAATAACTAAGGTACTATAATAAATAACAAGCAACTTTTAAATTATTTTCTTTAATTTTACCTTAATAGAAAGGAGATATACTACGATGCTTCGATAGTATTCTACCTTGTGTAATGCCAGTCAGTCTGGCATCATTTATCGTTTGTTAACTTGCCAAAGACAAGTTAACAAGAGAAGGAAAATCCAGTTTGACTTCTCTTGTATTCGTCTTTAAGAAATCTTTTTCAAATTCCACTTCATTTTTCCATAGTGCATAGATAATGACCAATAACTTCTTTTGAACTGCTACATAGCTTTTCATTTTTACTTTATGGTTTTCAAATGTTCGTTTGTATAAATTTTCAAATGGTGCTACTTTATTCCTTACTACACAGAAAGCAGGCAAGTGCAAGATTCGCCTGATGTGACTATTCCCTTTTTTTGAAATCCTCGTTTTACCTGTGTGTTTCCCAGATTGATTTTCAACTACATCGTAACCGGCATAACTGACTAATTGACTCGCATTTTCAAATAAAATAAATCCATTTGTTTCTGCAATCAATACTGCTATGGTTAATATTCCAACTCCTTTTATAAATGCAATATTTGTTACTTTCTTTTCAACTTCTGGGTCAGATTTGATATGCAAACTTATTTTTGCTTCAATTGCTGTAATCTGTTTATCAGTCAAATCTATTTGCTTTTGTATTTGTTTAACAATCGTTTTGTCAACATAAACACCTCTTTTTAAGGCATGTAGCTGATTGCTAAAAACATTTTTTATACTTTTAAGAGCTTCCTGATGCCGTGTCATGGACCGCAATATGTAAAAAAACTTACCCATAGGCTGCCAAAGTTTAAAATGTCTTTCAGCAAACATTTGGGCTAATGATTTGGCGTCAATTATATCATTTTTTGATTTAACACCCATTGCTTGCATGTATTTTTTTGCCTTGTTTGGCAATACGACAACCACTGAAAAGTTTTGCTCAAATAGATAGTAAGCACATTCTTCATAATAAACACCAGTAGCCTCCATGCCAATGATCAACTGATATTTTTCATCTTTTTTGTGTTTTTTAATCCAAACGATTAACTCTTCAAAACCTTTTTTTGTGTTGTTAATAACTTTAGAACTAATTACTTTCACCATTTGTACATCGTCAATAAACGACAAACAGGCATTGATTTTTTTTGAAGAAATATCCAATCCTACTGCATACTTTGCCATATATTTTGAGATTAATTTTTGAGATTTAAAAAAAAAGAGAATATTCTATACTGCTTTTACTCATATATTATACAGCATCATATTATTTAAAATGTGCTTAAGTACTATTGAAGCTAAGTAGAATAAAGCACGGAAGCCTTTCCTTAGTTTGAACATTGCAAAGCATGTTTTCTTTCGATGACCAGGTTACTTCCGTACTCCTTTTTTTTAATAAAACTATGAAAATATTTACAATTCAAAGATATGAGCATTCCTCGTGGCTGCAAGCCATGCGATGAACTTAACACCTCTGGTAGCTGTCGGCTTAGTTAATTTTTTTTATGGCTTGTCATTCGACTTGAAGATATTTAGAAGAGCAGGGTTTCACCTGCTTTTTTGTTTTTTAGGATTTCAGAGGATTGGATAAACTTGTTTCTCCGCAAACTTTATGTGCCTATATCTTCCCAAATCTTATTATTAGGAGATTCCTAATTAGTATTCCATTCGTATATTTTAAGTACAAAATTTCAACTACATTATTTTGAAGATTCGGATTTTGTAGAATCATTGAATTCGTCCTTGGTTCATTGATTCTTGGTTCTGGTTCTTGATTCTTAGTTCTTGGTTCTGATTCTTGGTTCTTGATTCTTAGTTCTTGGTTCTTGGTTCTGATTCTTGATTCTTGATTCTGATTCTTGATTCTGATTCTTGATTTACCAATTTTAATTACACCTCAAAAGTCGTAACTCCCAATTAAAGCGTTCCATAAAAATGAGAGGTTTTATAAAATCGTATCCAAATTAAAGCCAATATTCAAAAGACTACATTAATCATGTTTGCAAATTTTATATTGTTGTTACAAAAATCAAATTATATTTAATATTTACCACAATGAGTATTATAAAATATTAAAATCGAATAGAGACTTATCCCCCACTAAAGAAGTAAACTATGCTCCCTAAAATATTGATAAGCAATATTAAATCAATATGGTATGCAAAATAAAAGTCTAAAACAAAAAAGTTGCCCAAACGGAATCCATTTGGGCAATCTTAATTATTTGTTCTACACCTATTTATCTTTAATATTTCTGAATAATTATTTCTCCATGTTATTATTTAATAAAATATTTTACGCAAACTTTGACTTTATTCTACTTTTATCATACATTTGAGCGTGAAACCTTTGAATCGCTTTAATCAAATCCTTGCAAAATAATCCTTAATTTGCCACCGCCATAGCAACAAGGACTTTTGCAAGGATTTAACTTTTTACGAACTATTGATGCTCTCTGATTATCTTATAAGTTATTTTCAAAATGTTCTTTTCATCGTCTATTGGCATTGCTTTCAGCAAGTAATACATTTCTTATTCTCTCGCTCTTTTCCCGATAGAAATATCATATTCTTTATTCAATTCATTGATAAAAGTTTTCATTAATTCTGTACTTCGATTACCATGTTGATAGGCAATCTCATACGATTTACTATATTGCGGATAAGGAGCTAAAAGGCTTTTCAACACATCATAAGTTAGTGGCATTGACAAACCTGTTTTAGTATCAATAATAGCCTCCATTTTATTTTTCATACCTGTTGAAGCAAGATAGCCTAACAAGCCAAAAGCAGATGTCATTATAGAGGATGTCAGAACAGAAAACGTTTTATCTTTTACTAACGAATATCGTCCCAAGGTATGAATTTTGGCGTAATGGCTTTGGTCATAGGAATAATTGTTGGAATTTATGTAGATATTTTCCCCATCAGAGTAGCCATATAGTCTTAAACGTCTTGCCGATTTGTTAGGGTCTAAAATATTGACTCTATTTTCATCAATTGGTTCAACAATAAAAACCGTTGCGGTATCGGTTGGTGTATTATTGAAAAACTCTTGAAAAGTTCTGTATCCCCCTTTCCTTTTAATTGTCGCCGACAAAATGTTATTTGTGGAGTCCAATCGTTGAAAATGGAATAGTTCTGGTTGTTTCAAATATTTCCAATCAGATTTTTGAAATTCAATAAAAGCTTTATTCAAGAGTTGACGGATACGTTTTGGATGCCCTGCGGTTACGTCCATTCCGCCAGTTTCAATAAAATCTTGAAAGGTAAACAAGGCATTAAAATCTCCTTTCTCATTTTTTTGACAAAATACAACTGTCATATCAGCACGACCAGTTTCTGATAATGCTCCTGTGGCTTCACTTATCCAAAAATTTTGAACAACCATTTCGATTGGAGTTTGTTGGTCAATCTTCGCTGGATATTCTTGGGAAAAGTAATCCAGTAAAACAGAACTAATATTGTCTTCAAAATCTGCCACAACTTTTCTATTGCCCAAACCTTTTTGAACAAACCCAATATTGTCTTTGAACAAACGATTATCCCAAATTCCTTTGACATAAAAATCTCTTTTGAAATCTAAACTTTCAGTTTTATTGATTAGTTTTTCAATACCAATCAGGTGTTTTTCAGTTTGAGAGTACCCGATAATTGTGAAAAATAGGAATAAAGATGTAAAAAGTGTTTTTGCGTATTTCATGTTTTGGATGTTTGAATTTAAAAGAATCGACAATTTATTAAGACAGTTACTATCTTTAATTCCTTAATAAACTGTCGATTTTTAAGAAATGTTATCTCATTTAGATTTTGTCATATCACTCCTATAATTTCACCTATTATACCAAATGCTACCTTCTAAAGTTTCAAGTTCTCTTCCAATAAAAAACTCATTCTCAACGTCTAAATCTTCATAAGAATAAATTTCAGACAATTTGTTATCATACAATTTGTTCATTTTAAGTGATAAATATTGTTTTCGTCAGATGGCAGGTAAAGACACCATGCCACTGGACGGCGAGGTTCTACCGAACAAGTAAACAAGTTTTAAAAAATGAAAACAGCTTAAACCGAGTACACACAAAAAAGGCGAATTAAGCTCTTGAATTAAGCCATATTAAACACCATTTTAGATATTTATATGAATCTTCTTTTTCATTGGTTATCGCAATTTTTTGATTCACTTTTTTTATAGCTTTACTCATAACCTTTTTAGAAAAAAGTTCATTATTTTCTTCTAATACAAGTTTTATCATTTCAAGTGCCTCAAAATTGTCATATTTTGTTTTTAATGAGCATAGAATGACTATCAAATCATAGACACTCTCTCTCAAAAATTTTCCATTTAATGAATATATTAGTGTTCCAATATCTCTTCCATTGATATTTTTTTTTATCTCATCAATTACCATAGAAACAAAATCTTCTACTTCATATTCCGAGAGTAATAAAACAACATCATTTTTATTTTGACCGCTTGGAGTTGTTCTAAACAACTCAATTAAAATGTTTATATGATTTTCCTTCTCTTTCTCAATTGTTTGAATAATGTTTAAAACAGTTTCTGGACTTGATAAAAGTTCTTTTTCTTGAATAATTGTTTTATTTCCCATTTGCTTATTTTTTAGGTTTTCCCAATTAATCGTCAAAAGCTTCTTTAATATCATCTTTTGGAAGAGCTTTTCATTTTTGTCCTGCACGATAGGCTAAAAAAATGATTTTCTTTTAAAAGAAATTTGCATAGGTTGTAGAATTCTTTTTTCAAATTTTTCACGCTCTTTTATAGTTTCAAAATAGTCATAATCTTTATTTAGTTCTTTCCATTTACCTAATTCAAGACCATCATTTATACTTACAATAGCAAATTGAGTCTGTTTTTCATCAATTGCCTTTATCCAAGTAAGAATAATTTGATTTTCTTCTTTATAATAAAAATAACAAATATATCTATTGCCAGTAACAGAATTATTATCTGTTAATTCGGTTACTGATGGAGCATTAAAAGTAGGATTCTTTTGTTTAAAAATTTCAACTTTTTTAATTAATGATGAATCAGACATATTTACTTCAAATATTTCTGAATAAGGATATGACCCTGAGCTAAACACTTTACCTAATTTATAGAATGACAGTATTACAAGTATTACGATGAAAATAATTATCAGTTTCTTCATCCGAATTTTTGGTTTAAGGTTTTCTATTTAAAAAGGGCTTGCTTAATTCAACCCAATCATTATGTGCATCTAAAAATATTCCCTCGTGGTGCTACCGTAAAATTATATGGATGCTTTTTCCGACAAATACCTCAAAAGCAAACTTAACATCTTTAAAGAGTATGCAGTAGGGACATTAGAATCAGACTTATTTCTAAAATTATTTAAATGCTCTATTGAATCATATATTGATGCTAACGTACAATTAACAGGCTCTTTTGAAATATCTAAAAATTCTTCCTTTTGAATAAACCAACAAAAATCATCTTCAATTTCTATTTTCAAATCTCCGTAGTTATTTGTTAAATATTCAAAAATAAATTCTGAATATTCTTTTACATTATTGAATGTTATGTTCATAATTAAAAACCGTTTCTCGTTAAAATTTTATCTATATTATCACTAAATGTTTTTATTTCGTGTTTTAAATGATTAACTCTTGTACTAATAATTCTACGAATAACAGTAGGGTTTGAAGCATTTTTAGCTAAAATTCCTAAATTGTCAAATTTATAAGGGTCTTTCATGTACTGTCGTAACTTAGTGCTGTGTTCTATAATTTGTCGATAATGAGATTTTAATCCTCTAAAATCACTTTTACTAAGGTATTTTCCATATTTGAGAATTTTTCCAGCAGGTGAAACTCCTGGTGTATCTCCACCAATAGGAGAGATACCAACTATGCCTCTATCTTTACCATATTGTAATCCATTTTCTTTTCCACCAGTCCAATAATACTCTATATTACCCAAAAAACCAGTGTAAGGTTCTCTATTTTTAGCACCAAGTAATTCCAATAAATGGATGTCTTCTTCATCATTTTCACTATGAGCTAAATGATTCAGACCACTCACAATCAATCCATTTCTTGCTTCATCCCAAAAACTACCACCAAACACCACCTGATAATAACGTACCTGCACCACCTAAAATTATTTATGCGGACTGGGTGGTTGAAGTTTAAACCACTCAATAGTTTCCCAATTAGGAATCTCTTCTTTAACAATATTACCTTTTAAAAATATCTGTCGTTTGGGGTAATAATCTCTCAATGACCTATTGGTATCATTATATTGATTAATATATATACTTGAATTTTGTTTTTCAAAAGACAAGTACATAATTCTTAATCTATCAGCATTTTGAAACTTATAAACATAAGGTTCAAACTCTTTTTTCAAAAATTTAATCATAGAATACGTTACTTCTAAACTATCTCCTAATCTTTTTTTGGTTTCAATAACTAAATTGATTGTATCTGCATTAAATTCATTTAGCTGAGATTTTCCAAAACTAATAGCCTGTTCTTCTATTAATTTGTCATAATTAACTGTCTCATTACAAGAGTACAGAAAAAATATTAAAATAAAGTACGCAATATTTTTCATTTTTGTAAATATTTAAAAAGTGATTGATTACCTGATAAAAGACCAGATACTGAATAATTCTTTAACTGATAAGATGGCTGATATACACCCTTAAAATAACGAAAGTAATCATATGCCATAACCCGATTATCCCTTGTCAAGGCAAAATTAGTCTTTCCTATTCTTTGAGAAAAGCCTCCATCTTCTGGCGACATTTGATACATACCAGAAGGTAATAACTTACCATCATTTCCTAAACGTTGATGTGTATGCAAATACCCTTTAACATTATACCCTTTACCACCAAAAAAAACTTTTCCACCTCTCAATTTGTAATAATCTGGGTATGAAGTCGTCTGTCCATTTTTAGTTATTGGGGTAACTAATACACCTCCATCAACTAAAAATGCAGAATGTTCAATATCTTTACTTACTGCATTTTTCCACATAAAATTGTAGGCTTCTGTTTCATCCTTATAAAGTTTTCCATAACCATCACCACCTCCCCCATGTGCCAAATGATTCAAACCACTAACAATCAGACCATCTCTTGCACCGTCCCAAAAGTTACCACCAAACAATTCTGCTGTAATACCTCCTGATAAACCACCTGCTAATAATTGACCTACTCCTCCCAAACCTCCCGAAAGACCAGCAAAACTCGATGAAATACCACTACTGGCTGCACCTTGCCAGAAATCACCACCAAAGGCAGCACTTTGCAAACCACCCGATAAGGTGTGTGTACCTGCTTGTAAAAGTCCTTTGCCTACAAAGTTGCTCATGCCTGAAAATGCTCCTCCAATGGCACTGGCTATACCACCTCCAATTGCTCCTTGAACACCTGGCAATAAAAACTGTCCTATATTCGAAGGCATTTTCCCACTTACAGCATTACCAATGGCACTTGTGAAAAGCCCGACCATAAAACCAATACACATCGGACATTTCCCATCAGGGTCATTCAACATACTTGGGCGATTCCAAGAGTAGGCAAAAGGGCTTAATGAAATTTGTCCACCTTCTGTACTGGAAGGGTCAAAGCTATTCATCCTACCAGTTGTAGAATCATAATCTCGCCAATCTAACAACGTATTTCCTGTTATATTATCGTTTTCTTTTCCAGATACCAAATAACGGTCTGAAATAGAAGAGTTTAACGAATATTCTGTACCTGATAATACGTTTGACCAAGCATCATACGACTGACTTTGCGTAATAAAGGCAGTCCCCAAAGAATCCTTATAACTCAATCTAAGATTTCCTACATGGTCGGTATAACTGTACTCCAATTTCCCATTTACAAAACGTCCTTCTGAGTTTTGTATTTCCGAAACCTTAAAATCATTCAAACTTGTTACGTTTCCAGTGAATTGATAAACCATTTCACCATCATAAAGCGTATAACTCGTTACACCATTTTTGGTAACTTTTCTTTGCCTTCTTTCGCCCGTAGAGGTGTAAAAATATTCAACTTTGGTACTATCGTTAAAGATAACTTTCGATACCAAATCTAAGAAATTATATTTGATATTGAAGATACTTTTGTTGTTATCCTTCGTTAATTTTCCATCTACTGAAAAAGCATAATCGTTTCCGGATACGTCTCTAAAATCGTTAGCAGGTGCATTTCCACTAACAGCATCATCAACTTTTTGTAGTTTATTACCATTGTCGAGATAGCTATAAGTTAGATTATCCACCAAACCGTAAGTATTTGCCCCAGTCTTACTATACCGTTGTAAATGCTGAATATTCCCATTAACATCATAGTCCGTTGAAACAGAATAATTTTCAGCACCAACGCCAACAAATTGAGCATTCGTGAGTTTATTTGAACGGTCATAAGAATATGTATAACTTCTATTCTGAGGACTATTTTGAGATTTCCAAGAAAACTTGGAAATTGAACCGTCAAATAATCTGCCGTCTTCATGATAGTCAATCTTATAACTAAACAACTTATCCAGAGACACTTGCGTATTGCCAGAAGCATCCAGATTAACGCCTCTCATTTGTCCACGAACATTATAGCTGTATTCAATGACTTGCAAAGCCGCACCCTTCACAGGGGCAAGCGAACCCATTTGCAATTTACTGTTCGTCAGAAAATTAAGTGTTCCTGCATCGTACAATGTTCCTGCTTGTACGGTCGTGTTAGCAGGAATTGTAATGATATGTCCCGAATTGATAACCGCTGGAGTCGTTAAACTTGGAATCGTGTTATTTGTCCAAATGCTTGCCGTTGTCCAAGTTCCTGACTGTAAACTACTGATAACATTGGCATTAGGTTGAACCATTTTAGTTTTTAGCCTACCAATATCATCAAAAAATAGCGAAACCATTTTGAATCTTGGCACTTTATCAACCGTTCCCTCTTTCAAAGTGTAGTACATTTCTTTGGCTCTACCTGTATGGTCAAGGATATTTTCAGTCGTTCGGGTGCGGTCTAAATCTCCACTTTTGCGGTAAATCATTTGAGATTGTAAAGTTTCTCCAATGAAATTGTACTTAATATCGCTCTGATTACGGGCGTATAAGTCTTGGTAAATGATGGTCTGTAAAGGTCTATTTTTATCGTCATAATATACCGTACTTGGAAAAGCAAAGTCGCCAAAATTATCAATTTTGTGTAAGCCTCCTGTCATTAATCCTTTGGCATTCGCTACTGAGTAAGCTGTTGAATTATAAGGATTTACTTGAAAACCATAAGCAGAAATACTACCTGAGTAGTTGTCATTGTATCTAAAATTATAATCGTCAAAATAATGAATATTTTTCCACGTAGCATCATTAATATAAGTTCTCAGAGCTGATGGAAAACTACGATTGGTATATTTCCGAAAACTACTACTTTGTATGGTATCTCTTTCTTCAAATTGATTAGCATCGGTGAAATTATCAAAGAGATTTTGAAGATAAGCACGTGTATAGGTACTTGGCAATTGTACCTGCCCATCTCTAATTAGTCTTTTTTGTCCGTCTTCTTGTGCGAAATTCCACGTATTATTTTTGGCTAATTCATCATCATCTTGACTCATCACGGCTTGATTCATTCGAGAAAATATCGTCCGTGACCAACCGATACCAGGTTTGTGAGATTCAAAAATACGTCCCCTGCCGTCATAATGAAGAGCATACACGTTTTCGTTAAATTCCGCCCACGATTCAAAAGAAATCGTGCCTAATGTTCCCAAAGCGTTGTAGGCTTTCGGGGGTAGAATAAATCTTAGCCTATTTGCTTCATCAAAAACATAACAAGTTGATAAATAATTAGTTGCATCAACTTGTACGTCTCTTTGTATAACATTCCCTGATTTATCTTTATATTCGATTACCTTATTACCTCGTTCATCAATACTGGTCATTTTTGATAATTCGTAGGTTGGATAAGTATCAATATAAGCAACATCACTATCATAAAAGAGTCTAAATCTTTTTATACCTTTAGCCGTTTCGTATTTATTTTGAACGTATTTACTGCTGTCTCGCCAAACTTTCCCTTCTCCATAACTTTTATAAATTCTACTAAGGGGTGATGCTTCATATTCCAATACTTCCGAATAAGGCATAGCATCTTCGTAAAAACTCTTGGCAGTTGATTTGACAAGGGCAGTATCTAACATACTGCCGTCTGATTTAGAGCTTTCAATGGATAACCAATTTCTTATGGGGCGGTTGAAAATATCATAATCTACCACTCCCGAAATCATATCTTTTCTATTTGGCGATGCTTTGTGGGCTACATTTTCAACCGTTCTACCCGAACCATCAAAATATTGAATACTAATGATACAAGAATCCACTCCTAAACTTAGAGCGTCTGTGGTGGCAAATCTTGGGATTCGGGTAATGATGCGGTTATAGTCTGTATTGGTAGTAACATCAGGGTCGCTGTCTGCTTTCCCACGATAAACGTATTGAAGGTGTTTTAAAACTTTACCGTCTTTGTCGGTTTGTTGTTTTAGTTTTCCGTCGGCATAATATTCATTGCTTACGGAAAGACCATTTGCACTGGTCTGTTTGCTTGCTCCGTATAAGATTTTAGCGTATTCTGTTGTGGCGGTTTGCTCAGATGCTTGCTCAACATTAGACGTTTGACTAATGGCTAAGGTTGGATAAGTAGCATCATAATTGATTTTGGCAGTTGAGCCAAAACGGACGGAACTTTGTATGGGTAAGCCGATAGGCGTATAGGCATCTACGGTTGTTTTTAAATCATAAGAGCCGTCTTTGGTGAATGTATCAGTACTGGCATCATAATTTATTTCGGTAAAAGTGGCTCTTGGTACATTCTCTAAAACATAGTTTGATTTGGGTAATCCTGCCTTAAAAGTTACAGAATCCTTATCGTAATAACTTTGGAAGGAGGCGTTTACAACAAAACTTGTAGCCGTAAAATCTTTTTTGCGAAGGATATTTTCAATAACAGCATTAAAAATGTGCTTTTGTCGGAGTTGATAAATGCCCTTAGCTTCAATATTTGTAGGGGCAACCATTCCAAAATCAAAATCGAAAGGGTATTTTATTGAATTTTCAACCGTATTTCCATAACTATCAGTAGTAATAGTTTTGATGACTTGGTTGTGCTTACCTTGAATTGGGTATTCATAATTGATAAATGAAATAACAGGGTTTGTACCGTCTTGGCTATACGTTTTGGTAGTATCGGAAGTTAGACGAAAGCTATTGTAAAATTCTCCGTAATATTTTTCAAAGTTGTAATTTTTATCAACTAATCGGAAGGAATGATATTGGAAAAAATAAGGCGTTGAACCTTGTAATTGTTGTTCAGTATAAACGCTACTTTTTTGAGAAAGCAATTGATTAGCTCTTCCGTAAACGGATACTTTTGAAGGAACACCAACTGTATTTTCGTGAAAGGGAATCCATTTCCAAGGACGTAAATAGCGGCTTGTATCACAAGTGGTTGTCGGATATGGAACGGCAGGAGGATATTGAGTTACGCAATTATAGGTTACCGTTTCTATCAAATTTATTTCTGTGGTAGGTTGCAAAAACTCAGAAACGGTACTACCCAAACTATCCGTTTCAGTACCTGTTAAAATCGTTTCTTTTACACGAGAATATCCCACCGCTGGACGACCACTTTCTGATAAAAGTTGTTGGTATAAACCTGAGTACCAATATTCATTATGTAAGCCTGTATAATCCGTTTTATCATCAAAATGATAGACAGGTTTTAGACATAAAAAGCCAGAAGATTTACCATTTGTTTGAAGGTAGTCATAGCGTTTAACGGCTTTGAGGTTAGAAATAGAATCAATATAGGTTATTTTCTTTACCCGACTTCCTCCAATAATATTTGAAAAATTACTGGCTTTATGGTTCTCATAATCTAACAAAGTTGTACCACCAGTAGAGTGAGAAATTGCCGTTAAAGTGCCGTATTGCGACCAACCAACACTTGCCGTTTTATTGGCATATTGTCCACTGGTACATACTCTAAAAGCATCTTCGCCAATCATCGTATTTGCAGATAAAACACCATTCAGATAGCCCCAATGGTCAATTCCTTGCGTAAAACGACTTGGTAATGGAAAACCATCATCATAATACTTGAAAGTATATTTGTTACCGTCTGGCTCTTCAATACTTCTTAATTTGAATCTTCGTTGATGGGTATAGCCAAGCATGGCGTAAGAATAACCTGAAAAAATAGAAAAGACATTGGAAGGGTCTGTGCCGTAATTATAATCATAATTGAATTTCCATTCAAAAACTTTTGTCGGGTCGTCTTTACCATAGACCGTTATTCTGTGTAAAGCTCTGGTATTGGAAGAATTAGCAGGATAACGACTATAATTATCTATGTCTTGTCGTGCAGGATAGGTGTTATTGAGATACCAATATAAAGAACCGTCTTCTAATACATCACTCGACCAACCTCCTTTATTAATTTCTACTACTTGTGTTTGATTACTGATTTTAAACAGCGTGGCATTGCGGATAAAAACCTTGTTAATTTTTTTATCCATACCGTTAAAAGTGCAGTTTACAGTAGTAGTCGATTGGTCAGCAACTTTAAAAAATGAGTAATCAGTATCGTGGTATTCAAAGGTGGTTTCGTGTCCAAAAGCCGTTACAATCTTATTCAAATTCCAAGCACTGGTTACTCTTTCAGCTTCAATATATTTATAAAAATTACTTGTACCAAAGTGGTTACTATTATCAGTAGCTTCGGTGGCTTCCATCTCAAAACTACTATCAATGTCCGTACCGTCAAACAGGTATTTTGTGCCGTCTGGCATCGTAACGACCCAATGGCTAAACAATCCAACGATGTCGCCCACATTGTATCTTTCTTGCCATGTTACGCTCACATCAATATCTGCTTCGGGGAAAAAATGAGCTTTGTGGTTTACATCAAAACTAAACTTATAACTTGTTCCATTGATATTGAGAAAAAATAAATCTGGTTGAGAATCATTTTCATCATCATTATCAGCACGAAGACCGTATTGATAATATCCTTTGCGAGCAGTTTTATTAAAACTGTTATCCAAAGTATATTTCCCTTCATCTGGAATCCCTCTTACAATGCGTGAAATTTGAAAAAGAAAGGTAGCAGTCCAATTCATGCCCGTCCAAGAAGCAATATCATGTCCTTTCATACCCGAAGCATTATAACCCATCGCAAGGGGAACGGATGCACCACCATTTTCAGCAAGCGTATAAATAGGGAAACCAATAATAGGCGTTCCCGTATATAGATTTACTGGAATATCTTGAAAACGATTCACAAAATTACTTTCAGCCGAAGAAGTAGGCTTTTGTCCCGATGGTGTACCTCCTGCCACAGAAGCAATTACAGGGAGAGCTTTGTCTAATAGAGTAGGGTCTTGTGTTTTCGGAGCTTCTTTACTTTCGGTAGGCTTGTCCAAAGGTTGAGCTTTGGGGTCAGTAATTTCTTGGGCGATAGAAACAATATTTACGAAGAGTATGCACACAAGCACACTCAAAGAGCGTTGTAAAAATGTAGTCATTTGACGGCTTTTAAAGGTAAAATTTGAGGAACTATTACTATTACACACAATCAACAAAAATTGCGTGGGAACGCATACTTATAACTTTGCTCATGAAGGGGGTCGAATCCCGTGTACACAGAGTTAAAGCAACGTCCCACGCAATTGCATGGGACGTTTAGCCCTAAATCCACCTATGTACTTACTTTCGACCGCTTTACATGAACAGGAGGGTTAGCTAAACGTAATATATTTTAAAATATTTTTTCTTCTATACTCTAAATATTTATGGTTTAAAAAAGTTTGCAATGTTAAACCGTGTTTCTTATACCTCCAAACATTGACCAGATTATTTTGTGTTAAAACCCTAAAATAGGGTAATTCTACGTAATGCCATAAGGTAAATTTACCCTATAAAAACAACTTATCGCTTATATATCACACTCGAAATGTTGATTTTATTCATTGGAAAAGATGCAAAATATACTATTTCGGTTGTTGATTGATTTTTTGCATTTCCTTTATTAAATCTTTATTTCGCTTGTCCGCTTTGGCTTCGCTCCTTGAAGATACCGCCCAAAAAGCGGCTGGCAACCACCCAATTAGAGTGACTTGTAGTATTAAACAGATGATACCTTGTATGATTTTTCCACGCAAAAAGAAGGATAACCAAGGCAATAAAATGGCGACTATTAACATAATTTGTACGAAGGTTTAATGAAATATTTATTATTGTGTATGATTCTATTATTGTTTGGCTCTTATCAAATTCCACCCCCACGAAATGCGTTCCTCTTCTTGACTGTCCATAATTCGATTTCTCTCTTGATGAAGGATTTCCGAAGGAAGTATTTCATTATCCCATTTTCCACCACTAATTCTCTGAGTTTCATAGATAATATTCTGAGCCTGTGCCGTATAAATTACCATCTTATTTAAAGCTTCAGGGTCTTGATACAAAACGTCTGCTACTCTCGGAATATTGTCAAAAGCGGTGTCATGAAGGTCTTGATAAATGAATTGTCCTTTTCCTAAATATGCTTTTTGGCTCTCATAACGCTCGTGAACGCCTACCCATGAACGTTGCTGGTGAACAGCCAGAATATGCGTTTCTATTCGGTAATTTTTCTTTTGGGCTTTATGAATAGTTGTCAATGGAGTTGCCAAAGTTCGCATGGTAACGTCTAAGATAAAACTAATTCTTTTTTCTAAAGCGTATTCTTGAAAATAATCCACCAAAATATTAGCGAATAACTGCGGACTTACCGTAGATTCTTTACTATCTTCTTGGAAATATTCATCATAATTAGGATGAAACCTTTTGAGTTCATTTCCATTGATAATAACAGGTTTGGCTATTTTAGTTTCCCTAAATCCTTCAATGATTCTTTCATTCAAACTTGTTTTTCCAGACGATGGTTGTCCGCCTACAATATAGCAAGTGGGCATTTCTTCCGCTTGGCGATTTCCAAATAATTCTATTCGGAGCATTCCTAAAATCTCGGATATTTCGAGTTGAGTTATTCCTAATGTAAGGAGTTTTTCAACGTGGGGCGGCGTAATAGGTTTTAATTTCTTCACTGTATTGGGTTTTTGATTTTTGAATGACGGTTTCAGTTTGGGTAGAGTCGTAAAGTAGTAGATTGCGTTCAATGCCTAAATCTTGTAATTCTAATCGCCAAGTGGCAATTTTATTAATATCGGGACTTGGTTTATTCATTTCTCTAAGAATCTTGCTCATTCGGATTCCCTTCATTTCTGCTATTATTTCGATGGCTATTTCCAAATCAAGCCAATGTTGGGCGGATTGAATGTGAGGATTTGGTGTTTGATTTTTCATTTTCAAGTGTTTACGGTAAACTAATATGTGTTGATTTCTATGACAGAAAACAAAATCATTACTTACGTGAAAACTGAAAAAGATTTTCTGAATGAAATTCAAAAAAAGTGCGGATAGTGAGGGTAACAATTGGACACGAAAAAAGCGTGAACGTTACTATCACTTAGTATCTGTGGCTCTGGTAAACCTGCACACATAAGCAAAGCAACGCCACGCTTTGAACGTGGCGTTTAAAACTCTACTCCCTGTGTGCATTAAAAAATTTACCAGATTTTCAGTACAGGATTCAGTCTAAACGCAATCTATGTTTTTAATTTAATATTTCTATGTTATCTGTTTTGCGTGCAATGTTAAGGAGGAATTGTAATTTTTTCAAATAAATAATCAATTTTTATTTCATCATATCTTTCTACTCGGATTATTGTAGTTGTATTTCTTATACATCAATATTTATTATCCTATGGTAATTTCAAATAATATACTTGGGAGAATTAGAAATTATTTGTATTTTAAACCTTCGCAATAAATTTCCACAAGCACCTAAAAATCAATCAATTACTTTTAAATACGATTAATTTTAAGCATTGTGCGTAGGCAACGAGCTTGCTCCCACAAAATGCTGCCATTCAAACGTGCGATAGGTTGCGAAAAGGAAGTTTGTTTGGATGCAGTTTGTGGGAGTATGCTCGTAATAATGTTCCAAAACGGTTTTCGTAGGCTCTGGCGGTGGCTCTGAGAAAATGGTTTTGGAACTCACACGAAAGACTCTGCCATTAAAAACCGCTTTGAGCGTTAGGAAATTGGCGGTTAAGAATGAAATAGTGTATTGTAGGGCTTGTGAAAGGGAACACTATTTCGTTTTTAACCGCCAATTTAGCGAGGGCTTTTTTAGACTTTCAAGAAAATATAGGTATAGCAGGGATAATTAGCGGTTTTCTTGAAGGTCGTTTTTTCTCCGCCCCATTGGTTTTGAATAGCTTGTGCGGTGGCTCTGTCAAAACGGATAGGGCGGTAAACATAAACATTCAGCCGCTTTGAGCGTTGGGAAATTGGCGGTTAAGAATGGAATAGTGTATTGTAGGGCTTGCAAAGGGAGAACACTATTTCGTTTTTAGCCGCCAATTTAGCGAGGGCTTTTTTAGACTTTCAAGAAAATATAGGTATAGCATAGATAATGAGCGGTTTTCTTGAAGGTCGTTTTTCTCCGCCC
>NZ_QGGO01000036.1 GCF_003148625.1 Arcicella aurantiaca | reverse complement strand
GGTGCTTTAATAGGAATTAAAGCTAACAATAACTGAGCAATTATGTCAAAATCAATGGAAAATTCAGTAAAAAAACGCTGAATCCTGCGAAGATTTGTACACGTTTCTCGGTTGTTAAGGGTTACCGCATTTTTACTGTAACTAATGTTTCTGTTACGAATTAGAGAAACAATAAATAAATTAAGAAACTTTAAACGGGCTTTATGCCACGGTAAATAGTTTTGTAATTGTAAATCAATGGTTGTATTTTTATCCTCCATGAGCCAGTGCAATCTGTTTTATGTGTCTTGGTAAACCCATATTACAAATTGCTTGGCTCTTTTCAAAGTTTTGACATATACTCAGCATTCGAGTTTAACTTCTTTTGAATGTCCAGTACCTCAACAATTTCATTTTTGTTTGATGATGAAGGTGCTGGCAAGCGAAAATCTTTTCCAGAAGAAATAAACCACGTTTTCCAGTTGCCTGCATTGGGTTCAACTTGGGCTTGGAGTGTGGTAGCCAATAAAATAAGGGCTAATAAAGAGGTCAGTTTTTTTGTCATAATTTTGTTTTTTCTTCAAATTTAGTAGCCGAAAAAAACAAAAAATGTTAGTCTGAATATACAACCGTTTTGAGTAAACCAACGACAGGTTATCATCAATGAATTTCAGAACCGTAAACTAAAAATTAATGTATTTTGATGATATTCAAATTGTTACTATTTTTTTTGCAAATAAACATTGCCTTTATTTGCACTCGAAACATTTATAGACAACGCCATGACGTATTGAAATTAGATTTGACAAATTTTTGAAAGTAGTCCAATTTAACCAACATTAGACTTCCTGCGAAAGTGTTTTATGATTGAAAAATGGTATATTTTCACTCGAAAAGATGTTGTTTTACGACATTAAATACATACTTCCGTTAAAAAATCACAAAGAGGTGTTTAAAGAAAAAATTAAATTTTATTTATGGGTAGGATTAATCTTGTTATCATTTGATTTATTCGTCGAATATGTATCAAATACAGATGTGTTTTTTTTAAAAATGGCTAACAGTATTTGGTTGATGATTTATGTAATGATAATCAGTTTTTTCATTTTTGAGTATTCGATTCCATTTATCAAGTTCAGATGGAAGAGACTTTTGATGCTACCCTTTATTTTCGTGTTTTATATATTTATGTTTTCCTTTGGATTTTATTGGTGGAGAAATATTGGCGTTAGCTTACATATTTATTTCGCTTTTACTGAATATAAATCGACAAGAGATGCCTTATCTAATTTTTTTCCAAGAGGGCTTTTTTCAGCTATCGTAATCGGCATTATTAAGTATTCTTATGATTTTAGAGTTTTAAAGGAAACAGCTCAAAAACTACGAATAGAGAAACAGGAAGCAGAATTGAATTACCTTAAATCTCAAACCAATCCACATTTTTTGTTCAATACCCTCAATAATATATATTCGTTGGCAAGAGACAATGACCCTTTAGCATCTGAGTCTATTTTACGATTATCCAAAATTTTAAGATTCATGTTGTACCAAACCAATGTCGATTTTATTGCTATCGAACAAGAATTGAAAATTATGGAAGATTACATTTCCCTTGAAAAACTACGGTACGATGAATCTTTGATAATCAATTTTAATCATTCCATAGAAGATATAAAACAAGAAATTCCACCACTTTTATTAATTCCATTTGTTGAAAATGCCTTTAAACATGGTGTATCAGAAACTCGAAATAATCCTTTTGTAGATATTCATTTGTCTGTCCAAAATCATTTATTATTGTTTATCGTAAAAAACTCAACGGAGAAGTCTCCAAGTCATGAAAATTCGAGAGAAAACATTGGACTTTCCAATCTCAGAAGGCAATTAGAACTACTCTATAAGGATTATGAAGTAAACGTTTTTCAGGGAGAATTTGACTTTACAGCAACATTAAAGATAAATCTAAAAAGCCATGTCTAATATCAAATGTATCATCATTGAAGATGAACCCTTAGCGGTAAAAGTATTAGCGGATTATATTTCTAAAATCCCTTTTTTAGACCTTCAAGGTTCATTCAAAGATGCTTTTCTTGCCTCTGAATATCTACATAATAATACGGTAGGACTGATTTTTTTGGATATTCATTTGCCAAAACTCAAGGGTATGGCATTTCTAAAAACACTGATTAATCCGCCGAGCGTCATCATCACAACTGCTTATCATCAATACGCCGTCGAAGGCTTCGAGTTGAATGTGACAGATTATTTGCTAAAACCGTTTGAGTTTGAGCGTTTTTTTATGGCAGTAAACAAAGTAAAAACTATTGCATCTGAAGTGAAAAACTTGGAGATAAAGGATTATATTTTCGTGAATGTTCAAAAGAAGAAAGTGAAAGTTTTATTTTCAGAAATCATATTTATTGAAAGTCAAAAAGAATATATCAAAATAGTGACGACTAAGAATGAATACTTATCAAAAATGGGAACGGGTGAAATAGAAGCACTATTGCCAGAAAATCTCTTTAAACGAATTCATCGTTCCTTTATCATTTCAATACAAAAAATTGAATCCTTTAATGCTGAAATGGTTGAAGTAAATGGCTTCACCATTCCAATTGGGCGAGGCTACAAAGAAACCATCGGTGTTTTTTTAGATACATAGTGTGGATTTAATTCGCTGATTATTAGAATTAGACAAGTACGCTGTTTTAATTTTGTGAGTTTAACACATAAATAGATACTTTGTATGAACTACCAACATTTTACAGAGGTTTTACTTACCGTTAAATAAAAAATGCTTCATTTTTTAAAGTAATATCTCGCCAAGTGCTATATTTAGGACAAGTCGCTCATTATTAAATATTTGCCTTGCCTAATGCTTTGAAAAAACTGCCCTCAATATTATCCTGCCTTATTATTTTATCCAGTTCTGCCTTTACCCAGAATTTACAGATAAGAAGTGTTTGGCATTTTAAGAAAGGAGATATTTCTCAAGATTCTATCCAAAAAATTATTCACAGAAAGCAGCTATTTCTTAAATACAATGAAGTAATTACGCTTCAATTCAGTCCGAGCAATCCAAATTTTACCTATTTTTTTAGAATCCCCCATACTGAAAAATTTAATCAGTGGATGGAAATTGGTCATGAACCTATCGTACAAATACCAGCGTTAGAGGGAGATGATTATTCTTTGGAAATTTGTACTAATCCAAATGATAAAAAAACGATTGCCAAAATATCCATCAATATTGCGAAAGTTATTTGGGAAGAGGGATACTTTTTACCCTCAATCATTATTTATGTACTTTTTCTGATAGGAATAGCGGTTTATTTCTTCTCACTCTATAATCTCCGACAAAAACTAAAACTTCAAGATGTTAGAAATAGAATTGCCGCCGATTTACATGATGAAGTGGGTTCAAACCTCAATAGTATTGCCATATTTGTAGAATTACTTCGTCGGAAATCCCCTCCAGAACTTTTACCAATTCTTGATAAAATAACAAATAATTCCACTGAATCTGTGCAGTTAATGCAAGACACTATTTGGGCGATTCAAGCTAAAAATGATGATTTTCAAAAATTTATAGACCGTATGAAAGGCTTTTCTACTGAAGTGTTAGCAGCGAAAGGCATCTCATTAAATTTTGAAAACCAAGTAGATAGCAGTAGAAATACTCTCTCAATGGATGCCAGAAAAAATGCGTACATGATTTATAAAGAGGCTATCAACAACATTGTAAAACATTCAAAAGCGACTAAAGTTGAGGTGAAAATCTTAATGGAAAATCATCAAATTATCATTGAAATTAGCGATAATGGAGTTGGGTTTGACCCAAATCAAGCTACTGAAGGCAATGGTTTACGCAATTTTGAAGAAAGAGCAGAAAATAATGAAATGAGACTTAATATTAATTCGGTGAAAGGTATCGGAACAAAAGTATTATTAGAAATACCCTTAATTTAAAACTTTTTTCTCCCCAATATTGGGGATTTTTTGGGTAGATAATTCAACATAGTTTTGTATCAAGAATTTTAAAAGAGGCAAATTTATGGTGATGATAACAAAGAGAGTCTATACACTATTATCCAAAATAAATTCTCTAATTAATGATAAAATTATGATTCGGGTTGTGCTATTTGAAGATAATAAAAACCTACGAGAAAGCCTTTCAATGTATTTGGCGAGTTCCGATAGTATTTGGTTAGCGGGTTCATTTTCAGATGCTCGGAATGCACTTTGGGCAATGAAAACTCATCATCCTGACGTTGTATTGATGGATATTCAGATGCCTCATATCACAGGAATTGAAGCGATGATTGATATAAAAAAAGTTTATCCCAACATAAAAGTTTTAATCCAAACCGTGTATGAAGACGAAGACCATATTTTCAAAGCAATTTGTGCAGGGGCAAACGGATACGTAGTGAAAAATCCCAATCCCGAAGTATATATACAAGCCATAGAAGAAGTACACGCAGGAGGCTCACATTTATCACCCAATATTGCAGCCAAAGTATTAGCCATGTTTCAGAGTCAATACGTGAGGATACAACCCACATTTATAGAATTGACACAGCGAGAAAAAGAAGTTTTAGGCTGTATGGTAAAAGGCATGAGTTACAAAATGATAGCCGATGCCTGCGACATCAAATTCAGCACAGTACACTCACATATTAAAAATATTTACGAAAAACTCCACGTCAATTCTGCACCTGAGGCTGTTGTTAAGGCTTTGGAAATGCGGTTAATATAAAATTATGGATGAACAATTACATCTTTTAGACTCTGCTTTAGACCCTACCATAAAAATGGTTGAATCTGAACTATGTTGGGCAGCAAGTATTGATATGGTTGCAAGACAGCAGAAAATCGTAGTAAGTCAAATAAAATTAAGAGATTGCATTAACCAGTATTTGACTAATGAAAATACCTCACATAGATACATTCAGAGTACCATGCCTTCTAATAAAAAATACTTTGAAACATTATTTTTAGAAGAAATATTAGGTAAAATAGGCTGTACTCAATATCAATCAAGTTGTTTTCCTCCAAAAGAGTTTATTGAGAAGTGTATATCTGAGAATTCTCCAATCATTTTTAACGGAATTTTTTATCCACTTTTTGGTATTTCAACCCTACATACATTTGTCGTACAAGGGTATAAAAATGTTGATAATAAATTTTGGATATTAACCCTTGACCCTCGCAGTACAGAAACAACTTGTAAAGTAGCATGGGTTTATAATGAATTAATAAATAGACATAATAAGTTCCAAATTGCCAATGAGAAACACGTAAAAATGGATTTTGTAACGAACTTTTTGCCTGCTCAAAACAAAGGTTTCTATGCGAATGATTTTATACCTGAGCCTTTACAGAGTTATAACACGACAGGACTTAAAGATGAATTGATGGTAAAGCAATTTGCAGAAATTGTGGCGTCACAAAAATATTCATTATTGGAAAATTATTTTGGAGTGAGTCCAGAGGAATTAGAATTATATGGTACAAATGTAAACTATAAAACAAGGTATTGCTCCTTTGATGAAATTCTTTCAAGAACAAATACTTATGGTGTTACATATTATCTACCTGCTCAGGTGAATAAACAAATAAAACTTGAATTTATTTTTTTCGAAGAGAAAGAAAATCAACTTACTTTTCTTGGAATACAAGAACCACTTGGTGTACAGAATATTTTATACATCAAAGTCGATGGCAAGCAAATCAAGCTAAATCATGAAAAACCAGATTATGAAATAGTTACCATCAATGCCAACCAGAAGGATTATGTATTCTTACAAATTACCATAAATGAAACTACATATTTTTCTCCAATTTATAATTATGAGAACTTATTAGTTACAAATACTTATCAAGAGTTTGAACTTAAAAACATTTTTTCATCTAAATAGTAAAAATATGTCTAAATTATTAGCAAAGAGGTATTATTTGACTTATGTTGAGCCTACAAATCGTCCTCCAGCTACTTGGTCTGTGATTGTGAAACAAAAACAACAAGATGCTGAAGAGTATTTAACTCATCACAGAAAAAGAGAAGAACAAAACAGAGAAAAAGTCTTTTTTTACTGCATTTCAAGGGAAATGTGCCTTTCTAACATAGAGAATTCAGATGGGTTATTGATTAAATTAAAAAATAATGGGAAAAGTTGTGACTTTTACCCGTTTGACAAAAATATTCCTTTGGGATTAGGAGATTTTGCTATTTCTCAAGCCGTTATAATAGCCATTTTTAGTGTTCAAGAAATTAATTCTTTAATAGTTTATCCTTGTGAAAATGATTCAATTGTGATTGAAATAGCAAAGGATAGATGTGGAGATGATGGAGCTGGTGGTGATGGCTATAAAGTTAAACTTCCATAATATGATACAAGCAGATAAGACAAAACAAGTCCTCGAATTGTGTGCGTACCTTCTGATACTGTCAAGAGGTATGCTATTTGTTATTAGCTTGTATTGTAGAAAAAACTACCACTTAGACAAAGCTATGAAAGTTTTGTTTTATGTTACTTTAATTGGTTTTGTGATAGCCATTGGCGAAATACTTTTTATTTATTTAGTAAAACACTATACAACTTTTTTTCTACCCTATTTACAAAAATATGAAATTGATGATACCTTCTTTATTTCGCCCTTCTATTATCTCAATGAAATACTTTTTTATGGTTTAGCGTATTCGTATTCTCTTGGTAATAAATATACAAGACCTATCCAAATAGTTACTTTTGTATTGTTCATTGCTGAAATTATCAATACGATTTGGTTGGAAGGATATAAAGATTCTCAACCAGTAGGCTCATTTATATTTTCGAGTTACAACATTGCTTTATCTTTTTTTTATCTTAAAAATTTCTATGCAAAAAATCTACGTTCTAATAGTACCAAAGATGGTATTTTAATTATATCGTGGGGTATCTTACTTCAATCTGTCTTATCAATATTTATTTATATACTATCAAAAAATATTTTTAATGACGATGTTATTCTTTACTATAAAATCAGCATATTTAGGATGGTCATTGAGAGTTTATGTTTCGTTGTAATGGCTTATGGTGTTTGGTTGTCAAGGAATCGTGGATTGAAAGTTTCCACTTAATTCTACTTAAAAGCGAGAAAATTATATAGGTTTTATATTCAAAAGCAAGCTCAAAAGGCTTGCTTTTTTGTGTACAAAATAATTTTAAGAAAGAAATCATGATTTTATAAAATAACGGAATTATCTACGATTTGTCGCACAGCCACCGTACTCTTATCAATCAAATAAATAACCCTAAATTTCTTATGAATATTGAATAATTTTTCCATTTTATTGGAATTTTGATTCGCTTCTATTTAGGTGATTGCTTGTGTTTTGAACTAAAAATGTATTTTTTATAAATTATGTTATAGTTTTTGATTGAAAAATAACAATTAAATCTTTTTTGTTGGACTTTAAATTAAAATTATTTATTCCAAATTTTTGGAATAAATAATTCAATATTCCATATATTTGGAAAAATATTTTAGGGTATAACTTTGTTTCGTCGGTACACTATACAAAAAATAATAAAAAGATAGGGTAATCTAAAAATGGGCTTCCAAAAGAACGTTCGTTTTTAGAGGTACTAAAAGAGTATAATTACGATTGATAATAATTTAATTTTTCAAATCAATGCCACATATTCCCTTAGAAAGTCATTTACCCGGAATCACAGGTTTATTGGAATACCGTCAAGATTCGGCAAAACCCATTCGTGAATTAACACAAATTTTATTGCGTGGAGAATCCACACTGACAGAAGGGGAGCGTGAATTAATTGCCACGTTGGTATCGTCTCGCAATCAATGCGTTTTCTGTACAACTGCCCATACAGCAGCGGCAGATATTCTTTTAGGCGAATCCCAAACCTGTGAAATGGTGAAAAAGGATTTTGAAACGGCTCCTGTTTCAGAGAAAATGAAGGCGTTATTATCCATTGCAGCCGCAACACAAGAAGGTGGTAAAAAGGTAACAGATTCAAAAATTGAACGTGCCAAAAATGCAGGAGCAACCGACCGAGAAATTCACGATACCGTTCTGATTGCTGCTCTTTTTTGTCTTTACAACAAATACGTGGACGGTATGGCAAGTACAACTCCCACAGAACCAGCATTTTATCAAAAATTAGGCGAAAGAATTACCACCAATGGCTACAATCGTGTGCCTTCTATTTATGAGCAATTGAAGAAAGAAGTGGTGTAAACGGATTCCTCATATTTTAGTCGCTTGCCTCTGGCGAGTGACGATTATTAATAGGCATCTTGCCTAATTGTAGTACATTTCAGAAGGCTGGAAGCCTGATAATAGCCGTCACTCGCCAGAGGCAAGCGACTAAAAGTAAAACATATAAAAACCCATGAAACAAATTTACATTTTAACCATCTTTTTAATCAGTACGATTACTACTTTCGCCCAAAATATCACGGGTTCAATATCGGATGCGGAAACCCAAAAACCTTTGGCGGGCGTAACCATCAAAATTAAAGGGAAAACTTCGGGTACTGTTACTGATTCAAAGGGGCTATTTTCTTTAAAATCTAATGAAAAATCGCCTTTTACTTTAATCGTTTCTATGGTTGGTTATGAGCGTCAGGAAGTGAAAGTTTCGGATAATAATACATTGTCAATTGCCTTGAAAACGGGTAATGAATTATTAGAACAAGTAGTGGTATCGGCTTCCAAAGTAGAAGAAAATATCATGAAATCGCCCGTTACGATTGAGAAAATGGACATTAGAGCCATTCAACAAAGTCCTTCTGCTAACTTTTTTGATGCCTTAGTCAATCTAAAAGGTATCGACATGGTAACGAGCAGTTTAACCTACAAAGCCATCAACACTCGTGGATTTAATTCTACTGGAAATGGTAGATTTCTACAAACAGTTGACGGCATGGATAGCCAATCGGCAGGGTTAGGTTTTGCCATGGGTAATCTTTTTGGACCACATGATATTGATGTAGAAAGTGTAGAACTAATACCAGGGGCAGCTTCGGCTTTGTATGGACCTGTGGCTTTTAATGGTTTACTTTCTACTCGTACCAAAAATCCTTTTGATTATCAAGGACTTAGTGTTCAAACCAAAATTGGCGTAAACCATATTGGCGATGGAACAGACTTTGGAGCAAAGCCAATGGTTGATTTAGCCTTGCGTTATGCCAAAGCGTTTAACAATAAAATAGCTTTCAAAATCAACATTTCTCATTTAGGCGGAACGGATTGGTACGCTAACGATTTAACAGATATTGATGCCAACACCGCCGAAGCAAGTCGTGGAATAAATAACTCAGGAAAAAATCAATTGAATATTTATGGTGATGAAGTTGCACAGACAATTGCGGGCATCGGGCGAGTATCACGCACGGGTTATGAAGAACGATATTTGGCAAATTATGGTGTGCGGAGTACCAAAGTAGGCGGTGCTTTGGTGTATCGGTTTAACGATAATTTAGAAGCAAGCTATCAAATTAGTTATAGCGAAAGTGTTGCACAATACACTGGAAGTCAGCGTTTTGGAATAAATGGCTTTGCCTTTACACAACACCGTTTAGAATTAAAAAATAATAAGTTTTATCTCAGAGGATATTCAAGTCAGGAAAATTCTAATAGTTCTTATCAAATCCGTTCATTGGGGCAATTAATCAATAAAACTTGGGTAAAAGACCTCAATGGCAATACCGTAGCTCTCCAAGATGCCGATGCTACTTGGTTTCAACGTTATACTGCTGCTTTTACGGGTAAAATTTCGGGTATTTCTGGGAATAGTGATGCTACCGCAAGAGGTTTTGCCGACCAAGGAAGAATTTTGCCAAATACTCCTGAATTTGAAGCCGCTAAACAAAAACTCATTGAAACACAAGGGCTTAGCGGTGCAGGGATTTATAGCCATTGTGGGTTAATTCATCTTGAAGGAATGTATGATTTTAGTTCTGATTTGAAATTTATGAATCTGCAAGTTGGCGGAAATTTTAGAAAATTCGCTTTGGATACGCAAGGAACTTTATTTGATGATAAGGGTAAAAATTTGACTAATCAAGAATATGGATTTTTTGCTCAGGCTTCAAAATCATTGTTAGAAGAAAAGGTAAAATTAACATTATCAGGCAGATACGATAAAAATGAAAACTTCGAGGGACGATTTACGCCCCGTGCTTCCTTAGTATTTAGTCCAAAAGAAAATCAGCATTTCAGAGCAAGCTATCAAACTGGTTTCCGCAATCCGACCATTGGCGACCAATACATCAAATTGAATGCAGGACCAATTATTATTTTAGGTGGAGCTCCCGTAAATTCAAAAGATACCAAAGAAGCCAATGCGTACAGCAATTCTTATACAATTGCTTCAGTGAGTGCGTTTGGGGGAGCTTTTGGCAAAGAAGTAGCCAGTGGAGTGCCTTTTCCTGTGGCGGTTGCTAATAACAAAGACAAATTGGTGAAATCGAATGTGGCGTATATCAAACCAGAACAAGTACAGAGTTTTGAGGTTGGTTATAAAGGTTTATTGACCGATAAATTATTGTTCGACATCAATTATTATAACAGTCAATACAAAGATTTCTTGATAAATACCGTTGTGATGGCACCCAATAGTGATGTTTTAGGAGCAGACGGAAAATCAAATTTCAATGCGGCAACGGATATTTTAAGCGGTAAAACACAACTCTATCAACTTTATACTAATGCAGCAGACAAGGTTTCTATTCAAGGTATTAGCGTTGGATTATCTTATGTTTTACCTAAAAACTATCGTTTGAATGGCAATACTACGTGGTCAGACTTTAATATTTTAGATGCCAATCCAAGTAATATTCCTGCTTTCAATACGCCCAAATGGAAAACCAATTTGACCTTGAGTAATGCTAAATTAACCGAAAAATTAGGATTTAGCGTGGCATGGCATTGGCAAAGTGCTTTTGATTGGTACGGTACATTTACCACGCCACTTCCCGGCAAAATCAATGCGTATAGTTTAGTGGATGCTCAGGTAAGTTATAGAGTTCCCAATTTAAAAACTATCGTAAAAATAGGAGCAAGCAACCTCACCAATCAATACGTTGTACAGGCGTATGGCTCGCCAGCCGTGGGTGGACTGTACTATGTGAGCTTGAATTTTGATGAATTGTTTAGATAAAATTCTTAACACGGAATCTTTCTCGTGTTACATTTTACAAACCCCAAACCACATGAACCCCAAAAACAATTACATCGCCTTTACCTTTTGCATGATTGTTTACCTCTTTGGCGGAACGGTATCTACTTTAATGTCGGCATCGTTGCCCGTTGCCGTTCCTGAATTATTAGGTGGAAATGTCTCATATAAATCTTGAAAATGACCTTCCCGGAATAAGAGGATTAATGGCTTTCAGACCTGATACTGCTCATCCTCTCAATATCTTAGCTGAAACCTTACTCCGTTCAGATGAAGGATTAACGAAGGGCGAAAGAGAACTAATTGCCGCCTTCGTTTCAGCTTTAAATGATTGTTTTTTCTGTCAGAATATTCATGGGGCAGTAGCTCAATATTATGCTACTGACGATGAAAAGTTAGTACAAAAAGTAAAGGCTGATTATCAAAATGCCCCCATTTCAGATAAAATGAAGTCACTTTTGAGCATTGCCAAAAATGTACAACAAGGCGGAAAATTTGTAAATAAAGACCAAATTCAGAAAGCAAAAGAGGAAGGAGCAAGCGATATTGAAATTCACGATACGGTTCTGATTGCCGCTGCTTTTTGTATGTTTAATCGCTATGTAGATGGTTTAGGAACTTTTGCCCCTGATGCTCCAGAAATGTATAAAGAAAGGGCTAAAAATATTGCTGAAAAAACAGGTTATGCCAACTCAAACCCCAACTAATAACCCATGAAATCCCTTTTCTATATTGGTATTATCGGACTCATCATTTTTGAGATTCTCAATGTCTATTTCATTATGCCTATGCCAGGTAGTCAGCAAATGAGAAGTATTGATATAGCTTATTTCTTGCATACTTACCGCTGGGTTTTTAGACTGATATTGGGTGTTTTGATACTCTTGGGTGTGATGCAAGCCTATCGTTCCCAAAAGTGGCTGGCTATTATAGCTTTGTTGCTGATTGCAGGAGTTAGTTATGCCTTCAATTTTCAGATGGCTGCCGATGTTATGTTTTATCAACCTGATAATCTTCAATTGGTAGGAACAAAAATCAATAAAGTTAAGCCAACCAGATTGGTTTTAGGCGTAACTATCAATGGCGAAGCAAAAGCCTACCCAATTTATTTAATCGGTTATCATCATCAAGTAAGAGATACTTTGGGCGGAAAACCCATTATGGTTACTTACTGCACCGTTTGCCGAACAGGACGAGTTTTTGAGCCTTTGGTAAATGGGAAACCTGAAAAATTTAGATTAGTAGGCATGGATCATTTCAATGCTATGTTTGAAGATGAAACAACCAAATCTTGGTGGAGACAAGCCAATGGTGAAGCCATTACGGGCGAGTTGAAAGGTACGTATTTACCCGAATTAGAAGCTCAGCAAACGTCTTTGGATACATGGTTGAAACTTTATCCTGATTCCAAAATCATGCAACCTGACTTGAAATTCAAAGATAATTATGACAGTACAGCTAAATATGAATCAGGGAAATCGAAAAAAGAATTGACAGGTACGGATTCTCTCTCTTGGAAACGTAAATCGTGGGTGGTAGGTATTCAGCTCAATCAAGAAAGTATTGCCATTGATTGGAATCGTTTATTAAAAGAACGAATTGTCAATATTCAAATCGGCAATAAACCCGTAGTAGTAGCTTTGGCATCTGACAATAAAAGTTTTTTTGCCTTTGAAAGACCTGATATTCAAATGAAATTTAGCCTTAAAAATGATTCTTTAATTACGCAAAATCGACGTTTTGATTTGAAAGGAACAAATACTGATTTAAAAATTTCTCTCAAAAGAATAAATGCCTATCAAGAATTTTGGCATAGTTGGCAGACATTTCATCCTAAAACAAAGCGTTATTGAAGACTACATCGTGGTGGCTTAACCCCCAAATTTCAGGACAGATTTTTCAGTTTGTTAGTTTTAGTTTTTTCATATCTATACCTCTGTTTAAGAGAAATCTATATGGACTTTTGTACTTGACTCCCGAGTGAATTCTTTTAAAATTATAGAATTCTCTAAATTGATTCATGGTAAGAATAGCATCGTTTAAATCATCAAACTCGTAACGTTTGCAGACGACACTTTCCATGATACTATGATAAGATTCTATGATGAGCGTTCTGTTCTGGCGTAGCTGGTTTTGCGGAGTGCCGCCCAGTAAACTCTTGGATGATATTTTTATTTTGGAAATACTGTTGAACTAAGTCTGCGATGAATTGACTGCCGTTGTCATTTCTAACATAAAAATTATCAGGTAGTTCATAAGTTTCAAAGATTTTGTCGAATAAAATAACGACATCTTCTTGACGGATAGTCCACTTGATAATATGTTCCATATTCCATCGACTGAAAACATCAATCACAGTTAATACTTGGGCATTTGTTTTTTTACCTTGTATGTAAATATACTTAATATCAAACTCAAATCGGACCGCCGATGCGGTAAGTGAATTCTTTTATGGGCTTTGGTACTAATTCTTTCACCCATTGACGTTTAGTAAACTCACGAGAGCCTTTATCATTGCATAAAAGGTTATTGGCTTTCATCAGGCGGTAAACTCGGCAGGCGTTCCTGTTCTTAGGATTGATGACATAATTTTTCTCTTCTCGTAAGAAAAACGTTACTTTCAAATATCCATAATCAACGAAAGGTTCGGCTAATAAAGTCTTAATATGTTCAACAACAAGTTCATTATCATCATATCCCCCAGTTGTTTTTTGGGTGTTTTTTGAGAAAACTCTCCCTACTTTTTGAGCTTCCAATTTGGGTTTATAGTAGAAAGAACTTCGGCTAATTTCACAAATTTTGAGGACTAAACTCTTGGTGATTCCTAAGTTTATACAAGCCTGAGCCACTGAAAGCCTTATGGTTTTAGTTAAGGACTTTTTTTTAGAAGTTCGTTTTGAATTCTAATGATTAATTCTTTTTCAGCCACTAACATTTTGAGTTCGTAGTTCTCTTTTTTAATTCTTTCGAGTTCTGGATTTTTGTCCGCTACAACTTTTGCCATCAGTCCTTGTTCTCCATCTTTATCAAAATGACGTTCCCATTTATAAAGCGTGGTACTCGAAATTTCAAGTTGACGAGAGGCTTTTCCGACCCCTTCTCGTTTCATTAATTGGACAGCTTCGAGTTTCTCGGAAAGACTCCAATTACGTCTGTGATTGCTCATAATTTCGTAAAGTTATTAAAACATTGTTTACGAAAAATCTGTCCAGTTAATTAGGGGGTTCGGGAGAAATGTAGAACATTCTAATACGTTCTTAATCAGTGGAATATTAGTTGAAATAATTTAAACAACTTCTTATAATGTGACAGACAAAGCAGGTTCTAAGTCTTTTTGAAAGGAGATTTTAACATTGCTTTGCTTTTAAGTATGGATTTGTTGTTTTTCTTGATATGAAAATATTTATAATAGCTGTTTGTATATGCTTTATGGCTTTCTTCCATATTGAGAATGTTCATGGACAATATTTTAGTTATCTGACGACTAAAGACGGCCTATCCCAAAATCGGGTGAGGGCGATTGTAAAAGATAGATATGGTTTTATGTGGTTTGGTACTTGGAATGGGCTTTGCAGATATGATGGTTACAAATTCAAAATATATAAAAATCACCCCAAAGACCTCCGTTCCATTGCCAGCAATCGAATCCACTATATTTACAAGGATACTTCTGGTGATTTGTGGATAGAAACCTTCCCTTCAATCATTTGTCGCTATAATTATCAAAGCGATGATTTTACTCGGTTCAAAAGTAGTCAACTCCCCAAATCAATACGAGATTCTACCAAACGACAGTTGAGTCTTATAAAAATTCAGCATCTTGCTCCTGAACTTCGTAAAACAGTTGGACTTTTTGACCTTTCTCCGACAAAAGAGAATATTGTTTTTAACTTAAAACCTTCTACCGAAGGAGGACTCAATGACAATAATATCAATTGTGTTTATAAGGACGATGATGCCGTATTGTGGTTAGGGACAACCACAGGAGGTGTCAACAAAATAGCCCTAAATCCTAAACCTTTTCATGCTTATTCTTTAGCTAATATTCTTTCTTCGACTTCTACAATTGCACTAAGAGCCATATTGACAGACTCCGCTGATATTTGGGTTGGAACACAAGATAAAGGTGTTTATTGTTTAGACAGACAGTCACTTGTTCCTAAAAAGTTGCTTGGACTTCAAACTGAAAAAAATATCCGTGCTTTATTGAAGGATAGTGAAGGAAATATTTGGATTGGAAGTCGAACGGGACTCGACAGATTTAGCCCCAAAAGTCATAAAACAGTTCATTATTTTAAAGACAAAAACAGTCAGTTTACTCGCTTTTTCGCAATAGCAGAAGACCCTTCCGACAAATCTATTTGGATTAGTAGTACAAATGGTATTCTGAAATATAATCCTCGGAATAACACTTTTCAAAAACAATCAATTCCATCTTCCTTGAGTAGTTCTGGAGCGGGTTGTTTGTTTTTCGACTCAGCACATCATTTATGGATTGGTTCTGAATATGCTGGTCTGGCAAAAGTAGAACGTGAGGCTAATAGCTTAAATATCAATCGTATCATATCTTACAGAGCTGATGGAAATAAGCCCCTATTGCTCGACAATCGGGTGTATTCGATAGTGCAAGACGAAAAGGGAACAATATGGGCAGGAACGGCAAATGGCTTAGTGAGTATAAACAAGAATGGCAAAATTAGAATCTTTGGGCAAAATGATGGATTACCTGATACCTATATTACCAAAGTGCTGACAGACAAACGAGGATATATTTGGATTGGGCATAAACTGGGACTTTCTCGTTTAAGTATTGCAACAGGAAATATTCGGAATTATACTATTAAGGAAAACACCCCGAACTTTGAATTTACGGATGCCTCAGGTGGTATGGACACCAAATCAGGCGAGTTGTTTTTGGGTAGTACAGAAGGATTTGTGTCGTTTTTGCCACAACAAATTAAGGATAATCCTAAAATCCCGACAGCTTATTTTACTGATATTACTGTTCAAAATAAACCCGTTACACTCGGCGAACAAGTAAATGGTAGAATATTACTACAAAATCCTATTTCGCAGACCAAAGAGCTTACGTTTACCTACGATGATCATTCTTTTTCTATCGAATTTGCTGCTTTAGAATACATTGCCCCACAACGAATTAGGTATGCTTATCAACTGAAAGGCATTGATAAAGAGTGGATTATGACTGATGCTAAACAAAGAGTTGCCAGTTATTCAAATTTACTTGCTGGTCGTTATCAATTACAAGTAAAAGCTACCAATAGTGATGGTATTTGGAGTACGAAACCTACTGTGTTACAAATCAATATACTTCCTCCGTGGTGGCGTACTTGGTGGGCATATATATACTATTCAATGGCAATAGCATTACTCCTTTATGGTATCTTTAAAGTTATAAAAACTCGCCAAGAATATGATAAAAGCCTCTTTGAAGCAAAGCTACAAACTGAAAAAGCCATAGAAATAGATGAACTTAAATCTCGTTTCTTTACCAATATTTCACATGAATTTAGAACGCCACTCAGTCTGATTATTGACCCCATTAATGCCTTACTATTGGGAAAAGTTTCAGCGGAAAAAGAACAAAATTATTATCAAATTATTCATCGCAATGCCAGTCGGATGCTTCTGTTGATTAATGAATTATTGGAGTTTAGTAAGTTAGCCTCTGGCACTCGAAAACTTCATATTCAGCAACAGGATATAGTTTTGTTTATTCGACAGCTTGTGACTTCTTTTGAGTATCGTGCTGAAAAACAGCAGGTTGACCTGCAATTTATAACAAGTTTGGATATGCTCATTTGGGGATTCGATGCCGAAGCACTTAGCAAAATTCTCTATAATTTACTTTCAAATGCGTTAAAATTTAGTCCAGACAAAAGTGCTATTATCATCAAACTTGAGGTAATTAGTACCATACAAGATGAAGTAAGCATATCTGTGCAAGATGCTGGTTTGGGTATTCCTGCAAATCAATTGACTACGATATTTGAACCTTTTGTTCAGGTAGATACCTTTCAGCAATCGAGTTTGGAAGGCACAGGACTTGGGTTATCATTGACCAAAGAATTAGTAGAACTACATCAAGGAAAAATTTATGCTACGAGCGAGCCATTTGTAGCCACTATTTTTCAATTTACCTTAAAAAATTTAGCAGAAAATAAAGCGTTAATTCCTGTTTCTGATTCAGTACCGCAAGTTGATTTACGAGAACAATCTCCTCAGCAAGCACATTCAACAATCGTATTATTGGTAGAAGATAATGACGATATTCGACAGTATTTAAAATCTGTTTTGGAAAATTCTTATCAAATATATGAAGCAAAAAATGGGAAAGAGGGTTTTGAAAAAGCTCAAGAAATTATCCCAGATTTGATTATTACAGACCTGATGATGCCCGAAGAAAACGGTTTAGTATTTTGTCAAAAAATCAAAAAAGATGAACGGACAAGTCATATTCCTGTGATTGTGCTTACTGCCAAGCATTCGCAAAGTACAGAGGTAGAAAGTTATGATTTTGGTGCAGATGCTTTTGTGGCTAAACCCTTTGATACCACGGTGCTTCAAAGTCGTATCCAGAATTTATTACATTCTCGCAAAAAACTTCAAGCCTTGTTTGGTACATCCACAACTTTTGACGCACAAGTGTCTGGGATGAGTGAAATAGACCAACTTTTTATCAATAAAGTAAACGATTTGATAGAAAATAATCTGTTGAATGCCAGCTTGAGTGTGGATTGGTTAGCCGATCAATTGGCACTTAGTAGAACCCAATTGTATCGCAAAATCAAAGCACTTAGCAATCAATCGGTTCATGATTTTATCAGTGTGATTCGACTCAAAAAAGCGACTGTATATTTAAAAGAAAAGCACACGGTAACAGAAACAGCCTATCTCGTTGGATATTCTGACGCTACAACATTCAGCAGGGCTTTTCAAAAACAGTATGGACAAACCCCCAAAAAATTTGGAAGTGCCAATCAGTCATAAAAGCCTATTTATGTATCAAAATGCCTGTTTTTTGGTATAATTTGCCGATATTTTTCATTAGGGTACGGGTAATTTTGCTGCTCAAAACCATAATTATTTTCCTAATGAATTGCTTTAGACGTGTACTTTTACCCTTTTATTTGTCTGGACTTGTTGTGCTGATGCTTGGATTATTTTCCCCAAAAACCTTAGCACAAAAAAGTATAGAAATTGTTTCGAAACCTCAAGTCGGAGCTTTTCCTATTGTGAGTGGCAGCACTGCTACCAATATTGTAGTGGAAACAGAAAATGCTGAAGTAGTCAACATCGCTGCTGAGGCTTTGGCTTCGGATATTCATCAGATTTCAGGTATCAAACCCAAGGTCGTTCATGAACTCCAATCGACTCCATTTCTTATTATTGCTGGCACACTTGACCATTCGCCTTTGATACAACAACTGGTAGCGTCGAAAAAATTGGATATTAGTAAAATTCAACATAAATGGGAATCTTTTACCATTGCGACTATCAATAATCCTTTCCCCAAAATCAAACAAGCCTTAGTAATTGTAGGAAGTGACCGCCGTGGCACGGCTTATGGCTTATTTGAAATTTCTCGATTGGCAGGTGTTTCGCCTTGGCAATGGTGGGCTGATGTACATCCTAAACCAAGAAAAGCACTTTATGCTATCAACGGCAATGTAACTGTTGGTGAACCATCTGTAAAATATAGAGGCATTTTTATTAATGATGAAGACTGGGGTTTGAATGCTTGGTCTAAAAGAAAAATGGATACCGACATCAAGGATATTGGTCCTAATACTTATAGTCATGTGTTTGAATTGTTGCTACGCCTCAGAGCCAACATGATTTGGCCAGCGATGCACGATAGTACCAATGCTTTTTGGTATTATAAGCAAAATCCCAAAGTTGCAGATAAGTATGGTATTGTGATTGGCTCAACGCACTGCGATATGATGCTCAGAAGTAATACTTTTGAATGGGGGAAAAACTATGCAAATGAGTATAAGCAGAAACCCAGCGAATATCGCTATGATAATAACAAGGCTCAAATTTACCAATATTGGGAAGACCGAATCAAGGAAGCTCAAAACTATGAAGCTATTTATACCATCGGAATGCGTGGTGTTAGAGATGGGTCAATCGTTGGGCCAACTACCAAAGAAGGTAAAATTCAGTTATTGGATGTTATTTTTAAAGACCAAAGAGAGATATTTGAGAAATACCTTGGTGGTGTCGCCAAAACACCTCAGATATTTTGTCCATACAAAGAAGTGCTCGATTTATACCGAGCTGGTTTGAAAGTTCCCGAAGAGGCAACTTTGATATGGACAGATGACAATTTTGGCTATATTCGTCAACTTTCAAATCCTGAAGAGCAAAAACGTAGTGGTGCCAGTGGCGTGTATTATCATTTATCCTACCTTGGTGGTCCACACGACTATTTATGGCTTACTACAACATCGCCTTCGTTGATGTCTTATGAAATGACCAAAGCGTATCAATTTGGGGCAAATAGACTTTGGGTACTCAATGTTGGAGATATAAAACCTTCCGAAATGGAAACGCAGTTTTTCTTGGATATGGCTTGGGATGTCAACAAATGGAATCCTGAAAATGCTTCAAAATATGCTGAATATTGGGCTAACAGCACATTTGGTAAAGAACTTGCTCCTGAAATTGCTTCTATCAAAAATCAATATTTACAATTGGCTCAAAATGGCAAGCCCGAACATCTGGGTATTTTACAATTTGATGATGAAGCAAAACAATATCGAATTCAAGCTTATAATCAACTAATGAAACAAGTTGACAAGCTTAAAAAACGTGTTCCGTCGTATCTGCAAGATGCCTTTTTTGAATTAATCGAATATCCCGTTAAAGGTGCTGGGCTCATGAATGATAAAATTTTCTATGCCGAATGGAGTCGTCAGATAGCCCTATCCAATAAACCTTTAGCCATTGAATACACCCGAAAGTTGGCAGAGGCGTTCAAACAAATTCAGGCACTTACTCATCATTATACCACAGCTATTGAAGGTGGAAAATGGGATCATGTCATTACTTATGCTCCTCGAAATTTAGCTGTTTATGGAATGCCACAAGTCGGTGTCCCTGAGATTTTGGACAGTACTATCAAAGCACCCAAAGTGTATGACCGTCGATATTTAGACACTACGCCTGTCAGTGCCTCTTCTCAAACAGATTCATTGACGATTTTTGCGGCTGATTTCCTAAAAAAACATACCATCAATCATGAACAAATCATGACAATCAATGGACTTGGATTAGGTGGTAAAAGTATTAGTCGTTATCCTTTTACGGGCATATCTTTCAAAGAAACTTCCTTCGAAAATGCCCCTTATGTTGACTATGAGTTTTTACTGAAGCGAGGAAATTACGAATTTTCGGTAAAATGTTTGCCTACCCATGCCATTCATGCAGGTAGAAATCTCTTGCTTGGGGTATCTTTCAATCAAGAAAAACCGAGTTTTGTAAATTTTGCCAATCTGAAAGAAGACAAAAAATGGTCTGCCAATGTTCTTCGTGGCTTTGCCGAATCGACTATTCCATTTACGAGTACAAAATCCCAAAAAGTAAAGGTTCGCCTTTATCTGATGGACACTGGCTTGGCAATTAGTCGCTTAGATATGAAGTTGCTGAATAAATAATTATCCATAAATACTTGAATGTTAAATCAATAGCATAATATGAAATTTGTATTTTCTTTTCTCATTTTCCTATTATTAGGCTTTCCAAATATGGCACAAGTGCCTACTCAAGCCGAGAAAATATATTTATCTGGAACAGATGTCAAACACCCGAAAGTATGGCAATTCAAAGTTTCGGATGGTCGAAAGGCGGATGTTTGGTCTGACATTAACGTGCCAAGTCATTGGGAACAAGAGGGCTTTGGGACATATAATTACGGTCGAGATGATGTTAGTTTTGGCAAATTGTTTAAATATGCCGACGAACAGGGTTGCTATAAAACAAGCTTTACAGCTCCCAACACTTGGAAAAATAAGGAAATTTGGATTGTCTTTGAGGGTTCAATGACCGATACCGAAGTAAAAATCAATGGAGAATTAGCAGGGAAAGTACATCAAGGTGCTTTTTACCGTTTTAAATACAATATTTCTGATAAACTCAAATGGGGACAATCCAATCTTTTGGAAGTAAAAGTCAGCAAAATGTCGGCAGAAAAAACGGTCAATAATGCTGAGCGTTTAGCAGATTTTTGGATTTTTGGAGGCATTTTTCGCCCAGTATTTCTTGAAATTAGACCTAAAGAAAATATCGATTGGATGTCGATAGATGCCAAAGCCAACGGGCAGTTTAAGCTAAAAGTACACCTCAATCAAAAGCTTGAAGGTAGAGAAGTTATTGCTCAAATTTTGGATAAACAGGGAAAGCAAATTGCGACAACGAGCACTATTATTGCTCGAAATGACTCAACGGCATTGTTACAAACAAATGTTTCCAGTCCCGCATTATGGACAGCCGAAACGCCTCATTTATACCAAGTAAAAGTCCAACTCAAGAAAGGCAAAGAACTTCTTTATACGACTTCAGAAAAATTTGGTTTTAGGACTATCGAGATACGAAAACAAGATGGTATTTATCTGAATGGTGTTAAAATCAAAATGAAAGGAGTAAATCGTCATGTGTTTTGGCCAGAATATGGACGAGCGACCTTTCCTGAAGGTGATTTGACTGACGTAAAACTCATCAAAGAAATGAATATGAATGCCGTAAGATGCTCACATTATCCTCCTGATGTAAATTTTTTACAGCTATGTGATTCATTAGGTTTGTATGTGATTGACGAGCTAACTGGCTGGCAAAAGGCTTATAATACGAAGGCTGGCGAACCTTTGGTCAAAGAAATGGTGATGCGTGATACCAATCACCCTTCTATTATTTTTTGGAGTAATGGCAATGAAGGTGGACATAACAAAGACCTTGACAATGATTTTAGTACTTACGATATATCAAACCGAACAGTGATTCATGCACATCACAAACCAGATAATGCCTTCAATGGTATAGATTGTAATCATTACGAAAATTATTATAGTACTCAAAAACTGTTGGCAGATACCAATATTTATATGCCAACAGAGTTTTTGCACGCCATGCACGATGGAGGTGGTGCCGCAGCGTTGGCAGATTTTTGGGAATTACATTGGAATGCCAAAAAAGGTGCAGGAGGTTTTATTTGGAATTTTGCGGATGAAGGCATTATGCGTACTGACCACCAAAATATCATCGACATCAATGGTATCAATGCCCCTGATGGAGTTGTTGGTCCACATCGAGAAAAAGAAGGTAGTTTTTATGCCATCCGTGAGATTTATTCGCCTGTAAAAATCTCAATGAAAGAACTTCCGATTGATTTTACGGGAAAAATACCTGTCGAAAATCGCTATCATTTTACGAACCTCAATCAATGTACTTTTCGTTGGCAATTAGTCAAATTTAAAGATAAAGCCGACAAAGAGTCAGGATATACAGTTGAAAAATCTGGAATCGCCTTTGCACCTAATGTATTGCCAACTGAGTACGGAACATTACAATTGGATTTACCAACAGATTGGCAAACTTATGATGGTCTTGTACTACAAGTGTCTGATAACCAAAATAGTGAGTTGTATCGTTGGGTTTGGAAAATTAAAAGTAACGAAACTTTGCTCAAACCATTGCTTCAAATTTCAGCAAATCAACCAACTACTGCTACGGAAACGGATAGTTTGATTATCTTGAAAGCCAATGGAATTGCAGTAAGTTTTCATAAAAATACAGGGAAAATAATCCGTCTCACAAATGATTACAGTGCCAAGCTTTCTTTTACAAACGGCCCTGTTTTGGTGAGTGGCACAGCTTCTTTTGCTGAAATAAAACACTATCCCGAAAATGATGCACAAGTAGTAGAAGTACAATACCAAGGAGATTTAAAGAAAGTTCGTTGGAAAATGAATGCTAATGGTTGGCTTGAAATGGAATATGAATATACCCTCAACGGCAAATATCCATTTGCAGGAATCAGTTTTAATTATCCCGAAGGCTTAGTTTTAGGAGCTAAATGGTTGGGAAAAGGGCCTTATCGAACGTGGAAGAATCGTCCCCAAGGCATTACGTACAATGTTTATGAAAACCTTTACAACAATACGCAAACAGGAAATGCTCCTTGGATTTACCCCGAATTTAAAGGGTATTATGCCAATATTGTTTGGATGGAACTAAGTACTATGGAAGGAAAATTTACGATTGCTTCGCCTGATGATAACTTGTTTGTGCGTTTGTTCCAATTTTATGCCATCAACGGAGCTACGCCTCATCCCACTTTGCCAATCGGTGATATATCGTTTTTGGATGCAATACCTGCGGTAGGGTCAAAAATGGGTGTTAGTGCATCAGAAGTAAAAGGATTAGGACCATCGAGTGACCTAAATACGTTAGAAGGGACAAAAAAACGTAAGCTTCTTTTTTACTTTGGTGCTACGCCAAAATAATCTAAAAAAGTGCATTCTTTCATGCTTTAGGGAGGACTTCATAGAAATTCCCCGACGAAATGTGGACTTTTGTTAAACACCGAAAACAAGGTAAAATCGGACTACCGAAGCGGGTGGCTTTGGTATGCCTACGACCCCGATTCTTGCAAAATATTGGCTTTTCATATCGGAAAACGGAATGATTCAGCTTGTAAGACTTTGATGAAAAAACTGAGCCATTTACAGATTGATTCTTATCGAACCGATGATTGGAAGTCTTACAAAAAGAATATTCCACCCCAAAAACATATTATTGCCAAAGCTAAAACCACTCACATTGAGAGACACAACAGAGATTTTAGAACGCATCTAAAAAGGTTATGCCGAGAAACAGTTTGTTTCTCTAAGAAAGATGTTTGCACTATGGAATTATAAAAGCTTATATTTTTCTTAGAAATAAGTTTGGTTCACTTGTAAAAGCAGAGCATACATTTTAAATCAGTACCAAAATTAAATGTTTCCGAAAGTGTTTTATGATTGAAAAATGGTATATTTTCGATTGAAAATAGCGGGAATTTTGAAAGCATAGCAGAGAAATGGGGGGATGCCCAATCTTGAAAAATTTTCGCTATTTGTAGCCGAAAAGATGTTGTTTTACGACTTAAAACACTTTCGCAGGAAGTCTAATATGTCTGTTTGGGTAAAATATCTAATTATGGTTAAGCAATACCACTTTCTATCCCTAAAATCTGACTTATATCCCACAAATTTTGAGCGTGTGTAAAGGCGAAATAGTTTTGTTGCATAAACAAAAGCAGGAAGCCGAAAATGCTGATTCAGAGTAGGTAAAATTTACTAAGAACCTTAAAAAATGAAAACTTTAAAAATCCTTGGAATGATTCTGTTCATTGGTCTTACATTAACATCCTATGGCCAAGATAGGGGACATTCTTTTAGTCCTAATTATAAAGGCTATTATTATTTGCGAACAGCATTCACGGGCGATGCACTATCTCTTGAAAGCAATGGTTCGGCGAGTAATGTTATGAGTGGTGCATCGTTTATGTCTTCTCAAAAAGGTGCGACTGGAACAATGTGGAAATTAGTCCCAGATGCTAAAAACAAAGGGTGGTATCGCTTACAATCGAAAGATCAGGGCGATGGTAAATGTTTAGAAGCTAACACTGCTGGTGGAGAGAAAGACGGTCGGTCTTTTATGGATAACTTTCAAGATGTAACAGGTCAACTATGGCGATTAGACTTAGTGAGTGCCAACAATGGCGACCACCTTTATAGATTGCGAACAATGCTACATGGCAACAGTTTTTCTTTGGAAGGAAATAAACCTGATAATAAATCAGTATATTCTGGCAATGCGTTTATGGATAAAACTCAAAATGTTTCAGGTCAAATGTGGAGATTAGTGCCAGTACAATAAAACCATAATTATAGTATTGAGACATGATATTGTGAACGTAAAGAGGGGTAATATGACCAGGTATTTATGTCTCAATAGTATATAGTTGTCTCAAAACTACATATCCATTATTATTAAATTAGACTTCCTGCGAAAGTGTTTTAAGTCGTAAAACAACATCTTTTCGGCTATAAATAGCGAAAATTTTTCAAGATTGGGCATCCCCCCATTTCTCTGCTATGCCTTCAAAATTCTCGCTATTTTCACTCGAAAATATACCATTTTTCAATCATAAAACACTTTCGCAGGAAAGTCTATTAAAGCAAATAAAATCAACTTCCCGAAAGAGTTAAAACTTTTGGGAAGTTATTTAGCAATTATGCCGAGCCAACTCATTAAAATATCACTTTTACTAATCATGGCTTTGGCTACCTCTGGCTTCGCTCAACCGCTTAGTCTGCCCACCGAGAAGGTAAATAGATTGAAACAAAATTTGACTGAGGTTGTTGAAGACACCAATAGAGTGATTAGCTTATGGCATTTGGCAAGGTACCATACAATGACAGCACCTCACCAAGCAGTAATATATGCAACCGAGTCAATCAAACTTGCCAGAAAACTTAGTTACACCTACGGAGAATTGGTTTCTTTACAGGCGTTGAGCTTTGTCTCAACCATCACAGGCGATTGGCAAAATGGTATGCAGTCGGCTTATGAAGGCTTGCAGGTAAGTCAAGCAAAATACCCCAAGCTGGAAATCGTTTTTTATAATTTAATAGCTCTTGTTTACGAAAAACAGCAAGATAGCCAACACCGATTAGAATGGTTACTAAAGGCCAAAAATAACCCCGAAATAGAATCATTGCCCAATAATGGAAAATGGCTGATTTACCATAATCTTGGCGAGGTTTACGAAAATCTAAACGAATTTGACTTGGCCATGTATTACGGCAAACTAATGGATACGAGTTGCCGAAAATTGAATATCCCCATAGAGGTATCGTATGCCAATGCCATCATGGGAAGGGTAGAAAAAAAACGCAAAAACTACCCAGAGGCATTGCATTATCTGAGGATTGCGATGAGTTTCTCAAACAAATTTGGCAATCCATTTTTAGAATCTGAGCAGTCGGTTGATTTGGCGGGAGTTTTTCAGGCGATGAATCAGTCTGACTCGGCTATTTTTTATGCAGAAAAAGCATTAAAAGGCGGTCAACAATTCAAAAACTTAGTGCTTACCATAAGTGCTGCCAAACTTTTAGCTCAAATCTACGAACAAAAAAATCCAACCAAAGCAATCAATTATTTGAAAATAGTAAATGCCTCTAACGATAGCATTTACACTTCTTCGAGAATTTTTCAAACGCAAAATATTGTCAATACCATCAAACAACGTGAACGAGAATTGGTAGAAGCTAAAAAAGAATACGACTATTCTATCAGGCAAAATACGCTAATTGGCTTTCTTGCGTTTTTTGGGGTACTGACCATCATTTTGATTCGGAACAACCGTCAAAAACAAAAAGGTAATACGATTTTGAAAGATAAAAATCGAGAAATTAGTCTTCAAAAGGACAAAATTGAAAAAACGATGGAGCAAAAACAGATTCTCCTTTCTGAATTGCAGCATCGAGTAAAAAACAATTTGCAGTATGTTATCAGTATCTTAGAAATCCAAAAAGAATCAGTCAGTCATAGCAACATTGACGACTTGATAAAAAGCAACCAGAATCGGATTCATTCAATTGCTTTGCTCCATAAAAAATTAAATGTTTCCGAAAGTGTTAATGAGGTGGATTTGACACGGTACATAACCGACCTATCCGAACTCGTCAAGGATTCTTATGACATCAAAGAAAAGAATGTGGGTCTGTTTGTCACTTGTGAAATCGAGATTTTATCTATCACCAAAGCCCTGCCATTGGGTTTGATTATCGTCGAGTTGATTAGCAATAGCATGAAACACGCCTTCAAAAATCAAACAAAAGGCATCATTAATATCGAAATCAAACAAGAGAAAAACTCAAAAAAGAATTGCCTACACTACATCGACAATGGCATTGGCTTTGATTTTAAGAATGTACAAACCAAAGGGCTTGGGGTAGAAATCATGAAAGGACTGATTGACCAACTCAATGGCACTGTGGAAACGCAACTCAAAAAAGGGTTTGAACTGAAAATGTGTTTTTAACAACCGTCGCAATGAACTCAAAAGTAATACTAATCGTAGAAGATGATTTTCTGAATAGAAGACTCACTAAGAAAATTCTTCAAGAAAATAGCTATCAGGTTTTAGAAGCTAAAAACGCTAATGAAGCCTTGACAATTCTCAATAAAGAGTTGGTTGACCTCGCTATTCTTGACATCAATCTGGGTGATGGAGAAATGGATGGGATTAGTTTGGGGAATCTCATTCAAAACAAACAAAAAGTACCATTTATCTATCTAACTGCCTACGAAAATGCCAAAGTCATCAGCGAAGCTGTTGCAACTTCGCCCTACTCTTATCTAACCAAACCATTCAAAAACAGCGACTTGATAGCGTCTATTGAATTGGCACTCATAAAATCTTCGAAAGAAGACAAACCGAAACATAGTATTTTGGTGAAAGATGGTGAATATAAAGTTGAGTTATTGTTAGACGACATCAATTTCATCAATTCAGAGGGAAATTATTTACTCTTTTACACCAATGAAAAAACGTTTAAATCTCGGGCTACTATTTCGCAAATCTTAGAATTATTACCTCCCTCAAAATTCATTCAAATTCATAGGGCATTTATAGTTAACAAAGATAAAATTGAGAAGTATAGTGCTAAAAATGTAGTAATAAAAAATACGATAATACCACTTTCAAAGAAAGACCTTTTTGAGAAGTAAATAGAGTATTTCATTGAAAATGAGTCACTTTTGGAGGAGTAAAAGTTAAGATGGAGATTACCCTTTCTAAGCATGATTACATTTTAAAATATAATAGACTTCCTGCGAAAGTGTTTTAAGTCGTAAAACAACATCTTTTCGGCTACAAATAGAGAAAATTTTTCAACCGTAGCTCTGCTATGCTTTCAAAATTCCCGCTATTTTCACTCGAAAATATACCATTTTTCAATCATAAAACACTTTCGCAGGAAGTCTAATCATTTATCGCATATATTTAACACAGAAATCATCATTTAAACTGAAACACAATAGCTGTAAAATCTACAAATGAGACTCTTCTAAAACTGTATAAAATCCAAGCTTTAGGTTTAAAATTAAAAGCTTCTTTATATCAATTACAGTTAATAATATTTATTTCAAGTATGCGAACTTGAGCGGTGTTATTGTTATCACAATAGCACCGTTTTTATAGACCACTTTAATTGGGAAAATAAGGATATTGAAATAGGCTTAACGGTGAATCCAAAATCAGAACTAAGAACCAACACGTGATTCCAAGAATCTGAATCTAAGAACCAAAGCTTGATTCCAAGAATCAGAATCCCAAGAATCAAGAAAAGTATTGCGTTTAAAATAACCGATAGTATCCCTCCAAAATTTCCAGTCCAATCAAACGCCCGTTTAAATAGACAATTCTCCAAAATCAAAAAGTGGACTTTAGTGTTAATGAATTGGTATATATTTATTGTATATTATTCAAAGTATATTTTAATAGCTTGTTTGTAGATAAATATATACTTAATTTAGATGTGCTATAGTATCTATATACCTATGCACTGATTTTAACTCTTCGTTTTTATCTCCCTCCTTTTAATTGTCGAAGTCAGAAATGAATACTACCTAAATGAAAATTTAAAGTAGAACATTTGCCAAAAGTTTTGGGATATGCTAACATATTTGTTAATATCACCAATATGAACTAATTTTTGTGAAATTTACAATTGACCATTATAAATCAATTAACAAGAAAATAGTCCCAATGTCAGATAAGATTCTAATTTTTGATACCTTTTATGATACGTATAAATCAATGGGTTTGCCTACTGATAGTATATTGGATAGCGACAATTTCACAATTAATAATTTAAAACATCTCCATCCTACCTTACCATTCAAGTCAAATGGGTTTCGTCCCAACTACTTTTCATTTCTATTTGTCAAAGATGCTCGAGGAAAATACACAACAGATGATGTCTCTTTTGCTACTCAGCCAGGTACTATTTATTTTACAAATCCAGGTCATTATAAGTCTTTTGAATGGTTTGAAATAGAAGATGTTTGTTTGATAACTTTTACAGAAACGTTTCTTAGAGAGAATGTTCATCCTGATATTTTTAATGAATTTCCATTTTTGTTATCCGAAACCATATACCCAAGAACCTTGCCTGCACACGATTTTATCGAGTTTGAAGAAATTTATCTTCAGATTGAAAAAGAGTTTTGCTCTGCGTCTAAGTTTAAAAACAAAATATTAGGTAGCCTTTTGGTAGTATTATTATTAAAAGTAAAAGAATCGTTTTGGAAAGAGTACAATCCAATTTATGAGGGTAATAAAAGTTCTCAAATCGTAAAAACCTTTAAAACTAATTTAGAACAGCATTTTCGGGAATTGGTAGAGGGAAAAGTTACCAAACAATTAAGAGTAAGTGATTATGCGGCTTTACAAATGCTCAATGAAAGCTATTTGAATAATGTGATTAAAAGTAAAACGGGGAAAACAGTAAGCACTTGGATTTCGGATAAAATGATTGCTCAAGCAAAAGCTCTTCTCCACAATTCAGCATTATCAATTAAAGAAATTACCTTTCAATTGGGCTTTCTCGAAACCACACATTTTAGTAATTACTTCAAAAAATATACACAAACTACACCTGCATCCTATCGCAAATCCATGATTTAGCCCTCATTCTCTGAATCTTGTAAGTATTCCTATAATTCATGTATAATTCTGGCTGATTTTTCATTTCAACTTTGTATTGTCAATTTATTAATAACAATATAAAAAAAGAAATGAGAAGTTTAAACAACAAAGTAGCCCTTATAACAGGCTCAGCAAGAGGTTTAGGAAAAGCCATTGCCGAAAGATATGCTTCATTAGGTGCAGACATTATCATCAATTATTCAAAAGACAAAGCATCTGCTGATGAAGTAGTGTCTAACATTACCGCAATGGGTGTTAAAGTCATCGCTGTGCAAGCGGATGTCAGTAAGGTAAATGATATTCAAAAACTTTTTGATGAAGCCATTAATGTATTTGGCAAAATTGATATTGTAGTAGCAAATGCAGGCATTGAAATGGTAGAAACTCCAGTTACAGCTTTTACCGAAGAGCAGTTTGACCGTTTATTTTCTATTAACACAAAAGGGGCTTATTTCACCATGCAGCAGGCAGCTAAAGCGATTCAAGACAAAGGACGTATTATTTATATTGCTTCAAGTACTACGGTATTTCCTATACCAGGAATGGCTGTATATGGTGGCAGTAAAACCACTCCACGCTACATGGTAGATGTGCTTTCTAAAGAGATTGGACACCGAGGGGTTACCGTTAATTCCATCATTCCTTATGCTGTTGACCATTCTGGCATTTTTGCAGAAGAAGGCGGTTATCAAGAATTGCGAAAAATGATTATAGAAAGTTGCCCGATGGGTAGGATGGCTGAAGTGAAAGACGTAGCAGATGTAGCCGAATTTTTTGCCAGTGACCTTTCTTCGTTTGTGAATGGTCAACATTTGCTTGTGAATGGTGGTGCTACTCTATAAATTGAAAAGCATGGTAAAATTGAAAAATATCATACTTTTTTTGTTCGTAGGCAGTCAATTTGCCTGCGGACAATCTAACACAAAACATTCCCATCAAATTATACCATCAATGGAAATTAGTAAACTAACAAATCCAACTGTGAAGGCGGCCTTTGAGGCTTGGCAATCTGGAAATTCAGATGAGTGGCTTTCATTTTTTACCGAAGATGCCAAACTGTTAGACGATGGTCATCCTCGAAATTTTAAAAAGTTTTCAACAGAGGCTATCGGTCAGGAGTGGTTTACCAGTATCGAAGAAGTCAACGATAACGGATTGACTATTTACGGAGACTTTCACAGCGATAAATGGGGTGATTTCAAAGCTTATTTTAAGTTTTATTGCAATCGTAACGGGAAGTTTTATCAATTAGAAATAGGGCAAACTAAGTAGGAAAGGTTCTACAATAGCATACCCTCTAATTTAGAATGACTATTTGAAAAGTCTTAATTATTTCAAAAAACAATTATTTTTTAACAAAAAGCAAATAAAAAAATGAGAAGTATTTCAAAAATAGCCTTAGTAACTGGCGGTAGCCGTGGTTTAGGCAAAAACATGGCATTAAGCCTCGCAAAAAAAGGTATAAATGTAATTATTACCTATAATAGTAAACAAAATGAAGCAATGGATGTAGTTGCCGAAATTAAAAATCTTGGCGTAAATGCTGCTGCTTTACAATTAAATACAGGCAAAGTACAAAGCTTTGATTTATTTATTGAGCAGGTCAAAGATGTATTGAAAGCTGATTTTCAGACAGAAAAATTCGACTTTCTCATTAATAATGCAGGCATCGGTATTCATGCACCATTTGAAGCCACAAATGAAGAAGCCTTTGACGAATTATTTAACATTCATCTTAAAGGAGTTTTCTTTTTAACCCAAAAAGCATTATCAATTTTGAATGACGGCGGACGTATCATAAATCTTTCTACAGGTTTAACACGTTTCTGTAATCCGGGATTCGCAGCTTATTCGGCAATGAAAGGGGCTATTGAGGTGCTTAGCCGTTATCAAGCCAAAGAGTTAGGCGTGCGTGGTATTACGGTCAACACAATAGCACCGGGTGCAATCGAAACTGATTTTGGTGGTGGTTTAGTAAGAGATAATGAACATGTAAACAAACACATTGCGGAAGTTACAGCTCTTGGTCGGGTAGGTTTACCAAATGATATTGGACCTGTTGTTGCCTTTCTTTGTTCTGAAGAAGCCAGTTGGGTTAATGGACAACGAATTGAAGTTTCTGGCGGAATGAATTTATAATATCTTCCCCCAAAGAAAGCGTAATAAGGCTTAAAGCTTTGTTACGCTTTTTGCTCAGTTATATAGTTTATAGAGTGCGACATAACTTGTTAGCATTATATTTGACGACATTTTTAGAGGCTACCAAAATAAATCCTAAGATTGAATTTCTATTTACTTGGTCGGTCAGAGAGTTTAATTAAGAGGTTCATCTCTGTGGTTTTCTATTGTTTTCTCTGTGGCTCTCTGTGTAACCTCTCTATTTTAAAATGGTTTTGAATCCAACTTTCGTTTACAAACATCGAATATCGAAAACTCAAATTCTATCCGCATAAAAATCCAAAACCTTCGTTCTGAAAATATACTCGTATTTGGCTTGTACTACGCTTACACGCACTTTATCAATGTTATTTTTGGCAAGGGTATATTCCAAAGAACTCAAATTTCCTTCTTCAAATTTCTTCTTCGTCAGGTCAAAAGCTACTTCAAGAGCTGCTAATTGTTTGTTGATTAAACCTAATTTTAGATAAGCCGTTTGCATATTTCGGTAAGCCAATGCTACCGTATTTTTGACTTGGATTTGCGTAATATTCAGTTCATTTTCAGCTTTCAGTTTTGATAAATTGGCTTGCTGAATCTTTATTTTTGAATCAAAAGCATTGAAAATGGGTACTCTAACATTGAAACCAACGATGGTACTAAAATTATATCCTAATTGATTGGTATATCCTAATTTTTGAAAATCGCCACTGGGTACTTCAACTTGCTTGATAATATTTTGTTTCTGCCCGTTTGATAAAACATAGTCGTTTGATTTGGATTCAATAAATTTTGACGGTTTCCCATCTGAAACAAATCGTTGGTCGGGGGCAGCACTCGAATAATTTGTCCCCATATTCAAATTAGCACTAACACTTGGTTTATTGCTGGCTTCTGCCAAATCAATCCCAATTTCAGATATTTCTACCTTAGTTTTAGCTACATCTACAATAGATTGTGTGCCGATGGCACTTTGCATGACTGCATTGACAGGAAAACTATAAGGTTCTGTCGTGGATTGAACCATGTTTTTTGTATCAATTTCTATCGTTGTTTTATTTTCGTTCATTACCTGCAAAAGCACAATTTTTGCATATTCCAAAGCACTTTCTGCATTTGCTACGCCCAATTCTTCTCCCGAAATTTGGGCTTGAATATCAAACAAAACCGCTTTTGAAGCCATACCTTCTTTCAATAACGTTTCGATTCGATTGAGTTGAAAAGTTGAACTTTCAAAAATCTTCTTGGTAATTGCTAATTGTTCTTGGGCATTTAATACTTGAAAAAATGCTTCAATAACTTTGAGTTTGATATTTTCTTTAGTGGCATTCAATTCTTGTTGGCTCGACTTTGCTCCCAATTCATTCAAGCGAATATTATTACGCAAAACTCCTCCTTCAAAAACCACAACGGATGAATTGATGCCTAAATTTTGATAATTGGTATTTTGATTAATGATAACATTCGTGAAGGGGTCGATGATTCTACCAGAAGCAAAATTTTGAGAAAATGAACCGTTTACATTAGGGTACTGACTGAATTTTGAGGATATTATTCGGCTTTCGTTTTCTTGAATCTGATATTGAATTTGTCGTGTTTGAAGATTATTGGCAAGGGCTTTACTGATACATTCCTGCAAGGTCAATGGTTTTATAGTCTGCGAAAAACCTTGAATTGTATGTAACAACAAAACGAACACGGATATTCTGAACATAAAACGTATAGTAATCTATAATTTTGAAGTGGGTAATGTTTTCTATTTTACACCAAAAATCGTACCATTTAAGGGCATTTTTTTTCTTTTTGACATATATCAAAAAGCATTTATGGGCTTATGTATCCCAAGTTCAAATTCATACATTTGTATAGTAACTCTAATATTCTATGGTATAAAAATAGCATAGATTTAACCCTTAAAATATCAATAAAATGAAATCATTAAATAATTTTGCAGCCCTTGAAATCACAAGTACAGAAGAAGTAAAAGGTGGTACTTTCGGACTTTTCTCATTATTAAGTCTTTGTGCTCCAAAACCAGTTGTGTGTCAGCCAGCACCAAAACCAACTCCAGCACCGTGTTATACGGCTCCAGCACCATCATGTAACACAGGTGGTTATACAACTCCTACAACTTCTTGTACGCCAAAGCCAACAACTTGCAATACAGGATTCTCATTCTCACTTAACTTTTCATTAGGTGGTTGCAGATAATTTGCATTTTTTGAGATATAAAAATAAAAGCCTTGAATTTCAAGGCTTTTTTATTTGAAGCTATCTAATAAGTTTTCTGACTGTTGAACTTCCCGAAAGTAAAAATAACTTTCGGGAAGTGAAGACGGCGTTTTATACTTCTCGAAAGTTTTTTCTACTTTCGAGAAGTTCTTTCAGAGAATTAAATTTCTCCCTAAAACTTACTAAACAGTGTATTGAAGCTGTCTATACTTTACCCCTCATTCGGCTAAGCGTTTCTTGGCTCATTCCCAAAAAGGACGCTAAATGTCCTAAAGGCACTCTTTGTAATACTTGCGGGGTTTTTTCCATGAAATGTTCATAACGTTCCAAAGCACTCATCGACCTGATGGAATTGAGTAAATTTATCTCATTCATCAATAAAGATTCATAAATTTTTCGGACGAATACATTAAATTCTACGTGTTCTGCCAAAAGTAAATGGATACTTTTATAGGAAAAAAAGTAACAAGTGGTGTCTTCTAATGTTTGAATATACTCATTTGAAGGCGTTTGAGAAAAATAACTATAAGCACTACAAATAATGTTTTTATCAATGCCAAAATTGGTTGTTATTTCTTTCTCTCCGTTTTCAAGATAGGTACGGCAACACCCTTTTTCAATCAGAAAAATACCTTTACAAATATCTCCCTTTTTTAGAATATAGTCATGTTTGGCAAATTGTAAAACTTGTAGTTTAGACAATATTTGATGCTGAATACATGGACTTAGTGATTCATACTCTTTAAATATGTTGAATGAATAGGTCATATATTTATCGTTGAAGTGCTTTTCTGAATTGGTATAAAATCTTGGCTGCCAATGATTTATCTTCGGTAACAACATCTGCATTTGCCAACATTCCATTTCTGAAACTTAATTTTTTATGATAGGTGGTGGTTAAGCCATTCGGTAGTTTTACGGTAACTAAATAGCTATTGTCTTTTTCGGGAATTTGAGAGATAAACTCTACAATTCCATCCACCGTTCCAAACTCCTCTGATGGATAACTATTGAATCTGATAATTACTTTTTGACCCGCTTTGACTTTCCCTAAATTATCTTGGGCAATCTGGATTTGACCAATCGGTAAATTATTTTGCTGATTGCCAATATAAAATATTTCTTGATTTGCCGCTACTACCTGATTCTCTTGAATATTGCTTTGAAATAAAATATATCCCGCCGAGGGAGCCGTTAAAATATAGGTGTTTTTCCATTTATCGACGGCACTAATGAGTGTTTTTAAGCCTTCAAAAGAATACTTTTTCTGTTCAAAAAGATTTTTATCTAACTCCAATAATTCCTTTGATTTACCACTTTGCTCTGCTTGATTATTGATTATTTGAGATTCTATCTGCTTTAAAGCCAATTGTTTACCTAACATTTTACTTTCTTCTTTCGATAATTCATTAGCCGAAATTATACCCTGACGAGCCAAGCGTTGTTGGGTTGCAAAGTCTTTTTCAGCAAGGATATAATCTCTTTGGTAGATTTGCCTTTGTTCATTGAGTTTAGAGGCGGAGTATTTGGAATTTTCTAACTCATTTACGATAATATTCTTTTTTTGGTTTCCAAAACCCGAAGAAAGCATCGTTTGTAATTGAATTAAGGAGGATTGAAATTGTTGGAAATCAGGTTGTAGTTCTCCAAGGTTTATGAAATTCCCTTTTTGCAAAGCATTCAATTTGGCATAACGTCCTTCTGAAACCTCTTTTTCAATAACTGATAATTGTGCTGAAAGTGCTAAAACTTCTTGATGATTGGCGGTAGATTCTAAATACGCCAAAACATCATTTTGTTCTACAAATGTGTTTTCTTTTACGAATAATTTAATGACTTTACCTGCTGTTTTTGCCACAACAGCTTTTGGCATATTGTAAGAAGTCAGTTTTAAAGTTCCCTTCACAATATCTGGATAGCTAATGAAAAATGTGCCTCCAAACATCAACAGGAAGAAAATAGTGAACAAAGCAGTCCCATAACGAATTAGCCAAGTAGGTTGATAGTTCATTATTTCCTGCACCGAATCACTGCGAAGTTCTTTGTATATTTTTTGTTCCATAATTCTTCTTAACGTATTGGATTACAACATCCCGAAAGTTTCAAACTTTCGGGATGTTCGCTCTACGATAGCATCTAATCAATTCCCTAATTCTAACTGATTTTTTACCAAAGAATAATAATATCCTCGTAAGTTGGTAAGTTGTTCATGTGTACCTTTTTCTACGATTCGTCCTTGTTCAAGCACCACAATTTGGTCGGCATTTTTTACGGTACTCAATCTATGGGCAACCACAATGACCGTTTTCCCCTTAAAAAACTCCGTCAGATTTTCCATAATAATTTTCTCATTATTGGCATCCAACGCATTGGTCGCTTCATCGAAAAATATATAGTCGGGGTCTTTATAAACGGCTCTGGCAATTAATAAACGCTGTTTTTGTCCCTGACTTAGCCCGTTACCTTCTGCTCCAATTTTTGTATTATAACCCAAAGGTAAACCTTCTATAAACTCAGCAATATTAGCAACTTGGGCGGCATGATTGAGGCGATTTAATTCCACAAAATCTTCGCCAACGGCAATATTTCGGGCGATGGTATCCGAAAAAACAAAGCCATCTTGAAGCACCGCACCGCATCTACTTCGCCAATAGTTATGATTAATGCCACTCAAAAAAGTATTTCCTGCGATGATTTGTCCTTGGCTTGGTTGATAAAATTTAAGCAACAATTTCAAAATTGTCGTTTTGCCACTTCCACTTGACCCTACAATAGCAGTGGTTTTTCCTTGTGGAATTACAAAATCTATATTGTCTAAAATATTACGGCTCGTACCGGGGTATTTGAACGATACACTGGTGAATGCCAGCGTTTTATTGGTAGAAAGTTGTACCGACCGCTGTTTGCCAAGGGGTTCTTCGTCTTCTACTTTATGAATGTCATTGAGGCGTTCAAGGCTCAATTTTGCATCTTGATAATCTTGGATAAAATGGATAAACTGTTCGATTGGTCCATTCAACATACCCAAAATATACCCTACCGAAAGTATCATTCCGAGTGTCATTTCGCCCTCAATCACCGCACGAGCCGTGAGGTAAGTAATAAGAATATTCTTACCTTCATTAATAAATAAAGCTCCTGCACTCTGAATTTGTGAAAGCCCCAGTCCTTTCATATTAAGCCTAAATAATGAGGCTTGAATGTTCTCCCAATCCCAGCGTTTTTGTTGTTCGCTATTGGTCAATTTTATTTCTTGAATACCATCAATTATCTGTAAAGTAGCGGTTTGACTTTTAGCAGCTATCTCAAAACTTCGGTTGTTAAGAATTTTTCTTTGATTGAGAAAAAGCCAAATCCAAAGCACATACAAAATGCTTCCTCCCAAAAACATTAGGAATATTTTACCACTAAAAATGCTCAGAACAATACTGAAAATGATAAAATTGAAAAGCCCATAAATGGTACTAATGACGGTATTGGTCAGAAAACTTTCTATTTTTTCATGGTCGCCGATACGTTGTAATAAATCTCCTTGAAACTTGGTGTCGAAATACGAAATGGGTAGTCGAAGCAACTTAATGAAGAAATCTGAAAGGATAGAAATGTTGATTCTTGAGCCAATGTGTAGGAAAATCCAACCCCGAATAAATTCCACGACCGACCGCCCAAAATAAAGCACAAATTGCCCGATAAGAATTAGATTAATGAAGCTGAGATTTCGGGTATTGATACCAATATCAATAATGGATTGGGTAAGAAAAGGCAGAATTAATTGTAAAGCCCCACCCATCAATAAACCCCACGCAATTTGCATGAGAAGGCTTTTGTAGGTAAAAAGGTAATTGAAAATATACTTAAAAGATAGCCCTGAATCTTGTTTGTCTTCGTCGTTGAGAAAAAACTTGGGCGTGGTTTCAAACAACATTACAATGCCCGTTGGTTCGTTGGCATTATTCTGACTACTTACCCAATTGGTTTTAAAATCTTTTATCGAATATTCTACCAAACCAACACCGGGGTCTGCCACAAAAACTTTATCTTTTTTGATGGCATGAACCACCACAAAATGGTTTTGTTTCCAGTGAGCAATAAAGGGCAGGGGAGCATCTGAGACAAGTTTTTCAAAGGAAACTTTGGCGACTAAGGTACGAAAACCGATATATTCGGCAGCCATTCCGATACCCGCCATCGACACGCCTTCTTTGTTGATTCCGCTTTTTTCACGCAAGGTTTGTAACGAATAATTTTTACCAAAATGCTTGGCTATCATTCGCAAACAGGTAGGCCCGCAATCCATTGTATCGAATTGCTTGAAAAAAGGAAAACTTGGCATAAATTAAAAAACTACCCAAACTGTTATTGAAATATTGATGAAATAACAAGTTTGAATGGATTATTATGGGTTGATTATATGCCTATTTCAAGCAAAAATTGTACCACGAATGGCATATTTCTGAAACAGTTTTAAGTAATGAAGGTGTCTGAGCTATTACTACCCATGTTTATTCAAATTTTACCACTTAAAACTCAAAGTAGTCACACCACTTCGCCCATCTGATGCCGACACGCCTACTTCTTGATAATCTGTTGGTCTTTTGGTAAAATATTGTTCATTGCTTAAATTATTCACGCCTAATTTTTAACAATAATTTGTGGCGAATTTTAGGGTAAAATTCAACTTGCTTGTTTCATTGATAGTTTATCAATATCACCTTTGGAAAAGATAGCCCTAAAAATATCATTTCATTTCAAAAGGATTGTTCCTTTGAAAAGGGAAATGTTTTGTAATACACTTTCGCAGGAAGTCTAATAAAAAAGCCGTAGGCTTGACCGATTTTGTAGCGTTGGGTTAAAACCCACCGAAAAAGAAAATGACCATTTTTTGAGTTCCGTAGGAACGAGGCATTAAAAATGGGTCGAGCATCTGGCTCTAAAATGGCATTTCGCATCATTTTCGTTGGGTTAAAACCCACCCCTACAAAATTTAACCGAGCCTATGGCTCTAAATAGATATTCAAATACTTGTGTATAAACCGTAGCGTTTTGAACGATGACTTCTATAAAATACTCATCAAATCTTTAAAATTGGGATAAAAACAAAGCTATTTAAACTTTCTTTTCGGCATAAACCCGTTCATTTTAAATCTGCTAATCCAATATTTACTCAAGATTGGGCATCTCCTTTGCTCTGCTATGCAGGGGCTTCAAATATTAAAATAACAGATGAAAAATGATTCAAATTTCTTCTCAAAATAAAAAGTTTAAACAGCTTTAAGATGAAAACACTTGCTATGGTTTATAAACACCTATTTTTCTCATAGTCATAAGATAATGCAGGACATCAAAATTCCGACTAATTGAAAAAGCGTTTCATAGGTTAATGGATGTGTTGTAATATTTGGATTGATACAATTTTTGTGATATTTTTAACACAGTTCATTCCGTAGTTTTAAGATTGGTTTGATGCCATTAAAGAATAAAATAAAAAGTCAGTTGATGGCATTTCTGTAAATCCCAAATGGTGTGCAATGGTTATAATTTGTCCACGATGATAAGTACCATGATTAAAAAGATGTTGCAAATATTCTGCAAGTGTAAGATTCGCTTCAAACCATGGTGTTTTGATAGATATATTTTCAGCTAAAGTGTTGTCTGTTAGTAGGTTAACTTTTTCTGCAATTATTGAAGACCTGTTTAATAATCCTTCAAACACCTCTTTGGAATTTAAGTCTTGCACACCATAACGATTTACAGCATCGTCGTTTTTGAAAAGGTCGGCACACCACATTTCTTCAATAGCCCAAATGTGGTTTAAGGTTTGAAGAATACCTTTGAAACTTGATGGAACTTCTTGCAAAAGTTGTTCCTCTGATTGTTTGCTTAACCAATTCACGAATTGCTTATTAGCACTTAAATTGTAAGTTGCGTAGCTTGTTATTATTTTTTTGACACTCATTTTGTTATTGTTTAAATTATTATGCAACAAAATTAAAATGAGTCTATGACAACGGTATGTCAAGGGTGATTAGTGGCTGTGATGTTTTTCAAAAAATTCTTGTAAAGTCATTTTATGTGGAGTGAATTTATCTGATAAGATTTGCATTTTTTCAATTCTATCAAGCCGAAAAAAACGAAAGTCTTTACGTAAATGACAATAGGCAATCATAAGCCAACTTTCCATTGTATTTATTAAAGCAAAAGGCTCAACGGTTCTTTTACTTTCTTTATTTTCAGCATTGATGTAGTCAAGTTTTACGATGTGAAAATTGGTAAGGGCATTTTGTAAAGAAGATAATATGTTACTCTTAATTTCAAAATTATCAAGTTTAGCAAATTTTGTTCTTAATGAGAGAAAATTAGCTTTGTCCTTCTCCGTTTGCTTTAAAACAGCTTTTATTTTGTCTATGGCTTCAGCATAATCTTTAATTAGGGAGCTGTCTCTATTTTTTAAAACTAATTGCTCGGCAAGAATTAAAGCATTTGCTTGATTTTCGCTAAACATTATCGGTGGAATTTTATAGCCTTCCATTAGGCTGTAACCTTTCCCGTCTTCCGTCAAAATAGGAACACCAGCTTGTTCTAATGCTTTTAAATCTCTATAAATAGTTCGTGTGCTTACATCAAATTTTTCAGCAAGTTTTGTAGAAGTAACAAGTCGTTTTGTCTGTAAAATTGTTAAGATGGCTACAAGTCTCGAAAGTCTTTTGGTATCGTTATCCTTCATTCTGTAAAAGTCAGCAAATTTTGTTTGGTTGTAGGTTTGTCGCTTGGAATGATAGCTAAGCAACTTTTGGTAGCTTGCCTAATACAAGGTTTTGTAAACCGTCTGCTCAAATTTAATACAAAAAGTTCAATAGTTTTATTCGATAATTAAGTACATATTTTCGTTAACTAATGAGACAAAATAAAGTGATAATTTTATAAATGATTGATAGTCAAAACGATGGTAGTTATCAATAATCTTGGAGAATCTCTAAATACACTGTTTAATAAGTTATTTTAACTTCCCGAAACAATTCCATTGTGGGTTAAACTTTCGGGAAGTTCCCACAATCAAAGATTTTAGGATAAAAATTATTTAGATAACTTATTAAACAGTGTACTAAATCTACTTTGACACTCTAAAAAAAGATGGTAATTTGAGTATTTACCTTTCAACTTCCTGAAAGTCAAATTTGCTCCATTTATTTAAAGTGCCAAAGTAGAAGTAAGTAATCATGCAAATTTAGGCTATATTTTAAAAACCACATAAACTATTGATAATCAAGTCTATGTTAGTCTTAAACCCCCAATCCCCACTCCTATTTACTACCCATTACGCAAATCTATTTTGTAAATTAAGACATTGGCGAAGATGTGCTTTGCTATGTCCAACCACAAAATGATTTAGGAATGACCCTAATTCCATTTCTCCGAATTTTGGCAATTTATGCTGTACTTTTTTAGCCAAATCTTCATCTGTCAATCCTTCCAAAAAGCTCAAACAACTGTCTATACTGCTTGAAATTTGTGCTGATAATTGCTCTGCCGAATCTGCACCATGTTCTGCAATACGAGCCAAACGTCTTTCATTGGTTTTATGTCTGCCTACTTTTTCAGCAGGATTAGCCAATGCTTTAATACTTTCATGTTGGAAAAAGTCTATGGCATCTGTAATATGAGCAACGGCTTCCGCAACAGTCCAACTATCGGTATATGGTCTTGTGTGTAAATTTTGTTCTCCAATATTGCTTAATAAATCAGTAAAAGCTTGTTTATCAGCTTGTAATGACGCTTTCATTTCCTCGATGTTTGGGTATTGCTCTTGCGATTTTGAAGGCAATCTAAAACTATTTCTAAGTACTCCAACATTGGTAATTTCTACTTCAATGGTATCGCCATGTTGAATCCATACAGGTGGTGTGCGAGCTGCCCCAACGCCACCTGGAGTACCCGTAAGTATCACATCACCAGGTTCTAAGGTCATGTATTCCGAAATTTGAGAAACTAAATCCGAAACACTGAAAACCATATCCGCAAGTGGTGTTTCTTGCATAATCTGACCATTCAAACGAAGTACCATGTGTTCTTTATCAACATCATTTAATTCGTCTCTTGTTACCATGAAAGGTCCAATTGGTCCAGATTTATCAAACGATTTTCCTTGTAAAAACTGAATTGTTCTACGTTGATAATCACGAACACTGAGGTCGTTGGCAACTGTATAACCTGCCACGTAGTCGAGTGCATTTTCTAATGAAACGGCTTTTGCTTGTTTTCCGATGACAACCGTTAATTCCGCTTCATAGTCAAATTCTTTAGATACCTCTGGAATTGGAATGATTTCTTTATGTCCAGCAAGTACATTATGATATTTTGCAAAAATCATAGCGTATTTCGGAATCTCCCTTTTCATTTCCAAAATATGTGTTCTAAAATTATGACCTACACAGATAATTTTTTTTGGTTCATGTACAGCAGGTAAAAATTCAATACGGTCGTCTATCATATTGAATGCTTTATTTTCTGCTAACAATTGCTCAACATTGGCATTCTCTACCGCTGTTTGAAAAGAAGATTTAGTTGCTTCGTCTGCATTTATCCATGCTAAAGTATTTTCAATAACTGGTGCCTGCAAAGCATGAGCATCAATAACAATATCTCCTTTCAGCACTCCGAAGGTGCTTTTTCCTTCAATTTTAATATTAGCTAATTTCATTTTTTTTGATTTTTGGCACGCAGATAACGCAGATAGATTCGTAACGCTGATTTTTTCAGATTAAAAAATCAAATACATCTGTGTTTGAAAATCTACATCATCTGCGTGCCATCATTTTTTATTTTAAAATACACTCTTTATTTCTTGATGTCCTCCGTTTTCTTGATATTTCTCTTCTCGATATTTATCCAAAGCTTCCATCGTTGGTCGGTCGTTGAGGCTAAACAAAATGGCTCTTTCCTCAGAAGTATTCACGTGTTCGTGTAATTTCCAGTTTGGAACTACAAAAAGGTCGCCTTGTTGCCAATCAAAACGAATACCGTCAATAACTGAATAACCGCTTCCCTCAAATACAAAATATACTGTACTACAAACTTCTCTATGAGCCTGTGTGTGTACATTGGGGCGAATCATTTGTATCCAACAACTAAATGTTTTCATGACTGAGCTACCCGTTATTGGGTTGATATATTCTAAAGCAATATCGTCATGAGGACAAGCATCGCCACTTTTTGCCAAATCCATGAGAGCTTGTTCCGTTTTAGCCCATTTGAAAGTGCTGATAGGTGGATACATCGGTTTTTGGCGTTCCCAAGCGGGTTTCATTGTTCCTGCACCATATTTGAGAATACTATAATTTTTGACAGTATCTACTTCCTGAACATCTTGATGAAGATGCTCAAAGAAATTGGCATTCAAATATTTTGTAAGCGGAATATCTAAACCATCAATCCAAATGGCTCTTTCGTCGGAATCACTACCGTGGTCGTGCCAAAGCATTGGTGGGTTTAGCACCAAATCTCCTCTTTCCAAATACACTCTATCACCTTCAACGGTGCTATAACTGCCAGCACCATCCACAATAAAACGAATTGCTTGCGAAGTATGACGATGTGCAGGAGCAACTTCTTTTCCGTTGAGCCATTGCACCGCCGTCCATAAGGTTTCGGTAGCAAAAGGCATTCCACCTAATCCCGGATTGGCTAACGCAATAGCACGGCGGTCGCCCCCTTTTTCGAGTGTAATTAATTCTCCTGCATCTTCTGCCAATTCATACAATTTATTCCATTTCCATAGCCAAGGAATGGCATTTGGTTTTGGTGAAAATGGCATTACATCATGTTCAAGCGTCCAAAGAGGCTTGAGATTGGCTTCTTTGAAATTTTGGAGTAATTCATCTATTTTGTTATCGTTCATTTTATTAAATCAAGTAAAAAATTATAGATTTACTTTCATCTTATCTTTCGTTTCTGAATTTCAAATTGTATGCTTTTAATTCTTACGATTTAGCATATACGTCAACTCATTGAAAAATCTCTTCGAAAATATATTTAGTTGTATTCAGTATTTATTAAAAATTAATGGAAGTATATACTTAATGTCGCAAGTTAAATTTGAGTCGAAAAAACCTCACCCGTGCGACATTAAATACATACTTCCGAAAATTAATGCTAAAACTTATAACCGACTGATTAATAGGCTTTAAATTAAAATCCTTATTCCTTTTTGTTTTCAATTCTAACCAAGAAAATAGCAAAAGCAGCAATAGCGGCAGCAAGTGAAAAAGCAAAGAAATTCTGTTCAAATGGTAGTTTCCAACCGACTAAAACGCCCCCTAAAATTGGTCCAATTATTGCCCCTACTCTACCTACGCCCAATGCCCAACCAAAGCCAACTGGACGTAACAATGCTGGATAATATTGGGCTACCAAAGTATTCATAATTATCTGATTTCCAGAGGTTGTAGCTCCTGCCAAGAACATTAAAACATACAGTAAAAATGATGAGGTATAACCCAATAATGCGATAACAATGGTGGCAATGATAAAAAATATAATTACCGTTTTTCTGACATCAAATTTGTCTCCTAACCTTCCGCCCAAGATTGCCCCAAAAACGGCTCCTGTATGATAGACAAGCAAAAAAGTAAGCCCTAAACTCAAATTATCCTTGTATTCTGGTTTGGTCATAATCAATTTAGAAAGCCAAGAACTTACGCCGTATATCACTAAAAGACACATAAAAAAGGCAATCCAAAACATGAGCGTACTCATAAGTCTATTATTTTTGAATAAATCTGCAAGACTTGAATTATTGATTTCGGTTTGGGCAATTACTAAAGCATTATCTTTTTGAGGTACAAATTGCGGGTCTAACTTTACTAAAACTCCCTGTGCTTCATCTGTTTTACCTTTCTTGACTAAAAAACTCAATGATTCTGGAAGGTCTTTTATAATCAAAGGCAGTAAAATGATGGGCAATAAACCTACATAAAAAACTGCTTGCCAACCAAAGTTTGGTATCAAAAACATTCCCATCAAGACGGATAAAATTCCTCCTATTGCATAGCCACTAAACATAGTGGTTACCAAGGTGTTACGAATATTTTTAGGGGCATATTCAGACATTAAAGCAACAACATTTGGCATGACTCCACCAATGCCAAGCCCTGCAATAAATCTAAATATAGCAAAGGTGGTAGGGGAATTGGCAAAGCCACATAAAACCGTAAAAACACTGAATAAAAGAATACAACAAATAATGGCTTTTTTTAAACCTGTGCGTGCCGCCAGCGTGCCAAATATTAATGCTCCGAACATCATACCAAACAACCCATAACTTGCTAAACTGCCCGCTTGCACTGGTGTTAAGTGCCATTCTTTCATCAGAATAGGCAAAACTGTTCCGTAAATACCCAAATCGTATCCATCAAAAATGATGATAAAGGCTGTCCAAAACAACACTTTTTTATGGAATTTATTAAACTGTGCGTTGTCTAAAAAAGGTTGAATTTCAACTTTATTCATGTTGACTTAGGATTAATTTTAACTGTAAAATTTAGTGGTTAGCTCTCAAATTATAAGAGTATAAAGCTATGCTCAAAGAATGGTTATGGATAAATATTAGTTGGCAAAACGAAATTTGCTACTGATAATTATCATATTTTTTCATAACTATTTTTAGTTTTTTTATAGTGATGCAAAGAAATAGACTTTCTGAAAGAAGTATTTAGGACTTTTCATTTGTTTTTAGGACAAATCAAACAATACGAAAGGAAAGTGATTTTTTAGGCTTTTATGCCATGCTTTTCACGATATTCTTTAGGTGTTAAACCTGTTCTTTTCTTAAATAATCGTGAAAAATAGGCGGGGTCGTCGCAGTGAAGTTGATAAGAAATTTGTGTAATTGATTTTTCAATACTGGTAAGTTCTTTTTGGGCTTCTTGAATGAAATAATTGGAAATAATTTCTTTGGGAGAATTATTGGTTATTTGGTGGCAAATTCGGTTGAGATGTCCGGCTGAAATACCTAAATCATTGGCAAATGATTCAACGGTTTTTTTGAAAGTATAGTCTGTTTTGATTAACTGAATAAATCTTCTGAAATAGATTTTACTGGTATTATCTGAATGTAAGGGGTTTAGCGGATGGGTATTTTTCTTAGAAATTCGGTGTAAACCCACGACCAAAATGCTCACCAAATTTTGTAACATAATTGATTTACCAGGCAAATTTTGATTAAATTCTGCTACAATTTTTTTCATCGCAACAATAACTTCCTCTGTCTCCTCCCCTTCTCTTAGATGTTTGATATGTATGGCGTCCAATTCCATCACAATATCTGCGTCTTTTCTGAGGATATTTTCTAAAAATAAATCGGATAAATTAATTATCCAACCTCTGCAATCCTCTGAATTGGTAAGTCCGTGAACGATGTTTTTGGGTATTGTGAAAAATGCAGGGGCGATAATTTCTATGGTATTTTCTTCATATTCAAGACTGGTGATGCCTTCTTCCAACAAAAAACCTTGAAAAAAATTATGTGCATGGGGTTTCACTTCTCTGACAAACAGGCTATCTACAAAGGGAAATGCCGTGACTTGAATCAAGCCATCTTCGAAATCAATTGAATCTTTTTGGTAATTTCCTTTGAAATAGACTTTTGTGGACATTTTTGGTTTTTATCTCAGTTTTTCTTAGAACGTTTTATCGGATTTATTCAAGCCAAGGGCAACAATCATGTATCTTGTTTTAGTGGTTTTTATTTCGATTAAACCGACGTTAATTTTTGCATCAATTTCAACGAATTTCTCTCTTAATTCTTCGCTATTTAAAATCTTTGCGATTTGTTCTTTTCTAAATTGATAGTGTTGTTCAATGATTTGCTTAATGCCATTGAATTGGTTTATTGATGGGGCATTGATGAAGTTTTCGAGGTCGATATTCACTTCTGATTGTGCGTCTCTTTTCCATGAAATAATTTTAAATGTTAACCTGCTGATATTTCTTTGCTTACCATTGGTTGAAATTTCAAAACTAAAATCGGTTTTTTCAGAGAGTTCTTTTTGTGCGACTTCTAACACTTTTCGTCTGAAATCGGAATAAACTGTATAATTGGTAGCGTCTATCATTTCCTTTAATTCTTTTAAATCAATGGAAAAATCAAACTGTTTACGTCCTGCGTGTAGCATAATGAGTTCATAAATTCTTTGGGTATATTTTGAACTGAAAGAAAGAAACATTTCCAGATTGTAGCGTGTGTAAAGTTGCCCTAAATTAATGAAATCTGCTACGCAGTCGGCACTTACAGTCATTTCTAAGACTCCAGAATTATCGACATTATAATTGGCGGTAACAAATAAATTTTTGGTAATAAATTGTTTACTATCTGGATTTTCAATTCTGATTTGTTTGGTGAGTAAACCCTGAGCTGCACTTTTGGCTTCTGTGTAATTCATGTGTTGTGCTAACTCATTTATGGGAATTTTGAACCTTACATTCTTGTCTTTTACGTATTCGTCTTTATGATTGAACTGGTTAATTACGTAACTTAAAATACGCTTTTCTTGCAACGTATAAGATTGACGTGAAGTTGTGAGGGTATTAGGCTGATAATTGTTAATTCTTTTTACAAACCCATCTTGATTATTTTCTGGTTTACTGCTCATAGTTATTGACTTTGGAAATCAAATATAATAAACAGACTTTTCTAAAACAAGGTCTGTTTGTGAGTTTTTCAAGATACTATCTCTTAGACAATTACGTAATTTCAAGCCTTTTGAAAATCTTATAAACCGACTCTTTCATTCATCGAAAAAGTCAGGTTAAGTGATTGAAAAAGTCAGTTTAGAGATGTTCTTTTCATCGAAAAAGTCAGATTAGTCATCAAAAAAGTCAGGTTAAGACTTGTAACTATTTGGTAATCAATGCCTTACAACGCCCTAAACAATCAAATATATATTGATAAATATAATAAATACAGAGTCAGTTACTAAAAATAATAGGTTGGGTCTGACTTTTTGCTAAAAGTATTGATAAATCCCTTTATCAAAGAACATTCTCTTAATTTGGAAATAATTTTATCTAACCTGACTTTTTCAATCATTAAATTCGATTTTGTTTATTCTCAAACAATTTTAAATGAAGATTGAGCCAATAACCTGACTTTTTCAATCAAAATCACCAATAAAAGACCTCAATAGCTTTTAAATAGCTACTAAAAATAGCTAACCTGACTTTTTCGATGAATTATTAAAAGAAAAAGTCAGGTTAAATAGCGTTTAAAGAGGATTTATATTGTAACCTGACTTTTTCAATGAACAATGGCACAATTTATAAAGCTAAACCAACTTAACATATTCCGAAAATCAATTTATATAAAAATAAATATTTATTCTTTATACGATATATATTTTTATATATTTGTGTAATTAAAATATCAGCCAAATGATTACTACTGAAACCGTTAGAAAATTTTTACTTTCTCGACCCTCTATTAATAGAACCCAATTAGAGAAAGAAGCTGGAATACCAACCACCACAATTTATAAAGCATTGGAAGGTGTTCAAGCATTTGCCCCTAAACATCTTGACAAGTTAGAGGAAGTCTTACGGCGATACGGTTATCATGACCAAAGTTTCACGAAAGCTCGTTGTATATCATTAATTAACCATAAAGGAGGCGTTGGTAAAACCACAACAACAATAAACTTAGGAAAGGCTTTAGCTATTTTAGGACATAAAGTTCTTTTAGTGGACATGGATTCGCAAGGGAATTTGTCTCAATGTTTTGGTATTCATAATCCTGAAAAACAAGTGGTGGAATCGCTTATTAGTCGAGACCCCCTCCCTATTCTGCCCATTGAAGAAAATCTGTTTCTTGCTCCTTCAGATATTAACATGGCAACTTATGAAATCAAACTTATTACCGAAGTAGGTTCTGAAATGCGTTTAGCTCGAAAAATTCAAGCCATTGCTGACCAATTTGATTTTATTCTATTCGATTGTCCGCCTTCATTAGGTATTATGACTATTTCGGCTTTGAATGCGTCCAATGAGTGTATTATTCCTATTCAGCCCGAAAGTTCAGCCTTCAATGGCGTTAAAAACTTAATAGAAAAGATTGATAACGTTAAAGAATACACCAATCTGATGTTGAAAGTAAGAGGCTTTTTATTTACGATGGTGCATAATAATCAAACCATTCATCAGGCAATAATGGAGAATGTTCAAGAAACGTATCCAACCTTGCCCGTCTTTAAAAGTTTGATTGAAAACCTGACCGTAATTAAACAAAGTCAGTATTTGAATGAAGATATTTTTAAATTTGACAATAAATCAAAAGCTTCAAAACAATATATGGCTTTGGCTTATGAAGTAGTTTCAACCGAGTAAATAATAGAAAAATGGCATCTAAAAAAGAACTTTTCAGAAAAAAAGCTCAAGAAATGACTCAGATACATAATACACCCAAACCCACAAGTTTAGGTGCTTTTAATGATGTAGAAAGAGTTAAAAATAGCATTGAAATTCTACCAGAGTTACAAGAATTTATCAGACCTCTGACGGGGGAACAATATTCCCAATTAGAACAAAATATTATTCAACACGGTTGTCAAGATGCCCTTGTGCTTTGGGAAACAACCGAGTATGATTTAGGGCGTGGAGATTCTGAAACGCCTGTGTATTTGTTAGTGGATGGACACAACAGATATAAAATTTGTAAAGAACACAAAATTGATTTTAAGATAACGCTCAAAGTTTTTGCTTCTATTGATGATGTAAAGGAATACATGATTGATTTGCAAATTGGGCGACGAAATTTATCGCTTGAAGAAGAATCTTACTACCGTGGACTAAAGTATAATTCCCAGAAAAAAAATAGAGGTGTAGCTTTACAAATTAATGGTAATGACGAGCAAATTATTAACGTTGCTGAAAACTTAGCCGCAACATTTAATGTAAGTTCAAGAACGATAAAAAATGACGGAAAATTTGCTGATGGCATGAGTAAACTTTCAAAACCTTTGAGAGAAGAAGTTTTACAAGGCGTCAGTAAAATTAGTAGAAAAGATATTCAAACGCTTTCAAATGAACCCATTGAAAAAGATTCTGTTGAAAGTATAGAAGCGTTAACCGCAATTATTGACAAAAGTCCATCGGTTAATTTATCAGTTGAAGAACCTAAATTATTACTCGAAATTAAGCAACTTTCACAGAAGTTGAAAACAACTAAAAACTGTGATATTTTGATACAAAAAATCAATCTTTATAAGGATTTTCTCCAAAAGTGAAACGCTTTCACTTTTAGGAAAAATCGTAAAAAACCTTGCAAAATAGACTCAATTTAGTCTCTATTTTGCAAGGCTTTTTTATGCTTCGTAACAAGATTTCTTTCTATAAATTCTTATCGTCTTTTAGTGCATTATTCAGCACTTTTGATAAAATATTTGTATGATTTTACTTGAAAATTCGCAAAAAGTGCCATATATTGCCCTTGTTAAATAAATACTTTCATGGATTTATCACAAGAGTTTAGAAATAGGCGTGAAGAATTGGGAGTTACCCAAGAATATTTAGCGGATTTATCAGGCGTTGGACTACGAACTATCAAATCTTTTGAAAGCGGAAAAGGTAATCCACGGCTGGAAACACTCACAAAATTATCTGAAATTTTGGGAATGGAATTGGTATGGACTATCAGACAAATAGGTTTTAAATCTTAGCTAAAAATTTATATTAATCAATGCGACAATTAGCGGTATATCGAAATAATATTTTGGCGGGAATTCTTACAGAAGAAAGTCGTCAAAACTATCGGTTTGAATATGAGGATAAATATTTTTCATCGCCAGATTGTCAGGATATTAGTTTGACATTTCCCAAAAACAAGCAAGTATTTCAAAGTGATTTTTTATTCCCTTTTTTCTATAATATGTTGAGTGAAGGAGTTAACCGAAAATTACAATGTGTACTCTTTAAAATTGATGAAAATGATAGCTTTGGACTTTTAGCAAAAACCTCTCAATTTGATACCATCGGGGCAATAACCGTAAAACCTTTACCATTATGATAGACTTGAAATATTGTCCCGGTACATTGGCAGAGGGTTATTCATCGTACAGTTCTACTTGTTTGCGAAAAGTATTTCGTAATAAAAAAGTGAGTCATGTTTTGCCGTACCCAAAACCACAAACCAGTGAAGAAATAGAAGATTTGTTTATGGAAAACAGGAAACGAATTTCAATTTCGGGTGTGCAGGAAAAGCTGAGTTTAATATTGGAAAAAAATCAATTAAGACTTACCAAAGAAGGTGAACAAGGAGAATATATTTTAAAACCTATTCCAAGAGATTTAAAGAAAATTGACCAAGTGCCAGCCAATGAGCATCTTACGATGCAAATTGCCTCGCAAGTATTTGGCATTAATACGGCGGCTAATGCCTTGATTTTCTTTGCAGATGGCACGCCAGCTTATATTACCAAACGGTTTGACATTAAAGAAGAGGGAATAAAATGGGGGGTAGAAGACTTTGCGAGTTTGGCAGGAAAAACGAAGGATAATTTTGGGGTTAATTATAAATACGAATTTAGTTATGAAGAACTTGGTGAACTCATACAATTCTTTGTACCAACGTGGAGAATTGAAATGGAAAAATATTTTATCTTGTTGATTTTCAATTATTTATTTAGCAATGGAGACGCTCATTTGAAAAATTTTTCATTGATAGAAACCCCTAAAGGCGATTATGTCCTAAGTCCTGCTTATGACCTTATTAATACTCGTTTGCACGTAGATGATACCGATTTTGCTTTGAGTAAAGGATTATTTAAAGACGATTTTCGGTCGATACACCAAGTGAATTCTGGTCATGCTCATCAGGATGATTTCATGGAATTAGGAAAACGATTGGGTATGAATGAAGCAAGAATAAAGAAATTATTATTGCCATTTTTGGACAAACAACCTTTAGTAGAAACGTTGATTAGTCACTCGTTTTTGACTGATGCCAATAAAAGGGCTTATTCACAAATGATTAGCTCGAAACGTAATTTTTTGAAAAAATAATTTTATTAAAGGTTAAGTTTATTTTTAGAGTTCCCTTTTAAAATTTGATACTCCTAAAAATGTATGTTTTTTGTCTTAAAACTTAATCTATTTGTTGGAGACAGCCCTTATCATTCCGTTATTTTCTTGAAAATCTCTACATTACTTAAACAAGTTCCAAATCAACTTGCAGGGTTGTTACGTCTTTTTTGATGAAATACAATCCTTAAAGATTGAGAACCACACGCTAAAGTTTTAGTAGATTCTTTCCCCAAAATCAAATCTATTGTATTGGGCTGCATTGTGAAAATTAGATTTAATGGGTGGTAGGGATAGTCGTTTATGGTGGCATTATGTGGACTGCAAATTCGTTTTCTAAAGTCAGTCAGTAATTGTATCATTCACGCTGATAAGTATCTCTAAAAACTTGTTTTAACGCTACCCTTTTCAAGATATATTTAAAGTTTAAACTGTTTTTTAAAAATAAAAATTTAGAAGTTTTATGATTTGGATGATAACAGGTGGAGCAAGAAGTGGGAAAAGTAGTTTTGCCCAAAACTTAGCTCTTAGTTTCTCACAAAGTCCTATTTATGTAGCAACTGCCCAACAATGGGATGACGACTTTCAAGAACGCATCAAACGCCACCAATCCGACCGTGATGAGCGTTGGACTACCATTGAAGAACAAATGTATATTGGTAGTTTACCTATTGACAATCAGACAATTGTCTTAGATTGTGCTACTCTTTGGTTGACCAATTTTTTTATTGAAGAAAAATATAATATAGATATTTGCCTTGAAAAAGCAAAAATAGAAATAGACCTTTTGGCAGATAAAGAGGGTAATTTTATCTTCATCACCAATGAGCTGGGTATGGGTGTCCATGCCGAAACAGCTATGGGACGAAAATTCACAGATTTGCAAGGATGGGTAAATCAATATTTGGCTTCCAAAGCCACAAAAGTTACGTTAATGGTTAGTGGAATACCTGTAACGATTAAGTGAAGCTGTTTAAAAAACTGCTTCATAAATATTGTCATCATTGTGTAGGGGAGGGGGCGGTATCGCATACGACTCTACACAATATCAATTTATTTATTCCAAATACTTAGCCCTGCTATATGTCAAAAATTTACTTCGACCTCTTTAAAAATAAACAAATTTTCAAAAGATACCGAAAGTGTAAACAGCTTTAGTAATAAGTCGGGGTTGAGTTTAACAGAATTATTCATTTAAGTAGGGTATTAGGTTGCAAAAATGGCTGTCGGCATTGTTGCTGATGGTTTTAAAAAAGAAAGAATATGACATCAATAGAGAAAAAATTACAACACAAAATTGATTTTAAAACCAAACCATTGGGAGCCTTGGGCATTTTAGAGAAAATCGCTATACAAGTTGCTACTATTCAAAATACGCTTAGCCCAAGTTTACAAAAACCAACTATTATTGTTTTTGCTGGTGACCATGGCGTAGCAAACGACGGTTTGAGTGCTTATCCACAAGAGGTAACATATCAAATGGTAATGAATTTTTTGGCTGGTGGAGCTGCCATTAATGTATTCGCCAAACAACATAATATTACTTTAAAAATTGTAGATGCAGGTGTAAATCATGATTTTGAGCCACATCCCAATTTGGTAGATGCCAAAATAGCTAAAGGTACACAGAGTTTTTTGCGAGAAAAAGCAATGACTGAGGCACAATTGGAAGCCTGTTTTCAACAAGGAAAAGAAATTGTAAACGCTGTTGCTAATACAGGGTGCAACGTAATTGGTTTTGGCGAAATGGGTATTGCCAACACGTCGTCGGCGGCTATGATAATGAGTTATTGCTGTAAAATTCCCATTGAAAAATGTGTTGGTCGTGGTACGGGAATCAATGATTTACAGTTAGAAAATAAAATAGCTAAACTTAAAATGGCGAGTGAATTTCATGGTACTATCACTGACCCAATCGAAATATTAAGAACATTCGGAGGATTTGAAATTACCCAAATAGTAGGGGCGATGCTGACCGCTTTTGAAAAAAATATGCTAATATTAGTAGATGGGTTTATAGCGAGTTCGGCTTTCTTGGTAGCTTTCAGGATAAAGGATGAAATTATGAAAAATGCTGTTTTTTGTCACCAGTCCCAAGAACAAGGACATAAACAGATGTTAGCATTTATGAAAGCGGATTCACTTTTACAGCTCAATATGAGGCTGGGAGAAGGAACTGGCTGTGCGGTAGCTTTTCCAATTATTGAATCATCCATAAATTTTTTAAATGAAATGGCAAGCTTTGAGTCGGCAGGTATAAGCAATAAAGAGTGAAATTATGAAAAATGAATTACGTATTTTTTTCACGGCACTGATGTTTTATACACGTATTCCATGCCCATCCAATACAGACCATTCACCTGATTATATTAACAAAGCCACACGTTACTTTCCATTTATTGGTTGGATAGTAGGAGGGATTAGTTTTATCGTGTTTGCTTTATGCTCATTCCTATTTGAGGTAGAAATAGCCGTTGTATTTTCCTTAATAGCAGGTATTTTGTGTACGGGGGCATTCCATGAAGATGGATTTGCCGATGTATTTGATGGTTTTGGAGGTGGTTGGACAAAAATAAAAATCCTTGAAATAATGAAAGATAGCCGTATTGGGGCTTATGGAGGGATTGCAATTGGTTTTCTTTTGATTTTAAAAATACTGGTTTTAATTAAATTATTGGCAAAAATAGCGAGTAACGATTATTTGACTATATTTTTAATATTCGTTTCTTACCACGCTTTGGCTCGTCTGACGGCAATAAATATTGTGTTCAATAGCGAATACGCCCGAGAAGACGAAACCTCAAAAGCCAAACCAATTGCCAAAGGACATACTTCCGTAGAAATAGTCGGAGCGTACACTTTTGGTTTGATACCCTTGGTCATCTTAGGTTTTATAAACCCTTTATTGCTAATGGTAATTTTGCCTTTATTTCTACTTTATGCGTATGCAAATAGATATTTCAAAAAATGGTTGGGAGGTTACACTGGCGATTGTCTGGGGGCAACTGAACAATTTGGGGAAATCGTTGTTTTATTAACCTATTTGGTGCTATGGAAATATATATAATTAGACATACCGAGATAAAGAACATTAGTTCAATATGTTATGGGCAAAGTAATCCCCCATTGGCTGATACTTTTTTAGAAGAAGTTGCCACAATAAAAGCCAAATTACCTACTGATTTTGATTCGGTTTATTCAAGCCCATTAATTAGATGTCAACTATTGGCAAACGAACTTGGTTTCCAAAATATTCAGTTTGATGATTCACTCATGGAGCTGAATTTTGGAATTTGGGAAGGAAAGCCTTGGAACGAAATCCCGTCTTTAGAATTGAACCCTTGGATGATAGATTTTGTGAATGTTGCACCGCCCGAAGGTGAAAGTTTGATAGATATGCAGGCAAGAGTGAGCAGTTTTATAGAGGCATTACGAACTCAACCCCATAAAAAAGTAATAATTATCACGCATGCAGGGGTGATAAGGTGTATTTTTAGCCATATCTTAAACATTCCACTTATCAATATTTTTAAACTATCAGTAGAATATGGAGAAGTATTCTGTATAAAGCTTGCAAAGGAAAGTGTGATGGATAAGGTTTTTTTAAAGAATCTTTAAGAATAAAATTAGACTTCCTACGAAAGTGTTTTAAGCCGTAGAACAGTATTTTTTCGGATACAAATAGAGAAAATATACCATTTTTCAATCATAAAACACTTTCGTAGGAAGTCTAATATCATATTTGGATGTATTTTAGCTTTTTTCCAAAAGCTGGTTTGTTAAACAGATTCGATAAAATGTACTTCAGTCTGCTCCATCCATTCTTAATTTTTTCACAATTTCAGAGGCTATCTTTTTCCCAAGTTCAAGTCCAACTTCGTTATCGGTTCTAAAATGGATACCCCCATGAAATCTGGATTCTGCAACATCTTTCGCTTTATTTTGAAAATATAACTTGTCTTCAGGGAAAAAATAGGAATATAATTCGGCTGTAATACTGCTAACCGTTGCATGACCAGACGGATAACCGGGAAATGGTGGACTTTCAAATAAAACAGGTTTAAAAGTGGTATCATATTGTTCTGGACGAATGCCCCAATAAGTATATTTAGCGTCAAAGCATGATACAAATCCATCATAATAGCCAATGGCAGATGTGGCATAAATTCGGGCAGCCTTGGGAGCATTCAAATGTAGGTTTTTCTCAAATATTTTCTTGGTAATTAAATCATTCCAAAATGGTTGACTATCATAAAAAAACGCATTTGACATAGATTTATGGGTAGGTTTAAAGTTTTTCAATTCAACCATATCTTTAGCAAAATCTGGTGGGGGCAATGGTCTAAACTGACTTGCATTCATCAAGACAATCGTTTTACTTTTTCCAACATTGGCAAATGCAGCGTATTTTCCGTTCCAAAGCCCTTTCCCTTCTGGATATTTACCATCCCAAGGAGTATTTACCATAAAATCTTTGGTAGATTCTATTTCTTGCAGTGCAATTCTTTTTCCCAACTCAAAGCCAGCCCGTGTATCACTCGGAAAAGCAACACCCGTAGCAATTCGGGATTCCATCGCCAGTTTAGCCATACGATTGACAGAATCAGCCATTTTAGGAAAATAATGAGCTATTATAGTGGAAGCAACACCTGCTGCAACAGAATATTCACAAGGGTACGATGGACTATCAGGTTTCAATCCAAATGTTTGAATGCGTTTGTCCGACGCAAATGGACGACTTCTATTGTACACATATTTACTATCCCAAGCAGCAATAGTAGCATCATAAATACTCACAGAAACAAGCATATTAGCCAAAACTCCATTTTTTTGTGCATCCGACTGCCATAATTTACTAATCAAATCTTGCCAACGGAAACTTGGAGAGCCTGTATTCCAAAATTCAATATTTCTTTTATCATTCGAGTCTAAGTACGTGTCAAAAGTTGTAAGTAATGTTTAATTATCTGACTATCAAAGGTTAATGCTTTTATTAGGTGGTCTAATCCATACCTAAAAATGCTAAAAGCTCTTCTTTGATGGGCTAAAATAGGGATTGTTTTTTGTTGATTTTCATAATCACCAATCAAATACACCCAAACAAAAGCAATGGCAATAACTGCTAATAGTTTTTCGAGGCGTTTTTGGTCTTTCAAGTGAGTATCTTCTATATTAAAACCAGCGGTTTTAATGGCTTTAAAAAAACACTCAATAGTCCATCTTTTAGCATATACTTGCATAGCCTGTGAATTGTACT
>NZ_QGGO01000035.1:52798-59464 GCF_003148625.1 Arcicella aurantiaca | reverse complement strand
TAATGTTTTCTCAGGATTAGGGGCTGGTGTTCATACTTTAAAAGTAAAAGATGCTAATGGTTGTGAAGTTAGTTTAACATCAATAACTATTACTGCTCCCCCAGCATTGGTGGCTGGAACTCCTTCATCAACAAAAGTTAATGTAAATTGCTTCGGTGGAAACAATGGCTCGATTGATTTAACTGTTGCTGACGCAACTGGAGGAACTGGAACAAAAACATATACTTACGCATGGACTAAAACAGGCGGTGGCTTTGCTGCCTCTACCGAAGATGTTACTGCTTTAACGGCAGGGACATATTCAGTAGTTGTAACCGCAACAGATGTCAATGGATGTGTAGCTACAACGGGTTTGTCGGTAACAATTACTCAACCGATTGCTGTAACAGTAAGTGGAGTAGCTACGGATGCAAATTGCTTTGGTGCCTCAAATGGTTCTATCGCAGTAACGAATAGTGCAGGCTCAAGCGTTGTAATAACTAATTCAAGCAATGCCGTAGTAAGTAATACGGGCTTACCTGCTGGAACTTATACTTTAACGGCAACTGCACCAGATGGAAATAATATAGGCTCATGCACGGCAACTGCTACTGTAACCATAAACCAACCAACCATTTTGTCCGCAACCGTAACGGCGACTAATGTTACTTGTTTTGGAGGTAATGGTTCAATAGTGGTTACTTCACCAAGTGGTGGTGCTGGTACTTACGAATACAGTAATGACAACGGAGCCAACTGGCAGTCAAGTGGTGCATTTACACTGGTTCATGGAACGTATCAAATGTCAATTAGAGATGCCGCCAATCCTACTTGTATTATTGATTTGGATGGAACAAATGGTACGATAATTATGCAACCAGCCGTATTGTCAGCCACAGCAACAGCAACCCATGCTACTTGTTTTGGAGGTACTGGTTCAATAGCGGTTACTGCTCCTACGGGTGGTGCAGGTACTTACGAATATAGTAAAGACAACGGAGCCAACTGGCAGTCAAGTGGTGCATTTACACTGGTTCATGGAACGTATCAAATGTCAATTAGAGATGCCGCCAATCCTACTTGTATTATTGATTTGGATGGAACAACGGGTACGAAAATTACTCAGCCTACCTCTTTGCCAAGTGCAACTATTGGCGGAACAACTGCTGTATGTATAGGTTCTGCTACTGCTCCAATAATTACTTTTACAGGAACAGGCGGAACAGGTACATTGACCTATGCTTATACCATTGATGGTGGAAGTACACAAACAACTACTGCTTCAACAATTACTGTTTCAACAGCAACGGCTGGTACATTTACTTATACTTTATTGGGTGTAACAGATGCAAATGGTTGCGTGGTTAATTATAACACGGGTAACACTTCAACAGTTACGGTGAATGCTTTACCAACTATCACAACCACGCCTGCAACCATTTGTGCAGGAGCTTCGGTGGATTTAAGCACCAAAGTTACAGGAGCTGATGCGTATGTTTGGAAAGAAGGCACAACTACTTTAACGAATTTAGTAGTAAGTCCAAGCATAACAACTACTTATTCGGTAGAAGGGCTAAATACTACTACAAGTTGTAAAAATACTGCTTCATTAACAGTTACTGTGAATCCATTGCCAACGTCTGTGCTAAGTGGTGGTGGTGTAATTTGTACAGGTGGAACTTTACCTAACGTATCAATTGCCTTAACTGGAACGGCACCGTGGAGTGTAACCTACACAGATGGAACAACACCCGTAACGGTTGCTGGCATTACAACAAGTCCTTATGTAATCACAACAGCAACAGCAGGAACATACACCATTACGGCTGTGAGTGATGCTAATTGTACGGGTACTTCGATGACAGGTCAAGCAACGGTAACAGTTAATCCTTTACCAACGGCAGTCGTTTCAGGTGGTGGAACAGTTTGTGAAGGAGTTACTTTACCAGATGTATCAATTGCCTTAACTGGAACAGCACCGTGGAGTGTAACCTACACTGATGGAACAACACCAACAACAGTAACAGCAACAACAAGCCCTTATGTTATTACAGGAGCAACAGCGGGAACATACACCGTTACGGCTGTGAGCGATGCCAATTGTACAGGTACTTCAATGACAGGTCAGGCAACGGTAACCGTAAATCCAAAACCAGCAGGAGCAAGTATTACTCTTCCTGCTATATGTTCAGGAACGGCAGTAGGTTATGCACTTACTACGAGCAATAGTGTTAATAGTACGTTCTCATGGGTGGGGGCATCATCATCACCATTTTTAAGTGGCTTCTCAACTACTGCTCAGACAGGCTCAACAATTACGGATAATTTAACGAGCATAGATATCTCAAGCATAACTCACAACGTAATTTATACTGTGACACCTACGAGTGTAACAGGTAACTGTGCTGGAACTCCATTTACGGTAACAGTTCCAGTTAAACCACCTTTATTTGGCAGTATTAATGTAAATACAAGTTCAATCTGTATTGGAGGTAGTGCGAGTCTCAATTTTAGCACTCCTTTTTATGGAAGTAATACTATAACTGTAGATTATAGTGATGGTTCGACAACCCAAACTGTTACGCTAAATGCTGGTATAACATTGGTAAATATAGCACCAACCGTAACAACAACTTATACTTTGGTAAGTATGACTGTCAATGGTTGTACAAAAACATTTACAGGAACACCTCCAAGCGTAACGGTAACAGTTAATCCATTGCCAACCTTAACAGTAGTAAATCCAGCAGCAGTTTGTAGTCCTGCCACGGTTGATATTACAACCTCAGCAGTTCAAACAACCAATACTGGAACAACGACGAACTATTATTCAACCAATACATTGGCAATGGCTGGTGGAGCAGGTGATATTACAACGCCAACCGCAATTTCCTCAACTTCAACGATTTATATAAGAAGTGAATCAGCAGGTTGTTATGTAATTCAGCCAGTTACTGTAACCGTCAATCCATTACCAACAGTTGTGACAACACCTGTTACAATTTGTGCAGGAGCTTCAACAACTTTATCGGCAACAGGAGCAAATACTTATGTGTGGAAAGAAGGTACAGCTACTTTAACGAATTTGACGGTAAGTCCAACTTCAACAACCACTTATACGGTTGAAGGAACAGATGCCAATGGTTGTAAAAATACTGCTTCGTTAGTGGTAACGGTCAATCCTTTACCAACTATTGTTACCACACCTGTAACGATTTGTACAGGAGCTTCAACAACCTTGACGGCAACAGGAGCAAATACTTATGTGTGGAAAGAAGGCACAGCTACTTTAACGAATTTGACGGTAAGTCCAACTTCAACAACCACTTATATCGTTGAAGGAACAGATGCCAATGGTTGTAAAAATACTGCATCATTAGTGGTAACGGTCAATCCATTACCAACAGTTGTGACAACACCTGTTACAATTTGTACAGGAGCTTCAACAACTTTATCGGCAACAGGAGCAAATACTTATGTTTGGAAAGAAGGCACAACTACTTTAACGAATTTGACGGTAAGTCCAACTTCAACAACCACTTATACCGTTGAAGGAACAGATGGCAATGGTTGTAAAAATACTGCTTTGTTAGTGATAACGGTCAATCCATTACCAACTTTCACAACAACTTCAACTAATCCAAGTTGTAATGGAGTTTCTAACGGAACAATTACAGTAGCGACCTCCGCAACAAGCCCAATGTTTAGTAAAAATGGTGGAAGTTATGTGGCAGGAACAAGTCCATATACTTTCACAGGATTGGCAGATGGTATTTATTCTATCAAAATAAAAGATGGTAACGGTTGTGAAAGTAGTGCATCGAGTGTAACAATTACGCAACCTGCTGCAGTTGTGGTTATTGCTACGCCTACTTCTGTACTTTGTCATGGAGGTAATGGTTCGGCAGCTCTTTCTGCAACAGGTGGGAATGGTACTTACACCTTCACATCATCAGGAGGAACGGTATCTGGAAGCACTTTAACTGCCCCTGCAGGAACTTATACAATCACGGCAACAGATGGTAATAACTGTACGGCAACAGTTTCTGTAACAATTACACAACCATTAGCACCATTAGGTCTTGCTTCTGCAAGTTCAACTAATGTTTTGTGTAAAGGTGGAGCAACAGGGACAGCAACGGTTACGGTAAGTGGTGGTACAAGTCCATACACCTACGCATGGACAGGAGCAAATGGCTTTACAGGAACAGGCGTTACTATTACAGGATTGTTGGCAGGTACTTATAATGTAACTATCAAAGATGCTAATAATTGTACTGCTAATGGTGCGGTGACGGTTACAGAACCAACCCTTGCGACAAGTATCACTGCTTCGAGTAATACGCCAGTTTGTGAAGCATCAGCCTTGAATTTAACATCGACGGCAACTTCTTCAACAGGAGGTTTAACTTATGCTTGGGCTGGTTCAAATGCTTTTGTGGCTGCAACTCAAAATGCCAATATTGCTACAACAACGTTGGCAGCCGCAGGCACATATACAGTTACAGTTACGGATGGAAACAGTTGTGTGGCAACGGCAACAACAGCGGTCGTAATTAATCCTTTACCAACAGTTTATAATGTTACAGGAAATCCATCTATTTGTTCAGGTGTGGCATCTCCGATTACGTTAAGTGGTTCAACAGTTGGTGTAAATTATAAATTGACAGCAAGTGGTTTTGGTGGTTCAGTATTAGCAGGAACAGGAAGTGCATTAATATTCACGCCACCTGCTAATATTTTAGGAACTTATACCATTGAAGCAACCAATACAGTTACAGGTTGTAAATCAATTATGAATGGAAGTATTACCACTGTTAATGCTACCAATCCAACGCTTTCTGTTACATCACAAACGAACGTAAGTTGTAAAGGTGGTAATGATGGAACTGTAACGGTTTTAGCTTCTACGGGTAGTGGTTCATATAATTATTCATTTAATGCTGGAACGGTTCAATCAAGTGGAACATTTGCAGGAAATTCGGCTGGCACTTATGCCGTAGTAGCGAATGACATAACGACTGGTTGTAAAGCCTCAATTAATGTAACTATCACAGAGCCAGCATCTTTGCCAAGTGCAACAGTAGCTTCTTCAGGTATTGCTTGTGTGGGTAATACGATAACATTAACCGCTACCGCAACGGGTGGTACTGCTGGTTATACCTATAATTGGAATGGAACAGGCTTTGTTTCTTCTAATACATTAGCAGTTACGACTTCTGGAATAAATACTTTAGTCGTAAAAGATTCAAAAGGGTGTACTTCTACGGAAACAGTTTCAACGACGGTAACATTTAATGCTTTGCCAGTTCCTGTTATTGCAGGAACAACAACATTGTGTAGTGGTTCAACATTAAATTTAACGGCTAATGATGGCGTAACCTACGCATGGTCTGGTCCAAATTCATTCACTTCAACAACGGCTACTATCAGTATTCCAAATGTTCAAACGGTGAATGCAGGAGTATATTCAGTAATGGTAACAAATGCCAATAGTTGTGTGGCAAGTGCAACGGCTAATGTAATTATCAATCTTACGCCAACCGCAAGCATCACGCCAACGTCTGCAATTCTGACTTGTACAAATCCAAGTACAGCATTAACAGCCTCGGGTGGTTCTACTTATTCATGGACTGCCACGAATGGATTTACCGCAAATACTGCTATTGCTAATATTACTTCGGCAGGAACTTATACCGTAACGGCATCGAGTTCAGCAGGTTGTATTTCAACGGCGAGTGTAACCGTAACTGAGAATAAAGTTGCACCAACAATTGTAGTTACGCCAACGACAGCTATTCTAACTTGTGCGAATCCAACTACCAGTATTCTTGCTTCGGGTGCGGATTCTTATTCATGGACAAGTACAGGAGGATTCACTGCCTCAACTGCAACGGCAAATATTAATGCAACAGGTATTTACACCGTCGTTGGAACATCAACGGCTAATGGTTGCACTGCTTCTGCAAGTGTAGAAATTACAGAAGATAAAGCCACGCCAACGGTTACAGTAACGCCAAGCACTGCTATTTTGACTTGTACTAATCCAACCACAACCTTAACTGCTTCGGGTGGTATTTCTTATGCTTGGTCGGGTGCAGGAACATTTACTACTTCAACAATAACAGCGAGTTTGGCAGGTACTTACAATGTGATGGTAACAGGTGCAAATGGATGTACTGCTACAACGAGTGTAGTTATAACGGAAGACAAAGTTGCTCCAATTGTTGGTATTAATCCTGGTAATTTGAATTTGACTTGTAGTAGTCCTATTACCTCATTAATGGCAACAGGTAGTGCAACATCATTTTCATGGTCGGGACCAAATGGTTTTACGTCATCGAATGCGATACTCACATTGGTATCAGTAGCTGGAACTTATAGTGTTATTGGAACAAGTACAAATGGTTGTACAGCTTCTGCTTCAGTAGAAGTTATGGAGAATAAAGCCACGCCAACAATTACAGTTTTACCTACTACTGCTGTATTAACGTGCTTAAATCCAACAACTACGATAACTGCTTCAGGTAGTAATACTTATCAATGGACAGGTCCTAATGCGTTTATTTCTAATTCTGCAACAGCTAATATTACAGTAGCAGGAACTTATACCGTAATTGGAACAAATGCTAATGGTTGTACTGCTTCAGCTTCAGTAGAAATTACAGAAGACAAAGCCACGCCAAC
>NZ_QGGO01000035.1:21285-50744 GCF_003148625.1 Arcicella aurantiaca | reverse complement strand
ACTTGCTTAACGCCAAGTACAACAATAACAGCGAGTGGAGCCTCAACTTACGCATGGTCAGGAACGGGAGGATTTAGTGCTACAACGGCATCTGCTGATCTTTTAGTAGCAGGAACTTATACCGTAATTGGAACAAATGCCAATGGTTGTACAGCTTCTGCAAGTGTAGAAATTACAGAAGACAAAGTCGTACCAACGGTTACAGTTGTGGGTGCTGATACACTTTGCCATAATTCAACCATTAATTTGACTGCTACTGGCGGAGGAACATATCTATGGTCTGGTCCAAATACATTTAGCTCTACAAGTGCGAATGTTAATATTCCAAATGCAACGGATATTAATTCAGGTACTTATGTCGTAATAGTGACAAGTCCAACGGGTTGTACCGCAACGGGTTCAGCAGTAGTATTAATTAATTCAATTATTAATGCTCCAGTCGTTCAATCTGATACGACGCTTACTTTAGGGAATGCTATTACATTAACAGCAACAGGTTGTACAGGCACATTGAAATGGTTTAAAGCATCTGATAGTACAGTTGTGACAATGCCAGTTTCTCCCACAACTACTACCAGTTATTTTGCTCAATGCGAAACAACAACCAATGGAATAACTTGTGTTAGTGCAAACTCTACTAACGTGAAAGTTGCAATTAGTAATGGTATCGTAATCAGTATCAAAACAGGAAATTGGGAAGACCCAACTACTTGGGATACAGGTACTGTTCCGTCTGCAACAGACCATGTGATAATTGATAGTACTCACGTAGTTACAATTACTACAAATACTGCAACAGCCAAAAAGTTAGAATACAGAACGAATGCTACCCTCAATTTTGCTGACTCAACAGCCAAATTGACAGTTGCGGGACTTTAAGCTGAAAGTTAAACGGCTGAAAGTAAAGTGCTTTCAGCCGTTTAAATCAAAAAATAGAACAAAGAATTTTACAGACTACAGTTATTAATGATTTACCTCTATGAAGACTTACCAACAAAACGGCAATCACAATTTTTTGATTATTAATCAGAAAACCTTGAAAAAGGTTTTGGTTGATAATGTTGTTTTATTAAAAGGCGATGTCAATTATACAACCATTTATTTACGTTATGGGATACAGAAAGTAGTTCCTCGAAGTATAAAATTTTTTGAATCATTTTTGGAAACTCATGGCTTTTTAAGAGTTCATCGTTCTTTTATGATTAATCCCAATTTCGTGAAAACCTATAATCAAGAACAAGATATTTTAGTGATGATAAATGGTCAAGAAGCCAATATTTCAAGAAGGCGAAAACATACAATAAAATCATTCGTTGTGTAAATAGAACCTTTCTCAAAATACTGAAAAAGCCAAGTGTACGTCCTTTCAGATGTAAACTTGGCTTTTTCTTTGTTTAACACAATTTTTAAAAACCTATCCTGTTTTTAGTATTTTATCCATAAATTTGTATTGAATCAAACCAAAAGATTCGTCAATCCTTACTCATAAAACTTCAATAATGACTTCCGACAAGTTATATCATCTACCTGTTATGCTTCAAGAGTGTCTTGACGGGTTAAATATTCGCCCCGATGGGATTTATGTGGATGTTACTTTTGGAGGCGGTGGGCATTCCAAAGCTATTCTCGAACGCTTAGGAGAAAATGGCAAACTTTATTCCTTTGACCAAGACCCCGACGCCAAACAAAACTCTCTCGCTTTTACCGACAATCGCTTTACTTTTATCGAAGCTAATTTCCGAAATATTAAAAAATATTTACGTCTTTACGGTGTCAAAAAAGTTGATGGTATCTTAGCCGATTTTGGTATCTCATCACATCAAATTGATGAACCTTCTCGTGGTTTTTCTACCCGCTTTGAAGGTGATTTAGATATGCGGATGAACCAAAAAGCGGAGGTTTCGGCATTTACAATTATTAATGAATATTCAGAAGCTCAATTGCATAAAATCTTGGGGATGTATGGCGAAATTAAAAATGCCAAAACCCTCGCAAATGCCATTTGTACCGCTCGAATGAATACGCCCATCAAAACAACAGGCGAACTAAAAGCTATCTTAGAAAAACACGCTCCCAAATTCAAAGAGTTTAAATATTTTGCTCAAGTTTTTCAAGCCATTAGAATTGAGGTAAATCAAGAATTAGAGGTAATTCAAGAATTCTTGGAGCAAGTTCCTGATTTGCTAAGAGATACAGAAAGTAGATTAGCCATTATGACTTTTCATTCGTTAGAAGATAGATTGGTTAAAAATTATATTAAAGCAGGAAATTTCAACGGAGAATTAGACCGAGATATTGTTTTCGGAACAGTCACAAAACCCTTAGAAGGTATTACCCGAAAACCTATTGAAGCCTCTCCAGAGGAATTATCAATAAACAATAGAAGCAGGAGTGCAAAGTTGAGAATAGCAACGTTATTTAGTGAATTGTGATTGAGTGAATTAGTGATGTATAGTACAAAATTATTGATTCACAACTAAAAAAGTAGTGTTCTTGAAATCACTAATTTACAATTCATAAACTCACAATTATTAAAGAATATGGCAAAGAACGTTTCAAAAAAACAAAATAGAGAATCATCTACTTACCGACCAAATAGAGGAGTTTTTGCTTTTTTCGACCGTGTTTTTAACATGGATAAAATATTGGGAGGTGTTTTTCCTGCCTCTCAATTGAGATACATCGTCTGGATTTCAGGGCTGATTGTCATTTACATTATTTCTTCGCTCAATGCTGAAAGTCTGATTCATAAAATAGACAAAATGAAAGCTGAGGTAGAAGAAGCCAGAGCTGATTATACAACCCAAAAAGCCGATTTTATGAAGGCTGGCAAACAATCGGAAATTATTAAAAGAGTTGAGCCAATGGGCTTACAAGAAAATAAAACACCGCCAACAAAAATAGTTGTGAGTGAATGATTTGCCCAAAAATCTACAATTCCTCATAATAGAAAACTCATCATTTCAAGAAAATGAACATTAAAAAAGACATCATATTAAGGGTTCGCCTCATGTTTTTGTTCATCCTACTTTTTGCAGTAGGAATTGTTTGGCGTATTATTCAATTACAGACAATTGAGGGTGAAGAATGGCGAGAAAAAGCCAAAAAAGTTTATGTGAAAAAACGTGTTGTGGAAGCAGTTCGTGGAAATATTTACGCCGCCGACGGGAGTTTATTAGCAACGTCATTACCTAAATATAAATTAGGATTTGACCCAATGGTTTCTAAATTAAATAAAGCTAATGCTAAAATCTATGATGAAGGAATAAACCAATTGTGTCATTTATTAGCAGATTTTTATGGAGATAAAGATTGGAAAGACTATTATTCAATGATTGATTTGGCACGTCGTGACAGAGTTAGCTATATCCGTCTAAATGATAAAAAACTTGACTTTCAGCAAAAGAAAGCGATGGAAACTTGGCCGATTTTTAGAGAAGGCAAGTTTAAAGGCGGTGTTGTTTTTGAAAAATCAAATGAGCGTTATAATCCTTTTGGAAAGATGGGATTCAGAACAATTGGGTATAAAAAAGAGAAAGAAAAAGTTGGAATCGAGAACAGTTTTGACCCACAGTTAGCAGGTACAAACGGAAGAGGAAATTTTGAGAAAATCGTAGGTGGAAGTTGGCGACCAATTGATGGGGGAGAAGAATCTATTCCTGTTCCTGGGGTTGATATTTATACAACTATTGATGTAAATATTCAAGACGTTGCCGAAACTTCATTGATGAAATATTTGCGTCAGTTGAGTGCCGATAAAGGTTGTGTTGTTGTGATGGAGGTTGCAACAGGAGAAATAAAAGCAATGACTAATCTTACTCGTTTACGTGATACTTTAGCATTTGCAGAAACCTATAATCATGCAGTTTTAGGTTTGTCTGACCCCGGTTCGGTATTCAAATTGCCGTCTATGGTGGCAATGATGGAAACAGGTGGTTTATCAAATGAAGAATGGGTACACACTGGTGACGGAACGATGAAAATTGGGTCTAAAATCTTGAGAGACACAAAACCTTATGGAACAATTACCGCTCAAGAAGTTTTTGAACACTCTTCCAATGTTGGAACTGCCAAATTGATGTTGAAATATTATAAAGACAAAGAGAACGAATATTATAATAAACTGCATCAATTCCATTTGGACGAACCGTTAAATTTTCAACTTCGTCCCGATGCCAAACCTGTAATAAATCGTCCTAAAGCAGGAGATTTGACTGCAATGCCTTGGAACTCAATTGGCTATGGTACATCAATAACTCCTTTACAAATGTTGGCTTTTTATAATGCTATTGCCAATGATGGAAAATGGATACAACCAATTATTGTAAAGCATACTAAAATTGCTGATAAAATTGAAGATGATTATAAGGTTTCACAAGTGAAATACGAAGAGCCACTATGTAGTAAAGAAACTTTAGAGAAAGTGAAAAAAATGCTTGAAGGTGTAGTAGAAAGAGGGACTGCTTCAAATATTAAAAATGATTTATACAAAATTGCAGGAAAAACAGGAACGTCTCGCAAACTCATAAATGGACAGTACCGAGAAGGAATGTATTATACGTCATTTATCGGATATTTTCCCGCTGATGCTCCTAAATACAGTTGCGTTGTAATGATTGATAATCCTCGTGGGGTAAAACAAGAGGCTCTCTTTGCTGCTGAAGCTTCAGCTCCTGTATTCAAGGAGATTGCAGATAAAATTTATGCTTGCGATATCAGAATGCACAAATTATTAGCGACCAAGAAGCCTAACTCAAAACAATTTGCAACAAAAAAACAAGTTGTACATACAGCAGATATTAAAACAATTTGTGAAGAATTTGATGTCGAAAAAATTCCAACCAATGAAGGCTGGTCAGTAGTAAGAGGAGATGGTGGCGTTTTAGAATACCAAACCCATCAAAACCCCAAAGAACGTATGCCCGATACCAGAGGAATGACATTGAGAAATGCTTTATATGTACTTGAAAACAAAGGGTATAAGGTTCGTTTTCAGGGAGTTGGTAAAGTAGTTAGCCAATCGATTCCACCGGGGGTAAATGCCATTAAAAATCGAAATATTAGTTTAATTTTGAATTAAACTTTTGCAAAACGTATAAAAATAATAAAGCCTAAAGTATTTTTAAAAATAACTTAACCCTAATATATATGTCATTATTTAAAAAAACATCTGAAAATAGTGATTCAGATTCTTCAAATCAGGTATTGGTACGAAATGGATTACTTGGTTTATTGTTACTTGGTGTGCTTTACTTATTTTATAACCAATTCGGGCAAAATAAGAAAACTGATTTGCAGGTAAGTCAGATTCAGATGAATGCTGAAGAAATTAAAATGATTAATACCGACCTCGAACGTCTGAGAGATGACATCAAAGATAATCGTGAGAATATTCAGGAAAAACAGAAAAAAATAGACGAATTACAAACCAAATTAGAAAAAGTAGCAACAGACCAATCAGAGAAAAATGACCAAGAACGTGCTACAATGATGGCTTTGTTGAAAAAACAAATTGCTCAATTGTCGGTAGATAAAGCGAAATTACAAGCTCAAATGACCAAAACAATTGGTGAATATGAAGTAAGAATTGCTAACTTTCAGAAAATTTTGCAAGAAAAAGACAGTATTATTTCTTACCAAAAAAACACGATTCAAGACTTAGAAAGTACAGTCGCTATCAAAAAAGCTGAGTTTAATGAGTTACAAGGCGAATTAAAACAAACAGATGAAATTTTAGACATTTTGGATAATAAAATTCATGTAACCGTAACAAACGTTGGTTTTTATGCCAATGGATTTGACGATGCAGATAATGAATTATCAGATACGAAAAACAAAAAAGATGTTGCCGAAATGGGAATTTATTATGCCCTTAGTAGAAAATTGAAATCTAATGAAAGATTGATAACAGAGTTGACTTTGCCTAATAACGCTATCGTTGGAAAACGTGAGTTTAATAGCAAAGACATTGAAAATATCGAAAAGTTATCAGATAAAAATGGCGTTGACCGTCCTTTGAGTATTAGAGTACAAAAAGGCTCATTTGATGTACCCATGAAAGTGAACTTTTATATTAAAGTTGGTTCTGGAGAAAAACGTACTTTCTTGATTGACTCAAAATTAATTACAGATTTAAAAGCAAAACAGGTTTATTAAGTATAATTTGTCGAATTACTTCACTTTATTATTATAATGACTTATGAACTTAGACATATCATTACAAGAATTGGCGAAATTACAGAAGGATATCTTATCCAAACAGTCCTCTTTTTCCTTAGAGAAAGCAAAAGAACAAGTGGAAAGGTTGAAAAATCAGAACTCTTCTCTAAAGAGGATGAAATAGCTTATTTATCGCTTTATGCTCATGAAAACAATTTATGGTATCAATCATTAGATGAGAATACTTATATAGGTGAGGGAGCGGAACAAAAAGTATATTTAAGTGAAGATGGAAAATTTGTTGTAAAAATTAATGATACAATTTTTTATGCTTCTTGGGAAGATTATTTTATTGGTTTATTGACGCATAATTTTTTGTTTCCCACGACAGCATATCAATTATTGGGCTTTTATAAAGATGAAAGTGCTTTTTATGCAGTAGTAAAACAACCTTTTATTGAATCCACAGAGCCTACTAATTTAGGATTAGTTAGGGTTTTCTTAGAAAAGAATGGCTTTCAGCATAAAAAGAATAATGATTATTTCAATACTGAATTAGGAATAATTTTAGAAGATTTACATGACGAGAACGTGCTTACCAATCAGGGAATATTTTTCTTTATTGACAGTGCGATATATCTGATGTAATTTTAATAGCTATCAAACTACCAAACCCCCGCCAAAATCGGGGGTTTATATTTATCAAAAATATGAAAACATTATCTCAATTAACCTCAACACTCAAACAAAAAAACATTGTTGGAAATGCAGATATAGCAGTTTCTGAATTAATTATCGACTCTCGAAAGGTATCGGAAGGCTCAATGTTTGTGGCTTTGAAAGGTACACAAGTGGACGGACATGCCTTTATTACTAAAGCGATAGAGTTAGGTGCAACTTCTATTTTGTGTGAAGATTTGCCCGAAACACAACCCGAAACGGTCACATTTTTACAAGTGCCAGACGCTGCGGAGGCTTTGGGATACATGGCTTCTGAATTTTATGATAATCCTTCTAAAAAACTAAAATTAGTAGGAATTACAGGAACAAATGGCAAGACGACGACGGTAACGCTTTTATTTCGTTTGTTCCGTGCTTTGGGTTATCGTTGTGGATTGATTTCTACCGTTCAAAATCAAATTGATGAAGATGTTATTCCTTCAACCCATACCACGCCTGATGCCGTTAATTTGAATAAATTATTGGCAGAAATGGCTCAGGCGGGTTGTACGCACGCATTTATGGAAGTGAGTTCGCATTCCGTAGTTCAGCACCGTATTACTGGGCTATCATTTACGGGTGGTATTTTCTCGAATATTACTCATGACCATCTCGATTTTCACGGAACATTTGATAATTACATCAAAGCCAAAAAAGGCTTTTTTGATGCTCTTCCAAAAACCGCTTTTGCACTTACCAATATCGACGACCGTCGTGGAGGTGTGATGTTGCAGAATACCAAAGCAAGTATCAACACTTATTCTTTGGAAACATTGGCAACTGTAAAAGGACGTATTATTTCAGACAGTATTTATGGTTTGCAAATGGAAATTGATAATCAAGAGATTCATTTTCAATTGATTGGAACGTTCAATGCTTATAATTTGATGGCAATTTATGGAGCTGCGGTTTTGCTTGGAGAAGATAAAGACGAAGTTTTAATGCAAATGTCTGCTCTACAAACTGCTCCGGGGCGTTTTGAGCAAATTGTTTCAGCAAAAGACCAGAAAGTCGGAATTGTAGATTATGCACACACGCCAGATGCTTTGGAAAATGTTTTGAAAACCATCAATCAAATAAAAGAAGGAAATCAGCAAGTCATTACTGTGGTGGGTTGCGGAGGAAATCGTGATGCGACCAAACGCCCAATTATGGCAAAAATCGCTTGTGAATTATCGAATAAAGTTATTTTAACTTCCGACAATCCACGTAATGAAGACCCTGCCGAAATTTTAGAACAAATGCGTAAAGGTATTCCTCCGATTGATTTTAAGAAAACAAAAATTATTGAAGATAGAAAAGAAGCTATTCTTTTATCTGTAAGGGAATTGGCAGAAGCAGGAGATATTATTTTAGTAGCAGGAAAAGGGCATGAAAACTACCAAGAAATCAAGGGCGTGAAACATCATTTTGATGATAAAGAAATCTTGGCAGAAGCCTTTGGAAATTAGTTGCTCAATTGGCTAACTAATAATAAAAAATAGTTGAATGGTCCACGAACTACCACGTTTTTACGAGATGGTAATGGATACATTGAAACAATCTGATGAATGTAATTTTCTAAATTAGAAATGAATTTCATGTAGATAGAGATTTAGTTTTTGAATGATGTTGTAAAATTACGGCTAAAAAATTAGAATGTAACTACCGTTTCCTCAATCTAAGAAAAATACTATTTTTACTTGCTTCAAATCAGTGTTATAGAACTTTCTTTGCTTTACAACAAAATCATAGCTTCATAAAATTATGATTTTGTTGTAAATTGCATCATGCAATCCTTAGAATTCCAAGAAGAAATAACCGTTTTTGCTGACGTAATTATTCCCGTCGCTATTCCTAATTTATATACTTATCGTGTACCCCGTGAGTACGCTACGAGTATTTGTGTGGGTGCGAGAGTAATCGTGCAATTTGGTAAAACCAAGGTTGTTACGGCTGTTGTGGCTAAATTACACAATAAACCTCCCGAAAAATATCAGGCAAAATATGTGCTTGAATTATTGGACGATGCTCCATTGGTTACCCCTCAACAAATTGATTTATTTCATTGGATTTCAGAATATTATATGTGTACCGTTGGTGAGGTGCTGAATGTTGCATTGCCGTCTGGACTAAAAATTTCCAGTCTTTCTAAAGTACAATTTAATCCAGAATTTTCGTATCCTGATTTATTGACAGAACGTGAGCGTGAAATCATTGAAGAATTGAAAAAACATCAATCTTTAAACTATGATGAACTTGCCCGTTTTGCCGAAGTTAAGAATGTTTACCATATCATAAAGTCACTGATTCAGAAAAAAGCAGTTATCGTTTTTGAAGAAGTTAGAGAAAAATATTCGCCCAAAATCTTAAAAAAAGTACGATTAACGTCTTTTTATGAAGATGAAAGTTATCTCAAAATTTTGTTGGGAGAGTTAGAAAAGAAGCCTCAGCAATTAGACGTTTTACTGCATTATCTGCGTTACGTTCCTGTTTTACGTTCTCCAGAATTAAACAATAAAGGCTTAGAAAAGAGTGCTTTAACAAAAGCGGAGGTTTCGGATAGTGCAATAAAAACGCTTGTCAAAAATGGAATTTTAGAGCAGTTTGAAGTCGTAGTAAGTCGTTTTGAAGAAGACCTTGATTTTGTGGAAGCTCCAACGCCAACGCTTTCGAGTTCGCAGGAAAAGGCTTTTTCTGAAATCATGAATAGCTTTCAAGAAAAAGATACAACGCTACTGCACGGAATTACAGGAAGTGGCAAAACGGAGGTTTACATCAAATTGATTGAGCAGGTTTTAGAAAGTGGTTCGCAAGTTTTGTACCTTCTTCCCGAAATTGCTTTGACCACCCAAATTGTTGTCAGATTACGAAAAGTTTTTGGCGATAAAATGGGCATTTACCACTCTCGATTCTCGGATAATGAACGTGTAGAAGTCTGGAAAGGCGTTGTTTCTGGTAAGTTTTCCTTTGTCATTGGCGTTCGTTCTGCCGTGTTTTTACCTTTTGATAATTTGGGTTTAATCATCGTTGATGAAGAACACGAAACTTCCTATAAACAGTTTGACCCTGCTCCCCGCTATCACGCTCGTGATGTGGCGGTTGTGATTGCTCACCGCCAAAAAGCCAAAGTTTTATTGGGTTCGGCTACGCCTTCCATCGAAAGTTTTTATAATGCCCAAACCAATCGTTACGGCTTTGTGGAGATGACAGAACGTTTTGGAAGCACACAATTGCCTGATATTGAATTGATTGATGTGAAAGTTGCCCGAAAACAGAAAATGGTAAAAGGCGATTTTTCTGATTTGATGTTAGACCGTGTTCGACTAAATTTAGAGAAAAAAGAGCAAACGATTTTCTTCCAAAACCGTCGTGGATATTCGCCATATATTCAGTGTGAAGACTGCGATACGATTGCGTCTTGCAATAATTGTGATGTTAGTTTGACCTATCATTACAACGGTCAAGAATTGCGTTGTCATTACTGCGGACACCACGAACCCATGCCCAGAACTTGTCAGGCTTGCGGTTCGGTGAAGTTGCGGACGAGAGGTTATGGTACTGAAAAAATAGAAGAAGAATTACAAATTCTTTTCCCTTCGGCAAAAATTGCTCGGATGGATTTGGATACAACTCGTACAAAAACTGCTTTTCAAACCTTAATAAACGAAGTAGAAAGCGGTGGTGTAGATATGCTTGTGGGTACACAAATGGTGGCAAAAGGACTTGATTTTGAGAAAGTTAGCTTGGTTTGTGTTTTTGATGCCGACCGAATGATTCACTTCCCAGATTTCCGTTCGGCAGAAAGGGCGTTCCAATTATTAACCCAAGTAGCGGGGCGTGCGGGTAGGAGAGGCACGCAAGGGAAAGTGTTGATTCAGACGAATAATCCTTCACAAAAAATCTTGAAGCAAATTATTGAAAATGATTATGTTGGTTTGTACAAAGATGAAATTAAAGAACGTGAAGATTTTCAATATCCACCTTTTACAAGATTGATTCAGATAACGGTTAAACACATTGACCAACCCATTGCCGAAAAAGCGGCTGAAGAATTAGCCAATAAATTAGCCGAAAAACTAAGCAAACAACGAGTTTTAGGTCCAGAAAAACCATTAGTTGAACGCATCAGAAATCAGTTTTTGTTTGAAGTAATGATAAAATTAGAGAAAACACTCAATCTAAAAGCTGCCAAAGCCTTTATTGCCGAAGAAGTAATGAACCTGAGATTATCGAAAGATTTTAAAGGAATTTCGGTGGTAGTGGATGTGGATTGTGGATAATACCATTCACTAACTAATCTCGTATTTGTGATATTTTATAGTGGAAAACCCTTAATTTCCCATAATAAATGCCACAAACCCATGAAAAAAGTAATTGTTGTTGAAGACCATCAGATTCTGTTGGAAAGTATAAGTTTACTAATCAGTACCATTTCGGATATTGAATTAGTAGGAAAAGCTGCCAACGGACAAAAAGCCTTACAAATTCTTGAAAAGGAATCTGTTGACATTATTGTTTCTGATGTGATGATGCCCGTAATGAATGGCGTAGAATTGGTCTGGAAAGTGAAACAACAATATCCTCATATCAAAATTTTGATGCTCACTGTTTCTGAAGATGCACAAACCATAAAAGATGCTCTACAAGCAGGTGCAGACGGTTTTATCTTTAAATCTGCCGAAAGAGAAGAATTAGAAGATGCCATTTCGAGTTTAATTAACAACAAAAAATACTTTAGTGACAAAGCCATTTTGAGTCTTGCAGAAGCTCAAAATGAAGTTTATATTTCTGAAAAAGAAGCGTTAAAATCTATTTTGACTGATAGAGAAATACAAATTCTCAAACTCATTTCTCAAGAATTATCAGGTATTCAAATTGCTGAAAAATTATTTATTAGTCCTACCACCGTAGAAAGTCATCGTAAAAATCTTTTCCAAAAAATTGGCGTAAATACCAGTGTTGGCTTGGTAAAATACGCCTTAAAACATGGCATATATTAAGCGAAAAACGAAGGTTTTAATATAAGCATTTGGAATAAATTATTTGACATTTAGTAGTGGCTTATAGCATACGCCAACATCGTCATGACATTGGCGTATGCTATAAGCCACTACCAAATGAACGAAATCAATATTTTTAAATAATTTATTCTTGGTACTTACCTCAATAAAATCCCTAAAATTAAGGATTGACATTCGGCTTAGACAGTTCCTAAATTTACTTTCATAAACATTAAAGAAATAATAAGATGAAACAGACAATCCTTTCCCTAATCGTTCTTTTGGCGGTTATTTTTACATTTTCTTGTAATACCGTCGTTGAACCAACCTCAAAAAGTAGCTCCGCACGTACTGCCGCTATTACCACGCAAAAGGTGATTCTTTTGTACGGCAATTATGCACTGGTAAACAATAATACAACCATAGAATTGGTAGAAGGAAATAACGTTTTACGATTGCCAACCTCTACACTGTTAGACGGTAAAGCTCTTTTTGGGAGTAATACAACCAACAAATTTCAAGGTCCACTTTTATTTAAAGATGAAGGCTCAACGTATAAACTTATCAGTAATTTTTTGAAATTGTCGGGAGCGGGTTACTCTGCCAATACTTTGAATCCTGCGGGTTCATTAGGCATTGTTATTCCAAGAAATCCTCCAGGATGTGGCGTTGGTGGTTGCCCAGGAATGCCGAGTCGTCAGTTGCTTACCATGGAAGTAAATATTGCTACTACAATGACTGCGGAGGCGATAACTCGATAAGTTAAATATTAGTGATGACTTATGCGTAAAGTGTTGATAATTAGTATTTTATAAGCTATGAATTTTGTTTGGCACTAATGATAAAGTTGATGGAAATACCTCTTAATCAGCATTGAGGGGTATTTTTATGTCAAAATTTGCCCCTTTCTCATGTTCTAAATTATAGGCGAAATTACCGTTCAAAGCTTCAATTCTTGATTTGATATTACCCAAACCTTGTCCAAGATTTCCATCATTATTACTTAGCCCAATACCGTTATCTTTTACTTGTAAACTGAAAATATCGTCTTGATTAATCATTAAAATGGTGGCTTTTGTTGCCTCAGAATGTTTGATGATATTGTTAATTAATTCCAAAACGATACTATAAACATTTAATTCAATTTGCACAGGCAGACGTTGTTCCATTCCCTTTGATTCAAGACTGAAAGACAATTGTTTATTGAGATTTATTTTGGCTAAAAGTTGCTCAATAGTTGTTAAAAGTCCATCTTTCTCTAAGCCTGCTGGCATAATATTGTGTGAAATATTCCGAACCTCCGAGTACGCATTTTTAATCATCTCACGTACATTTTGATAGATTTTTTGGTCGTTATCAGATAAAGTTTTGCCACTAATTGCCTGCATACTCATATTTACGGCTGACAAAAGACTACTTACATTATCGTGGAGTTCAGAAGCAACTCGCTTACGTTCAATGCTTTGTCCTGTAAATAATGCTGTTTTTACTTCTTCATTTTTCTGTATTAATTCCTGATTTGCCAACGCTAATTCTTGCGTTCGTTGGCTCACTCGATATTCTAAATTCTGATTAGCATTTTCCAATTGTTCCTGAGCCAACATAATTTGTGTTTTTTGCGACTCAATTAATTGGTTTTTGTGATTCAACCGCCGATTATTCCAGAATAAAACTCCTGCCAAAATCAAGGCTAAAATACCACCTAAAAGAAACAAATTTCGAGTTTGAGCAATTTGTTGTTTTTGCGTTTTTTCTTCTAATAATTCAATGTTTTGTTTTTGTAACTGGCTTTCTTTGAGCGTATTGTCATATTCAAATTGCAATGATTTTATTCTGCTTTGGGTACTTTCGGTAGCAATACTATCTTTTAGCGTCATGAATTTTTCGTGAAATTTCAAAGCTTCCTGTGTATTACCTTGTGCTTTATACGCTTCATAAAGTAGCTTGTAGGAAGTTGGTAAATAATTTTCTCCACCTTGTTGTTGCACTACTTTTTGTGCCTCCAATATCATCGGAATAGCTTTTTTATATTCTTTTTGAGCAATGAGAACTTCAGCAATATCAATTTGAGTTACGGCATAATTAATACTTTTAGGTTCATAATATTTGAGTAAATCTTTGAATAATTGATGAGCTTCTGGGTAATGTTTTAGTTCGAATTCTACTTTTCCCAAATAGTAAAATGAGAGTGAAATAAAGTCATTATCTTTTAATTTTAGAGCCAATATCTCCATTTCTTGGAAGTGTTTTTTAGCTTTATCGAAAACTTTTTGGTTAAGATAAATACTGCCCAAATTGTTTAAACTCGCTAAAGTTTCATTATTATCTTTTCGTTTTTTAGCTAATAAAAGGGCTTCATTACCAAATTTTAAGGCTTTTGAATAATCTCCTAAACCAATGTATGCTTCAGTTAAATTGCGTTTGCTATCTAAAATCCGTTTTTCATTATTGCTTTTTTCAGCCATGCCCAAAGCCTTATAATAGTTTTGGGCAGCCATAAAATAATTGCCGTTTAAGCCATACAAATACCCAAAATAATTGAAACAATGAATAATATCAGTTTCAATATTTCTCTGTTCAGCAATTGCCAAAAGGTTTTTGGTGTAAAATAAAGAAGAGTCGGTATTGACAAATGAATAGTGATACATCAATAATTTGACTTTTTTGATGCTGAGGGTGTCTCTCTCCAATGAAACGGGCATGGTTTCAATTTTCTTCAATTCATTTTTTAATCGCTCAATCGTTTCTCTTTGTCCGAAGACTGAGATATTGACCAAAAGAAACAATAGTAAAAGGACGTTTTTCATAGAGTTCGTTAGATAGATTTTTCAAAATATCCCTAAAATTAGGGATACGATTTCCCCTAAATTAAGGATTTACATTTTTGGTAGTTCAGAAGAACTTTGTTCGGTCAAAACATACCTCATAAAGTCATGATAAATCCAAGTCAAAATACTCGTTTTTTCTTGTTGCCCAACAAGCACAAACGGAAAGATAAAATTCCGTTTGATGACATTCTTTATTTGCAAGGAAACATCAATTATACGCTCATACACCTATACAATGGCAAGGTGAAAATTTCTCCGAGAACCCTTCTGTATCATATTCAGCATTCATTAAACGATTCATTCATTCGGATTCATCGAGCCTTTTGTGTTAATAAAAAGCATTTGAAAGATACACAAGAAGTTGATATAAAGCACGTTACGCACCTTTTTTTAAAAGACGAAACGCAATTGCCCGTTTCACGAAGAAAACGAAATGCCCTTCAAAAATTATGAGGTATAAGTTATGGGTGATTAGTTTTTTGCAAAATTTTAGCCCAAAACTCATTGCTCATTTTCATAGATAAAAGCTCAATTTTAACAACAAATCCAAACGAAAAAATGAAAAAGATTTATTATATATCGACAATCCTACTGTGTGTATTTCTACAAACAGCCAATGCCCAAATGGGGGTAAATTCAACGGGAGCATTACCAGCTTCATCTGCCATGTTAGATGTAAGTAGTACCAATAAAGGCTTTTTACCTCCCCGCATGACCACTTCTCAACGAAATGCAATTGCCTCTCCAACAGATGGATTAGTTGTTTTTGATACCGATTTAGGAGAATTGTATGTTAGAAGATTTGGCGTTTGGAGTCCAACCAATATTCCAAGAACAGGGTTTGGTATTAGCAATGTTTCCACAGCACCCACTATCGGAGTTTATAATACAGGAACAGGAGTTGGCATAAACGGTGTTGGAACAACTGGTAGTGGCGTTGTTGGAACTTCGACTTCAGGGTTTGGGGTTTACGGAGTTTCGACGAACTTGTATGGTGTTTCTGGTTTTTCAGCAAACAATGTAGGTGTTTACGGCGAATCAACATCAAGTTATGGATTAATGGGAGTTTCTACTTCTCAAAGTGGTGTATATGGTCAAAATAATTCTTCCACCAATGCTACTGCAAAATTTGTAAACGCAAGTGCTTCTGGTACATCAGGTAGATTTGAAGGCTCAGGCGGAATAGGTGTTTTAGGCATTATGAGTTCAAGTGGAACAGGTGTTTATGGAGAATCAAATACAGGTGATGGTGGATATTTTAAAAGTACATCAGGCAAAGGTTTAACGGCTACCTCTTCGAGTAATTCGGCAATTTATGCAGATAATACCTCTGCAACAGCTCCTGTTGCTCAGTTTGCTAATTTGTCGGGCGGAACAGCTTTAAGTGTAGTTGCTCAAACGGCTCTTGATATTGCAGGAGGAATAAGGGTTTCGGGGGTTGCCAGTACAAAAGCCGCCTTCAAAATTACCACATCTGCCTCTAATACAGCAGGAAACGTTTTAACAATTCCAAATACTACCCTTGCCAATAACGCTACGGATATTTTGCTTGTAACTCACGCTTTTGGAACTTATCTCAATAAACCATTTGGTGTATATTGGACAGGGGCGAGTTGGGGAATTTATGTGGAGGATTTAACGGCAATGCCAATCGGAACAGTATTTAATGTATTGGTTATCAAACAATAAAGTACGACAGGAATTTTTCCTGTTAAGTATGACAGATTTCTAATCTGTCGGTTATTAGACAGGAATTTTTCCTGTTAAGTATGACAGATTTCCAATCTGTCGGTTATTAGACAGGAAAGATTCCTGTTCTACTTAAAAACAAAAATCATGAAAAAATATCTTCTTCTTCTCGTAATGTTTTGTGGTCTTTTAGGCTGTTCAAAATCAAGCGAAGTAACACCTGCAAGCACAACAAGTTATGTATCCATGAAAATTAATGGCGTTTTGTGGAAAAGTGATATTGGAGCGGGGGCAATATCCGCAGGCAATTTTTCGGGAACAGGGGCATTAGATGCTACGGGTGGAAAAGAGGCATTGTCGATGGCTTTGATTAATTGTGCTACCGTAGGCACTGTTTATAAATTTGAAGAAGCCAACGATAGAGTTTTTCAGTTTACGAAGTTAGCGTCGAAAGTAAATTATTTTATCACCAAAGATACAAAAGGCTCTTCTGGCACTTTAACCATCACCAAAACAAAAGCTGTTAATTCTTTAAACTATGCAAATGCTACGTTTGCTGGAACAGCGGTTGGTTCTGACGGCAGTAAAATCGTGATTACAGAAGGACTTATCGTAAATGCTCAGGTGAATTAAAACAATAATTTTATTCCTTGCAATAATCCCATTGCAATAAAAGTCCAACCAATAATTTGCTCAAAACGATTTTGATTGAGATACTTAAAAATCCGTTCACGTTGTTTGTAAGCAATGTACGCATATACATAATTGAGTGCGAATGCCCCCAGACTTGTACCCAAAACAAAGAAGATTTTATCTGTTAAAGAATTGATTTTTAGTAATTCATAATTCTGGTAATTAACCAAAATAACAATCCAAAAGGGGAGGAGTTGAGGATTGAAAAGCGAAAGGAAAAAGCCTTTTCCAATATTATTAAAATGATGAGTGTCTGAGCTTTTTGTGATTTCCGTTTTGTTAGTCTTGGGAGAATATATTTGTATAAAACCCAAGACTAATAAAATGGGAATAACCGCCCAATTCATAAATGTGAAAACAGTAGGATATTGTTCAAAAATCATGACACCTTCCACCGCTAAATATCCATAAATGATTTCGGGAATAACTCCACCGAAAGCCATTAAAAGCCCAATGCTCAATCCTTTTTTCAGTGTTATTTGAATAACCGACAAATTCAATGGTCCGGGGTGAATAGAACCGACAAAACTGATAAAAAATGTGAGGAGAAAAATGAGCATGAAAAGGGTTGAGAAGTATTTAATCTATCCAGTTTTCTAATTCCAAACCTTCAATTCCATAAAGTGTCAATATCTTTTGTAGTCCGAGATTCTTCAATATCCTTTATCATTGCATCCGTATCCAAGTCTTCAAAACTACCTGCCAAAGCAAAAAAAGCCTCTTCTTTTAGTTTTTTCTTTAGTTGTTTAGCTTTAGCAAAAAGCATATCTTCTTGTTCATTCTTGGTCTTTATTTTAGCTTTTTCCTCTCTAAATGTTACGTTAAGTCGTTTTGCCAAACTGACAAAAAGCTGATAATCACTTTTTGTGTTGGGTTCTATAATTAATGTGTTCATGGCTTTCTATTTTTTGATTTTAACCAAATTTACAAATATTTTTAATCACTAATTCTTATCGCAATTAAAACTTCAAAACCACCTGAGATTTATCCGCTTTGGCTATTTTTTTGTAAAAGTCAATCATTTCAGCGTATGCCGTAGCAGGATATTTTCCACGATTTCTAACAAACTTTCTAATATAGAACAATTTGCCATCTTTTATCTGATTTTCAGCATAATAAGTGCCAAATTTGCTTTCTAATTTTACTGCTTCTGGCTTGGCTTCTACTTGAATGTTTTTGGGTAAAATATAAGTAACCGTGTCTGTTTCGATATAGGTATTCTTCAATTCTACTTCATGTACACGAGGTTTGTCTGATGTTGGCGGAATACTATTTTCTACCGACATTAAGTTTGGATTCAAAAACATTCTCGTTCCGCTTTTAGAAGCACATTTTCTCACAGCCAATGAAAGTTTAACTGTTGCCGATGGAATTCGCTTTTTTTCTTCTTGAATACTAAATTTATTTAGTTCAAAACTCGGAATGGCTATCGTTTTATAAAGAGCTTTTTTCTGGTCGTCTATGCTTAAAACGGTCGTCATATCGGCATAATCCTCCTGCAAAATTCCTGTAAAAATAGTAGTAGCTTCGGCAGTAGCGTTTCCGTCATCAGCTAAATTAACCTCAATTTTTCTATTTTGTTGATTATCAGTGGCTTTATAAGTAGTGGTTTTTACTAATTTTCCTCCTTCTGGCGTTGCCAAAAGTGCGTAACGGTCGGAGGTAAAAGTGCCTAAATAACCAAATGGATTAGTTTGCGAAGTACATTCTAACCAAACAGTATCCGTTTTCATGGGTACGCACAAAATAACGTGATTGAATTGTTGCGATGGAAAATCTGTTTGTACATCTCTCTGTCCGCTTCCTCCTTTAATGGAAGCATAAAAAGATTCAATACCGACATTTTTCAAGAGCGTTTTGGTATAATTAGACAATGCTTTACAGTCGCCATAACCTTTTTCAGCTACTTGTTTGGCTTCAAAAGGTTGCCAACCGCCAATGCCCAATTGAATACTAATATAACGAGTTTTTGACTGTAAGTATTCATAAACTTTCTTGGTTTTTAGCATTGGGTCATTAATTCCTACGACCAATTTTTGTACCTCTTGTTTTATGTTTTCGGGTAAAACGTCACGGTTTTTTGCCAATAAATTATCAAACTCGCCTAAGTCTTTCCAAGTTTTGGCACTTCCTTTATAATCTTCAATCTCAAAATCTGTTGGAGCAGTTAATACTCCCACCCCAAATTGTGTCCATTTAGGTGAATATGGTTCATTTTCATAGGTTTTTAACCCTTTGGCAAGCCACGTATATGATTTTCCTCCTTCTACGTTTTCAATATTGGGGTTGCTCATGCCGTTCAATAATTTGTAGCGTAATTCCATGCCAAGAGGCATTTTTATCTTGAAAAGGGAAGATTCAACGGACACATTTTCTTCATCTTCTTGTGGAAACCACGAAGGGTAAAAAAGCATATTTTTGGTAGTAGTTTCGTAAGAAAATTCTACGGTAAATGGAAAAACGGCGTACTTAAAAGCACCATGTTTGTAACGATTGTCAGAAAAAAGTGTTCCTTCGGAGTTGGCACTACCATCTTGAATGTCATCATTTTTTAGCTTTTTTACTTTCTCACCTTTGGCATCGTATAAAACTCCCTCAAAGTCATTTACTTTACTGAGTTTATCATAAAAAATGGTCATAGAAGCGTTCTGTAAACCATTTTCATCTAAAATGGTAATGACATAATGGTTCTTTTCAGTAGCTTCTCCCAAGTTTTTTACGGTAAAAAATGTTTCACTCAAACGAATAACCGCATGAGCTTTTTCCGTTAATTCTGTCGGGATTTTACTAACCGCCCATTGATTTTGAGCTTGGAGATTTGTCAGTAAAAAAGAGAATATTGTTAAGGTGAAAAGTGTTTTTTTCATTTGGAAGCTTGTAGGGCGGACAACTTTGTCCGCCGTATTTTTTTAACGGATAAGGCTATCCGTACTACATATTTATTTCTTTTTCAATACAATTTGTTCAGCGTGTTTCTGTACAATTTGGTCGTAAAATTTGCGTAGAGATTCGTATTCTTCAGCCAAATATGTCGTTTTTTTGAGATTAATTCTGCTTGAAACCACTATTTTGTTTTCTTCTTGTATTCCTACAACAAACATGAAACGTCCGCCATCTTCTGGTAAACTTACTTTTATTCCTTTGGGTATTTCTTCAACCATATATCCTTCTGGAATCACATACGTTGCCACGAAACTTTCTTCCATAAGTGTTCCGAAATCAACTGGAAATTTGCGTTCAACGGCTGTAAATGGGTTTTTCTCTTCTCCTTCTCCAATCATCGGACTTAGATAAATACGGTCGCCAGCTACGTTAGATTTTTCGTTAATGGCAGTTTCAAATTTCGTTACTAATGGAACAGTAATATCTTCATAGCCTTCAATGGTAGTTTTGGTAATTTCCCATTGAGGATGCGATTTTTTGAAGTTTTCAATAAATTTATCTTTCGTTTCTTTTTTAATTGTCTGACGATAATCTTGCCCGTAATAACCTAAAAAAGCAACGCTAACATTTCCTTGCAACTGTCCATCTGGGTTTATTTTCATGTCTAAAATTAAGGTTTTAGACAATTTCTCTTTTGAATCCAGAGCCACCCAATCGCCAGAATTTCCTTGAATTAATCTTCCGTATTGATTCAAACAACGAATTGGTAAAACGCCCAATTTTAAGAACGGTTCAGTAGCATCTAAGAGCAAAGGTTTGCCATTAACAACGGTATGAGCAATGACATAATTAAATTTTCTTTCAAGCACATAATTCTCCAAAACTCGTCCGTTATCACGTGTACTTAGTACCACAGGGTCGGCTTGAATATCTAATTCTCGAAGCAAAACAACCAACATTAAGTTGATGTCAGCGGCGTTTCCTGTCTTGGTTTCAAGAGCTTTTTTTAGATTAGAACTTACAAAAAAAGATGTATTACCATTCCATGTCATGTTCTTTGAAATATAATCATAAGCCGCTTGAATTTTACTAAGGGTGTCTTTAGCACTTGCTTTAATATTTGTTGCAACGTCTTTCAGAAAACCGCCTCTTTTCAATTGAACGCCAAAACTTTCATAGCCATTTAGTGTTGTGGAAAAGTCGTTCCATGTTAACGAAAAATATTTGTGCATGCCTCCTGCTGGCGTGTATGCTGCAATTTCAAATTCAATTTGAGAACGATAATCATCAATTGTCGTCATAAAAGGTTCTTCTTTGAGGGCGGGAACATCCTTCATTGCCCAACGGAATTTATCTCCTGCTTCGGAAGCCACGTTTGGTCCAAAATTGATATTTTCACTCTTTTTTTCAGAAATAGCGAATGGTTCGTATCCTTGCGATATTACTTGAAACTTATAAAATGAAGGAATCATTACTCGGTATTCGCTCCAAACTGTGGGAATACTTTTTTGAAATTCCCAAGTTTTGATTTCAGTATCAAAATCAGAGGTGATTCGATAAGTATATTCTATGATTGAGCCTTCTTTAACGTTGGGCAAAGAGATTTTTCTTTGAGCTTGTGATTCAGAAACTTTTTCGTCGAAAATGGATTCTTTAGATAGTTTTTCTGTAACCATTTTTCCATCGACCAAATTATAGGTAGCTCCTCTGAGGTCTGTAATATATTCCTTTCCTCCCGAACGAGTATGAGTAGTTAAAATAGCGTGCGTAGCCCAGTCATATCCAGCTTTTTTCAAGATTTTAATTCTACGATGTCTAAAATATATCATTTGTAAACCCACAGTAGAACTATATTGATGATAACTTTCGCCGTAGTCAGCCAAAACCACTGCCTCAGCAGCCGTGTCTTTTGGGTAAACTTTCATTTGGAGGTCAGCCATATCAATTTTCCCAAATTTGATGGGAACATCTTGAGCAAAAACGGAAAACTGAAAGAAAATAGAACACACGCAAATAAGGGTGTTCTTGAGCGTAGTGGTAAAAAAAGGCATTGTGTAGTAATTTTGAGGGTTGATTTTTCAAACGTAAAACGTACTAATTTTAGGTGAATATAAGCAAATTTCATGCTGAAAAAACAACTGTTTAAAATTAATCTGCAAAATGCTCTTTCACTACTTTCCACAAAATACTGATGGGTACTGTGTTAAAGCCTTTTTTGTTTTGTAGAATGGAAATATCGGCAATAATTTTCCAGTGTTGAGCCAAATCTCGGTAAGCTGCCCAAAGGGTATTCTGAGGGTCGTAGATATGTCCTGGTTCAGAACTTACACCGTTCAGTTCCATAATTCTGATATTTTTCCCTTCGTATAAATCTTCAATAGATTTTACTTTCATATCAAATCTACCGTAATGAAAACCGTCTATTTGTAGGGCAATTTTGTCGAAAATGGCATCTAATTGACTGTTTTTGAGGAAATTATTGTCTAAGAATTTTGTGCCTCTGCAATGATTTCCGATGGGTTCAAGAATGCGTTTTTCTCCATTTTTAATGACCTCCTTCATTCCCATATCGCCAATACGATTTCGCATTGCATCAAGCTGAAATCTGGCACGGGTAGATTGTTGCATCAATTCTTCAACGGTTGACTTTCCATCACCCATGACTGAAAGAAATTCTTTACGAGTAATGGAAGAAACGTGTCCTTGTTTTTGGTCAGGAAAACGATAATACAAAACACCCAATTCGATGTCGTAAGTAATAAATTCTTGAATGATAAAATCATCTTGAACCTTGTTTAGATAATTCACCAAGTCATAATTACTATACAGTTTTTCAACCTGAGTTCCACGTTCGCCCACGTTAGGTTTACAAATAATGGGATACACCAAATCCTCTTGAATGAGCTTGTCAATAATACTTTTCAGGTCAGAGCCTTTTTCAATAAAAATCGTTTTTGGTAAGTATTCGGCAGGAATTTGTTTGAGAATATCAATTTTAGATTCTCCAAAAAAACCGCCATAGTCGATACACGGGTCAACATTTGTAAAAAAGGTAAGTGACCGAGAGCGTATCGCTTGAAAAAGACCATACGGAAGCAGTGGAATATAAAACATCCACCAAGTCCAATATTCGAAGTGGGTTAATTTAATGAGCCAAAGTGGTAATTGTAATTTATTCATACGGTAAAAATACGGAGGAATTGTAAATAAGGATGTCAGAGTGGCGACAGTTTTGTGATTTTTGTAACACAGACTTCAGTCTGTAATTATTAAATTGACAGACTAAAGTCTGTGTTACTTCCCTTTTAATATTTTCGTTTAACCCAATTTTAAACAAGCATTACCTCTTCTCTACAATTTTACCCTATATTTTTCAATCTTTTCTATTAATTTTACACCTCCAAAAAACAGATATATTTTTGAAAACGATATTACTTCCCAAAATCCAGCATTCTTTCCAAACGGAAATACCTTTGCCTTCTTCTAAATCAGAATCTAACAGAGCCTTGATTATTAATGCCTTAGCGGGTGGAAAAGATAATTTATCGAACCTTGCTGAAGCACGTGATACCCAAACCATGATGCGTCTATTGGCGTCTGATGATGCCGTTGCTGACGTTATTGATGCAGGTACAACGATGCGTTTCCTCACGGCTTATTTTGCCGTAACAGGTCAGCAAAAAACCATGACAGGTACGCCACGTATGTGCGAGCGTCCAATCGGGATTTTGGTAGATGCTTTGCGTGCTTTAGGTGCTGATATTGAGTATGTTAAAGCAGAAGGTTATCCGCCATTGGCATTGAAAGGTTTTAATTTTTCGGGAAATAATCGTTTACAAATTCGTGGTGATGTTTCTTCGCAATATATTTCGGCAATTTTGATGATTGCTCCTTTATTACCTGAAGGTTTAGTATTAGAAATTACGGGTGAATTAGGTTCAAAACCATACATCGAAATGACTTTGAAGCAAATGGAAGCATTTGGTGCAACCATTTCGAGAGATTGGGATAATACGACTTTAACAGTGCCTGCTCAAAAATATGAGCCAATTCCGTATGCCATTGAGTCGGATTGGTCGGGAGCAAGTTATTGGTTTTCGGCAGTAGCACTTTCTGAAAATGAAGATGCTGAATTAGAATTATTAGGATTGAAAGAAAATTCACTTCAAGGAGACTCAGTTATTACCGATATTATGAGTCACTTAGGCGTAAAATCTGAATATACTGGACGTGGTTTTAAATTGACAAAAATCCCTGCTGATGCAGCTTTAGAATGGGATTTTACCAATTGCCCAGACCTTGCCCAAACCGTTTGTGTGGTAGCGGCTGCGAAAAAAGTACCGTTGACATTAACAGGAATAGAGTCGCTGAAAGTAAAAGAAACTGACCGTATTTTTGCTCTTCAAACGGAATTAGCAAAATTGGGTACTAAGTTGGAAGAAATAGAAACCAATCATAAATATTTATTAACGCCAGCAGATGAATTAACAGCTCCAACGTCAATTCATACTTATGACGACCACCGTATGGCAATGGCTTTTGCTCCGTTGTCGTTATTGATAGACGTAGTGATTGAAGAACCAGACGTTGTTGTGAAATCTTATCCTTCATTCTGGAAACATTTTGAGAAAATTCAATAAAATTTCAAAAACTTTTGTAGAAGAAAAATACCCATTTTGAGTACAAAAAATAACCACATCAATACATAAGTTAATCTTTGTTTAATTAGTTTTAACAGAACACAAAACACGATTATTTTTGATGCCCAAGAGTCCTACTAAAGCATTTTATTAGTAGGACTCTTTTGTTTATATTTGTCTTAATCAAATGCTTATGCCTGTATTAAAGACTCAATGTATGTTCTACTGTCTTCGTGCTTAAAAACTACAACTATCGTTGATACTCAGGTTCGAAATGTCTTTTTAAAATTAAAGTTATGTATTTTAATTTGTCACCAAAATCAAGTACAGATACGTTTTCAAATTTGGGATTAATTCACCCATTAATGATTGGAAATGAGTTTGCTACACCTCCGATACAATTATCTGAGGAATCTCAAAGTGATTATGAAATTATCTGTAAATATGCTCTTAAACAGAAATGGACACAATGGATAGACTTTAAAAGTTATCTTAAAGAAAATACCAATACTGTTGTTATCACCGACACCAGACAAATTATTCGCTTTGCCAGTGCAGGTTTTGAACGCATGACAGGCTATTCGACAGATTTTGCCAGAGGAAAAAGTCCAAAAATATTACAAGGTAAAGACACAGAGCCAGAGGTACGAGCCAATATTAGAGAAGCCATACAAAAACGCCAAATGATAGATGCAGTCCTTACCAATTATCGAAAAAATGGAGAACCATATTTGTGCAAAGTCACAATTTATCCGATGTTTAACAAGACTGAAAAATTAGTAAATTTCTTAGCTTTAGAAAGCGAAGTTTCGGAATAAAATATCAAAAACGGGATACAGTTGAGCCATAAACTTTATCCCGTTTTTGTATTAACAACTCATTAACAACAATTTGCGAGATTGATTGATAATTTGCAATATGATTTATCGAAAATCGTTTTTATTTAAGCTATATCTTTAATCTTATCAATTGACCATGAAAAAAATCCTACTGCTTCTATTACTTTTTTCTCTCTGTTTTATAAATATTTTTGGACAACAAAAAAAAGAGACAAATTTACAAAAAAATCAACCCCAAAATTTTTTCGAGAATCTTCCTAAAAACCTGTCAGATGATAGTCTAACTGCTTATATACTGAAAAATAAGCATAAAATACAGAGTATAACACCCGATAAATTTATCAATTCTTTTTTGGATAATCTCAATCCTGATAAAGTTTATACGATTGACTCTATTCCTGAGATTGCTCAGGTTTTTATAAACGGACTTGAGTTTCAAAATAAAAATATCTTATGTAAAATTGATAATTTCAAGATTACGAATATCAGGAAAGATTCTCTTTATACTTTTGATGTTAGAAGAATGAATGATAGCACAGGGAAATGGGAGTATATAAATGGAAAACGAACGTATCAACGTCCATACGCAAGGATTACTCAGGAACATCACAATCTTGCACAACATTTTTTTCTATTCAAAATCAATACCCTTGAAGCTGTTCGTTATAGGTCTTCGGCTTATTCTCCTATTTTAGATGTATTCAATACAGAAGATAGTATTGGGATTATTGTAAAACCAAGAGTAATGATTGATGGAAGATTACAAGCTAAATCATTTGATTATGACAAGATTAATTTAGAGAAGATTGAAAAAGTCGATGTTTTTGGTAACGATGATGCCGTAGCGTATTTCGGACAAAAAGGCAAGGCAGGCTTAATATCATACATCACTAAAGGCTCTCAATTTAATTTTGATTGGGCATTAGCAAATATTCATGTTGTGGGTGAAATACAAGACAGTAAAGGGAAATGGAAACAAATTGTTGATACATTATTTACTAATCTTGACCAATTTAAAGAATATCGTAAAAAATGCCTCAATGCTAATGGTGCTATTTATATTATTAATGGTAAAGCAGAGACTGAATTAAGTAATCGTAAAACAATTGATATGGATGCGATAACTAATTTTAAAGTGGTTAGTAGTACAAAAATAAAACGAATGCCAATGTCAGTTTCTGATAAATTAATTAGCCTTAGAACAGAAATGACAACGGCTGACAATGATACCATTTATATTGAAACCAATCGGGCTATTTGGGCTAAGTCAGGGACAAGTAATTTTTCAAAAATTGTTTCTGAACTGAAACGTCTAAGAAATACCGACCCCGAACCTGTACCGATTTACATCGTCGATAATCAAGAAATTACCTCCGAAAAGCTCAAAGAATTTAAAAATAAAGAACTCGAATTTGTAGAATCGTTAGAAGGTTGCGATGCGATTTCGAGATACGGAAAACGAGCAGAATACGGAGTAGTCATTTATCGGAAGAAGAAATTAGAATAAGACCCCATAGGCAATAAATGATTTTATTGCCTATTTTTTTTAACTTTGAAATAGATATAGTAAGCGAAAAGCGATTTGCGAGCAGCGAATGTGCTAAAATGTTTGACAATCAATAATTTTGTTTCATATTCTTTCGCAGATAAGATAAATCATCAACCAAATTTCAACCAACATCACAAGTGAAAAAATCAATCAAATTATTCCTCTTCATTATCCTTGTTGCTCAAGTTTCACAACTTGTTGCTCAGAAAAAAAACATTACCCTCGAAGACATTTGGGCAAAAGGTACATTCCGTTCGCAAAGCGTTCAGCAAATAAACTGGATGAAAGACGGAGCTTTTTATTCAGCTTTGGAAGGTGATAAAATCGTGAAACACCAAGTAACTGACGGAGCAGCCGTTGAAACGCTTTTTGATGCGGCTACAAGTGTTGAAAATCTTGGTAAAAAGGTCGCCATCGAAGATTATGCCCTTTCGGCAGATGAACAAAAAATCCTAATTTCTTCTGAAAGCGAGCCAATTTATCGTCGTTCTTCTCGTGAAGAAAATTACGTTTACGACCTCAAAACCAAGAAATTAGTACAATTGTCAAAAGGCGGGAAACAAATGTTCGCTACCTTTTCGCCCGATGGTTCAAAAGTAGCTTTTGTGCGTACCAACAATTTGTACATGGTAGATTTGGCAACGATGACCGAAAAACAAATCACGACGGACGGAAAGTGGAATCATATCATCAATGGGGCTTGCGACTGGGTTTATGAAGAAGAATTTTCATTTGCAAGAGCCTTCCAATGGTCGCCAGACAGTAAAAAAATTGCCTTTATTTCATTCGACGAAACGAAAGTTCCAGAATATAATATGCAAATGTGGGGCAAGTTGTATCCGACCGATTACAAATACAAATATCCAAAAGCAGGAGAGGCAAACTCAACCGTTACAGTTTCTATTTTCCACTTGACAGACAGTAAAACTTCAAAAGTGGATATTGGTAAAGAAACTGACCAATACATTCCAAGAATCCGTTGGACGAATGATGCTAACGTGTTGTCATTGAATAGATTAAATCGTTTGCAAAACAAAATGGAGATTCTGCACGCAGATGCAACCACAGGAAAAACGGACGTGATTTTGACGGAAGAAAGCAAAACCTACGTGGATGCTGAAAACTTTGCAGATGATGTTTATTATTTAGCGGACAACAAAAGTTTTGTGATGTCGTCTGAAAAAGATGGATTTAAACACTTGTATTTGTATGATATTACAGGAAAGTTAATTCGTCAAATCACGACAGGAAATTGGGAAGTAGCTGATTTTTACGGTATTGACGAAAAATCTAAGACTTTATATTTTACTTCAACAGAAATGTCTAATATCGAAAGGCAGTTATTTAGTATTTCGTTAGACGGTAAATTGAAAAAGCAATTGACTTCAGAAAAAGGCATGAATTCAGCTAATTTTAGTAAAGACTTTAAATATTATATTCTTCAAAATACATCGGCAAGTAGTCCTTTGAAAGTGAGTTTGCATAAAGCTCCGACAGGACAATTGGTCAAAGTTTTGGAAGAAAATTTGGCTTTGCGTAAGAAATTAGAAGAATATAATATTGCTACAAAAGAATTCATGACTATCAAAACCTCAGAAAATATTGAGTTGAACGCATGGATGATTAAACCAACTGACTTTGACCCAAAGAAAAAATATCCAGTATTTATGTTCTTGTATGGTGGACCGGGAAGTCAGCAAGTATTGAATCAATTTGACAGTGGAAATTTTATGTGGTTTCAGCATTTGGCACAAAAAGGCTACATTGTGGCTTGTGTGGATAACCGTGGAACGGGTGGAAAAGGAGTAGATTTTAAGAAATGTACCTATTTGAATTTGGGTAAATTAGAAGTAAAAGACCAAATAGAATCAGCGAAATATTGGGGTTCATTACCGTATGTGGACAAAAACAGAATTGGTATTTTTGGTTGGTCGTATGGTGGATATATGTCGTCAAATTGTTTGTTTCAAGGAGCAGATTATTTTAAAGCAGCCATTGCCGTTGCACCTGTAACCAATTGGCGTTTTTATGACTCAATTTATACCGAAAGATTCCTGAGAACACCACAAGAAAACGCCACAGGTTACGACGAAAACTCGCCTGTAACTTACGCCAAAAACTTAAAAGGCAATTTCCTTTTAGTACACGGTACGGGCGATGATAACGTACATTTCCAAAACTCGATTTCATTGGAAGATGCCCTAATTAAAGCTAACAAACAGTTTCAATCATTCTATTATCCAAATAAAAATCACGGTATCTACGGCGGAAATACTCGCTTGCATTTATACACGATGATGACGAATTTCTTGGAGAAGAATTTATAGGGTTTGTTATTTTTGAAAGTTTTGGAGAACTTCTCGAAACAATTCCATTGCGGGTAAATAACTTTCGAGAAGAATAAAACGCATAAATCACTTTCCGAAAGTTATTTCTACTTTCGGAAAGTTCGGACTTGAAGCAACGTTATTTTGGTG
>NZ_QGGO01000035.1:0-20850 GCF_003148625.1 Arcicella aurantiaca | reverse complement strand
AAATTGAAAGAACTTCTCGAAATTTTTTTCTACTTTCGAGAAGAATAAAACGCATAAATCACTTTCCGAAAGTTATTTCTACTTTCGGAAAGTTCCGACTTGAAGCAACGTTATTTTGGTGAACGAATTTGTAGAAACCCAAACTTTCCGAAAGTAAAAAAAACTTTCGGAAAGTATAAAACGCAGACTTCACTTCCCGAAAATTATTTACCCGAACGGGAAATTGAAAGAACTTTCCGAAAGTTATTTTTACTTTCGGAAAGTTGAATTATTTTGAAAAATGCCTATAAAACTTTCGATATGTAAACTAAATACACTTTACTATGAAAAATTACGAAATACCTCTATCACCCGAAAATTATTACCACATTTATAATCATGCTAATGGAAGTGATAATTTATTCTTAAATTCTGAAAACTATCGTTACTTCTTACAGCGTTACGCTACTTTTATTAATCCAATTGCGGATACATTTGCCTATTGTTTAATGCCCAATCATATTCATTTTCTAATTAGAATTAAAGCTGAGCCTGATTTACAAAAGGCGTATGAATACAAGAAACAATCAAGAGAAAAACTTTTAGAAGAAGATATTTCAAACTATTTAAGTCGAGAGTTTGCGAGCCTGTTTAGTTCATATTCTCAGGCTTTCAATAGACAAAATGGTAGAAAAGGAAGCTTATTTAACCCTAATTTCAAACGTAAACTTGTTGAAACGGATAAATATTTTACACAATTAGTCTATTATATTCATGCAAATCCTGTTCATCATGGCTTTGTTAAAGATTTATCAGCTTGGAATTATTCGTCATATCACGCTTTTTTATCCCGCAAACAGACTAATTTACAAAGAGATGAAGTATTGAATTGGTTTGGTAATGTAGATAGCTTTAGGACATTTCATGAGGGAATGCCATTAACAGGGAAGTTGGATTTTGATTAATACCGTTTAAACACAGACAATATCCAAAGAAAGGAAACAGAAAGCCCCATTATTTAGTTATATTCATCGAACAATCAATTTTTTTCCAAGAACCATGTTAAAACGTATTTCAGCATTTGCTATTTTTTTATTGGCAACCATGTTTGCCATCACTTCTTTTGCCAAAGGTAAACCAGAATATTACGAAATTAGAGTTTACAGTTTCAAGACGGCTGTTCAGAAAACCGTTGTGGAGGATTATTTCAAAAATGCGGCAATTCCAGCCTATAATCGTGCGGGCGTAACTTCAGTGGGTGTTTTTGATGAAGCCGACCAAAAAGATGGGTTGAAATTATATGTCTTAATTCCTTACAAATCTTTAGATGACGTGGTGAAAGTTTCGGCTAAATTATCGGCAGATGCAGTTTATCAACAAGCAGGAAAACCATATTTAGATGCTGACCATACAACACCTGCTTATGAGCGTTTTGAAAGTTCTTTGTCGGTAGCTTTTAAAAATTGGACTTCAATGAAAGTGCCAACTACAAATGCTCCAAAATCAGAAAGAGTATATGAATATCGTTTGTACGAAAGTCACAGTGAAGTTAAAGGAAACAAAAAAGTACACATGTTTAATGAAGGTGGCGAAATTGATATTTTCGTAAGATTAGGCTTCAATCCTGTATTTTATGCTCAGACAATTATTGGAGGAAAACAGCCTAATTTGGTGTATATGACAACTTTTGATAATAGAAAATCAAGAGATGAACATTGGAAAGCGTTCGGAGCAGATTCAGAATGGAATCGTATTAAAGTTCTTCCAGAATACGACCACGCTATGACAAAAGCCGAAATTCACTTTTTGACTCCAACAGAATATTCGCAGATATAATTTTTAGTCTATGAGTTAAGGGTTTATGAGTTAAAGGTTCGTTTAATTTTATAAAAATATTCTTGTTTCAATGAGTATATTTTTATAAAAATCAAATTTTCTTTAAACTCATAAACTCATAACTCATAAACTCATAAACTCATAAACTCATAAACTCATAAACTCATAAACTCATAAACTCATTTCCGATAATCCAACGCAGGTTTTCTGTCTCCTAAAAGAGCTTCGTATTTAAAGTTTGCTCCACGTTTCAAAATCCATTCAGCTTTTGCTTTTTCAATTAAAGTAGCATCTTTGTACAAATCCAATGCTGTACAAGCCAACGTTTTTGCTGCTACAATCATTCCTTTTTGTCCGATTGTCATACCACTTGCTGCCGTTGATTGCCAACTGTGTGCCGCCGAACCTGGTACCCAAGTAGCCGTTTGTAAACCTACTGTTGGCACCGTCCAACTTACATCACCGACATCCGTTGAACCTCCACTTGTTGCACTTTCTGAGGCATCTCTGAAATCCTTAACTTTGGCAGCATTTTCAACAGGTTGTTTTTGGTCGCCTAAAGTTTCGCTGATTTTTTCGGCAAATTTCTTTTCCTCTTCTGTATAAGTTACCCCGCCAACCATTGCTAAATTATTGTGCATGGTTTCAGCCAATGTAACGTTTGGTAATAGATTATAAACACCTCCCAAAACTTCCCATTCTACTTTTGTTCCTGTCCCTAAAGCAGCACCCTGAGCTGTATTTTCAATACGCTTCCAAACACTTTGTAAGATTTCACGGTCTTTGTGACGAGCGTAATAATACACTTCTGCATAAGCTGGAACAACATTTGGGGCTTCGCCACCTTTCGTGATTACGTAGTGAATTCGAGTGTCCTGTGGAATGTGTTCACGCATCATATTTACCATCATGTCCATTGCTTCTACGCCGTCCAACGCAGAACGACCTCTTTCTGGCGATGCCGCAGCGTGTGCTGCAATGCCTTTGAAACGGAATTTCGCATTTTTATTTGCCAATGATGTTCCTGCGTCAGCTCCATTCTGAGAACCTGGATGCCAGTGCAAAACCACATCAACATTATTGAAAAGTCCTTCACGAACCATATAAACTTTGCCCGAACCACCTTCTTCGGCAGGGCAACCGTAGATTTTTACCGTTCCTTTTTGTCCCGATTTTTGAAGCCAATTTTTTACTTCAATTGCTGCCGCAACGGATGCTGTTCCAAAAAGATTATGCCCACAACCATGTCCGCCTTTTTGATTTGGAATTGGTTTAATTTCTGAAACAGATTCTTGTGCTAAACCCGGAAGTGCATCATATTCTGCCAAAATACCAATCGTCGGTTGACCTTCGCCAAAAGTAGCTAAGAAAGCCGTTGGAATACCTGCTACACCTGCCTGAACGCTAAAGCCCTCCTTTTTGAGTAATTCTTGCAATAAAATAGAAGACTTTTCTTCCATATAGCCCAATTCGGCATAATTCCAGATTTGCTTAGAAATCCCTGCGTATTCATCAAAACGCTTGTCGATATTGGAAATTACAGTTTGTTTATCTGTGTTTTGTGGTGTAACGGTTGCTGTTTTCTTTTTTTGAGAAATAGCAGAAAATGATACTAAGGAGAGGAGAATAATAACGGTTTTTTTCATGAAATGATTGGTTGATGATAACGGCAATGTAGCACAGGAATCTTTCCTGTGAAGCACACAGGAAGGATTCCTGTGCTACTAATACAAAGATATTCACCCTGCCAAGAAAACAAAGAATTGATTTAGAAAACTTCTGATTTGAAGAAAAATGACGAACAATAAAGCCCTTTTATATACCTTGTAAACATTAAAGTATCAGATTTACAATATATCAGATGGTTTGTCAGGCGAAAGTTTATTTAGGTTATCGAAACAACAAAAAAACTTTTTTCTCGTATATTTATGAGTAAGTAATCAAGCAATTTTAGTTTTCGTTCAATAACTTATCTATACATCTTTCTTCATTGTTAAAAATTATATTTTACTTTATCTTCACAATAAAATAAATAATATAGCCCATGAAACCTTACTTATTTTTATTATTCGTTCTATTCTTTTCAAAATCTTTTGCTCAGAATATCACAACGGCAGAAGAGCAAGAGGCAATCAAGCAAGCCATAAATACGGAAGCTAAATATTTTTATGCACGAAATCTTGAGAAATGGACAAATTGCTATCGACAAACCCCACAAACCTATTGGGCTTTGGTAGAAAAAGACCGTGTTAGTCAGAAAGACGGTTGGGATAATATCAACACTTTTGTCGCTAATTATTTTAAAGAAAACTCAAAAGCAGTAAAATGTACTTTTAAACGTGATAATTACAATTTTAGAAAAGTTAATCCAACCTATATTTGGCTAACATTCGACCAGACCAAAACTACCAACGGGAAAAAAGAGGCTTCAAAAGAAACTCGAATTTTAGAATTAATTAAAGGGGAATGGAAAATTGTAAATGCAACAGGTTTTGTAACATCGTTCGACAAAACAGCAAAAACTGAAGAATCCACAAAAGAGAAATCAAAAAAAGAGGAGGGTGTGAAAGATAAAAAAGAAGAAACGACCAAAACTAAAAAAGAAGAATCAGGAAAAGATAAGAAAAGTAAAGATACCAAAAAGGCTTCTTGATAACTCAAGAAGCCTTTTTTATTGTTATATGCCTAACATTATATCACTGGCATGGCGAATAATTTTACATCTTCAAGCGTAATTACGTCGTTACACATAATGACCAAACGCTCAACTACGTTACGTAATTCACGGACATTACCCGTCCACGGAAGACTCTGTAAATATTTCATAGCATCGTCGTCAACTTCTTTTGAGGCTTGCCCGTATTCATTGGCAACATCACTCAAGAATTTTTCAACCAATAATGGAATATCGTCAGGACGTTGAGCTAAAGCAGGAACGTGAATTGGAATCACATTTAAACGGTGAAATAAATCTTCACGGAAACGTCCTTCTGCAATTTCAGTTTGTAAAACTTTATTGGTTGCCGCAAAAACTCTTACGTTGATTTTGATTTCTTTATCGCCACCCACTCTCGTAATTTTTCCTTCTTGCAAAGCTCTCAATACTTTTGCTTGTGCCGAAAGAGCCATGTCTCCAATCTCATCTAAGAAAAGTGTTCCGCCATCAGCTTGTTCAAATTTACCGATACGTTGTTTGATTGCTGAAGTAAAAGCACCTTTTTCGTGACCGAAAAGTTCTGATTCAATCAATTCAGAAGGAATTGCGGCACAGTTTACCTCAATCAGAGGCATGTGAGCTCTTCCACTTCTTTCGTGCAAACGCTTCGCAACCATTTCCTTTCCTGAACCATTTGGTCCTGTAATCAGCACACGAGCTTCAGTTGGTCCTACACGGTCACAAGTATCTTTTACACGTTGAATACTGGCAGATTCTCCGACAATTTCATTGAGTTTATAAACCCTTTTCTTCAAAACCTTTGTCTCAACAATCATTTTGCCACGTTCAATGGCATTACGAACTGTCACGAGCAATCGGTTCAAATCAGGCGGTTTTGAGATAAAATCAAACGCTCCACGTTTTGTAGCTTCCACAGCGGTTTCTACATTACCAAAGGCAGAAATCATAATGAATTGAGCTCCCTTTCCCATTTCAGTAGCTTTTTGTAATAAATCCAGCCCTTCAATTTTAGGCATACGAATATCACAAAGAACTACATCGTAGTCATTTTGGGTAACTAATTCCAGACCTTGTTCGCCATCGCTGGCTTCTTCGATAGAATAGCCTTCATATTCGAGGATGTCTCTCAATGCTCCACGAATCGCTTTTTCATCGTCAATAATTAATAATTTTGCCATAGGGCGAGGGTATAATTTGTGGCGGTTAATTGTCGGAAATATATTTATAAGTGTGTGTTTAGCAAGTAATTGTCAAAAATACGTGATTTTCGCCTTTTTACTAAATTTTATGATAAGAAAACTTACTTAATATTTTAATTTAAGGTATTGTTGCTGATTTTTTATGATAAATCGTTTGTATTATCTTAAACTTCGTCAGATAAATGGACATACTTTTGGGAATAGTCATTTAGCCGACAAAAGATGTTTTTTGTTTTTTGCAATTTTGTATCATAAATAATTACAATAGCCATGAGAAAAACACTTTTTATATTCACAATTGCTTTGGCGATGGGAGCTTGCGTAAAAAATGAGACGCTGACACCAGTTGTACAAACACCAAGTCAATCCATTATTGACGGAAAACAAGAAGCTTTGGGTAGTTTTTTACCTGCTGTTCACAGCGTGTCAGGTTCTGTTAAATTAATCATTGATAAAGATGATGCGAAGAAAAGATTTCTTTCCTTTGAGAATTTTAAAACCGACGAAGGACCAGACCTTTATGTTTATCTGGCAGAGGATAAAAGTGCGAAAGGTTTTATTTCGGTAGCCAAATTGACTAAAACTGGTACTTTTACGCTTGAAGTTCCAACGGGGGCGGTTTTAGAAAAACAGAAGCACGTATTGGTTTGGTGTCAACAATTTTCAGTATTGTTTGGGAGTGCCAAATTGGAATAGCGATTTAATTTAATCCCTGAAATTTGTTTATTTAGCTTTAAATTTACTTTCAAAATATCGGTGATATTTAACCTCAATTCTCAATTAATATAAAATAATCATTAAAATCATGAAAAAAATCATTCTGTGCTTATTAGTAAGTTTTGTAACTTTTCAAATTTCGGCTCAAGGCTTAGACAAGTCCTATAAAACGCTTGACTTGGCTCTGGCTGGAGGTAGCGGATTTTCACCAGCATTATCATTTACAAAAATGTTTGGGGTCGGAAAGTCAAATCGGTTTAAAATAGGATATGGTGTTCGGTTAACTTCTTTTTTTAGTAATAGCACTATTGATTTCAGAACAGCACCTGCTAAATTAACGTCTGGCAGTGCCAGTTTTGCAGCCCTTTTTGCTGAAGATATTGTAGCTAATATTGATACTTTTAGGTTAAAATCGATTCAAAGTAATGCTTTGAATATTTCAATAAATTTGCAATATGCTTTATCTCAAAAATTGGAAGTAGGTTTTAATATTGATGCCTTGGGTGTAACCTTTGGTGGAAAACAGACGGGAGATATTGTTTCGGTGAAAAATAAAAGAAAATTTGTGGATGGTTCGACACAATCTGGAGCAAGTCCAAGTGGGTTAAATTTATTATTGGTGAGTGACTCGGATATTGGTGGACTAAATTCAGAACTTTATGGACGCTATTGGGTTTCGGATAAAATAGGAATTAGAGCAGGTGTAAGTTTTCTATTTGTGGAATACATGACAGATAAAAATGTAAAAGTAAATACAGATGACAATAACCGTTGGCGATACAAAAATCTGATGCCAATGGTAGCGGTTTCGTATAAATTTTAAATAAACAGCCTCAACACTAAACTTGATTATGCTGATGAAAAAAATCTTGTTCTTTTGTTTTTTCGTAAATTTGACGATAACAACCATTTCTGCTCAAAATTGGAAGCCTGTAACGGTAAATGTTTTCTTCAAAATAAAAATGCTTGGCAGTACTGTTGATGGAAAATTTAAAGGTTTTGCAGGCGTGATAAAATTTGACCCTAACAATCTTTCGTCATCCAGTTTAGTGGCAAGTGTAGATGCCAATACTATTGATACCGAAAATAACCTTAGAAATAAGCATTTACGAGAAAAAACAGATTTTTTCAATGTCACAAAGTATCCTAATTTAAAAATGAAAACTACCAAAATAGAAAAAGACGGTAGTAATTATATAGGTTATTTTGACTTGACAATAAAGGACATTACTAAGAATGTGAAAATTCCATTTACTTTCAAACAAGATGGTGACAAAGCCGCTTTCCAAGGCTCAGCAGTTATTAATAGACGAGATTGGGCAGTAGGAGGAGGCACTTTAGGAATGAGTGATAATGTAACTTTTTCAATTCTTGTAAACGCTGTCAAGGAATAAAATCATTTTCCAAATTAAGTACCCATTAACGATGCTTCAGAAAACAAACATAGACATAATAGACCAACTCATTGATTTACTAAATGATTTAGATTCAATTATATATAGAGACAGCTTGCGTCCATTACATTACAGTACCGTAGGACAGCACGTGAGGCATATTGTAGAATTTTATCAGTGTTTATTGAAAAGCAATGCAGACGAATTGGTCAACTATGATGCTCGTGAACGGAATATTCAAATTGAAGTAGATAAAAACTTTACAATTGAAATATTAGAAGGCATTAAACAACAATTGTCTCTCTCAAAATCAGACCATCCATTATCTTTAAAAACGCAATTTGGGGCAGACCAAGCAATGCTTGTCCCAAGTAGTTTTTATCGAGAATTAACCTATCTCATCGAACACACTATTCACCATTTAGCTATTATTAAGATTGGATTGAATGAAATGTATCCAGAAGTTAAAATCCCACAAAATTTTGGAGTAGCTCATTCCACAATTAGATTTAGAGTTGTTGGCTAATGATAAATTCAAATAATAGCTATTGATTTCTCTGCTACTGATAACCAATTCCTAATAACCAGTAACTAATCCCCAATGTGCGTCCTTACCTACATACCCACAGGCAAACAAGGTTTTATTTTGACAAATAATAGAGATGAAGCCCTTGCAAGACCTAAAGCAATACCTCCTAAAAAATATATTATTAACGGTAAAGAAGTCTATTTTCCGAAAGATGCTCAAGCAGGCGGAACATGGCTTGCAACCTCCAACGATTTTACCCTTTGTTTACTAAACGGAGCATTCGAAAAACACAAGCATAATCCACCATATAGACAGAGTAGAGGACAAATAATTTTAGACTTTTTCAAATACGATTCAGTCGAAGATTTTATTAACAATTACTCGTTTGAAGGAATAGAGAATTGTACTTTAATTATTCTTAGTACAAAAAATAATCTTCAACTATGTGAATTTAGATGGGATGGGCAAATGCTACATTATTCTGCTAAAAACCCCAATGAACCCCATATTTGGTCATCTTCAACATTATATCCAGCGGAAGTTTGTGCAGAAAGAGAAAAATGGTTTGCTGATTTCAGAGAGCAAAATTCAGTATTGTCAAAAGAACAAGTCATTAACTTTCATCTGAATGGAGGCACAGGCGACAATCACAACGATATGCGAATGAACCGCAATGATGAATTGGTAACGCAATGTGTTTTCCAAGTTGTCAAACACAATCAATATCTATCTTTTTCCTTCCATGATTTATTGTCAGAGCAGGCGTTGTTTTATCGGGTTTTGTAAGAAGATAAAAATAAAAGTTGAATTATATGGAAACTTTTGATAGCTTTGTTTTATCAAAATAAGAAAAAATAATTTCTACCCACAATCATACTTGATGGAATGCAAACCATTGCTACGATTTTAAAACAAATAAAGATAGTGAATACCAAATTTGAAGTTCAATTCTTAGAAGAAGCAAGATGCTTCCTCAGTAAATTAGATGAAAAAACGTTTGATAAAATCATCTACAACATTAATAAAGCTAAAGAACAAAATGACCCAAAACTGTTTAAAAAATTGAATGGAAATATTTGGGAGTTTAGAACGAAATACAAAGGGGTACAATATCGTCTTTTGGCATTTTGGGATAAAGAAGGAGAAACAAATACATTAGTAATTGCAACACATGGATTTGTGAAAAAAGTAGATAAAATTCCTAAAAATGTAATCGAAAAAGCTGAGACTATTAGACGATTATATTTTGAAGACAAAAATTAGATGTTTACAATATAAAAATATATTAGAATGAAGACATACACATTAGACGAAATAAAGGATGAATTCATGGGAGTAAAAGGTACTCCAAGAAGAGATGAATTTGAGTTCAGATTACAACTTGACTTATTGGGAGATATGATAAAAAATACCCGAAAAGAACGAAATCTTACCCAAGAAGCATTAGGAGAATTAGTTGGTGTGAAGAAATCCCAAATCTCAAAATTAGAGAAAAATGCCAGCAATGTTACGATACAGACAATTTTGAAAGTCTTTACAGCACTAAGAGCAAATGTAAACTTCAAAATTCAATTGATGGATACAGAAATGAATATTTCTTAGAATAGTTCAATTTCAAGTAGAACGCCCTACGTAAATTTTTGCGTAGGGCGTTTTGCTTTACTATATTTTAAATATTTTTACAGTTATTGATATTTTTCGAAAATGTAAAAACGTTAATTATAATTCTCAAAAACCTATTTCAAAATCTCTAAAACTTAAACCAATCCAACAAAACGATACTTTTTGAGCAAAAAATATAGTAAAAATCCAAAAACAGCATTGTTAATCTGAAATTTACCAAGTAATTTTGCACCCTAAATGTGAAACAAATTTGTAGATTTCTATAAAATTCTAAAAATCAGTAAATTATAGGTCACATTTAAGGATTAATAAGCATAATTCAGATAACAAAATCACAATACAAAATGGCAAATGCAGTCAATAAAGGAAAAGTTACGCAAGTAATTGGACCGGTTGTGGACGTGAGCTTTGAGGGTGCAGACTCTCATCTCCCTGCAATTTTGAATGCCTTGGAGGTTACAAAAGCCAACGGCACCAAAGTAATTCTTGAAGTACAACAACACTTAGGTGAAGACCGAGTTCGTACCATTGCAATGGAAGGAACAGAAGGACTTCAAAGAGGTAAAGAGGTAATCGACTTAGGACAACCTATGTCAATGCCTACTGGTGAAGGTATCAAAGGTCGTCTTTTCAACGTAGTTGGTGAGGCAATCGACGGTATTGCACAACCAAACTCTCCTAAAGGAATGCCTATTCACCGTCTTGCTCCAAAGTATGACGAATTGGCAACTTCAACAGAGGTGCTTTTCACAGGTATCAAAGTAATTGACTTACTTGCTCCTTATGTAAAAGGTGGTAAAATCGGTTTGTTCGGTGGTGCTGGTGTTGGTAAAACCGTATTAATCATGGAACTTATCAACAATATTGCAAAGGCTTATGAAGGTCTTTCAGTATTTGCTGGTGTGGGTGAGCGTACTCGTGAGGGTAACGATTTATTGCGTGAAATGATTGAGTCAAACGTAATCCGTTACGGTGAAGATTTCAAACACGCTATGGAAGAAGGACAGTGGGATTTGACTAAAGTAGATGAAGAAGCCCTTAAAGGTTCTCAAGCTACTTTGGTATTCGGTCAAATGAACGAGCCTCCAGGAGCAAGAGCAAGAGTAGCCCTTTCAGGTCTTACAGTTGCTGAATATTTCCGTGATGCAGAAGGAGAAGACCAAGGTCGTGATATCCTTTTCTTCATTGACAATATCTTCCGTTTTACACAAGCAGGTTCTGAGGTATCAGCCCTTTTAGGTCGTATGCCTTCAGCGGTAGGTTACCAACCAACACTTGCTACGGAAATGGGTGCGATGCAAGAGCGTATTACTTCAACAAAAAGAGGTTCAATTACTTCAGTACAAGCGGTTTATGTACCTGCCGATGACTTAACTGACCCTGCTCCTGCAACAACCTTTACTCACTTAGATGCTACAACGGTACTTTCTCGTAAAATTGCCGAATTAGGTATCTATCCAGCCGTTGACCCTCTTGATTCATCATCACGTATTCTTTCTGCTGCAGTATTAGGAGATACTCACTATAATACAGCTCAAAGAGTAAAAGAGATTCTTCAACGTTACAAAGAATTACAAGACATCATTGCTATCTTAGGTCTTGATGAACTTTCAGAAGAAGATAAATTAGTAGTATCACGTGCAAGACGTGTACAACGTTTCTTATCTCAACCATTCTTCGTGGCTGAACAGTTTACAGGTTTGAAAGGTGTATTAGTTGATATTAACGATACCATCAAAGGCTTTAATGCAATTATTGACGGAGCGTATGACCACCTTCCAGAGGCAGCGTTCAACTTAGTAGGTAGCATCGAAGACGCTATTGCAAAAGGAGAAAAATTGATTGCAGAAGCAGGAAAATAATTCAGTTATCAGTTATTAGTTAACAGTTATTAGTTATGGATTCCCAATAATTTTATTGAGCATTGTTTACTAATAACTGTTTACTGCTAACTGTTTACTGCTAACTGATAAAAAAATGAATTTAGAAATTATCACTCCAGATAAAAAAGTGTTCTCAGGTGAAGTTGACGTAGTTACTTTACCTGGTACTAATGGTTCATTTCAAATATTGAAAGACCACGCAGCCATCGTTTCGACGTTGGGAAAAGGCACTTTGGCGGCTGACAAACAAGAATTCACCATTGATGGTGGTGTTGTTGAAGTATTGAACAACAAAGTTCTTGTATTAGCAGAAGCAGTATTGTAAGTTGTAAAAAAGTCCTAAGTATTAGGTATCAAATAATTTAAGGAAGAAATATACTTCCCTATTTTTTGTACTTATTACCTAACACTTGTTACAAAACTTAAACCAAAAGCACAAATTCTTGCGAGTTTGTGCTTTTTTGTTTTAATTGATACATTTGTTATAAAATCATCATCATCCCCTCAAAATGACTATTCTAAACATCTTTGACCCAAAGACTACCCAATTGCTTACAGAGAGAATAAACAAGCTTACGGCTCAAACAACGCCTCAATGGGGTAAGATGAACGTAGGACAAATGTTAGCTCATTGTAGCGTTGCTTATGACCAAGCATTTGACCCAAATGCCAAACGTCCAACTCTGATTGTTCGGTTTTTATTAAAGCTATTGCTAAAGGGAAAATTAACAGATTCAAACACTCCTTACAAGAAAAACTCAGGGACTGCCCCTGCTTTTTTAATTACCGATGAAAGAGATTTTGAAAAAGAAAAAGCTAAACTTTTAGGACATATTCAGCAGACTGAAAAGTTAGGAACAGCTTACTTTGACAATAAAGAAGCTACTTCATTTGGTAAAATGACTGCCGATGAATGGAATAATTTGTTTTATAAGCATCTCGACCATCATCTTACGCAGTTTGGCGTTTAGGTTTTTCGATATTGCTATTAATAACCTAACTTTGTTTTATATTTAATCTATCCACAAAATCATGCTGTATTATTTATTTGATTATTTAGATAAGCACTTCAATTTCCCAGGTGCGGGACTTTTTCAGTACATTACTTTTAGAGCTTTTGCCGCCACAGTTACATCACTCGGTATTGCTGCTATTTGGGGTAAAACTGTAATTAATTTTCTTAGAAAATTACAAATCGGAGAAGACATCAGAGACTTAGGTTTAGAAGGTCAAATGCAGAAGAAAGGAACGCCAACTATGGGAGGTTTTATCATTCTTTTGTCGTTACTTGTACCTACTTTGCTTTTTGCAAAACTCCATAATATTTATATCATTTTATTAATCGTGACGGCTCTTTGGCTTGGTGGAGTGGGCTTTTTAGATGATTATATCAAAGTTTTCAAGAAAAATAAAGAAGGATTATCAGGAAGGTTTAAAATTGTTGGACAGATTGGCTTAGGGCTAATTGTGGGACTAACCATGTGGTTCAATGACGATATAAAAGTACGCTTTTATGAGAAAGCAAAAATCGCCTCGAATATTGGAGAAGTACAAAAATTTACAGATTCAAAATCTTTGATTTCGACAGTCCCATTTTTGAAAAATAATCAGTTTGATTACAGTAATTTAATCCCTGATTTCTTGGGCTTAGACCAATACACTTGGGTGATTTATGTGATTGCGGTAATTTTCATTATTACGGCGGTTTCTAATGGTGCAAATATTACTGATGGTATCGATGGCTTAGCGGCAGGAACTTCGGTAATTATTGGGATTGGTTTAGCCGTTTTAGCGTATGTGTCGGGGAATAAAGTTTTCTCTCAATATCTAAACGTGATGTTCATTCCGAACTCTGGAGAGTTAGCCGTCTTTTGTGCCGCCTTTGTGGGGGCTTGTATTGGCTTTCTATGGTACAATTCTTTCCCTGCACAGGTATTTATGGGCGACACGGGTAGTTTGATGTTAGGCGGAGTAATTGCGACCCTTGCTATCGTAATTCGTAAAGAATTATTGATTCCTATTTTGTGTGGTATTTTCTTGATTGAATTATTGTCTGTAATTATTCAGGTTAGTTATTTTAAATACACCAAGAAAAAATTTGGTGAAGGTCGAAGAGTATTCTTAATGTCACCTTTACATCACCACTTCCAGAAAAAAGGGTATCATGAAGCTAAGTTGGTAACTCGCTTTTGGATTATCTGTATTTTATTGGTAGTTATTTCGTTGGTGACTTTAAAGTTGAGATAAAACTATTAACAAGCTAATACACTGTTTAATAAGTTATCTGGATAATTTTTATTTCAAAATCTTGTAGAACTTCCCGAAAGTAGAAAGAACTTTCGGGAAGTAGTCGAGAGGTTCACTTCCCGAAAGTTTTTTACCCGCAATGGATATTGTTTCGGGAAGTTGAAGAAACTTATTAAACACTGTACTAATCGCCAAATTAGAAATTGAAAAAGTTTTTCATTACTTAATAGTCCCTACCATTTACGATAAAAAAAAGACTTCGGTTTGGAGAAATTCAAATCGAAGTCTTTTTTTTTGACTTTTTTTTCAGAAAAAACAATAAATTTTTGGCACGGAAATTGTTTTAGAATAGACATCGCCAAAGTAGGATTTTAAAAAGTAACCAACCCATGAAAAACGTTAAAACATTGCTCACCTCGGGGCTAATCTTAGCTTCAGTGGCTTTTATCAATGCTTCAAATTCTTTTGATACTTTCCGTAATGTAGGAACAAATGATGCAACAACATCGGTAGCTCCTGCAAACAGACCTTCAGCAAATCATTTAGAGAAAAATACAAATGCCAAATTTATGGCTAAGCAATTGGCAAAATCTGCCTCTGCGAATGCTATTTTAGGTAAAACTTCTGATGTTTTAGAGCGTTATGGATATTATACATCATCGAATGGAACGTTTTTTAGTAGTTCAAATGCAGCAGTAGCAGGTTCTCCAACTGAAGCGTTTGCAATTCTTTCAGTATCTCGCTCAGAAAGAGGTGATGTAGTGAGAATCAAAGTAGAATCAAACAAAGATTTACAGGTATATCTTAATACAGAATCTGGTATGGGAATACCTTTTGAAATCATGAATTTAGGTGATAATGAGGTGTTTATCTCACCAGATTATGCACTTCCCAATGGAGACTATACCATCAGGTTAAAGACAAAAACTGGTGAAAGAAAGTTGAAATTGAAAGTAGAGCAAAGAGAATTGTTAGGAAAGAAATAAGTATTAGGCGTTTTTAGCTCGCATAATATTGAAAGATATATATTTAGGTTAGGTAATAGTTTGACAAAATTGACGGTCGGGGGGCTGTCGATTCTTGTTGTTGTTAGAGAAAAAATCCATCTTACGGTTGTAGGATGGATTTTTTGTTGTCATTCTATTTCGCTATGATTATGCGTAAAAAGATTCTTGACCTAATTTAATAACTAAAAGAGCATAAAACACAGCTCTATATTTGTTACGATTTGATGCTCCTAATTGTTCAACAACGCTATCAATAGCGGCATCTAACTCAGGACCATCGGCTAAGCCTAACTTTCCAATAAGAAAATTATTCTTTACACGTGCGATTTCTTCTGAGTCAGAAGAAGATACTTTTGATGAGTCTGCATTGTAAATAGAAGGACCTAAACCTTTAGCCACAGCTGTAAGTAGGTCGGTATCAATAGTGATACCTAAATCTTTTAGAGACTCTTGGTAGGTCTCAATTGCTTCATCGAACTTGCTCATTTGATGTTATTTTAAATTAAATTGGTAAAAGACTGTTGTTGAATATGAAAATGTTATTTCAAACACGTCCGAAATAACAAATTATTGTTTAAATCACCAAATTTAGTGACCGAAATTAAAGCGAGATTAAGAAAACGGTAGTTTGATGGTATTTATTGATAATACAAGATTGTAAATATTACCGTATTTAGTACCTCTAAAAGCTTATTACTGATGTTTGACTATTGCCTGAAAACCCTTGTTTTTTAATTCAGAGGCTATATTTTCCGCTTCTTCCTTCCCGAAATATCCTGCACTTACTGCATCCATTGAAGATTTACGAAAACTATGTGCTTCTGAATACCCAAAGTCTTTTAGTTTTTTTACTTCACGGTTAGCATTAGCTTTTTGCCCATACATTCCTGTAATAACTAAATAATCTTTTTGCTCACTTGATTTTGTGATAACTTGTTTATTTTCAGTATTTTGGGGTGCAGGTTCAGATAAGTCTATCGTATCGTTTATCCATCCTTGAGTGGAATCTAAAGTGGTAATATTAGTGATAGTAACAGTATCAGAAGGAGTTTGTGCTAAAAAATTAGGGTCTTTGAGAGGATTGCCTTTTTCACGTATAAAAATCTCAGCTACCAGCATTCCAAATCCTAAGAAAATGAATGAAAATAATACGAACAGCAGATTTTTAAGCCAATTTTTCATAAGATAGGGTTATAAATTCATGCGAATTTATCAATTCTATTCATATAACGATACGACCACTCGTAAAAACTTCATAAAAAAGGATATTGTGGAGTAAACTAATTTGTAATTTTAGCGTTATTTTCCAAAGAACAACGATATAATTGATAAGAGTAAGAGCAAAATTGTCTATTTTACCCTTTTCTTTCTCTAATTTTAATTTCAAAGACCATGTTTAAGTTCATAATAATACTCGCTGTTATCTTCTATATATTGCCTAAATTAATGAAATGGGCATTAAAAGGCTTCATTGTGACTCAAGTTAACAAGGCACAACAAGATATGCGGCATCAACAAAAAGCGTACCAAACTCAACAAAAGCGAGAAGGGGAGATAGATATTGATTTCGTTCCGAAAAAAAATGGAAAAAAATCAGAAAATTTTGGGGGAGGAGAATACGTAGATTACGAAGAAGTGAAATAATTTTCAACATATAATGCTACCCTTTTTTAACGTTCAATACCTAAAATCAATAAATGAAAAGAGATGATGCCCTCTGGAAAGGACTTATTGAAGACCTATCTGATGATTTTCTAAAATTCTTTTTTTCAAATGCGGAAGAAATTTTTGATTTCAACCGTAAAATCTCTTTTTTAGATAAAGAATTAGAACAAATCTTCCCGAATAATCCTGACGAATTTAGTCCGAAATATGTAGATAAATTAATCAAAGTTTATCGTAAATCAGGAAAAGACGAGTGGGTTTTAGTACATATCGAAGTACAAGGAAGCACCGATAAAGCATTTGAAAAGCGAATGTTTCAGTATTACTATCGTATTTTAGATAAATATGATAGAGATGTTACCAGTTTGGCGATATTGACTGATAAAAATAAATCCTTTCACCCGAAGATGTATAAAAAAGAATTTATAGGTTCTTCTGTTGATTTTAAGTTCAATGTATATAAAGTTTTGGATGCAGACGAAAAGGAACTTGAAAAGAATGATAATCCTTTCGCTTCGGTAATATTAGTTGTTCTGACAGCCTTGAAGAAAGGGAAAATTTCGGAAAAGTCTTTGTTTGATTTGAAAATGCAGTTGCTCAGAAAACTCTACGCAAAGAATTTTTCGAGAGAAAGAATAACAGCACTTTTAAGGTTTTTAAAGCTGTATGTGCGATTTGAAAGTAAAGAATTAATTAGTAAATTTGATATAGAATTAGATAAAATAACAAACCGACCGAACACCATGGGCTTAAAAGAATTTGTTTTAGACAGAGAGAGACGGATGGCAAGAAAAGAGGGAAGAGAAGAAGGAAGAGAAGAAGGAATGAGTATCAAAGAAAAAGAAGACAAAAACAACTTTACGATAAATCTGCTAACTCAAACTGATTTTTCAGATGAAAAAATAGCGTTATTAGTAGGAGTAAACATTGAATTCGTAAAAGAAATAAGAGCTTCATTGTTATAATAGACTTCCTGCGAAAGTGTTTTAAGTCGTAAAACAACATTTTTTCGGCTACAAATAGCGAAAATATACCATTTTTCAATCATAAAACACTTTCGCAGGAAGTAAAATAAAAATCCGTTTAGAAATTTTCTAAACGGATTTTTATTTTACTCTTCATTATTGTTCACTCCCTCACGATTTTCAGTTTTATCCAATAGCTTTACTGGTTTTTACTAACAAACCTGTTTGGTCAATAAATAACCTGTCTATTGATAACTTTTTGTTGAGCATTTACTGAAATGCCAAAATGAGTGCAAGCAATAGACTTCCTGCGAAAGTGTTTTAAGTCGTAAAACAACATCTTTTCGGCTACCAATAGCGAAAATTTTTCAAGATTGGGCATCCCCCCATTTCTCTGCTATGCTTTCAAAATTCCCGCTATTTTCACTCGAAAATATACCATTTTTCAATCATAAAACACTTTCGCAGGAAGTCTAATAAAAATAGTTTCGTTTTCATGTTTTGAATACATGGTACACCTTCTATTGGGAATCCATAATTTTTTGAAATATTTTTATTCAGTCAAAATATTTATCTTTCGTAGAAATATACTTAACTGATTGAGGTTTGTAAAAGATAAACAATGGAAGCTGTTCGTTTTACCAATACACTCATTCGCTTTTTCGCAAATCGCTTTTCGCTTGGTATTTCTAAGTCTGGATTACTTGTCAATGCTCTTTTTCAAGAAAAAACATAAACCTCAAACCGAAATAGACCTCCTAAAAGAGTATCGTCAGACGGGAGATTTATCCGTTTTAGGAAAATTGTATGAGCCAGAAATGGAAATGGTTTTTACTATTGCTATGAAATATTTTAAGGACGAAGACGATGCAAAAGATACTGTCATGCAGATTTTTGAAGAATTAATTCCGAAATTAAGACAACACGAAGTAGAGAATTTTAAGGCTTGGCTGGGTATGGTAACTCGAAATTTTTGCCTAATGGCTTTGCGAAAGAAGAATTTAATTGTTACCAATGACGAAATTTTTACCGATGAAGATTCTTCCGAAAATCATTTTATGGAATTTTCAACAACTGAGCATCTTAATGATGGTTTTGATGTGGAACAGAATCTGACGAAATTGGAAGACTGCTTAAAAACCTTAAATTCAGAACAAAAACAGTCGGTAGAATTATTTTTTATGCAAGAAAAAACTTACCAAGAAGTGGCTCAATTGACTGGTTTTGAGATAAATAAAGTGAAAAGTTACTTACAAAACGGTAAGCGAAATTTGAAGATTTGCATGGATAAATGATAATATTGGCACACGGATTTTACGGATTAGACACGGATAATTTGTTAAATAGATACGAAAGTGAAATAAAGTAATCTGTGTCTAATCCGTTAAATCCGTGTGCCAATCAAATACTTTGAAAACAAACAAAAACATATCTCCCGAAACCATTAAAGCCTATCTCGCAGGCACGCTTTCACACGCACAAACGCATGAGTTTGAAAAGGCAATGTTAAGTGATGCCGTTTTGCATGATATGGTGGAAGGATATGAAATTTCGAGAGAGAAAAAAGTTGATTTTGCTCAAATAAATGCTTCATTATCAAAAAGTTTAGAGGAAAAAATACGCAAAGAAGAAACCGAAATTTATCCACTTTGGAAGCGTGTGCCTTTGTATGCGAGAGCAGCTTCTGTTTTGTTATTTTTAGGGCTTGGAATCTATATTTTGACTACTAAAAATGAGGCAAATTCTGATGGAAAAATAGCTGTAATTCCTTCTCAAAAAGAAGAAAAAATAGCTAAAAATGAGCATAAAATTTCATCCTCAAATTCGACAATTTCCCAAGAGAAAATTAAAGAAGAAATGACTAAAATTGTTACTGAAAATAAAGTAGCAATTGTTGCAAAAAAGGCTAAAAGAAAAGAAATAGTAAGTGGTGGAAATGGTGGTGGGGATTCGCAAAGTATTGTTAGTGAGTCTGTTATGGGTGGGAAAGAAGAGGTGGTGGAAATTCCAAGAGCTACTCAGTCAGTTGTTTCTTATGATGCTCCAATTGTGGTGGAGGCGACTCCCGCACCATCTGCCGTGATGAGAAGTGCAGGAGATAGTTATGCAAAAAAAGCAATTCAACCATTAAGTATTATTAGTGGAGTTGTTTTGAATGAAGATACTCAAAAACCTGTTCCCAATGTTGAGATTTTAGCCAACGAAAAAGTTATTGGAAAAACAGATTCAAATGGGCAATTCAATTTTGAAAAAAAGGACGTAAAAAATAAGCTAAATTTGGTAGCCCCCAATTTTGAAAACACTGAAATCAATCTGAATAATAATCTTGGAAGTGAGCTATTTATTCAACCAAAAGCAGAGTTGATTTTTATTGATTTAAAGAGAAATAAAACATGGAAATATAACCCTTCTGAACATCCTGCTCAGCCGTCGGTAAGTCCTGATGAGTATTTAGAATATTTGCAAAAGAATTTGAGAAAACCAAAGCAAGCTGTTGATAAACAGGTAGTTGGCGAAGTCGTTGTGGCATTTAAGGTAAATAAAAATGGACAACTTTTAGATTTTAAAGTGATAAAATCATTAGGTTATGGTTGCGATGAAGAAGCCATCAGAGTTATTGCTGAAGGTCCAACATGGCTACCCAAAATGGTTGCGGGAGAGGCTCGAAGACAACGAGTGATACAGACAATTATTTTTTGAAAAATGTAGAGAATAGAATTGCATAAGGCTACAAAACAAGATTTGTTTTGTAAAATAATATTAATCTTTTTTTTATTTAGTGAGCAAATCATAGTAGATTCAATTTACTTTCTATAGTATTAACAAGAGACTCAATCGTTAATTTTAGGCTTTTTATTTCTTTTTCAAGCATCTCAATTCTATCTCCTCTATTCTCTATATCTAATTTCGCATCTTTCACTTTATGGCTATTATAATCAGGTTGATAATTCCCAAATTGTTGACATTTTTTTTTGTTTGAATTGATTATTGGATGCTTATCAATGTCTCTTATCATTTGTTCATCTATCTTTAATATCAATACTACGCTACGAATCAAGCGGCTATTTTAGCATAGTTTCGTAAGGAATTTACATTTGGATTATTTATTTGCTGTTCGGGCGAGATTCC
>NZ_QGGO01000034.1 GCF_003148625.1 Arcicella aurantiaca | reverse complement strand
CCAACAATTCCGGGTAATTATTATTTCTGTATGAAAGTATGTGATAGTAGTACGCCTGCAAAGTGTAATGTAGCGGTCTATAAAGTGAATGTATCAGCAGCAGCAGCAGGAACGATAGATTGTAATAAAACTCAAATTATCCCAGCACCAATAGCAGGATTGCCAAGCCAAAATATATTGGCAGTAACTGTTAATGTAACCACAACAGGCACATTCACTCCGATTACGATAAACGGTTCGGGTATGAGTTTAGCAAATGGAATCACGTCTGTATCAACAGAAACAACAGGAATTCAAACCTTGTACATTCCCATAAAGTACAATGGAACGGCTTTAGGTATAATGAATTTCACGATAGGTACAACAGCCACTTGTTCGGCCGACTTATCTTCTATCATTGCAAAGAAGAAAGTAATAACAGATGTATGGACTTTAGATAATTGTTCATCTACACAAGTTGGTCCTAAATTGAAATAAATTACTCAACATTAAAATTCTATCAATATGAATTACAATAGAAATAAAATAAGTTGGGTAATTGGCTTGGTTGTGTGGTGTTTGGGCATAATATATGCTCAAGCCCAAACACCCACCACCGACCTCACTACTCATCAACCCACAGAATCAATACCTGTTGGGGCATTATTTGAGTGGCATAGTGGTTTACCAATAACGCCTCAAAATGTTGTTACAACTCCCAATGCTGTAACTTCAGGATTATACTATGGTGTATATAAATTTGGTTCTTGTTATAGTGATGCTTCATTAATACGAGTAGCAACAAATACTTGCCCTGTCGCAAATGTTGATTTGAGAACTTTAGTAGATTCTACGGCAAAACCCTCAGGAATGGTCGTTAGTTATCACTCAGCATCACCTGTATCAGCATCTAATAGAATAAATGGCAATGCCGTTACAGCATCTGGTGCGGGAACATTCTTTGTAGCATATTACGACACTACCACCATGTGTTTTAGCAGTGAAAGTGTAATTGTAGTTACACTTTCAGCCTGTAATAAACCGAGTGTCAATTTGACCATCAGTAAGTCTGCTCCTACAACGGTAACTGTCAATACTAATTTTGCTTACACTTTAACAGTGAATAATATTGGAGATTTAGCAACAACAGGTGGTATCATTGTTCAAGATAACTTACCAACGGGTATATCATTCTTGACAGGTAGTGGCACGGGTTGGTCTTGTAGTGCTATTGCTCAATTGGTTACTTGTACCAATACAACACCAATTGTTGCAGGAGGTAATTCAAGTATTACTTTAACTGTAACGCCAACATTATCAGGTACATATAGTAATACCGCAACGGTAACAGGTGGTGGCGACCCAAGTACAACTGCTAAAAACTCTAATACAGTAAATACAATTGTGGGTGGTTCAGTAGGCTTGGTATCGGCAAAAGTATTTTTACAAGGTCCATTTAACCCGAATACGGGATTAATGAATGATGCTCTAAGAGTACAATCTCTGATTCCGTTCACACAACCTTATAGCAGTTTATCAGACTTTACTTATGCTGGTACAGAAAGTATTTCAGCATCAGTATTGAATATTACAGGGAATAATGCCATTGTAGATTGGATAATGTTAGAACTGCATAGCTCTTCAAATCCATCAACAGTATTGGCACGTAGAGCAGCATTGATTCAACGAGATGGAGATATTGTAGATACTGATGGTCTTTCAGCAGTAACATTTAGCGGTTTGGCGGGAGGTAATTATTATGTAGCAGTTCGTCATCGTAATCACTTAGGAGTTATGACAGGTACACCCGTTACCATTAACAGTACCCCAATCGTGGTAAATTTTACGACTAATTCAACCACAAATTACAATGTATCAAGCCCTTATGCTCAATATACTTTCACAAGTGGAGCAAGTACAGGCATAAAAACAATGTGGGCTGGCAATGCTTCGGGTGATGGTAATGTTATTTTTCAAGGGCCGGGTAGTGATATTGACTATGTGTTTAGTAATATCTACTTTGCCTCTGGTAATACCGCAGGAGATGCCAATTTTATACGTATCAATTATCTAAAAACGGACTTCAACATGGATGGAAATACCATCTATCAAGGCCCTGATAGTGATACCGACCTTGTGTTTTTTAATGTTTTGTACTATTTCTTAGGAAATTCCGTACAACTTCCCAATGCAATTATTACCCAGCAAATCCCATAAATTATGCGAACACTTCTTCCTAAATCAGGACGAAGTGTTCCTAAAACTTAATACCAAACAAGTAAGTCCCATGAAAAAAACATTTTCAGCTTTCATTGTTTTCTGTTTATGTACTGTTTTAACTTATGCACAAGTGAAATTCAAACTCACTCGCCAAGAAGACCGTCAAACATATATCGTAAGCATGGTTTCAGAAGAAACTTATGAAGGAAATCAAAATATAACAGGTACTGCTCAAGTAACCCTAAAAGTAGAAGGAGCAACAAATTTTCTTATCCGAGAAATAATGTCACTTCAACCAGAAACCAATTGGGTTAATAATGCCAATCTTACAAAACCCGCTTTAGCTCCAGATTATACTTATATTTCATTTGGTATGCAGACAATGGCACACAGCCAATTCAAATATAAAAAGGGAGAAGAAATAAGCCTATTTTCTTTCAAGAATATTGGCGATGTAAAAGCTAAGGTCAGTTTGATAAATAATGACCAAGACATTATGGCTTTATCCACTAATAAAACTCAATACAATCTTAAAAATTACATAAGTATTTTAGGGCATGGCCCCGGAAATGCCTATTTAAGTAATGTTGAACCACTACCAATGTCATCTGAAAATGCAGTAAAGACTTATCTTCAAATAAAGAACTTATATCCAAATCCTGCTTCTAATAAAGTCATAATTACTTGGAATAATCAATTGGATGATGCCGAAGCAATCAAAAAATTAGACATTCTTATTTTTGACAATACAGGTTTAGAAAAAATACGAAAGTCTGTTAATTCCAGTTATGGAGAACAATCTCAGGAGATAGAAGTATCATCTTTAAAATCGGGGGCTTATTTCTTTAAGTTGCAGCGAGATGATAAGTATGGGACAAATACACAGAAACTAATGATAATTCAATAGTCAAAACCCAAAGTATATTAACATTTTAAAAGCATTCCCAATGAAAAAGCTACCAATCATTTTTGGATTATTCTGTGCATTACTTCTTTTAAGTCAAGGAAGTTTTGCTCAAGTAACCTACCGAATTCAAAAATTAACCAATGGCTCTTATAAAGCCTCAATGAAATCAGCAACAGCCTATTCAGGTTCTGCGGCTCAAATATCTAACTCTTTTCAGTTTACCGTATTAATTCCAACGGGGTCTGGTACAATTCAAAACTTAACCAATATGATTCTTTCTGGGGGAAGCGGTGTTACTACTGCTCCTTCATTTGGGTTTAATCGTACCAATGCCCCCTCTGTTAATTCATCAAAAGACTATATCTTTTTTAAATTGAATAATACTCCCCAATTCGATATTGCAGTCAATACAGAAATTGATTTATTTACTTTTGAAATAGCTGGTTCATGTTTGGGTAATTTAGACTTATTTGTCAACGGAACGACACCCACTCCTGTCGGTCTAAACGCAGGCAATAATATCTCCATCGTTGGAGCTGGCCCCGGTAACCAATATACTACTAATTATGGAACTTCTGCTCCATGTGCTGTTGGTAATCCAGATATAACCATTGCTCTTTCAGCACCATCAACTGCCGTAGTTGGCACTAATTTTAATTACGTATATACAGTATCGAACGACGGAGCAATAAGTACAACTGGTACACCCATTACACTAACAAGCACTCTTCCAGCAGGGCTTAGTTTTGTAAGCGGCACAGGAACGGGTTGGGTTTGTAGTGCTACTGGACAAAATGTGACGTGTACAAGTTCAAATGTAATAGCTCCATCAGCTTCAAATACGGTGACTTTTACCGTAACCCCAACCGTTAATGGTACATTCAATACCCTTGGAAGTATTGTTGGTGGTGGCGATACTACCTCAATGAACTCCAATACCGTGAGTACAACTACTGGATGTACAATTAATGCAGGTTCTTTAACCCGTTTGTAATTATTTAATGTCATAAATAAAAAAGATATGAATCATATATATACCTTAGCATACGGGCAAGATATTGTTCCACGTATGGCTAAATCACTCATCTTATTTTTGGTAATGGTTTTGTTTTTCATCCCTACCAAATCTTTAAATGCACAAACGGGTACTTGTAATTTTAAAGCAGGCAATGTTACTTTAGTTCTTTCTGGACAGTCAACAGGCTCTAATATTACCAGTCAATTAGTATTGACTAATGCTACGGGAGTAATTCAATATGTCTCAGCAGCCAATAATACAACTTTAAACAATGTAACTGCTGGTAGTTATTTGGCTTATGGAATCACTTATGATGCTTCTACAAATCCCAATTTGGCAGTTGGAGGAAATGTAAATTCTGTTGGATTTTGTTACAAAACAACATCTATTCCTCTAAATGTATGTGATTGTAATAATGCAAGTGGAATACTGTCGGCTTCGGTGAGTGGTCAAACTTCAATAGCTGGTCAAGTAAATAAATATGTACTAACAGATGGTAAAGGGCAAATTTTAGCTATTGATAACGTTCCAACATTTACAGGTTATGGCAATGGCGTTTATAATATTTACGGAGTAAGTTATGACGGAAATGGAACTGTGAATGGATTGGCTGTCAACAATAATATTAGTGGCGTAAGTGGTTCATGTGTGAGTGTAACGACAGGTACGGGTTATATCGTGTGTTTGCCAGCATTAGTAGTATCAAAAGCTGGACCAACTACTGGTACAGTCGGGTCAAATTATAACTATACTTTAAGTGTAAGTAACAACGGGGTTGCTCCAACCTCTGGAGTTGTCACGGTAACAGATGTACTTCCTTCTGGACTTACATTTGTTTCAGGCTCTGGCAATGGCTGGTCTTGTGCGGCTAATGGTCAAACCGTAACTTGTACCACCAGTAGTTCAATATTACCAGCAAGTTCGGCATCAATAATCAATTTGACAGTTACCCCAACTCAAACAGGTAGCTTCAATAATACAGCTTCAGTTTCAGGAGGTGGAGATAATACTCCAAGTACATCAAACTCGGTAAATACAGTGGTCAGTAATCCAGCTACTCCTAATTTAGTAATTTCAAAGTCGGGTCCAGCGACTGGAACGGTTGGCGTAAATTTTGACTATTCACTCATCGTTAATAACACAGGAACAGCAGCGACTAATGGAGGTTTAGTTACTGTTACTGATATTATCCCAACAGGATTAACATTTGTGTCTGGTACAGGAACAGGCTGGACTTGTTCGGCATCAGGACAAACAGTTACTTGTATTACCAATAATGTGATTTCTGTCAATGGAGGAAGTAATATTACCTTAACCGTCAATCCAACAGCAACTGGAACAGTTAATAATACTGCTAACGTTGTAGGGGGTGGAGATAATACCTCATCCACATCTAACTTAGTGACAACAGTCATCAATGCGGCTCCAATGCCCAATTTAACCTTGATAAAAACTGGACCAAGTACCGCAACCGTAGGAACAAATTTTACCTATACATTAACGGTTAATAACACAGGAACAGCCCCCACTAATGGGCTTGTAAGTGTAACAGATGCTATTCCAGCGGGGCTTTCTTTTGTAAGTGCAACAGGTTCGGGCTGGGTATGTTCAGCAGTTGGTCAAAATATGACTTGTACTACCAATAATCCCATTTTGGTAAATGGTAGTAGTTCTATTGTATTAACGGTCAATCCTTTGAGTTCAGGAGCTGTGGTAAATAATGCTTCAGTAGTAGGTGGTGGCGATTCGACCCCGTCAATTTCCAATGATGTAAATACTACTATTAATGAAGCACCAACACCCAATTTGGTGATTTCAAAATCGGGTCCAGTAACAGGAACAGTTGGCACAAATTACAACTATACCTTAACCATAAATAATACAGGAACAGTAGCAACCACAGGAACTATTACTGTAACTGATGCTCTCCCTGCTGGATTAACTTTTGTGAGTGGCTCAGGAACAGGCTGGTCATGTTCTGGAGTAGGTCAAACCGTTACTTGTACAAGTACAACTGCGATTATTGTCAATGGAACATCAACCATTAATTTGATAGTAACACCTACCCAAACAGGTACTTATGTCAATGTGGCGTCAGTTACAGGTGGTGGAGATAAAACTTCTTCAACTTCAAACAGTGTGACTACACAAATTAATCCAGCCCCAACGCCCAATTTAGCAATGGTAAAGGCAGGGCCAACAACAGCAACAGTAGGTGTAAATTATAATTATACATTGACAGTATCAAATACTGGAACAAGTAATACAAATGGGCAAATTGTGGTATCTGACGTGCTACCAACAGGTTTGAATTTTGTGTCTGGTAATGGTAGTGGTTGGTCATGTTCAGCAGTTGGACAAACCGTAACTTGTATTACGAACAATGCCATTGCAGTAGGTGCAAATAGTGTGATAACGTTGGTCGTAAATCCTGTATTATCAGGAAATTACAATAATACAGCTTCTGTAAATGGTGGTGGTACAACAGGTAATACAAACTCAAATACCGTCAATACCAATGTAGGTTGCCCAACCAATATCAATCCGGGAGTCTTAAAATATTAAACATTTATTTTATAGCCTAACACTCAATTTGTTAGGCTATAAAATTCAGATAGTGTTTAAATACGATGCTTCATGACAAATAAAGCCCCATAAAATACAATGAAAACCATCACAGAAAAAATAAAACCATCGAGGATAAAGCATGACATTGGTTACCTATTTTGGTCTATCATGATGGGGTTTGTTTTAACGATTAGTTCCCCAACTTTTAGCCAAAATCGCTTAGAATGCAACTATAAAGCAGGAACTTTTAATATGACACTCACAGGGCATACTACGGGTATAGGGTTTAGCAGTCGTTTGGTATTGACCGATAACAATGGTACAATTAAGTATGTAACACCTGTAAATAGTACAACCTTTCAAAATGTGTTAGCAGGTAATTATTTAGCTTATGGAATAACTTACGAGAATGCCCTTTATGTTCCTAATTTGGATGTTGGGAAAAATATAAATTTAGTTTCAGCTTGTTATAAAACAGTGGTAGTGCCAACTAATATATGTGATTGTAACAATTCAACAGGGAATTTTACTTCTTTGGCAATAAACATTGCAATAGGAAAGACAGTAAGTTATGCCTTGACTGACGGCAAAGGGAAAATATTATTAATAAAAATGAACCCTACTTTTGAAGGAAATCCAGATGGCGTCTATAACATTATTCCAATAACCTATCAAGAGGGTACATATCCTCTCAATTTTGAAATTGGGAAGGATATTAGCCTCATAACAGGTATTAATATGACGATAGAGAAAGCCACAGGTTTTGTAGCGTGTTTACCTCAAAAGCCGATACTTGACATCACGAAAAATGCACCCAATGCAGCAGTCGTGGAAAATGCTTTTAACTATACTTTAACTATAAAAAATATTGGTAATACAGCTACCCAAGATATAATAACAGTAACAGACACTTTGCAACAAGGACTAACTTTTCAGAAAACAGTGTCATCTGATAGCTGGAATTGTCAATCAAATATTGTGATTGTTAATAATTCAACAAGGACACTCGTCACTTGTCAATCCTCAAATGTGATAATACCTAATGATAGTCAAACTATAATTTTTAGTGTAGTGGCTCAAAAAACAGGTCTTTTTATCAATCAAGCATTTGCAAATGGAGGCGGAAGTATAGGGTACAGTTCTTCAAATAAGGTTCAGACCGTTGTAAAAGACAAAACTGATTGTAAAGAAATTTGTGTGCCATTTACGGTAATAAAAAAAACGAAAAAATCTTTTTGAAATAAGTAAGGGCGACCATCGTACCTACTCATTCTGAATAAATATTAAGGCAGAGGAAGGAATGCCAAAATAGGGCGGTGATACATACAGGGCGTGAAATATTCACGCTTTTGTATTATTTTTTCCTTGATGACACTATTCAAAAATACTGAACAGATTAACCTTTTCTAAAAATGTGTTTATTAAATGTACCAATAAAATATAGTGCCAAGTTTATCTCGCTATTGCTCTGGATTTGTCTTGGCAATCATCACATTTCTTTGGCTCAAAAAAATACTATCGAATGGATAACATTTGAACAGTTGAAAGTAGTACAAGCTAAAACTCCCAAAAAAGTAATCGTTGAAGTATATGCTAAAGATTGCGAATGGTGCCAAAAATTTGAAAAGGAAGTCTTCAATAATCAAATGATTATAGATTATATCAATCAAAATTATTACAGTATAAAAGCCGACGCATTTGATAAAAACTCAATTCGATTCAATGATAAGGAATTAGTATCAACTAATGGTTTTCATCCAATAACCACAATATTTCAAAAAGGACAAAGCCCTTTGAGTTTTCCAACGCTTTTATTTTTTGATGAAAAATTGACAATTCTTAATTTCATTAAAGGCTACAATTCTGCTAAAAACATTGACCTTGCCATAAATTATTTTGGCGGAAATCACTATAAAACACAAAATTGGAATGAGTTTTCAAAAACATTTCAAGGACAGATAAAGTAAGAATGGATTTATTTTAATCATTTTACTTCAGGTATAAAAAGTTTACAATTTTATGGGTTATTTGGATACCTACACCTTTTTGAGGTGTGGGTTATTTTGAGATTAGCCAAATGTTTTTCGCTCTATGATACCAATAAATAAGAGAAATTCTATAATCAGTATCCTTGTTTTGATACTATTTTTCTTGAGGAGTTTTGAAGGTCTGTCCCAAAAGAAATATTCCTCAAAGACGCTTATAAAATACTCGACTTTAAGTTTGGGTATAGGGTCATCTCATTTTTCTGGAGATATAGGGGCTTTAAACAATATCGAGGCAATCAGATGGAATATTAATTGTTCATATACCTACACCCTCAATCCTGCAATACATCTTGGTATAGCGGCTTCATATATACGTTTGTCTGGAGATGATTTTTACGCTAATAATGACCTTGACTTTATCCGAAATTTACATTTCAGAAATGACCTCAAACAAATTTCAACTTTCCTTGAATATCACCCTTTAGATTATACTACTGATTTTCGTAAAAGGCTCAATCTATCGCCTTATCTATTAGTAGGTATTGGCTATTATATTCATAATCCTCAAGCAAAACTGCCTGTTAGTTTTGGAAATCAACAATGGATAAACCTCGAACCTTACCATACAGAAGGACAAGGGGTTAATATTATTTATCCAGAACCATATAAATTATCAGGAATTACCATTCCATCGGGAATTGGATTGAGATACCGATATAATAAAGTAATTGATTGCTCTTTTGAAGTTACATATCATTCCATCTTTACAGACTATCTTGATGATGTATCAAGTATTTATCCCAATACAGGTTTATTTTCTAATCAAATTGGGGTGGCTTTGTCAAATAGAAGCCGTGAACCAATAGCCGCAAATACAGGAATTGACAGAAATACAAACGTTATTAAATATCTCAATGATAACAATTTACCCAATACAAACCCCTTCAATTCCTCACACGTAGCCTTTGGAGCGATAGGAACTAATAGAGGAAGTAAAAATGGAAATGATGCTTATATTACAACTTCTCTTAAAATACAATTTTTAATTCCAAACAAAAAAATAAGATGTCCACAAATAAGTAATGAGTGAAAAGATTAGTTATTTGGACACATCATTACGATTAAAGACCCTATTTATCAATAATTTTGAGGAATAACTTAATAACCCAGTTCAGTTAGGATTTAGGATTTTTTGTTTTTTATATCATTGAATTACGGTATTTTGTATTCTTCTATTTGTATGATAGCATTTGGCTTGTTGGAGGCAATAACGCTTAAATTGTCTTTTAGATGAAAAACGTGTAAGTACCATTTTTGTCCATTCAGCATCGCAAAATCATTCATTATTTCAACCTCACTAATCGGCACTGCAAACCCACAACCACAAGCTTTTAAAACGGCTTCTTTCTGACACCATATTTCTAAAAAAGTTGAAGAAGGAGAAATCGCTATTTGTAGTTTTTTAAGGTCATTATCATTCAAATATGTACAATCGTCCCAACCTTTAACTGTACGAACTTGCTCAATATCAATACCAATTTTATGTTGAAATGAGAATGCCGCAACAACATATTCGTTGGTATGACTTATGTTAAAATCTAATTGAATCGTTTGAAAAGCAGGTTTTACAAAATTTTCAAACTGAATTTCAAACAAAAGAGAAAAGGGCAAACAGTGTTCTGCTAAAAAGTTTTTTACCAAAAATATACCCAGAAGACTCCTTTTTTGGTCATCTGGGCGTTTTTTTTGTAAAATATGTTTTTGTATTTTCGGAGGTAGTATTTCTAAAAAATGCCCTAAAATAATGTCATCAATAGCTGAAAAATGAAGAAATTTTATCCAAATCATTTTATGAGAAGAATTGCCATTTTTTTAATAAAACTTTTTACAACAATTTGATGAAATGGAGCAATAATTTTAAAATAGCCTGTTCCAAATTTATTATGAATCACTACGGCAGTTGACACAATTAATTGCTGTGACAAATTGGAATTTTCATTAATCATTATTGATACTCTGAAATTGAGATGTTTATCATCTGCCCCCATTATTATTTCGCCATCAACATGATTGGTAATTTCAAAAAGTCCATATTTTTCTCCCACTTCAAATTGCACTTTCTTGAAATCTGGTTTTTCAGTCGGGTTTTTATGCGTTTTTAAACCCACTATTCCCACTAATTTATCCCTTAGCTTCATTAAATATATTACCCAGTCGGGCGAACATTCAAAGAAAGTTCGGGTAGCATCACGAGCATTAATTTTTAAAGAATCAGGTAAGTTCACGCTGTAAGAATCAGCATAATCAATTTTGGGAAATACCTTTAAAAGTAATGATTTGTTAGGAATGGAACAGGATGAAATTTTCATTAAAAAAAACGGTTAAGCGAAATAGTTACATTATTAACGTGTTGCATTACGGTTAGCGGCTCGGTTTTGGGAATAGCCTGCCCGATATAAGAAACCCACGAAATCTTAGTTTCCCAATGATTCATCATTCGACGAGAAATTTCTAAATTGACAAAAAGACGATTAAAAGTATTTTCGGTAGGTAAAAGTAACATTTTCATATACAAAGTGGTGCTTTGAATATCTCCAAAATCTACCCGATTTCCCAAAAGGGCTATTTTTGAAAACGGAAAATGATTTTTATCTCGCCAAGCATCATAAAAATATTCTGCAAATAGATTCATTTCTATTGCCGAACCTCCAATATTGGCAAAAGGATACTCAAAACCAACCATTCCACCCCAATATTCTTGGTTATTTTGTCGGCGATATGCGTATTCTCCTTTTACTACCAAACTCTTCCAAACATATTGAGAAGATAATCCTAAATAATTCATTCTCAAATAATTGAGATTGAGAGAGCTAAAATCTGGCGTTGGAATAATATATGGCGTATTGGATAAACCCTCAAAATATATTACTTCGGTTTCTAATTTATCAGCTAAAAATTTATCGGATAATTTTATCGCCCAACTCACATTATTAGATTCAATTTTAGCATTTTGAGTATTAATGGGCAATGGGTAAATATTGAGTCTGCTATCAAAATCAGGCAATTTTTTGACCCTAAAAAAAGGCATTGCCATTGCTCTGAAAGCAAAGTTTTTCTTTAGATAACCAAGATTAATCATGGGTTGCCCTAATGCAACAGGCGACCAAGGGACTTCTAAATCATCGGTTTGATTGATAACATTCATTACCGAAAAACCTTGTGCAAAACCAGATGAAATGTTCTGAAAGCCCATTTTTGCGTCCCAACTTTTGGCAGAATATAACAAATACCCTTCTCGTAAATCAATATGCGAACGACTTTTATCAAAGGCTGTAATCCGTAAATAAGGTTTAATAATAAGTTTTAATCTTTGATTTTTTGTCCAAGCTTGATAATTCAAATTTACCAATAAAGAAACCTGTCCCGATTCTTGCGAAGGGAGAAAAGGAGAATCATAAAAATACGTTGCTTCAAGTCCGATATTTCCTTGTAAATGATGCAGCAATTTAGGAGATTTTGCTTCGGTTGTATCAACTTGTAATGTATCAGTCTGTGCTTTTGCTAAAAAATGAAGGGTAATTCCGACAAATAACAAAACAATTTTGAATTTCATTTTTTCATTTTTAAGGTTGAAGTCAAATAAGTAATCAACAGCTTGTCAATTCATGGTTTCAAAGACATTTGCATTGAAAAATTTTTCATCGATATTGACGTTGAAATTAAAATTTTTCCAAACGATAACGGTTTCTCTACCTGTTTTTTCATTATGAACTTTCATTTTTGAAGGCAAACTAAATTTTCCAAAATCTCTAAGTTCTTCTTCTAAAACCTTAACCAGTTCATTTCTTTTATCAAAATACCTTGAATATATCGGAAGCATTCTTTCTTTATCAATCCAAGATTCTACATGATGATAGCCACTGTATTTACTTACGGGAAACATGAGTAGAATTAAGCATTCACGTCCGTTTCTTATTTTTGTGCCTCCAAATTGGTAAGTAAATTTTGTTAACTTATTGCTTCCCAAATCTTCAAATGCTAATTCACTTCCCATAAAAGGCCCTGATTTGTTTTCATTGGCTATTCTTTTGGTTTTGCTGAGGGCGGGCAAAAAAAGCCATTGGTCATCAACCGTATTTTTTTCATCGGGTTGCGAAAACATTTTTGTACCCTTCACGTCTGCGGGTTCATCAAAAATATTTATCGTTTTTTCACTAAAATTTGGTTGCTCCAAATGGTACGTTTTTACTTTTCGCTGAAACGATTTACCGTTTTCTTTGGTCAAAACCATATCCATTTCTGCATAATATTTTTTATAGCCACTCATATTTTCTTGCGTTTTTTTGGCTATTTCATATCCTTTCTGTGCATCATTTTGTGCGTAAATACCCATAGAAATCAGGCAGAAAAGGCTTATGTAAATTATATTTTTCATCATTTTTAGTTTTAGTAATAAGGTATTATACCAAGTTTGGACTGTACGCTATGTCATTTTCTTCAGCTTCTATCTTTTTAAAAGAACCTCTGTCAAATGCCATTAATAGAGCTGGCGTTAAGAAAAAATCGGAAATTAGGGCGATGAATATAGTCAATGAACACAAAATGCCCATGCTGGCGTTTGACTGAAACGGCGAAAATATTAATACCGAAAAACCAACCGCCAAAATTAACGTTGATACCAACATCGACGAACCTACCGTTTTGAAAGTATAAATAATAGACTGTGCTGGCGAATAGCCTAAAGTCCGCCTTGCTCGTAAGTATTTGACAAAAAAATGAACAGAATCATCAACGACAATTCCAGAAGAAAAAGACGTTACAAAAGCAACAGCCAGTCCAACTTCGCCAACAAAAATTCCCCAAAGTCCAAAGGCAAAAACCGTTGGTAAAATATTAGGAATAAGACTGATTAAGCCAAATTTGATTGATTTAATGGCTAAAATCATCACAATCGCAATAATTGCCAAAGCCGACCCATATCCATAAAGCATATTATCAATATTTTTTTCGGATAAATATCTAAACATAATGGAGGTACTTGTACCATTGGAATACATAGAAACGGGGGCATTTTTCTTCAGCCAATTGTTTGCGGCTTCCTCTATACGTTTGAGGTCGGCGGTGTACAAATTTTTAAAGACAACCCTAAAACGTGTGGCAGATTTGTCGATATTAATCTGATTATTCAAGTCACGTCCATAAGGCAATGACATTTCGTACATCAGTAAATATTGAGACGCCAGAGCTTTATCTTCAGGTATTTTATTATAATTGTCATCATTGTTGTGCATGATTTTATTGAGTCGTCTCATAACAGAAGTAAATGAACTCACATGAACCACTTTGTCTTGTTTTTGAAACCAACGCTCAAACTCTTCCATTTTCTTTAAATACACAGGGTCAGCGATATTATCGGCTCCGTTTGCACCCAAAGAATATTCAATGGAATACAGCCCTGTAAGATTATCCACGACAAATTCGGTGTCTTTTCTGATTTCTAAGTCTTCATCAAAGAAATTTAAGAACATATCATTGATGATATTTTTGTAGATAAAAGGAGCTAAACCAAGCGTAGCCACAATAAAAACTACAATGACTGCTTTGAAATGTTTAACGACAAATTTTCCGAATCCTTCAAAATTATACTCACGTTCCATTTTGAAGTTTTTGATTTTGATGGGCATCATGGCAATGAGTGCGGGCAACCAAATAATTGATAGCATCCAACCCGTAAACATTCCGATAGCTACTAAATTTCCTAATTCACTAAAAGGCGGAGAGTCTGAAAAATTTAAACTCAAATACCCTAAAATATTAGTAACGCCCGTTAATAAAAAAGGCTTGAAATTCATCTGAATACTTCGTTTTATTGCCTCCTGTTTGCTTAGCCCTTCGCTGATTAATTGTGCCACCGTGATAAAAAAGTGAATGCCGTCTGCAATCACGACGGTAATTATCATGGTTGGGGCAGCCGTAGTAACGGGGTTCATCGGAATACCAAAATACCCAAAAACACCCAAAGAAACACCCACAGAAATGAGTGTAATAAATACAGAAGCAATTATACCAACGGTTGAACGAAAGAAAAAAGCTAACATCAGTACCATTATACCATACATGATTGGAATAAGGGTGGTCATGTCTTTTTGTCCTGCTTCTGCAAAGGCATTATCCACGAAAACAGTACCTGTTAAGTATATTTTCAAGTCTGGACTTTCGTATTTTTTCTTTAAATCTCTCAAAAACTTGACAACTTTTGGTCCTTCGCTGATGAAGTCTTTTTTAGGAAATTTAATGGTCAAATAAATACCCGTAGTATGCCCCGAAGGCGAAATGAGTCGATTTACCAAATCGGGGTCAGTCAAGGCAATATTCCTAATCTTTTTGATTTCATTTGGCGTTTTGGTTTTGGCATCTTCAACCAAGTTTTTCACCGTCAAATCATCATGATGAACCTGCGTATGTTGAAAATTGGTAATGCCGTCAACTCTGGAAACAAAAGGCGTTTTCCAAAGTTCGTTGGTCATTTTTTCAAGTACAGAAAGCGTTTGCGACGTAAAAACATTTTTATTAGTCGGGGCAATTGCCACTACCACATTGTCGGTACGTTCATAATCATCATGGATTTTATCTAATGCCAAACGCTGCGGCATATTTTTGCTAAAATACAGAAGCATATCGCCATCAATTGTCATAAATCTTGCCCCTGCCGCCATGACTAACGTTAGTGCTAAAAATCCATAAACAATTGATTTACGCCATTTTATAACCCATTCGGCATAACGGGAGTAAAATTCGTCAAAATTAATTTTCATTTTTAAATGATATTGGAAGTTAATTTAGAGATTGTCTTAATTTTCAGATGAAAGAGGTTTCACAGTCTTTTACAAGTATGTTTTTAACTTGACAAACTTGATTTTGGAGCCATTGCTACTAAAATTGACCCTCTTACGAATATTTTTTTTTCGTTGATAGCATCATAAGCAACTACATTTAGCGATGATGCTGGCCCTTTACTCCAGTCAAGCGTTGCTTTTAGTTTTACAAGAGTACCCGGAAGAACGGGTTTTAACATCTTAACTTTTACGCCACCTAATACGCCTAAAGATTGCTCATCAGAAACATTAAAATCATCGCCAACCTTCCATTGTCGGCGAGTTAGTTCTAATAATAAAGCACAAGTTTGTCCTAATGCTTCAACCAATAAAACCCCCGGCATGATAGGGAAATTAGGGAAATGTCCTCTTAAAGCAGGTTCACCAATACCGATTGCTTTTAAGGCAATTATTTCTTTATTTTCCTCAAATTCAATCACTTGGTCAACCAATTGAATCGGATAACGATGAGGTAATAATTGTTGGATTTGATAATTATTTAATAATGGATTCATGCTTTTTTTAGAAGAGTAACGATACCATAACCTGTGCGGTCGATGGTAGCAATAATTAAATGTTTATAGCTTTCCTTCGGAGTTCCGTCAATGCGTAATGAAGGTAAGTTGTTTTTAATTTTTTGATTGAAAAGTCCAATACCAAACAACATTCCCGCAAAACCTCCTGCATTATCGCCATACCCATGTACTGATTCTGGATAAATAATAGCTAAATCAGGATTGATTTTTTCATTGACTTGTTTTTTGAAAATAACTTCATCAATACAATGACTACCCGCAGATAAAATAAGTCCATCGAGTTGTTCACTTGATAAATCTGTCTGTTTAAGAAGTTGAGAACAAAGTCTGATTAAAAGCCCTTCTGAGGTTTCTTTTCTAAGTTTTTGTCCAGAATGTACTCCTAAAATTGTTCCTAAAATCTCCGTTCCTTGTTTTTGAGCATTTTCTAAGGATTCTATCGAAAAGGCTATTCCCATTTCTGGAGCATCTTGCTCTTGGGCTTCTCCACGAAGTTCCCCTTGACGAACTGCCTGATGATAACGAGAAGTTATTTCGGTAGAACCCACGATTGCACAATCAATCATGTTTTCAGACAAATGTAAAAGTGCAATGTCTAAGGCTTGTAAACTCCCGCAAGCTCCACCACAAACCGTAAAGTTTGGTCCTTTAATAGTTGATTTTATTGCCATCATACTCGACGACGCATTGGCAATCGTATTAGGGGCAGACATAGGACTCACCAGAGCTGGCCCATCCATTTTAGCCGTTAAATCAAAGATAAAACCATCTTCAATATTGGATAAATCTGAACCATCATAAAGCCCAATTTTATCTGCTTCTGCTATTATTTTAGCACCTAAATTTCTATTACTAATACACTGAAAAGCTAAGTTGCAGTACATTAAGGTTGCATTATTCAAAAATCTAATACCTTTTGTTCCCAAAAAGCCTTCGGGGTCGTAGGTTGATATTTTTTTTTCTGACGGTAAAGTATGTACGAGTTCGTAATAGGCATTTTGCCCTGTACCACAAACCGAATTAAAGCCAATAGAAGTAATTGCCCCTTTGAAATTATTAATCATGATTTTAGTTGTTATATTTTCCAAAAATTACGCTACAAATATTTCCACCAAAAGCAAAGGCATTACTAATGACATTTTCCACTGGTCTATCTTCAATGGCTTTTGAGGTAACTACAAAAGCTTGCGAAAAAGTTGGGTCAAGTGAAGCAGTATTCATTGTTGGAGGAATAATTTGGTCTTGAATAGACATGACCGAAGCCACCCCTTCCAAAGCACTGGCAGCCCCCATACAATGCCCCAACATTGACTTTATTCCGCTTACAGGCATATTTTGTAATTGAGTACCAAAAACCTTGTTCATTGCTTTGGCTTCATGAGCGTCATTGGCTTTTGTGCCTGTACCATGTGCCGAGATATAATCGATTTCTTCAACCGATAACTGACTCATATCTAAGGCTTTATTCATGGCTAAAATTGCCCCTGAGCCGTCTGGGTCGGGAGTTGTTGGGTGATAAGCATCACAAGCTAAACCATACCCTTTTACTTCTGCATAAATGTTGGCATTTCGAGCTAAGGCGTGGTCTAATTCCTCCAAAACCAACATGGCTGCCCCTTCGCCTACTACCATACCTGTACGGTTTTCGTCAAAAGGTTGAATATTGGTTTGTGTCATTGCTCCTAAACGATAGAAAATCGTATAACAAGAACGTGTGAAAGGGTCTGCTCCACCTGCTACAATTACGGGCGTTCTTCCTTGTTGAATCATTGAATATGCCGTACCAAAAGCATAATTTCCTGCGGCACAAGCTGTTGGAATAACCATGTTTGTTCCGCCAAAATTACATAAAGAAGCTACTTTTGCACTTAATTCAATCGGGCGAAAATGGGCTAACATTTCGGCAGCATTTGGGTTTAATTCATCATCTCTCGATTCAATTTCAAAGTTATTAATAGTACGTTCAACCATATCTTGATTGCCACTGGTTGTACCAATAATTAACCCGTAATTATTATCTTCTTCGATGTTTTCTGTCAAACCCGCATCAACTAAACTCAGTTTTGTGGCTGCCGTTGCATAATATACGGCTTGGCTATATTCAGACAGTTGGTCAAGACCTTCAAAAGCTAAAGTTTCTGTACCTTTTACTTCTGCCGCAATGGGATTGCCCTTATAATGTTCAGTGCTGAGTTTGGTAAGTCCTTGAATACCGATTTGACCATTTTTAATAGCTGTCCAAAATTCTTGTAAATCAGACCCTAATGGACTCACTACGCCCATTCCTGTAATAACAACTCTTTTCTTTTTCATAATAGATTTATTAGTTTATTCTTATGCTAAGCCATTAGTCCACCATCAATAACTAAGGTATGCCCCGTGATATAATTGGCAGAGGGCGACAATAAAAAAAGTACCGCATCTGCCACTTCCGACGCTCTGCCCATTCTGCGTGCAGGTACCATTTGGCGAATATTCTTCTTGATATTTTCGTCCATTTGTTCGGTCATTTCGGTTTCTATAAATCCCGGAGCAATGGCATTTACTTGGACATTAAAACGGGCAAATTCTACTGCCAAAGTCTTGGTGAAGGCAATCATGGCAGCTTTTGAAGCCGAATAATTGGCTTGCCCAGCACTTCCCCGAAGCCCCGAAACAGATGCCATATTGATAATTTTTGAATTATCTTTTCTAATAAATTTATTGATAACTGCTTTGGATAGATAAAACGTACCGTTCAAATTGGTATTAATTACAGACTGCCACGCCTCCGTTTCCATTTTAAAAAAAGGTTTGTCCATCGTGATTCCTGCATTATTGATAAGTCCGTCCAGTTCTCCAATTTGGTTTTCAATATTTTCAATTAAAGAAATAGACGTATTTTCATCGCTGATGTCTGCTTTAAATGCAAACACTTTGTGATTGAATTGCTCCACGATTTTTTGAGCTTCGGCATCGCTACTTTTGTAAGTAAACGCAACCGTTGCACCTGCATTTGCGAGTCTTTCCACAATGGCTTTCCCGATTCCTCTACTACCACCTGTTACTAAATATTTCTTATTTGTTAAATCAATATTCATCGTATTTTCAAAGTCCAATAGCATTCAAATCATTGATTTGACGACCACTGGTCTGTATTTTTGGGTTTAAACTCAAATAAAAACCATCTTTTGAACCAAAACTATTTGCCAGTTGGTCGGCATAGTTTGCAATGGCTTGACTAATGGGATGACGGGTATTATGAAACTGATTGAGTGCTTCAGAAAGTGCCAATGCTCGTTTATAATAGTTACTAATTTGGCAGAATAATTCCCAAGCATCTTCAATTGCCAAATTCATTCCTTGCCCCGAAATAGGATGCACACTATGAGCCGCATTTCCAATAAAAACAACGTTGTTGAAATTGTATTTTGGCAAATTCATTCTACACAATGGAAAAGTGGTAAAACCATTACTCTGTGTAATTGCTTCGATGGCATCATCACTGCATGAAACAAATTTTCGGAGCCGTTTCTTTAATTCACTGACTTGATTTTCTTGAAAAAGATAGTTGGCTTCGTCCTTCTCAAAACTTAAAACCGTTCTGAATTCTTTGTGATTGATGGGATAAAAATAAGCAAGTGCATTTTTATCATCTACGTAAAGTCTATTCCGTTCCCTCACAGAATTAACGATTGGAAATTTATTGAAATACATTGCTCTTGGATAAAAATACATTTCGGCATTGATACCCAAGAGGTTTCTTAATTTGGAGTTAATGCCATCTGCTCCAATTACAATGTCTGGATATACGTATTCTTTTTCATTCAAAACAACCGTTACAACATTTCCATCATTATCTTGTTCAATTTCAGTCAATTCTGTTTCCATAAGAATATTTATGGAAGGTGTTTTTTTGATGGCTTCCAACACAATCGCTAAAACTTCTTGATAGGGAATCAAGAAAAAATGGTCTGTTGATTGTTGCAAACGATAATCTATGTGAAGAGTAGGCAGTCCATTATGAAAAAATGAAACTTCATGTCTTTTTTGGGCTTCTGCTTTTAATAAATTGGGCAAAAGTCCTAATTCCGACAAAATGCTGATTCCAGAAGGTTTTAGTACATCTGCTCCGTTTGGATTAAGGTACTTTCCTTTTTCACAGATTAGAATTTTTTTGCCTGTTTTTCCTAAAGCCAAAGCCAAAACCAAACCCGCAATTCCTCCCCCACAAATGACGACATCTTGCTTTTTTTCAATAAATTGCTTCATAAGTTAGATTGTTTAGCAGTCGTACCATACTAAAATAATGGAGTTCTTTTGGAACAAAATTGGCACTGTGTGGATACAAAATTCCAGATAAATGCTGAGCGGCTTGTTCGAGACTTAATCCTTGTTTGTGTAGATTTTCAGCCTGATTATAAAATGCTTCTAATCCATCTAAGGCTTGTGTACACGCATTTTTTGCAAAATTCTGGGTTAATACGCCGTTATGTCCCAAAGCAACAATTTGAGCATCATATTGAGCCAATCGTTTAATGGACTGCCTAAAAATCTCAAGACTTTGAAATGCCAATGGAAAAAACTCATAATTATTTCGTAATTCTCCGAGTGCGTCAGACACAAATAATACACCCTTTTTTTGATTCCAGAATGATAAAGAACAAGGGCTATGTCCTGCCGTTTTAATGACTTCTAAAACTTCTTCGCCAAGGCTTACATATTGCCCATTTTCAATAGTTACAAAAGGTATTTCAGTAAGATTTATTTGTGAAATCAAAGCCAAATTTGGAACTACAAATTCATTATATTTTCTGATTTGTCGTAAATATTTTGGATTCTGAAATGCCTCAATTGCTTCAGCAGAAGCATATACTTTTACTGAAGGAAGTTTTGGATAAATGGTTTCTAAAAGTCCACAATGGTCAAAATGACAATGCGTAATTATCCAATGTTTTATGTCTGAAAGGCTGATATTTAGGTTTTTAAGTTGTTCCAAAACAATATCAGTTGTAGAAATTAAACCACCTTCTATCAAAGTCCATTCATGGTTTGCTCCCATCAAATAAATGGGATTTTCGGTAGTTCCGAGCAAGTAAATGCCTTGCCCAATATGACCACCTTCTTGAATAATCATGTTAAATAGTTTAGAGGTTTTACTTAAAATTGATACAAGCAAGCTCCCCAAGTTGCCCCTGAGCCATACCCCAAGAAAAGCCCCAATTTGCCCGATTGTACTAAACCTGATTCTGTCGCCAAACTAAGGGTTACGGGCAACGATGCCGAAGCCATATTCCCAAGCCATTCAACATTTAAAGCGACCTTTTCAATAGGAATATTTAAACCGCCAATCACCGCATCAAGGATTCTCATATTGGGTTGATGCGGAATGATGACGTCAATATCATCAAGGGTTAAATGATGTTTCCTGAGTATTTCTTGAGCAATGGCAATTAAAGACTGCGAAGCGTGTTCAAACATTGGTCGCCCGTTCATTCTAAAATGTGGATTTGAGTTTGTATCTCCCCCAAAAAAATGTTCATTTGACGTCCCTGGCGACTGTGTCCAAAGCAATTGAAAATAATTACCATCAGCTTTCGTGATAATATCAACGATTCCCTTTGATGTACTTTTTTGTCCTGATAAAATGACAGCTCCTGCTCCATCTCCGAGTAAAATTGACAAGTTTCTGCCAGCGTCCGAAGTATCCATTCGTTTTGAAAGCATTTCTCCACAAACAACCAAAATATGCTGATACGTTTGATTTTGGATAAATTGTTGGGCGATGTGCATTCCATAAATCAAACCCGAACATTGAGCCCTAATGTCAAAACTTGGAATATTCCGAAATCCAAGTTTTGACTGTACCAAACAAGCTTCAGAAGGGTCATGAAAGTCTGGACTGAGGGTATTTACAATCAATAAATCAATGTCTTTTGCTGCTAATTGTGCATTTGCCAGAGCATTTGTTACCGCAGGAATAATTAAATCACTGAGTGCTTGATTTTTGAGTGCGTGTCGGCGAGTAAGAACCCCTGTACGTTCGGTAATAAATTGTACATTGGTATTTATCATTTTTACAATTTGCTCATTATCAATAACTTGCTCTGGTAAGTAATGTCCAACTCCTGTAATGACGGTTTTGATATTTGTCATTTAGATAAAAATTCTATTTAGTTTTTGAGCAGTGCTAATACTTCCTCTCACTCTTAATTTTCCAGTAACTACCGCAATGACATCTTTCATTTGCCCATTCACTAATTTTAAATAAACTTCTGTATCTGTTTCTACGGTTACATTCGGAGAAGGATGTTCCCCTTCTGTAATCTGGAACGTTCCACAATCTATGGAAATATAAAAATTACGGTCAGGATTTTTTAATTGCCACTGATAAATTGCTTTTAGATTTGTGCAATTTTCAGGGTGGAAACGGTACTGCATTGAAGCAATCACTTCATCAACGGTTTTGAGTATTTCCGAAGGTTTTTCAATTTCTGTGATTTCAGACATGACTAATTGGAATTTCTAAAAGGTTATCGTTTTCTACAATTTTTCTTCTTTCTTTTTCAAGCACAAATTCAATATCTTCTCCGAATCTGGCTGCCTCCCAAATCTCATGATAATCAGGTGTATAAACCTCTATTTCAATGAAAAAGCGAATCAGTGGTTCCATGATTTTACGGTTGATTTGCTTTCTATTTTCAGAGAATAAAACAGTTTCAAATAATCTTTCATAATCTTGAAAGGCAGGGTGAGTAAAACCAACTCTGTCATAAGTTTCAGGATTACAGGTTGCCATATCCAATAAATTACGCATAAATGGAGCGGTATATTCACGAGCATCATCTAAAAAGTCTGGTACTACTTCAATAAATTCTCGCATCATTAATTTGCCCCATTCAATATGGCGAGCCTCTTCTTTATGATGTTCTACGGCAATAGCACGAGACAAAGGCGACACAAAATCATTGTTGCAGTCGAGCATGGCATTGTTTTCAGCAAACCATTCCATCAAAATAGTTAAGAAAATAGCTTTTAATGGAAACTCAATAATTGAAGCATTGTCTTTATAGAAATCCTTGAGATTGTCGGGTACAGGAAATGGAGGAATATTAAAATGCTTCATCGCTTTTCTGAACACCAAAGCATGCGTAACTTCTTCTCTACAAAAGTGGTGCATATATCTAACTACCTCTGGAAATGCCTTTAAACTTTCATGATTGATAATTTTTAGATAATATTCTGTCACCAAGTTTTCAAATACCACAAAGGTATGCCACCAAGTAGCAGTCTCCATAATGGATAAACGTTGGCGTTCTTCTTCAGTTGCATAGTCGTAAAACTCTGTTCCGTAGATAGATAAGTTTTCTCTTTTTTTCAACCAAATACCTTCATTTGGAGAATGCCAAGGATGGTCGAGTAGCATAGACATTTGTTTTTTGTCTGAAGCATCGTTTAGTTTTTGTAAAAGTTTAGTGAATTTTTCACTAAGTTCTTTTTCCTGTATCATAATTGATTTAGAATAGTTTAACGGTAAAATGTAAGTCTTTGAAATGTCAATTTATTATACAACAAGCTCTTCTACACGCTTTCGTTTTTCCAACATGGCGTGCGTAAAGCCTAAGCACATACTGGTTTCGTAACCCGGGCCTGTACTCCAACCGCCCACAAATTTTAATCCTTGAATGGGCGGATTATATAAGAAACGGGTATTTTCACGAGGTAAAACCTTGTATCCAAAAGCTGAACCTTCAGGCGAATTTGTGTATCTAAAATTGGTTCGGGGCGTTGACGTTTCTTTGAAAACAATATGCCCTTCCATGTCAGGAAATGTGTTTAAAGCTCTTTCAATCAAAAGGTTTTCTATGCGTTTTTTTTCAATCAAATAAGCATCTTTGTCGAGGTCAAACCATTGACCTTTATGGTCAAGAATGGTTAATTGAACCGCAAAACCGCTTTGAGCATCTAATAAGTGATAATTGGTGACACTCAACGTAAATTGCTGATAGCGAGTATCATCATTCAATTGTTTTTCATTGAGGTTATCGCCCAAATGATTAACCAAAAGATATTCTGATTTATCAAGACCCAATAGTTCAGGAGCTTGGTCTAAAATCAAATACACACTGATATGTCCCCAACCAATTTTTAGATTATCTAAGCTTTCTTGAAAAGAATCAGGAATACAGTCTTGGGGTAACATTTTCATTAGGATATGGGGCGAACAAGTAGCCACAATTTTATGCGTTAAAAATGTACATTTTTGTGCATTAACCGCCATAATTCTATCGCCTTTTACATCAATACTCAAAATGGGATTTCTGTAAAATATCTGCCCGCCTCTTTCTTTAAAGGCATTTGCTAAAGTATCCGCCAATACCTGTGAAGTACCTTCAACATATCCAGCTTTAGTTTCAAAAGCCGCATAGAGATAATGCAAAAAATAAAATGCGTTGGCTTCGTGAGCAACTGCTCCTAAATAAATGGCTATCGAACTCATGACCTCAATAATGATTGGGTCATTGAACAAACGATTGAAATACTCACGAGTAGTTATGTTCGATAATTTTCTGCCATCGGTCAATAAGTAGCGATTTATTTCGTACTCACCTAATAACATTCTGGCAAACATATAATTTTGATAACCATGTGTTTGAATATCCTCAAAAAGCTTTTCAATACCTTCTTTTTGACTTGGAAAATACCTCAAAAGTGTTGCTTTGATTCCTGCTGAATCTGCTGGTAAATCAATTTTCTGACCTTTTATGCAAACCGTCGTCAATTCGTCAAAATATCTAAATTGTAGTTTATCCCACAATCCAGCTCTTTGTAAGGCATTTCTGAGATTTCCGTTTTCGCCCAAACCCGTAATTTTGTGTTGGCTACAATCAAAGGCTACGGTGTTTTTGATTCTTCTAAAATTGGTAGCATAACCTCCTGCTTTAAAGTGCATTTCAGCAATTGCCACAGAATAATCATCAGAAATTGAAGTATTACCAAATGTTAGTCCAGCCAAGCCCGCCCCTATTATTAACTCATCAACTTCAACTATTTTCATTGAATCATACGTTTTGAAGTTCTTGAATACTTTTTTCTAATTGTTCAATTCTTTGGGCATTTTGATTATTTCTTTTCATTGAAATTCGCTGACCAATCAGGATACAAATCCAAGCAATTAATGACAATACCAATGAAAGTCCCGAAGCACGCAATATCCAAACTTTATTCACCAAATTTGGGTCGTCGCTGAGGGCATAACCCGGAGGGCCAGCAATACCACAGCACATCAGACCACTGGCAAAAAGGAAGGCATAGCCCAAAAATGTAAAGTTTGAACGTGGTTCTGAGCCTGTTTTTGTTTGTCCTGACTGTAACCAATTCCAAGAAATAAAAGAAAAAATCACCGAACAACTTACTCCTAAAGCTCCCATCATTACCCAGATGAAAACTTGAAAACTTGGGGGAAAAGTCATATTAAAGTATCGTTTTTTTGTTTTTGGAAATAACCCCTGCAAAAAAGATAATCCATAAGGCTACTACTGGCAAAACGCCTTTCAAAAAAGCCCACCAACCTTCTACGGGGTCTAATGGATAAGGCGTTTTGATACCCAATAAAGCCCACAAATAATGTCCTGTTGAATGATAATGAAAGAAAATCATTGCCACCACAAACATAATAGTTGCGATAGTTTTATTACGTTTCATTATGCAACGGCTACTTGTACATGAGGTAATAACATCTCGACCATGATGCGTGGAGTAGTCATTTTTACTAAATCTTCCTCTTTCAATTTTACCTTGTACTTGCGTTCAATCATTACTAAAATTTCTAAGCCCATCAACGAGTTAATGCCCAATTCGTTTGGCAAGTCGCTGTCTATTTTTACATCACTTACAGGGCATTCTGCCACTTCTGAAAGCATTTCTGCTACTTCTGAGAAAATAAGGTCAAATTTTTCTGACGTTTCCATGTTAATTTTGTTTAGATTATTATTGAATTTATTTATATGATTTTTGAACAGTTTTAGGAGTTTAAATACACTGTTTAATAAGTTATTTCAACTTCCCGAAAGTTTAAAACTTTCGGGAAGTTCCCACAATCAAAGATTTTAGGATAAAAATTATTTAGAAAATTTATTAAACACTGTACTTATTAGAAGTAAAATTTAATAATTTGGCTCAACTTCCCGAAAGTTTAACCCCTAACGGAGTTATTTCGGGAAGTTCCAACTCCAAAAAGATATGTCATACTTTACTTAACCCTTCTAAGGGTTCTGATAAGTGGGTATAAATAACCAACCAATTCATTTTTATGGTTTTCCACTACGGCAAACCGTTCTTAAATCGTCACTGTACTTATTTTAGGCTTCTGCCACACAAACATTGCCGATTTGCCACACTTGAGCGCCAAACCCCCAACCTGTGGCTGCTCCTGCGATAACTATTTTATCTCCTGATTTTATTTTATTTTGCTTGATGGATTCTGCCAATGTCACAGGCATTGATACCGACACCATACAACCGTAATCTTCAAGGGTAAGCAAAAATTTGTCTTCGTCGATGTCTAAACCATTTGCCCAAAGATTTACTAATATTTTTGAAGGTTGATGAAATACGAAAAAATCTATATCTGCAACATTCAAATGGGTTTTCTTTAAGGCTTTATTTACAATGGTTGGTACGCCTGTTGGAACGAATTTTTGCATTTCAGCAGGTGCATTACTGTCGAGTGTAAAGTATGACCAATAGTCTTTCGGTTCTGGATTAGCCTTATTTTCTGGGAATTGCCATTTTACGGTTGCCAACTCATAAAAATCAGCATTGCTACTATAAGCAGATGCAAGAAGCGTCCCATTATCTTGTTCATGACTCAAAATTGCCGCCGCTGCTCCGTCGCCAAATGTACTACACGATTTATCCGAGAAGTCCAATACGCCAGAGATATATTCAGCCGAGCATACCAAAACGTTTTTATATTTTCCCGTACTGATATAATTACTGGCAATTTGCATCGCAATCAAAAACGTAATACATTCCTGTTCAATGTCCATTGTGAGTGCTTTTGTACAACCCAAAACTTTACTCATTCTATCTGCCAAGCGTGGAAAAGCTTTGTTTCTTTCTTCACCCCAACCTACAAAACAGGTGCTATTACAAATGATTAAATCTATTTCTTCGGGAGCTAATCCACTATTTTTGATAGCACTATGACAGGCTCTGACTGCCAAAGATTCTGCGGTTTCTCCTGCATCTCGGTTGATTAAATAACGCCCTTTGATTCCCCAAAAACGCCACCAATTGGGGGGTAAATTGGGTAGTAAACTATACGGGGGAACTTCATTACTGACATGATTTTGAGGCATGGCAGTTGATAAACTCTTGATTGAAATGTGTTGCATATTTTTAACAAAAAATAGATTCTGGAGACATGGTTACTAATTCCGAAGTTGCCAAAACGGGAGCTATTCGGAGTATTTGTCCTCCATATCGCATCGTGAAGGGGTTGAGCGTTACCGATAATATTAATTCTTCTGATACGTCACTAATTCCTAAACTTCGGCTCTGTCTGAGTTTTTCTTCGATAAAAGCGGGCAATGTAAATGCTCCTAAATTTTGATAAAGGTGTTTCCAACGATTAAGACTTTCGCCATGTTTGGGCAACCATGACTCAACGATGAGCTCAAAATCTTCTTTTTCAGTAAGCATAAATTTATCTATTAACTGAACCGCTCGCAGATTTAACATTTGAACTAAATTTGGATTATAATTCAAATGAAATGAGCCTTTCAATTTTCCTCTCGACATTTCTTCTGGCGTAAGCATTGTAAAAGTTGCATGACCCATATTTTCATAGGCTAAAGGCAAATATTCAGTATTGATTTTATGGGAAGATTTTTCGATTAAAAGCACTCCTACCCCATCTACAAAATCAAAACCTGATTCTGGGTCTGGTAATACTGATAATGCCGTTACTTCAGTTCTGACAATCAATATCTTTTGATAATCTAATTGTGCTAAAAAACCTTCGGCAATTTCCAAAGCAGAAGTCCAATCTGCATCAATAATATCAAAAACAAAGGCATTGTTTGCTCCTAATTCTCGTTGAAGTGGGTGACACAAACGAGGGGCAGCCATGTCTTTTGTTTTAAATAAATGGTCTGGACTAATGGAGATACTGAGTATCATGTCCAATTCATTCGGAAGGGTGTTCCCTTCTTCCAGAACTCGCTCACATACTGGCAGAGCAATTTCAACCATCAAATCATCATCCGAAGCTTTTGGGCGTTCACAATAATATGGTTTGTCTCTTAAATGTGCATAGGCATTTATTTCCAAACTTGGAAAATAAGTTCCTGCGGCAATAATTTTCATAGACTTAGAGATATTAAATTTTAAGCTGTTTTTTGTTGGTAACTGAGGGCTAATTTTTTCCGTAAAAGCTTCCCATTTTCATTTCTTGGAAACTCACGCTTTTGTATATACGTATAAGGAATTTTATATCTTTCAAAATGATTTACGAGATATTGATTAATTTTTGAGTTGAGGGTATCATCGTCAAAAGCCGTTTGCAAATACATCACTGGTATTTCATTTTCATCTTCATCTTGTACACCAATCAAAGCGGCGTCTTCTATTATCTCAAAGTTTGTCAAGATTGCTTGTTCAATTTCTAAGGGAGCAATCCATCGTCCATTGACTTTAAATAAATCGTCTGCCCTACCAACATAAGAAAAAGAATTATCAATATTTTTCATAAATAAGTCGCCACTCTTGTACCAGCCATTGCAGTATTTTTGTAAAGTTGCCGAATTGTTTTCCCAATATCCTAAAAGTTTATAATTTGGTTTTACCCATAATTCGCCAACTTCTTGATTATTAACGATATTACAATTTTCATCACAGATTTTTACTTCATAACCATTTACAGGAAAACCAGTTTTTCCTTTCAAAGGATTTTCAATGTTATTCGAGATAAAAACATGACCTATTTCGGTAGAGCCAATGCCGTCTAAGATGGGCTTTCCAAAATGTTTTTCCCAACGCTCATTCAAACTTTTGGGTAAATGAGAACCCGCCGAATAAAATAATCTTACAGAATCAAACACTCCTTTACGAAGTGTATCTGCCTTTTTTAGAATCAAACTATAAACCTTCGGAACTGCAAAAAGTACGGTTGGTGCATGGAAATCAATGTTTTCAATCAATTCTTCAACATCAAACCAACCTGCTTCTAAGATAACTGTACTACCCGTTAAAAGTGGGAAAAACAAACTATTGCCTAAACCGTATCCAAAGAACATTTTTGGGACAGACAAAATAATGTCTTTAGAATTGATATGAAGTGTGTTTTTAGCGAACTGTTCCGTATTGTGCAACATCACTTCTTGTGTGTGCATGACTGCTTTAGGAAAACCCGTTGTGCCAGAAGTATATTGCCAAAATGCTACACTTTCGGGTTTCTTGTGATAATAGTTAAATTTATCAGAAAGGTTTTTAGTTTCCCAATGTGGTAATAGAGAATTGTAAGAATGTTCTATTTTTTGGCTCGAAAATTTATCTTGAACAAAGATATTTTCCTTAAAAATTTCCAAATTAGAAACTTGAATTAAACGTTTCAATTCGCATTCTTCAACAAAAATTCCTCTTGGTCGTGAGTCTTGCAAAATGGCGTCTAAAGATTCAACTGAGATTTTTGGGTTAATTGGTACTGGAATTGCCCCCACACTAATTACAGCTAAAAAAGCAACAACAAAAAAGGGCGTGTCATTCAACAACAGAATAACTCTGTCATCGGGCGTAATGTACTTACTTTCTAAATAAGCCCCTAACTTTTCGGTTGCATTTCTAATTTGCCTTCGAGTATAAATATCTTCTTCAAAAATTACTGAGGGCGAATCATCAGACATTCTATCTGATTTACGAAGTAAAATCTCCGCTAAATTTAGCGTTGCACTTTTTAACATAGCTTTATTATTAATATGATTTAGAAGGTATTTCTCCTTTTGGGGAGAGCAAAAAACTTTACGAAGTATGAAAATAACATGATAACATTCATCAATATTATTCACACTTAAAGTTTAAAATTATTAATAACAGTCTGTGGTTCGTAAGTGAAAGTAATTCGATTCTTGATTTACAATTAGGAGAAACTACTGGGAAAATATTATAAACAGGTCTTAAAATTTATTCGAGGTAAGTTTCAACTTTTTATTATATACTAAAAGTTGTTCCTTTATCTTTGACACAAAAATAAAGCTCTAAAATTTCAGAACCTATATTATTTTGGAGAATAATATTATTAAAAATAATATTATTAGTAATATCAATTTTTTTACCTCAAAAACTTAAAAATGAAAGAATTAGCCTTCGAAAAATTAGTGAACATTCTAAATTATGTTGTGAAAATGGATAATGAAGAATGTCAGATTTTAAAAAAAACGTTGACTTTCAAAACTTTTCAAAAAGGAGATTTTTTATTAAAAAATGGGCAACCTTGTCAGAATATTATTTTTGTAAACAAAGGAATTATCCGATATTTTTATTTAGTCGATGGTGAAGAACGAATTGGTAATTTTTTCTTTAATAATGATTTTGCCTCAGACTATAAAAGTTTTCTTACCCAAAGTCCTGCATTATTAAATATTGATGCCCTCACAGAAGTGGAAGCCGTTTTGATTAATTATCAAGATTTACAGGCGATTTATGAGAACTCAAAAACTTTCGAACGATTAGGACGCAAAATTACGGAAGGCATTTACATTGCCCTTATTCAACGTACAGAGTCTTTACTCTTTGAATCTGCTGAAGAACGATACATAAGTTTATTAAAAAAAATGCCTGAACTTCATAATTTTGTTCCTCAATATATGATTGCCTCCTACTTAAATATCAAACCCGAAACATTAAGCAGAATCAGGAAAAAAATGCAAGAGAAAGGAATTTAAGTAGGTGTTGAGATTTAATTATTATGAAAGTTTTTTTGAAAGTATCTTTGATTTAAAAGCTCAAAAAAGGAAGCAATTATTTTTTTGTCCGTGTTTTCAAACTGAATAATATTTTCAGGCTCACACATTCTATTTTTTATTCTAAGGCACGAATAACCATGTAAAAAGGCGTGCCAATTCGATATAATTATTTCTATTTGGCTATGCTCAATGATTTTCTGTTGCACAGATTCTTCTAATAACTGATATAACAAATCATTGTATTCTTGTTTATAATTTTTCCCACTTAAAAAATCAATTTGCTCGTTATAAACCTCTTCAAGAAACATTAATTCATAGATTTGAGGATTCTCTAAGGCAAAATCAACATATTCATTGCCCTGTAAGTATAGTTTCTCTAAGGTATTTTTTGCTGTATTTATTCTGGATTTTGTCTTCAATAGTAGCATCCAAAATCCTCGTTGACTTACGGCAGATAATATCTCGTTTTTATTTTTGAAATATAGATAAATGGTTGCAGGGCTATAATTTATTTTATTTGCGAGAGTCCTTACCGAAATATCTTTAATATTTTCATCTTTAAAAACATCTAAAATAGTATTGACAATCAAGAGCTTCATATCTTTCTTGATTTGTCGTTGTTTTGAAATATACATTCGTTTTAAAATTGAAAACTCAGTCAAGAAAACACCTCGACTGAGCAAAAAAAGTTAGTAAGTAGAGACAACCGCCCCCCACTTACTAACACTTAGGGTTTTGTTGATTTTTGTACATTGTTAGTAAATATTCTTTTTCCCGTATCAACTCCTTAATTTTATTTTCTTGAACTTGTATAATTAAATTTTTACTGTCCAAGATTTGCTGATGGATTACAAAGTCAATTCCGCTCATATTATTAGAAGAGATATTATTGGTAAAATTCTCGATATTAATGGCAGAATCTCCCACTAAATTTTCCATAGAAATACTAAATATTTCTGCAATCTTTTTTAGCTGTTGAAGGTTAGGTTTTACCTTATTATTTTCTATATGAGAATAATTAGGCTGTTTCATTTCCAATTTTGCCGCCATGTACTCTTGTTTTAAATTTTGTTCTTTTCTAATTTGTTTCAAACGTTCACCAAAAGTAAGTTTTGAATGATTTTTCATGCTAATTGTATTAAAGGTTCAGTAAATAATGTCTATTTAAAATAATTTACTGATGAAGGTAATTTTTTGATGCCGATAGCAAAACTCTTAAAATTGTTTCTGGCATAGAATTACAAAACCTTTACATGAAGTAGAACCATTCAGAGCCAATCTGTAATGGCGTTTTAAAGGGAATAAAAAAGAAAATTAAAAAGTATAACGAATCATTGGTACAGGGAAGAAAAACTGTTGGTATTCATTGGTAATACTATTGGTTCTTCTATTAAAACTTTGCTGAAAAATATTTTTATGATTGGTGAGATTCTGTAAATCTAAAGAAAATTCTAAAGAACTTTTATGATATTCTTTCCGATAAGACGCTTTAAGGTCTATTCTAAAATAACCACCCTGTTGTTCAGAAAATGCTTTTGTCTCATCAAAAACAGCTTCATGTTTAATTTTTGAAGTATTCAAATCAAGTGGTGTAAGATATTTTCCTCCTGAAGTTGTAAATTTTATATTCAAATTGAGAGCGTTCGTTTTTTTACGTCCTAACAAAAACTCTTTTCCAGCTAAAGCATTCACGACATAATGTGTATTAAATGCTGTGTTTCGTTCAATACCATCACTCCCTTTGTACTTAGCATCATAAAGTGAAGTGGTGAATAAAAAATAGTAGTTTTTATCAAAGAAACGTTCAAGGGTAAATTCTAAACCGTAATTTCTTCCGACGCCATTATTTACCAAACTATCATTATCAGTCGGAGCAAAACTTGCCCCTGAGTTTAATGCTGAGTATGAAGATGCTCTCATTTCAACGGGAACATTCATGATTTTTTGGTAGTAAGTTTCTATCTTCAACCTCAAATGTTCAGAGATATTGTATTCATAGCCCAAAACAATGTGATGACTTTTTGTAAAATCTAAATCCTTATTGGTGTATTTAACGCCCGACGAAGTTGGTGTTTGCACAAAATAAGCATAAATATTTTGCATTTGGCTGTGTAATCCGTATCCTAAGGACAAGGCATGGTTTGGCAAAAATTGATAATTTATCGCCAAACGTGGTTCAATGGCATTTTTATTATTCAACAATAATTTTTGAAAATGTAAACCTCCAACCACAGAAAAAGCATTGGTAAATCGATGTTTAAATTGCGTAAATCCCTGAATCAGATTGGTATTATCGTTTGTGTTGACATACACTTTATCCTGATTTCCATGATAAATACGTTTGTTGAAAAGGTTAAAATTTATAAAATCAGACGTTAAGCCTAATGCTAAAGTATTTTGAGCATTGATTTTATAATCTGTTCTCCAATTTAAAGAATACTTTTGTGTTTCAAATAATGACTCTCCATTGGGGAATGCCTGACGTGTATCCATACTAATGGAATCTCCTTGATAGGTTTGATAAGTTTTACTAATGCCAAAAGTTAATTTAGTAAAAACCTTCGTTGAAATCTTGTAATGATAACTTAATCCTCCTATCAAAGTTTGATATTTCACACGTGTATTTACATTTTCATTTCCGTATAAATCTTGCTTAGTGGTATCAATATCATTTCCTAATAAATCAATACTGCTTGAGCCACCAACTCCAAAGAAAGTTAGCGTAGATTTTTTTGATAAAATGGCATTTATTTTAAAATTCAAATCTTGAAAAATGGGTGTACTTGAGCCTGTTCCAATATTTAATCCTAATTGTTTGAAAACCCCAAGAGTTGAATAACGATAATTGACCAAATACGAAACTTTTTTACTCAAAGGACCTTCCAACCCAAATTCAAAACCATTGAAACCCATTTGAGCTAAAAATTCTCGTTTTTCATCATTTCCATTTCTGAGTCGTAAATCAAAAACACTCGAAGTGGCATTGCCATATTCGGCAGGAAATGCTCCTGTCAAGAAATCTGACTTATCCAAAAGGTTATTGTTTAACATACTTACTGGTCCTCCTGTACTCACTAATGCTCCAAAATGGTTGGGGTTGGCAATATTTAAACCTTCCAGCATCCAAAGACTACCTAAAGGCGAATTTCCACGCACTACAATATCATTTCTTGAATCGTTTGCTCCTACAACACCCGCAAAATTGGCTACCATTCTCGAAGGGTCGCCTAAAGCACCTGCATATTTTTTGGTGTCATCAATGTTAAAAGACCTCGCCGAAATCAAAGCCATTTCGTTACGTGTGGTGCTTTTTTCTTTCTGTCTATCAAATTTTACATTTACTTCATTTAGTTCTCTTACTTGTTCAATCAAACTAATATTTAAAATAACTTCTTTACCAGCCGTCACCACTAATTGATTTAATTGTCTTGGTAAAAAACCCACAGACGAAATTTTGATGTTATGCCGACCTATGGGAACATCGGTAATTTTAAAATTTCCATCAATATCCGAGCTACTGCCTTTATTAGTTCCTTCAATAATAATATTTGCCCCTATAATGGCTGTGTGCGTAACATCGTCTTCAATTCTCCCTCTAATGGTTTGAGAATTTTGTGCAGTAACTCCAAAAAATAGTAACAACAATTGGAGCGTTAATAAGGTAAGCGTTTTCATGAGTTTAATTTTTATTTTGCCCTGCAAAAGTATCTCTAAACCCAAATAGCTCCATTGACCTAAATCAATTTCAATTATTCTGCAAATAAATATCTTTTTATTCTTACATAAACTACCTTTTACTAAATAACCCTTTTGTTCCGATTTTGACTAATCTTTGAATTTGCCAATTACCCCTTAAATTTTACTCTTTTTCTTCACCAAGTTTAAACAAGTCAAAATCCAAGCAGTTCTATTTTTTACTTTTGGATGAACACCATTGTTTAGTTCTATGTCTAATGTTACGAATTTTGTTAAAAGTTCACCATCCAAAAGTATTTTACTCATTAAATGATTGGTCATATTATAATCTCTTGCCAGAATTACAGAAGCAGCTCTTGATAAATAATCTGGGTCGGCAATTTTTTTTAAGGCATCTGTTAATTCTTCTTTTTCTCTATGGCTGATGGTTACGGCATCTAAAATGGTGAATGTCAGATGGGTAACATTTCTGATTTTTTTTCCTGTACTTTCATATTCAAAATTTATACACTCGTATGGGCTGTCTGCTAATTCTTTTTTAGCTGGCTCAATGACGTATTTTTTGAAGTCCTTTAAGTTTGTATATTTATCTGCATCTACGCCCAAAATCTTTCGGATTTCTTCAATGCTATAAACAAACATATTGCGGTTTTGCCCTATGTGCATTCGTAATAAACGATACATAGGAGTTGTGTAGATTGATTTAAAACTTAAAACATTCTCAAATTTATATTTGGCGTACTGTTTTTCAAGGAAAAATAGATACGGTGAAATTTGTGGATTGGTATAAAATTCTAAAAATCCTTTGTCTGGATTGTATTCAATTTTAATGAAAGGGAAAATGTGCGTAAATTTCTCTTTTTTTGTTTCGACGGATATTTCCTCGATTGTGATGGGTTTGGCTCCCAGCGTGGCGGAATGGGTCTTTAAATCAGCATATTTGATATGTTTCGAGATATATTTAAGTGGGATTTTGATGATGAGCCCCGTTGTTGATGAAATATCTCTGGATTTTTCAAAATCTATTTGGTTAATAAAGAACTCGAATATCTTTTGTTCTATTCGTCCATACTTTGCGTGACTTACAACTAAATTATTAGGTAAGTAATTGTTTGCCCTTTTCTCAATGAAAGCTTGTTCTTCAAAGTTGTACTCTTGTACTTGAGATATTCCTTGTTCATTTTCCATGTTTTGTAGTAGATTCGTATTTTTTTAAAGCTTAGGTTAACTGATGTTAAAGTTATCCACAATCGTTGATATTAGCAATATTTTGAGTGTCTAAAAACTCCCCTTACGGTGTCTAAAAACTCCCCTTAAATGCTTTTTGAGTGTCTAAAAACTCCCCTTAAAGCGTCTAAAAACTCCCCTTATCGCTTGTATCTCATTGATAATCAATACGTTACAAAGCCCTAAATCAATCAAATAATATATGATAAATATATAAATCAAGAAAAAATTACTAAAAATAAAAGTATTTGCCTCTCTTTTTGCTAAAATTTAGCTTTAAATAAAGGCATTTTTATTCTTTCAGTCTAAAAACTCCCCTAAAAACACTTTTGATTAAAATAAAAGATAAAATAATCTTTCCGAAGTGTCTAAAAACTCCCCTTATTGAGTTTATGTGATTAAAAAATGACATAAAAAGATACTCAAAAGCCTTTAAAAACACGTTTTTAGTGACATTTTTATAATTTGAATGATACTTTTCCGAAGTGTCCAAAAACTCCCCTTATCGTAAAATGAAGCATTTTTTATTTAAAAAGTAACTAATTTGTAATAATGTTATTACAAATATAATTAGATTTGTATGAATATTATTACAAGATTTATGATTACACAAACAAATGCGTTAAAATTTTTAAGACACCGACCTGCTATATCAGTTTCGGCAGTAGAAAAACAAGCTTCAATTCCCGCAGGGACATTACAACAGGCACTTTCTCAGGGTCGGCAATTAGCAGAAAAACATTTAGTGGCACTTGACAAAATTTTACGAGACTATGGTTACTCTGATGAGTTGTATCAAAAAGCGAGAGTGGTGTCTGTGATAAATCATAAAGGTGGTGTTGGTAAAACAACAACGGTTTGTTCACTTGGAGAAGCCTTAGCTAATAAAGGCTTTAAAGTATTGATGGTGGACCTTGACCCACAAGGGAATTTAAGTCAAATATTAGGTATTGAACAGCCTGAGATTCAAGTAGCAGATGCTTTGATTGGGGATATTGAATTTCCTGTAATATCACTCGACTCAAATTTGGATATATCGCCAAGCGATATAGATTTGGGAAATGCTGAGTATCAATTGATTTTGATGCCTGGTGGAGATTTACGTTTAAAAAATAGAATTGTACCCTTATTGAGTAGATATGATTACGTATTGATAGATTGCCCCCCATCCTTGGGAAAATTGACTGTTTCAGCACTTTATGCCTCAGACTCGTGTTTGATTACAATGCAACCCGAAATGGCTGCAATGAAAGGGGTAAATTCTTTATTAGAGAAAATCCATGACATTAAAAAGAACTTAAACCCAATGCTGACGATTGATGGGTTGGTGTTTACGATGGTAAAAAAGAATAGTGTTCATGAAGGAATCAAAGAGGCAATTCGACAAAATCTACCTTTACGCATTTTCGACACTGAAATAAAACATTTAGTAGATTTTCAGAAAGCTCAAGTAGCAGGAAATACGATTTCTAAATTTTCTAATTCTTCTGAAGCCGCTGGGCTATACAGTGCTTTTTGTGCAGAATACATTGATTATCTCCAATTTTTAAAGTAAAATATAACAAGATGGCTAAAATGAACATTGGGGCGATGATTGCCAGCAAAACCAAAGAAACCTTTGCAGGTAATAAACTCATTAGCAATGAAAATGTAAAAAATAATATTGTTGTTATTGACGAATTACGGGATTTAATTCCGCCCTTGGGCCAAGACGAATATGGTCAATTGGAGACTAATATTTTGAAAAATGGTTGTCGTGACGCTTTATCACTTTGGGAAACATCTAAAGGGAGTATCACAGAAAATAGTGAAAGTCCAGATGAACCTATTTACGTTTTAATTGATGGACATAATCGTTTTGATATATGTAAAAAAAATAATATTTCCTTTAATGTACAGCTTTTAAACTTTTCGGGGCTACAAGAAGTAAAGGACTATATGATTGATTTACAGCTTGGTAGGAGGAATCTTAGACCAGAACAAATCTCCTATTTTAGGGGTTTAAGATTCTTGAATGAAAAGAACGAAAAAGGAAAATATGACCGAGAAAACCATAAGGTCCAAAGTGAACCTTATGGTCAAAACTCAGGAATTGATACTGCTGAAAAGTTGGCAGGAGAATATAATGTAGGTCGTTCTACCATCAAACGAGATGCAGAATATGCCAAAGGAATATCAAAATTTGAGAAGACTTTTAGAGATGAAGTTCTTACAGGGAAACAAAAAGTGCCTAAAAGTTTAATACAAACAATTGCTAAAAAAGAGACGATAGAGAAACCCATTGAGAGTATCGAAGAATTGTTATCAATGGTAGAAGATTCATTACCCGAATCGATAATTAGGTCTGTTGAACCAAAGGTAGAATCTTTTGAAAGTGATGCAACAATGCTCATGCAAACCGCAAAAAAACTCTATAAATTTAAAGATAGAGTGTATTTAGATGAACTACAAGCTATTATAGCTAAAATGGCTACGTACATTTCCTAATTTGACTCATGGAATGTATCTTAGAATAGATACAAGGGAAGTAAATACCAAGCCATACTTACTTAAATACACAGGACTCTGAAATTACGATGTAGGCTTTTATTATATTTCCTACGCAAGTGTTTTATGACTTCAAACACTTGCGTAGGAAATATAAAATGTATCTGTAAAGAATCAGTGCTTTACTAATGCTTGGTTGTGTTGTAATGTTTTGATTAATAGTAGTTTATGTAAGTGGTGAAATTCCCTTGAATCATTGTCAAGCGATGGTCTTGATATAAACCCGTTAAATAAAACCTATCATTTAATACTCAAAATTATTGTCTTTCACGTTCTTGAGCTGCAAGGCGTACTTGCGAATTTACTTCTCCGTAACGGTTGTATAATCCCTTTCTTTGAACAATTTCTATAAATAAACCATTTATTTCGGTACAATAAAAATGAAAAAACTCTCCTGATTCCTGACGGTCATAGAGTATATTAAATTGTTTCATTTTTTGAATTATTTCTTCTGAAAGTTGCGTTTTAGCTCTTAAATCGTCATAATAATTTGAAGGAATTGAAAGTATTAAATCATGGTTTTTAATACTTTGGGCAGTCAAAAAAATATCTTGTGTTTGTAAAGCTATTTGTTGGATTCCTGCACCTGTTTGTGCCACAAATTTATCAATGGAAGTGCCTTGGCTTCGGGTAGAACTCAACGAAATTCTAATATTTTCATTTGTATTTTTTGCCACTCTACTATAAACAATTCCTCTTGGGTCTAATATTTCAAGAGATTCCTCAATATCAAGCCCCAATAATGCCCGATAAAATAAGGTATTTGATAAATAAAAGTCGGCACTAACAGAATGCCCGATATGGTCAAAAACGGTAATACCATTATCAATTTTAGTAGTGGCTATATTATTAAACTCTATGCGATAAAATTCTTTTTCGAGGTCTTTTTCATCAATAAAATAATATAAAATATTGCCAATTCCTTTTGCAGCAGGAATATCCAATTCATAGATACTGGCTTTGCTTTTTTCCCAGCAATAGCCTAATTTATGAGTCCAATTTTCTATTTTTTGTTTATTTTCGGTAGCAAATCCAACCGCACAAACTGTATTTTGCTGTACATTTTGTACTTCACTTTGCCGATTAAGTACAATATTGACGCCTCCCAATTGATATATGCTTACATTTTTAATTTTGTGGCGAAACGTTTCTACAAAACCTAAATTAACTAACATTTTCACCAAATCATTTTGACAAAAATCATTGGTTGCAAATTCAAGAAATTCAATGGATTTTAGATTAATTTGACTTTCTTTTTTATGCTTACTGATAGACTCTAACCAAATCAAAGAGCGTTTTCCATCAAGTGCCACAGGGTCAATTTGTGAAGAACGGAATTCGTCACTAAAAATCTCGTGAGATAAATATCCATCATAACCAGTAGCCTGAACAGCTTTGATAAATTCTACAACTGGAAATGAGCCTTGCCCCGGAAAAGAACGATAATGCCGCCCTAAGTGCATGGCTCCCATATCAAAATTTGGGGCATCTGCCACTTGTACAATCGTAAATTTGTCTTTTGGAATAGTATAAATATCCTCGAAAGTAGATTTGAGTGCAGATATATGAAAATTATCTAAAATATTTCCCAGATTAGCGTGATTTGCTCTTTTGACAATCTCAACAGATTGGTGATAGGTATTCACGAAACGCCCCCATGAAAGTGCTTCATAACCAATCTCAAAATCATGTTGTTTGGCAATCTCGGCAATATCAAAAAGGTCTTCAGCGGCTTTATCAAGACTGTTGATAGTATGAATAGAGGTATTACTACAAATAAACAGTTTTTTAGTACCCAAAGCGTGCATTAAATCAAATTTATGTTTTGCTCGCTCCAAACTTCGTGATTTGTAAGGTTCTGGCATCGCTTCATAGTCCCTAAAAGGCTGTAAACCAACTATTTCAAGTCCCAAGTCAGTCGTAATTTTATTGACTTCAAGGGGGCTAATATTCGCAACTAAGAGGTCATTTTCAAATAACTCTATTCCATCATAACCCGCCTTTGCGACAGCCTTTATTTTTTCGATGAGAGTTCCAGAGAGCGAAACAGAAGCGATAGAGTGTTTCATATTTCTACAATTATTTTACTTTCATCACCTTTTGCGGCTAAATCTAAAGCATTTTGCAAATTGTCTAATTTAGAATAACTCGAAATGATAAAACTTGGTTTAATGACTTTTGAATCAATTAGTTGCAAAGTTCTTTTAAAGTCGAACGGGTGGTCATAAATAATACTTGGAACGATGGTGATTCCTTCTCTGGCAATTTTTAAGGGTTTGAATGTAGCCAAATTTGATGAAAGACCAACCAACACAATTTCAGAACCTCTTGGAGCCGCCGCAGTTGCCAAAGATGCCGTATGAGCAGCTCCAGCACATTCAAAAATTGCCATTACTGTATTACTTTCCCATGTATTTGACAAAATTTCTATCTGAGCCTCTAAATCTCCTGTTGGGGTTAAGGCAATTGCTCCCAATTGGGTAGCCATTTTAATCTTACTTTCGTTAATTTCAGTTACAAAAACTTTATAACCCAATGCCAACGCCAATTGGGTTACTAATAATCCGATTGCTCCTAAACCTATTACAGCGATGGAGTCTCCCGGTTTAACTTTTGCCGAGAATAAAGCATGAACTGCCACGGCAGTAGGTTCAATACAAACAGCATCATCGTCGGAGATAGCACTTGGTACTTTCCACGCAAAATCAGCAGGAATTATCATATATTCTGCAAAAGCACCGTTCTCATTTAAGCCAATAACCCGCTTATTTGTACAAATATTACCATGCCCACTCATACAGTAATGACATTTTCTACATGGAATATTAGGTTCAATAACAATGCGTTCACCTATTTCTCGGTTGGTTACGCCTTCACCTATTTTGTCAATATACCCTAACCCTTCATGCCCTATAATGGTTGGTTTGTCTAAAGTTCTATGTCCTAAGTAAAGATGTACATCCGAGCCACAAATACCAATTTTTGAAAGCCTAATTCTAACTTCTCCATAAGCTGGCTCAGGAATATTTACCTCTTTCAATGATATTTTATTTGGTTTTTCTAAAAAAGCTCCTAACATAATCCTATTATTTAATGGTTTTTTACCAATATATATTTTTGACAAAGATGGGTCTAAAAACCATTAGTTAGCATAATAATGGTTAAAAAGTACCACATAATTTCTTGAAAATACCATAATGTTATTTGCTGATTTTTTTTGAAAATTCAAAAAGTGATTTTTTACACATGGATAAATAAATTAAAATTTTGAGATTTTTTTTTCAAAATAATAGAGCATTAATACTTCAAAGTGTAAAGGCGGTACGGCATGGTACTTTTGGTGAAAAGTATGGTACAATACAGCCAATATGACTTTCATTAGGATTTACTTATTTTAAATTTGTATTGAAAAAAATAAATAAAAAATTGTACGATATAAAGATGGCAATAATTTATCACCTTGATTAAACACTATCATTTCAAACACAGACTAAAGTAAAAATTACCAAATCACTAAATGTAAATCCCTTTTTTTAACTGTAATAACCATTTCTAAAAATTAATCTGTCAAGAAAGAATGAAAAAATTTACTTCTCAATTGTGGTTTCTTGGATTAATATTATTGGCAACCAATAGTATTTTTGGACAAGGAACAAATGCCAGAATTTCTGGAAAAATCTTAGGTAGCGATGGCCCTTTAGCTGGGGCAAACATCATGCTTATTAATACTTCAACGGGTTTTAAAACTGGGGTTGCTGCCAGTGAAAATGGAACTTACGATTTTAGGGAACTGCCTTTAGGAGGACCTTATAAGATAACGGTAACTTTCATAGGTTATCAAGGGCAACAACAAGAGGGTATTAACCTTAATTTAAGTGACCATATCACGCTTGATTTTAAGCTTAAAGAAGGAAAGGAATTAGCAGAGGTTGTTATTTTAGCCAATAGCATGAAAGCAAGAACAGATAGGTTGGGAAGTGCTTTAGCTATTACAGGTAAAACAATTTCGGTTATTCCAACGCCGACTCGAAATTTCGAGCAATTAGCTTTCTTATCGGGGCAATCTTACACGCCAGAAGTTGGTCAACGAAATTTAGGAGGATTTACCTTAGCGGGTGGAAAAGGTGGAACTGGAGGGTTTACAGTTGATGGTGCAAACACACGTAGAATGATGTTTGGTTCTACGCTCGATGGAGCTGCTTTTACTATTTCGCAGGAGGCAATCCGTGAATTTGAAGTTGAAACCAACGATTACAGTGTTAAAAATGGTAGAAATAGCGGTGGCGTAGTAAAGGCAGTAACGAAGTCTGGTACAAATGTGCTGCATGGTGGTGCTTGGTATTATGCTGGAGGTGGTGCATTATCTCAAGATAAAAGTGCCGTTGGAGCTCCGCTTTCTTCAGTACCAACTCAAGGACAATATGGAATTAGTTTGAGTGGACCAATCATTAAAGATAAATTGTTTTTCTTTGGGGTATTTGACCAGTACAAAACGTCTCCTTTAACAGACCCACGTTCTCAATTATTCCTTGACTATAACAATAGTACATTTGCAGGTGGTACTTCTGAAGCTAATACATTTTATGGTTATAATGAAGCAGACGCCAAAGCTGTGATTAGTGCAGCTAAAGCAAAAGGATATAATGTAGGAGATGGCGTTGGCAACTTAGTAAAAGATGCTACAACAACGAACTTTTTTGGAAGATTGGATTGGAATATTAACAGTAAAAATACATTCGCTATTCGTTATAATTATTTGAGATACGATTTAACAAATGAAGGAAACTCGGGTAATGCTCTTAGTTTGAGTACGCCAGTTTTACCTTCAAATAGAGTATGGGGAACAAACTCAGGCAACTATTCTTTCTTGAATTTGGAACATAGAATTACCGCTGATTTACGTACTACGGTAAGTAATAGTGTATTAAATAAATTAATTGTTCAATATATTACCTCCGACCGTGCCAATAATCCAAAAGGCGTTACGCAAGAACCACGTGTGTATGTGGGTATTCCTGGTGCTAATGGCTTAACGGGGGGAACTATCGCATTTGGGCAATTGACATGGGTTCCAGAATTGATGCGTACTAATAACTTCCAAATTATTGATGATGTAACTTATAATGCAGATAATGGTGTTACTTGGACTTTTGGTACTAATAATCAAATCTATTTCCAACAAGAGCGTTTGGCACACTGGACAGCTCCAGTAGTAGTTTATAATAATATTGCTGATTTGAATAATGACAAACCATCGTTTTATCGTCAGTTGGTGTCTAACTCTCTTAATTTGAAAGAATTACAAAGCTGGAATTTAGCAGAATTAGGCGTTTATGCAGAAGCAGCTTTTAATATTGGTGAAAATGTAAAAGTTGAAGCTGGTTTACGTTGGGATTTATGGAAACAATTTGGTGGTACTCCAACTCAAAATACAACTTTGTTGAATTCGGGCTTGTTATGGCACGGAAACAAATTAGATAATACAGCAGGGTTAAATTCAAGTGTAATTCAACCACGTTTTAACTTGACATGGGACATCACAGGAGATAAAACGAATATCTTTAAAATAGGTGGTGGCTTGTTTGCTTCTCCAATTTCTACTCAGCCCGTTACCCAAACATATTATAACGATGGCGTAACTACTAAGCGTGTAGATTATACTAATAATGCTGATATTATGGCTAATGTTGGTGCGGGCAATTTTGCTGACCCTAAAACTTGGCTTTCAGCACGTATAAATCCAACAGGAGAGAAAGTACCAAACTCTGCTGCGAATATTATTATGCTTGACCCTAATTTTAAAATGCCAACTGCTTTAAGATTTAACACAAGTTATACTCGTTTCTTCGGCGACCGTTTCAAGGCAACTATTACAGGTTTTTATAATGTTGGTTTCAACGATACTTATTGGGTAAATGCTAATAAGAAAATTACGGGTACTAATCCTGTTGATGGTAGAGAAGTAATGGGAGTAGCCAATACTGCTTTAGCTGATGTAATTGTGCATACGAATGCAGACTGGAATTCTTCTTATGCAGCTTTGCAATTAGACCTTGCTGCTAAAATTGGAAAAGATGGTTTAATTAATTTCTCATATACTACTGCTCGTGGAAGTGGTGCAACTACCTATCACGCTGGGGGTACATTTGACGATGCTGAATATGTTGGTGCTAATTATTATGACCGTTATAAAGGTTCTTATAACAATTCATACCAAAATGGGGTAGGGGATAAAATTGTGTTAGTAGTGGCTTCTCCACAAATTAAAGGTTTTAGCTTAGGTTTCAACTTTACAGCAGCTCATCAAAGAAGATTTAACATCGTAGCAACTGGAAATCCAAACAATGCTACTGACAGAGACTTGGCTTATATTCCTACTCAAACACAAGAATATCAAACAGCATTGGCTAACGTTGCTCAAGAAGTAAGAGACGTAATCAATCAAAGTCAGGGACAAATATCTGGTGTTTATCAAGGAGTTTATCCTTGGATGTACCAAACAAGTGCAAGTTTATCGAAAAGAATCAATGTTGGAAAATATGGTCTTACTGTAAGAGCTGATATGTTCAATATCCTAAATATGTTTAGCTACACAGCAGGATATTATCAAAACATTAACTCGTCTGGAGATGATTATTCAGCAGGACGTTTTATCAACTTGTTTTCTTGGGACGCAGCCAATAGCAAATATAATGTAGATAAAACACAAGGTGGATATATCCGTGGGGGGTCTCCATACAGTATCCAATTGGGTTTAAAACTTGATTTCTAATTTCTTGCTAAAACCTAATGTACACTCCGACTTAATCCATCGGAGAATGGCTGATTTAATTTTCGCATTCTTTAAATCAGCCACATTAGTGTTTTAAACAGTTTCATACAAAGCAATTCGAGGAAAGACATACTCCGTATATTTCATTCTTTGAGTCATTAAGTAATAAAATTAGTACAACTTGAATAGATGGTTATTATTGGGTAGTTCAATGAACTGCCCAATTTTTTACCTAAAAAACGCTCTGATTTTACTCATTACATAAACTAAGAATTTGTATAATGAGAGGTTTAGGATTTAGTTGTTGGGCAGACAGATGCTTCGGGTTAGTGCTGGCTCTCGCTATTAATCAAGCTCATGATAATACTAAGCCTTTAACCTTAAATCTTAATCCCTACTTAGATAGAATGAAATTTGAAATCAAAAACTTTGGATTATATGGCAGAGAACAATCAACAGTTTCTGCTGATTTCCTTAATTTAGTGGCAATAGATTACAGTTGTAGAAAATATAATTGGGAAATAAAACCTCATTTCCATAGTAATCTTTATCAGTTTTTCTTTATAGAATCAGGCTCAGGAACTTTAATTATTAATGAAAAATCAAAGAAGTTTTCAGGACAAAATCTGATAATTATGCCCGAAAATAATCTTCACGGATTCCAATTCAGTGATGATATTAAGGGCTTTACGCTTTCGGTTTCTTCTGCCATTATTGATAAAATTACGGGTCAGGACAAAGAATTGCTCTTTGAAATTAATCGAGTTCGGTTACTTAATATGAACAATAATTTTGAAGAATTTAACGACGCCATGGATTCTATCAGAAGAATGAATAAAGAACTATCCTTACAAGCCGAAAAAGAAGCCTTGTTTTTGGATACTCTTTTATTATTACTTTTAATTAAAATTTTCAGAATGACCATCGAGTCCGAAAAAGAATATATTGCTTCTACTCGTGAACTGGCGTATTACAAGGATTTCATGAAAATGATTAAAAAGACTGTGCCTACCAACAAAAATATTGATGACTTTACAAAAGATTTAGGTATCAGTAAAACACATCTCAATAGAGTTTGTCAAACCATTGCAGGAGAGTCAACGAAACAGGTCATCTGTAACTATTTAATTAATGAAGCAATGATACTGATGACGCATACAGATATGACCATTTCTGAAATTGCTTATCAATTAGAATTTAAAGATGTAAGCTATTTTTGCCGATTTTATAAAAAACAAACTGGTATTTCTCCTACAAAATTTAGAGAAAAAAATTACCTTTTAGAACAACCTCAACACTTGGTTGCTCTTAATTATTAATGAGCATTTTGTTTAAAACAGGCTTGTGTCTGAAAAACTTTAAAAGCATGACATACGAATCTTTACAAGTACAATTTAAAAATCTCATTGACAATAGCCCAATGAGTACCTTTCAGATAATCATTGTAGCAATATGTTTTATTCTAAATATGAATGATGGCATAGATGTTTTGGTGGTATCGTTTTCTGGAACAGAAATTTCAAAGGAATGGGGGCTTTCAAAAACAGAATTAGGCTATATTTTTAGTGCAGGTTTAATAGGCATGACTTTAGGAGCTTTCTTTTTAGCTCCGTTAGGCGATAAAATCGGAAGACGAAAAGTTTTTATTATAGCTCTCACCCTTATCACCTCTGGAATGCTATTGGTGTTTTTTTGCCATAGTTATGGCTTATTACTTTTATTAAGATTACTTACGGGTTTAGGAATTGGGGGAATTTTACCAACAATGGCAGCAACAGCCTCGGAGTTTTCAAATAATAAAAATAGAGATTTTAATGTAGGGTTAGTGCAAGCAGGTTGGCCTGTTGGGGCTATCTTCACAGGTTTTTTCTGTGCCTATGCAATTCCAGCTTTTGGATGGAGATTTGCCTTCCTTTTTGCAGGAGGAGTTTCTTTTTTAATGCTTGTTGGAGTAATTATTTATATGACAGATTCTTTAGCGTTTTTGGCAAAGCAACAACCTGAAAATGCCCAAAATGATATTAATATATTATTGGATAAAATGGGACAAACAGGTATTAACTCGCTGCCTCCAAAGCCTGTATCGGTTAGTAATACCCCCGTGTCTGTTCTTTTTTCGCCTGCATACAAAGACTCTACTTTTAAACTTTGGATTGCTATTTTCTTCGGTTTTCTTACACTTTATACCCTTATGAGTTGGGTGCCAAATATTGCAAAAGATGCAGGATTACCTTTTGAAATGGCAACCTACGTGGGTATAGCTCTTAATGCAGGAGCTGCCATTGGTACGGCTTCATTAGGTTTGGTAGCTAATAAATTGGGTTTGAAAAAAACAGTATTGGGTTTTATGTTGTGTGCATTTGTGGTAATGCTTATTTACGGCAATATTTCGTTAACAACTACCTTAATTTTTATAATGATTTTCTTTATCGGCATCTTTGTACAGGGAGGTTTCAATGGAATGTATCCAACAATGTCGAGAGTTTATGATACTGAAATAAGAACAACGGGTGTTGGCTTTTCGGTTGGCGTTGGGCGTTTTGGGGCAATATTAGGACCAACTTTATTTGGAATTCTATCAGATGTCGGCATTAGTACCGCTACATTATTTAGTTTATTTTCAATTCCTCTTTTGGTGACAGGTTTATGTGTTTTTAGTTTAAAATCAAAAAATGTCAATTAGGCATTGAGATAGTTAAACAGCTTCTGAGTTAATGAGGCTGTCCAAAAAGTTTAAAATCATCATAAAGCTATTTCATTTCATGCCGAGAGGGGTTGCTCAACAGATAGAAGTGAAGATGGAAGCGTCTGACGCTCAGTTAAAGCAAAATTTTATTTGATGAAAAATACTTTTAGACAGCTTCAATACCAAAACCGAGAAAAAGCTAATTTTCAGATAGTACTTATAAATTCCTCAGTCCAATCAAACGCACGTTTAATTGGACACCCAAAGTGGTTTTGAGATTTGGTAAAATAAATAAAATAAAAGGATTAAAAGTATAATACTGTTGTTTGCTAATCAAAGTATAAATAATCAATCTCTAATTTAGATAATTATATACTGAAGCTGTTTAAACTTAGGGTATCTTTTGAAAATTTGTTTATTTTTAAAGAGGTCGAAGCGAATGTTTGACATATAGCAGAGCTACGGTTGAAAAATTTTCGCTATTTGTAGCCGAAAAGCTGTTGTTTTACGACTTAAAACACTTTCGCAGGAAGTCTAATGGTTTTCATTCTTTTAAAACTTTCAACGGTCTTAAATATTCCCACAAAGCGTCTAAACTACATACTTGCCAATGTAGATTGGCTTTATAACTTTTGGATGAAGGCGTTACAATAAAATTATGCTCCGTCTTCAAATCCTGAATAGCCTCTGTATTACCTTTACTTGACGATGGATTATTGGATAATTTAATCTCAAAAGAAGCAATCATTTCATTTCCTCTTAAAAGGCACAAATCTATTTCTGCTCCATTTTGAGTACGGTAATAATAGGGTTGAATATTACCCGATAAACGTCCAATAATTTGCTCTATCACATAGCCCTCCCAAGAATGCCCCGCAATGACATTTGAAATGAGCGAATCATAATCGCTTAGATTAACTAAATAATGTAACATTCCCGAATCTCTAAAATAGAGTTTTGGGCTTTTAACTAACCTTTTTCCCACGTTTACGAAATAAGGAGCAAGTCGTCTTACTACAAAAGAATGTTCCAAATAATCAATATAACCTTGTAATGTATTACCAGAAATCCCCATTGAATTACCCAAATTAGCATAATTCAGAGTCGAACCTTGTACTGTGGTAAGCATTCTCAATAATTTTTGTAAAACAATCGGAGAAGCCTTCAAACCCAACAATCGTAAATCACTTTCTACATACGTTTTCATAAAAGCCTCTTGCCAGTCGTACCAAAGTGTTTCGTCTGGGGCTAATAATGCTTTAGGAAATCCACCTCGAAACCAATGAGATTCTAAGCCAATCTGTGCCGTTTGGGCTTCGTCTCTTCTAATGGGAGTGAGTTCTCTATACACAATTCGCCCTGCCAACGTCTCCGAACTTTGAGCAAGCAAAGCAGGTGAAGCCGAACCTAATAAAATAAATCTTCCTCCCTCTGGATTTTGGTCAATCAAAGACCTCAACAATGGAAATAATGATAGCATTCTTTGTACTTCATCAATTACCACAATTTTATCAGAATGTTGTTCCAAAAACCATTGCGGGTCATTTTCCAAAAGCGTATAATCATTTAGATTTTCCAAATCTAAATACAAAATGGGCTTCGTGAATTGCTCAGAAAGCGACTTTACCAAAGTGGTTTTCCCCACTTGTCTTGGCCCAACTAAACCCAATGCAGGAAAGTATGATAATAGTCTTGGAATTTCAGAAATCAACGCTCTTTGTATCATTATTCAAGTAAATGTTAAATTTTAATTCAAATATACTTGAATAATTGTATTTTTTTTCTTCGTCAATCTAATAAAATATACTTATTATCGCCAATAAATTACCGCTAAGAACTGCTTAATTCTATTTGGAACGATACACTATTTGACGGACATCCGCTGTCAGGGGGTAGTTGAGGACTATTCCGCCCAATTCTACATAATTCCGAAAAATAAAGATGGGCTTTGGATATTTACCGTCTAACGTCCCCAAACAATTCCATTTTGGGTTTCCCTTTTAGGAACTTTCCAAAAGTTTAAACCGCTTCTTATTTAATGTGTCAAAGTAGAATTCAATAATTATAGCTTAATTTGTGTTTTTAATGGACTGCTTAAAACACTTTCGCAGGAAGTCTATTGTTAAACAGTTTTGCTGTATTATAAGTAGGATTGTAATTTAGTACCACCATAAACATGATTATCAATGATTGGTAATCAAATATATGGTAATCGTAAATTGTAATCGCTACGGCGAAGCGTTCTTAAATCGTAATTCTTAAATCGTCACTGTTTTACTTAGTTATGAATGAAATAAATATTGTGATATTAGAAGATGATCCTATTGATCGTATCAAAATAGAGATTATGATATCAGAGTTTTCTTCCAATAAATATAATTTTAAACTCATTGGAATGTTTGAAGAATTAGATTTGCTATTGGAGTTTGTCCAAAAGAATACGATAGATTTAATTATATCAGATATTTTCAATAATAAAACTGCCGTTGGTATTGAATTGCTGAAAAAATTAGGCAATAGTAATATTCCTGTGATATTGATTACACAATCGCCTGACTCTGAGGTATATCAACAAGCTAAAATGCACGGAGATGTTCATTATCTAATTAAGCCTTTTCACAAATTGACACTACAATCTACCATAGAAAATGTCATTAATGATTTTAGTAAAGAACAGGCAAGTTTGCTACTCAACAAAAAGCACTTATTTCTAAAAGGTAATACCAATAGTATTGAAAAATTAGCTTTTGATGAAATAATGTATTTAGAAGCTGATGGTAATTATTGTTTTATTCATTCAATTAACCGAAAGTACATTCAAAAAAAATCAATGACCAAAATTTTAGAAGATATTAATGACGATTCTTTCGTGAGGATACATCATAAATTTGCGATAAACATAAAATATATTGAGTCGCTTTCTTCTACTTTTTTGATGCTCAACAGGGGAATTACATTACCTATTGGCAAAAGTTTCAAGAAAAATTTAACAACAATAATTACCTAATACCTATTTGGTAGGGGTTGGGATTTAGGATTTACATGAGCTTGAATATCAATGGCTTATGGTAAACCTAAATGTTACACGATTAAGTAATAAGGCAAGATAAAGTGCTGCCTTAAAACCATTGATAGTCAAATTTGTCGTATTACTAAATCCTAATCTCCAAATCCCAACCTCTATTTATTGATTTTGTGGTAAAATTGAATTTTAAGCCAGTTACCCCCCTTTATGAGTAGTTTATGTACGTTAATGATAAAATCAAAATATAATTTTAAGCAGCTATTGTAGCTTTGGACTATTATTTTAGAAACAAAAAAAATAGTTTTTTTCTCCTATTTAGAAATTATGTTTATAATTTAATTTTCAATGCAGGCGGCTTGAATTTTAAGTTCTAAATATTTTAGCCACCCTTCTAATGTCATGACTTAGCAGGGTGGCTTTTTCTATGTAAATAGTTGTAGAAATGAGTTGAAACTCGCTATTAATCAAGCTGACGTAAGCTATTCAAATACAAACTAATTTTTAACAAATTAGCTCATTTGCAAAGTTGATTAACCTTCAAAAAAAACTAAAAACACTTCTTTATCACCCAAAATAAGACTGATATGTACCAATATGGCTTTTGTGCAAAGAAGAAAACTTAAATATTTTAAATATTTGCTCTCAGTTATTAAGCTTATCAATAGAGCTAATTATTAAAATATGACAAGTAATCTTAAAATAGTACCCGTTAATTATAGATGTCAAGTATTGCAGGGTAATGCAAGTAAAGACTCTATTGACATTAATCTTATTATCCATGCAGACTCCAGAATTTATGATTTTGGGAGTAATGCCTCTCATTTTTGTATTTTGTCAGAGGATTTATCACAACTCAAATTACTAAGTAACTATATTTTAAATTATATACATGGTAGTTATTTGTTTGTAGAACTTTATACCAACAACTCCATCTGTATATGTGTCGTAATAAGTATCAGTTATTTAAAATCATGTATTCCATTATTACAAGAATTTGACGATAAGAATATAGAAGAATTACTCAAGAAAATGAGAAATGAATTCTCTGCTGACTTCGGAACATTTTCATCTAAGTTTTTATCATTTGAACGAGAATATTCAAATTCAACTTTTAAGCAACAATTTTTACAGTCGTATTATACCTTATTTATCTATGATTTGTTAAAATATTTTGGCGTTATTTTGGGTGAAAACGATACTTTCAAATCGCAATCATTAGAAATAAGAAAAATAAAAAATGTAATGCGAAAAGTAGAAGCTGAACTTTATAAAACTTGCCCAACAGTGCAATCAATGGCAATTATGACAGGTATGAGTGTAAGTAAATTCAAGCTATTATTTCAAAAAGAATTTAATGAAAGCCCTCATCAATATATTTTAGGAAGAAAATTAATTCTTGCCAGAGAATTGCTACAAGCAGGAGAACTTTCAATATCTCAGGTATCTTATAAAATTGGATTTAATCATCCTTCTGGATTTACCAGATTATTTAAACATAAATTTCAATATCCTCCAAGTGAATTTTTCTCTAAAAATTAGAATACTTAAAGCAGTGGCTACCCCAAGGAATGAAGAAGTAAAATATCCTATGCAAAACGTCTAAAAATAGAACATTATTTATTCAAAATCATTAACTTAAAAAAGGTTTCTTGTTTATGGTTTTGTATTATATATATCTAATTTTCAATTGATTGTAAAAAAATAAAATAGTAAACTTGTTTAAATTTATACGATTGCTTTACCTAACCATTTTTATTTCTTCTATAATGTTCCGCAAGCGAAAGCATTATGTTGCTTTTAATAATCAGCATAATCAAACATTGTAGGTAATCATTTAGTGGGTTTGTGTAATAATTGGGCTGACTTAATTTTTTACACAAACCCCTATCTGATTATTAGACTTCCTGCGAAAGTGTTTTATGGAATCAGGAGTATTATATTTTGAAGCTGTTTAAACTTTCGGTATCTTTTGAAAATTTGTTTATTTTTAAAGAGGTCGAAGCGAATTTTTGACATATAGCAGAGCTACGTTGAAAAATAATGAAGACATCTTTAAATAATAGGCAATTGGTAGCGAAAGTTTAAACAGCTTCATCGTATAACATAAACTAATTCAGAAATTTACTTTAATATTAATGAGCTATTTTACCGCCAAAAATAGAGCTATTAATCAAAATATATTAGCTCTTTTTCTTCTACTTATTTCTTGTCAAGGGTATGCACAGAAATACACCTTTAAAGATATGCACGCAGAAGACAACGTAGATAGTTTAGAAAAATGGTTGGTTGTTAATCCAACAATCAACGAGGTAAGGCTTAAAAATCTGGTCAAAGCTGAAATGTCATATCTATGGAAAGCAAGCAATGAAAGTTTTAGACATTTACAAGAAATAGAATTTGTAAGTAAAAAATTAAACCATCGTTTAGGAATAACTTTTGGTAAATTTCAAAGAGGTTTATATCTGAACTCCCTCTCAAAAAATGATGAAGCTCTCACGTATTTATCGGAAGCATTCAGAGAAAGTGAAATCTTGAATGATTTATCTGCTCAGGTGAGTATTCTTTGTTATCAAAGTTTAATTTCTTTAAACTTCTCCGTTATTGAGAAAAAAGAATTGGCAAAGTATTATCTGTCTAAAGCTCAAAAACTTATCGCAAAAACTCAAGACCCACACGATAATATATTGTATTTAGTGACTACTCTGAGTAATGAACAAATCGCTTTACAAACGAAGGGCAACTCTGTCTATCTTTATAAATTAGTGTCAGACATCTTGAAAACCTTTAATAGCAATCCAGAATTATCTTATGCCTTTAATTGGGTTAAGTTTATGGAAGGTAGGTTTTTTACGACGATAAACAACCATAAAAAATCGGTTGAGATAAATAACAAAATATTACGCAAAACACCAGAGAACAATTATTTCATGCTTTCAAAAATTCATTTTCAGTTAGGTTTCAATTACTTGAATATGAATCAGTTTGATTTAGCCAACAAAGAATTTAACCTCGCCAAAGTGGCTTTTAGAAAAATTCCAGATAATTTTTATTTTCCTGCTTTTACAGAAACAAAGTATTTCCGTTTAATTGAAATTCTAAATTGTCAACGGCAATTAGCATTACGCCTAAATGATACCAAAATGGGTAATACTTTAGTAGATAGTATTTTTTATTATCAACGTCTTGATGCAGAAGAATCAAGCAGAAAGGCTTTATTGCAAATACAGTATAGATATAATTATGAAAAATTTGAGATTGAAGCTCAAAACCTTGCCAATGAGAAGAAATTAGCAACGCTTAATCAAAGAGAACTCCAACACGACCTAAAAATTAAAGAGCGAGATATTGAAGTGTTGAAATATAAAAATGATTTAAAGTTAAGTCAAGATAAACTCAAGGTAAGTAAATTAAATAATGAGAAACGAATTGCCACGGCAAAGTCTGAAGCGATGTTTGAGCAAAACAAAACACTGACTTTGTATATCGTATTCGGTACGCTTTTATTGGCATTGACCTTTATATTATTATTTATATTGAGACGACAATTTATCAATGAAAAAAGAAGAAACTCTTTCCGAAATCAATTTTACACAATTTTAACTCATGACCTTCGTGGCTCTATCAACTCGCTCAATGATATAGGAAAAGTGCTTGGGTATTTGATAAAGAATAATAGATTGAACGACTTAAATAAAGTTGCCAATCAGATTGAGTGGATTAGTTGTCATACCGCTATTTTATTAGACAACACCATTGATTGGGGAACGTCAAATTCATTTGAAATGGACTTAGCCCCACAACAAGTGGATATTTCGTTATTAGTAAATGAATTAATTTTATTGTACAAGGCTGCTATTGAAACCAAAAATATTACTATATCAATAGAGATTCAAGATGATGTTCAATTATATACCAGTTCAAAGTCTATAATTATTATCATTAGAAATATGATAGACAATGCCAAAACAAATACTCCTGCAAATGGTAAAATTGGTATTGAAGTAAAAAAACTACAAGTCAATAATCAAGTTGTGATACGTGTAACCAACTCTGGAGACCTCATTCCTGCTCAAAAGGTTAATTTTATTCAAGAAGTATTTGATGAAAAACAAAAACCAGAAGTAGGGGTAAACGGATTAGGTTTAGGCATAATTTTGATGAGCCAATTCGCAAAAAAAAATAACTCTTCTCTTTTCGTAACAAGCGACAACACGCAAGGAACTATTTTTAATCTTTTAATTAATCCTTATCGTAAATGACCTCATAAGTAGGTGTTGAGATTTAGGGGTTAGTATTATCATGAGCTTGATTATCAATGACTCATGATGATACTAACCCCTAATAGCATTAAGTTATTCTTCAAGATTATTACGATTGATTTAGATGGGTGCGTAACCTTGACGAATTGGTCTTTAATCGTAATTATGGATACACTCAGCTAACCTATTCAGCTAACCCCAACCCCTTAAACTACATATCATAAGCCATTGATAATTCGCTCATGATAATCCTAAATCCTATCTAAAGCCCAGACCGAACTACGGTCGTCCCTACTTAAACTAAAATGGTAAGTGAAAGACCATTTTGTACAAAGACTTTTCTCTTTATACCATGTCTTAAAATTAGCAATGCAAAGGGTTAATGATAGCTGATTATACTGCTATGGGGTTTTAGAAAAAAATAAAATAATCAATCTTCAGTAAGACCAAATTGATAAGGGAAAAACCTTTTGGAAAAACAAAATGGCATTATAAATGCAATCAGAGCGAGCGTTCAAATTCAGTGTCCAAAATGGCTTGATTTTGTGCCAAAACAACCTGTTTTTCTTTGGCATACCAGCCCATAATAAGTCAATTAACCCAAATAAAACTAAAATGATAAGTACTGCACCTTTTTATAAAATATAGAGGATTGAAACTTGCTATTTTATTACCAATAAGTAGAGAAGACCGTCGTTCAGTTTGGATTTAAGTATTAGGTCGATAGAGGTAATTCCCACTTATATAATCCACTTTGAAAAGTAATTAAGGTATTGATTAATAAACAGTGTAATTAATAATTATTTTTTAAAAAGATTTTTGACAAGGTATTACAAAGAAATTGACCAATAATAAATAAACAATAAATGAAAACACATTTTCAAAAACAAACAAGTCTAATAGCACGTTGGTTGCAAACCGTGTTTATACTGGTGGCTATGATAGTAGTAGGACAACAAGCAAATGCCCAAGCCCCCGGTGGGGTTACAACAGGGCTGAGGCTTTGGTTGAAAGCCAATGATGGTACTAATACCACAACCCAAGGTGGGTCAATATCAAGTTGGCAAGACAAAAGTGGTCTCGGCTTTCATGTAGTTCAAACCAATGCTAATTGGCAACCTTTCTATCATGAAAATGCAAGGAACTTTAACCCAGTTGTTAGGTTTACTGGTTCAGAATCTATTGGTAATACGAAGGCAAACTTAATTATACCTGCAACAACAAACCCAATGACGCTCATCAATGCGTTCCAATGTACAAGAACAACTGCGTTATATCACACACTTGTTTCGTTTGGAGGGGGAGCGGATTATCCCAGTGACCACATTAATGGGGATAAATACCTGTCGTATGTTGAAGCAACATCTCATGTTGCAACTTATCACCCTACTTTATTAGAGGGGAAATTTACAGTTGGGTATAGTACACATGCTAATCTGGCAGGTACTGCTGGTGTGCGTCAGATTGGTTTTAATGGCTTGCAAAATATGTACCTACCACCTATCACCGATGGAACTTTTCCTGCAGGAGGGTTTACGGGGAATTTTTCAGTCGGTGCTCAAAAACCCGATGGCATTGCGGAGCCTTTTGTAGGAGATATACCTGAAGTAATTGTATATAACAGAGTGCTAACCAATGTAGAGTTACAGAAAGCACAGTCTTATATTGCTCTTAAATATGGTATAACGATGGATAAAGCAACGAACTATCTCAATAGTTCGGGGTCAATTATGTGGCCAGCCACACAAGATTATGGTAGCAATGTTTTTGGTATTGCCAGAGACGATGCGTCAGCCTTAAACCAAAAGGTAAGCCAAAGCACAGATGCAGGTGGCGTATTGAAAATGGCTTTACAAAATGATTTTGTATCCAGCAATCAAGATGCTTCTCGTACAGTATCATTGGTAGATGGGCAATCATTGATGGTAGGTGATAACGGGCAACCCTTGTCTTTATACACAACCTTTGCTTTATCATGCGGAAGCATTGCCAACTCAGTAAAATTAAGCACCGTATGGAAAGTAGCCAATATCAATTCAGTAGGTGGTGTAATTCTAAAAATGGATTTCGCAGCTTCTGGTATCAACGACCAGCCATATATTATAATTGGTAGTTCGCCAACTTTCGGAGCAGGCACATACCGTAAGATTGATGGTACTATGAATGATGACGGTACTACCGCTACATTTACAGTTAAATTAAAGAACGGAGAGTATTTTACGTTTGGTGGTGTGAGAGGTGCAGGTGTTTGTCCTAAATGTGCGTATAGTTCTACTACATTAGAATGGGACAAAGCACCATTTTGGCCAATTCCAACGGCATCGAATACAGCTGTAACGAGAACACTCGGAACAGGTCAAAACCTAAGCATGATTTTCAATGACCCACAAGGAGTTGAGTTTGCAAAAGGTGTTCGCCCGATAAGATATGGAAAAACGCTTTTGTTAGATAGGTGGGATAATCTTACACCAACAGGTACACCCAATGGTGGAGCATATACCGGGGTATTTACGATGGATAAAGCATCAAAGGTGAAGTTCGATATTAATGCCATAGACCGCTGGGCGGTTGACTGTAAAGATATAGTAGAGATTAAAGGGTATTGCGGCACTACGCTCATTATGCCAATTCTTACAGCTGTTGATGAGGCACACAAAACATTTACTATTTCGGGTAATGTGGCAACAGGTAACAGCAAGTGGTCTGGCTATTTCGATAAGCGAGGCAAACTAAACGTTTATTTTGACAGAGCCGTAAATAAAATAGAAATCATTTGGAAATCAACCAAAGGCGGAACCGGCAATCGTTTCCAAAGAATAGGCATAGGTAATGTTCAATTTATTTGCCCTGAAGTAGACGACGTTTGTGCAATGAACGATGACGATGTTATATTCAAAAGACTGATAGCAGATGGCGTAACAGCAAAGAAAACGTGTGAAAATCTTCGTTTTGAGTATAAACTTAAAAATCTAAGTTGCGTCGTAGCCAAAGTAGTTAATCTAACCGATGTATTGCCAGCAGGCATGGCTTGGATAACTGATGGCTATGAAGCAGGTACTTATGGTGGTACAACAAATGCGTATGCAGGAACAACCAATTTATCGGTAACAAGCATTACAATTCCACCAGGAATGGAAATAAGTGTATTTGCAAGTGCCAAATTTACGAATACAGGAAGTGCAGGTTATGCTAATAAAGCATCAATTACTGTAAATGGTGGTACCGTAGGAGCTATTCAAAGTAACTGTGGTAATAATAACACATGGTCAAGTACTTCGGCTCAACCAGCCCCAGTACCAACTATCTCGCATACAGTAGATAAAACATGCTACAAACAAAACGAGGTATTGACCTTTACGGTTACAGTAAATAATACAACAGGTGCTGCAATTACAGGTGTCGAGTTTAAGACAGCCTTAGAAGGTAAATTTACGATGGTAGGTAGTAGCGTAAGTACAACTTTAGGTGGTACAATAGCATTGCCAGACGGTCAATCAAGCTATGACGGATTAGAGTTTTTAGAAATTACGGGTATGTCTATTCCAACGGGTACATCAACGTTTGCTTATCAGGTACGTACAAATACATCAGACAGTACATTTGTAATGAAATCGACTATTTCGGCAGACCCTAACTCTGATTGTGCAGAAGAGGCCTCACAAAAAACCAACGAAATTACACTGGCACCTTGCCCGCCTTGTACAGCAGGTACAGCCGTACCAGTAATTACACAGACAACTGCAACAAATACATGCCCAGCTATAACTGTGAATCTTGCTACAATGACCAACACAGGTACAAAACCAGCAGGCACAAATTTAGTTTGGAGCACAAGAAAAACACCAAACTCTCCAACAGATACTTTAAGTAATCTGAATGTAGGGGCGGGCAAATATTATGCTTTGTATAGAGATAAAGTAAGTGGATGTTTCGGCACAGGTGGAGCAGATTCAGTAATGGTAACAATAAGTTTATGTGTCAGTACACCGTCTCCAAGAATACCAAGTGCGGGCGGTAATGATAGTGGAAATGCTGGAACAGAGTTGAACCCTATCGGTGGAACACAACCTTATAATTATACGAATGGTTCTGGAGATGCAGGTTGCGTAGCACCAACAGGTTCACCAGCGTATCAGTATTT
>NZ_QGGO01000033.1 GCF_003148625.1 Arcicella aurantiaca | reverse complement strand
TATAAGGTAGGTTGCATACGTGTTACGCACCCGTGCGCCACTATGTATTGCTACACCGTTCGACTTGCATGTATTAGGCCTGCCGCTAGCGTTCATCCTGAGCCAGGATCAAACTCTCCATTGTAAATATCTATAAAATGAAGTTGCTCTTTCATGCTCTCTTTTTAATAAAGAAACATAACTACAACTCCTGTTTTTGAATAAAGTTAATATTCTCTCTTCCTATCAATATCTCAAAGAACTCTTATAATTTTAACCTCTAGCAGTCAAAATCTATGTGGCTAAATAAACCTTTTTATATACTCGCCCCGTCGTTTCGGAGTGCAAAGTTGCACCTTTTATTTTAAAACAACAAATTATATTTGAAAAAATATCCGAAAATTATTTGTAAAAAATATACAAAAACCTGAAAACCAAATATTTACACCAAATAAAAAATAACAAAAAAATTAACCCATAAAATCAATCATTTCCCCCTATAAAAAAATAATTAAAAAATATATCAAAATAATTATAACACAAAAGTCACGAATATCTCTATATCCGTGACCTTGTGTATATGAGAGAATATCTAATAAACTAAATTACTTATTTATTCAGATAGAAATGGGTATTTGTAATCAACTGGTGAAACGAATGTCTCTTTGATTGTTCTCGGAGAAACCCATCTCAATAAATTAAGCATTGAACCTGCTTTATCATTTGTACCTGAAGCCCTTGCTCCGCCAAAAGGTTGTTGTCCTACTACGGCTCCTGTTGGTTTATCATTGATATAAAAATTACCCGCTGCATTCACGAGTTTTTTATTGGCAATTTCTAAGGCATATCTGTCTTGTGAGAAAACTGCTCCTGTCAGGGCATATTCAGAAGTTGAATCAACAAGTTCTAATGTTTCTTCGTATTTGTCTTCATCGTAAACATATATTGTAAGAACCGGTCCAAAGATTTCTTCACACATGGTTGTGTAGCGTGGGTCTTGCGTCAAAATAATCGTTGGTTCGATAAAATACCCTTTCGATTTATCAAAATTTCCTCCTGCGAAGATTTCTACTTTATCAGAAGCTTTAGCTTGTTGGATATAATTCGCAATTTTGTCAAAAGCTTTTTCATCAATTACGGCATTTACAAAATTTGAAAAGTCTTCTGTACCACCCATTTTAATCTCATTCAAAAACTGAGTAACGTATTCAGATGTTTCTTTCCAAAGGTTACTTGGGATATATGCACGAGAAGCCGCCGAACATTTTTGTCCTTGATATTCAAATGCACCTCTTACCAGACCTACTGCCAATGCTTTTGGGTCTGCTGATTTATGAGCAATGATAAAATCTTTTCCTCCTGTTTCTCCTACGATTCTTGGATAGGTTTTATAAAGGTGAATATTTTCTCCAATGGTTTTCCAAATGTGTTGAAATACTTTGGTACTTCCTGTAAAGTGAACGCCTGCAAATTGAGGGTGTTTGAAAACAATATCGCCAGTCATTGGTCCGTCTGTATAAATCAAATTAATTACGCCATCTGGAAGTCCTGCCTCTTTCAAGACTTTCATTAAGACATTGGCAGAATAAATTTGTTGCGGAGATGGTTTCCAAACCACAACATTTCCCATTAGAGCGGCAGATGCGGGTAGATTTCCTGCAATGGCGGTGAAATTGAATGGTGTAACGGCAAATACAAACCCTTCTAAGGGACGATGTTCGAGGCGATTCCAAACGCCATCCGAAGATTCAGGTTGTTGTGCATATATCTGTGAAGCAAAATGAGCATTGAAACGGAGGAAGTCAATCCATTCACAAGCGGAATCAATTTCAGCTTGGTAGGCATTTTTTGATTGCCCTAACATGGTTGAAGCGTTTAGCTCCATTCGGTATTTTGTGGCAGAAAGGTCAGCGGCTTTTAAGAAAATAGCTACACGATTTTCCCAAGGTAAATTTGCCCATTGTTCACGAGCAGCTAATGACGTGGCAATCGCTTGATGAACATGAGACTCATCACCTTCGTGATAATAACCCAAAATATGCTGATGGTCGTGTGGGCAAGTTAAAGGTAATTTTTTATTGGTTCTTACCTCTTTTGAACCGATATACATGGGTACATCTGCTACGGAATTACGCATTTCAGCCAATTTTGCTTTGAGGGCTTCACGCTGTGGCGTATTTGGAGCGTAAGAATTGATTGGCTCATTTTGAGGTTTCGGGACATTAAAGAATCCTGTTGACATTTGATGAAGTTTTTAGTTTGGTGTAAAATTAATCAAATTGTGTGGAATTGTTACTTATCTGTCCAAGTTACAAACTTGAAGCAGTGCTACCGAACACCATCCACAGGACGGAGTGGATTCTACCAACGAAGGAAAAAGGAAAGAACCATATGGGGGTTAAAACAATGCCCTTAATAAGCCATAAAGTAAAAATGCAAAAACTATTTTGTTAAAAAAAACATAAGAAATTATGCTGAAAAATATTGTACAGGACAATATTCCAATGAGTTTACTTAATATTATTTTAAGAGAATTTATACTTCTTAAAATTGTGTATACTAAATAAATATAGACAATGAAATAGACCGCAATTCCGAATATTGTCACTGTGAAAAAATATAGTATAATTACTAAAATGGAGAAACGTAAGAATTCCTCCCTTACTATTTGCCTAAACATAAAATAGAGTTTACAAAGTCTTATCAATCCAATAAAAAACCTCCTTCCTTGGCTGGTGAAAGCAAAAACTCGAACATATTGACTATCATAAAATTAATATTTAAAATCTTTCCATAAAATGAGTCAAAAAACCAAAATCATATCTTCGACCAGCCACGAAATGAACCTCAAAATTCAAAATATGGGAATATCTTGTCCAATGTTTTGGCATCTAACAATTTAATATTTTCAAAATCTTTACGACTCGAAAAATTACCGTGTTGTTGTCGATAGGCAATAACCGACTTAGCAACATAAGGACGAATATAGTAATGCTTAAACTCCTCCCCAGTGACTTCGTTGATTTTGATTTTGCGAAGCGGTGGATTTTTAATTGTTCCGTATTTTAAAACCTCATCCACAACGGTTGAATCTAATCCGTAAACTTCTCTTACTTGATTTTCTGAATAAAATCCGCCAAGCATATCTCGGTATTTAATTATTCTCGCAGAAAGTTTTGAGCCAATTCCTTTAATCTTTTTCAAATCATTGGTGTCAGCACGATTTAAGTCGAAGGTAATTGGTTTAAAAGATTCTTTAGTTGGTAAACTTGCCACAGGTTTTGATTCAACCGAAAAATCAGTTTTTGTATTTGTAGGAAACGGTTTTCCTGTTTTATCGGGCAAAGTGATGTATGGCTCTAATTTTGAATAAAGGTCAGTTGGAAAATCATAAATTCTTTGTAAATCCTCCTTTTTACGGAATTGCCCACCTTTTGAACGATAATTGATAATTCTTTTTGCCATCCATGAAGCAATACCTAATTGTTCTAATTGTTCTTGCGAGGCAACATTTGGGTCGAAGGGAGCTAATTTGAAAACACGATTTTCAGCGTATTCTTTGTCCGATTTTTCATACTGATTATTAAATCGGTCTTGATATGTTTCTTTTTTAGCCGATTCTTTGATTTCAATTTTTGCCATCATCTCCTCCACTTTTTTTGGGTCGATGGTATTGGCATTGGAGGTTTTATCAGGAAGAAAATCAAAAATAAAAATGGAGATTATAAAAATGACAATGAGAATAATAAGAAACATGAAGCCTTTTATTTCGGTGTTATTAAAGGCAAAATAGTCACGTAGATAGTAGCGTAATTTTTTGAACATGGTGTTTTTTTGTTTTTTTGATGGTTGTCGAACAGTTTTAAATTAATTTTGTGGCATTAAATTAGTGTTTTTTAATTATTTATGTGTCTGTGGATTACAAAATTCTGACATGAATTATCCACAAAATTTCTTTTTGAACCAAAAAATTACAACATGATACTTTACAGCACCAATCATCAAAGTCCCGATGTGCAATTGGAAGAGGCAGTTTTCAGAGGATTACCACCTGACAATGGTTTATATATGCCTCATGTAATTCCGACCTTACCAACTTCATTTTTTGATAACATTGAAAAAATGTCGATAACTGATATTGCTTTTGAGGTTTCAAAAGCATTATTGGGTGACGAAATTTCGGAAGAGGATTTGAAAATGATTGTAAATCGTGCGATTGATTTTGATGCTCCCGTTGTAGAAATTGAAAAAGACACTTACGTTTTAGAGTTATTTCACGGACCTTCAATGGCATTTAAGGATTTCGGAGCGAGATTCATGGCTTCGTTAATGTCCTATTTTTTACAGAAATCTCAAAAAGATATTCATATTTTGGTGGCTACTTCTGGCGATACAGGTGGTGCGGTTGCCCAAGGATTTTATAAAACTCCAGGAATTAAGGTTACAATTTTATACCCAACAGGTAAAGTTTCGGACATTCAAGAGAAACAATTAACCACTTTGGGAGAAAATGTAACGGCTTTAGAAGTTGACGGAACATTTGATGATTGTCAGGCTTTGGTAAAAGCAGCGTTTTTGGATTCAGAATTATCTTCAAAATTCAATTTAGCCTCTGCCAATTCGATTAATATTAGTCGTTTGATTCCTCAATCTTTCTATTATTTCAATGCTTTTGCAGAATTGAAAAGAGCTGGAAATACCAAACCTGTTGTTTTCTGTGTGCCAAGTGGCAATTTTGGAAACCTTTCAGCTGGACTAATTGCTCAAAGAATGGGATTACCAGTGAAAATGTTTGTGGCAGCAACAAACGTAAATAATGTCGTTCCAGAATATTTGAAAACAGGTATTTATCAGCCAAAACCATCGCAAGAAACCATTTCAAATGCCATGGATGTGGGAAATCCTTCAAACTTTATCCGTATGCGTTTGTTGGCGGGTGATGCACACCAAGAGGTAGTAACACACATTACAGGAGATTTTAGTGATGATACAGATACTCGTAAGGCAATGAAAGACGTTTTTGACCGTACAGGATATGTGATGTGTCCTCACACTGCGGTTGCTTATTTAGGTTTGAAATCTTATACTGATACGTTAAACGAAGAAGTTGCAGGCGTTTTATTATCAACGGCACATTATGCTAAATTTTTAGATGTGGTTGAAGATACTTTAGGAACTTCGGTTGAAGTCCCTGAGCGTTTATCAGCTTTATTGTCGAAAGAAAAGGTATCTATTTTGATGACGAAGGACTTTGCGGATTTTAAAGCTTATTTGTTGAAATAGTAAGTGTTTAAAATCTTAAAAAAAAGCCGAGAGATTAAATCTTTCGGCTTTTTTTTATACGTTTTTCTCAAGAATGTTTATTCATACATTCCTTCAATTAAATTTTTATACTTGCTGTGAATAACTTTTCGTTTCAATTTTAGCGTTGGTGTTAATTCTCCGTTATCAATTGTGAATAAACATGGCAGTAATTCTACTTTCTTTACCTGTTCATATTGAGCAATGTTTTTCATTAATCCTTTTACCTCTTCGTCAAATTTTTCTTTGACTTTCGGATTTTTAATCATTTGAGCATCGTCCGAATATTCGATTCCACTTCTTGAACACCAATCTTTCAAGGCATTAAATTCTGGTACTAATAATGCTGATGGGAATTTTTGCCCTTCTCCTACCACAATTGCCTGTTCAATAAGCACTGATTCTTTCAATTTATTTTCTACCAATTGAGGTGCCACGTATTTTCCACCTGACGTTTTAAAGATTTCTTTTTTACGGTCGGTGATTTTCAAATATTTTCCTTCAGAAAGTTCTCCTATATCTCCTGTATGAAACCAACCATCTGCATCAATTGCCTCCGCAGTGGCTTGTGGCTTTTTATAGTAACCTTTCATAATTGAAGGTCCTTTTACACAAATTTCACCGTCTTCAGCAATTTTAAGCTCAACATTGGGCAGAATTGTTCCTACACAACCAATTCTAAAATCTGTCAGAATACTTGCTGAAATAACTGGCGATGTTTCTGTAAGTCCATACCCTTCAGCGATTGGAATACCCGCCGCCCAAAAAATGCGTGAAAGTCGTGGTTGAAGAGCTGCTGAACCCGAAGCAACCAATTTAATATTTCCGCCCAAAGCTTCCTGCCATTTGCTAAAAATGAGTTTTCTGGCAATTTTCAATTGAGTATCATACCACCAACCCATTGGTTTCATTGGGTCGTATTTCAGACCTAAATTTAATGCCCAAAAGAATAATTGCTTTTTGATTCCCGACAATTCGTACCCTTTGGCTACAATTTTATCATAAACTTTCTCTAAAAGTCTTGGAACGGTAGCAAAAACATGAGGTTTTACTTCTTTCAAATTATCCGCAATGGTTTCCATACTTTCAGCATAGTAAATAGAAACGCCATTGTACATGTACACATAAATATCTGTACGCTCGTAGATGTGACATAAAGGTAGAAAACTTAAAGCTTTATCCTCAGGAAGTAAATCCAAAGCCTTTGCTTCAACCAATCCATCAATATTTGAAACAATATTGTCATGGGTCAACATTACACCTTTAGGTTGTCCTGTTGTTCCAGAAGTATAAATTAACGTTAATAAATCTTCTGGCTTTACTGCATCCTTATATGGTTGGAGTTGAGCATTATCCTCACCATTAGCTAAGTCCGTAACTTCTGACCAATTATTTGCTCCTTTAATTTTATCAAATGTGTAAATTCCTTGGATACCTTCCAATGATTCTGTTGCCTGTTTTACCTTATTCAATAAATTTGAATCCGCAACAAATATGAATTTTACCTCCGCATCACTGAAAATGTAACGATAGTCTTCAATGGTAATAGTTGGATACATCGGAACAGACACTGCTCCCAATTGTTGTACACCTAATTCTATAAAATTCCATTCGGGTCTGTTTGGTGAAATAATGGCAATTTTATCATCTTTCTGAACTCCTAATTTTAATAACCCAATGCTTACTTTATCAACAATCTCAATTACTTCGGTAGCACTATACTTTTTCCATTCGCCGTTTACTTTATTGGCAAATGCGTCATTTTTATTTACTGGCAAAACACAATGTTCCAGCAAATCAAAAACTCTTGTGATGTTTGGGTTACTTTTCATAAAATGATTTATACAATGTTGACAATTTCTTCTTTAAATACAAATTTTAGTTTTTTTAGTTCTAAAATATATTTGGCAAATATATACTTTTACTTGAAATGAAATAGTATGCAAGCATAATTATTTATCACTTTTTTTATTTTTCATCTTTATTATAATCTCTTTACAGTCTGACTATCAAACACTTACAACCATTAAGATTTTTAACATTAAGAATTATTCTTTTTGAAATTTCAACAAAAAAGCCCAGTCTTTCGACTGAGCCTTTCATTAATCTTCCTCCTCATCCTCACTTATTATTTTTATTATTTCCTTTTTTCCATCTGAAAAAATATAGGAGAGCTGTATTTCTGCCCTATCGTCATCATCTCTTAAAATGAATTCTCCGTTTTTAGTGGTTTTGTCATTGATAAATTGTCCTTCGTATCGTTCTCCATTTGGGAAATAATATGTTCCGCTACCTTGTCGCTTTCCAAGTACATATTCTCCCACATACATTTTCTGACCGTTTGCGTAATAATGTGTTCCGAAGCCGTCTCGTTTTCCATTTCTCCAACCTCCTTTATAACTTCCTTGCGTTGGGTGAACATAGTAACCGTCTCCATTTGAACAATCTCCAGCAATACATCCTGTTTTAGTTATGGTTGATATATTCTCGATTTCAATATTATTCTCGATAATTTCAGGTTTACGTTGATAAACTTTCGTTTCTGGTTGAATAACTACTTTACTTTCTGTTCGTGGCGGAGCGTTTGTTGGTAATTTTTGTGGAATTGTGGATAACTTCGGATGAAGACTTTCTGCTTCTTTCCAGCCTTTTTCAATGGCATCTAATCTCTGAGAGCGTGGAGGGTGAGTTGTTGTAACAAACTCTCCTTGAAAATGTTTCATTGCTTCTTGTGACTGTGCAAGGTTCGCTCCCATTTCGTGTAACCAAAATCCTGAGAAATAATCTGCTTCCAATTCTTTATCTGGACGACTTCCTGTTCCATCAATCGTATGAAAGTTGGCGTGATGTCCAATTTCGTGTGCTAAAATCGAAACTGCTGCCCAGTCGGTACGAGTTGTCTCTTCTACTCTATTCAAAAAAGCGTTATCATAAATAATATATGGTTGTCCTTCAATGACCGTAGCAAAACAGTTATCGGTATTTGAGCATTGCATAACTCTGAACTTGCTTTGTACCTGCCCCATTTTCTTGGCGAACTGTCCAATCACTTGTTCGGCATGGCTATCAGAAACAAATCCTTGCATTTGTGGACAAATCTCTTGTGGCGAGATATTTCTTCCAAAATAATTACAGGCAAAAATCTTCTTAGCGTTTTTTTGTTGACTATATGAGTGGTTTATCAACGAAAAAATAATCAGGAATGATAATAATGGGCTTTTCATGTGGATAAATTTACTTGAATGTGGATAATTCCTAAAATTCAATCAATGTTTTACAAGTAAATTTTTATCATGCAGTTTTAGGATTGGGTTATCAACAAAAAACCGCAAGTTTGAAAACCTGCGGTTTGAATTTATTACGAAAATGTTAATTAGTTTATTGTATCCCCTCTTAAATTTCTAAATCTTTTTCTTGCTTCAGCTCCATAAATACTTCCTGGATATTTTGTCAACAATTCCTGATACAATTTCATTGCTTTTGCATGCTGATTGAGTTTTTCTTGGTAAGTCTTTGCCAAATGGTAAGTTGCGTCATCGCCTTTCAACTCAATCGGGAATTTTTGGATAATTGTTTCCAAATCTTTTACCCCTTTTTCCACATCACCTTGTTTTAAGTACGTCATGGCTCTTAGATAAATAATTTCATCTTCGAGTGGGTCGCCTTTAAAAGTTTTCTCCATTGCGTTCAAATTTGAGATTGCTTCTTCATTTCGATGTTGAAATAGTAAGAGTTCAGCATTTGAATAAGCTTTCATGGCTTGTTCTGTACTATCTGTTCCTGTATTTTCTTGAATCAACAAACTTAACTCCATAGCATCGTTGGCAATTTCTCTGGTTGTGGCTTGTTTCAAAATATCCAACACTTCTTTCGACAATTCAAAGTCTCCTCGAAAATACGCTAATTTGGCATTTCTCAATTTGGCATCATAACCAAGTGGGCTATCCTTCTCTGATTTTTCAACTTGTGAGTAAATCAGTGTTGCTTCCCAAGGCTCAGATTTTAGCAAGTAAATATCTCCTAAATCTAATTTGCATCGATCGATAAACTGTTGGTCGCCATTTGCCATTTTTATTGCCGACTCCAACACCGTTATTGCCGTATCTTTTTCATTTAGGTAAAACGCATAAAGTAAACCTTTACTTCTTACCGCTTCAAGTGTTTTTTGGTTTGTTCCCAACTCTTGTAACATTTTAGAATATTCGGTAATCAAGAGGCGAATGTCGTCCAAATTGATGGGATATACACTCTTGATAACCTCTTCTTTCGCATTTATCAACATTCGTCGCCAAAGTGAATAATTTTGATGACGTGGATATTCTTTTATCAAATATTCAAAAATCTTTCCTGAGTTAACGTAATCTTTATTTTGATGAGCTAAAAAGCCTAAATCTGTTACTTGAATTCCTTCTTTTCTGTATCTTCTATCCAAGGCTCTTGCTTGAACAAATGCTTTATAAATTTCTTTCTTTTGTATTAAGTGCCAAATCAATACCTCATTATAATAGACTTCGTCGGGGTACTTTTGAACTTTAGTATAAAGCACTTTTTCTAATTGTTCTATTTCCTTCTCATCTTTAAGTTCATCTTGAAGAATGGACTGAACCATTTCTTTATTTTCAGATACTAACCCAAACTTGAGGTACTCTTCAATCATTTGCGGAATTTTGCCTTCAATACGATACAACTTTGCCAATTGGACTGCGAACTTATCTTCTGATTTAAAAAATTCTCTTGTTTTTTCAATCGTCTGAATTGCCAATTCAAATTGTTGATTTTGGGAAAATTCAGTCACCAACTCCATTAAAGCATTATCATCAGATTTTACTTTTTCAATTGCTAAGTTGTACTGTTTTTGGGCTTCTTCTTTTTTTTCAGTCAACTCCAATAACCTCGCATAGTCTGTAATATATTTTGCATTTCCATCAGAAGACTTGATTTCCTTCTTTGCAAATTTTTCAGCTTCTTCCCATTCTTTCAATTTTATCAATGTTTGTAAATATGGCTTGTGAATAACTTTTGCGGTTTCTTTATTCTTTGCCAATTTTTGAAAAATAGTTTTTGCCTTTTCATATTCACCTGCCTTCAAATATTCCATACCCAATTCGGCATCTTGAGCAAAAGCTCCAAAAGACAAAATCAGCAAAAGAGCGAATCCAAAATTTTTCAAAAAAGTTTTCAACAACATTATATTATAATAAATCATTTTTTTTTATTTAAAATTTAAAAAGAAGAAAACTACTATATCTATTATACTGTGAATATGTGGATTAAGTTTGTGAAACTTATTTTTCACGGAATATATACTAAAACTTATTTTTTATCCACAGTTAAAATTGAGTTATCAACACATAACTATTTGATTTTAAATACTTTTAATATTGAATCACATATTTGTGTATAAGTATTATGATTTTATCAACGTTGTCCACAGCTACTTCATTGTGTGGTGAAATTGTATTTTGAGTCGTGATAAATCGAATACTTTTCCACGTTCCATTTCGAGCTATTTTAAAATCCACAATGCCTTCAAAAATATCCACACTTTTTTTGTTCAAAAACCATACCTTATCCACTTTCCCGCCTCTTGGTTTTCTTCATTTTTCCATGCTTATCCACAAAAGAAATTTCGGGATTCTATTTTTTATTTGAAATCATATACCTATTATATTATTCAATGGTGAAATCGTAGCCTGTCAGCTCAAAATTTTGCTTCAGTTTTATTTTGTCCTTCGTGATTTGTGTTTCTTCGGGAAGAATATTTTTTTCTACATCTCCACTATCCCAACGAGCGTTTCGATTTTCATCCACAATTAATCTCACATAATAAATACCCGCTTTTACAAAGGTGAATTCGTACTTTGAAATGTTGTCCAGTTTTTGAACCACCTCATATTTTTCATCAAGTAATTGAACGATAAAATTTTTCTTTTTCGGGTTTTTGATTTCCCCAGCAATTGTACCATAATTTTCCACATCTCGTATCGGGTGAATTGAAAGTGCATTATTAGTTGTATCATTTTCCACTGAAATAAATGTTCCTTTTTGCATTTTTACCCTCACCAATTCTTTTGGCTTTTTGGCATCAACCAAAATTTTCATTTCGGTTCTTTCCTTATTCCAACTAATATTTTTTTCGGTAATTGGCACTTTTACAATGGTATCATTTTCAAAAACTAATTTATTGAGGTCGAAACTTTTTATCGGTTTTGTAAATGTAAATGCGTAGCCTACTTCTTTCAAATCTATATCTTCATTATTGGAAGGTTTTATTTTCATTGAAAATTCATCTTTAACGCCATCATCTTTTTTACTTTTCACCTTAAATTTTACTTTTTGGTCATGCGTAAAAACTCTCTCTAATGAATCTGTCACCGAGATTTTTACCTTAATTGTATCCGTAGAATTATTGATTGTATTGAAAATTCTAATATTTCTATTATCCACTTGTTGATAAACCAAGCTATCTTTTTGATTATTGAAGTCTATTTTCACATTTTTTATTCCTCTATTATATTCAATTAGATAATAATTAGCTGTATTTCGGCTTTTTAGAACTTTAGTAAGCGTTTTATCCATTTTAGCCATTTTTATTTCCAAGTTATCCACATTGTTTTTCAAGTCGATTGTATCTTTTACAAATCCCATCAATTCTTTCGCTTCATCATAAAGTAGATTGCTATTATTATCTGTTATGGCATAAATACGATATTTTCCTGCTGCGATATTTTCAATATTAAATTTTCCCGAACTATCCGTTTTCATAAAATAGTAGGGTTTTATTTTTTTAGGATTTAAGGTATCTGTATAAACATAAAGACCAACGCTTACATCCATCATCGGTTTTTTATCAAGCGGGTTAATTACTTTTCCACTCACTTTCAAAGAATCGATTATATTTCCTGTACTAAAAACCAATCTAATATTTTTCGCAGGATTTCTCTCATTCATATCTTTAAAAGTATTTCTGAAATTAAAACTGTAAGTTGTATTTGCTTTGAAAGGTTTATCGAAAGTTAGTCTTGCTCCTTTTGGTAAGATTTTAGTTTCATAAGTTCCTTCCAAGTTTGGGGTAATTGATAATTGTTGTTGGATATTATCGACACTCACATATTCGTCAAATTGTAATTCGATTTGTTTCCCATTAAAATTCTTTGATTGATTTTGTGGAAAAACTTTTACTAAAACTGGTGCGAGCGTATCTTTTTTCCCTCCTGTTGGTGCTACAATTTGGGCACAACTCAAAAGCATTTCTGAAATTACTAATCCTAAAAAACTTATTAATACTATGTGTTTTAATCTCATGTTGATATGTTGAAAACTTTGTGGAAAATCAATGTTACTTTCCGTGAAACAATTTTGGAATTACTCTTTTATTCAAATTTGATAAAAAATCTCGGTTTATAGAAATCTTCGGGTATATACAAAAATAAACCCTCAATAGTTAATAACCATTGAGGGTTGTGGAAAAGTATGTTATTAAAGTTAATCTTTCTTAAAAATATAGATTAGGCTTGAGTAATTTCCGTGATTACCTCCTGCATTGAGATTAGACTTTAATCCATCAATAAAAGCCTTGATATAATTTATACTTCCAGATTGATATTTTGTACTAAGCATTGAAACATAAAAGGAATCGAACTTCATCGGTAAAGTTTCTTTCAACGAGAATCCTTTTTGTTCAAATAACTGCTTTATACTTTTCTGTGAGAAATGATATAAATGTCTTGGTACATCATAAGCTGCCCAATGCTCTTGATAAATTTCTGCATCTTTGGATTCATGATTTGGGACAGCAATAATTAAATATCCTTTGTCGCTTAATCTTTCTTTTAACCAATCAACCGTTTCATTTAATAGGTGTACGTGTTCGAGTACGTGCCACATGGTTATTATATCAAAAGTTTCATTTTGGAATGAACTTAATATTTCTGTTTTTATGGTTGCTTTATTTATTTCTTCCGCAATTTGTCTTGCTCCGTTATCAGGTTCAATGCCATTTACTTTCCAACCGTCTTCTCTACATACATTCAAAAACATTCCAGTCCCGCATCCTACATCTAATAATTTACCTTTTTGAGGAATTAGCGAATTAATTAAATTTAGTTTACCCTTTAAAGTGTATTTTCTAACTGAATGATACAATTTAGAAATTAACCCTTTTGAAGTATTTGTATGTGAGATATAAGATTCAGCTTTGTAGTAGTCTCCTATTTTAGCTATTTCTGGTCTTGGATTTGTAAACTTGAAGCCACAACTTTTACATTCTTGTATCGAAAATTTTTCTTGACTTACCGTAAAATCTTGAACTTTTAAAAATTCTACAAACGTGTTATTTTGACAAACAGGGCAATTCTTTAATTCTTCCATTTTTGTAAATTATAAGCTTCTTTTAATTTTTAACAAAGATACAAAAAAAGACCTGCAAGGTTTTATTTCTTGCAGGTCTTCCAATTTACTTCAATTTTATCTTCCCATGTACAACATTAAAACTGAAACATCTGAAACCGACACACCACTGATTCTTGACGCCTGTCCTATCGTTTGTGGTCTTATCTTGGTTAATTTTTGACGACCTTCAATCGAGATTGTTTTTAATTGCATATAATCAAAATCTTCAGGAATATTGAGATGTTCTAACCTTTGAAGTTTATTTACCATCAATTGTTCCTTTTCAATATAGCTTTCATATTTCACATTAATTTCTGCTTGTTCTAAAACTTCTTCTTTATATTCTGCGAAAAGATTTTCCACATCATCTGTCAGAGTTCTCAAATCTTTGATTTCGATATTGGGTCTTCTTAACAGACTCCACAACGATACCTTTTCTCTTAATTCTGCCGTTCCCAAAGCTTGAAGTTTTTCATTTACTTCTTTTGGCGAAACTTTCACAACTTTCAACTTTTCTATCAGTTCAGCAGATTTTTCGATTTTAGTTCTAACATTATTTAATCTTTCTTCTGATGCCAGACCAATCTTATATCCTTTCTCCGTTAGTCTAATATCTGCGTTATCTTGTCTTAATAATGTTCTATACTCAGCTCTTGAGGTAAACATACGGTATGGTTCATCAGTACCTTTATTAATTAAGTCATCTATCAACACTCCTATGTATGCTTCCGAACGATTTAAAACAAACTCTTCTAATCCTTGTGCTTTTTGGTGAGCATTTATCCCAGCCATTAATCCTTGACACGCTGCTTCTTCATAACCTGTTGTTCCATTGATTTGTCCAGCGAAAAATAAGTTTTCAACCAATTTAGTTTCTAATGTAGATTTCAATTGCGTTGGCGGAAAGAAATCGTATTCTATTGCATAACCCGGTCTGAACATTCTTACATTTTCAAAACCTGGAATTTTCTTTAATGCTTCATATTGTACATCTTCTGGTAATGATGTTGAAAAACCGTTGATATACATTTCCACAGTATTCCATCCTTCTGGTTCAACGAATATTTGGTGACGGTCTTTATCAGCAAAACGATTTATTTTATCTTCTACTGATGGACAGTATCTCGGACCAAGTCCTTTTATTCTACCCGCAAACATCGGAGATTTATCAAATCCTGTTTTTAAAACATCATGTACTTCTTGATTTGTGTAAGTTATCCAACAGCTTCTTTGGCTTTTTAAATTCTCAGTTTCTAAATAAGAAAACTTACTTGGATTTTCATCTCCTTTCTGCTCTTCCATTTTTGAGTAATCTAAGCTTCTTCCATCAACTCTTGGAGGTGTTCCTGTTTTCATTCTACCTGCTTCAAAACCGATGCTTACTAATTGTTCAGTAATCCCTGTTGAACGTGCCTCCGAAGTTCTACCTCCCCCAAAGTTTTTTTCACCAATATGAATTAAGCCATTTAAAAATGTTCCGTTTGTCAATACTACGGATTTAGCTTTAAACTCAATATTCATCTGTGTCTTCACTCCTACTACTTTATTGTCTTCAATGAGTAGTCCTGATACCATTTCTTGCCAAAAATCCACATTTTGATTTTGCTCCAATGCCATTCTCCATTCTTCTGCAAATCTCATTCTATCCGATTGACATCTTGGAGACCACATCGCAGGTCCTTTTGAGCGATTTAACATTCTAAATTGAATCATGGTTTTATCTGAAATAATTCCAGACATTCCACCAAGTGCATCAACCTCTCTTACAATCTGTCCTTTTGCCACTCCACCCATTGCAGGATTACAAGACATTTGTGCGATGGTATTCATATTCATTGTAACCAACAATACTTTTGAACCCATTTGTGCTGCTGAATGTGCTGCTTCACAACCAGCGTGTCCTGCTCCTACTACTATTACATCATATTCTTTGTACATATTTTTAGTGATATTTTATGCTATTGTAAAATTTTAGAAATTCTAAATCATAATTGTATTTTGCATGAATCTCCTCATTGTTCGTTTTTTCTTTTAATGCTTTTAATATTGGATTACTCGGTAACACATTTAATCTCTTTTCAAGTTCTATTTTTGCAAAGTATAAAGAGTGTGCTTTAATTTCATTATCTTTTCTAAATAATGGCATTAAATTTAAGTAGTGCCAACAAAGTTTTAAGTCGTCTTCGTTTGCCATATCAAATTCTCCAACAGGAATAATATGGTCTATTTCCCAAACGGAACAATAATTATCCCATGTCATTCCTTCTAAAAACTGATGTTCTATATATTCTCTGAAATCAGTTCTACTTAAAACAATGTATCTTAATATCTCATTATCATAGTTATCAAGTCTCATTTTCTTTCCTCTCACAAATCTTCTTAAATTCAGGGATAGACGTTTTTTTATATTGTAATTCGAGTTATTTCTTCTATTTATTTGCGATGTCATTTCTTATCAATCGTTTCACGTGAAACTAATTTTCTATTTTGTCGAATGTGTCGTTTCACGTGAAACGTTTGTGTGAAATTTGATTATAATAAAACAATATACTCACTCTCTAAACGTCTCATTTCAGCCTTGTCTTCTGGAGAATGGTCATCGTATCCGCATAAATGAAGAAGACCATGAACGATAACTCGCTTTAACTCATCTTCAAAAACAGTATTGAGCGTTTGAGAGTTCTCTTTTACTCTATCAATACTAATGAAAATATCACCCTCGATGGTAGTCTCATCTTCAGAGTTGTCGAAAGTTATAATATCAGTGTAAGTGTCGTGGTCGAGATACTCTACATTAATCTTATGGAGATACTCGTCAGAGCAAAAGATATAGTTTAGGTTTTTGACCTTAAAGCCCTCTTTTTCAGCTACTTTTTTCAGCCAAGCTTTGAATAGATTCTTGCCTTGAAATTTAAAAGTAATATCTTCGTTAAAAAAAATAATCATTTGGTATTGTTATTGGTAAATAATCTAAAACAATACAAAGATACGACACAAAAGATTACTAAGTGAAAATCAAGAGTTTAGTAGATTAAAAATAACCAAAAGAGAAATGAAAATTATAAGACCGCCCAAGTATTTATTCTATTTAGGGGTATCATTTTTAATATTAGAATGTTTACCTATAATTGCTCAGCAACGAGATGGTTTGAGGCAAAAGGGAGATAGATATGAAAATACGGGTATTCCCAACAATTGTGATGACAAAATTTATGGTCTTACTTACAGCGGAAATATAATTGAAGTAGAAAGTATTGAAAAAAGCGAAAGGAAAATAAAACAGTTAATAAATGTTTTTCCTTTTAAAAGCAATGCTTTAGCAAAAGGTGTCAATAATAAAATTTATGCCGTGAAGGCGGATGAACAAGGAAAAACCCCATTGTATGAGTATAATCCTAAATCTAATCAAGGGAATATAACTAAATGGAGTTTACCTTCGCATAGTGATGGAGGTTGGATTTCGGGTGCTGTGGATTCGAAAGGAAAATTATATTTTATTACAACAACTATGGAAAACTTAGTTAGAATAGATATTAGAAAAGGCGAACCAGACATAATGTGGTCAGATAATATAAGTGTGAATGGATGGAGAAAAGAAAACTGTTCGGCGGGATGCAACTTTTTTATTAATCAAAAAGATGAATTAGTCGTAAAAGAAAACAAAGGAAATCATTTGTGGTATATTCCATTAGGAGAAAGATTTACGGTATCTAAAACTGAAACGATAAATTCACTTACTGAAATTAACCCTTCAAATGATATTTTAGAATACACAAATACAAATGGAGCGTTAATGACTTTGATATTAAGAAGAGACGGTATCTCCTACTATTCAAGTAAAAAAGAAGATACTTTTAGCGTAATGAAAATTGATACGGTCAAATTGGGTATATTGACAGATTTGGCAGGTTGTAATAATTTTATCAAAAAAGAAGAAAAGGTAGTGGAAGATGATAAAGATGAATTGATTACGGCGAGTACAAATATTAATGAGAGTATTAGACTTAAAAATATTCTCTTTCAATTGGGAGAATCAGAATTAATGCCTGAGTCATTTGATGAATTGAATAAGTTAGTAAGACAGTTAAGGAAATATCCACAAGTAGAAATTCTATTGGAAGGGCATACAGACATTACAGGTGATGCTGTTGAGAATATAAAGCTTTCTTTGGAACGAGTTAATTCATGCAAGAAATACCTCGTAAATAAGGGCATAGACGGACGAAGAATACAAACGAAGGGATTGGGAAGCTCAAAGCCGTTGAAACGCTCAGGAAGCGAAAAAGAACGTGAAATAAATCGACGTGTTGAGTTTAAAATTATAAAAGGAATTGGATAGTAAGGATATCAAATAAAAAGCCTCAGAATCAAATTCTGAGGCTTTTTATTTGTCTAATTAATCTGTTTGAAGTAGTTATCAACTTGACGTTTGTAATAAGGGTTTAAATTTGGCGGAACGGTTCTTAAAAGTTCCGTCTGCTTTTGTTTATCCTTTACATATTGTTGGAATTGTGGTGGGGCTTTTCTTTCAAAATTCTGACGAGCAGTTTCTGCTTTACGTTTTTGGTCTTCTTCTTGTTCTTTCATTGCCTTTTCCGATTCTAAAAGTCGAGTTAAAAGCTCTTGTTGACGTTTAATAAGATTTTGGTCGAGACGTTTATTGACTAAATCTGTTTCGGTTTCTTCCATTTTCTTCATCATATCTTTTATTTCATCGCCGAGTTTTCTTCCTTTTTCAGTTCCTTTGCTACTATCTAAGAATTGTTGAAGCATTTTTCTGAGTTGAGATTGTTCACGAGCCATCTTTGCCAACTGCTCAGAAACGCCCCCCTGCCCTTTTGAGCCCTTTTGCATAGATTGTTGCATTTGTTGATTCAACTCTTTTTGCGTTTCTCCCATGCTTTTTTGTTTCCCTTTGCTTTTTCCTTTTCCACTTCCAGAACCTTGCATCATCATTTGCTGGTTTTGTTGCATTTGTTTCAAAACATCTGATAATAAAAGAGCTAAATTATTCATTGAAGTCATGGCAAATTGTTGTTTGGCAGTAGTCATTGATAATTTACGTTCTTTTATTAATCTTACGGCATCACCCATGTAGCCTTTCATATTATTCATTTCACGGGTTACAAATGTTTCAATCTGAAGAACACGTTTAGAAAGTGTGTAAAGACTATCTTCAATTACTTTGGCATCATCTTGAAGTTTTAGCTGGTCTTGAGACAATTTAACAAATCGAGGGTCTGATGGATTAATACCTCTGAAATCCTTCATAAGTTTCTCTTGGTCAAACGATAACGTTACTAAATTGTCAAGAATATCTCTCAAATCATCCATATTCTCCTCATTTTGCTTCATTTCTTGCTGTTGTTTGGCTTGAGCTAACTTTTGGGCAAGATTTCGCATTTTTTTGGCAGCACGTTTCTGTTTTTCAGCAGCACTTTTATTGTCGCCTTTATCCATTTGCTTTTCTGAATCCTTTTGGTCATCAGAAATATCCTCTTGCTGTTCTTTATCCATATCCATCTTGTCCGAATTCTTCATTTCCTCATTCATTTTTTCAGCTTCCTTCAAATCTTTCTTGATGTCCTCAAATTCTTTACTTAGCTTTTCTTGTTCTTTTTTGGCAGCATCAGTTTCTTTTTGTTTTTCTGGTGAATTATCAGCTTTCTTTTCGAGTTCTTCGTTCTTTTCGGCTAATTTTTCCTCTTTTTCTGCCTGATTTTCAAGGTCTTTCACAGCTTTGTCCATTTTTTGGTCAAGTTGTAATTTCTTGAAAAGGTCTTTCATTCGCTCTAATTCTTTCTCTGCATTCCGTTCTTTATTTTTCAAACGTTCCATTTGCTCCAACATCTTATTGTCTTCTGGATTTTGTTCGAGCATCTTTTTCAATTCTTCGTACATTTTCTGAGTTTCTGGGTCCATCAACTCATTCATCATTTTTTGCAAAGCTTCCATTTTCTGTTGATTTTCAGGCTTTTGCTCATTAAAGCGTTGCTGTTTTTCGTTCAGATTTTGGTTTTGTTCTTGCAAGTTTTTGATTTCATTCATTAACTCTTCTTTCTTCTTGATAAGTTCTTCCGCTAATTTTTTATCTTGAAAATCAAGTTCTTTCTTATTTTTCAAACGATTTTCTAAAGCAGCGATTTCCTTTCTAAGCTTTTGAGCTTTATCAAGTGTTTTTTCTAATTGAGCTTCAGTCTTATCAATTGAGTTATCAATTTCTTTATCAATCGACCTTTTGTCTGGCACTGCATAATTCATTACTTGCGAACGAGTTGATTTTGCACCATTTACGCCGTCATTATCCCAAACTTGGATAAAATACTCAAGTTTATCGGCAGGACTCAATTTTAAACTATCCAAATTCCATTGTTTATAAAAACTCTGAATCGTTTGATTTGCGTTAATTGGTAAATTAAGGCTGGCATAATTTTGAGTTGAAGGTTTTCCATCACGAAGCACTTTGTAGAAAATAGCTAATTTACTAATGCCATAATCATCAGCAATATTTCCACCCAAAACCATAAAGTTGTAAAGAGTAGAATCTTTATATTGTTCCAAACTCAATTGTGGATATTTATCTGGGACAACATTTAAGAAGAAACTTACGCCTTCAGCATTTGAAGCATATTGATTTTTCAAATACACTTTATATGTTCCCGAAACTTTAACACGTTTCGATAAATCAAAACCGCCGCCTAAAAGCTTTTTCTCAGCATAATAACGTTTTCCGTCACCTTCAAAAACCATCAAAATAGAATCTGTATCAGTAACATTGAAATCCCACTCGATGTGAGTACCTTCTGGAACAGTCAAATTACCAACGTTTTTCATAGATTCGTTGGGTTTGTTTAAATAAGAAGGATAGGTTAAGTTAACATCAAAGAATGCTAAACTTGGACGATTAACAATTTCAACATCGTATTCGCCTGATTTAAAGCCTGCTGCCTCAAACTTGAAGTCAAAACTTTGTTGAACTTTTGAAAAAGTATAAGTATAATGACGTTTATCGGAAGACTCCATTTTGAGTTTTCTATCGTTATGAATTAGATAAACAGATTCTGGAATTGTATTACCTTGAAGTGAAAGATTGACCGTAAAGTCTTCATTCTTAAAGGCTTGCATTTTTTTGTTTTCTAAAACAAACGAAAAAGGAGCTTCTTCTTGATACTCATTTTTGAAATTTACAATGCGTTCTGTACTTTTTGAGAAGAATGCTGGATATAACATCAAAATCAAAGCAATTGCTCCCGCAGGAAGAGCTGCAAATTTGAGATACTTACGGTTTTCATTGATTTTGATAGCATCGGCAAATTTCAAATATCCCAATTGTTCCGACTTCTGTTTGATGGAAGCCAAAAGCAATTCATTTTGATTTTTGTCGAGCGTCTTAGTAAGCTGGAGCGTATTCACCAATTTGTCTCCCACTTCAGGAAAAAACTTGCCAATTTGGTCAGCAGCCAATTCATTTGATAAAGGTTTTTGTTCACCATACAAAAACATTAATGGTTTAACAACCCAAAAAATGATGGAAGTCAGGAACGCACCTAAGAACGAAAAGAAGAGAATCGTTCGGAAAGTAGTGCCAAAATGCCCAAAGTATTCGAGGGTATTAAAAACCAAAAAAGCGGACAGGATAACCGCCGCTGAAAAAATAGAACCTTTAATGAGCCTATTGAGATAATACTTCCGTTTGTATTCCTCAATACGCATCAAGAGCGTAGCAATGGGTGAGTTTGTCATAGTTATCTAAAATTTAAACTTCCAATTTAGACAGGATTAAATTGAAAAAATGTCTTCCATTATTATTTCTAAATCAGGGAAAATGTTGACTTTAATAGTTGGTGTTTCTGCATTTGGTTCAAAACTTCCAATCAAATCGTATATACCGTTATCATTCAAAAGGTGTACCATAATGAATCTTTCTTTCGGAAAAACTATCCAATATTCTCGAACTCCTGAACTTTCGTATAAATCTAACTTTTCATTGAGGTCTTTTTTAGCGGTAGAAGGTGAAATAATCTCGACAACCATATCTGGAGCTCCAATACAACCTCTATCATCTAACTTTTTGGGGTCGCAAATAACGCAAATATCTGGTTGAACAACGGTATAAATGGCATCTTCTCCTTCTTCGCCATTCATCGGTAGTCTTACATCAAAAGGAGCAGAATATACTTTGCATGATTTTCTTCTGAGGTAATGGTCAATATCTGAGGTAATTCTGACAGATATTTGCTGATGATAACGTAGCGGAGCAGGAGACATTTTATAGATTTTCCCCTTAATTATTTCCACAAAATCTTGAAACTTCCACGTTAAATAATCAGCGTAAGAATATTTCTTGTTTAAGTCTAATTGATTAATATTTGTTATCATATTATTAGTTGATTTCCAATAAAACAGGACAATGGTCAGAGTGTTTGGCTTCTGAAAGTATTGCCGAACGAACCAAACGTTCACGCATAGGTTCTGTTGCACAATGATAGTCGATACGCCAACCTAAGTTTTTTGTTCTCGCTCCTGCTCGATAACTCCACCATGTATAATGATGAGGTTCTTGATTGAAGTGACGAAAAGTATCAATAAATCCGTTTTCCAAAAAACTACCAACCCAAGCTCTTTCTTCTGGAAGGAAACCCGAACTATTAGCATTTGATTTTGGATTGTGAATATCAATCGGGTGGTGACAAATATTATAATCGCCCGAAATAATAAGATTCGGAACAGTCTTCTTTAGTTCATGAATATACTCATAAAAATCAGTAAGCCATTGCATCTTGAAACCCTGACGTTCATCCCCGCTCGACCCCGAAGGCATATATACTGACATTAACGAAAAATCTTCAAAATCTGTACGTAACACTCTACCCTCTCGGTCGTAAATTTCAATACCACAACCATGAACTATATTTTTAGGTGTGATTTTTGTAAGAATTGCTACGCCCGAATATCCTTTCTTTTCAGCATGATGCCAATAGACTTGGTAGCCCATTTCTTCAAAAATTGCCTTATCAATTTGATGTTCCTCCGCCTTTACTTCTTGAAGACAAATCATATCAGCATTGGTAGCTTTCAACCAATCTGCAAAACCTTTGGTCAATGCCGAACGAATCCCGTTGACATTATAAGTTAAAATTTTCATGAATGAGAACAGGATTTACCTGTTAGATTATTTGACAGTTTAGAAAACTGTTCTACCAATTAAACAAACACTTCTTTTTCAAAATACTCAATAACATGAGTCTTAATTAGTTTCTCTTGTTCGATAACATTAACAAATGGTAATTGTTGAACCAATTTCCAATGTGGCCAACCATCTTGGTCAACTCCTTCGAGTTCATAAATACCCGAATAACTTAATGCTTTACAAATAGCAATGTGCATCAAGTCTTGTTTTTGTTCTTTGGTGAAAAATTGATGCCCTTTTCCCAATTCTTGCACACCCATAAGAAACAAAACTGCATTCAAATCAGCAGGGCGTTTTCCGAGAGCTTGTTCTAATTTATCTAATAATAATTCCCATTCTTGGGCTAAATTTTCCATGTAAGTTTTAATTATAAATGACAGATTGAAAGAATCATGAAAATGAATTTTATTCCAAAATCACTCAATCTGTCATTCGCTCAATTACTCATTTATTAACTCTTCCCAATACTCGGTAGCACGACGTAAATGTGGGATTACAATTGTTCCACCAATCAAAGTTGCTACTGAAAAAATCTCTTGAATTTCTTCTGATTTTACACCTAATTCATGACATTTTCCTAAATGATATTTTACACAGTCATCGCATCGCAAAACCATCGAACAAGCCAAACCCATCATCTCTTTTGTCTTCTCAGATAACGCTCCTTCTGCGTATGTATTGGTGTCAAGATTGAAAATTCTTTTGATAACTTTATTATCCGAAGCCATGATTTTTTCATTCATTTTGCCACGATAATCATTAAATTCAGTAACTAAACTCATAGATTTATTTGTTGATTTTGTGTGAATACAAGTTGATAATTTTTAGTATTTTTACAGATAAACATTCAAAATAATTTACCAGTTTTACAAAGTTAATCATTATCGCCGAAACAAAATTTTTCGAGGAGTTTTGTCAAAATGATTTCAGAAAAATAAACCATATAAACAGATGCTACACGCTTTTATTGACCTCATCTTTCCACGTATTTGTGTGGGTTGTGAACTACCTTTAGAACTTAACGAAAATCAAATTTGTACAGATTGTCGCTTTGAATTACCCAAGACAAACTCGCATATTTTACCAGACCAACAACTGATTAATAAGTTTGCAGGAAGAGTTAATTTAAAATATTCATTGTCGTATTTGAAATTCATTAAAGGTGGAAAAGTACAAAATATGATGCACGCCTTGAAATATAAAGGCAATCAAGAAATTGGAGAGATGTTAGGGCGATGGTATGGAGCAGATTTGAAAGAAAATGGCTTTTCTGGTGAATTTGACCTTGTTTTGCCTGTTCCATTACACAAGAACCGATTGCTCATTCGAGGATATAACCAATCGGATTCATTTGCAAAAGGCTTAGCAGAGAGTCTTGGGATAGAATGGAGAAGTGATATTTTGAAAAGAGGCGTAGAAACAGAAACTCAAATCAAAAAGTCAAGAATAGAGCGTTTCCAAAATATGCAAGATGTATTTTTTGTGGAGAAATTAGAAGGTCTTAATATAAGAAAAATAGTTGTGGTTGATGATACACTTACCACAGGAGCAACACTTGAATCTTGTGTGATGGCACTGAATGAAGTTGGTGTAAAAGATATTTCAATCATGGCAATTGCCACTGCCTTATAAACAAAAAAAGAGCCGTAAGATTTTAATTTCTTACGGCTCTTTTTAAAAGAAGAATACTATTTATTAGTACCAGCTCTAATCATTGCACAACGGAAACCGATAGTTGATGTTGCTGAATCTTGGTCGATAAAACGACGAGTTCCTGGAGCTAACCAATAAGCTACGTCTGCCCATGAACCACCTTTATAAACTCTTGAATGATTATCTACTAAAGAGTTGTCATTTTTCTTATCATAATTCTTAGCGTTATCCAAATAATCGCTTCTACGAATTGGGTTCAAGTCGTTGAAATCTTCGTAAGATAACGGACGATATAAGTCATAAACCCATTCGTTTACGTTACCCGCCATTTGGTATAAACCGAAGTCGTTGGCAGGATAAGAATAGATTTCATTTGTGATAATTGCACCGTCATTTGACTTCCCTGCAATACCCGCATAGTCACCACGTCCACGCTTAAAGTTAGCTAACATAGTTCCTTTTTTCTTACCACGAGCCGAACGCATATTTGGACCATCCCAAGGATAAATTCTTTGATTGGTTTGGTTTTCATCTTCATACTGAGTTCCAATCATCGCTTTAGCTGCATATTCCCATTCAGCTTCTGTTGGAAGACGGTAAGCAGGAAGAACTTTTCCTGATTCAATCTGTAAACGTTGTCCAGAAGTAAACGCAGGAGCCGCTTTAGACTCGGCTTTTCCTTTTGTTTTGGTAGTTTTTCCACCTTTTTTGCTTCCTTTTTGGCTTTTCATGGCAATGTCATTGTTTACTGCCGCAGTACGCCAGTTACAATAATCAGAAGCTTGAGTCCAAGATACACCCACTACTGGATACATACGGAAACCTGGGTAACGTAAATATTGCTCAACGTAAGAATCGTTAAAAGCTAATTCATTTTTCCAAACTAAAGTATCAGGAAGAGCTGATTCATAGAATTCTTGAGAAGAATCTTTTTGAATAGCATTCAAATATTCAAGATAGTGAACGTTACCGATTTCGGTTTCATCCATATAAAAAGACTGTACGGAAACTGTTCTTTCTAAGTTATCTCTTGTATTAACCACATCTTCTTCCAAAGCACCCATTGTAAAGCGACCGCCTTCAACGAATACTAAGTTTGGACCTGTTGGTTGACCTTTGAAAGACTTATCAATTTGAAAACCTCCTTTTTTATTGTAAGCAATACCAGTAGCTGTACTGTTTTTGCTCATTTTTACGCTACTCGGCTTTTTAGATTTACATGAACTTACTAAGGCAAGTCCTGCTAAAATTACAGCCACTGATTTGAGGGACAACTTCATCTGTTGATTAATTTGATTGTCTGATATAAACTAAATGATTTTAAATTCTGCTTCAAAACGATTTAAAAATCGTGAAAAAGGACTACAAAGTTAAGATAATCAGCGTAATATCTGGCGGGAATGGCTGAGAAGTTTGGCTTAAATGCCATTTCTACTTAGATTCTCTACCGATAATTTCTCTCAAGATACCTTTTAATTCTTCAATTGACGTAATTTTTTCAAAAATAAGTATCAATTTCCCTTTTGCTTCCTTGAGTGAACTTTTGCGAGAATTCACCTTTACGTAATCAAGAATCTTGCCAAAAGTCGCTGATTTATAATACTTTTCGTTCTCTGATGAAACGAAGTAGCATTTCAGATTATTGTTTTTAAGCAATATTTTTTCCATTCCAAGCATTTCTGCTATCCATCGTACACGCACAATTTCGATAATATCTATCATTTCTGGAGGCAAAGGACCAAATCTGTCTTTAACCATTCTTTCAAATTTAACCAATTCTTCTTCGTTTTTCATATCGTCTAACTGTGTGTAGAGCGATAACCTTTCTGAAATACTACTTACATATTTTTCGGGAATGAGAACAGTTAAATCGGTTTCAATTTGGCAATCTACTTTTATCGTTTCAACCACTTCTGAAAGTTGTTTTTCAAACAATTCTCTGAATTCATTTTCTTTCAATTCTTGAACGGCTTCATCTAAAATCTTATGGTATAATTCATAACCCAAATCGGTAATGAAACCACTTTGTTCAGCTCCCAACAGATTTCCTGCACCACGAATATCCAAATCTCGCATGGCAACTTTAAAGCCATCACCCAAATCCGAAAACTCTTCTAAAGCACTCAAACGCTTGCGTGCATCACTTGTGAGCAACGAAAGTGCAGGAGTTAACAAATAGCAAAAAGCTTTTTTATTGGAACGCCCTACTCTACCACGCATTTGGTGTAAATCAGAAAGTCCAAAGTGATTGGCATGATTGATGAAAATGGTATTGGCATTTGGAATATCAAGTCCTGCTTCGATGATATTGGTGGAAACCAAAACGTCATAATGTCCTTCAATGAAATTCATCATTGCTTTTTCGAGTCTATCACCATCCATTTGTCCGTGAGCAATACCAACTTTAGCATCAGGAACCATGCGGAGGATGATATTCGCAATAGATTCTAATTCATTGACCCGATTATGAACAAAATAAACTTGACCTCCACGCTTTAATTCATAGCTTACCGCATCACGAATGAGCGTATCACTAAAAACTTGTAGTTCGGTTGTAACTGGCTGACGGTTTGGCGGAGGCGTAGCAATGATTGACAAATCTCTCGCTCCCATCAACGAAAAGTGTAACGTTCTTGGAATTGGCGTAGCCGTCAAAGTCAAAGCATCAATATTTACCCGCATTTCTTTCAAACGGTCTTTTACTTTTACGCCAAATTTTTGCTCTTCGTCAATAATCATCAAGCCCAAATTCTTAAATTGAACGTCTTTATTGACAATTCTGTGCGTTCCGATGAGAATATCAGTTTCACCTGCGGCAACTCTTTTAAGCGTTTCTTTAATCTGCTTGTCTGATTTGAAACGGTTAATATATTCAACCCGACAAGGGAAATTCTCTAAACGGTCACGGAAAGTACGGTAATGTTGCATCGCCAAAACCGTTGTAGGAACTAAAATTGCCACTTGTTTAGAATCCGCAACGGCTTTGAAGGCCGCTCTGATGGCAACTTCAGTTTTACCAAAACCCACATCACCACAAACCAATCTGTCCATTGGGTGCGGTTTTTCCATGTCAGCTTTTACGTCTGCCGTTGATTTTGCTTGGTCGGGCGTGTCTTCGTACAAGAAAGAAGATTCTAATTCTACTTGCATAAAACTATCTTTCGAGAAAGCAAAACCCGGAGCCATTCTACGTTTGGCGTAAAGAGAAATCAATTCTTTGGCAATGTCTTTAACCTGCTTTTTGACTTTAGATTTCTTATTATCCCATTCTTGCGAACCCAATTTAGACATTGTTGGAGGTCCTCCTTCCTTGCCCGAATACTTAGCAATTTTATGTAAAGAATGAATCGAAACCATTAACACGTCATTGTCTCGATAAACCAAACGAATGGCTTCTTGTTCAGATTCTCCCACCAATACACGGTCAAGTCCTGCAAAACGACCAATTCCGTAATCGACATGAGTAACGAAATCGCCAATTTGTAAACTTCGTAATTCCTTCAAAGTCAAGGCTTTCGATTTTGAATATTTGCTTTTTTCTCTGAAACGATGAAAACGGTCGAAAATCTGATGGTCGGTATAACAAACCAATTTCATGTGTTCATCTACAAAACCTTCACGCAAAGAAATATTCAAGGCTTGAAAACGAACATTTCTATCAATTTCGTCAAAAATTGTCGCAAGTCGTTCTAACTGTTTAGGAGAATCAGCGGTGATGACATTGGTGTAATGAAGCCCTTGATTTTCACGAAGATTATCTGCTAAACGTTTGAAATCCTTATTGAAAGTGGGTTGAAGTTTAGCCTGCAAAAGGATTTTTTCAGATTTGAAATGAAAACGCCTGCCAAATTCTACAATCCCAAACTCTTTAATCAATTTCAAGAAACCTTTGCGAGTCTCGAATAGTTGCGTAGGGTCAGAAATTACTTGAATTCCGCCACTTTTAGCGATTATCTCTTGGAAGTTGCCCTCTACCTTCTCAAAACATTTTTCGATGATTTCTAAGGTCAATTCAACGTCCTTAAACCAAAGTCGAGCATCTTTTGGAAGAAAGCTCAAAAACGGCTCACGAGTTTCTTGAATCAGTCGATTTTGAACATCGGGAATGATGTTAATTCTTGAAACAGATTCTACCGAAAGTTGAGATTCTGGGTCGAAAGTTCTGATACTTTCAACTTCATCTCCAAACAAATCAATGCGATAAGGCAAATCGTTGGCGTAACTAAACACGTCCACAATTCCACCCCGAATTGAATACTGACCAGCCTCGTAAACAAAGTCGGTTTTTTCAAAATCGTAACTCGCCAAGACTTCCCCCAAGAAATTAGTATCTAACTTTTCATTGACATTTATCGTAAAAGTATTCTTCGATAAAGACCTACGATTAATCACTTTTTCAGAAAGAGCTTCGGGGTAAGTAACCAATAACAAACCCGAAGGAGCATTGTTGAGTTTGTTCAAAACCTCCGCCCGCATGAGGACGTTGGCGTTATCGACCTCCTCATACTGATACGCCCTTTTGTAAGACATCGGGAAAGAAAGAACGAACTCCTCTCCTACCAAATTCTGTAAATCATTGATGAAATAAGCCGCTTCTTCACGGTCAGAAAGGACAAAAATGTGGGTTTGTTGAGGATTGATAAGATGAACTGCCGAAGCAATAACAGCGTCTAAACTGCCCAGAATGCCTTTTATTTGTACATTCGGGTATTCATTCGGCGATTTTATCTGTTCTGCAATCGTTTTTATGAAACCGTCTTCACGGTAGAGAGTCAAGAAATCTTTAACGAGCATTTGTAAAAGGTTTTAGGGATTGGCTGTTAGGTTATAGTAATGCAAATTCCCAAACTTAACAAACAACAATAGCCACGAATCGCTTGATTCCTAAAAATCAAAAGCCATTCGTGGCGAGAAAAATATCTGTAAAATTAACTGATTTTTTGGGGAAAAGGTTTGTGGATTTATAAAAGTTTCTAACTACTTGAAAGCAGACAAATCATTCGTCCCAATCTGCGATATCTACTTTCATTCTTAGATTAATAAACTGTTCAAAGCTTTCGTAAAAGCGTATAGAGGGAAATGTTCCACTTTCTTTGTTGCCTTTCCATGTAAGATGGACGACTACAAACTTTGATTTTATTTTTGGATTTCTTGAAACAAATAATACATCATCATTGCTTTGGAATTTACAAAGTGCGGAAGTTGTAAATCCAATTAAAATATGGTCTTGCTTCTTCGATTTAAAGAAATTAAAAAATGATGATTGATTTGATGTTGAACCTATTTCTTTCCTTAATTCATCTTCAAAAGCAATTTTTTGTTCTATTGAAATTGTTGTCCAAGGTTCTTGCAAAAAAGGTTTTGGTGGAAGTACTTTAAAAAAATCCTCAATTACGTGACTATCTACTCCACTCACATCAATTCTTAGAGGTTCATTTGGAAAATTAGGGGAATCATCAAAAGTAACTCCACCTTGTGCAAATATAAAGTAGCCGTTTTCAAGTTGAATATTGATTCTCAAAGAATTCCAAATATCAAAATGAGGTTTATTAGTCTTCCAGAATTTCCGAACAAATTTTTGGATATGCTCAAAATAGTAATCTGTTGGTAAAAAGACTCCTTGTAAACATCCCATACTTTCATCTATTATTTGTAAATTAGTCGTACCAATAAGATTTGTATCGGAATATACATCAGCTTTCATAGAAATATTTTTTGTTTCAGTGGCTGGTGTCACACCAGACATCATGCGTAAGGAATTCAAGTGTTTGATTATTAGTTAGTTGAAGAGAAAATGTATCATTGATGGCTTTGTATTCAAAACCTAAGCCACAGCAAAACCTGTATATTGTCGTGCATGGGCAGGGTGAAAGCCCAATACAATATCAGTTGCAGGAATGCCTTTTTTGATTAACTCCTCGGCAACTAATGTGTCGGTATTATTAACTAAAATCCAGACTCTACCATTGGGTTTTATGTCAAAATGAAAAACGACTTGATAGATAAAACGTTTCTCAAACCAGCCTGTTTCAACTAATTGAAAATGGTTGTTTTTAAAATCAGTAATTACTTGCAATTCAATAGTTCCCAAATCTTTGGAAATAGATTCAGCTACTAAAAAATCGGTTAAAATTTTCTGATATTTCTTTATCTTTCTATCCATTGTGTAATGTTTTTATGCTCTGAATCAAAAATAATGAGATTAATATTGAAGTGAATACAAAGGTTTTCAATGTCAATATCTTTGAAAAAACTTTGATAAATTTCCTCTGTTACTGCTAAGAATAGCTTTCTTTCTGGGTCTTTGTTTTCTAAAAAGTAGCGATAAATACCATATTGACCAAAAGCTGCATGAAAATCATAAGTTACCGAAGAGCCTAAAAAACTTTTAATTTCTACTGCAATATGTTCAACTCCTCGTTCAGCGATGAGGATTTTTTCTGCTCCCAAGTCTATTTCGTAAGGCTTACTCTTAGTGCTTCGATTTAATAAATACGGGTCATGTGTTATGAGCCAATCATCTTTCTCTAATGCTTCTTTAACGATTTGGTGATAAATATCTTTTGCCATAAAGTAAAATTACAGAAAAATTGGAATTTTACTTTATGATATGTAAATCGTTGAGACAGCTATCCCCCACAACATTTCTTAAACTTCTTCCCACTTCCGCAGGGACAAGGAGCATTTCTGTTGATAGAAATTGCTTCACTTTTGGGCGGAGGGATAATCCTTCCACTCACATAAAACCACGTTCCGTTCTCTTTTTTGAAAACTGATTGCTCATGGTGAATTTGGAGGATATTCTTTTTATCTCGATAATAGGCTTTAAATTCTACTTCGCCCAAATCATCATTTTCTAATCCGTTTTTGCAAGCAAGAACTTCTAATTTTTGCCATGAACTTTCTTTTGCCCACGCTTCAATGTCGGTTTTAGCATAATTGGCTCTTTGTGAGATATGAGTGCTATCAACCAAATATTGAGACGCAACCGTAACATAAGCCGAATACCGTGAACGCATCAAGGCTTGGGCGGTTGGGGCAGACGTTTTGCCTTCAATAATGAGCTGGCAACATTCTTCAAAAGCATTGTTTGACCCGCAAGGGCATTGGTTTTGCATAGGTTTACTGAATTTCTTTTATCAGTTTGGTTATACGTTCTTTAGCTTCCATTAAAATCATGTAAATATGAAAAATATCGTCTCGACTTGATTCATAAGCCTTACTGACGGAGAATTCCTTATTTTCTAAGGTAACAAATCTCCAGTTTTTACCAATAACATAGCAACCTAAAATTGGGAATTGATGATTGTTGAGTTCTTGAGCAGTGAGCATTGCGGCTAATAATTGCCCACGTGGGTCATTATTTTGCTTGATTTCAGGTTTATACTCATGAATGAAAAAGAAGGGAATTCTGGGTTTTTGGATACCCATTGCCACGATTAACTCTACACGTCCACGCATATCAATTCCTTCGATTTTTGCATTAATAGTTCGCTCTGCAAATGTTCTATAATTATGCCCTTTTAATTTAATTAGATTGAGTAAGCGACTAATTACAAATAACTTTAGTTCTTCTTCATTGTAAAATTCTGAAGAATCTTGTAATTCCTCTTTAATCTCATCTAATTCAATTTTGACAGTATCAGATATAGGTATTTTTACATCAATCCAACTTTTGAGAATAGCAGATTTAGGGTTTTCTACCAAGTTAAATGATACAATTAAGTCCTCCGTTTCCCATTTTTCAAATGTCTTCATAATTTGTCTTTATTTTGATTATAAAATTAATAAAAAAAGCCTTCATTTAGCGTGAAGACTTTTTCAATAAGGATAATAAGAGTATTAATTCTTCAAAATTTCAAACTCAACACGTCGGTTAATAGCTTGATTCTCTGGCGTATCGTTATTCACTTTCGGACGAGTTTTACCATAACCTTTTGCCGAAATTCGTTCAGTTGGTACACCTTGTGTGAGTAAGTAGTTACGTACAACATCGGCACGTTCTTGTGAGAGTTTGTTGTTTATTTCGTCTGAACCTACATTATCGGTGTGTCCACTAATTTCCGAAACGATTTTCTTATTGGCTTTGAAAAACTCTGCAATACGGTTTAGCTCTGGATATGATTCTGGTTTGAGTGCTGCTTTACCGAATTCAAAGAAAATATTGTTCATCTCCACTTTTACACCTACTTCAACAGGTTTAACGGTCATATCTTTTCCTTCAATTTCAAGATATTTACCATTTAATTTTGTTAAATCTATATTTTGAGATGTTCCAACGTAGCCTTCAATTTTGGTCGTAATTCCGTAGTTTTTACCATAAGGCAAAACGATTTTGTAAATACCCGTAATTGGGTCGGGTGTGGCAACGCCTAACTCTTTTCCATTGGTCAAATCTTCATAAATAATTTTGGTATTAACAGGGACTTTTCCTGTTTTGGCATCAATTACTTTTCCAGAAACTAAAACCACAGGGTCAGATTTTGTTGTTTCGGTTTTCGTTGGTTTCGTATCGCTTGGCTTTTTGTCCCCTCCTGCCATTGGCGAAGTTGTACTTGCGGGAACTTCAACGGCTTTTGGCTGGTCTAATTTCAAGCGGAAAATGTCTTTTTTCCCAAGCGAATTATTGCTTGAAATGAAATAGGCATAGTCGCCCGCCGCCGAAATGGTGTAATAGGCATCATATTGGTCGGTATTGATGGGTTCGCCTAAATTGGTAGGTTCTGTCCAATTAATCCAAGTTTCGTCCTTTCTTTTACAAACCCAAATATCGTTACTACCTTTTCCACCTTCACGGTTACTTGAAAAATAGAGTGTTTTGCCATCGGCAGCTAAGAATGGCGTTGTTTCTGTAAAATCCGTATTTACATCGTCCCCCAAATTCATGGGTTCAGACCAAGTGCCGTCTTTTTCTAAAAATGAGGCATAAATATCGTCTTCATCGGAGTTTTTCTTTTCTGAAAAAGCCATCAAAAGCACTTTGCCATCATTTGAAAGATAACCGTACTCATTTTTCCCACGACTCATTTTTTCGTATTTAGGAATGTCTAATTTCTTAGGAATTTCCCAACCCGAAGCCGTTTTTTTAGAAATCGAAAATCCACGAGTTTCATATTGTCCGTTTACGTAAGCACCTTTTACCAAAATCGTTTGACCATCGGGCGAAACGCTGTAAATGGTGTTGTATTGGTCACGATTGAGGGCTTCAGACATACGTCTTGAGGTCGTCCACGCACCCATAAGGCTTTCGGAATACCAAATATCTTGCGAACCAGCAATTTGCTCTGTTCCTGCCATTCCGAACTTGTTTTGGGGGTGATTTTTTCGCCCAAAATAAAGCGTTTTCCCATCGGGAGACATCACAGGGTTTAATTCAGAATATTCAGTATTGACGGCAGAACCGATACTTTCGGGCTTGTTTTGAGCAAAAAGTGCGGTACTTTGAGCAAAAAGAAGAGCTGTGCAAACGAAAGGAAAAGTGGATTTCATGTTAAAATTTTGATTGACGGCTTTTGTAACGAATATAATTTCATAGAGTTAATAGATTGCAATATTACTTATTAGGAGTAAAATTTAGTAATTCTGCTCAACTTCCCGAAAGTTTTAGAACTTTCGGGAAGTTCTTATTCCAGTAAGTTATATCATTCTCTATAATTAAAATACCCTTCTGAAAATCATAGTGTTACTTATTTTTGAATAACGTATTTTGGTGTAAAAAATTACGATTATAAGTAGGGGTTGGAATTTAGGTGTTAGGCATTAGTGTTGGAACTCACTATTAATCAAGCTATTCCAACATAAACTAATACTTTTAAATCCTATGATTCCTGTTTAAACGCTGTCAGGTTCAAACCCTGACAGCGTTAGACGAATAAATTATTCTCTAACTAAGCTCTTCCAATCCACTTGCCAACTAATTCACCTTCAGAAGAGTCGTTTTTTAGTTTTTCCAACAAAGAATCAATGTTATCATCAACGATTAGCATTTGTAGATTAGCTTCCTTCAAAAATCCTTCCGAAACCATCTTTTCGAGCATTTTTAATAAATCATCGTAAAAACCATTGGTATTTAACACGCCAATCGGCATTTTATGAAGTCCTAATTGTCGCCAAGTCAAGATTTCAAAAAGTTCGTCCAATGTTCCCCAACCACCTGGTAAAGCAATAACGGCATCTGATTTCTCCGCCATGATTTGCTTACGAGTGTGCATCGTTTCTGTAACGATACATTCCGTTAGGCCTTTGTGTTGAACTTCCCAAGGCTCCATAAAAGAAGGAATTACTCCGATTGCTTCGCCACCATTTGCCAAAATTGCATCGGCAACTGTTCCCATTAAACCAACGCTACCTCCGCCGTAAATTAGGCTAAGTCCTTGTTTAGCAAGTGTTTCGCCAACTTGTGTGGCTGTTTTTTTATAAATTTCGTTGTGACCTGCTGATGAACCGCAGTAGATTAAAATGTTTTTCACTATCTCGGAATTGTTTTTTTAGTTTCGTAAAAATAAGAAGATAATTACGGTAGAACAGGTTTTAACCTGTTTTTTGATGAATAGAGAGGTTGAATAAGGTCTCTATTTCAATAAATCCTCCAAAGCCATTCTCACATCTGTAAATTTATACTGAAAATCTGTTTCTAACTTAATTCTTTGGTTTAAAGCATAATTTCCTCCCAATACAATACTTGCCATTTCGCCAAAAACTAACTTCATAGCAAATGCAGGAACATTTGGCATCCAAAACGGGCGTTTTAAAACTTCAGCTGAAAGTTTCGTTAATTCATAATTGGTCACAGGGTTTGGAGCAACGGCATTGTAAAAGCCTTTCATGCTATCATCAGTGATAGACTTTACGTACAATTCGCACAAATCATCTAAATAAATCCAAGATTGCCATTGTTTTCCCGTTCCCAAAGCAGCTCCAACACCCCAGCGAACAGGTTGGATAATTCTTGGTAAAGCTCCTCCCTTTTCGCTCAAAACAATGCCTGTTCGTAATTTCACCGTTCTGATTCCTAAATCTTGAATTTCATCCGCCGCCGCTTCCCACTGAATACAACAATCTGCTACAAAATCATTTCCTGCGGTGTGTTGTTCGGAAATGTGTTCATCGCCCGTGTCTGCTCCATAAAAACCAATACCCGAAGCTGATATAAAAGATTTAATTTTATGTGGAATTGTTTTCAGTTTATTCGTAATCAATTGAATAGACTTCGTTCGACTTTTGATGATTTCTCGTTTTCGGGCTTTGCTCCAATTTTCATCAGCAATGCCTGCTCCTGCGAGATGCACAAGGTAATCAGCTTCTTTAATTGCCTTTTCGTCAATGATGCTTTTTTCAATATCCCAATGAAAAGTTTTGATTTTGCCATTTGTAGAACTCGGTTTACGGCTCAAATGAGAAACGGTAAAACCTTTGGCAATGAGTATTTCTGTGAGTCGAGTTCCGACTAAGCCAGAACCACCTGTGATGAGTACATTCATATTGTTATTGCGAAATAAGTTTAATCTAACAACTAATAACTCCCCTTCAAGTTTAATTCTTTTACACCGTTTCTCAATTTTTCCATAAACTCTTTGCCCGGGTCGCTTTTTTCGGTTCGGTAATTGGCGTCAGTTTCTTTCCAAAGGGCTGTGTTTTGGAAGGAAATATATTCATGATGTCCGATTAAATATTCAATAGATTTATACTTCTTTTTGAGATATTTTACTAACCAAATATTGGCTTTAAGCTGTGCTTCGGTAAGGGGAAATTTATCGCCATCGCCAACATTTTCAATACCCAAAGCACACCAATTTAAGCCAATTACGTGTCGAGCCATGAGATTTTCGGGCATCAATCGGTAAATTTTTCCATCTCTATCTACCAAAAAATGAATTGAAACATTCAGTGGACTTGCTCCTTTTAACTCTTTTCGAGCATTGGGCAATAAAACAGGGTTAAAAGTATTGAATGAACCTTCGAATGTCGGAATGGCTGTCCAATGCGATACGATAATTTTGGGCGAAATTGTTGGTTCTGTGGGAATTAGCCCATGTCTTTCTTGCAAATACTGCAATGAAAGAGCTTTTCGGGTGGAATCATAAATGATTGGTCGTTCGGTGATTTTCTGTGCAAAACCTTCAAAAGCCATTAAAAATAGAAAGGCAAAAAGGATTGTTGGTTTCATGATGAAGAGGTTTTAGCTGAAATCAGCCTATTGAATGCTAAGACAATTTACTAAAAAATACCTATCTTCGATTATTTGTTTCACAGGAAAATAGACAATATGAATTCGATGGTAAAAAAGTTTCTCTCAATGATAGATGTTTTCGGTTTTTTTGAAAGAGACCCGTTTGGAAACTCTATGTTTTTAAAGAGAATAATCGTGATGATTTTGGGAGCGGTAACGTACAGTCGCTTGCGAGGCGTGAACAAAACCCAAATAAGTGGAACAGAACATTTGGAAGGTTTGCCACGTACAGGCGTATTATTTCTTTCCAATCATCAGACCTATTTCATGGATGTTATTGCTCTTTATCACATATTTTTTAGTGTGAAATGGGGGTTCAGAAACTCGGTTAATTTTCCAATTTATTTATTAGCTCCACGTTCAAGGGTGTTTTATGTAGCGGCTTCGGAGACGATGAAAGATGGTGGTTTGATACCAAGAATATTTTCACAGGCAGGGGCAATCTTGGTAAATCGTTCGTGGCGAGCAGAGGGCAAAGATGTGAAACGTGCGGTTGATACTTCGGCAGATGACAAAGTTGGAAAAGGGCTTTCTTATGGTTGGGTAGTGAGTTTTCCGCAAGGAACAACAACCCCCTACGCACCTTTACGGAAAGGAACAGCCCATTTGATAAAAGCACACAATCCAATTGTAGTTCCCGTAGTCATTAATGGGTTCAGAAGAGCATTTGATAAAAAAGGCTTACGATTCAAGAAAGCGAATACTACTTTGACGGTGAACTTTAAAGAACCAATTCGCTTTGACCCCGAAATGCCTGTGGAGGAAATAATTGATATGTTAAGAGATAGAATTGAGCAAAATATTCCTGTTGATAAATTGACGTGGAAACGTGAAGTGTGATGATTAGCACGCAGATGACGCAGATGCCTTCGGCAACGCAGATTTAAGAGACTTTTTTATTTTTCCAACTTGGATTAATATTATCTTAAAACAAATAAAACGTAATACCTTTTAAAAAATCTGCGAAAACCTGCGTTGGCGAAGCCATCAGCGTCATCAGCGTGCCAAGCTAAAACCTATATTAATATGTTACACAAAACCCGTGGTATAGTTATTAATTACATTCGTTATCGGGAGACTTCGGTAATCGTAAAAATCTATACCGAAGAATTTGGCATTCAGACTTATATTGAAAATGGGGTGAGAAGTGCGAAATCAAAGAATAAAATTGCTCTATTTCAGCCACTTACGCTTTTAGATTTAGTTATTTATCACAAAGAAGGAAAAGGTATTCAGCGGATTTCGGAGATAAAATGTAATGCTCCATTTCAGACAATTCCATTTGATATTTATAAATCGTCAATTGCTTTATTTATTACCGAAATTTTGTCTAAATCGCTTCACGAAGAAACGACAAACCCTCATTTATTTCATTTCTTGCATAACTCCATTCTTTGGCTTGACGGCACAGAGGAGCATTTTGAGAATTTCCATTTACAGTTTCTCTTACGATTGGGAACATACTTAGGTTTTTCTCCCGAAAATGCCCATGAAATCTCCCATGAATTGAATCTTCATAATTTGCCAGTATTGACTAAAGTGCTTGAATATCAGTTGGATGTGCTAATGAATACACAATACGACAAAGCTCCAAAGATTGACCGATTTTCCAGAAATCAATTATTAGACTCCATCATATTGTTTTATCGTTTGCACGTAGATACGCTGACAGAAGTGAAGTCGTTGGGGGTTTTGCATGAGGTGATGCGCTAAATCTTCCGCTTCAACTCAAAATGTTTACCCAAATACAAACGTCTAACTTGTTCATCATCAGCGAGTTCTTGGGGTGTGCCAGCTTTTAGGATTTTGCCTTCAAAGAGTAAATAGGCACGGTCGGTAATGGAAAGGGTTTCGTCAACATTGTGGTCGGTAATCAGAATCCCGATGTTACGGTATTTGAGTTTTGCTACAATGCCTTGAATTTCCTCAACCGCAATGGGGTCAACGCCTGCAAAGGGTTCATCTAATAAAATAAACTTTGGGTCAACTGCCAAAGCACGAGCAATTTCAGTTCTTCTACGCTCCCCTCCTGATAAAACCTGTCCCAAATTTTTACGGACGTGCGTCAATGAAAACTCCTCCAAAAGTGATTCTGTTTTTTCCTTTTGCTCTTTTTTCGAGAGTTTGGTCATTTCCAAAACCGCCAAAATATTTTCCTCTACCGATAAAGTACGAAAAACTGAAGCTTCTTGAGCCAAGTATCCGATTCCAAGTCTTGCACGCTTGTACATAGGCAAGTCTGTAACGTCGGTGTCGTCTAAATACACTTTGCCAGAATTGGGTTTTACTAAGCCTGTTGCCATGTAGAAAGAGGTAGTTTTCCCTGCACCGTTCGGCCCTAAAAGTCCCACGATTTCCCCTTGTGCTACTTGGTAGCTAACGTTGTCATTGACAGTACGTTGCCCGTATTTTTTGACTAAGTTTTCTGTTTTTAGTATCATTTTTTCTAATATTCAATTTGACAAAATAAGCGTATATTTGTTTTAAAATACGTTTTATAGCAGAGAATACAGCTAAATTTGTCTATCATAAAATAAAAACTAATGTCTTATAAAAATTTTCGATTTTCAGACCTTAAAGAGATTTTTGGTATTCATCAGACGACCAAACGCTTATTTGTTACGCCTACTACACCCGTTGAACCGTCTGATTTATTGGTATCTCTCCTCGAATTATCAAAAGGAATGCCTTTGACAACAGAAAAAGCCGTTTCAGAAGCTATTATTTTACCGATTCTCAGAGAAATTCGTAACCTAAATAAAGATTTTGTCGAATTATTTTCGGGTGAAAATCTTGATGCTGAAAAAGCCAAAGGGTTAAATGGTGAATGTGATTTCATTTTTGCCAAAGCCCCCGGTTCTGTTGAATTAACAGCTCCATTAATTGATGTTTGTGAGGCTAAAAAAGGCGATATTGACAATGCTAAAACCTTAGCTCAAAATGCTGCTCAGATGATAGGTGCAAGGCATTTTAATCAAAAATATAATTTGCCTTATACCAATATTTACGGAGCTTGTACCAATGGTTATGAATGGATTTTTCTTTATCTCGAAAATGACATTATTTACATTGATATTGACCGTTATTATCTCAATAATTTACCACAATTGCTTGGCGTTTTACAGAGGATTATTACTACATTTCGAGATTAAAATCACCCAACCCCAAATTTTATATCCTTCAACATCAACTGAAAACTCCTTTTTCCTTGCCATTCGTTGATTTCAATGGTATAACAAATGGAGAAAGGTTTTCCTTTGGATAATTCTTCGTAAAAATCCTCTACCATGCCAAAACCTACACAAGTGAACGCAGGTGAGCATCCACTCTGGGAATCTTCTTGAAAAACATTGATTTTCAAATGCTTTTCCTTCATTTTTATAGGTACACCGTGTAAAATTACATTTTCAGAAACAAAAACTGGTGTCATATTTTGAGGGCCAAAAGGGGACATTTGGCACATGATTCTGTGAAACTTATCGGTAATTTGACTCAGAGGTAAATTCATATCCACCGAAATCATGGGCGAAAGCTGTTCTGGTAAAATTTTACGAGAAACCACTTCTTCAAATTTACGTCTAAAATTCTCTATCTCGCTGATTTCTAAGGTTAAACCTGCTGCAAAGGTGTGTCCGCCAAATTGAATGAGGTGTTCTTCGCATTCTTCGATGGCTTCGTAAACGTCAAACCCCGGTACAGAACGAGCAGAACCCGCAGCGTGTCCTTGCGATTCGGTGAGAATAATGGTCGGGCGGTGATATTTTTCTATACAACGACTCGCCACAATGCCTATTACTCCTTTATTCCAATCATTTTTGAAAAGTACAGTGCTTTTGGCATTTTGTAGTATTTCGTCGTCTTGAATCATTTCCAAAACTTCTTCGGTAATACTTGAGTCAAGTCCTTTGCGGTCGGTGTTATGTTTGCTGATAATTTTTGCAAAATCAATCGCAGCGTCTTCATTATCAGACAATAACAAATTAACGGCATCATAAGCGTGTTTGATTCTGCCTGCTGCATTAATACGTGGCCCAAGTCCGAAAACGACTTTGGTAATGTCCATTTTCCCTTCCAAACCTGCCGATGACATCAAGGCTTTCAGTCCCGTTCTTGGATTGGTATTCAATTGTTGCAAACCAAAATATGCCATCGTGCGGTTTTCGCCTACAATGGGAACAATATCGCAAGAAATGGACGTAACTACCAAATCGAGATAAGGCAAAAGAAGTTCTTCGGAAATTCCTTGATTGGTACAAAATGCCTGTAACAACTTAAAACCCACGCCACAACCCGTCAATTCATCAAACGGATAAGTGCAATCTGAACGTTTGGGGTCAAGTACGGCAATGGCATCTGGAAGGTCGTTTTCGTCTGGGCGGTGGTGGTCGCAAATAATGAAATCTACGCCATGAGCTTTTGCCCAAGCCACTTTATCTTTCGATTTTATGCCACAGTCTAAACTTACAATCAAGCTAAAACCATTATCAGCGGCATATTCAATTCCCTTTTGAGAAACGCCATAACCTTCCGCATAACGGTCGGGAATATAAAATTCTAAAGGGCAATCTTCTCTATTTTGGAAAACGACGGTTTTTAAAAAACCATAAAACGTTGCTACTGAAGTCGTTCCATCAACATCATAATCGCCATAAACCAATATTTTTTCACCTTTAAAAATGGCTTCTTCCAAACGAGCAACGGCTTTATCCATGTCTTTCATCAAGAATGGGTTGTGCAATTGAGAAAGAGCAGGGCGAAAATAATCTTTGGCTTCGTCGAAACTCGTAATTTCTCTTTGAGCCAAAAGCGTAGCAATTTCGGTCGAAATATTTAGTTTTTCGACTAATAAATCAATCTGTTCTTGGGGTGGAACGGGTTTATAAATCCAACGTTTTTCTGTCATACAACAAAGTTAAAACCTTGATGCGTAGGATTGATATAAATTAAGAAGATTTAAGAGAAATGTCAAAAACTCATTCTAAGTCCTAAGCCCAAACCGTCTTGACTTGGTTTTATATCAAAGGCTGTTTTGGGTTTAGTAATGAGTTGGTTATAGCGTTTAGTTGCTTTGTGTAGGTGTGCATAACTATAAACTCGTAATAATGCTGATGCAAGCATAGTTACTCCGCCAATTATCATTAATTGATGTCCATCTTTAATGTATGAACCCGAATCTTGCACTAATCCGAAGGTGTAAAGAGGTCTGATAGTTTTCAAAACTCCTGTAAAAAACATAATAGACCCAATACCATAACCTGCAAAAAAGAATGGTCTTGTTTTTCTATGTATTTGATAGTCAGATAGAACTGTGCTATCTCCCAACTTATCATAATATTGTTTGAAAGGTTTATTTGAATAATACTTTTGATTTCCGATGATATAATTGTTACAACCCGCACCCATTTGCCAAGCTCCAGTATATATTCCAATAAGTAAAAGTGAAGTATTTTTTTCAATTTTAATCGTCGGAAAGGAATCCAAACGGCTGGAAATTCTCAAAGAATCTTGTGCTTTGATTTTTGAAATTGTGACGAAAATGAGAAGCGAGAACAATAGGGCTTTTTTCATGAAGGTAGTTTTGATTTAAGTGTAAAGTATAGAAAATGAATAGATTTTATCGTTTATCCCCTTAACAATCTCTCTTCAATAACCCTCTTAGAAGATTTTAATATCTTGAAAATATCAAATAATTCTTCTTTCACGGTACTGTCTAAAGCCTTACTGATGGCGTATTCATCATTCTTTAAGGTCATAAAATACCATTCTTTACCCCAAACCACAATACCATACATGGTGTCTTCTGGTTGTTTATTGAGAAACCTTGCAGCAATCATTTCTGCCAATAATTGACCGTCTGGGTCAGATGAAGATTGTTTAGTTCGTTTATATTCGTGAAAAAATAGGTAAGGCGTTTGAGGTTTATAAAGTCCTTTTGCGACAAACCAATCTATTTTTCCTGTGAGAATGAGATTGCCAAAATTGGCTTCTAATTTTTCATCAGCAAAGGCACTATAATTTTTTCCATCAAATTCCGCAAGATTCAAAATTGTGGATATGAAGCTCAATTTTAATGTTTCTTCGTTCCAGTCATTAATTCTTAGACTGGCTTTTTTACGAGCAATTTCTAATATTTTTTCTTCAAAATCATTAACCGTTTCAGCATTTTTAGAGTTTATCCAATCTATAAGAACGGGTAGGTTTTCAACTCTGGAAATACCAAAAGTAGTTTCGACAAAAGTCTTGTCGCAACGCTCAAAATTATATTTCGGAATATTTGAAGATACGGTAGCCATGTATAAATCTGTTTTTACAAATTTACAAAAACAATCTACACAAACCCCAACCCCTCAAACTTTTTCCCCAAAACCGCCACCGAATCTGTCTGTAACCATTTATCTAAAACAGTCGCATAAATATTTCTAAAATCAACTTTGTATTTTAAGTCTCCTTCGTCAAGGTTTTGTAAATCAGGGGATTGCATGAGATTTGAGTCGGTTTTTAGCTTCCCTCCCATTACAAAAACATTATTTGCCGTGCCGTGGTCGGTGCCGTTTGAGCCGTTCTGTTTTACCCTTCTGCCAAATTCCGAAAACGTCATTACCATCACATCATCTGTGCGTCCGTTGGCTTTTAAGTCGTCCATAAAAACACGCATAGCCTCGGCGTATTGTTTCAATAAACGTTCTTGTTGATTTACTTGATTTACGTGCGTATCAAAACTCCCATGCGATACATAATATACCTGTGTCTGCACGCCTGAGTTGATTAATTCCGAAATGGTTTTCATTCTTTTGCCTAACTCTGTTTGTGGATAAGTAGCTTTTGATTGATAAACTTTCGATTTTTCGTAAATATAATCTGCCGAAGAAATGGTTTCAGAAAGTGTTTTGTAGAGATAATTTACGTTATCAAATTCTTCGTGGTTGACTTTGGCGAGTTTTTCAAGAAATGGATTTTTCGTTTGTCGGTATAATTGAGCAGGATTTTGCACTGCCATGCCTTTTACTTTCGAGCCTTTTAGTGCCAAACTCAACGAATCATCAACCTCAATGGCAGCGTGTGGTTCGCATTTTCCTGAACATTGTGCATCTAAATATCTCCCCAACCAACCGCTTTTTAAATATTCGCTTGATGAACTACCTGTTTGCCAAATATCCATCGAACGAAAATGTGAACGGTCGGGATTTGGATAACCTACGTTGTTGATAATCTGCATCGAACCATTATCATAAAATCCTCTGATTGCTTCCAAAGCAGGATTTAAGCCAATCTCATCGTTCAATTTCAAGACTTTATCCGATTTAATTCCAATACTTGGGCGTTCACGATAATAAATGTCATTTCTGAAAGGAACAACTGTATTTAATCCGTCATTTCCTCCCGAAAGTTGAACAATTACTAATATTTTCCCTTGATTTTGGCTTTGAAGTTGTGCCAAAGCCTGTTGCTCAAATCCTTTTAAGAAATTGGGAATCAGCATTGTCCCTACTGTTGCAAAGGCTGATTTTTGGATAAATTCACGTCTGGAAGCCATATAATGATGTATTTTATTTCAAAATGCTTCTTTGACTGTTTGCTTTGGGAAAGGTTTAATTTTTGCCACGAAGAAGAGAATTGTAACGCAGGCAGGGTTAGCACCCTGCCTGCGTTTAACCGAAACTAAAACAAATTCCAACGAACACCTAAAAATCCTCTAATACCCTGTATCGGAGCATAACTGGCATCGGTATTAAAATAGTAACCTTTCGGAAAGACTCCCCAAGCCGAATCTTTTATTTGCTCTGGATGTAATTCATTGGATTGATAAACGATTTTTTGTTCTGGAAAGAAGTTAAATAAATTTTTTGCTCCTGCATAAATCTGTAAACCGTTATTGAATCGTCTTGAAATTTGAAGATTGGATATATTGAAAACAGGAGAATTAGCTTCCCGAATATCGTTGGTAATCAAAGGAATATCCATTGAGCCATAGATATTTCCTGTGAAATCAAACGTGATTTGCGTTTTGGGATGCGTATAAGAAATTGCATAGTTTGTTGTAAAAATGGGCGTTTTTTTCTGCCGAATCTTTATATCATTTTCTATTCTATAAATATCCGTGTAAGTCCCTCCTATTGTAAATTTTATCCCATTCGTGAAATTAGCGTCTATATTTATACTTGCCCCTTTCAATTCTCCGTAACCTTTCAAATTATCAAAAATTACTTTTGTAGGGTCGGTGTCATAGTCAGCAACAACTTTGTTTTTGAAATAAGTATAAAACACACTGGCATCAATGGAAACAAAACCCATTTGATGTGTAATAGTTTTTTGATAGTTCAAATTGGTATTCCATGATTTTTCTGGATTAAGTGCCGAACGAATTTCAACTTTTCTTGAACCCGAATAAACCGTTTCATCTTCTGAAAATAAATTAACGACTCGATAACCCGTACCAAAACTCAAACGAATAATATCCGCTTTTTCAGAATTATATTTCCAATTGACTCTCGGCGAAGCAATTCCTCCGTGAATATCATTGTAGTCGTAACGCACGCCAAGTAAAAGCGTATTGCGTTTGCTGAGTTTTATTTCGTCTTGTGCAAATATTCCAGGCAAAAAAGTCTTACTTGGTTTATTGATGGTCGAATCGTTTTCGTCTTGCGTTAAAGTATTATTGTCGTCATAAAAAGTATAGCGTAAAGCCACGCCAAAAAGAGCATCATGGTTTTTGCCCAATTTTTTATCCCAAATCAATTGTCCGAAAGCGATTTCTTGTTGAGCAATGTACGGTTTATTGCCATAAACAGAATTTTGGTCGTGATTATTATAAGAAAATTGTAGGTTAACTTGTTGATTATTAATGGGTAATTGATAATTTCCGATTACTTCCCAACGCTTTGTATAAATACTTTCACCATAAATTTTGTCATTTCCTCTGTCTGATTTTTGCCAATTGAGTTCTCCGCCAAAACGGTCTTCATTTACGTATCTACCCGCAAGTGTAAAAATCCGATTTTGCTTTCGTTGAAACGACCATTTATTAAAAACCGAAATTCTATTTTGTAGCGTTACATCGGTAAATCCGTCATGATTTTTATCAATTCTATTCTGAAAATTGAAATAATTGGCACTAATCATGGTATTTGCCGTTCCGATTTTTGCTTTTACAGCACCATCAAAAGTATGTTCGCCATAAGAGGTAGCGTTATAATCTAAGGAAACGAGCGGTGCTTTTATCGGATTTTTTGTGATAACATTAATCAATCCACCGACGGCTTCCGAACCATAAAGCGTTGAAGCTGGACCTTTTACAACTTCAATTCGTTCGACCATAGAATTAGGAATTCCCGAAAGTCCATACACCGTAGAAAGTGCCGAAACAATAGGCATACCGTCAATCGTAATCATGGTATAAGCTCCTTCCATGCCGTTTATGTGTATGTCGCCCGTATTACAAACACTACAATTCAACTGTGGACGAACGCCATTTACCATCGTGAGGGCTTCAAAAAGATTAGGCGTCGGATTTTTCTTGAAAAAGGTTGGCGTATAAATTTCAATAGGTGTTGAGGATAAATTAACCATTGTTTCTTTCATCGTTCCCGAAACAACAACTTCATTAAGTGCCGTTTGGTCTGGTTCAATTTCAAAGCTGACGGTCGATATTTTATCTTTCTGAATTTGAACGGTTCTCTGGGTAGTTTTATAACCCACGCCCGAAATCCGAATAATTTGCCTACCAACAGGAATATTTTTTAGCAAGAAATTACCTTCAATATCCGCTTGTGTACCTATTCCTTTTTGGTTTGAGAGAGTGATATTGACAAACTCTGCCGCTTTTCCATTGCTAATTATCTTTCCTTTTAAACCCTGAGCATCAATATATAAGGTATTAACAATTAATAAATTACATAAAAATAGGATTTTGAGGTAATGATGTGTTTTCATTTATCTATATTTTTAATTTTGTTAGTCATAAATAAAATTTAGATTTGTCTAAAAATTATGTAAATGTATAGTAAATAATCAAATCAAAAAAATAATTAGAAAGATTTTGGGAATACCTTTGTTATAATCTTTAAACAGATTCTTTATCAACGTCTTTACAAACTCTCATTGAAAATGAAATATTTGTTGCTGTCAATTGTTGTATTATTCTTTTTTCAGAATACTTTTTCTCAAAATAAAAACTGGTCAATTCACTTTCAACAGACCATTATTCCACAACATAAACTGAAAATAAATGCTCCATACAGTGGCGAAAATAGTCTTTCGGATACGGCAGAAACGCAGACATCATTGACTACCACTATATTTTTGGGCAGACGATTGTGGAAAGGTGCGGCCATTTTTTATAATCCAGAATTGGCAGGTGGTAGCGGACTTTCACAAGCCAGAGGAATAGCAGGTTTTACCAATGGAGAATGTTTCAGAATCGGAAATCCTTCTCCTGCAATTTATACGGCTCGTTTGTTTTTACGTCAAGATTTTTCCCTTTCAGGCGAAACACACGCAGATGTAAATGCTAAATCGAAAGATGTTCGTGGAGAAAATCACGCTTATCCCGTTGAACGAGAAGACGATGAAGCCAATAGTATTGGAGGTGAAAGACCCGTTAATCGCTTTACAATAAGTGTAGGGAAGTTTTCAATTGCGGATTATTTTGATAATAATGCTTATGCCCACGACCCAAGAAGTCAATTTATGAATTGGGCATTGATGTCAACAGGTGGTTGGGATTATCCCGCTAATACACGTGGATATACATGGAATGCGGTCTTGGAATACGTTCGAGAACATTGGGCGATTCGTGCAGGAACATCTTTAGTTCCTACAACTGCCAATGGACCAGACCTTAATTGGCAATGGAATGGCAATAACTCGAATACTCTTGAATTAGAAAAATACACAACATTTTTTGGAAAAGAAGGAAAGCTACGAGCCTTAGCATTTTATACAACAACCTATATGGGAAGTTATGCAGAAGCTATTAAACAAGTAAATCCAGATGTAATGCTAACTCGCCAAAACGGTAGAACAAAATATGGTTTCGGAATCAATTACGAACAAGAATTATCAACCGAATCAGGGCTATTTTTTAGAGCATCTTGGAACGACGGAAATAATGAAACATGGGCTTTTACCGAAATAGACCATTCTGTTAGTGGAGGATTTGTAAAAGATAACTTATTCGGAAGAAAACAAGATAGACTAAACGTTGGCTTTGCCTTTAATGGAATTTCTGATTTGCACCGTCAGTATTTGGCAAAAGGAGGATACGGTTTTATTATCGGAGATGGGAAATTGCCAAATTATGGGTTAGAGACAATTTTTGAAATAAATTATAACGCAAAAATTACCGATTGGTTATCAATTACGCCAGATTATCAATTAGTTATCAATCCAGCCTACAATCAAGACCGAAGTCCTGTTCACGCTTTCGCCTTGCGTATGCACACGGAGTTTTAAATAATTGTGATTGGTGAATTGTGATTCATAGAAGTCAGCTTGAGATTGTGATTTAGTGAATAATTTGGACTTACATAAATCTCAATTACTTATACTCTTTCTGCAACAACCTTCTTTTGCACATGAAATATTATCTAATTGAGATTGTGATTTAGTGAATAATTTGGACTTACATAAATCACAATTCACTAAATCACTAATTCACAATTAATTAAACTCCTTCTGCAACAACTTCTTTAACTTCTGGAACCATGCGAGTTAAAAGATTTTCAATTCCTTGTTTCAATGTGATAGTTGAAGATGGGCAACCAGAACATGAACCTTGTAAAAGAACCTTAACCGTTCCTTCATTGAAAGAATGAAAATTGATTGCTCCCCCGTCAGACTCTACCGCTGGACGTACATATTGGTCTAAAACCGCTTTTATTTTTATAACCGTTTCTGAATCTTGCTCCCCTCCTGCTGCTTCATAAGCGGCAATTGTTGCTTTCGCAAAAACCTCTTTTTTATCTTCAAAAAACTGTTTCAAAAATTGTTTCATTCCGAACAACTCATCTTCCCATTTTGTCTCATCGTTTTTGGTAACAGTGATAAAATTTGAAGAAATAAAAACTCTTTGTACAAAATCAAAACCGAAAAGTTCGACTGCTAATGGAGAGTTTTTCCCCTCTACGATAGCGTCAGCAGGCGTTGCATAGTCAAAAGAAGAACCATCTGGCACTAATTCAAAGTTCAAAACAAACTTCATTGAATTAGGATTGGGCGTTGATTCTGTATAAATAAGTATTTGGGGCTTCAACATAATTTCTTGGATAATAATTACTTGTTTGAGTCGATATAACAGTAAAATTACAAAATAAGTTTGGTCTTGATAGAATATAACAAGGATTCTATCATTTGGAATCTGAATAATTTAATAGCAGAACGACACGTGAAACGGTATTTCTAAAGCCCTAAAAGCTAATATACACATATACTATTGATAGTTTGTATAAAAAGCGTAACTGTATTGAAAGTCAGATTGTTATGGACTTATCCACGTATTATCAACATCAAACTTGTTTTTTTTATTGCCAATCGTCTGATTTATAGCGAACTTAGGGGCAGTAAACAGTTATCAGTAAACAGTTATCAGTAAAAATTTTTCTACTAACTGTTCATTGATAACTATTCACTGATAACTGATTCAAAAATGTTAGATATAATTCAACTTCTTCCTGATTCTATTGCCAACCAAATTGCGGCTGGAGAGGTAGTTCAGCGTCCTGCCTCGGTGGTGAAGGAGTTGTTAGAAAACTCCATAGATGCAGGAGCAAGCACCATTCAATTGATTATTCGGGAGGCTGGGAAAACGCTTATTCAAGTAATTGACGACGGTTTAGGAATGTCCGAAACCGATGCTCGAATGTGTTTTGAACGTCACGCTACTTCAAAAATTCGTACTTCTGACGACCTTTTCAAAATCCGTACAATGGGTTTTAGAGGTGAAGCAATGGCATCTATTGCAGCCGTTGCCCAAGTCGAAATGCGAACTCGAAGAAAAACGGAAGAGTTAGGAGTTCTTGTCAAAATAGAAGCATCTGAAATAAAAGCTCAAGAAGCCGTTGCAACAGAGCAAGGCACGAGTATTCAAGTGAAAAACCTTTTTTACAATGTGCCTGCCAGACGTAATTTTTTGAAATCTAACCCCGTTGAAATGCGTCATATTTTAGATGAATTTCAACGAGTATCTTTAGCAAATCCAGAAATAACGTTTACCTTACACCATAACGATTCGGAAATCTATAATCTTCCTGCTGGAAAATTGAGCCGTCGGATTGTAGATTTATTTGGTAAAAATTATCGAGAACAATTAGCTTCTTGCGAAGAGGAAACTTCCTTCGTAAGTGTGCGTGGATTTGTTGGGAAACCAGAATTTTCTAAGAAAACTCGTGGAGAACAGTTTTTCTTTGCCAATAATCGTTACATCAAAAATGGTTATTTGAACCATGCCGTAATGTCGGCTTTTGAAGGACTAATTGCCGAAGGTACACATCCTTTTTATGTACTTTTTATTGAAATTGACCCTATCCACATAGACATCAACGTTCATCCGACAAAAACGGAAATTAAATTTGACGACGAACGTACCGTTTACGCCATTGTGCAAGCTGCCGTTCGGAAGGCGATGAGTCAGCATAACCTCACTCCTTCTCTGGATTTTGAAACCGATGTGAATTTTACCAACAATATTTTCAATTTCGGAAATTCTCCTTTCCAAACGAAACAACAAAGTGCTGAAACTTTTAATGGAGGTCCAGCCGTGACAACCGCTATTCGTCATGATAATTCTTCTCCACGTGAGCGAACCAATTTAACTAATTGGAATAAACTCTACGAAGGACTCAACAGAACGGCAGACGATTTTGAAAGAAAAGAAGTAAGTCAAGCCAATTTTGATTTTGGGAAAGATTTTGAACCAACACCTTTTACCTTAAAAAGTAAAGCTAACGATATTTCGGATATGCGTTTGCAAAGAGGTTTTCGAGATTCGGAGGCGACGACTTTCCAAATTCATAATCGTTATATTGTCTCGCAAGTAAAATCAGGAATGTTGCTGATTGACCAACGGGCGGCTTATGAACGTATTTTGTACGAAAAATTTACGCAACATCTACAAAAAAATGATGGAGCTTCGCAACAACTGCTCTTCCCGACGACCGTAACACTAACGCCCGTAGATTTTCATTTGGTACTTGAAATTCAAGAGGAAATTCGGAATTTGGGTTTTGTATTGAGTGTTACAGGACACGATACTTTTGTGGTCAACGGTATTCCTGCCGATTCGCCTGATGAAAATGAGCAAGCCATGATTGAAGGGCTTTTAGAGCAATTTAAACATAATGAAGCCAATTTACATTTAGATAAATCTGAAAATGTGGCTCGTTCAATGGCGAAGCGTTCGGCTGGACGTTTTGGCGTTCATGCCCTTACCGTTTTAGAAATGAATGCTTTGGTAGAACAACTTTTCGCCTCGTCAAATCCAAGCTACACACCAAGTGGCGAATTGACGATGAAGATTTTATCTTTGGAAGAAATGGCGGGGTTGTTTTTGAAGTAGAAATAACTGTACCACTATAAAAAATGAGGGCTTCGTTTAACACGAAGCCCTCATTTTTTATCACTACCTTATCAAACTCCTTTCCATTTAATAGCACACCCCACTGATTTTGTTACATTCACAACAACGGGCTTCCCAACTAATAGGCTATTAACGGCATCTTCAACGTAGCGTTTTGTTACACCGTTGGCATCTTGTGTATTGTCGTCAATTCCACCAATATATTGCATGATGAATTTGTCTCCTTCACGTTTTACGACAAAAACAGAAGGCGTGCGAGCTGCACCAAAAGCACGAGCTACGTTTTGCGTTTCATCTTGTAAATACTCAAATGTATAACCTTTAGACTTGGCTACGGCTTGCATATTCTCAAAAGAATCTTCTTCGTAAGCCGCTGGGTCATTGGGGTTTATAGCTAAAACAGGGTAGCCTTGTGAAGCATATTTTTTGTCTAAAGCCATAATACGACTTTCATAAGCCTTTGAGAATGGACAGTGGTTGCACGTAAAAACGATGATATAGCCTTTCGCAGAACGGTTTTCAGCCATTGAAGTTACACCTCCAGAGGTACTTTTTAGCTTAAAATCAGCCACAACATCGCCAATAGCGTAACCTTTATCTATTAGCGTATTTGTATCGTTATTAAAGGCAAAAAGTATTGCAAGCCCCATAACTACTACCGCAACGGAACTTAAAATGTATATCTTTTTCATGATTTTTTTCATTTTCAATATTTCTAATGTGTTATTATTCAGACGTTTAAATTTTATAAAGTAACGGGTCTTAATGGTGATTGTGTGAGTTGTGAATTAGTGATTATTAAAAATGTGGGCAAAGCCTTAATTACTAAATCGTAATTTACTCATTTACAAATATAAAGCTAATTAGCACCTGTTGCTGGAGTCATTTTCTTTAATTCATCAACAAAATGCTCCATATTCACTTGTCCTTCAAAGAAAACCCGTTTTCCCATAGTTAAATTTATTAATAAAGTAGCAGGAATTGTACCAGACCAATCTTTGTCCACCTCATCAATCCACGCATTATAGTCGGGTTCATCTAACAATACAACTTCAGATTCGATGTTATTTTTACTCACAAAAGACGTAACTTTTCGGAACTATATACTTATTGACGCAAATCTATAAAAAGTCCCATTCCTGTATTTAAAGGCACTTTTTAGTTTATAATTATCAAATATTTGATTTAATTTTGAATAATTTATAACCTCATCTTTTTTTGACATTAAATCTGTTTCTTTTTTGGTAATCCAAATTGTTGTAAAATAATTGCAATTCCGTAACTAAATTGCGTAGAATTACTCTATTTTATTACAGAATAATGCATTAAGTTGCCTAAAAATTCTGTAATAACATATTCATTTTAAAAATTCTTAGTTTAACCATATTTAATCTTTACCATATTAACTGCTTTTTTACACAAAATTATGGCTGAATCACGGAAATACAGTGTACTTACTTTGAAAAAACTATTTGCATTGAGTGGAAATAAGTGCTGTTTTTTAGAACAAGATTGTTCAGTTCTCTTATTTGATGGTGAAACTTTCAATGGTGAAATTGCTCACATTGAAGGGTTAAACAATAAATCAGCCAGATACAATTCCCAGAATATAAATCCAAATGAGTTTGACAATTTAATTGTTATGTGTCCATCACACCATTCCAAAATTGACAAAAACGAAGGGAAATATACAACATCAATTTTAAAACAATGGAAAGCAGAGCATGAGGCTAAATTTTTAGAAAATCCTACGTTGATTGATGAAGACAGAATCAATAGTATTATTGAAAATCAAATAATTATTGATAACTCAATAACAACAATCAATAGTAATAACACTATTAACAATAACTATTATGGAAATCAATCAATTAATCAAATACTTGAAGATGACGAAATTATTAGGGAAATTTTTGATTATATTGACACATCTATTACTTATCCTTCCGAACACATACGTTCTTTAACGAAGGAAAATATCAATTTTAGACTTAAAGTCAAAATAGACTTAAATTTTCCAGAAGAACATAGAAATAGGGTCAATTCTATGATAGTAAATTCTACAAAACGAAAAAATCTTGTTGATGACTATCTTCGAGAATTAAGTGAGCTTAATGATGACAAGCCAGATATTTTGAGAGAAAAAATCCAATCATGTTTCTGTGAAATATTGGGTGTAACTGACCACAATATTAAAATTAAAGACTTTTCGGCGTTTGAAAAACTTGCTAAAAGAATACTACCAGTGAGATATATAGAAGACTCAAAGTATCAAATTAATGCAAAAGCAATTATTATCCATTATTTTGAAATTTGTAATCTTGGAGAAGAGCCTGTTGATTTGATACAACTAAATTTATTCTAATGGTTATTCCATCAAAAGAAGAAAACTTACATAAAAGCCTGATTTTTTTAGGTTATGACATTGTTAAACTGCTCAAAAAGAAGGAATATAATATTGAAGATTTATTTCTAAAAATGAAAGATATTAAGCAAATAAATCTTTATCAATTTTATAATACTCTGACCTTTTTGGCAATGTTTGATATTATTGTCTATGAAAATTATACAGTACGACTTGTAAAATAAAAATGTATTTAAAAAAGCTATATAGTGAGCCATTAGGTTTATTCAACTCTGGAATAACTCAAAATAACAATGTTGTTGAGTTTAAGAATGGAGTAAATTTTGTATTTGGCAAAAAAATAACTTCAAATGAACCCAAAGAATCATTAAACGGTATAGGAAAATCCACTTTTTTAAATTTGATTGATTTTTGTTTGTTAGCAGATTTTAATACACGTACTCCAAGACTTTATGCTAAGAAAGAGTTTTTGAAACAATACACAGCAGTTTTAGAGTTTGAATTAAATGGTGTAGATTATGTTATAAAGCGAAGTTTTGCAAAACACCAAGAGGTTGAGTTCGGAACAAATATTTTTGATTTACAGACTTTTCAGACGAAAAACCTAAAACTAATCCTTACAGAGAAAATATTTTCAAATCCTGATTATGAAGGTATTATTAAGGATTCATGGTATAGGAAATTAATGGTGTTTTTCCTTAAAATTCACAAAAGAAATGGACAACTTTTTGAAGAGCCTACTGAATATATTGTGTATGGAGCAAACAAGCAAGTAGAACTTAACCAATATAACTTCTTTTTTTTGGGCTTAAATAATTCATTGATTTGCGAAAACTTTGAGTTGATTTCTAATATCAAAGAACAACAAGCACTTATCAGAAAGCAGAAGAGAAATATTCTTGAAAATTATGGGATATTGAAAATTGATGAAACTGCAAATAGAATTGAGTTCTTAAAAAACGAAAAAGCAAGGATTCAAAATATCGTTGATAACTTTAAGTTAGCTGAACAACATCAAAAAAGAGAAGACGAGTTAAATGAATTAACTAATCAAATTAAAGAATTAGCTGCTCAAAACTTTTGGGATAATAGAAAGGTGGAATCTTATAAAGAAAGTTTGAACCTTCCAGATGGAAATATTCAACAAAGTACAGTTAAAAGCATTGAGAAAATGTATAGTGAGTTGAATAGGGAGTTGGGAAATGTTATTAAAAAAACGTTAAATGAGGCTTTGTATTTTCGTAAAATGCTATCAGAATCAAGAAAAGATTTTTTAAACAATGAGATTAAAGAACTTGAATTAAATATTGCTAATAGAAGCGATGAGATTATTAATCTTGATTTAAAACGCAGTTCTATATTTCAATTATTAAATGTAAATCATGGGGCAATTAAAGATTTGCAAGAGGCTTTTACGGTTCTTGGTGATACCAATGCAGAGTTAAATAAAATTACTGAGTATTATGAAGAATACAAAAGGTTAGAAGAACAAGAAAATATTTGGAAACGTCAAGGTGCAGAATTAAGTAGAAGTATTAAAGAATTAATTGAAGATTCGGAAGAACTCATTTCACAATTTAAAAAAGTATTTAACCACGTCCACAATCAAATTTATCCAGAAAGTAAAAGTTCGGCGTTTTCAATTGAAGCTAATAGTAGAACAGAATCAAAAGTTAGTATTAAAGTTTCCATGCCTTCCGATGATTCAAAAGGGAAAAATAGTGGTCGAACTTTAATCTATGACTTATCAATATTATTAAATTCAATAAATAAAGGTATAGCACTGCCAAGATTTTTAATACATGATGGGATTTTTGATAGTATGGATAAATCACATTTTGTATATACTTATAAATTCATTTCAAGATTGATTAATGAAGGAAAAAAAATACAATACATTGTTACGTTAAACGATGATGGAGACTTAACAGAAAAATTTGGAAACAAGGAAGGTGAGTTATCTATCGACAACATAGAAAAACAAGCAATCGTAAAACTATCTTCAAAAATCAAGTTCTTAAATATTTAGTCAGATAATAAACCGCTCGCAGTTTTAAAATAACTTAGAGCGGTTTTTTTACAATTTGGTTTAGAAAATAATTCTTTTAAATTGAATTTTTACGGAATTATTTTCTTTTAAATTCATGCTTTAAAGAAATATATTATATATTTACTCCTGTTAATAAAATACTTTCCAGTTTAAAACAAAATAATGAATCTTATAAAAATTGCTGACTCATTTCCAACAGAGACGGAAGCTACTAATTATTTTGAGTATGTGCGTTGGGGCAATAAGCCTATTTGTTGTCATTGTGGTTCTAAAAATGCTTCAAAAAGATACGTTGATTTTAGATATTTTTGTAATGAATGTAGAAGGAAATTCTCCGTTACCTCTGACACTTATTTGCATCATACACGGCTATCATTAAGGGTTTGGCTAATGTGCTTTGCAATCATAAGTGATGCAAAAAAAGGAATCTCCGCTTTGCAACTTCATCGCCATTTAGGAATCACACCCAAAACAGCTTGGAAGATGTACCACCAAGTCCGTGAAATCATGTCTGACGGCTTTATTTCCCTAAATGGCATCGTGGAAATGGACGAGACCTATGTCGGGGGAAAACCCCGTAAATTTCAAAGTGCCAAATACACGGGTGCAATGGACTATAACGAGTATTTGGAAGATAAATTAGAAGATTTAACAGATAGATTTACCTTTGACAATAACGCTATTAAGAAAAACGGTTTGACAGAAGATGCCCCCAGAGGTCGTGGTACAAGTAAAGTGCCTGTCGTGGGTATGGTGCAAAGAAATGGGGACGTGATTGCCGAAGTAATGAAGAAAACTAATTGGAAGAATTTTAAGGCAATGGTTCAGCATTATGTAGATATGGATGAAAGTGTGCTTATCACAGACGAATTTAAGGCATATAGCAAGTTTGACACTATCATAGAGCATATTAAGATTGACCATAGCAAGATGTATTCCTACAAAGGACTAAACACAAATAGTATTGAATCCTTTTGGGCAATCGTAAAAAGGGGAATTATAGGGCAATATCACAGCGTAAGTGAGAAATATCTCCCAAATTATGTAGATGAGTTCTGTTTTAAGTACAATAATCGTAAATTTGATGATATGTTTGAGACTCTTGTATTTAACTCTATGCTTCCGTCAGATACAATAATCAAAGGAATGACTACAAATTCAAAAAAGATTAGAGACGGCAAAAAGCGAGCGAGAGATGTTGTCTCATCTCAAAAAATGCCCTCAAAAGCCGCATAGAGGGCATTTTTGGGCTTTTTGAAAGTTGCGTCAATAAGTATATAGTTCCGTAACTTTTTCCTTTAAATCCTTCGGAAAGTCTATGCTAACCATCAAGAAACGCACTTTCTTGGTTGAATATTCTTGACTTAGTTTTTCAAGACTTGGTAACTCCTCGACACATGGACGGCACCATGTAGCCCAAAAATGCACAACTAAAGTGGTATCAGTGGCATGGTTTATAAGTTGTTGCAAATCCTCAAACTTAACAATTTCTACTTTTTTGTGTTGTCCAATTGCTTGAAAAACAGACAAATACAGTCCCAAAGACAGTATTTTGAGCATTCTGTTCCAATACATACTTTTTTGTTTTTGGATTGTTTATTTTAGATTACTTTTACATTTTTTGAAATAACGTGTTAATGATTGCTATAACGTTCTATCATCCAGCGTGTTATAAAAAAAGAAATGAATAAAAATAATCGTAAAATTTGAAATAAAAGTAGTCGATAACTTTTAGATTTCAAAACAAAAGCTGTACCTTTGCAACCCAAATTAAAATTTCATTAAAACAATTTACAAATGTACGCAATCGTAGAAATCGCTGGTCAGCAATTTAAAGTTGAGAAAGACCGTTACCTCTACACCCACCGTTTGGCGGGAGAGGAAGGCGCTGCACTGGTTTTCGATAAGGTTCTTCTTGTCGATAATGACGGAGACATCAAAGTAGGTCTTCCGACAGTAGCAGGTGCAACAGTTTCAGGTAAAATTTTAGCTCACGTTCGTGGTGAGAAGGTTCTTGTTTTCAAGAAAAAACGTCGTAAAGGCTATCAAAAGCAAAACGGCCACCGTCAAGATTTGACGAAAGTATTAATCGAAGGAATCACATTTTAAGATAGGGATTAGGGGTTAGGGATTAGGGATTAGGGAATCTTTAATAAATTCTCAAAACTTAAAACTCATACACTTTAAGCTCATAAACTCATTCAAGAGAAATGGCACACAAAAAAGGTGCGGGTAGTTCGAAGAACGGCCGTGAGTCACACAGTAAACGCCTTGGCGTTAAAATTTTCGGAGGTCAGCCAGCAATTGCAGGAAATATCATTGTTCGTCAAAGAGGAACAGCTCATAATCCTGGCGTAAACGTAGGTCTTGGAAAAGACCATACTTTATTTGCTTTAGCTGATGGTTTAGTAACTTTCAAAAAAGGATTTAAAGGACGTTCTATCGTTGACGTATTACCTTTCAGTACTGTTGTAGTTGATGCTCCAGTTGCTAAAGCGGTAGAAGTTGCAGCTCCAGTTGAAGTTGTTGCTGAAGAAGCTCCCAAAAAAGCTAAAAAAGCGAAGAAAGAAGAAGAATAGTCTTCACGTTTTCTTTTCTCAAAAAAGACTCGTTCAATAATTGGACGAGTCTTTTTGTTTTTTGGGCAAGTTCTTTCTTGTAAATTCGTTCTAAAGAAAAAACCTATTAGTGTATGCAAAAAATCTATACAGTCCTCATTATTCTACTTTTTGCTTTTTTGTCCACAAAAGCTCAAGATAATCAACGTTATATGGCTTTGTCGTTAGTCAATGTTGATTATCGCAATTCTCAGATAGACCAAATACAAAAGGCTTCAGAAATCGGAATGAATGCTGTAATTATCACAGTTCGTTGGGATGTTATCAATCAATTTAAGGTAAATACTCCTAATCCTTGGGAACAGTACGATTTGCAAATTCAGTATGCTCGAAGCAGAGGTATGAAAATTTGCTTGCGGGTATGTATGTACACATGGTGTAACGTAAAAGTTATTGGAGCTGCTGACGATAATACCGTAGCTCCGTGCGATGGACTCTCAAATGCTGATAGAATGGTGGGCTATGACGTTACAGGTAAAAATAAGCGAGTTCAACAACAAGCAACGGGTTATAACGGTTGTGATTTGATTGACGACTGTGGACACGTACTTTCTTATAGTTTTGCTTCTAAACCTTTTCAGGAGCGAAGCCAAAATTTTGCTCGCTTAGTTGCCAATCGGTATAAATATTTGTTAGATACCAACGATTTACTTTATATGAGTATGGTAACAACTGCTGAACAAGAGTTTGGTTTTCCATATAAAACGACCAAAGGAAACGATGGCGGTTTCAATGCAATTTTTGATTATTCGCCTACGGCAATTGCAGGATTTAGAGAGTTTTTGAAAAATAAATATGGCAATGATTTTAAGAAATTTCAATTAACATGGGGAGCAAGGGGGAGAGATTTCAGCAGTTTTGATACCGTTGAACCAACCGCACCCGCAGGTTCTTTTGCATGGGGTGTATTTATTGGCAACGGAAAACACACGCAGGATTGGTATATGTACCGTCATAGTTTGTTGAAAAATTATTCTATGAGTTTTGTAAAAGCTGTAAAAGGTGTTGATAACAGAATAAAAGTCATTAATGATTATGGCTCAATTACCGAAACCAGAATGGGAACTTACGGTTTTAAAGATATTGGGGAAGGTTCAGACGGTATAAAAGTAAATAATGCCCCTTTTTCTGACCATCGACATATTACAGATATTTGTCGGAGTAATTTTCCTGATAAATGGGTGATGAATGAAGCTGAAGGACCTTTTGCCACCCAACAACAATTTGAAGAATGTTATACGCATGGAGCAAAATTAATGAGTGCCTTCAACTATAATTTAGAAGAACCCGCTCAGAAAAAAATGCTTACAGAAATGGTTAATAAATACATTAAAGGCACAAATGGAACGATGAAGCCCGTTGAAACCTGTGGCGTTGCCCTTTATAGTGTGGAGGATATGCTCACAAACGATGGCTGTAATAATTCGGACAGAACGAATATTACCAATACCTGTCGGTCATATAAAAACTGGCGAAGTGTATTTGATGCCAATGGAAACAAACCCGTGAGAATTTTATTGAATGAAGAATTTGCTACCGATATTCGCTACACTCAGCCAAGCTCTGATTATTCAACTTGTGGGACAATTCCCAATTTTAAAGATACTTATAACAATACCTGTACAAAATTAACGACTTTGCCCAATGCTCCAGAAACGTATCGAGGAGGAGTAGAAAGTGTTGATTGTCAAGAAATAACAGGTTGGGCTTTAGACAGTAAAAATCTTGAAAATATCTTAACCGTTGATGTTTATATTGATAGCGTAAAAATTGGAACAACGCAGGCAAACTTAGGGAATCGTTCAGATTTAGTGACAACCTTTAATAATCAACAAGCCTACTTTCGTTCATTCAGATACGTTTTGCCCGATACTGCTTGGTTCAAAAGTAGTACTCGGCATAAGATTACGGTAAGATTTGGCGGAACAAATAAGACCTTAGAACCGCAGACAGAAACCGAAAAAACATTACGTTGTTCTGGAAGTGGCTCTGGCGTTTGTGGCGTTCGGTTTAGGTTGGGTATTAATCCCGATTCTTTGGCAAACGTATTTCCGACAGGAGCAGAGTTTGAAGTAAAAGTTAGTTCTAATTTGAAATGGAAAGTTGCAAAATCTGTTGCTTGGGTGACAGTAAGTGCGGATACGGGTTCTTTTGATAATACTTTTCGATTAAAGATTTTAGCTTCTTCAGAAAAAGATACTCGGACGGCAAAAGTTACCATTTCGGGAGAAGGAATAATAAAAACGATTTTCATAACCCAAAAAGGAGTAGGAGAGAAGTGCAATGATTGTAGCGATAAACCTATCATTACCGACCCCATTGATATTGAAAAAGGTCCTGTCGCTTCATTGGCTTATCGTGGATTTGTTGAAAAAGCCAATTGTTGTTCTGTAAAAGGTTGGGCTTATAATACTGAAAATTATGATAATATTCTGACTTTAGATTTATACTTAGATAAACAGAAAATCGGTACAACACAAGCCAACAGAGGTTATCGTTTTGACTTGGTAAATACTTTAGGAAGTGAAAAGCTATTTTACAAAACCTTTTGCTTTGATATTCCTGCAAGTGCTTGGGCATTGTTTAAAGATGGGAAATCAAGGCGTTTAACCGTTAGATATGCAGGTACAATTACTGCATTGCCCGAAGCTGAAACCTTCGTATTGACTTGTCAGGAAAAAACAATTTGTCAAGAATCTGAATTATGTATCAATCAAAATGATTACGACAAAGAAATAACTGCCTATCCAAATCCTACAAATGGTAAATTTGTGGCAGAAATTTATTCAACCGCAAGCCAATGGGGAACAATAAAATTTGTTACTTCAATGGGTATAATATTGAGAACAGAAACGGTTTTTCTCAATCAAGGCATAAATAAACTAAATTTAGATGCTTCCGATTTGAACAATGGGGTAACGATTTTGTCGATACAAATGGAAAATGGACGAAAGTTATTGGGGAAAATAGTGAAAATGAACTAAGTATTGTTGATGATTTGTTAATAGATTAATCTAAGTACGTGTCAAAAGTTGTAAGTAATGTTTAATTATCTGACTATCAAAGGTTAATGCTTTTATTAGGTGGTCTAATCCATACCTAAAAATG
>NZ_QGGO01000032.1 GCF_003148625.1 Arcicella aurantiaca | reverse complement strand
ATTTTTTAAGCTTCGTGACTTAGAACTTATTACCAAAACCAGAGATAATATGAAAGAAGTACAAGAAAAACTAACTCCCTTAAAAGCCTATTATTTAAAACACCGAGGCTTGGTCGAAACAGTCTTTGACCTCTTGAAAAACATCTGTAATCTGGAACATTCCAGACATCGAAGTTCTAAAAATTTTATGGTAAATTTCACGAGTGCTTTGATTGCTTATACCTATTTTGAATCATTCCCCTCATTCCCAAACTATACGGAAAAAGTAAGGAGTGATGAAAAATATGAAATTGTACTAATCTGAGATTTATCGCAATAATTCACGTTATATTTATGAAGCTATCGAAATAGAAAGAGCAGGTTTAAAAGTAGAGTTGAAAAAGCCTTCTGAATTTAAAATGGCAGATGAATTTCAGCAAAAATTAGATGAAAATTCTGCTTTGAAAACGGCATTCGAGAAATTAACTGCGGGAAGACAAAGGGCTTATTTACTTCATTTTTCAGCCCCCAAACAAGCTAAAACCCGTGAAGCCAGAGTTGAAAAAGCAATGGAAGCCATTTTGAATGGGAAGGGTTTGAATGAGTAAAAAAATCAGACAATCGGATTTAATATGGGTAGGGACGAATAGTATTCGTCTGTCGTTCTGGAGTTGGAAGAATGCTATTAGTCCCTACCTGTATCAATCTATCATCATTTTAGGAATAAAATCAACTACCAATCAACGTATATTTTCCTCCTTTTTCCGTCATAAAATCAACTAAAGATTTGTCTTTTTGTGTTGATAATTTTGATTTTCCTGTCAATTTTAAAGTATTTGGTACTTTCAATTTACAGATTCCACCCAATGAAGAACGAATGGTCAATGCCGTAATTTTCTTGTCCTTCCAAGTCATATCCACTTCAAAACCACCTTGTGCTTTTAAGCCTTTAATTTCTCCCGAAGCCCAGTCGTCTGGCAACGCAGGTAAAATATTCAATAATCCATCGTGACTTTGCAATAACATTTCAGCTATGCCCGATGTGCCACCGAAGTTTCCGTCAATTTGGAAAGGAGGGTGCGCACAAAACAAATTCGGATACGTGCCACCGCCTTTGGTATATTCTGTGCCTTCCATACCCGTCAATTTCAACAATTCACGCACCAATTTATAAGCATGGTTGCCGTCGTGGAGTCTTGCCCAGAAGTTGATTTTCCAAGATTTACTCCAACCCGTTCCGTCGTCTCCTCTAATTTCGAGTGTTTTCTTCGCAGCATTCGCAAACTCAGGCGTGCGAAGTGGTGAAATTTGTCGCCCTGGGTGCAAGCCAAATAAATGCGAAGTGTGGCGATGTTGTGGTTCAACGTCTTCCCAATCTTTGTACCATTCTTGCAAATTGCCTTTTTTGCCAATTTGTAGAGGGAATAATTTTGCTCTTTTTTCGAGTAATTCTTTTCTGAAATCGGCATCAATACCCAAAATTTCTGAGGCTTCAATGGTATTCGTGAAAACGTCCCAAATGATAGACATATCCATCGTCGTTGCCATAGAAACTGACCCTTTTACGCCTTTGTCTGTGATAAATTCATTTTCGGGAGAAGTTGACGGAGCGGTAACTAAATGTCCTTTTCCGTCTTGAATGAGCCAATCTTCGCAGAAAATTGACGCTTCTTTCATCAACGGATAAGCTTGTTCTTTCAAATATTTTTTATCTCCTGTAAAAGCGTAATGCGTCCATAAATGCTGGCTCAACCACGCTCCGCCCATCGTCCAATTTGCCCAAACAGGCGAGCCTTTTCCCAAATCTCCCACAGGATTTGAAAGTCCCCAAACGTCCGAATTATGGTGAGCCACCCAACCACGAGCGTTATAGAAATTCTTAGCGGTTTCTTTTCCAGTTTCGGCAATTGCCTTGATATGCTTTAAAAGTGGCGTGTGCAAATCCGAAAGATTACACATTTCAGCCAACCAATAATTCATTTCGGTATTGATGTTAATGGTGTAATTTGAACTCCAAGGCGGACGAATTGAGTTGTTCCAAATGCCTTGTAAATTGGCAGGAAGTCCATCGGGACGAGAGCATGAAATCAATAAATATCGCCCAAATTGAAAATATAAACTCTCCAAAGATGGGTCTTTTGCTCCTTCAGTATATTTCAAAAGTCGTTGGTCGGTGGGTAAATCAACACTTGGATTTCCGTTTAACGAAAAGCTCATTCGTTTGAAAAAACCTTGATAATCAGCGATATGAGCCGTTTTTAGTTCGTCGAAAGACTTTCCTTTACTGAGTTTTAAATTGTTTTCAACCAAAGTTTTTTCGTCTTTTCCTTCCGAGTCTGGGCATTTATCAAAACCGTTAAAACTACTACCAATTGTTAAGATAAAAATCGCTTCGGAAGCATCCCAAACGTGGAAACCAGAAGTGTCTGTTGTTGATTTTCCATCGGTAGATTGAAGCACCAAACGCCAGTCGAAACGTGTACCGTTACAGTTTGTTTTATCTTCGTAAACGATTGGATTTTTTCTATCTCTTACATAATTTGGAGCAGCAGAAGCGGGTGTTTTTCCACGTATCACAATTTGATTTTGACCCATTAATGATTTCAAAATCGGGTGCTGGCTTTTGGTAGTAAGCATAAAATCTAATGCTCCTTTTTGAGAAGATTTCAATTTAAAAACCATCGCTTGGGCAGGAGCAGAAACAAAAAACTCACGGGTGAATTCTGTATTACCAACTTTGAAACGAGTAGTTGAAACGGCATTTTCAATGTTTAAATCTCGGGAATAATTGCTTGTTTCACCCGTAAATTTTTGCTTGAAAACTAAGTCTCCCAAAGGCTGATATGCTTCAGAATAAAGTCCTTGTAATTGTTTAGTCAGTTGTTCTGCTTTCGCAAAATCTTCCGCCAAAATGGCATCTCTGACTTCCTGTAAATGCTTTGAAGCTTCTGGATTGGGGTTTTTATTGACAGGACCACCCGACCAAAGCGTTTGTTCATTGAGTTGGATTAGTTCGTTTTCGGGTTTCCCAAAAATCATTGCACCAATGCGTCCGTTACCAATCGGCAAGGCTTCATTCCAATTTCGAGCGGGTTGTTTGTACCAAAGCGTTAGATTTTTTTGGGCGAAAAGAGGAATTTGAAAAAGTAATAAAAATAGAATTATGTAATGTGTTTTTTTCATGGTTTGGAAAAGAGTTTTAATATTAGATTGGTAAAAATTATAAGCCTTTTTTACGCAAATTCTACTAAAAAAGATTGATGTTTGTCCTTTCTTCTACGGTATTGATATTGGTAATCCATTGAAGATTATATTCTTTGATTAATTGAATGTCAAGGCTTTGAAGAACTTTCATCGGTGATTTTTTACCTTGATTGACGGCTTCTTGAAGTTTTTCGTAGATTTTAGGTTCATAGATGGTTAATAGTGGTTCGGGGAAATGTTCGTCAGGATTTTCAAATGCGGTTGCATATTTTTCTTGATTGCGATTTTGTAATAAATATGCAACCGCTTTTTCGTCAACAAAAGGCATATCACAAGCTACTACCAACCACGCCGTATTGGGGTTTTGCTGAAAGGCAGAAATGATGCCCACCATCGGACTTTTTATTGGTAAATCAAGGTCTTGGATATACGGTAAATCTGTCGTTTGATTTTGATTAATGGAAACGTAAACATCTGAACAATAGTTTTTTAGTAAATCAAAAAGATATTGTTCTTGGGTTTTTCCGTGATAATGAATCAGCCGTTTTTCTTCACCCATGCGAGAGCTGAGTCCGCCTGATAGGATGAGGGCTGAGATAGATAAATTCATCATTTTATTTTACGATTCTGGAGAATCGTGTTACACACCGTAATCACTTTTTCCGCCCGTTTTTAACAATAATTTTGTCTCCTTAATCACAATATCGTGCGAAAATGCTTTGCACATATCGTACACAGTTAGAGCTGCAACACTTGCCCCTGTGAGAGCTTCCATTTCAACGCCCGTTTTTGCCGTCAATGAGCAAGTACATTGTATAATGACTTCATTACCAGAGATTTCTATTTTGAATTTGCAAGAGTCTAACCCCAAAGGATGACAAAGTGGAATCAAATCGGAAGTCTTTTTTGCACCCATTGTTCCTGCAATAATGGCAGTTTGTAACACAGAACCTTTCTTAGTTTGAAGGTCGCCATCTTTAAAATTGGCAATAATTTCGTCGGTCAAAACCACGATACTTTGAGCCGTAGCGGTACGTTTGGTAATGGCTTTTTCAGAGACATCAACCATTGAGGGGTTGTTATTGTTATCTAAATGAGTAAAAGATTTCATCGTTTGTTTTAAACTTAAATTTCTATTTTTGTGTAAAGATAAAACGTTTGTAGTACGGACAGCCTTGTCCGCCATTAAATTTACGGACAATGCTGTCCGTACTATCAAAAATGATTTCCGTAAAAGAAGCCCTCAAAATAGTAGAAGAAAACGCCTTTATTCCTAAAGTTTCAGAAGTTTCGCTTTTGGAAAGTGTGGGTAAAGTTTTAGCCGAAAATATTACAGCCGACCGAGATTTTCCGCCCTTTAATCGAGTAGCAATGGACGGTATTGCGATAGCTCAAACTTTAGATTCTTTCAAAATTGAAACCATACAATACGCAGGTGAAGCTCAAAAATCGCTTCAAAATCCCGAAAACTGTATGGAAGTGATGACAGGAGCTGTTTTACCTTCGGGTTGTAATACCGTTATTCGTTATGAAGATATTGAAATTCAAGAAGTTGATGGGGTAAAAGTCGCTAAAATTTCGATTCCATTATCGGAGATTTCACAAGGACAAAATGTGCATCGTCAAGGTTCAGACCGTAAAATGGGAGATATTCTTTTACAAAAAGGTCTGAAAATTTCTCCCTCTGAAATTGCCGTGATGGCATCCGTTGGCAAAGCGAGCGTAAAAGTAGAAATACCACCGAAGGTTGCCGTAATTTCTACAGGTGATGAATTGGTAGAAATTACTGCTAATCCGTTACCATATCAAATCAGAATGTCCAATTCTTATATGTTGTCGGCGGCATTGGATAGGGTAGGCGTGAAGGCAAATTTATTTCATTTGACAGATGATAAAGAAGAACTGTTTATTAAGCTACAAGAAATTTTAGCGAATCATGATATTTTGTTGTTGAGCGGAGGTGTATCAGCAGGAAAGAAAGATTTTGTTCCAGAAATTTTGGCGAATTTAGGCGTGAAAAAACTCTTCCATAAAGTTGCCCAAAAGCCGGGAAAACCATTTTGGTTTGGCAAAACAGAAGAAGGAAAAACCGTTTTTGCTTTACCGGGAAATCCAGTTTCTACGTTTTTATGTTTCTGTAAATACTTTTTAGAGCGTAGGAATGAAGTCGTAGTTTTGGATAAAGACGTATTCTTCAAACCAAATTTAACGTATTTTGTACCCGTAAAAACGTATTTTCAAGACGGAAAATTAATGGCTACACCTTTTGAGGGCAGTGGCTCAGCCGATTTTGCTAATTTGACAGATTGCGATGGTTTTGTAGAATTACCCGCTGAAAGTCAAGTGTTTAAGAAAGGAGAGGTTTTTGAGTTTGTGAGGTTTCGGTTTTGAGATTTTCAATTACCTAACATCTTAGTTTAGTTCTACTTTGGTATTTTAAAAATTGCCCTAAAAGAGCCGTAGGCTTGGGATATTTTGTAGCCCAGAAATTTCTTTCGGGGAAATAACGAAAATGGATGGGTATTTAAAGGTTTGTTTATATAAATCGTTCCTACGGAACTCAATGGATTGTTTGGTCATTTTCACCCCGAAATGAATTTCGGGGCTACAAGATGGGTCAAGCCTACGGCTTTTTCAAGAGAGCCAACGTAGATTTATACCAATTTTAAAGATTTGATATGTACTTTACGGAAGTCGTCGTTCAAAACGACGACTTCCGTTGATACTCCCATACGCAATACCATTTTTAAATTAGAATTAGTTAGAAGATTCTTTTATTTTTTGGATAATTTCTTCTACATATTTGACTGGAAGCTCAAATGTATCTGCAATAAAAGCAGCATCAAAGCCTTTTTTCAATAAGCCTTTAACATAAAATATAGTTGTATTTATTTTAATTTCTTCTGCAATCGTCATGGCAATATTAGTTACGTTGTTTGAAACTTTAGTAAAGATAATTGTTAAGTCTCTTGTTGTCAAGTTTATACCATTATCAATGTAAGTAAACACTGAGCGGATAAAGTCAATTTCATGAGCTTCTTCTAATAAGTTGAGTTTTTCTGTCCAAAAAGAAATCAAACTTAAAAATTGCTCCTTTTCGTCTCGACTATGTTTCAAAAGCATGGCAGTGGTGCTGAGAAAGTTATTTTTAAAGTTAGCAATTTGATAATCTTCAAAATCATTGAGAGAAAAGAGTAAATAGTCGAATTCTGGAAGGAATTTCAATAAATCATCAGGAGGGTTTTCAAAATAACGTCTCATTGTTATTTTATTCCAATTGGTATTTCCATGATGGATAATGATTGGAATAATTACCGACGATTTTTGCTTTTGTTTTTGCTCTTCTTGCCAAATATTAGTCATATATCGCAAAAGTTGCCATTGAGGGAAATCCTCTCTATATGATTTATGCTCAAAAAGTAATGTTATTGTAGCTTCTTGTCCTGCATATTCGCTTTTATAAACTAAGTCTGCCAAGTGTTCCGATAAATCAGCATCGGTAAAAGAAGAATTAGTCAATTGAAGTTTACTAAGATTGATTTTATCTTTTATACCTGCTGGAAAAACTTCTTGAATGAAACTTTGAACCACTTCTAAACGAGAGAAAGATTCTTTGAAAAATTTGTCGTGAGGATTGGTAATTGTAGCCATTTAGATTAGAATTGTAGATTGTGAAAATAATTTTTATAACTGATAAGTGTTGAAATACAATAATAGTCAAAATCTATCAATAATTTCAAAATCCCCCACATCATTTATCTTTGCCAAAAATTAAGTAGAAAATTATGCAGCCATTAGCCGAAAGAATGCGTCCAGATACGCTTGATGAATATGTCGGACAACAACATTTGGTAGGGTCAAAAGCCGTACTTCGTCGGGCGGTGGAGGCTGGTCGTGTGCCTTCTTTTATTCTTTGGGGACCTCCGGGGGTTGGTAAAACCACTTTGGCGAGCATTGTCGCAAAGGCTCTGAAACGTCCTTTTTATGTACTTTCTGCTATTAATTCGGGGGTGAAAGATATTCGAGAAACGATAGATTTAGCCAAAAAACAACAGTTTTTCGATAGCCCGTCGCCTATTTTATTCATTGATGAGATTCACCGTTTTTCAAAATCTCAACAAGATTCATTGTTGGGAGCAGTTGAAAAAGGAATCGTTACGCTTATCGGGGCAACTACCGAAAACCCTTCATTTGAAGTTATTTCGGCACTTTTATCACGTTGTCAGGTGTATGTTCTCAAACCTTTGAGTAAAGATGAACTGATTTTCTTGGTTAATCAGGCTTTAGAAAAAGACGCTTTTCTGAAAAATAAGAAAGTGGTCGTTAAAGAATACGAAGCCATGTTGCAGTTTTCGGGGGGCGATGGTCGGAAGTTGTATAATATTTTGGAATTGGTCACTACTTTCAACGAAGGGGAGGAAGTTTTGGAAATTACCAACGAGATGGTTGTTGAAAAACTGCAACAACACATTGCCCTGTACGACAAGGACGGAGAGCAACATTATGATATTATTTCGGCTTTCATTAAATCCATTCGTGGCTCTGACCCTGACGCTGCTATTTATTGGCTCGCTCGCATGATTGAAGGAGGCGAAGACATTGAATTTATTGGCAGACGAATGATGATTTTGGCTTCGGAAGATATTGGACTTGCCAATCCAAATGCCCTTTTGATGGCAAATACTTGTTTCCAAACCATTCGGGCAGTTGGCTTGCCAGAAGCTCGTATTATTCTCTCGCAGACGGTAATTTATTTGGCAACTTCCGCCAAAAGTAATTCGGCATATTTGGCAATTGATAATGCGTTGGCGTTGGTGCGTCAGACGGGGAATTTGCCTGTTCCGCTACATTTACGCAATGCTCCGACCAAACTAATGAAAGAGTTAGATTACGGAAAAGGCTACAAATACGCCCATAATTACGAAGGGAATTTTGTAGAACAACAATATTTACCCGATGAAATCAAAGAGAAAATCTTTTATGAACCCCAAGAAAATGCTGCCGAAAGAAAGATAAAAGAAGGAATGAAAAAGTAACACAGACTTTAGTCTGTAAGTAAAAAGAACAGACTAAAGTCTGTGTTACGGAAGTTGAAAGAACAGACTAAAGTCTGTGTTACGGAAGTTGAAAGAACAGACTAAAGTCTGTGTTACGGGAGTTGAAAGAACAGACTAAAGTCTGTGTTACGGGAGTTGAAAGAACAGACTGAAGTCTGTGTTACGGGAGTAAAAGAGAAGAATCTCCATAACTCAAAAAACGATAGTCTTTTGTCATAGCTTCTTCATAAACACGTCGCCAATCTTCGCCAATGAGTGCTGCAATCAATAAAATCAACGTACTTTCTGGTTGGTGATAATTGGTAATAATACCTTTACAAAGTTTAAACTGATAACTTGGAAAGATAAAAATTTCAGTTTCTCCTGTAATTTCTGAATCGTTATTGGCTATCATTTTTTCCAAGATAGCTTTTAAAGATTCCTCAGCACTTGGTACATTTTCGTGTTGATAAGGATATAATTTTTCTATAAAAAACGGACTGTTTTTATCTGAAATTAATTTTACACCGTACCAATAAAGACTTTCCAAAGTCCGCATAGAAGTTGTTCCAACGGGAATAATATTTCCTAAATTAGCTAAAAGATTTTCTACATTTTCTCGACTAATAACTACTTGCTCATTGTGCATTTTATGCTCAATGATATTCTCCACTTTGATTGGTTGAAATGTTCCCGCCCCAACGTGTAGCGTTAAAAACTCTTGCTTTATTCCTTGATTTTCAAGGTTTTTTAAAACTTCGTCAGTGAAATGAAGACCCGCCGTTGGAGCTGCGACTGCCCCTTTTTTCTCACTATAAACGGTTTGGTATGTTTCATAATCTGCCGTTTCTGCTTCACGATTTAAGTATGGAGGAAGCGGAATTTGCCCGAGAGATTGAATGAGCTTGGAAAAAGGTAATTCGTAGGTATGAGGTAGTAGGTATGAGGTAGTGGGTTTTGGAATTTCACTATTTTCTACCTCATACCTAAATTTAACGTAATTCTTTTCTTCGTCAAAAATCTCGGCATTTACTTTTACTTCTTGACCGTCAATGGTTAGGGTTTGAGAAAGAACGTCGCCTTTTTTCCAACGTTTTCTATTGCCAATCATACATTCCCATACGCAAGAATCGGTTACTTCCATCGCCAAATTAATAACAGGCGTTGGTAGTACAGGGTGTAATAAAAAAATCTGAATGACTGCTCCTGTTGATTTCTGAAAGTGAATTCGGGCAGGAATAACTTTGGTATTATTAAAAACGAGTAAACTGTTTTTAGGCAAATAATCCGTAATGTTTTTGAAAACAGTATGCGTTATTTTCCCTTGTTGATAAACCTGTAATTTCGATTCGTCACGTTTGGGCAAAGGAAATTTTGCGATGCGTTCATCGGGTAAATCGTAGGTATAATCTGAAAGCTTGATGTTTTGCACAGGATAATTTTGTGTACCACGATTCTCCAGAATCGTGAATTATACTAAAAGAACAATTCTGGATAATTATGATATAATTTCGGAATTATATACTTAATGTCGCAAGTTAAATTTGAGTTGAAAAAACCTCACCCGTGCGACGGTCGCCCCAACCCCTCTCCGATGGAGAGGGGAGCATTCGACCCCATTTTTCTCCCCTCTCCATCGGAGAGGGGTCGGGGGTGAGGTTTTGCTACATTAAGTACATAATTCCGTATAATTTTAATCTTCTACAACATCTGGATTTGTGTAAAGCAATTTGATTGGCAAATAAAAAATCCAAATGATGATGGCAGCAACACCAATCACAAGCAAATACGTATAATCAGTATTGAAGGTTCTTTCATCGTTGAGAGCCAATAAAGCTCTGAGAATCAGTAATAAAAATGTATTAACAACGGCAGGAAGAAAATTTAACCAATTGACAACGGTATCATTTAATTGCTTGCGGTCAATAAGCCATTTTTTATTTGGAATCCACTGAAAAGCATTGGCAGGCAATTTTTGTACGCTATTAATCAATAAAACTACCAAAATATTAAAAGCAAACATAATACCTCCGAAAAGATAAAAAACTTCATTTTTAGGAAGAAATCCGTCTCCTCTACCATTTTCTCCAAAATGTACCGCCGTTGGGTCTGGAAGTCCACGATAGGTAAATAAAAGAACAATAACGAAGGCTGCAATAGATAAATATCGCCAAACTCTTGAAATAAAATATTCTATACTCATATTTAGGGATTAGTGGTTGGTGATTAGGTAAATTCAAACTTTGTCACAACAAAACCGCTATACTTAATGTGAAAATTACACCGCAAAATTACGCCACAACTCCCAAAGTTTCTAATGAAAAGCAGGATTAGAAATTTATCTTATTAGAAAAAATAGTTGTTATGACAATTATTTTTAAATTTTATGAAAATAATTTTATTAAAAAAATGTAGCTTTGTGGAATAGAGGTTTTAGGTAATGGGTTTTAGGTGTTAGTCTATCATCGTAGTATTTAATCTATTACCTAAAACCTTAATTCTAAAACCTGTAAAAACATGAAAATATATACAAAAACGGGAGATAAAGGACAGACATCGTTAGTAGGAGGAACACGAGTTGCCAAAACTGAACTCAGAATTGAAGCCTACGGAACGGTTGATGAACTTAATTCATATATTGGTTTAGTGCGTGACCAAACTGTAAATGAAAATAGAAAAGAGGTTTTGAAAGAAATCCAAGACCGACTTTTTACGATTGGCTCAATTTTGGCATCAGAACCAGAACAGACCAAAAGGCAAATTCCAGACCTAAATGAAGGTGATATTACACTTTTGGAAAAGGAAATGGATGAAATGGATAAAAAATTAGAACCAATGCGTTTTTTCATTCTTCCAGGAGGGCATCAGTCGGTTTCGTTTGGGCATTTAGCCAGAACTGTTTGCAGAAGAGCCGAAAGATGTGTTTTGAGATTGGCGGAAGATTCGGAAGTGAATGATTTGGTTGTGAAATACCTAAATCGCCTTTCAGATTATCTTTTCGTTTTGTGCCGAATGATGGCAAAAGAACTTGAAATTGAAGAAGTTGCTTGGAAACCAAGAGTTTAGCAATAATTGTGATTTGTGATTTAGTAATTTAAAATGCTGAAAATCAAATCATCAAGAATAATAAAACGCTTTATGGATTTCTAAGATTTTATATAAGAAATAAATTATTTTTTGCATTTAGAATTGAGATTTGTAAATCACAGATTATCAATTCACCAAATTACATATTACTATGACTGAGACATTGCAGATTGACATTCATCAGATTGAAAAATCGAGAATTGATACGGTTGATTTTGACAACCTTATTTTTGGACGTTCTTTTGCCGACCACATGTTGATGGTTGACTATGAAGACGGAGCTTGGAAAACTCCTCAAATCCTGCCTTTTGGACCAATTTCTTATTCGCCAGCAATGATGTCATTACATTATGGTCAAGCGATTTTTGAAGGAATGAAAGCTTATAAAAGTCCAACAGGAGAAATTTTAGTATTCCGTCCAGAAGAAAACTGGAAGCGTCTCAATAAATCTGCTGTACGTATGTGTATGCCAGAAGTTCCAGAAGATATTTTTATGGAAGGCCTTTCTGAATTATTACGTTTAGATTCAGCTTGGATTCCTGCAAAAGAAGGTAGTTCAATGTATATTCGTCCGTTTATGTTCTCTACTGACGAATATGTAGGCGTTAGTCCTTCTAAAACTTATAAATTCATGATTTTCACTTGTCCAGTTGGTGCGTATTATACAAAGCCAATTCGTGTACGTGTGGAAACAAAATATATCAGAGCTGCTCATGGTGGCGTTGGTTTCTCGAAAAATGCGGGTAACTACGGTGGTTCATTATATCCAACAAAATTGGCGGTTGATGCAGGTTATGACCAAATTATTTGGACTGATGCTTCTGAACACCAATACGTAGAAGAAGCGGGAACGATGAACTTAATGTTCGTTATCGACGGGAAATTGGTAACAGCTCCAACGGGTGATACTATCTTAGATGGTGTAACTCGCAAGTCGGTAATTCAAGTGGCAAAAGACTTTGGAATGGAAGTAGAAGAACGCCAATTATCAATCAAAGAATTGACTGAAGGCATTGCTTCAGGTAAAGTTCAAGAAGCATTTGGAGCAGGTACTGCCGCAGTAATTGCACCAATCGCAACAGTTGGCTACAATGGTGTAGATTATGATTTGCCAGAACGTCCAGCAGATGCTTTCTCAAAAAGAGTTTATACAGAAATTGACAATATCAAAACAGGGAAAATCGAAGATACTCGTGGATGGGTAATGAAGATTTAGTTTTAAGAATCTGTAAAACAAAAAACCAACCTTAATTTTTAGGGTTGGTTTTTTGTTTTATTCAAGTGACCGTTTTTATTTAGGAGACAATTAGACTTCCTGCGAAAGTGTTTTACGACTTAAAACACTTTCGCAGGAAGTCTATTATTGAAATATCGTTTTTGAGATTTTTAATGAAGATAATCTATTATATTTGAAGAATCTCTTAACCCCAAGTTGGATAACTCTTGACGTATGAAAAAAATTAGATGTATTGTTCTTGAAGACGAAGAACCTGCACAAAATTTAATGCGAAACTATTTTAATCGTCTTCCTGAATTAGAATTAGTGGAAGTATTTGATAATGCACTGGAAGCCTCTGATTTTCTGGAAGATAATGCCATAGATTTGATTTTTACAGACATCGAAATGCCTCGACTTTCGGGCTTAGATTTTATCCGAATGCTTTCGCCAAAACCACACGTAATTATCATTACTGCTTATCCTAACTTTGCCCTTGAAGGGTTTGAACTGGACGCCATTGATTATTTAAAGAAACCCGTTTCATTTGACCGATTCAAGAAATCTGTCGAGAAAGTCCAACGGCTATATGGGAATAGTTTTTCAGAAGAAAACCCCGTCTCGATAGCCATGTATGTTAAAGAATCTGGGAGAATGATAAAAATAGAATTTGCCGATATACTTTATATTGAAGGTTTGGGAGATTATATAAAAATTATAACCAAAGAACGCTCAATTGTGACTTTATCAACCTTGACTAAAATAATAGAAACGTTGCCAGCTACCAATTTTATCAGAGTTCATAAATCGTTTATCATCAATTCAGATAAAATTGATTCAATAGATAGTGCTAATAGCCTTGTAATCATGAACGATAAAAAAGAAATTACACTTGGAAGGGCATTTAAGACAGCCTTTATTTCTCGGTTTAAAGCTATAAATTAATGATTCGTAATGGAACGTTTAGCTGATTACTTACTTCGCCTGTATCCTATTGACCACGTACCCTTCAAGCGGAGGATAATACTTCATGCTATTTTTTGGGGATTTTTTTTTATCTCTCTGCTATTTGGTACAGGTTTTCCATCTGATTCACTTATTATTCGTTTAATAGGAGCATTCTCTTTTACCCTTACCAGTAGCACATTTTTTTATTTATTCAACTATTTTATTCCTTACTTATATGCTCAATACATAGGTTGGTTTAGAGTAATTGTTATTTGTTCTGCAATTATCGCATTCTATTTTTTCATGTCTTTAGAGACTTATTTAAGAGTAGTTATTGTGATAGAAAACCATTGGATTACTCCGCAAAACAAAAGAATATATGAAATTTATCATAATGTGTACGAATCCAACTTTTGGTCTTATTTTGATATAATTAATATTATTACAGATACAATTCAACTTATATTTACCGCTTTACCTGCTTTTTTCTTAAAATTTGTTAGAATATTTGCGAAGGTTCTTTCAGAAAAAAAACAATTAGAGATAGACTTTTTGCGTCTTCAAATTAATCCTCATTTCTTAGTCAATACACTTAATAATATTTACAGTTTAGTTGTAATAGGAGACCAAAGAAGCCCTGATGCTATTTTGTCTCTATCCAATCTTTTGGATTATGTATTATACGAAAGTTCTTTATCTACGGTAAGTGTTGAGAAAGAAGTAGCTTTTCTCAAGGATTTTGTAGCTCTGGAACAAATCAGAAATTCATCAAAAGTACAAGTGAAATTGGAAATTGAGGGAGACTTAACAGGAGTTATAGCCCCGCTTATTTTGATTGCTTTTATCGAAAATGCTTTTAAACATGGAATAGGAGATTCAACTATTCAGAGTTACGTTCATATTAAAATTAGAGTAGAAAGTAACACCCTATTTTTGGGAGTTATCAATAGTAAAGTCCGTAAGCTATCTCAAAAACAAAAGAATAGTTTAGGAGGAATTGGTTTAATAAATGTCCAAAAACGTTTAAATTCTTTATACCCCAATCGTTATAGTCTTCAGGTTATTGCAGACCCTAATAAACATCAAATTATGTTGTCTGTTACTTTGGCGTAGAATATTGCAATCATTCGTCGATTAGTTAATGTTGTTTGGCGGAATTGGAATACCGTTGAACGAAAAATAAAAAATAACTTCCATATTCTCTACAAATTTGATTCAACAATGAGACAAAAAACTATTAAACTTTCAAACTCTAATTAATTATGAAAAAGCTTTATACAAACTTAGTCGTAATTAAAAACGTAGTTACAGTTTTTAATTATGACAAAAAGAATGCTCATCAAAGTACGAGTTCATCAAAATTATGTCTTTTTCTATAATACTTTATAAGTTGTTTGCCGACTATGAAATGTCGTTTGTCGGAAAAACAATGTTGTTTATCGGAAAAAATAAACAAATTTTATTGATTCTAATAACTTTGAGATACTCAAAATGAAACAAATCGTATGAAAAAGACATTAAGCACTTTTTTTGAAAAAATTAACTTAAAATCTGATTCACAACTGTTTTTAGATTCAGAAATTGAAATGGTCAATGACGACGCAGCCCAAGAAGTACGAGGAGGTGACAAAGATTATACTCCAATGTATGAGTCTGAACTTGATGGACAGACAAAATGGTTTTTCCCTTCAGTTTTATTGAACACTTAAACGTTGAATTGATATGATTAAGAAAATATTTACCATTGCCAGAAGTGACAAGAAAAAACAGAAAAAAGCACTTCAACAATTGGATGAACATGAAGGTCGAATTGACGCTGATGAAGTATTAGGAGGCAAAATAGATGATATTAATGGAGGTGGTTTTTTTATCAGACAAGAGGTGTCGTCTCAAATAAATGCTTCCTATCAAGGACCAAACGAAATTATTTGATGTAATAATTGAAAGAAAATCAAATGAAAACAAAGGTGATAATCAGAGGTTTAGTTTTGAAAGTTGCCAGTCGTTGTAATTTGAATTGTGAATATTGTTATATGTATAATTTGGGAGATAAAACGTATAAATCTCAACCAAAAGTTATGAGTCAAGAAGTGGTTATTCACTTATTGATGCGAGTAAAAACCTATTTGACAGAGAGCGGGAGTAAAACATTTGCTTTTATTTTTCATGGAGGAGAACCATTATTGGTAGGTTATGACTTTTACCAAAATTTTGTTAGAAAAGCCAATGAATTACTCCCCGCTTCAATCCAAATAATTTATACTATTCAGACGAATGGAGTATTATTAAGCGACGAATGGTGTAAAGTATTGGGAAGTTTGGGAATTAGAATCGGTATTAGTTTAGATGGACTTTCTGAAGAGGCTAACCGTTTTCGATTAGACCATCATGGCAGAAGCTCATTATCAGCCACTTTACAAGGAATTGCCAATGCTCAGACCTCTAAACATTTAAAATATTTACCCGGAATATTATCTGTTATCAATCCGAATATTAATCCAGATGATTTATATAAGAAATATAAGTCGTTGAAAATCAGGCATATTAATTTTCTTTTGCCCGACGGAACACATGATAATTTACCGACAGGTTTTGAATTAGAACAAACAATTTTTGCTGATTGGCTCATTAAGTTATTTGATAATTGGTTTGAAGACCAAGACAGAGATAAACCTCAAATAACGTTTTTCAATCAGATATTAAACAAAATTTTGGGAGGAGAAGGAGATTTTGAATACCTCGGAGGAGGAAAAAACATTAACCTAATCATTGAAACCAACGGAGATATTGAACCGCAAGACAGTCTGAAAGCCTGTGGAAATGGCTTTACCAAGACCAACATGAATATTAGCAATCACGCCTTAGAAGATTCATTCAAGCACCCACTCATTAAATTTTGTATTGATAGTCAGGAAACCTTATGTGGGCAATGTCAAAATTGTTCAGTAGTAGAAGTATGCAATGGTGGATTTATTACTCACCGTTATGATGCTAAAAATGGGTTTAATAATCCTTCCATTTATTGTAAAGATTTAGAAAGATTAATACATTATATCAGTATCCGTGTGGAGTATCTCCTCATTTATTCGTCAAATAAAAATATAAAAGGAAATGAATTTTTTTAGCAAAATACTTTCTTCAAATAGAAAAAAAATATCCTTGACAGAAGGGGAGAATCGTAGCTTTGGGCAACTTAGCCTTGAAGAAATGGAGGCTGTATTGGGTGGTCGTCCATTGGTTAAACCATCAGAAGAACAAGAGAGAAATATTTTGAAAAATATAAATAGAGACATTTAAACGCTATAATTCATGGAGAGGAACTATAAATATTATATCGTGATGATATTTGTAATCACGATGTCAAGCTTGGTCAGATTGTATGCTCAAGACAATACACGAGTTTTAGGAACAATTAAAGAAAGTAATTCTGAGAATACAGTTGGTTTTGCGAATGTGTTGATACTACAAAGCAAAGACTCTTCTATGTTGAAGGGTGTAATGGCTGACGGCAATGGAGCATTTGTTTTTGAAAATATAATGAAAGGCTCATACTTAATCAAAATTAGTTTTATTGGGTATCAGCAGTTTTATAGTCCATCTTTTGTAATTCAAGGAGATGGAAAAGAGGTTGATTTAGGAAAAATATCGCTGAACACAGAGTCGAAAGTATTAAATGAAGTGAAAGTGGTTGGTAACAAACCCTTGGTGGAACGGCAGATAGACCGCTTTGTATTGAATGTTGAGAATAGTGTAGTAGGAGCAGGGAGTACATCATTGGAAGTGCTTGAAAGAGCCCCTGGCGTGTTGGTAGGAGATAACGGGAGTGTAAGTTTACAAGGAAAAACGACAATGATTATGGTAGATGGTAAGCAAATACAACTATCGGGAGAAGGCTTGAATAATTTTCTCAAAAGTCTAAAGTCTGATAATATTGCTAAGATTGAGCTTATTACACAGCCTTCTGCCAAATATGATTCTTTTGCGGGAGCAGTAATTGACATTAAATTAAAGAAAGGAGTAAATCAGGGATTTAATGGAAACGTAAACTTAGGATTGAGCCAAAGCATTTATACAAAATATACAGGTGGGGGCAATTTTAATTTTAAAGAAGGTAAATTTAATTTCTTTGCTAATTATAATCAATCCTTCAATAAAAGTCAGCGAATTTCTTGGCAAGATAGCCGTTTCCCAATAAATAGTTCTTTGTATTCACTATACACAGATTCAAAAAATGAGAGTAGTAGCAGAAGCCATAGTTATAAATTGGGTTTTGACTATAATCTTGCCGCCAACCATGTTCTTGGACTTTCGGTAGATGGGAGTATTTATGGAGGAGATAATGAAAAATATGCTACCACTGATTTTAGGAAGAGTGTGTCATTGAGAGATTCTACCTTAGAAACCATCTCTACTTCAACCATGAAAGAAGATTTCCGAACTTATAACTTAAACTATAAAGGTACTTTAGATTCTAATGGTAAAGAGTTAGAAATTAATATTGATTATGGAAAGGATAATTATAGTAGTGATGCCCTTTTTTTGGGACGAATGAGAATCCCTCCGCAGTCTGAAGCATCTAATTTTAGACAAGGATTGCGGAACAGACCTTCCTATATTACAGAATTTAATACCTACAAAATTGACTATACTCAAGCCATTAATCAATCCTTGAAGATGGAAGCAGGAGCAAAGAGTTCATTTGTAACCGCCAATAACTTAATTCTTGTAGATTTACAAACGAAAGAAAATGGAATGTGGGAGCCTGACACCAAACGAAACGATAATTTTGTCTATAAAGAAAATATTAATGCAGCTTATGTGACTTTTGCTAAATCTGTGGGCAAATGGCAAATCCAAACAGGTTTACGAGTAGAAAATACAAATATTGAATTGAACTCATATTCTACTCAGAGTTTTACGAAGAAAGACTATACCAATTTGTTCCCTAATTTTTTAGCCGAAACCAATTTGTCTGAAAATCATCAATTGGCTTTTGCATTCAGAAGGGACATTACCCGACCAAGTTACGACCAGATGAATCCACTGACTTTTTATACAGACCAGTACACGTACAGTCAGGGAAATCCGAATTTGAATCCTTCTAAGTCGTATAACTTTTCATTGACACATACCTATGCAGGAAAAATCACAACCACGTTTGATTATTCCGTAACTAATGATATGATGTACGAGACTACCGAGCAGATTCCTTCGACAAAAGTGGTTAGGCACTTCATCGGTAATTTGGCAAAGTCAACAGACTATGGTTTGAATGTGAATTTTCAAGTAGCCATTACAAAATGGTGGCAAACCAGTAATAATATTTATGGAAGCGTTGGAAAAGTAACAGATAATAATTTCTTAGGAAATAAACTGGATATAGCTTCTTCTGGATATTATTTCAACTCTACACATAATATTGCACTACCCAAAGGCTATAAAATGGATGTATATGTCAATTATTTAGGGCAGTATATCGTGGCTACCAATACTCAATTACCTCGCTTTTATATGAATGTAAGTTTTCAGAAAAGCATTTGGAAGAAACAAGGAAGCCTAAAACTAAACCTAAACGATATTTTTTGGAGCAGACAATATACCTACCGAACATTATCGGCAACTCAGAACATAGAAGGGAGCAATTATGCCGATACTCGATTGGTCAGACTGACATTGACCTACAAATTTGGGAATAAAAAACTCTCAACTCGTCAACGAAACTCTGGAAGCGATGAAGTTCAAAGTCGTATCAATCATTAGGCTGTTTTGAACTAAAATTACCTACTCTAAAATGTTTAATTATGGAAATGCTACTCGAAGAGAAGGCAGTACTATGCCTTGATAAAATAGCCGAATGTTTGACCCTACCAGAAAATAAACTTTCAACATTTGGCTATACCAACGGACTGATTGGCAAAGTACTATTCTTTACCTATTATGGAGCATTCACCGAAAATAATAAGTATAACGATTGGGCAGGGAAGATTTTATCAGCTTCTATCAAAAAAATAACTGAGCCTTATGAAGGACGAAGTTTTTATAAAGAATTGGCAGAAATTGGAATATTTTTGGAATACGCCAAGACCAATAATATCATTGAAATAGATACAAATGCAATCCTTTTGGGAATTGACAAAATCATGGAAGAAGTCCTTGAAAAAGCGATGAAAACCGAAGATTTTGACCCTTATACAGGAGGATTGATGGCTGGAATGTATTTTGTGGCACGCAGTAATTCTAAAGCGGATGTTGAACCCATTCTTGAAAAAATCACTTTGTGGTTAAATCTGATTGCCCATACAGATGCACAGAATAATACCTATTGGGTTTCTAAACTATTTGATAAGAATAATATTTATTTAGGAATTTCTCATGGACTCGCTATCGTAATAACATATTTATGCAAAATGTACGAAATGGGAATTCAACCTACACTTGTAAAAAAAATGTTATTGAGTTCTACCGAATACTTGTTGAGTAAAAAACTTGATTTTGTAGCAAAGGGTTATCATTTCCCTGATATTGTAGGAGACGAAAACGGTCGTACTTCATTGGGTTTATGTTATGGTGATATGGGAGTGGCTTACGCTCTTTTGAGAGTAGGAGAGTTGTTGCAAAACGAACGATTAAGTTCTGAATCTATCCAAATATTTAAAAATTGTGCCACCCGTAATGACTTCCCAAAAGCTGGAATTAAGGATGCGGGTATTTTGTATGGAGCCTCGGGTGTTGCTTTGATATTCGATAAAATTTATGAAATGACTGGTATTACTCTGTTTTATGATACTGCTACCGATTGGTACAAAAAAATAACAGATTTTGCTGTTCATGAAAACGCTACGGCTGGATTTAAAGGTAATTTTAATCAACACTTCAAACATACCAATATCGCTTTTATGGAAGGTATTACAGGAATTGGCTGTACTTTGATAAAATATTTTGATAGGGAAAACTATTGCTTTGATGAATTGATTTGGATGCTTTAACCTAATGAAAATATGAAAACCCTCACGATTGAAAAAGAATTAATAGATTTACAAGTCAAAAAACTACTGAATATTATTGAAGTAACAGAACCCAAAAACGACACCCTTTTTTCGGGTAGAATAGGGCAGATTTTATACTACTTCTATATGTTCAGATACTTTGAAGACGAAAAATATGCTGATAAAGGCGTGGAATTGATTGAGACTATCTTACATAATATGGATACTCATAAATCACCATATTTATTAAAACCAGCCTTTTCTTATGGACTCTCTGGGTTTGGCTATGTTCTTTCGCTACTGAAAGATGAAGGAATTATTGACATTAATTTTGATGAGCAATTGTGTGAGTTTGATGACATCGTATATACAAAAACGTTAGAAGATGTAGTAAAACGAAATACCGATTATTTACATGGCTCTTTGGGTGTTTTATTATATTTGAGTCGCCGTTTGTCTAATCCAAAAGTAGAGAAATACCTTGAAATTTTGGTCGAAACATTGTCAAAGACTGCCATCAGAGATTCGAGAGGTGTTCGTTTTGAGAACTCGCATATTGCTCGCCTGAATGAATCAGACAATATCAATTTAGGGCTGGCACATGGACTCTGTGGAATATTAATGATTCTTCTGAAAATTCATGCAAAAGGTATTTGTAAGACTCAAATAGAAGAAATAGTATCAGGAGGAATCAATTTTATCCTTTCTTACAAAACACCACAAGATTTTGCTACGGGAAAATACTCGTTTTTTCCTCTAACAATTAATGAAAAAGAGCCTTGGAATTCTGATAAAAATATAGAAGAATACGGTTCGAGGTTAGGTTGGTGTTATGGTGATTTAAACGAAATACTATTGCTTTATACAGCCTCAAAGCAGTTTGGTGTACCAGAATGGGCAGATATTGCAGATGAAGTAGGATGTAATACCATTGAACGAAAAAATAGAAAAGAGACCATCGTAATAGACAGTCATATTTGTCATGGGTCAATCGGAATGGCTCAATACTACAAACGTTTTTACGAAATGACTGCTTTACCCATTTATGAAGAAGGATATTATTATTGGATAGAAAGAACCTTACAATTTCTTGAAAAAGAAACCACAGACCCCCTCTTTAGGTCGCACGCAGGAGAACTTTTAGAAGGCTTTGTAGGTATTTCATTAGGATTAATTTCTGCGGTAAGTGAAGAAGATTTGAAGTGGGACAGTGTCTTTTTATTATCATAATCTATTAAAACTATGGAAAATATTAAAATCGGACTGCTTGACTTTGGTCTTCGTGATACCAAAATGAATAGTCTTCATGTAATAGAAGACTTAATTGAATATGCCAATCATGCTGATAAATTAGGTTTTAGTCGCTTGTGGGTAGCAGAACATCATGTTGCCAATACACGAGCGGCATGGTCTAATCCCGAAACGCTTTTACCTATTTTAGCAGGGATGACCAACCGTATCAAAATCGGTGTAGCAGGTATTTTATTGAGTATTCATAATCCCTATCATGTAGCTTTAAATTTTAAATTATTAGCCAATTTATTTCCAGGAAGAATTGATTTAGGGCTTGCAAATGGGGTTGTTGGTGAGAAAATTGCACAAGCCGCCATCAAAGATACCAATCAAATTTTAAGAAGCACTTTTGATAGTAAATTAGAAGAATTAGTCCATTATTTACAAGATGAGGACGAATTATTTAACGAAGGAAAGGGGATTGTCATTCCTCCGTATAAAGGTGAAATACCAGAAATTTGGACTTTGGGAGTATCCTATGGAAGTTTAGATAGAGCCTTAAAACTACGCACTAATTTTGCTCGTTCTATTTTTCATGCTGGTTCAGATGTATCCTACGAAAAAGAACGTTTAGCTAAGTTCAGAGAAGATTATTTTCAACGCTATGGAGTAGTGCCAAAGATGACCTTAGCCATTGCAGGGTGTTGTCATAAAACATCTCAGAAAGCAAAAAAAATTCTTGATTTTCTTAATACCAAAACGGCTGTTGGAAAAGGAGATATTTTTGGAAGCCCTGCTAAGTTTCAAGACCAAGTGATGACACTCAAAGAGCAGTACGGAATAGATGAAATCATTTTTATGAGTGCCGCTATGAAATCTCAAGACCGTATGATGGGTATCGAACTAATAAGTGATATTTTTAAACTCAATCAAAACTAAACTGTGTTATGGCTTTTCCGTTCTATCGTCAATTAGATGCGATGGATTGTGGACCAACGTGCCTCCGAATGATTTCAAAGCATTACGGAAAGACTTATACGCTGAACACACTCCGAAGTACCACCAAATATAGCCGTGAGGGAGTTTCGCTCTTAGGTATTAGTAGAGCCGCCGAAAATATTGGCTTTCGAACTATGGGGGCAGTTTTAACCCTCGATAAAATCGTCAATGAAGAAGTCCCTTTACCCTGTATTGCCCATTGGGACCAAAACCATTTTGTGGTACTTCATAAGGTAAAAAAAGATAAAATATTCATTGCTGACCCCGGAAAATCTCTTATTACCTATACCTCCGAAGAGTTTAAAAGACATTGGGTAAGCACCCAAAAAAATGGTACACCGCAGGGAATAATTCTATTGTTAGAACCCACCCCCAAGTTTTATGAAGAAGAAGGAGAAACCGAAACAAAAATAGGTTTACACAAACTATATCAATACCTGACTACTTATAAAGCACTAATTATTCAGTTGGTTTTAGGGTTATTGGTGGGTAGTTTATTACAATTAATTTTTCCTTTTTTAACGAAATCAATTGTCGATATTGGTATCAATACCAAGAATATCAATTTCATTTATTTGGTATTAGCAGGACAATTAATGTTAGCCTTAGGACAAACGTCCTTAGACTTTATCAGAGGGTGGATTTTCCTGCATATTGGTACACGAATACGTTTATCAATTCTGACCGATTTTTTGGTGAAATTAATGAAACTCCCGCTTTCATTTTTTGATACAAAAATGATGGGAGACATCATGCAACGCATGAACGACCACAATAGAATAGAAGCATTTTTGACCAATTCTACCTTAAATGTACTATTCTCATTGATTAGTTTACTGGTTTTTGGGTCGGTATTATTGATGTATAGTTTGCCCATATTTTCAGTATTTATTATTGGTAGCATCTTGTATGCCGCTTGGGTGATTTTATTTCTTCGTCATCGTAAGAAGTTGGATTACAAGCGTTTTCAAATTGCAACACAAAATCAGAATAATATTATCCAATTAATTTCAGGAATTCATGAAATCAAAATGAATGATTGTAGTACCCAAAAACTTTGGGAGTGGGAAAGAGTTCAAGCTCGTTTCTTTAAGTTTAATACCCAAAGTTTAGCCCTCAATCAAAACCAACAAGTAGGTGCATTTTTTATTAATCAAGGCAAAAATATTTTCACCATTTTTTTAGCCGCTAAAGGGGTGGTAGATGGTAGTTTGACATTAGGAGAAATGCTGGCAATCCAATACATCATTGGGCAATTGAATGGGCCTATTGAGCAACTTATCCAATTTATGCAAGTGACTCAAGATGCTAAATTGAGCTTAGACCGCCTCAATGATATTCATGAAGTACCAGATGAAGAACCCCATCATAAAACCTTTGTTCACTATTTGCCCGAACACCGAGATATACAAATTAATAAGTTGTCATTTGCTTATCCGGGAGCAGGCAATGTAACGGTACTGAAAGATATTTCGCTAACCATTCCCGAAGGAAAAACTACTGCCATCGTTGGGGCAAGTGGTAGTGGAAAAACCACACTGCTAAAATTGTTATTAAAAGTCTATGACCCAGATTCAGGTGGGATTTCTGTGGGCGAATTACAGTTTAACAATATTAGTCATCAATTTTGGCGAAAACACTGTGGGGTAGTCATGCAAGAGGGATTTATCTTCTCGGATAGTATTGCTCGTAATATTGCGGTTGGCGAAGAATTAATAGACCCTGACCGACTGGCTCATGCGGTAAAAGTGGCTAATATTCAGCAGTTTATCGAGGATGCACCTTTGGGATATAATACCAAGATTGGTTCAGAAGGTAATGGTATCAGTCAGGGACAAAAGCAAAGAATATTGATAGCTCGTTCGGTATATAAAAATCCTAATTATATCTTTTTTGATGAAGCTACCAGTGCCTTAGATGCTAATAATGAAAAGGTTATCATGGAAAATTTAGATAACTTTTTTGAGGGAAGGACGGTCGTTGTAGTGGCTCACCGCCTGAGTACCGTTCGTCATGCTGACCAAATTATTGTATTGAATAGAGGCGAAATCGTAGAACGGGGTACTCACGACGACTTAGTGGGTAATCGTGGATATTATTATGAATTAGTAAGAAATCAACTCGAATTAGGTAACTGATTTTAAACATTATTAAATCATGGAAACTATCAATACTGTTACTTGGAATCATTTACTCCAAGTCCTCGAAAATATTAGAAATACGCCTGTAAAACCCAATGAAAAACTGTTTGAAGCGGATTCTTTATCGTCTATCAATCCATTAGCAAAACAACGCTTAGGAACGGAAACTTACCAGAAACTACGTTCTATTTGGAATGATGCTTCATTGGCTTTGAGCTATGCCAAAAAAAATGATTTAGAGCAAGCTGGAAAGCAATTTGCCCATGCCAAAGAAAGGCATAACGAACTGGAGGGTGAAGCACGAGCATTGGCCGAGATTTTATATTATCCCAAAGTCGCCTATTACTATTATAAAATTCGTGATTTTAAAGCCGCTGATGAAGCAATATCCACTACCTTAAAAATGGATGACATAATGCAAGAAGTCTATTTTACTTTTCATGGACATAAACTTCATGTATTGCAAAATAATAGTAGAACATTGGCATATCGTAAAGAATTTGATGGAGCTGCAAAATTGGTGTTATCGGTATTGAGATACCTTATTGCTCCCAAGTCAAAACCTCTTTATGAAGGCAAATGGGGGAAAAAATATTTAGATAATTACAAAACGGTTCAGCGGTTGCCAATCACTTTTGAATTTTTCTTTTTTGATTTCAGCATGGATTCCTTCCGTTTTCCAGCTTTTGAAACTGCGGTAATACAAAATTCAAAACTCATTTGTGATAGTTTGAAAAAGGTTGCGTCAACTGACCCTATTTATCAAATGGCTTATGATTGGTTTGATGCCAAAAGAAGCCTTTATATACGAGAAAATGTAGAGGAATATATCCAGAAATCTACCGCTTTTTTGAACAGCTACCCTGCCCGATATGATATGTTTAAATTACTCTTATTGTGGGATATGCTCAGGTTAACCAAGTTGATGAATGACCCCGTAAAACAAATCCGCTTAGATAATTTTCTACACGAACATTATAAAGTCAAGTTAGTAGCATAATCCAAAAACCCAATCCATAATCAGGATAATGATGATAAAAAATCAATCAAGATTATTCCAAAATATATTCTGATACGTCATGGCTACTCTATAAAACAATCATAGTATTCACTCTTAAACAATATATAACATGAAAAAGAAAACAATCAGCATAGAGTCTATCTCATTAGATAAAGAGACTATTGCTCGTTTAGACGAAGTACAATTGAGTGCCGCCGTAGGAGCTGGAACCTATTCATGCAAAGCCGCTGAACAACTGGAAGCCTTTGAAGATGAATTTGCAGCAGATACTTGTTGTAAAGGTTCGTGTGGCACAACAGGCTGTTAATTAAACAAAATTACAATACCTTTTTTCACATTTAACGAATAAAAAGCGATGAAAAAGCAAATCCAAATTGACAAATTGTCATTAGACAAAGAAACAGTATCTCGTTTAGACGAAGAACAATTGAAAAACTTTTTAGGAGGTGGTGCCCCTGATAGTATTTCTTGTAATAAGGCTGTCGCCGCTGAAGAAGATGAAGAATTAGGCTGGAATTCATGCTGCAATAATTCTTGTAATTAATCTTTTACCTCTTAATTTTTTATACCATGAAAAAGCAAATAAAAGTTATCAACCAACTTGCCTTGGACAAGGAAACAATTTCAAAATTGGATGAAGACCAATTAAAAAACGTAGCAGGTGGTGGGTCGTTATCCTGTAATGGAGCCGCTGCAGTAGCAGAATCAGACGATGAAGTTTTAGGCTTCAACTCCTGCTGCAATGATTCATGTAACAAGAATTAAGGAACAATAACTTATAATTTTCAAACGACTCCTTTACTGCTATTTTATTCATTAAAGAGTGGTGCTATTCGCTTCAAAAATGAATAAAACTAACTATAAAATAGTCATCCTAAAACTTTACAAGTTATTATTTCAACGTTCCTAAAATTTCACTTCTAAAAATTATTTTACAATGAAAAAGCAAGTTAAGATTGCCCAAAACCTCTCTTTGGATAAAGAAACGATTGCCAAGTTAGATGAAAGCCAGTTGAAAGACGTAGCAGGTGGTGGTTCATTATCATGTAATAATGCGGCTGCTGTTGCAGAAGATAGTACCGATGATTCAGAATTGACAGATATTCACTCTTGTTGCAATGCCTCATGTAACGGCTAAAAAAAATCACTTTAAAACTATTTTACTATGAAAAAGCAAGTCAAAATCGCTCAAAAATTATCCTTTGATAAGGAAACCGTTTCAAAATTGGATGAAGACCAATTAAAAAATGTAGCTGGTGGAGGTTCTCTATCTTGTAATGCGGCGGCTGTTGCAGAAGATGATAATGATGAGGTTCTCGACATCAACTCATGTTGTAACAATTCTTGTAATAAGGCATAACCATTTCATTCTCAAAACTATTTACAATGAAAAAGCAAGTTAAGATTGCCCAAAATCTCTCTTTGGATAAAGAGACTATTGCTAAATTAGATGAAAATCAGTTAAAAGAAGTGGCTGGTGGAGGGTCTATGTCATGTAATGCTCAAGCATTAGAAGATGGACAAGATGACGAAAACATTTTGTCTGTTTTATGTGATGTACATTCTTGTTGTAACGCCTCGTGCAACGGTTAATTCTCTAATCATAGAGGCTGTTTAAACTTTCTTCTAAAAGACTGAAAGGGAAAGGTTAAACAGCTTCATAGTAAAGCCATAAATCAATGGCTTTACTATGAGACTTCTTGCGAAAGTGTTTTAAGTGATAAAACAACATCTTTTCGGCTACCAATAGCGAGGTTTTTTCAACCGTAGCTATGCTTTCAAAATGCCTGCTATGGTCACTCGAAAATATACCATTTTTCAATCATAAAACACTTTCGCAAGAAGTCTATTAAAAAATCCCTCAAAATCATCGTTAAAACTATGGATACTCACTTAGATATTGCTGCCCACGATTTTTATTTACTTCGTAATCCTCTTTTATCCATAGACGAGCTTTTTGCTTTTGAAGAAGGACGTTTTCATGAGGATAAAAATGCCTTTGAGAATATTTTGAGAGAAAAATTCCTGAATCCTACTCTCCAAGAGGCAATTTATATGGCTTCTCCTGAATTGTTTAGAGAGTTCAAAAAATGGCTTAATTATGAAAAACTTTCCGAGAAAGATGTTGATAAATTATTATTAACACTCTATAAATATTACCTCCGCATGAGTAGCCGTTGCACACCTTATGGGCTTTTTGCGGGTTGTTCGGTGGGCAAACTGGGAACCGAAAATACCGCCATCCAATTCAATCAATCAGAAAAATATCGTAAGTATTCACGCTTAGATATGAACTATGTTGCAGAACTTGCAGAGTCGATAGCAAGCCAGCCTAAAGTGCGTGAGCAAATCAAATTTTACCTCAATAGTAGTATTTATCAGTTAGGTAATAAATTACGGTTTGTAGAAGGAAGAATCAAAAATAAAAACCGTTCATATTTCCTGTCTTCTTTATCTGTGGCAGAACATTTGGAAAAAATTGTGGCGTGTGCCAAACAAGGTGCTACCATTAGACAGTTAGCCGAAATCTTAGTTTCTAATGAAGTAAGTATGGCAGACGCCAAAGGATTTATTGAGGAATTAATAAATTGTTCTTTCATTATTAGTGAGTTTGAACCCACCGTTACAGGAAGTGAATTCTACGATGTTTTGATTGAAAAAACTCAACAATACGGAGTAGATACCAATATTATAGATAAACTTTATAGGATAAAAACATTATTGGGAAACCAAGATAGCGACACACAAAAGTATTTTGAAATTGCTAATATCATCAATGATACTTTCAAAAAAACCTCTGCTAAAGACCTCATTCAGACGGATTTGTTCTATAACACCCAACAAAACTTTTTGAGTAAAAATGTTGAAAATATTCTGATTCAAGACCTTCAAAAATTGTTGGTTTTGAGTCGTAAAAATATAAATACTAACCTTGATACCTTTAAAAAACGTTTTTATGAACGCTACGAAGAAAAGGAAGTTCCGTTATTGGTAGCCTTAGATAGCGAATTAGGTATTGGCTATGGAAACGTGTCGGGTAGTAGAGCAGATAATTCACCTTTAGTTGACGATATTTCGTTGCCCAGAGCTGCTAAAAATACTACCGCCAACTGGAATACCTTAGATAAATTCAAATTTGAAAAATATCAACAGGTTATTCAGAACAAAGGAAAAGAATTAAATCTGACAGATGAAGACCTAAAAGTCTTTGCTGACAATAACGATAAAACCCTTAATATTCCAGACAGTAGTTTTTTGTTTGGTTCACTGCTCGGAGCTTCTGAAAAAGCACTTGATGAAGGAGATTTTAAGTTCGTCCTTCATGCTTGTAATGGTCCTTCGGCGGCTAATCTTTTGGGTAGGTTCTGTCATGGTAGCGAGTACCTGACTCATAAAGTAAAAGAATGTATTGAGGAGGAAGAAGCTCACAATCCAGAAGCTATTTACGCAGAAGTCGTTCATCTACCCGAAGCTCGGATAGGGAATATATTGATGCGTCCTACTTTACGGAAATATGAAATTCCATATTTAGGAAAGCCCTCGGTAGATAACGATGGAATCATAGATTTAGAAGACCTTTTGGTATCCGTAAAATATGGAAATCAGTTGGTGTTACGTTCCAAAAAGCACGGAAAAATGGTCATTCCTCGCCTTACTTCTGCTCATAATTATCATAGAGGCTTACCCGTATATAAATTCCTTTGCGATTTACAAAGTTATGGTTTACACAGTTCTGTATCATGGGATTGGGGTTTGATTGCCGACCAGCCATTTTTGCCGAGAGTCACTTATAAACATTATATCCTTAGCCGTGCGTCATGGACAATCACTTTGACGAATTATCCAGTATTGTCTGCCAAAACACAGAACTTAAAATCAACGTTTACCCCCATTCGTGAACAGCTTGATTTACCTCAATTTGTGACGCTTATCGAAGGTGATAATGAACTGTTGATAAATCTTGAAAATGAGTTCTCTTTGAAAATTTTACAAGAAAAACTCATCAAAAAAAATAAAGTTATTTTGGCTGAATATTTAGCTATTCCTGCCAATTGTTTTGTGGCAGACCAACAAGGCAGATATACCAACGAGCTATTAATTCCATTTAAAAAATTACAGACAGAACTTATTGCTCAACCTTTTATTCCTCAAAAGGAAATTTCAGTCACCAGAACTTTTGCTGTTGGGAGTGAATGGTTGTATCTGAAAATTTATACAGGTACTAAAACCGCCGATTCATTATTGACATCTGTTATAAAACCAACCATAGATAAACTGATGGAGGAGGGAGTCATTGATAAATGGTTTTTCATTCGTTATCGAGATACAGACGAACATCTTAGACTCCGTTTTCATAGTAATTCAAACCCGCTATTTTATGGCTATGTCTTGAAAGCAATTCATGAAGCACTCAAAGATTTGATAGATAAAGGTGTGGTTTATAATCTACAAACAGATACTTATAATCGTGAAATTGAGCGTTATGGCAACGCAACAATCGCCCTTGCAGAGGAGCTGTTTTTCAACGATAGTGTGGCAATTTTGGCATTTTTAGATATGATTGAAGGGGACGAAGGAGAGCGTTACCGTTGGCTTTTTGCCCTCCGAGGAATTGATATGCTTTTTGATGATTTTGGATACGAATTAACGGATAAGTATCGCATTATTAATCAAATGCGAGAGAATTTCTTCCAAGAGTTTGGGGGACGCCATTCCATGATGGTTCAGTTAAATGATAAATATAGAGCTGTTTCGAAAGATATCCAACGCTTTATGCAAGACCCCGCCAATTCAGATGAAAGTGAAATAACACCTGCCGTAGAGGTATTCAGAGAACGCTCAAAACGTAATGATTTTATTATTCAGGAGATTCGGAATATTCAAAAAATAGATTCCCAAACCCTTTCTTTTGATGCAACCATTCCCAGTTATATCCACATGTTTATGAATCGCTTGTTTATTTCAAATCAACGCTTACACGAATTGGTTATCTATCATTATTTAAGTAAATATTATGAATCATTGATAGCCCGCATGAAGAAATCGCAAAAGATAGAAAAGGTACTCGAAACGGTTAAATCTTAAACTAATAAAATTATGCCCAGTCATTTAGAGGTACGAAGTGAGGAGTTTCATGATATTATGCAACGCACTCCCAAATGGATTACACGTTGGGGAATAACCATACTTTTAGTCATTGTTGTTCTCATTTTGACAGGAACACACTTTATTCATTATCCAGATATTGTAGAAACCAATATTTGGGTTTTGAGTAAGGAAAAACCCGTACCCATTAATAGAGAGGCGGACATAGAAATTTCACAAGTTTTGGTTAAAGACAAAGTTCTCGTTCATGCAGGACAGCCACTTTTTTTATGTGCCAAACAGATAAATAAACAATTCGTTGAAGTAATCAAAGCACCAATAACAGGTATTTTTTACTTAAAAAGTATTCCTGAAAACATCGAAATACAAAAAGATAAAATAGAAATAGGCTTTATTATTCCCAAAAATCAGCAACATCTCGTCAATGGGAAATTGCCGATTGAAGGAATCGGGAAAGTGGAAATTGGACATAAAGTAATCCTAAAATTAGATGCGTTTCCATATCGAGAGTTTGGCGTTATTGAAGGTAGCGTACAAACCATTTCACCGTCAATTGAAGATAATACTTATGACGTAGCCATTAATTTAACTAATGGATTACAAACTCAAAATGGCAAAAAAATCACTCTTCCAATGAAACTTAAAGGGAAAGCGGAAATATTGACAAATGAAAAAAGTCTTCTGAAACGTATTTTTGACATCATCTAAACTAAAAGCTATGAAAACATCACGCAATATGTCAATCTTTTTTGGGGCTATTTGGGCAGGAATAATACTTGTCGGTCAGCCACTTTTTGCCCAAGATAATCAGTCTTATCAAATGCCCCCTAAAGAAATGACTGATATACTAATGGCTCCTTTAACACCTACGGTTAATATTTCACCGAATAACGATTTTATTTTGTTTTTGGAACGGTCTCCTCTACCAACTATCGAGGAAATGGCACAGCCAGAACTTAAAATTGCGGGTCTTAGAATAAATCCACTCAATAATGGACAAAGTAGAGTCTCAACCTTTATTGGGTTGAAAATGAAAGAAATGACATCATTAAACGAGCGAGTTTTGAAAGATTTTCCAGCAGGTTCATTCACTGATTTACGGTGGTCGCCAGATGGTAAAATGTTCGCTTTTGTTTTAGTGAAAAATGAAAAGTTAGAACTTTGGATTGCCGATGCTGAAAAAGGTACAACTCAAAAAATGTTAGATAATATCAATGATGTGTTGTCGGGCGAGCCTTTTCAATGGTCGCCTACGAGTGATTATCTTTTGGTAAAAACGATTACAAAAAATCGCCAAATTTTGGCTAAGAAAAATTTAGTGCCAACTGGACCAACCATTCAAGAAAATTTAGGTAAAAAAGCTCCTGCTCGCACGTATCAAGACTTATTGAAAAATGCTTATGATGAATCCCTTTTCGACTATCACTTATCAACTGATTTAGTGAAAATATCTTTAAAAGGGGAGCTTCAGACGCTTTTGAGTAATAAAATCTTAACGAGTTTTTCGCTTTCTCCCAACGGAAAATATATCATCAATACCGTTTTAAAGAAGCCTTATTCGTATTTAGTGCCTTATAGTAATTTTCCCAAAGAAATTAATTTAAATGATATTTCAGGAAGATTTATAAAATCATTGGCAGATATACCGCTTTCTGAGAGTGTTCCTATTGGTAATGACGCAGTGCGTACTGGTATGCGTAGCGTAGAATGGCGTGCAGATGCCCCCGAAACCATTATATACGTAGAAGCTCAAGATGAAGGAGACCCTAATAAAAAAGTAGAAGTACGAGATAAGATTTTTTCACTAACAACACCGTTTGTTGAACCTAAATTAATGGCTTCGTTATCAGGGCGTTATAGGTGGTCGAGCTGGGGAAATGACACACTGGCTATCTTGGTGGATGGCTGGTGGAAAAACCGCACACAGCGAATGATAAAGATAAATCCATCACTCGAAAACCAGAAGGGAAAAGTTATTTTCGACATCAATACCGAAGATTTGTACAAAGACCCAGGTTATCCAATTGTTGCTTATAATAAAGCAGGCAGAGAGGTTTTATTGGTAAAGGAACAAACCAAAAAAATAATTTTCATGGGTGAAGGTTCTTCACCTGAAGGAAAAAGACCATTTGTAAGAGAAGTAAGTTTAATCGATAACTCTGTCAATGAAATTTGGCGTTCGGAAGCACCATTTTACGAAATGCCCATTGATGTTTTAGATATGACTAAAAATGTTATCCTGACTCGAAAAGAATCTACAACAGTGCCTTCTAATTATTTTGTGAAAAATCTTGATGAAAAATCTGAACGACAATTGACTTTTTTTAGTCATCCTTATCCTCACATGAAAGACGTAAAAAAAGAACTATTGCAATATCAACGAGCAGATGGTGTAAAATTGACAGCAAAGGTTTATTTTCCAGTAGGATATTCAGCCCAAAAAGGAGCATTACCTACGCTCATTTGGGCATACCCACGTGAGTATAAAAATGCCAATAATGTAGGACAGGTAAAAGATTCTCCGTATTTGTTTACTCGTATTGGATGGACAGGCCCCATGTATTGGCTTACGCAAGGATATGCTGTTGTGGACGACCCCGATTTACCCATTATTGGTGAGGGCGACAAGCAACCCAATGATACTTATATTGAACAACTGAAATCTGGAGCGGAAGCTTTGGTCAATGAATTAGTCAGTAAGGGAATTGCTGATAAAAATAGAATTGCCATCGGCGGACATTCTTATGGGGCTTTTATGACGGCCAATTTATTGGCTCATACCAGTTTATTCGCCGTTGGTATTGCACGAAGTGGTGCGTACAACCGTACCTTGACCCCTTTTGGTTTTCAGTCGGAAGAGAGGACTATGTGGGAAGTGCCAGAGATTTATGCAAAGATGTCTCCCTTTAATGCAGCCAACAAAATCAAAAATCCGCTTTTGATAATTCATGGAGAGGCTGACAATAATGCAGGAACATTTCCTTTGCAAAGCGAACGACTTTACAATGCCATCAAAGGGCATGGCGGAACAACTCGTTTTGTTTTACTACCACTTGAAAGTCATGGTTATACAGCTAAAGAATCCATTTTACATACGCTTTGGGAGATGAATCAGTGGATGAATAAATATATGAAACCCCAAGAGGTTCAGTCGGAAGGAAAATAGACTTCTTAATAGACTTCCTGCGAAAGTGTTTTAAGTCGTAAAACAACATCTTTTCGGCTACAAATAGCGAAAATTTTTCAAGATTGGGCATCCCCCCATTTCTCTGCTTTGCTTTCAAAATTCCCGCTATTTTCACTCGAAAATATACCATTTTTCAATCATAAAACACTTTCGCAGGAAGTCTAATTTTTTAAATATCTTACAAATCTTAAAAATATGAAAAGCAAGTTTAAATATTATAGGCAACTTGACTTCATGGACTGTGGCCCTACTTGCTTAAAAATGGTAGCCGCTTATCATGGTAAAGATTATTCCATTGATTATCTTCGAGCAAACTCCTATATACAACGGTCGGGAGTTAGCCTGACTGGTATCAGTGAAGCTGCCGAGAAGATAGGCTTCAGAACATTAAAAGTGAAGCTCTCCATCAGACAGATACTTGAAGAAGCCCCTCTGCCTGCCATTTTACATTGGAATCAAGAACATTTTGTAGTATTATATGATATTCATAAAAGTTTTTGGTCATTTTTGCCTTGGGTGAGCAAAGGAGAAAAATTTATTATAGCAGACCCCGGACATGACTTGGTGATTGTTGATACAGAAACCTTTATGAAATGTTGGACTGGCGAAGGCGGGAAAAAAGGGATTGCCCTTTTACTTGAACCAACTCCAGACTTTATGGATAGAGGAGAGGATAGTCCTCCCCAAAAAGTAGGCTTCAATTTTTTGTTTGATTATCTAAAACCGTATAAAAAATATCTATTTCAGATTTTGCTGGGAATGATTTTTGGGAGTATTCTAAGTATGATTTTCCCATTTCTCACCCAAAGTCTTATAGATTTTGGAATTCATCGTCATAATGTTAGTTTTATACATCTAATCCTGATTTCGCAACTACTTTTATTTCTTGGTGGTGTAGCAGTGGACATGATTCGAAACTGGATTTTACTACACATAAGTACCCGTGTCAGTGTTACCATTATTTCTAATTTCTTGGTAAAACTGATGAAATTGCCTATCAATTTCTACGAAACTAAAAATATTGGAGATATTTCACAACGAATCCAAGACCATCATCGCATCGAAACATTTTTGACAGGTACAACACTTAATACCTTCTTTTCAATCATTAATCTTTTTGTTTTTTCAATTGTACTTGGTATTTATAGTACCACATTGTTGGGAATATTTGCAGTTGGTAGCACTTTGTCTATCTTATGGATTGCCATTTTTCTAAAACGACGAAAAGATTTAGATTATAACCGCTTTCAACGAATGCGTGAAAACCAAAATAGTGTCTATGAACTCATTACGGGTATGCAGGAAATAAAACTGAATAACTGCGAAAAAGCTCGTAGATGGGATTGGGAGCGTATTCAAGCAAAACTTTTCAAGATTAATATTAAAAGTCTGGCTCTTGAACAATATCAAGAAATGGGGTCAACGTTTTTTACCCAACTTAAAAATATTTTGATTTCGTATGTGGCTGCTACACAGGTGATTGATAATAAAATCTCATTGGGTGTAATGCTTAGTATTTCGTATATCATCGGACAAATGAATGGGCCATTAAGTCAGTTAATGTCTTTTATGCGAAGTATCCAAGATGCTAAAATTAGTTTAGAACGCCTCGGCGAAATTCATAATAAACCCAATGAAGAATTAGAAGAAGAACATTGTTTGGGAAAACTGAATGGGATTTTAGATAATACCAATCAGTTGAAGGGAAATTGCAAGGGCATCACCCTAAAAAATGTATCATTCCGCTACGGAGGACCACAATCGCCATTGATTTTGAAAAACCTCAACATAATGATTCCTGAAGGGAAAGTAACCGCAATTGTGGGAACAAGTGGTTCTGGCAAAACAACATTGCTGAAATTACTACTGAAATTCTATGGTCTTGCCGAAGGAGATATTTTTGTGAATGACTCAAATATACTTGACATTTCTGCAAAAGGCTGGCGAAACGAATGTGGAACTGTAATGCAAGATGGTTATATTTTCTCAGATACTATTGCCCGAAATATCGCTGTGGATGGTCAGAAAATGGACGAAAATCGTCTTTTAGAAGCGGTAAGAGTGGCTAATTTGCAAGAATATATCAAGAAATTGCCATTAGGTTTTGCAACAAAAATTGGTAATGCAGGTGCTGGACTAAGTGGAGGACAACGTCAAAGAGTTTTTATAGCCCGTGCAGTATATAAAAATCCTAAATATATATTCTTTGATGAAGCCACAAGTGCATTAGATGCTAATAATGAACGTGTAATTATGGAAAATCTCGACCAATTCTTCAAAGGTAGAACCGTTGTAGTGATTGCTCATCGCCTCAGCACCGTAAAAAATGCTGACCAAATTATTGTACTTGAAAACGGTGAAATCAAAGAAGTAGGAACGCATAAACAGTTGACTTCCAATAAAGGATTTTACTTTGAATTAGTAAAAAATCAATTAGAATTAGCAGCGTGAGGATAGATGATAGAGAATAGATGATAGATGATAGATGATAGAGAATAGATGATAGAGAATAGGTTATAGAGAATAGATGATAGAGAATAGATGATAGAGAATAGATGATAGATGATAGAGAATAGAGAATAGATTATAGAGTGCAGATTATAGAGTGCAGATTATAGAGTGCAGATTATAGAGTGCAGATACTAAATATTTATAGGTCAGTAATTTTATCCTCTAACCACTATTCTCTATTCACTATCATCTATCCTCTAACCACTATTCTCTATTCACTATCATCTATCCTCTAACCACTATTCACTATTCTCTATTCACTATTCTCTATTCACTATTCTCTAACCTCTATTCTCTAAAATAAAAAAAACCATGCCCGAATCAGTCTTACATATTCCTGAACGTAGCGATGAAATGCAAGAAATCATTGGCTATGTACCTCATTGGGTTATCAGATGGGGAGTTTCTATCATTTTTATAGCTTTGGCTATCATTCTGATGACTTCCGTAATGATACAATATCCCGATACACTTACTGCCAAAGCACTCATCAACGCACGAGAACAGCCTCAGAAAATTACGTGGTACACCACTGACCCCGAAATTAGCTATGAGTCGAAAGTAAAAGATGCTCAAAATGTAATTGTTGGCGATACGCTCGTGATTGAAAATGACCAAAAAACAAATATAATTACGCCTATCACAGCAAAGGTATCAGGCAGAACTTACTTATTAAAAGGAGTGGAGAATAAACCCAAAGCTTGGATGTTGTTGGTTGTACCCAAAGTGTCTAATTATGAAGTGCAGCTTCGTTTGCCAGTTCATGGAGCTGGGAAAGTAAAAAAAGGACAGAGAGTTTTAGTAAAATTAGACGCTTATCCGCAAGATGAATTTGGGTTTTTAGAAGGTGAAATTACCGAAATGGTACCTGTCTCAATTGATAATTATTATCGGGCTAACGTAAAATTAACTAACGGTTTAATAACCAACGTTGGTAAAACATTGCCAATTCAACCGCTACTTCAAGGTTCAGCAGAAGTTATGTTGGATGATAAAAGAATCTCCAGCCGCATATTTGGGACATTATTTTGATATACAGAGGCTGTCCGAAAAGTCAATAAGTCTTTACATGGTAGGTCAAAAGAGAATAACATTTTTTGGATGAAGTTGCTCTCTACTTATTGACTTTTCGGATATTTTTTAACGACTCACAACAATACCGTAGGGTTAACCAAATTGTTTTTAATCGCAAAAATGACTAAGCCTGCGGTGTTTCTTGCTCCTGTTTTTTCTAATAAATTATTACGATGCCCATCAACTGTTCTAACACTAATAAACAATTTTTCGGCAATTTCTTGAGCCGTCAATTCTTGACAAATTAGATTCAGCACTTCCACTTCTCGGGTACTCAAAATTATCGGGATATTATCATGAACCGATACGTGCGTTTTTTTATTTGAAAGCCGTTTATGAAATGTATTAAGGGTATCTTCACTAAAATAGAATCCTTTTTCGATAACACCTCTGATGGCTTTCTCGACATCTTCTGGTTCAGAATTTTTGAACAAATAGGCACTCGCTCCTAATTCTATGAGATGCACCACAAATTTTTCCTCATTATGAATTGATAGAATGATTACTTTTTGGTCTGGGTATTGTTCATGTATAATTTTCATGGTATCGATTCCATTGAGGTCAGGCATCGACAAATCCATTAAAATTGCGTCGGGTCTTTGGGTGGCAGTTTCTAAAAAGCCTAATAGTTTTCTGCCATTGTCAGCCTCACAAGTAACAGCCATATTTTCAAAACCATTGATAATAGCAGCCATTCCTTTTCTAAAAAGCATTTGGTCATCGGCAATAGCGATGGTAATCATATTCATAGTACGGTTTAATTTAGAGATTTCGTTCTTAATAATTCAACTTTAGGGAGAGAGGAATACTTCAAATTATGGTGTAGAAATTTGGGAGTGTCTAATTATAGACTGCGACATAACTTATTAGAAGTAAAATTTAATAATTTGGCTCAACTTTCGGGAAGTTGAAATAACTTATTAAACAGTATATTTAGCATCAAAAATTACAGTAAAATACCTATGTTTACTTCTATGCCTTTTTCAACGGTTGTAATATACGTAACTTTGCCATTAAGCATACTTACTCTACTTTCAATATTTTTTAAGCCTAAACCTCTTTTGGTTAAAGAAGCAATATCAAATCCTTTACCATTATCTCGATAGGTAATCGTAAGTAATTTATTCTCAGAAGAAAAAAATATATCAACTTCCGTAGCTTCAGCGTGCTTGATGGTGTTGTTCAGAAGTTCCTGCAATATTCTATAAAGGGCTAATTCCAAACGGTTTTCTAAACGTTCTAAAGTTTCTATCTCAAGATTTATAGATAATAATGAAGCCTCTTCTACTTTATCACAGAGCATTTCGAGGGCGTATTTCAAACCAAATTCTTCCAAACCATGTGGTAACATATCATTGGAAATTCGACGAACGTTTTCAATTGTGCTATCAATCAATTGTTTACTGCCAATTATTAATTTTTCAGTATTGTCAGAATGATTTTCTTTCGTAAAATTCAATTGCCCAACTTGTAGCCGAAGCATAGAAAGAGCCGCTCCAATTTCATCGTGTAAATCTCTTGAAACTCTCCGTCTTTCATCCTCCATAGCATCTATACTACTTTGAAAAAGGTCGAGTTGGTGTTTTGATTTTATAATCTGAACTTCAGCCTTATTACGCAGTAAACGTTTTTGATAAGTAGTGACAAAAAATAGTAACATTCCTGCCAGCAAGAACATTAGTAATGTTCCGCCAAATAACAGAATATAAATGTCAGTTTGGGAAGGCATTTAAAATATGTGTGTGAGTGATGAAATTACTGGTTAAATTTTTTCGAGTATGAAATTAGGGGATAAAAATCATTTAACAAAGAAAAAGAATCCTATATCTATTTTGCGGTACTTTTCCATAAACCCACAGAAATCAAGGAGTACATAATGACGATAAAAAAGGCGTGTAATGCCCACGTTATCATGCCCATAGGTTTGCCTTGGGTGAGTATAAAGTTGCTAAAAGTAAATAAAAATAAGCAACCTGAAAAATAGAAAAGAAAGCCTGCATTTATCCAAAATACGGATGTGTCGGAAGGGTCTTGGTCTTGAAATTCATCAAATGTTTTATATAAATAGAAAGCCGTATAAGCTACAATAATCAAACACTCAACCGTTTTAGCATAAGAATTAAAGGTTAAAATATTATGTAAAAAGAATGAATCAATCAATGAAAAAATGGTAAATACAATAAAAATGCTCGGAATGATTTTAGGGGAAATATAACGTTTAAATATCTCATAGTAAAACCATGAAATAAATAAAAACTCTATCAATACATAAATATGAAATAAATACAGATTGTGTATTTTGTAATAAGCCATTGTCCTTGAAATAAGCTCAAACAATACACCATTGCATAGATACAAGAAGATAATAAGTAACTCTCTAACCAAATATTTTCTTCTGAATATGCCAACTAATAACGGAATTGGAACAAACCAAGACACGTTTTTTACGATGAAAGTAGCAATTTCTTGAGAATTCATATTCATAAATGTTAGGTGATAAAGTGTAAAAACCGCAAGGTATTGTTCAGAACAACCTTGCGGTATTGCTTGAACTTATTAGTTCATTAAAGGACTTTCATCGTCACAAGTTGGTGGACATGGATTTGTAAAGTCATATACATAATATTCAACTGAACCATCTTCCTGAGTTACAGCATTTTGGTCAATACAATCTTTAATGATAACTATTTCTTGTTCGTCTTCTTCAGTTTTCATTATTTCTTTTTTGGCAGCTACCAAAAACATCTTTTCGTGACCCTTAGCATCCATTCCAAAATATACACGAACAACATCTATTTCTGCGGGTGCTTCGTTGATAATATCTACCAATTCTTGTCTGTCGATAGCAAAAGCATGAACTTTTTGTGTTTCACGCCAACGAGCAGTGTCTTTTTGTGCTTGTTTTAATGGATAATGATAATCTTTAGGATGTTTTTTTAGATTAGACATGATTAAAAAAGTTAAATATGTTAGTATGAGAGTCCTCGTAATCCCAGCCTGAAAATCTAAAGGCTGGGAATGATTGTCCGCCAACAATCGAGGTTTGCACAAAACTATACAATATTTTTGGATAGATAATACGTAAAAATACCTGTTTTGCTACCATTTAGTAATAGACTTCCTGCGAAAGTGTTTTATGATTGAAAAATGGTATATTTTCGAGTGAAAATAGCGGGAATTTTGAAAGCATAGCAGAGAAATGGGGGGATGCCCAATCTTGAAAAATTTTCGTTATTGGTAGCCGAAAAGATGTTGTTTTACGACTTAAAACACTTTCGCAGGAAGTCTAATAAAGTTTAAAACAGGTATTTTTACGCTAAAATGAATGTCTTGAAATGCCCAATTTTGCAAAGTGTTCCGAAAGGTTCATCACTGACACATCAAAAGTAACCCTCACAAGATATTTGTGAGGGCTTTTACTTTTACAAGAATTTTTAATTATTCAGCAGTTATTTTCGCAGAAAGTCTATTGATTCTTAAACCACTTCTTAGTCATTAATATGTTCATCTCCTGCCAAAACCTTTTCAATGCGTTCTCGATAGGAAAGCCCTAAAGGAATCTTATGATTTTCTAAAATGACATTTTTAGTAGATATACCAATGATTTTACTAAATGGAACTAAGTACGATTTATGTACACGCAAAAAACTATTGGGGGGAAGTTTTGCGTGTAAATCGGAAATAGATTCACTAATGACTGAAATTTTATCTTCAGTGAAAATCTTTGTAAAAGAAGCTAATGCTTCGACATATAAAATGTCATTAAGATTAAATTTTAGAAGTTCTCTACCAGCTTTCAAGAAAACAAAATTATCTTTCGGAACAGTCAATTCTTGAAAACTTCTATTTTGAAGATTGAGTAATTCTATTCCTCTACTTACGGCTCTCAAGAGTCTTTCAAAGGTAAAAGGCTTTTGAATATAATCAGTAACGCCCATTTCAAAAGCCTCCATGGCATATTGTGAATGCTTGGAAATGAGAATGACAATGGGGATTTTTTCTAAAGAATTTAACAGGCTAAGTCCTGTCATTTCAGGCATTTCTATATCCATAAATATAATATCAACGGTATTGCTATGGATAGTCTGAATCGCCTCAATGGGATTGTGAAAGGTATCAATTAATTTTAAATGGGGAAGTTTTTGAAGAAAATCATTTAATATTTTCATATCAACAGGATTATCTTCAATAACTATATATTTATAAGTTACTTGCATAAGTTAAGCAGGGTAATGGATTGTTATTCAATGGGTTATGTCTTGAAGATGGCAAATATAAGCAATAATTTGTAAGAAATTGTGACGTTTTGCAAAATATAAGCTAAAAAAATAGTCAGCGGTTTTAATAAAAGAAGAAAAAGTGGTTTTAACGTAAGTAATCAAATATTTACTTGCAAAAATTGAATATTACTTTGCACGTAAAGTTTGCAGAATTTAGAATTTTACGAAGCTGTTTTGTGGACTTTATTTGAATTTCATAAAACAAATTGCAGTTTGATTATCTGAACAGTGTAAATTTTAAATTTGCCTTTACCTTTGTTATCGACAGTATAGTCTAAGATGATAAAATAACTGCTTAATTAAAAGTAATTTATCACGTCAGCTATATTTGGTGTGTTAGTGATATGGAAAAGGTACAGGAAATTCCTGTACCTTTTTTAGTTTACTTGAAGGGCTTGTTTCTTTTATTCTTCGATTTTAAAAAATCTTGTAAAGGGTCATGTTGTGAAGCCCCTTTTTTGATGGAATAAAAAATGATTATAGCGAAGAAAGTAACCGTCAGAAATACGAGCATGATATTATATGAGGTAAGGTTTGGGGTTTATTGCTATACAAATTTAAACCGAATTCAACCTTGACAATGTTTTGTCATTATTCAATGTTTTAAAAACTTATAAATCAGGATATTAGCTGATAAAAGGTGAATTTAGTTCACCAATTGGTAGTTTATCTAATAAGTCAATTACATATCTTTCACCAATGAAGTTAAAGCTTGGATAGTAGGAGTGGAGGTTGCGGTTTTGTAACAAATGGCTTGTTTAATGGCAACTTCCTTAAATGGTGAACCGTCTGGATTTATTAATTCTTTGCACACAACACCTTGTACTCGGCTGGCATCATAAAAAGACGGAACAAAAGCAATTCCGATTCCTAAACTTACTAAACCGCCCAAAAGCTCAATGGAAGAAACTTCTTGAACAATAAATGACTCCCGATTGAAACCTGCGTTTTTACACATTCGCTCAATATCTTCAAAAATAGTATGGATAGATTTATTGATTTCAATCCATTTTTCATTCTTCAATTGGTCGAGTTTAAGGCTATCTTCGGAGGCAAGCGGATGACTTTCTGAGAGCATAACCTTCATATAACCCGTTTTGAAGGGCGTTTCCGTCAATTGATTATATTTTAAAGGAAGCATGGTGATACCTAAGTCAATAATTTCATCAAAAAGAGCATCTTGAACCGCTAAAAAAGTAGGTAATTCAACCAATTTTATTTCAATGTCAGGAAAATTTTGAGCAAAAACCCTAAGAATTTCTACCACTCTGCTTCGTAACATCATTCTATATACGCCCAATTTGATGATTTTTTGTTGGATACCAATTCGGCGTGCTGTTTCAATAGCTTTTTCGGCAAGTTGCAGAATCTTTCTGGCTTCAATCAAGAAAACCGTTCCTGCTTCGGTGAGTTCAACTTTTCGCATTTGGGTTCGTTTGGCTCTGCCAAATAACTCTACCCCAATTTCATCTTCTAATAAATGTATTTGCTGACTCAGGGCAGGCTGAGAAACAAAAAGCTTTTCGGCAGCTCTTCCAAAATGTAGCTCATCGGCTACTCCAACGAAGTATCGTAATTGACGTAATTCCAAATCTCATAAGTTTTTCTTATGGCAAAATTATAAATAAATATTAGATTTAATTGAGATTTTTTTTGACTTTTGGTCGAAAAAGAATCTTAAAACTAAAATCTGACATGAAAAAAAACGGTTACATTATCCTTTTGATGGTATTGCTTAGTATAAATGCTTTTGCCCAAAACTCAGAAAAACCAGAAGCTCCAAATTTAGAATACGTCTGTGAATTGAAAGTAAAACTAAAACCTGCTTTGGTCGTTGGCGAAACACCAAGAGGAACACGTCGTATTATCCCGATTATTGGAGGAAATTTTGAAGGACCAAAAATGAAAGGAGAAATCTTAGATGGCGGGGCAGATTGGCAAATTGTGAGAAAAGATGGCGTTGCAGAATTGGAAGCACATTATCAAATCAAGACTGACGATGGCGTAATTATTTATATCAAAAACACAGGTTTACGTGTAGCAACACCCGAAGTGGCAGCTCGTATTGGACGTGGAGAAGCCGTGCCACCAAGCGAATATTATTTTAGAGCCGTTCCAAAATTTGAAGCACCCACTGGAAAATACGATTGGATGAACAATGCCATTTTTATCTGTAAAGGAATCCGTAACCCCGATGGCGTTGTTATTCAGGTTTGGAAAGTCTTGTAAGATGAGAGACTAAAGGTCGTTTGAAAGGGTGAGATAGTCGAATGAAATTTGAAATATAGACTAATGGTCGAGTAAATAGCTTGGAGTATCTAATAGTCATTTTTATTAATTCATTAATAGATACATTTGTCGCATTAAAGCGTTGAATGACAAGGGTTATCCTGAAAATTTTAGACAGTTTTCTCTGATGATTGTAGATAAGAAATCATGTATTTACGCTATTCGTTTTTCGCAAATCGCTTTGGATTCGCTCATTATAAATTTAAACCCTTACAAAATGAAGAAGAAAATTCTCTTAGGATTAGCCGTTATTTTGGTATTAATCCAATTTATTCATCCAGAAAAAAACGAATCAGACGACCAAACGCACAATATCTCAACGAAATATAATGTACCAAATGATGTTCAACATTTGCTGACCGTTGCTTGTAATGACTGTCACAGCAACAAGACGGTTTATCCTTGGTACAATAATATTCAGCCTGTGGCTTGGATGCTGAATCATCATGTGACGGATGGAAAAAGACATTTGAATTTTTCTACTTTTACTAAATTGCCGATTGCTATTCAGAATCATAAATTGGAAGAAATCGTTGAGACGGTTGAAGAAAAAGAAATGCCCGACCGTTCATATACACTTTTGGGCTTACATAAAGAAGCTAATTTAACGCCTGCACAAAGAGAGTTAATCATCAATTGGGCTAAAACTCAGATGGTTACTTTGAAAGCAAAATACCCAGCGGATAGTTTGAAAATGAAAAAAAGAACAGCTAAGTCTCAGTAACACAGACTTCAGTCTGTAAAAAATACAGTTACAGACTTCAGTCTGCAAAATAGTAACACAGACTTTAGTCTGTAAAAATACAGTTACAGACTGAAGTCTGTGCTACTCAAACAATTAAATTTAAAAATCATGATTAAGTTAATCATTTCATTTCAACTTTTATTATTAGGAATTGGAGCGTTTTTTAGCACTAAAAAAGTTGAAAATACATCTTCAGAAATTGCAGTTTGCCATTCAATTATAGAAGACAATAATTTTTCAAATGTAAATCCCGACGATACTACCAAAGCGTATTCGATGCCATTGTTGGCTCAGACTCCCAAAGGCGATGTAATGCTTTCGTGGACAGAGAAAAATGCAGACGGAGTAACTTCTTTTTGCGTAGCATTTTCAAAAGATAAAGGCAAAACGTTTTCAGATAAAAAAGTGATTTTTGCAGGAACAGGAATCGCCAATAGCCGTATGATGCGTGCCAAAGTGCTTACTAAAAAAGATGGAAGCTTGGTGGCGGTATTCTCAAATCGTGGAGAATCTGCTCCTCCACAAGCTCAAAACCCTCCTCATGCAGATGGACATTCTCAGGGTGGAACTCCTCCGCAAAATCAACCTGCTCCTCCACAAGGCGGACGTGGCGGTGGACGTTCTTCTAATATTGTTTACTGTGTTTCAACAGATGGCGGCAATACTTGGACAAAACCAGAATCAGTTGATTCTGACCCAAAACAAGGCATTGTAAGAGGTTTTTTTGATGCCGTTGTTTTGCCAAATGATGAAGTGGCAGTGGCTTATTTAAAAGACGTTGCCAACAGTACAAAACACGAAGAGCGTGATTTGCGTATGGTGGTTACAAAAGGTGGAAAGTTTCAACCAGAAAGAGTTATCGACCCTGTTGTGTGCGACTGTTGCCCAATTAGTATGTTGATTGATGCTAATGGAGCATTAAATATTGTATATCGTGACAATAACGATAATATCAGAGACATGGCGAAAATGGTTTCAACAGATAATGCAGAAACATTCTCGAAACCTCAAATTTTGCATAATGACGAGTGGAAAATCAACGGTTGCCCACATAGCGGAGCGGTTGCTACAACTGCTGGCAAAGGCTCATTATTTGCTTGGTACTCAGGAGCAGAAAAAGAAACAGGTATCAGATTGGTGAGCAGTGAAGGAAAGAAATTGGTAGTATTAAGTGAATCTTCAGCAAAAAATGCAGCTTTGGCAGAAGGGTCACAGAATCAAATCTTACTTTGGGAACAAAATAAGCCAGAAAATAATCTTACTCAAATTGCTTTCAAGAAAGTAAATAAAGATAATGTTTCGGAAACTATTTGGGTTGATGGTTCTTTAAATGGTATTAACTCAACTGGTTTAGTGCTTGACAATCAATTACTTGTAGCCTACGAAGTGAAACAAGCTAATAAACGTAATAGCTTAAAAATTAGCACGGTACGCTTGTAGTGATAGTTATTTATTGCCGAACTTCCCGAAAGTTTTAATACTTTCGGGAAGTTAATCCAAGTCGAATAGGATACATTATTTTTGCCATTTCTTAACCCCAATTTCCTTTAATGCTTAATCAAAAAATAACATGAAAAAAACAACTTTACTCTTCGCTTTTATCTTAGTGTCAATGTCATCGTTTGCACAATGGACAATTGACAAAGGGCATTCAAAATTTACCTTCATTGCCGAACATCACGGAATTTCAGAAGTTGATGGATATTTCAAGAAATTTGATGGTAAAATTACCGCTTCAAAAGACGATTTGTCGGATGCAGTTTTTGAAATTACCATAGAATCCGCCAGCATCAATACCGACCTTGAAATGCGTGATGGACACTTGAAAGGAGAAGATATGTTTAACGTAGAGAAATTTCCAACGATTACTTTCAAAAGCACTTCTTTGAAAAAAATAACAGGGAATAAATATACCATGACGGGTGATTTAACGATGAAAGGCGTAACAAAATCAACAACTTTTGATGTAACCATGAATGGCCCAGCGGCACACCCGAACCCAAATAACAAGAAATTGCAATTAGGTATTAAAGCTACTACAACTATTAAAAGAAGCGATTTTGGAATTGGAGGAAAATTAGCAACTGTAATGGTTGGAGACGAAATCTCTATTCGTGCTACGGGAGAATTTCAGAAAAATTAGTAGAAATTCTTAATAGAAAATACCTTAAAAAATAGAAAGAGTGATGACGATAAAATGTTATCACTCTTTTTTATTTTTGAGGATAAGTTCAATAAGATTTACTTATACTGCAATTATAAATTAGTATTAGACAATTTGAATATTTTTTTGTCTTTTTGTAAGACCATTTAACGAAATTCTAAGATAATATTACTGCTAATGAACTCACAAAACTCAAATAGATACGCTTGGTACGTCATTTTTATATTGACATTAGCCAATATTTCATCATTCATTGATAGACAAATCCTGAGCTTATTAGTAAAACCTATCAAGCGAGACTTACATTTGACGGATACCGAAATGAGTTTATTGATGGGATTGAGCTTTGCTATTTTCTATACCCTTTTCGGAATGCTGATTGGACGTTTGGCGGATAGACAAAATCGTAGAAATATCATCATTGTAGGTATCTCGATATGGTCGGCAATGACGACTCTTTGTGCTGGAATTGCCAATTATACCCAATTTTTCTTAGTACGTATGGGTGTAGGCGTAGGCGAATCCACGCTTTCGCCTTCAGCTTTTTCTTTGATTGCGGATATTTTTCCTAAAAATCGTTTGGCAACTGCCATGAGTATTTTTTCGATGGGTGTGTTTTTGGGGTCAGGCTTAGCAACCTTAATTGGTTCTGGAATTGTGGCTAAATTGCCAACGGAAGGTATGATGACTGTTCCTGTTTTTGGAGAAATTTATCCTTGGCAAATGATTTTCTTGTATGTAGGAATTCCGGGATTAGTGATTGCTTTATTGCTTTTTACGATTACAGAACCTTCTCGTAAAAACGCATTACAAGTAGCAGGACAAACGGTTAAATTATCTTTTGTAGAGTCATTTGAAATTATCTTCAAACATAAAAAAGCATACTTATTAATCTGTTTTTCAACGGCTTGTCAAGCCTTAATAAATTATGGTTGTAATGCGTGGGTTCCTACCTTTATTTCCAGAACTTACGGATGGGAAGTACCAAGAGCAGGGGCGTTTTTTGGTTTGGTGGTTGTTATATCGTCAATATTAGGAGTAACATTTGGTGGTTGGTATGCCGATAAACTCATAAAAGAAGGCAAAAAAGACGGAAGATTAAGAGTAGGTGTTTTAGGAGGTTTTTTAGCATTAATCTCTTTTTATGTTCCTCTTTTACCAAAAGCAGAATGGGCTTTATTAGCAATTTCTGTACCTGTTTTTGGTTTGGCTGCACCTTTTGGAGCGGCAACTGCTGCCATTCAAGAAATTATGCCCAATCAGGTTCGAGCTTTGGCTTCGTCTATTTTCCTTTTTATTCTAAATATCGTTGGCATTGGTTTGGGCCCATTTTTAGTAGCATTTTTTACTGATTTTATCTTCAAAGATGAAAACATGATTCGCTATTCATTGGTGCTTTTATACTTAATTGGCGGAGGATTTGGTCTGTTATTCAGCTATTTAGCATTAAAACCTTACCGTGTGGCAGTTGAAAATAAATAATTCTGATGTTCGTTTTTTGAGGTTTGTTTTTTATGTTTAGTCAATCATCCAAACATCGAATCACTAACATCAAGCATCGAAATCAAATATCGAATCACCAACATCAAGCAGCGAACATCGAAATAAAATATATGAATATTCCTCAATCTTTAACAGTTGAACAAAAAGACGAAATTCTTTTTGTAAAAATAAATCGTCCAGAAAAACGAAATGCCATCAATGACGAACTCATTTTAGGTATCGAAACCGTGTTTTCAAATATTCCAGAAGGAGTAAAATGTGCCATTATTTACGGCGAAGGCAAACATTTTAGTGCAGGACTTGACCTTTCTGAATTGAAAGAAAGAGATATTGTTGAAGGACTCAATCATTCAAGAATGTGGCACCGAGCTTTAGAAAAAGTACAATTTGGTAAAGTGCCTGTGGTAGCGGTTGTACATGGTGCGTGCGTGGGCGGAGGCTTGGAAATTGCTTCGGCGTGCCATATTAGAGTGGCAGAACAAACCACTTTTTATGCCTTGCCCGAAGGACAAAGAGGAATTTTTGTGGGTGGCGGTGCGTCTGTTCGTTTACCAAAATTGATTGGCATGGCACGTATGACAGACATGATGCTGACAGGACGAGTAATTACGGCAGAAGAAGGTGTTTTAGTTGGGCTTTCTCAGTATTTAGTGTCAGAAGGGAGTGGTTTAGAAAAAGGGGTTGAGTTAGCAAAAAAAATAGCTTCAAATGCAGGAATGACCAATTATGCCTTGATGCACGTATTGCCAAGAATTGTCGATTCGGGGCAATCAGAAGGTTTAATGTTAGAATCATTGATGGCAACTATTTCATCATCAACACCCGAAGCTCAAGGAAGATTAAGAGATTTTTTGGAAGGAAGAGCCAAGAAAGTAGGAGAATGAGGGGAATTGTGATTGGGTTAATTGTGAGTTGTGAATGATTAAAAAGTCCGTTCACAATTCATTATTCACAACTTAATAATATCATTAAACAATTTTAAAATGATTTATGTGAGAATGCTATTTGATTAAACGTTGCCAACTCTTGAAGAGTTGGCAACGTTCAAAAAAACTCACTGAAAAACATAAATATCATTAAACAATTTTAAAATGAAATTTGGACCTACTGAAACTATAAAAACGATAAATCCTGACGGTTCTATTTTGTTTAGCTTAGAACAACCTTTAGCCGATTTTCCAGAAAAAATTACAGAAAAATTGCATTTTTGGGCTGAAAAAACGCCCGATAAAACCTTTATTGCTCGTAGAAATTCAGAAGGAAATTGGCAAGAGTTATCCTATGCAGAAACACTTCGTCGGGTTGAAAATATTGCTCAATATCTTTTAAATCAAGAATTTACAGAAGACCAAACCATTGTTATTTTATCAGAGAATAGTCTTGAACATGCTCTGTTAGTTTTGGCTTCCGTGCATATTGGGATTGCATATACGCCCATTTCACCGCCGTATTCGCTGGTTTCAGATGATTTCGGAAAACTGAAACATTGTTTAGCATTAATGACTCCCAAATTGATTTTTGCTCAAGATGGAAAAGTTTATGAAAAGGCTTTGAATTTGGCAAAAACAATGTTTCCTGATGCTGAAATTATAAGCGTTACGAATACGCAATACCTTGATTTTGCAGAATTATTAAAGATTGATGCTACTGAAAAAGTACAGGAAGCCCATGATAAAATAAGTGCTGATACCGTTGCAAAAATCTTGTTTACTTCGGGTTCAACGGGCTTGCCCAAAGGTGTTATTAATACGCATGGAATGTGGTCGGCAAATTTGCAACAGATTTCACAAACCTTTGCTTTTATGCAAACAGAACCGCCTGTTTTTGTAGATTGGTTGCCTTGGAATCATACTTTTGGTGGAAATCATAATTTTGGATTAGCACTTTATAATGGAGGAACGCTTTTTATTGATGATGGAAAACCAACTCAAAAAGGCATTGAAAAAACGGTTCAAAATCTCCGTGAAATTTCCCCAACGGCTTATTTTAACGTACCCAAAGGTTTTGAAATGTTGATTCCATATTTGGAAAATGATACTCAGTTGAGAGAAAATTTCTTTAAAAATTTACGCTTCTTTTTTTATGCAGGAGCAAGTTTAGCTCAACCAATTTGGAATCGTTTGGAGGAATTATCAGAAGAAACTACGGGTAAAAAAGTTCCAATAATTACAGGTTTGGGTTGTACAGAATCTGGTCCTTCTGCCATGTTTGCGGCTTGGGAAGGCAGTTTTTCGGGACTTTTGGGCGTGCCTGTGGCGGGTATGAAAGTGAAATTAGTTCCCGATGGTGACAAATTAGAGGCTCGTTATCATGCTCCAAACGTAACCAAAGGTTATTGGAGAAACCCAGAAGCTACGGCTCAGGCTTTTGACGAAGAAGGTTTCTATAAAACAGGTGATGCCGTAAAATTTTTAGACGAAAATAATCCAAGCAAAGGTTTAGTTTTTGATGGAAGAATTGCCGAAGATTTTAAACTTTCAACAGGTACTTGGGTAAATGTAGGCATTTTGAAATCAAAGGTTTTGTCGGCAGGTTCGCCCATTGTGCAAGATGTGGTGATTGCAGGACTCGACCGTGAATATATCGGAGCAATCTTGTTTTTGAATCCAGACGCTTGTCGGAAATTGGCAAATTTATCTGCTGAAACTTCCAATAAAGAGGCTTATCAGCATGAAGAAGTACAAAAATACATTGACCAATTATTGATAAAATTAGGCGAAAATGCCACAGGAAGTGCCAGTAAAATAGTCAAAGCCGTTATTGCGATTGAACCTCCCTCTATTGATTTAGGAGAAATTACTGATAAAGGCTCATTGAATCAACGAGCGGTTTTGAAACATCGTGCGGCATTAGTTGAGGAGATATATTCGGTTTAAACAATCGGTTCAGATTAACCAACTTTTCGAAAGTTGGTTAATCTAAAAATTAGATTCTTTGTGCCTTCGTGGCAATAAAAAATACACAAAATGACAATCGAAAATAAAACATTCATCATCACAGGTGGTGCTTCGGGTTTAGGACTTGCCACTGCTCTGATGATTGTAGAAAATGGCGGTAATGCAGTCATTTTTGACATTAACGAAGAGGCGGGTAAAAGTGTAGAATCGGATAAAATTTTATTCGTAAAAACTGATGTAGCCAACGAAGAACAAGTCCAAAATGCCATTGATTTGGCACTAAAAACCTTTGGTGGATTGCATGGTGTAGCCAATTGTGCGGGCGTTGGACCTGCCCAAAGAGTAGTTGGAAAAAATGGGCCACATTCATTAGATTTCTTCACAAAAGTTATCAATATCAATCTTGTTGGTACTTTCAATGTCATTCGTTTAGCAACCAATGTGATGCAAAATAACGAGCCTAACGAAGATGGCGAACGTGGCATAATTATCAATACGGCATCGGTTGCAGCTTTTGACGGACAAATTGGACAAGCCGCTTATGCTGCTTCAAAAGGGGGGATTGTTGCCATGACTTTACCAATTGCCAGAGAATTAGCAAGAATGGGTATTCGAGTAATGACTATTGCTCCCGGAATTTTTGAAACGCCACTTTTGGCATCATTACCACAAGATGCTCAGGATTCTTTAGGTAAACAAGTGCCGTTTCCACCACGTTTGGGTCGTCCTTCGGAATATGCTTCTTTAGTAAAGCATATTATTGAAAATCAGATGCTTAATGGCGAAGTGATTCGGTTAGACGGTGCGATTCGGATGGGAGCGAAGTGATATAGAGATTTGAGGTATGAGATATGAAACATGAGATTTATATCAATACTCTAATGTCCAAAGCAGTGATTAAGTATTTCAACTATACGTTCTAAGTTGACACCTTTGAAAAAGCAAAACAAATTATAATCTAATAATATATCTACAAAATTGATAAATGAGTACAAATAATAGCATTATTAAACAAAAATCTTTTCAGTTTGCAGTTAGAATCGTCAAACTGTATAAGCATATTGTAGAAAAGAAAAAAGAGTTTGTTTTGAGTAAACAACTTTTGAGGTCAGGTACTTCAATCGGTGCAAATGTTAGAGAAGCACATAATGCTGAATCTGATGCAGATTTTATTCATAAACTTAGTATTGCACAGAAAGAATGTGATGAATCTCTATATTGGCTTGAACTTTTGAAAGAAACTGAATATTTGACAGAACTTAAATACAGTGCAATGGCAAAAGATTGTACCGAAGTTTTGAAAATTTTAAACAGCTTCAATTTTAACCATGAAACAAAAAAAGAAAATCGCATAATTCCTTTGGCGAATTTCCTATATCTCATAATTCATAACTAAAAACTCATATCTCATTCATGAAACTTCCTTTCCGTGCCGACCATGTTGGCAGTTTATTAAGAACTCCCGAAGTAAAAGAAAACCGTTTAAAATGGAAAAACGGATTGATTTCAGCCGAAGAATTACGTGAAATTGAAAATGTTGGTATTGCCGAAACCGTGAAAAAATTGGAATCAACAGGAATGAAATCAATTACTGATGGAGAATTTCGCCGTGATTATTTCCACCTTGATTTCTTGAAAGAATTGGCTGGCGTTACCGTGACAGGTGGTATTGAGGCAAACCCAAATGCAAAAGTTGCTGAAGATGGTTTTACGCCACCAAAATTAACAGTTACAGGCAAATTAGCCCACGTAAAAGATATTCAAGTGGCTGATTTTGAATTTCTTAAAACTGTTACGACACAAACACCAAAAGTTTCAATTCCGTCGCCAACAATGGTGCATTTTAGAGGTGGACGTAAATCAATTGATATTAATTCGTATCCAGATATGGACGAGTTTTTCCATGATTTATCCAACGCCTATAAACAAGAAATAGACCGTTTGTATCAGTCTGGATTACGTTATTTGCAGTTAGACGATACTAATTTGGCGTATCTCTGCGACCCCAAAATGCGTGCAGCAGCCCTTGAACGTGGCGAAGACCCGAACGAATTACCAAAAACTTATGCGGCATTGATTAATTCTGTAATTGATGGTCGCCCGAAAGATTTGACCGTAGGCATTCACCTTTGTCGTGGAAACTATCGTAGTACATGGTTTGCCGAAGGCGGTTACGAACCCGTTGCCGAAATTCTTTTCAATTCTATCAATGTTGACGGTTATTTCTTGGAATACGACGATGAACGTTCGGGTGATTTTGCTCCTTTGCGTTTTGTACCCGATAACAAAAGAGTTGTTTTGGGTATTATTTCATCTAAGGTGAAGGAATTAGAAAGTATTGATGATTTATGTAAACGTATTGACGAAGCTGCTAAATATATGCCTTTAGAAAATATGTGTGTAAGTCCGCAATGTGGTTTTTCGAGTACGCATCACGGCAACGATATGTCTTTTGATGACCAATGGCGTAAAATGGAATTAGTCGTAAATACAGCCATTAAAGTTTGGGGCGAAGCGTAGAGACGTTGCCTGCAACGTCTAAAATTAGTTAATTGGTTATTAGTTAATTGGTTATTAGTTAATTGGTTATTAGTTAATTGGTTATTAGTTAATTGATTATTAGTTAATTGGTTATTAGTTAATTGGTTATTAGTTACGGGTCAATTAGGTGTTGAATAATAGCTAAATTCTATTGCCCATTTTATTGGTAAAATCTAATCTTTTGGGAGACGTTGCAGGTTCAAATTATTTATTGGTAAAATCTAATCTTTTGGGAGACGTTGCAGGTTCAAATTATTTATTGGTAAAATCTAATCTTTTGGGAGACGTTGCAGGTTCAAATTATTTATTGGTAAAATCTAATCTTTTGGGAGACGTTGCAGGCAACGTCTCTACCTTTTTTAAATGAAAAAACTACTAATTCTTTTGTTGTTTGCCACAACAACATTTGCTCAAAATGTAGCTAAAATTGATACAGGAGCAATAAATGGAGCAAATTATCGTATTCTTTTCCCCGAAAATTGGAAAGGGAAATTGGTAATGTACGCTCACGGATATGAATTTATGGGTAGTCCACGCCAAAGTAGAAATCCAGATTTTATCAAAAGAATGTCCACATTTTTAGAAAGAGGTTTTGCTGTTGCTGCTTCCGACTACCAATTTCAAGGTTTTGCTTTGCCACAAGGCGTTGATGATACCGAAGCATTACGACAATATTTTATCGGAAAATACGGAAAACCAGATTCCACTTTTATGGTTGGACATTCGATGGGCGGAGGAATTTCTTTGGCAACTATCGAAAATTTTGGTGATAACTATCATGGAGCTTTACCACTGTGTCCATTTGCGAGTCGTCCGTATTTACAATGTCGTAAAGAGTTTGATATTTATGCTACTTTCAACGGATTATTTCCAAATGTAGTGACTTCCTTAAAAGATATTTTCGACCTCAATAAGCCGTATCAAGCTCAAGATTCGAGAAAAATGTTTTCGAGAGCGAAGGAAATAAAAGCCGCAATTTTTGCCAAAGATTCATTATTGGCGTTGGCATTTGCCAAACGTTTTGACTTAAAAATTGACGATTTACCGATGTCCTTATTTTTCAATGAAAATGTATTGAGAGACATTGCACAAAAGGCAAAAGGAAACCCATTCGACAATACAAATACACTTTATTCAGGTTTTCCGAATGATTTGGAAGTAAACAAAAAAGCAGAACGCTTGCCTGCAACGGTGGATGCTAAAATCATTTTTGGAAAATATGAACGCTCAGGAAATATCAATAAACCTGTTGTGTTGATGCACACTATTTATGACCAACTGATTCCGCCAACGTATGGTGTTTCTAATTTTGAAAATATGGTTCGTCAGCAAACGAAAGACCAATATTTTACGGTAAAATATACCAATGGACAAGGACATTGTAATTTTACGCCCAAACAAACAGCGATTGCATTTGATGAATTGAGAAATTGGGTAAAAACAGGAGTGAAGGCGAAAGCGGGGTTTGTGGAATGATGAAATATAGATAATTCGTGATTTTATTCACTAAATATTATAATAATTCGTGATTCAATTCACGAATTATTATATATTTGGACTATAAATAATGAATTATGATTGTAAGAAGTATTGAAAATCAGATAAAAGATAGACTTTTCAAAGGGAAAGCAATATTAGTGTTTGGTCCAAGACAAGTAGGAAAAACAACCTTAATTAAAAAGATTGTTTCAGAAATAGATGCGACATTTAGATGGTTTAATGGTGACGAACCCGATATGCGTTTGGCACTGACCAATACTACTTCTACCCAATTTAAAGCATTGATTGGAGATGCTCAAATTGTTGTGATTGATGAAGCACAACGAATTGAAAATATTGGACTTACGTTGAAATTGGCAGTGGATAATTTTCCTAATATTCAAGTTATAGCCACTGGTTCTTCGGCTTTTGAATTAGCAAACAAGATAAACGAACCGCTGACTGGGCGGAAATTCGAGTTTCATTTATACCCTTTTTCTTTTGAGGAACTCTGCAATAATCAAGGACTTATTGAAGAAAAAAGAATGCTGGAACGGCGGCTAATTTATGGCTCATATCCAGAAGTAATTAATAATATAGGAAATGAAAAAGAAGGGCTTATTTTACTGACTGACAGTTATTTATATAAAGATTTGTTGATGTATGAAGGCTTGAAAAAATCGTCACTACTTCATAAACTTTTAGTCGCTTTAGCCTTGCAAATGGGTAGTGAAGTTTCTTATCAAAATTTAGGGCAAGTATTAGGTGTTGATAAAAATACCATAGAAAAATACATTGATTTATTAGAACAAGTATTTGTAGTTTTTAGAGTAAATGCCTTTAGTCGTAACCTGAGAAATGAATTAAAGAAAACGAAGAAAGTCTTTTTTTATGATAATGGCGTTAGAAATGCCATTATTGGAAATTTTCTGCCGATTGCCAATAGAACAGATATTGGAGCATTATGGGAAAATTATCTGATTGCTGAACGAGTAAAATATTTTAAATACCAACAATTATACGGTGGTCAATATTTTTGGAGAACAGCTCAACAACAGGAAATAGATTATTTGGAAGAACGAGATGGGAAAATTGATACGTATGAGTTTAAATGGGGTGAAAAAAAGAACCCTAAATTGCCAAAATCGTTTCAAGATGCTTATCCTGATTCTACTTTCAAAGTGATAAATCCGAGTAATTATAATGAATTTTTGACCTAAAACAACATGATAGACATACAAAAAATAACCGCCATAGACGTACATACGCACGCAGAAGTTTCGTGTTGCCAGCCACATGATGACTATCGGTCGGAGTTTGATGTGGCTTTTGCCAAATATTTTAAGTCGGATAAACGCCCGACGATGCAAGAAACCGCTGATTTTTATCGAGATATAAACATGGCTTTGGTGATGTTTACGATAGATTCGGAGCATGAAGTAGGTAAAAAACGTATTCCGAATATTGAAGTGGCAGAATGTGCCTTGAAAAATGATGATGTGATGATTGCCTTTGCCAGTATTGACCCACACAAAGGGCGAATGGGAGCAAGAGAAGCTCGTGATTTAATCGAAAATTATGGCGTAAAAGGTTTCAAATTTCATCCGACGGTACAAGGTTTTTATCCTTACGATAAAATGGCGTATCATCTTTATGAAGTTATTGCAGAATACAAATTACCAATGCTTTTTCACTCAGGGCATTCGGGTTTTGGCTCTGGCGTGCGTGGGGGAGGCGGTTTACGTTTAGAATATTCAAATCCGATGCACTTAGATGATGTGGCGATTGATTTTCCTGATTGCCCAATTATTATTGCCCACCCAAGTTGGCCTTGGCAAGACGAAGCTCTTTCGGTAGCAATGCACAAACCAAATGTTTACATTGATTTAAGCGGTTGGTCGCCCAAATATTTCCCTAAGCAACTGATTCAGTACGCCAATACGATGCTGAAAAACCGAATGTTGTTTGGAACAGATTTTCCTTTGATTACCCCAGAAAGATGGATGAAAGATTTTGAAGAAGCAGGTTTTAAGGACGAAGTAAAACCGCTGATTTTGAAAGAAAATGCAATTAAAATGTTAGGATTGAAATAGATTAGTTGTGGCAAATAGCTTGGGTATAATTACCAAACATTTTATGTCGTAGAGGATAAATCTGATAATCCAGTACAAGTAACGATACGATGATTCACACATAATTTAAAACTGGCTCAACTCTGTATTCAAACAGATAGTTGAGTCAGTTTTAATAATTCAAAGCAACAACGTGGTGATTTTGTTCTAAATGTTGATTTTTCTCTCTGAATTTTGCAGGAGAAATTCCTGTTTGTTTTTTATAAAAACGGCAAAAATAACTTACATCTTTAAACTCTAATTGATAAGCAATTTCTGAAATCGTCATGTCTGTATGAGCCATCAAAATCATGGCTTCATTAATCAAATAATTGCTTATTACCTGTTTCGTTGATTCACCTGTAATAGTTTGGCAAACTCTATTGAGATGTGTTTTACTAATGCCCAAATCCTTTGTGAAATCTTCAATACTCTTATTAGTTGGCACAACTCTTTTTATCATTTTTATGAAATCTTTGTAGTAAGCCAACTCACGAGTGGAGGCAATATATTCTTTTTCCGACTCAATCGTCATCCTGAAAATCTTGATAAGGAGTAATAAAAGCAATGTTTCCAAAAATAGAGCTTCCTTTTCTGCTTGTAAATTTAACTCTTTAATCATTCTACGGATAGAATCCATCGCATCATTAAATTCATCAAAATTATTATTCATATTGAGTAATCTCACCCGACTAATCTCATAAAGTAAGTCTTTATCATGGCTTGTGATTTTATCAATAATAGCCGAAGAAACCGAAAGAGTATAACCTTTTATATCATCGCTAAATTTAAAACCATGTAGATTATTTTCGGGCATAATGATGATATTCTGTCCCGAAAATTTCTTCATTTTCTCATTGATAATTAGTGTTCCAGAGCCTGATTCAATAAAAAAAAACTGATAAAGATTTCCGTGAAAATGGGGTTTTATTTCCCAATTATATTTTCTGCAACTATAATCAAGTGCAACCAAATTGAGAAAGTCCGCAGAAACAGTCGATTGTTCTGTACCATATAATCCGAAGTTTTTGATTTCAAATTTCATATTTAATCGTGAAAGGAATATGAATTTTTATTGAGTTCTAATAGCTCAAGAAAGAGATATGATATGGTTTTGGAGGGAAAATTACTATCAAAGTAAAGTGCTTCTGATAGTTTAAAATTTTGGGTAGCTTCAATAACTATCCCAATAATAACTTTAGATTCAAAACTGTACTCTACCCTAAAACCCATGAAAGAGCTTTAAGATAGAGTTTTACTTTACTAAACTGGGTATAATTTATTTTAATTGAAGAAATACTAAATAAAGTGGAAGTAATAACCCCAATGAAATTAGCTTAAAATTGTAACAAGATAATTTAACATAAGCATATTAAATGGCGGTCTAATATTAGTTCATTAGGGTTTTACTTCTCAAGGATACAAATAGTTATCAATAAATATAATTGTGTTTTAGGGAAATTTCTATGATAATTATTTAAGAATGTATTATAAAACTTACTTAATTCTTAAACTTATTTCATTTTTGAAAATAACTGGTACGCTTGGTATTGTTCAATTTTTTGTAGATTTATTTCTATAATTCAAATTTAGTCAAAATTATCATAAAGTGTATTAAAAATGGTTCTTTTGTACCATTTTTTTTATCAAAAGTACCATAAGTAAAGATGATAGGATACTACACTTATCAAGGCAAAATGATATATTTAAAAAACTATTAAATCTTATTGTAATTTTTTAAAAAGTTTCTGTTTGAAATGAATTATTATTTATTGCACTCCACGTTAATTAAATGAATAGTATTTCCATAAAATAGTATGGTATTTTTCAACCATAATAAAAAAATAAAGAGATATTAGGTTAGTATTTGTTGCTAATAGAAGCTATTGAAAATTATAAAAAAATAAAACTATGTTTGGAGTTTTTTAAATAAACCAAATGAAATTCTGATAAATGATGTTGAAAAGCCTGAACCTAAGTTTGGAGAGATTAAAATAAAATTATCTAAAGTTGGTATTTGTGGCTCAGACGTTCATCTTTTTTTAGGACATAGACTATTAGATAAACCAACCATTATTGGACATAAAGGTTTAGGATTTATTGATAAAATTGGCGATGGAGTTGAGGGTAGAGAGCTTGGAGAAAGAGTAGTAATTGAGCTAAATATTCCTTGTAGAAAATGCCGATATTGTTTGAGTGGACATGGCAATATTTGTGTAAATAAAAGTGTAATCGGTTTAAATAAAGCGGGTTGCTTTGCGGAATATGTTACAATTTCTACCGATTTTGCTTGGAAAGTACCAAATGAAATTACGGATGAAGATGCCGTTTGTATTGAGCTGAATACTTATAAATGTCGAGCATAAAAAAAGAGACTTCCATGATTTAAAAAACATAGAAGTCTCCAAATTTAGAGCTGAATTTAAACAACCGTATTTCTCAAAATACCGATTCCTTCAATTTCTAATTCAACAACATCGTTTGGTTCAAGCGGACGATGAACACTGAACGCATTTTCTATGAGACTTCCCCAACCTACTGTTCCTGAGCCTAAAATATCTCCGGGCATTAAATTGACGTTGTTTTCAGAGGCACGTTCAATCATTTGCTCGAAATTGTAGTACGCTGTTTTGTAGTTTCCTTCACAAACGGTTTTGCCATTAATTCGAGAAGTCATTTTTATATCAAAACGAGAACCTGCTACTTTTGGAACACGAATTGGGTCTTGAAAAACGCTTTCATCAAACGGAATTCTGTATTGTTCCATTTCATCAGCCGTCACGATGCAAGGGCCGATAGCGTTGGCAAAATCTTTTCCTTTGTGTGGCCCAAGTGGAATTTCCATTTCAACTTTCTGGATTGCTCTTGCTGTCCAGTCATTAAAAACAGTGTAGCCAAAAATGTACGGAGTAGCCTCTTCCGCTTTGATGTCTTTCCCTTTTTTACCAATGATACAAGCTATTTCTAACTCAATATCCATTTTGGTTTCTTTGGTTGGGCGTTTTATTTCATCATCAGGCCCATAAATAGCTTGGTGATTAGTGAAATAAAAAATAGGCATATCGTACCAAGCTGCCCCAATTTGATGCCCAAAACTTCTTGAGGCATTTTGCATGTGCATTTCAAAACCGATGTAATCTCTAAAACTACGTGGATTTGGAAGTGGTGCTAACAATTTAACTTCAGCAAGTTGGTAGTGTGGTTTTACTTCGCCCAAAGCCTTGATAATCGAAAAGTATTCTTCGTGATTATCAATAAAAGTGAGCATATCAGTCGGCAGTTTTTCACTTGCCAACTGCATATCAACCACAGCTTCACCAAGAAGCCAACCAATACGACTTTCTTGATTTTTATTTAAAAAAGTAACTAATTTCATTTTGGTTTACGATTATGTCAAATAGTGAATGGATTCTGAAGTTGAACCATTTACCAATTAAGTAATTGAAAAAATTAGGTTACGGAACTATCAACTATTTGTCTGCAACAAATTTAGACCACAGATTGAACTGATTTTACAGATTTACACTGGGACGCACAGTCTGTGACGCACAGTCTGGGACGCAGTCAGATAAAATAAAGTAAAATCAGCGAAAATCAGTATAATCCGTTCAATCAGTGGTCTATTGTTTGTCTTGCACAAATTCTTTATCATTCCATTAGGTTATTGGGTGATTTTTGGTAAAACCAATTGACCAATAACTAATTTCCATTAACTACATATAATTATATTTCTGCCGTTAAAGCCATACCTGTTTTCCCCATCAACATACCCATATTAGCTCCTTCTGGAAGCGGTTGGTCGTTGTATTCGAGTAATTCCCAAGTACCTAAAGTTTCAGAAACATCAACAACCATTTTGCAACGTTCATAACGACGCTTCATATATCTCTCGAAAACCTCTTCAACTTCACCTTCTTTCTGTAATTCTTCAATCAAAACCACTGCATCTTCAATGGCTAAAGCCGCTCCCGAACCCAATTGTGGAATAGTTGTATGAGCGGCATCTCCTAAAACAACCACTCTGTTTTTATACCAAGGTGCGGGCATTTTGAGGGTTTCTAAGGCACGGTAATTAACCAATTTAGGGTCAGTTACTTGTGGAATTAATTCTTGGACAAGCGGTACTGGATAAGCCGACATATAACCTTTTAGTTTTTCCACTAATTGGTCTTCTGGAATGATTGGATTATCGCCTTCGGCAGAATTTAAGAAGATATAACACGAGTCGGCAGTCATTGGAATAACGCCAATTTTATGTTTTTTATTAAAGAAAATATAACCCGTATCTAAGTTGGCTGGACGTTTGAAAGCATAACGCCAAACCGATAAACCTACATAATTTAATTTATAATCACCAAAGATGAGTTTTCTTACTTTTGAACTTACTCCGTCGGCTGCAATCACAACATCATAACTACCCTTTGTACCATCTGTAAAAGTTACATGGGCAGCATCTGGCTGATTATCAATGGATTCTACGGTTACGCCCATGCGGTATTTTAAGCCAATTCGTTGAGCTTCTTCAAATAAAACATCATGTAAAATTCTACGAGAAATTCCATTATGGCTTGGAAATCTTCCGATTGGAGGCGTTCCCGCTTCTCCAATTTGTACGCCATGAGGTAAGCATAATTTTACTTTTCCATAAGGTGAACCTCTACGCATGGCTTCATCTGCCACACCGATAGCGTCTAAAGCTCTGAGGGCGTTGGCTTGTTGTATAATACCCACTCCATAGACATTAAATTCCTTATGAAGTTCAATAATATCTACTTCAAAACCAGCTTTTTTTAAACCAATAGCAGCCGACTGCCCACCAATGCCAGCTCCTACAATCAATATTTTCTTTGCCATTTTTTGATGATGTTAAGTAGGGTGAGGGGTTAGGTTTTAGTTGTTAGTTGAACAGATTTATTAAGTTATTCCCCAAGATTATTGACGATTGCTTTGATTTAGACGAGGTGCGTAACCTTGACGAATTGGTCTTTAATCGTAAATCGAGCTATTCGTAAATCGTAATTATGGGTACAAATCGGCGAACCAGTTCAACTAACCCCTAAATCCTAACCCCTAATACCTAAATTATGCCTTTATTTTTTGAGCTACCCAGTCGTACATATTAAATGATTTAGTAAAATCATCTACCGAACAGTGAGCCGAACCACTTTCATCTTTTGGTACAATTTCCATGACGTGTTCGCAGGTAAGAGCATCGTTTACTTGATAAGCATTTTCTACAAAATTCTGACGGTCGTCTTCTCCGTGAAGAATGTAAGTAGGCATTGATATTTTCTCTGCTACGCCTTCTAAAGTGAAATTTTTCAATCTTTCACGAGCTTCTGTCATATTATCTGCCCCAACGATATGTTGTACAATTTCAGCCAATGGATGATTATCAGGACGATTTTTCCAAATATCATAATACGACCAAACCGCTCCGAAAATCATACAAACCTTAAAACGTGGTTCAAATGCCGCACAACGAGCTGCCATATAACCGCCCATAGAAACCGCCCCGATACCCACACGAGAAGTATCCACGTGTTCGCCGAGATTTTCGATGATATAGTCTAAAACTGCCGTTCCCGGAACATTGTAATCGTAACGAGTATGGATGTGATTTAACCTTAATGAAGCACCTTGTCCCGGCCCATCAACTGCCATCATAGCAATGCCACGTTCGTTGAGATGTTGGGCAATACCGAAATATAATTCTTCTGCCAAACTATCCAAACCTCCAAACATCACCATCACAGGTGGATTCTCAACGCCACTTGGTTTGAATAAATAAGCGGGCAAAGATGAACCTTCAAATGGAATTTCTAATTGTAATGGTTTTTCATCAAAAAGCTGAATGGCTTTGATAAACGCATCACGACATTTTAGGTAGTATGGAATTTTACGCTCATCTTGCAAATTCATAAAGAACTCGCTGGTACGTAAATAATTAAAGGCTCTTAGATAAGTTCTACGAGCAGACACATGATGACCAGCCTTTGCATAATTTTCGGCTAATTCATAGACTTTATCGCCCATTTTAACCCATGCTTTGTTAAAACTTTCACGGTTTGCTGGGTCGATTTCACTCGCAACTTCTAATATTTCTGCAAATTCACCGCCACCATAATGGGCTTGTGTCAATGCTCTATTTACTTGATATGAAGGCATATACTGCCCTGGAAAATAATGCCACATATTTGTGTTGGTTTACTGGTTAATTGGTTACTGGTAGATTGGTAAATTGGTTATTGGTGGACTTGTTATTGGTTACTGGTAAACTTGTTATTGGTGGACTTGTTATTGGTTATTGGTAAACTTGTTATTGGTGGACTTGTTATTGGTTACTGGTAAACTTGTTATTGGTGGACTGAGAATTGGTTACTGGTGAATTATTAGTAAATTGATTCTTGGTTGAATTAGTACTAATTTCCAATAACCAGTCCACCAATAACTAATCTACCAATAACCAGTCCACCAATAACCAATTCCCAGTTTACCAATAACCAATTAACCAGTAACTAAATATCAACAGGTTTAACAACGCCGTCAGTTAGTCCAAGTTTTTTGCCTTTTGCCATTTCTGCAAATGGGTTTACACTTCCCCAAGCGTCGTTTGGATTGTCTTTTAAGTAGTGAACATCTTGGTGGTCTGGAGCAAAAACTAATCTTGCACAAGCGTAATATTCAAACAAAACGCCACTTCCAGGGTCGATGATATAGATAAAGAAACCTTCGTCTGCTTTATGGCGAGTTGGAGCTCCCATTACACTTTTATATCCTTTCTCGATGAAATAATCTAAAGCAATCAAAACTTCTTCACGGCTATCAACATTCCAACAAATGTGATTTAAAACACCTTGATTTTCTTCAATATTTGGGTCAGTAAACACGGCAATATCATGCGATAAATTCCCGATTGTCCAAAGTCCACCAACTGGAGGCATTTCATCTGCAATACGGATTTCGTCAGGGTTTTTCAAACCGAAAGTCTGCCAAAATGCTTTTTCGTCAGCATATTTTCCTTTGGCAACCATATAAGTTACGTGGTCGAAACGACGTGGATTTGCTCCCAATTTACGGTTACTTGCATAACGGTCTGCATAGATACTGCCACGTTCGCCAGTTTCACGCAACCAAACTACGTCCCAGAAAACTTCGTGTGTATGACCGTCAGGAGATTTGAAACGATAAGCTTTTCCATGTCCTAAATCACCTTCAGTCCAGCCTAAACCAGCACCTAAAGACTCAAGATGAGCCACACATTCTTCAAGAGCCTCCGCACTATCGGCACGCCAGCCGATATGTCCAAGTCCAGATTTTTCACTTTGCGTAAGTTTTAAGGTATGATGAAAATAATCGCCCCATGCTCTGAGGTAAACAGAAGATTCTTCTCGACCAGTTTCGTCCATTCCAACTACGTCTCTGAAAAATTCTACTGATTTATGTAGGTCTGTTGTCAATACCTCAATGTGAGCCATTTGAGATAAGAAGTGAGGGTTCTTTGCCATTTTATTTTTTGAAATATTTCAATTAATTATTGTACAAAAATACTATTCAAATATAAGTAAATGTGAATCAATTTTAATCTAATACTATTCAAAATCAATACAAAAATTAGATTTTAAATAAAAAAGGCTTTTTTGAATATTCAAAAAAGCCTTTAGAGTGATATTGTAGTTAGTGAAAAGCGATTTGCGAAAAGCGAGTAAAGTAATTAGCTGGCTTAAAGTATATTTTAAAACAGAACTATCTACTTTTTTCGCAATCAAGAAAATAACCGCTGTCAGGGCGAAAAGCCGCTGTCAGGGCGAAAAGCCGCTGTCAGGGTTTCGGATTCAACCCTGACAGCGGCTTTTTTGCCCTGTCGGCGGTTGTGCGACGGATAGTGGATAACTTCTTTTAAATATTCCTTCTATAAACCTGAACCACTTTTAGAAATTAGTATAAGATTAAAATAGTGATAATCATCAAATTTTAAGTACCTAAAATACTAATCTCTAACAACTAACTCCTAATTTATTAGGCAAAAGCACCGCCATCAACCGCCATCGTGTGTCCTGTAATAAAACTCGATTGCTCGCTTGAAAGCCAAAGAGCCACATCTGCCACTTCTTGGGGTTGTCCCATGCGTTTCATTCTTTGAAAATTAATGGCTTGTTGTAAAGCTTCTGGATTTTCGGCTAATTTTCTTCGCCCTTGCATAATCATTGGCGTTTCGATTGCCGTTGGACAAATGGCATTTACTCGAATATTTTTAGTGGCGTATTCAATCGCCGCCGATTTTACCAAGCCATTTACCCCATGTTTTGAAGCCGCATACGGAGAATTTTCTGGTTGCCCAACAAGCCCTGCTGCCGAAGACACACAAACGATTGTTCCACCTCCTTGTTTAAGCATTTGTTCCAACTGAAATTTTACACAATACCATGTGCCGATAAGGTTAATCTGAATTTGTAATAACCAATCTTCTTCTGGATATTCATGGACGGGTTTTGAGACTTTTCCTGCGATTCCCGCACAATTGACGGCACAATCAAGACGACCAAAAGTATCGACCGTTGTAGTAATAAGATTGACAATATCTTGCCTTTCTCCGATATTGCATTTTACAAAAATCGCTTCGCCACCTGTTGAATTTATTTCGTTAACGACTTCAATGCCAGTCGTTTCGTTGATGTCTGCTACCACAACTTTTGCTCCTTCCTCTGCAAAAGAAAGAGCTGTTGCTCGTCCAATTCCTGACGATGCTCCTGTTACTAAACAAACTTTATTTTCAAATCTTTTCATATTTAGGATATTGATGTTCGTTTTTCGATGTTTGATTTTCGGTTAGTTTTAGTTTTTAACGTGAGTTATTGATATAACAAACTGATAATCAATTTTTTACAACAAAAAAAAGCAATATTGCCGACTCTAATGTATTTTTGTAATTGCACAAAAACAAGAACACATCATGAGCCGACTAACATTGCTAACGACAAAATTAACAGAAATTTTCATTGACTGCGACGATTTTTGTAAGTGTTTTGAAAAACACATGGTTGAATCAGGAGAAAGTTTAGCTGTCTCCAAAATGAGTACCAGTGAAATGATGGCGATCAGTATTTACTATCATCATTCGGGCGTTAAATGTTTTAAATATTACTATCAAATTATTATCAAAGGATATTTAAAATCATATTTTCCTAAGGC
>NZ_QGGO01000031.1 GCF_003148625.1 Arcicella aurantiaca | reverse complement strand
GGTGCTTTAATAGGAATTAAAGCTAACAATAACTGAGCAATTATGTCAAAATCAATGGAAAATTCAGTAAAAAAACGCTGAATCCTGCGAAGATTTGTACACGTTTCTCGGTTGTTAAGGGTTACCGCATTTTTACTGTAACTAATGTTTCTGTTACGAATTAGAGAAACAATAAATAAATTAAGAAACTTTAAACGGGCTTTATGCCACGGTAAATAGTTTTGTAATTGTAAATCAATGGTTGTATTTTTATCCTCCATGAGCCAGTGCAATCTGTTTTATGTGTCTTGGTAAACCCATATTACAAATTGCTTGGCTCTTTTCAAAGTTTTGACATATACTCAGCAAAGAAATACAAGGAATTTTGTCTGATTGTAAAAAAGCTGTTTTAATCCATTATTCTAATGAGTTAGAGAATTGTTTGAGTTGTATTGAGACAGACATGATTTCGAAAGAACAAATAAACAAAAGCATTGAAGAGTGTAAAAAACAATGTGAATATCTTTGGTCTGAGCAGTTTACAACATTTAATTCCGAATTATCTGCTGAAAATTATAATCTTATGAGGAAATTTGATAATCCTCACAATGATTTTGATAAAGGAAAGTTTTTAAAAAAAATATCAGAACTTCGAAATTTTTTACAATCAATTAAACCAGACTATTTAACTTTAACAAAACCGAAATGAGAAATATAAAAGAATATATCGAAAATATTTTAGCTCAATCAAAGGCAGGAGTTTTGGCATGGTCGGGAACTTCAAGTATAAGTTGCTTTAGAGCGTTTAATAATGATGAAGGAATTATTTTATGTAAATATTATCCTAAGGACAGTGATAGTTACGTATGTTCTCTCTCGTTTTTAGATGCGGATGGAGTATTAAAAGAAGATAAACAGTATATTTTTCAAAATAATTCTGAGGAATATCTAATGCTTGCAGATTTGTATGATAATATTTCTAAGAAATTGAAAGAAATAGAACTATGCGAAATAGTATAATTTATAAAAAGCCTTAGCTATATTTTAGTTAAGGCTTTTTATTATTCCTATAAAAACATAAATCTCAGCCCCTCACCAAACCATTCTCTCGAAGGTAATTATTTGTCAAAACTTCTTTATCTGGATTTAGCGTCACTTGTTTGATTACTTCACAGACAAATAATTCATGGTCGCCAGAATCAATACTTCCCACACATTTGCATTGAATATAACCAATTGCTTCTGTTAAAAAAGGGCAACCTCTTTCATCGACTTCAAAAGGTAGATTGACGAATTTATTGGAAGTTAATCCACTTTTTCTCCCCAATTTAGGAATCAATTTTTTAGCTTGGTCTTGAGCTAACAGATTGACATTGAGAATCATACTTTCTCGAACCAATTGAATTGTATAATCTGTTTTATACAAAGCTACTGTAAGGTATTTCCCCTGCATGGCACTTTGCATGACCCAAGTGGCAATATTGGCGTTAACTTTTCCTGATGGTGAGACGGATGTTATCGAATGGACATCATAATTTTTGTACTTTAAAACAGTTTTACGAGACATTTGTTATAATTATTTTCGTTAAAAATCACTTAATAAATAAAATAGAGACTAATTTTGATGACTAAATTTTAAAATACTGACAATCAGGTGTTTTGTGTTACTTTTTGAATGAAAAATTAAACAAAAACATTTTTTTAGTCTTATTTCAAAACTGTTAATCAAAAAAGTTGTTTAAACAAATGGAGGTAATTAGTAATTCTTCTAATATTAAACGGTTTCGAGTGAATGCTCTCGGAGTGAATACTCTTGAAGCGGAGAATACTCGAAAAAAAATGAAGAAAATGAAGGCATTTCACATACCTGACTTATATAAAAGTAGTATTATTGGTGGTATTAAAGAATCCCGCCGACTGCAAGATAAGCTCAAGAAAGATTATACGCCTACTGTTCTGGATTATGGAGCAGTTAAATTCTTGATTTCAAGACACTTTGGGTTTTGTTATGGGGTAGAAAATGCCGTAGAAATTGCCTATCGAACCATCGAGGAAAATGCCGATAAAAGGATTTTCTTACTTTCGGAGATGATTCATAACCCTGACGTAAATGCAGATTTATTGAGTAGAGGTGTGAAATTTATCATGGATACTGCTGGAAATCAATTGATTGCATGGAGTGAGTTGACCTCTGAAGATGTGGTGATTGTTCCTGCTTTTGGAACAACGGTTGAAATTCAGAACCGTCTTTCAGAAATTGGAATTAATGCTTATCAATACGATACCACTTGTCCATTTGTTGAAAAGGTTTGGAATCGTGCCACTGCTATCGGACAGAAAGATTATACCATTGTTGTACATGGCAAACCTACGCATGAAGAAACTCGTGCGACATTTTCTCATTCAAAAGAAAATGCTCCGACGATTGTGGTAAAAAATATGGCTCAAACCATTGAGTTAGCTAAATATATTACGGGAGAAAAACCTGCGGAGCAATTTTACGAAGAATTTGCAGGACAATTTTCGGAAGGTTTTAATGTTACGAAAGACTTACAAAGAATTGGCGTTGTAAATCAAACCACCATGTTGGCTTCTGATACGCAAGGTATTGCGGATTATTTGAAGCAAATTATGATTCAGCAATATAATATCGAAGGGTCAGACGTAACGGCTTATTTTGCTGATACTCGTGATACACTTTGTTATGCAACCAATGATAATCAAAGTGCAACGTATGGTTTGTTGAAAGAAAATGCGGATTTAGCCATTGTAGCAGGTGGATATAATTCTTCAAATACATCGCATTTAGTAGAACTTTGCGAGCAGAAATTACCGACTTATTTTATTTCTTCGGCAGATAAAATTTTATCGGATAATCTTATCAGTCATTTTGATTTACACGAGAAAGTAGAAAAAATAACGAAAGATTTTATTCCATCTAAAGAACAAGTAACCATCATGTTAACATGTGGTGCTTCTTGTCCTGATGCGGTGGTTGAATCTATTTTGTTGAGATTGCATTCGTTTTTTCCAGAAGCAGAACCAATTGTGGTGTAATGAGATAAAAAAGGTTATCAGGAAAATTAATGAGTTTTCTGATAACCTTTTTACGTTAAGTATTCGGAATAAATTGATATTACGTAGGGGCGTATCGCATACGCCTACATCTCGACCTTTTGGGCGTATGCGATACACCCCTACGTAATGATGACAATGCTCCAATACTAAACCCTAATTCCTACTTAACTATAAATTAATTCATCGCCTTCGCCATCATAAATTGTACAAAGATTTTTTAGTTGCTCTTCGGTATAAACTTGTGAATAAATAATGAAGCGTAATCCAAGCGGGATTTCCAACGAAAAACTTGCACCTCTGCCTTCTACAACATCCAACATCAGTTGTGTATATTGCCAATATTCAAATTGAAAAGCACTCATGTAAAAATTACAGCCGTGTACTTTTCCAAGTAGCACATCATTTATCCCCGTCAAAAATTCTCCAACTGTAAAGCACATCGGTGCTGAGCCATCACAACAACCACCGCTTTGGTGAAACATAATCTCGCCATGTTCCGCCCGAAGTCGGTCAATTAATTCTTCTGCCTTAGCAGTTAATAATACTCTGGGAGTTTTTTCCATAATTGCTTTAAGTTTTAGGCTATAAGCTTTATGCAACGAAAACGCTTATTGCATAAAGCATATAGCCTAAAACTATTTAAAAGAATCCTAAAGCCTTTTTGTCGTAAGAAATCAACATATTTTTGCAAGAACGATAATGGTCAAGCATCATTTTGTGGTTTTCTCGTCCAAATCCTGATTTTTTATAACCCCCAAATGGAGCATGAGCTGGATACGCATGGTAGCAGTTTACCCAAACACGACCCGCTTGGATAGCTCTTGGTACTTGGTACAATTCATGTGCATCACGAGTCCAAACACCAGCACCTAAGCCGTATAAAGTATCATTGGCAATTTCAATGGCTTCTTCAACAGTTTTGAAAGTAGTTACCGAACACACAGGTCCAAAAATTTCTTCTTGGAAAATACGCATCTTATTGTGTCCTTTCAAGATAGTTGGTTGGATATAATAACCATTAGCGGCATCTCCCTCTTGAATGTGAGCTGCTCCACCACAAAGCACTTCTGCTCCTTCGTCCTGACCGATTTGTAAATAAGATAAAATTTTCTCGTATTGGTCGTTTGATGCTTGAGCTCCAATCATCGTTGTCATATCTAATGGATGACCTTTTTTGATAGCATTTACACGCTCAATAACACGAGCAATGAAAGCATCAAAAATAGACTCATGCACCAACATACGTGATGGACAAGTACAAATTTCTCCTTGATTTAAAGCGAACATTGCTGCCCCTTCCAAACATTTATCGAAAAATTCGTCATCAGCTTCCATTACGCTTGGGAAGAAGATATTTGGCGATTTTCCGCCTAATTCCATCGTTACAGGAATGATATTTTCAGAAGCATATTGCATGATTAAACGCCCCGTGGTAGTTTCTCCTGTGAAAGAAACTTTAGCGATTCTCGTAGAGCTTGCCAAAGGTTTTCCAGCTTCTAAACCAAAACCGTTTACGATGTTTAAAACACCCGCTGGTAAAACATCTTGCAATAATTCCATCAGACATAAAATACCCACTGGTGTTTGTTCGGCTGGTTTCATGACAATAGTACAACCTGCTGCCAATGCTGGAGCCATTTTCCAAGTAGCCATCAATAATGGGAAGTTCCAAGGAATAATTTGTCCGACCACACCAATTGGTTCGTGAATAATCAAAGAAAGCGTATTTGGGTCGTGTTCTGCTGCCGAACCTTCGTCAGTTCTGATAGTCGCAGCAAAATAACGGAAATGGTCAACTACTAAAGGTAAATCTGCGTGGATAGTTTCTCTGATAGGTTTTCCATTATCAATAGTCTCAACTGTTGCTAAATATTCAAGATTTTGCTCAATGATGTCTGCAATTTTCAAGAGAACATTACTACGAGTAGTTGCAGAAGTTTTAGACCAAGTAGCAAAAGCTTCATGAGCTGCATCAAGAGCTAATTCAACGTCTTCTTTTGTAGAGCGTGCCACTTTTGTGAAAACTTTAGCATCAATTGGTGAAGAGTTTTCAAAATATTGCCCCTGTACAGGTGCTACCCATTTGCCACCGATAAAGTTTTCATATTGACTTCTAAATATTGGTCTTGGTACAAGATTATCTGTGTTTGCACTCGCTACGACTGGAGTTTCTACTGCTGTATTTTCCATGATAATAAAAGTATTTTGTTTTGGGTGATTTATTTATGTACAAAAATATCTTGAATTATTACCATTACTGTTTACTTTTATATCACAATACTTGACGATAGTATCATTGTATTTTTTGTACATAATATTAGATTATTGCTATAAACTTGATAATAGTCTCATAAAAATTGACAATAATCTCATTGTGTATTTAATCAATTGCATCACAATTAACAGATGATTATTATTGTACAAGAAGCGGAGGCAAGATTGCTTTATATTTAATTGATTGAAGTTTCAGCTATCGGTCTTTAATAATTTAATTCGCTTTATCGCAAATCGCTTTTCGCTTAGTATGTAACCGTTATTTTATCCCTTTAACATTTAGTATAATATCACAAGATGAGACAGATGTATAAGCCTGAGGCACCTGCATTGAAGCCGAAGAAGGACTTAATTACGCTCGTGGAAAATCGGACAGTATATTCACTCAATAATTTTGAGCTAAATATTTTTGAAACCAATCAACAAAGTGAAGATGTACGTTTGAAATTCAATAGTTTCGTATTGACGAGTATGTTTAGGGGCAAAAAAGTCATGCACTTATTCGACCAGGAAGGTTTTGAATATCTTCCTGGAGAATCAGTTATTGTACCCGCAGATGAAGAAATGGTTATAGATTTTCCCGAAGCCGACTTCTCGAACCCAACGCAATGTATGGCATTGGCAATCAAGAGCGAGCAGATAAAAGAAACGGTTAATTTATTAAATGAAAAATATGCTAAAATAGAAGAACATGATTCATGGAAAATTGATTTAGATACTTTTCACCTTAAAAACTCTTTTGAGGTAACCAACACGATTGACCGCTTGGTGAAAGTTTCAACGGAGACAAATACGGCTAAGGATTTATTTGCCAATTTTATGATTAATGAACTGTTAATCAGATTGATGCAAACGCAAGCGAGAGTTTTGATTGTGGATAATTACAAAAAATACGCCAATACCAATCGCTTTGCTTTTGTGATTCAATACATTAAAGAACACATTACGGAAAAACTTAGTATTGAGAAACTGTGTGATTTGGCTTGTATGAGTAAAGCCAATTTCTTCCGTCAATTTAAACGTGAATTAGGCATTACACCCGTAGATTTCATCAATCAAGAAAGGATAAAAATTGCTAAGGAATTGCTGTCAGATACACACAATGATATTAGTGATGCCTGTTTTAAGGCAGGTTTTAGTAGTACCAATTATTTCTTTATCATTTTCAAGAAATACGTGGGCGTTACACCTGGGAAATTTAAGGAGTTGTGTTTGTTGTCGGGAGGAAGAAATTTATTAAATGCTTCATAGGTATATTGATTTCGATTGTAAATAAAAAAGCCTTCTCAAATTGCTCTGAGAAGGCTTTTTTTATATGGTTACTATTACAAACCTTTCGCTTTTTTCACAACTTCGTCAGCGATGTTTTGCGGAACGAATTCGTAGTGAGAGAAAGTTAAGTTTGCAGTAGCACGTCCTGAAGACATAGTACGTAAGTCAGTTACATAACCGAATAATTCTGATAAAGGAATATCTGCTTTCAAGATTACTGCACCTTGTTTAGAATCCATACCTTTCATCATACCTCTACGACGGTTCATATCACCTGTGATAGGTCCTGTGTATTCGTCTGGAGTAACAACTTCAACAGCCATGATAGGTTCCATCAATTTAGCACCAGCAGCTTTAGCAGCTTCTTTGTAACCTAAACGAGCAGCCATTTCGAATGACAACGCATCTGAATCGACATCGTGGAATGAACCGTGGAATAATCTTACTCTCATTGAATCCATTGGATATCCAGCCAAAGCTCCGTTTTTCATTGCTGAATCGAAACCTTTTTGGATTGAAGGGATAAATTCTTTTGGAATAACACCGCCAACAATACCGTTGACAAATTCCAAACCTTCTTTACCGTCTTCACGTGGACCCATTTCAAATTGAATATCGGCAAATTTACCTTTACCACCTGACTGTTTCTTGTAAACTTCACGGTGTTCAGTAGTTTTCGTCAATGATTCTTTGTAAGCTACTTGTGGAGCTCCTTGGTTTACTTCAACTTTGAATTCACGACGCATACGGTCGATGATGATTTCAAGGTGAAGTTCACCCATACCTTTGATGATAGTCTGTCCAGTTTCTTCGTTAGACTCTACTTGTAAAGTTGGGTCTTCTTCGATTAACTTACCGATAGCTTTAGAGAAGTTATCTTGGTCAGCCGATTTCTTAGGCTCAATTGCATATCCAATAACTGGATCTGGGAAGTCCATCGATTCTAATACGATTGGGAATTTCTCAGCAGAAAGAGTATCTCCAGTTTTAATATCTTTAAATCCTACTACCGCAGCAATATCACCAGCTTCTAAACGCTCGATTGAGTTTTGCTTGTTAGCGTGCATTTGGAAGATACGAGAAATACGCTCTTTGTTTCCAGAACGGTTGTTCAAGATATAAGAACCTGCTTCCAATACACCTGAATAAGCACGAACGAAACACAAACGACCTACGTAAGGGTCAGTTGCGATTTTAAATGCTAATGCAGCGAAAGGCTCATCAACTGAAGGCTGACGTAAAATTTCAGCATCAGTACGAGGGTCAGTTCCTTTAGTGGCTTCTTTGTCCATTGGTGAAGGCAATAAAGCCATCACGTAGTCAAGCATTGTTTGAACACCTTTGTTTTTGAAAGATGAACCACAAAGCATTGGAACAATTTTCATTGAAATTGTAGCAGCACGAAGAGCAGCTAACATTTCATCTTCAGTGATTGACTCAGGGTCTTCGAAGTATTTTTCCATCAAACTCTCGTCAAATTCAGCAACTGCTTCCAATAATTTCTCACGGTATTCAGTTGCTTCTTCCATCATGTCTTCAGGAATAGGCACAACTTCAAAAGTCATTCCTTTATCATGCTCATTCCATTTGATACCACGGAAGTTAACTAAGTCAACTACACCTTCAAATTTATCTTCAGCACCAATTGGTAATTGTAAAGGCACAGCATAAGAACCTAACATTTCTTTTACCTGACGACATACGTTTAAGAAGTCAGCACCAGAACGGTCCATTTTGTTAACGAAGCCTAAACGAGCTACGTTATAGTTGTTAGCTAAACGCCAGTTAGTTTCTGATTGAGGCTCAACACCATCAACAGCACTAAATAAAAACACAAGACCATCAAGTACACGTAATGAACGGTTTACTTCAACCGTAAAGTCCACGTGACCAGGGGTATCAATAATGTTAATGTGGTAATCTTGTTCTCTGTATTTCCAGCTTACAGTAGTTGCAGCTGAAGTAATGGTAATACCTCTTTCTTGCTCTTGCTCCATCCAGTCCATTGTAGCAGCTCCATCATGAACTTCACCAATTTTGTGGCTTACACCAGCATAATAGAGGATACGTTCAGTGGTTGTTGTTTTACCTGCGTCAATGTGGGCAGCAATACCAATGTTTCTTGTGTACTTTAAATCACGTGCCATTGTTAATATGTTGATTATTTGTTTTAAGCGTTGTTTAAATCTTTGATTTTTAGGTAAATAGTGAAATAAATATTCTTAAATACACTTTGCCTAATTTATCAGGGTGCAAAATTACTGATTCTTAGTTAAATACAAAAGTTATGTGCAATATCTTTTTGTAAACTTGGGTAAATACAAAATTTAGCGTGCTGATTAGTTTATCGAATTACCCAGTAAATAAAAAAGGCAATACTTGAGATAAGTAAACACAATGGAGAATAAAAAACAGTATCGTTTTGAGCAAAAAGGGTATTTTTAATTTTCTTACTGAAACCCACATACTTAAAATCGCCAATGGCACGAATTAAGAATATGATGCTAATTCCAAGATTTCCATAGATTAAAATATTGTTGTCAGTATCGTCATTGGGTGTCCATGATAACCAAGCGGCAATTAACATGGCAACAGAAACGCCAATAGTTGCTAAAAAAGGAGGTTGAAAAACAGTTTTTCCTTCAATTTCTGGAATAACCGCATTGACGCCAAATTTTCCGCCAAAAGCCCAATAAAAGTGAATGGCTGATATGCCAATAAAAATAAGTGTATTAATTGTTTGGAGGATTGTAAAGAGCATATTCATAGTTTTAGATTTTAAGGTAAAGATAGTAGTGATTACAGAACAAAAAAACGCCCACTACAATGTAATGGGCGTTTCTGTATCACCTAACCACTAAATATAATCTTTGGTTGGAAGAGTTTTTGATTAAATCTTAAACTTCTTCTACAACCGAAATTTCTTGAGTGACTTTATTTTTTCTAAACCATTTATCTCTAATACGCTCGTTGATATAGTACATACATGGTACAATTACGAGTGTAAGAATTGTCGAGAATGTTAAACCATAGATAATTGTCCAAGCTAAAATATTCCAGAATGCCGCACTGTCTGAACCCGTATGAATGTGTGGGTTCAACTCTGTAAACATTCTTACAAAATCTATACTTAAACCAATTGCTAAAGGCACAAGACCTAAAACTGCGGCTGCGGCTGTCAAAATTACAGGAGTCAAACGGGTACTTCCTGCTTCTACGATAGCCTTTTTCAATGGATAACCACGTCCGATAAGTTCGTCGGTAAATTCAATTAAAAGGATACCATTTTTTACCACAATCCCTGCCAAAGCAATAATACCAACACCTGACATGATAACCGAGAATTGTTGTCCAAATGCCATGAAACCTAATAAAACACCAATGAACGATAACAAAATGGTTACAAAGATGATAATCGGTTTTGAGATTGAGTTGAACTGTGTTGCCAATACCATGAAAATCAAAATAACGGCTGCTAATAATGCTCCAACCAAGAAAGTACCTGTTTCTTGTTGGTCTTCTTGTTCACCTCCCATACGGATTACGTAGCCACTCGGAACGTCTAATTCTGCTACTAAATCCTGAATTTGTGGCACAATTTCATTGGCCGTATATCCTTGCGAAACGTTTGAACTCAAGGTTACTACACGCTCTTGGTTTTTACGGTTAATCTGGCTGAAAGAAGTCGAGTATGAGATATTCGCAATAGAATTTAAGGGTACTTCACGCAACATTCCGCCCATTACCATATCACGATAAACGATTTTCATACTCAATAATTTCTCAATCTGGTTACGGTCTTGCGACTTGATTCTCAATTGAATTGGGTATTCGTCTTTATCATCACGGAATTTGGCGATTTCTAAACCAAACAAAGCAGTACGAACAGCCATCGCAATTTGTGCTGATGAAATACCTTCTCTTTGTGCTTTTGCTTTATCAACGTCAATGATGATTTCTGGTTTATTGGTAATCAAATCGGATTTCAATTTTTCAATACCCTTAATCCCTGATTTGTCAATGGCAGCACGTACTTGTTTTTCTAATTTTGCCAATGTTTGGAAATCATCACCCGCAATTTCAATCGCAATTGGAGCTCCAGTTGGTGGTCCATTATTTTCTCTGTCAACGGAAATTTCTGCTCCCGGAATTGGCAATGCTTTAATTTCTTTTCTGAAAACAGTTAACATTTTTTCTGAAGAAATTCCACCACGATTAATTCCACTCACAAAGGCAACGGTTACTTTCGATTTTTGTGGCGTTGGAGCTCTGTCAGGATTGGTTGGGTCACCTGCATTTTTACCAACATTTGAAATTACCGAGTTGATAGCTCCTTCTGCTTTTTCACGTTTGATGATTTCAAAAACCTTTTTCTCAATCACTTTTGTTACCGAGTCGGTTACTCTGGCATCTGTTCCAATTGGTAAATTGTTGTAGATATAAATATAATCTGGCTCACCACTTGGGAAGAAAATAACCTGAGGTTTTACCACACCCAATAACATAATAGTTACAGCAAATAATACAAACATTGAAATAACTGCCCAAACAGGACGGTAGCCTGTAATCAACCAAGAAATCAATTTTTGATAGTTATTCTTAAATCTCGGTAAACTCTTTTCTTGGAAAGGAACGATAATTTTTGGCGTAAGAATAAAGTGATTGAAAGCATATAAAAGAGCAATCAATACAAAGAAATTACCCAAACCTACATTAACGATATAACCTAATAAAGCACACACTGCCAAGATAATCATTGGTTTTTTGATGGCGGCAACGCTGGTATCAACCACACCGTGTTCGTCATGACGTTTCATGAATGAAATCGCAAAAACAGGGTTCATTACATAAGCAACAATCAAAGAAGCAATCAAAGTACAAATTAAGGTGATTGGTAAAAACTTCATGAATTCACCAATAATACCCGGCCAAAAAAGAAGCGGAACAAATGGCATAACCGTCGTAACTGTTCCTGATAATACAGGAATGAATACCTCAGAGGCAGCCAGTTTTACGGCTTCAACAATTGAAATATGACGATACTGATTGAAAATACGGTGTGAGTTTTCAATTACCACAATGGCATCATCTACCACAATACCCAAACCTAATAAGAAGGCAAAAAGTACGATGGTATTCAGCGTAAATCCTAAGAAAAACAATGGAATAAAAGCTAACAATGCTGATAATGGAACAGAAAGTCCCACGAAAATGGCATCACGCACACCCATAAAGAACATCAAAACCAATACCACAAAGATGAAACCTAAAATTACGGTATTCACTAAGTCGTCAATATCTCCTTTTGTTCTTTCAGAAGTATCCGCTGTAATTCTAACTTCTAAACCTTGTGGCAAACGATTTTCTTTTGCTTTGGCAATGATTTCCTCAATTTCTTCAGATGCTTTAATTAAGTTAGCTCCACCACGTTTGATTACGTTGAGTGTTACTACTTTTTTATTGTCTAAACGAGCAAAATCTTGTTGTTCTTCGCTACTATCAATTACTTCGGCAACATCGCCCAAACGAACCATCGCACCTGATGATGAACGTAACTGAATATCTTGAATTTGAGCCATCGACTTAAATTCACCTTTTACTCTTAGTGTTCTTCTAACCCCGTCAACGTTTAATTCACCACCTGAAATATTTACGTTTTCGCCTTGAATTGCCGTTTGAATGTCATAAAATGATAAACCCGACGACTGAGCTTTGTAAAGGTCAAGGTTAATTTGGATTTCACGAGTTAAAGCTCCTACAATATCTACACGAGTAATTTCTGGTAAACCTTCAATTTCGTCTTGTAAATCTTCAGCAAAGTCTTTTAATTTTGCTAAAGGAAAGTTTCCCGCCAAGTTGATGTTCATAATTGGAAACTCCGAGAAGTTTACATCTTGCACAACAGGTTTTTTCGTCAAATCTTTTGGTAATTGAACAATGTCAACTTTGTCTTTTACCTTACGGAGAGCATCTTCAACTTTTACGTCAGGGTTAAATTCAACCAAGATAATCGAGAAATCTTGTAGTGAATTTGACTTTACTTTTTTTACCCCTGAGATAGTTTTAATCTGCTTCTCGATAGGTTTTGTAATGGTATTTTCAATATCCGTTGGCGTTGTTCCTGCATAAATAGTTTGCACATAAATCTGCGGAACTTTAATATCAGGAAATTGCTCTTTGGGTAAGATATTGTAAATCACCATACCCACAATAAAAAGTACAGTAGTAAAAAGGTACACTGTTTTTTGGTTAGCTCCCAGCCAACCAATCATATTATAAATCACACCCGCACCATGTTTTTCATTGGTTAGAGCGTCATTATTGTCGAGGTTGTTGTTCATATTTTTAAATAATATTTTCTAAATCGTTAAATCTTTGTGATATTTCTTCTGGAGAAGCCTTCTTCCAATTCTCGTTCAGAATGTTCATCTGCTAAATCTAAAAAATCAAAACTGTAATTATCCTTGACCGCTAAATGTGCTTGATGAGCATAATTTTCAGGTAATAGTTGGTCAAAATTGGTTTGGTTTGTCAAATACATTTCAAATGCTTTTCTTTCAATTTGATGAATTAAAACATTTTTTGTCCAACCAAATTTTTTGGCATGAATCATATAAAACCTACGCTCTTCTACGGTTTTACATTTTTGCATGATGATAACATTATGAGTCCAGCCAATTTTCCCAACCATTGGTTGGGATATTGTATCTGCCTGATATTCAAGGTAAAACCTCTTCATGTACTCCAAGTTACTTCTCCCAAAACCATTTTCATTTGGAAACTCTTTTTGTAAATCCTTTGATAGATTTTCGATAATAGATTTTCCCCAACCAAATTGCATTTGACGTTCTACAATCATTTTTCCCAAATCCCAATAAAGTTGAATTAACTCTTTATTGACGGCTTTTAATGCTTTGTATTGAGCTTCACGAATTTTAGTTTTGACTTCACCAAAAAAAGATTGGTAATCAGAATTTTGAATATCCATTTTGTCTGAATTAATACGCAATCAAACTTCCATCTACTAAATCTTGGTAGCCTTGTGTAATAATCATTTCGCCTGTTGTTAAGCCTTCAACAATTTCAACGTTTCCATTGTAAGCAATCCCCGTTTTAACTTTTTTGCTTTTGGCGATTTTCTTCCCATTTTCAGTTACCGCTACATAAACAATGTCTCCTGATTCAGTTTTCTGAACAACGTTTTGATTTACAACCAATGAATTAGCTTTCGATAAGTCATTTACATTAATAATTGCTACTTGATTTGGCTTCAATGTTCCTCCTAAATTTGGAATATTTGCCTCAATACCGAATGTTCTTGAAGCTGGGTCAATCAAAGCATTTACCAATGAAATACGTGTTGAAAATTCTTTATTAATATCTGGGAATTTTACGGTAATCATATCGCCACGTTTTACCGAACCTACATAAGTATCAGCAATTTTAGCCGTTACTTTCAAGTCGCCAACGTTTACAATTTGTGCAATTGGACCACCTGGCATTCCCATTTCACCTGACTTCTGAATAACTTTTTCAACCGTTCCCGAAATTGGAGCGTAAACTTTTGTCATTGCCAATTGCGTTTCCATAGTTGCAATGCGTTTCTCCAAAGACTCTTTGTTGGCTTTTGCTTGTAAAAACTGAACTTCTGTACCAATTTGTTGGTCCCAAAGTGTTTTTTGTTTGTTGAAGATTGTCGTAGCTAAATCTAATTGCGTTTTAATTTCTACCAATGATTCTTTCATTACAGAATTATCGATGGTTGCCACTAATTGACCTTTTTTCACAACCTGACCTTCTACAATCAAGATACTTGTGATAGCTCCACCCATTTGTGGCGTTACTTGTACGATATTTTTAGAAGTAACTATTCCCTGAGCTTCCACAAAGTGTTTGAAGTTTTGTGCTTGAATTGGCATTACTGAAACATTGACGGGTGTTGCTTCTGCTTTTTTCTCAGATGCACCTAATTCTTTTTCAAGAGCTTTAATTTTTACTTCAATTTCTTTTTGTTGAGATTTCAAATCTGCCAATTCCGTTTTTTTATCTGGCTTACTGCACGCAGCTAAAAGTAGGATAGAGGCAAGGCTTAAGTATTGTATTGTTTTCATATTATATAATGATAGAAAGTGTTGGTTGATTATTTAGTGTCACAGGAATCTTTCCTATGAAGTTTTGGTATCAGAAACACGGGAAGGATTCCCGTGGTACATTAGTCGTTGTATAATTTTCCTAATGCTTTGTCTAAGTCAACTTTCGCAACTAAAGCATTATAGAAAGTGGTAAAATAATTGGTTTGAGCTTCTTTGTAAGAAATTTCAGCATTGATAACTTCTAAGTTTGAGCCAACCCCTTGCTTATATTTAATCTTGGTAACTCTTACTACTTCGCTTGCCAAATCCATATTAGCTTTTTGTTCTTGCAAAGTTTCGTAGGCATTTTTCAAAGTAATTTGCCCTTGTTTTACTTGCATATCAATCGAGTTTTCTAACAATTCAAAACTCTGTTTTACTTTTAATAAGCTATTTTGAGATTGAATAATTTTGTTTTTTCTCTGGAAACCATCAAAAATTGGCACTTGAACGGCAAAGCCAAGACTGGCTGCGTTGAACCAAGGTTTACTAATCAAATCAAAAAACTTAGGACGACCTGCCGAATATCCAAAACTACCCGTCAAAACTACTCTTGGTAAATAACCAGCTTTTTGGTTTTTCAAATCCAATTCTGCCAAACGGTTTTGTGTTTCAAGAATAGAATATTCAATTCTATTTCCATATTTCAAATCCAATTGGTTTTCGGGAGTTAATTCATTGATATTCACATCAGAAAGTTTATCAGTTAACAAAATCGTTTCTGTTACTTTTTTGCCCATCTGAAATTTCAATAAATGATAACTCAATTCTTGTAAGCGGTCAACGTTTTTTGCTTCAATTTTTAGGTTATTTAGTTGAACTTCAAGACGTTGTACGTCAAGTTTTTCTGCAAAACCTTGTGCGTTTAGTGCTTTTGTATCACGTAAAAGGGAATCTAAACGACCAATATTTAAGGTCAATAATTTAATACGTTCTTCATTAACCAAAATGCCATAATATGCTTTCGTTACACCTTCAGCGGCTTGTTGCTTTGTTTGAAGCAAAGCTTTTTTCGATAATTCCTTGTAAACATCTGCTGCTTTTAAGCCCAAAGTATATGAACCATCAAATAATAATTGGCTCAAACTTATACCCGCTTGCCCACTGTTTGCCACACCAAATTCAGCGGCAATAACATCGCCTTCTGCGGCAGTTGGGTCAAATGTTTTGGCAGGAATAAACATTTTAGGAATAATCACATTGTTTGTATAAGCAACGCTTGCTCCAACTTGTGGTAAGCCAAGCCCTTTAAGTTCATTAACACGAGCTTCTGCGTTGTAAATATCAAGTTGAGCGTTTTTAATAGAAATGTGATTTTTTACGGTATAATCAACCGCCTCACGTAGCGAATAACTTTGCTGTGAAAAAGATAAGTTTGTAACAAGCAATAGGCTGAAAATTAGCCATTTACTTAGTAGGTTTGTATTCATTTTGTGTTTGTTTTTGTGGTATTAGACCGCTTTGTGTACTGTTTAATAAAATCGTTTTATAATTGGTAATGTTGATAAATTTCTAAGCCTTTTTCGGTGAGCATACCTCTCATGAAGTGGTCGAGTAAAGTGAGTTGAACATCAACTATTTTGAATTTGCTTGGAGGAAAAATATTGGGGTCAAAACCCATTTCTACTTGTTCCAGTCTCATTCTTGCTAAAATATCAACCTTAATATCTGCTCTGAAATAACCCTGTTCAACACCTTCAATAAGGTCTTTTTGTATCATTTCAAGCACAAATTTTTCTTTATGTTCTTGAAATAATTTCCATGTACGAGGATGATACTTTTTAATATCAAAAAATGCAGAAGGATTAATTTCGTTGAATGAATCTTTGCATAAATCCATCGACTTCATTGTTTTCTCCACCACATTAGAAGACCCTTTATTCAATTCACTCCACTCATATTTATCAGTAGCAATTTCCGTCAACATCAATTGGTACACCAATTCATCTTTGTCTTCAAAATGCTGATAAATCGTTTTTTTGGAGATGCCCAGCTCACTCGCAATGTCGTCCATCGTCACGGATTTGATTCCGTAACGAAAAAATTGCTCACGAGCTTTAGCGATTATTCTTTCTTTAATTTCCAATTTTTAATATTTTAAAAGACTTAAAAACTTTAGAAACAATTAAAGTTTCCAGATTTAAAACTTTGGAAACTTTTAAAAGGTTCAAAGTTTTTATAATTTTTTTTAGAAATTGAAAATTGCAGAGAGTCAGAATGTAGTGTTAAGTTGTTGATTTTAAGATAAAAATTGACTTGTTTATATTTTTTATAGAAATAATTATAAATTAAACTTTGTATTATTTCAAGATGCAAAGAAAAGAGTATTTCTATTTTACGGATAAAAAATAGTTTGTACGGTTATATTGATACGTGAAAGACATGCGTTTAAGAAATCAGCCGTAAGTAAGTACAAGGACGATTTAAGAACGGTTCGCCGTAGCGATTACGATTTACGATTATCATAAGCTTGATTGTCAATGATTTATGATATTTTAAAATATCGTTTTATTTTGTCTCATTACTTAGAAAATCGAAATCAATTATATCTTTGTGTCTATGAAAATCATTCGTAATGTGCTTATATACTTCGTTTTAGCTTGTGTTGCGTTATTGGCATTGGCAATTATATTTCAGGAAAAACTCATTTTCAGAAATACCAAATTGACTATGGATTATCAGTTTCAATTCAAAAGCGATTTTGAAGAAATTTGGCTTGAACCCGAAGCAGGAGTGAGGCTAAATGGACTTTATTTCAAAACAGATTCCACCCATAGAAAAGGCTTGATTATCTATTTTCATGGCAATGCCGATGACCTTAAACGTTGGGGAAAATATGCTGAAGATTTTACCAAAAATAATTATGATGTCTTGATGTTTGATTATCGGGAATTTGGAAAATCAACAGGGACGCTTTCCGAAAAAGCCTTGCACACAGACGCCCGTTATGTGTATAGCTGGGCAAAAAAACGTTTTCCAGAAGATAAAATTGTTGTTTACGGGCGGTCGTTGGGAACGGGGATTGCTACACGTTTGGCATCAGAGAATAATCCTAAAATGCTGTTATTGGAAACGCCGTATTTTAGTTTGATTGATGTAGGTGAAAGTTATTTCCCAATGCTTCCATATAATTTGTTATTGAGATATAAAATGCGGACAGATTTATGTATTCAAGCCGTAAAATGCCCGATTCATTTGTTTCATGGCACAAAAGATGAAGTTGTGCCGTACCAATCAAGTATCAAATTAGCAAAATTACTAAACAAAAAACCTTCTGAAATTTTAACGACAATTCCAGAAGGTAAACATAAAAATTTAGGAGAATTTCAAGCGTATCATCGTGCCTTGAAGCGTTTACTTTAGACCACTGATTATACAGATTGGACAGATTTACACAGATAAAATATAAGTACAGTGATGATTTAAGAATTACGATAATACAGCTCCTAATAATACTAAATCCTAACACCACATTTGTATAAAAATCTAACGATAATAATAAAAAATCTGTGTAAATCTGTTTAATCCGTATAATCGGTGGTCTAAATAATTACCGACCGAAGTCATCTTGCAATCTCACAATATCTTCTTCGTCAGATGGTTTTTCTGGGTCTGTATGTTGCCAGATTTCTGCTACAACGCCCCAACCATCTAAGCCAATCAAACGGTGGCGTTCGCCTTTGTCCATTTGGATAAAACTTCCTGATTCTAAGGTTTTTACTTCGTCAGATTCTTCGTCGGTATCGCTGATTTTAACGCCAACGGTTGTTCCTGCAATTACTTTCCAGATTTCGGCACGACGAAAATGGTATTGCCACGACAAGCGTTTGTTTGGAGCAACCACTAATATTTTCGGCGATAATTTATTGGTAATCTGAATTTCCGACATTTCTAATTGTGGAAAATAACGAGCCGCAAATTTAGCAGCGTCACTTTCTTCCAACACAAAGAATCCGCCCCACGGACGAGTTTGGTCTTGCGTAGAAACTGTAAAACCTAATGCTGAGAGTTCAGAGGCAATTTGATTGAAAATATCAGCCTTTTCAGTTGAAGAGTTGATTGTTAAGTTCATGAATAGATTTGAAATGTTTGTATTGCAAAATTACGTAAAACACTTAGAAATCAAATGTTTCGTTGTGGGCTTCGTTATGGAAAAGTTTTATAAATCTTTAATCATCCAAACATCGCAACCATTATGCCCGCTGTTGCCCATAGGTGCATTTAGATAACTAAAACCTGCTTTTTCATAAAGCGGTACAGCTATATTTAACTCAGGTAGCGTTTCGAGATACATTTTTGTGTAACCCAATTCTTTAGCCGCCTCAAAACAACGATTTAATAACGTTTTGCCTAAGCCCAAACCTCTAAAATCAGCTTTGAGATAAAGTTTTACTAATTCACAAGTATCCTCTGGTAGGTTTTCGGTTGGAAAAACACCTGCTCCGCCAGCCATTTTTCCATCAACTTCTATGATAAAATAAATAGATTTTGGTTCTCTGAAAAGCTCAAACAAATGGTCGGTTGTGGGGTCATAAAAAACCGTTCCTTGTTTTGCCGCATTAAAATCTAAGAGTGAATTTCTAATAATTGTAGCTAATTCTCGGTTGTCCTGTGGTTGTATTTGACGAATGTTGATGTTTGGCATATTGTTGGGTTGGGTTGAGAGATTAGCCAACTTTTTAAAAGTTGGCTAATTTGCCCTATAAATCGAAAAGGGAGAAACAGTTTTTAAACCATTCCTCCCTTCATTTCTAAAAAAGAAAAAGTTTATTCAGCATATTCCTCAATTGGTAAACAGCTACAAACCAAATTACGGTCGCCGTAAGCTGAGTCAATTCTTGAAACTGTTGGCCAGAATTTATTAGCTTTTACATAAGCCAATGGGAAAACAGCTTTTTCACGAGAATATGGTCTGTCCCAATTTTCTGCTAAAACCACTGCTTGCGTATGTGGAGCGTGTTTCAAAACGTTATTTGCTTTATCTGCATTTCCGTTTTCAACTTCCGCAATTTCTTCACGAATCGCAATCATGGCATCGCAAAAACGGTCTAATTCTGCTTTTGATTCAGATTCAGTTGGTTCAATCATCAACGTTCCAGCCACTGGGAATGAAAGCGTTGGTGCGTGGAAACCATAATCCATCAAACGTTTGGCAATATCTTCTGCTTCAACACCTGCTGAAATTTTAAGTGGACGACAATCCAAAATCATTTCATGGGCACAACGTCCTTGCGAACCTGTATAAAGCACAGGATAATGTGCTTCTAAACGAGCTTTGATATAGTTTGCATTCAAAATTGCGGTTTCAGTAGCACGTCTCAAACCGTCGCCTCCCATCATTGCAATATACGCATAAGAGATTGTCAGGATAGAAGCAGAACCATAAGGAGCTGCAGAAACTGCCGAAATCCCTTCTTTTCCACCAACTTTTGAAACAACCGCATGACTTGGTAAGAATGGTACTAATTGTTTCGCTACGCCGATTGGTCCCATTCCTGGGCCACCCCCACCGTGAGGAATACAGAAGGTTTTGTGTAAGTTTAAGTGACAAACATCTGCTCCGATTGTTGCAGGAGAAGTTAAACCTACTTGAGCATTCATATTGGCACCGTCCATATAAACTTGTCCGCCAAATTCATGAATCATCGAGCAAATTTCTTTGATTGATTCTTCAAAAACTCCGTGCGTTGATGGATACGTTACCATCAAACAAGATAAGTTATCAGCGTGCAATTGTGCTTTTTCTCTTAAATCAATAAGGTCGATATTTCCGTTTTCGTCGCATTTTGTAACAACCACTTTCATACCTGCCATTACCGCAGACGCTGGGTTTGTTCCGTGTGCCGACGAAGGAATTAAGGCAACATTACGGTGGAAATCTCCACGAGATTCATGATAAGCACGAATAACCATCAAACCAGCGTATTCACCTTGAGCTCCAGAATTTGGTTGGAATGACATCGCCGCAAAACCTGTAATTTCACTAAGCCAATCGTTCAAATCACCAATCATGGCGGTATAACCTTGTACTTGGCTTTTAGGAGCAAATGGGTGAATATTTCCAAATTCTGGCCATGTTACAGGAATCATTTCGGTAGTTGCATTCAATTTCATCGTACATGAACCCAATGAAATCATTGAATGAACCATTGAAAGGTCTTTGTTTTCCAATTGCTTTAAATATCTAAGCATTTCATGCTCAGAATGATAGCTATTGAAAACAGGATGCGTTAAGAAATCAGAAGTACGGTTGAATGATTTTCCGAAAGCATAATCAACTTGGTCGAAAAGTGATGATAATTCAACTTCTGCCGTTCCGATTTTTTCAAAAACTGAAATAATATTTTGAACGTCTTCAAGCGTACAAGTTTCATCTAAAGAAATACCGATGTATTTATAGTCATCATAATACCTAAAGTTGATACCGTTTGCTAAAGCTTCTTTTTTCAAATGAGTTTCATCTTCATTGATATTTACTTTGATGGTATCAAAATAGGCACTTGTTTCAATTTTATAGCCTAATTTTTCAAGAGCTAAAGCAGTTAATTTTGTTAAACCGTGTACACGTTCTGCAATAGCTTTTAAGCCTTCTGGCCCATGATAAATAGCATAAGCTGCTGCCATTACCGACAATAAAACTTGTGCAGTACAAATATTTGAAGTCGCTTTTTCACGACGAATATGTTGCTCACGTGTTTGTAATGCCATACGTAATGCCCGATTTCCTTGTGCATCCATAGAAACACCAATGATACGCCCTGGAATATGACGTTTGAATTCATCTTTAGTGGCAAAGAAAGCGGCATGAGGACCTCCAAAACCCATTGGTACACCAAAGCGTTGTGAAGTACCAATTACGGCATCAGCACCCATTTCACCTGGAGATTTCAATAGTGTTAAAGCTAATAAATCAGCGGCAACAACTACGTTAATTCCTAATTCGTGGGCAGATTCAATAAGGGAAGTATAATCAAAAAGTTGTCCATCTCCAGCAGGATATTGGACAATCATTCCGTAGATTTTCTCTTGTGTTAAATCAACTTTACGGTGGTCGCCAACGATAATTTCAATTCCAAGTGGCAAAGCACGAGTTTTCAAAACATCAATAGTTTGTGGATGGCAAAGGTCTGAAACAAAAAATGCTTCTGCATTTTTCTTTGCCCCTTTTCTTTGTCCGTGCAACATCGTCATGGCTTCTGCGGCAGCCGTTCCTTCATCTAAAAGAGAAGCATTGGCAATTTCCATACCCGTAAGGTCGATAATCATTGTTTGATAATTCAACAACATTTCTAAACGACCTTGTGCAATTTCTGCTTGATACGGTGTATAAGCAGTGTACCAAGCTGGATTTTCAAGAATGTTACGTAAAATCACGGCTGGCGTGTAAGTATCGTAATAACCCATTCCGATATGCGACTTAAAAGTGTCATTCATCTGAGCTAATTTCTTGAAATCTTTCAAAAATTGAGCTTCAGATTTTGCTTCTGGTAAGTTCAGCGGCTTAGGTAAATGAATAGCAGGAGGAACAGTTTGATTGATGAGTGTTTCGATAGAATCTACTCCAATAATATCAAGCATTTCCTTGCGGTCAGCTACGTTAGAATTGTTATGACGATTCTCAAATTTTTCTTGATACTGAAAGTTTATCTTCATTTTGGGAGAAAAAAGGGTATTGTTTCAAAAAACTGACACAAATTTACAAAGAATTAATTTCAAACACGATATTGTAAAGTCTCAGATTAACAGGGTGTTAAATTATTTTGTTCAATAAAATAAATGAGTGCTTTTGTGTTCTAAAAAATATTAGAATTATGCAAAAAACATTGTATTGTTAAGTTTTACATAATTTATTTTTGACATAAACAACCATTTTACTTTTTTCAGCGTCTCAGTAATATAATATATATGACGGTTGATAATATAGTAACCAACTAATTTCTTTATAAATAGATAATACATTGAAATTGCCAAAGACCCTAAAGTAATTTCTTGACCGTTTAATAATTTTAAATAATAACTAAAGGTATTCTCTATTGACTTAATGGGTAAAAGACAGTAGTTTTGTAAGTGAAATATAGGAAAAATACAAATTTCTATAATTAGTTATTATTTGCCCGATATTTTACTTTTATAGTCAGATTTTAAAACCTATGAAAAAGCTGTTTAAAAATAATCCACTCATTGTTATATCTGTGTTACTACTTTCGGTGGTAACTATTATTACTTATAGCCGAAATTTAGACTCTTCAGTAAAATCATCTCAAGGGTTTTTCTCTGGGAAAATTAGTTTTGATAGCATATCCAATCATAAATTATATTCTGATAAAATACAAGTAAAAAGAAGTGCTGAGCGTGGGGTAACCGTTTTGACAATTGTAGTAACCGATAATAATTCTCCAGAATCAGTATTTGTTAAATTATATAATGCCAATGAGAGAGGAACGTTTTTTATTCCCGGTGAAGGAGATTTACAAAATGTTGGAAATTTAATAAAAGATGTTAACCAATTCCGTGAAGAAAGTAATTTTTACCAAACAACTTTAGCAAATGATGAGGGATTGAAGAATGGGGTTGGTAGAGTAAATATTACCAAATTGACTAAAGATGAAGTAGAAGGGGAGTTGATAATAATTGCTAATAATTCTGAAGGGAAACAAGCTCAGTTAGAATCAGCAAGATTTAAAGCAAGATTTTAAAACAAATGAATAAATAAATTATCATTTGACAAGATTATATTTAGTGGTTAGGTGATACCAAAACGTCCGAAGCTTTGCTTCGGACGTTTTTTTGTTGATTAGTTTTGAATTAGCGAAGATAGCGAATAGCGAGGTTAAAAGCGAAGATAGCGAATGGCGTTTGTGAAGTCAGAAACTAAAATAGCGAATAGCGAGGGTTACACAGCCCATTTCGCTATTCGCTATTTTCGCTAATCGCTTTTCACTATTTCACTACTTCAAATAATTCTTTATCCATTTGTGGTTTTACAGTACAAGTATTGTCAAAGTGCATGGTAGTTGTATTACTTGCATTATACGCATCCCATTTTGGTAAATCTTTGTGATTTGGATTGCCCGTTTTCGCAAAATTTAACCATGCCTGACTCATTTTTGCAGCTAATAAATAAGCATCTTTATTGCCACCAGTCATTTCTTCGCAACGAGCGATGTTATCAAAAACGAAAGGGATTTCCATGCAGTGAACCGCTTTGTATTTACCATCCATTACGGGCGATTGCCAGTCGAATAAGTACATATATACAGGCGAACCTCCTGCCAAAGCTGATTTTTGATTTGCCTGCACAACTGCTCCTGGTCTAAACGTTACATCATAATCCATTAACTCAGCAGGTTTGGCATTGGGATATGCCTTTTGAACGGCAGAGATGTAAGCGTCGGCTTTAGCTCCATACGTTTTCTTGATAGCTTCAACTGCTTGCTCTTGAGTTGTTCCTTTGGGCAAGCCACCTCTGAACGGCATAAATTCATTAACCGTAGTGCCAATCATCAAAGGAACATTTTTTGACAACTCAAATGCTTCGTTTGAGAACAATTGATAAGGCAATACTTCGCCGTCGGCACTTGGACCCCAGCTTAATCCAAAACCAATTACAGGTTTTCCTTCAGCTTTCATTTTATCCGCAACGGTTTTAAGGGCTTTTTTTCCTGCATCGCTTAATGTTTGAAAAGGTACTTTTTGAATCTCATCGACTTTATCTGCTGAAAGTCCTAATTCTTTCATTACTTCTGCTCCAATTGCCTGTGTTGTAGTTTTATCAAGCATAGCAGTACGGAACGCACCACTTTGATTGATGGCTTTGTGGAATAATCCTTTTGCCGACGGCATTGCCATCAAAGTATTTACCTTTGCTCCACCACCCGACTGTCCGAAAATCGTTACATTATTTGGGTCACCCCCGAAATTTGAAATGTTTGTTTTGACCCATTCCAAAGCCGCTTTCATGTCTAAAACACTTGAGTTGGCAGATTGCTTATATTTTTCGCCATAGGCTGATAAATCTAAAAAGCCTAAAATATTTAAACGATGATTGATTGAAACTACTACAACATCGCCTTTTTTCGCTAAGTTTTCACCATCGTAAGAAGGTAATTCTTGTGATGAACCAGCCGTAAAACCACCTCCATGAATCCAAAACATAACTGGACGTTTTTTCCCATCATTGGTACTTGGAGTCCATACATTGATACGCATACAATCTTCGTTTGTAAATCCCCAACTATGGTTGAAAACAAATTCACCTTCATCCATTACACTGGTTGTAGGGTCGAGGAGAGGGGCAACAGGCCCATAAGCTAAAGAGCTACGAACTCCCGACCATGATTTAGGTTTTTGTGGGGCTTCAAAGCGTTTGGCTTCGGCATACGGAATGCCTTTATACGTAACAATATTGTTGTGAATATAGCCACGAACTTTACCCGCATCGGTAGAAGTTACAGCTACATTTTCGCCCGTTTGAATTTGGGCATTTACTCCCAAACAAGTGCTAAGGGCTAAAGAAAGGGCAATAATTGTTTTTTTCATTGTGTTGTTGAAAGGTTGAAATTGTTATTCAGAATTAAATTTCCATTGTTAAAAGAGCATAACTTAATGCTTTTCCGTGTGTATCCATGCGTAAGGAGGTGGTTACGCCACCCGCCAAAGCATCTTGACAAACAAATAATAGTGATGAAATATTGGGCATTTCGTAACGAATGATTTCGCCCGAGATAATGCCTTCCATGTGTTTTTTCACAGTGTCGGCAGTGACTTTTTGGCAAAGCATTTCATAGTCATTTTCATTGTAGGGAATTAATGAAAGTGTTGAAATATTGCCTTTGTCGCCCGCTCGGCTATGTGCTATATCGTATAATTTCATGTTAAAGATGAATTAGAAATTATGAGTTATAAATGAGCTTTTGGTTGTTTAACTATTCTGAAAATAATGTCATAACGGGTTTGATTTTGTTCCTATCCACCAAAACGGATACAATTCCGATGACTTCATTCACATATTTTCTGACTCCGCCACCGCCTGCTGGACCATTGGTGTAAAGAGCTTCTACTTCTTCACCGATTAATGCCGCTTCGGCTTGAGTTTGGGCTTTGGCGGCTATTCGAAGACGAACCTCTGAATTTTGATATTGAAATTTGGAATTCGGAAAAACAGAATTTTGACCAATATAATCCACTTGAATGTCGTCAAATTGAGGTTTTAGCCGTTTTTCAAGTGTTTCTCCTGCTAATTTGGCTCTTTCTAAAGCCGAATAACCTGCATAAGAAATTTCTCCTTCGCCTTGCCAAAATGCTTTGTAACCAACGCTTACTTTATAAGTTTCGGGTTTGGTTTTGCCACCACCGCCAGATACTTTTATTTGATTTTTCCCGATTTCTTCCAATTTTACACTCGTAAAATCAGCGATAACATCGGGCGTAAAATATTCGTTTGGATTAATAACTTCGTACAATAATTGCTCTTTAGCGGTTTGTAAATTGATGATTCCGCCTGTTCCTTCAACTTTACTAATAATTGCCGAACCGTCTGAAAAAATATCTGCAAATGGATGTCCCAAATTCTCCATATTTTCAACGGGTTTCTTGATGGGGTCAGCAAAATATCCACCTGTTATGTGTCCTGCACATTCCATCAAATGTCCGATAACTGTTCCTTTTCCTAATAAATCAAAATCATCAGTTTGCCAACCAAATTCATGAATCATCGGAGCAAGAAATAACGAAGGGTCAGCTACTCGTCCCGTGATAATTATTTGAGCATCAGCTTGTAAAGCCTCTAAAATTCCTTCAATGCCGAGATAAGCGTTAGCGGAATTTACGATTTGGGATTTACGGTTTTGGATTAGGTCGTAAGCAAAGTTCTCATTATTAAACACTCTAAAATCGTCATTCGTTATTTGTAAATCGCCAATTACGTCGTCTCCACTTACAGCAGCAACTTTTATGTTAACTCCTTGCTTTTTTGCAATTTCTATGATTTTCTTTGCTCCTTCAATGGGATTCGCAGCTCCCATATTAGTAATGAGACGGATATTATTTTTGAGCAAATGAGGTAAAAGCGTTTCAATTCTACGTTCCAAAAGTGGGTCGTATCCTTTGGTTGAGTCAGCCATTTTACGCTTATTGGCAAGTGCAATGGTGCGTTCTGCCAAACATTCCAAAACCAAATAATCCAATTCTCCCTTTTCAGCAAGGACGATGGCAGGCTCAATTCTATCCCCCGAAAACCCTGCTCCACAACCTATTCTTATTTTATTCTTCATTTTTAAGTAATCGTGCAAATTATAAACTACATTTTGAAATTTCATAAGCCATTGATAACCAAGCTCATGATAATGCTAAATCCTAACACCTAAATCCCAACACCTACTTATAAATGTATTGAACCCGTTAAAATTGCTACAATTGTCATCACGATGGTGGTTCCCCAAGCCCATTTGAAGGTATTTCGCTGATGTTCGCCTAAATCAACTTCTGCTAAACCAACCAATAAAAAGGTTGATGCCGTAAGCGGACTGATAGGAAAACCAACCGTCATTTGTCCCAATAGAGCGGCACGACCAATTTCGAGCGAGTCAATGCCAAATTGCGTTGCGGTCTGGCTCAAAATTGGCACAACACCAAAATAATAGGCATCAGGTGTGAATAACATACTGGCTGGCAAACTCGTGATTGCCGTTAGCATGGGTAAAAGATTGGCGTGATTTTGAGGAATCAGAGCAACCAAAGTATTAGCCATTTCTTCAATCATTTTTGAGCCTGTCAAAATACCAGAGAAAATACCAGCAGCAAAAATCATACTCGCAACCATGAAAATATTTGTGCCATGAGCTTTCATAACTTTCTGTTGGTCAGCGAGTTTTGGATAATTAATCAACAACGCAATCATACTTGCTACCACAAATAAAACAGGGGCAGGAATCCAACCTTTTGTTAAGGCAATAATGAGTAAAATTGTCAGAATTGCATTGAAAATGAGCAAATTGGGTCGTCTTAATCCGTGTTGTTCTTCCGTTAAATTGTCTTTATGATTATACTGAAAATCAATGATTCCGAGTCTGTTTCTTTCTTTTTTACCCAACCAATACGCCACAAAAATCACCCAAGCAATACCTCCCAAAATAGCAGGAATATTTGGATTGAAAATATGAACTGCATCAGATTTTAAGGTAGAAATTGCTCTTGCTGATGTTCCAGACCAAGGCACTAAGTGCATAGGCCCAACGCTCAACGCAACGATAGTTGATAATACTAAACGATTGATTTTTAGTTGTTTATAAATCGGTAAAAATGCCGAAAGTACAATCATAAACGTAGCCGTTCCGTCGCCATCCAAATGTACAATCATTGTTAAAATTGCCGTTCCGATGATAACTTTTAGCGGGTCACCTTTTACCGACTTGATGATAAAAGCAATTACAGGGTCGAACAGTCCTGCGTCCAACATTGTGGCAAAATACAAAACGGCAAACATCAATAAAATGCCTGTTGGAGCAACTTGTTTGATGCCCGCAAGGCTAAATTCGCCTAATTCTTTTGGGTTGAACCCTGCCAAAAGTCCAAAGACAATGGGCGTAATGACCAAGGCAGTCATCACTGACATTTTCTTGGTCATTATCAAAATCAAAAATATTATTATCGTTGCGAAACCGAGTGAGGAAAGCATCATTCTATACTTATGTTAGTATTTTCAAGTCAAATTATTCTACCGTTACGCCGTTCTTTTTCAAGATATTATGAAAGAAAAGTACGTGATATGGTAGCGAATTTTCCCAATATGGCCATGTGTGAGCTCCTGGGTGTTCGGTATAATCGTGTGGGAAACCTGCATAAAGCAAACGGCTATGTAATTCACGATTGGCATCAATCAAGAAATCATCAACGCCGCAATCAATGATAGTTGGCAAACCGTTTTTCTTGATGGCATCAACCATATTTACGATTGAGTTTTTAACGAAAACTTCGTTTGTTACATCAGAAGTACCCAAAAGTTTCTCAAAACGGTCTTTCAACGATTTTGAAAAATCTGCATTAATCTTAAATTTTGTGAAATTCATATCCATCGCTCCACTCATTGTTCCTGCCGCACCAAATAAATCAGGGTGATGAGTTGATAAGTACATTGCACCATGTCCGCCCATCGAAAGTCCTGTGATTACTCGTCCTTTATTACTTTTTACGGTACGATATGTTGCATCAATTTTCTGAATAACTTCTTTGGTGATATACGTTTCAAACTTGCTCGCTTGGTCGAAAGGGCTATCCATATACCAACCAAAAGTTTCACCTTCTGGCATTACGATAATTAAATTGTATTTATCAGCAAGATTTTTTACAAGATTTTTATCGGGCGTTGAAGTTAGCCAATCACGGAAATGTCCGCCACCGCCATGTAACAGATATAAAACTGGATATGAAGCCTGATTTTTGGCATAAGAAGCAGGCAAAACCACCGCCGCTTTATAGGCTTTGTTCATGACCGCACTTGGTACATCAAGGCTATCAACTGTTGAGGCTTTTGCTGAAAATGTGAAGAGAATTATGGCTAAATAGATAAAAATACGCATGGTTTTGTTGGGGTTTAATTTATATTTTTTCATGCACGTAGAGACGTTGCCTGCAACGTCTCTACATAATCAAAATTTTAAAAAGTCATTAAAAAATGGCAACAAATCATTCAAAACACGTCCGTCAATTGTCCAGATTTTATTACCGTGGTCGCCGATATATTCTTCGGAAAAATGGTTAATCCCCAAATTCTCCAAACGCTGACTCAACATTCCGATTTGTACAGGAAAACGTGGAGAATCGTTCCGTCCCCAATCCAATTTTATGGCTGTCATTTTGCGGAGGTTATCTGCATATTTATCAACCATATAAACAGGCATATTGGCTTCCCATTTTTCTAAAACGGATTGATTGACAATCATTTTATCGCCTTCGTAACTGAATGGAAAATCACAGAAAAATGGAGGTTTATTTGGGTTAGGCGACCACGCACGAGCTACCGCTACCAATACTTTGGGATAATACGTTTTCTTTAAATCATCTTGCGTTTTAACGTTTTGAACCTCTTTGTAAGAAGTGCTATTTGGTCCAAATTCTTTCACCATAGCCAATAATCCCGGACTCAAAGCATAAATACTGCTAAAAACTTCGGGGTGAAGCATTCCGATTTTGAAAGCTCCGTATCCACCCATCGAATGCCCTGCAATGCCTCGACTTTCACGGTTGGGAATAGTTTTGAAGTTTTTATCAAGATATTCAACTAACTCTTTTGATTCAAATTCGTCCCAATTTCCTGTCAATGAAGAATTTGAGTAAAAACTTCCTTCAAAAAGCGTGTATTGGTCAGCTTGAACAAAAATGAAAGGTTTGATTTTTTGACGACGAATACCTTCATCCAAGATATTTTTCATGTTAGCAAAAATGCTATCTTTCCCCATGAAACCGTGCAAATAATAAATAACTGGATAACGCTGAGTTGAGCCGTCATAATTGGGTGGCAAATACACCGAAACTTTACGATTTGGATTTTCGCCACCTGTATTTTGTAAGGCTTTTGAGTTTAATATAAAACTTACCACTTTACCTGTTTGGGCAGTTGCACAAGTGATGAGTGATAAGTGAAAAATGATGAGTATTAGGAGTTTTTTCATTCGTAATTCATTTTAGTTTTCCTCAATAATTTTAACCCCCCAAGCTTCTAAATCTAAAGACGTATTAGTTGCAATGGATTTATTTGAAAGTAATTCATTTCCATTGTTAAAAGTGTATTGTACTTTTTGCGGAACAGCTGAATAATTAAAGAAATAACGAATCGTTTTTCCTTGTTGATTTACACCCGATTTTGTAATAATCGGAAAGGTTAAACTTTGTTCCGTTTTCCATAAATTGGCTTTTCCCAAAGCATCTTTCATGATTTTTTCGGTCAATGCTGAGGTCGTCATGCAGCCCACATAAGTTGCTAAACCTTTCCCGAACTGATTTTGAGTTACTGCCGCATAATTTCCCCAAGATGGATGTTCGTAATATGCCAAAACTTTAGCAGTTGTTGGCGTAATTAATTCCATCCAAGTATTGATTTTGTTATTGTCTTTACCAACGCCGAAAGGGTCGTTTTTCAGAGAAACATTTTGCGGAACAGTAAATTGACTGTAAGAAATCCCGCAGGCTTCATTGATAATAGCAGGTTGAACGGTGCTTCTAACCTTCACATTTTCATCTGAAAAACCACTTTTGAAAGTGTAAACCACGTGTCCGCCATCTTTCACAAATTGGTTTAATTTCTTCAATAACTCATCCGAAGCAGCGTAAAGTGCAGGAACGATTATCAATTTATAATTACTCAATTCTGGATTTTTTGTGCCATCCACAAAATCCATTCCCACGTTCATTTTATACAGGGCGTCGTAATATGGGCGGAGAATATCGTTGTAGGTTTCTCTTGCTCCCCAACCAAAACTGAAAGCATTGAAGGCAGTTTGGGCTTCGTTGCTGAAAAGAACGGCTACGTCATTTTTCTTTTTCAAATTGATGAGTTTGTCGCTTAATCTTGCAAAATCTTTCCCGATTGTTTTTGCTTCGTTATACGTTGGATTTGGTTCAAAATCATGGCTTAAAAGACCTTTCCAATAGGTTTCTGCTGAATTATGAATGGAATGCCAATGCCAATATTCCAACATATTTGCCCCAGAAGCTAAATGACTGAATGCTTGTAAACGTAACTGATTTGGATAGGGAACCCATTGAGGAAAACCTTGTGCTTCGGTTTCGAGGACAAAGTAATTTCTGTTTTTCATCGAGCGAGTTAAATCTCCTCCCAAAGAAATTTCGATACCTGTCAGTACATCTTGCGTTGGATGATAAATATCGACTCCTGCTACGTCTAAGGCTTTTGCCGCCGCAAAATGGTCAACATCAGGCTGAATGCCGTAAGAATATCCATGCCAATCAAGGTCGAAATTTTGGGTTACAAATTGCGTGGGTTTAGCATATTCTTTCACAATTTTAGCTTGCCAAGCTAAATAATCAGTCACAATTTGACGTTGAAATTTTGAAAATTCTGAGTTCAAACTGGCATTAATTGAAGCATTGAATGTGCCATTTACCGTTGGGAAATCGTCCCAATTATTGATTCTGTTACTCCAATAATCCAAACCAAAAGCCTTATTTACTGCCTCTAAAGTCTTGAATTTATCCTTCATATACGCCACAAATGCCTTTTGTACATTGTCGCCTGCTGTTCCATAGGCTTTCGTTTCATTATCAACCTGATAGCCGATAATAGCAGGATGGTCTTTAACGTGTTCCATGATTTTACGGATTACACGTTCGGCATGAAAACGGAAATGTTCATTCGTAATATCCATATTTTGTCTTGCTCCGTACAGGTTTTTACCTTTAGAAGTTGTAGCCAAAATATCAGGATATTTTTTAGCCAACCAAGTCGGAAAAGCATACGTTGGCGTGCCAATAATGACTTTAATTCCGCCTTTGTGCATAGCATTTAGCACACGGTCGATATGCGAAAAATCCCATACATTGTCTTGTGGTTCAACAGTACTCCAAGTTGATTCTGCAATTCTGACTACATTTATGCCAGCCTCTTTCATCATTGCCACATCTTTTTCGAGGCGTTCATAAGGCATATATTCATCGTAATACGCCACCCCAAAAAGTAGAGACGTTGCCTGCAACGTCTTCTCCACCTGTAATGTCTGTTCAGACGTTGCCTGCAACGTCTTCTCCACCTGTAATGTCTGTTCAGACGTTGCCTGCAACGTCTTCTCCACCTGCAATGTCTGTAAAGGCGTTGCAGGTTTCTGAGCAAAAGCCTGATTCAAAAATGATAAAAAGAGAATAAATAAAAAGTGTTTTTTCATAAAATTGGGATATTGTGAGAATGTTGAACGTGTATTTTAACCAAATAAATTCACGTCAATAAACTCATTTCTGAATTTTCCTTCTGGGTCGTGTTTAGTCATTAATGCCTTGAAATCAGCTAATTCCTTAATTCTTCCTTGTAAAACAGAAGGCTTCAAAGTGAATATTTTACCCCAGTGTGGACGTGGATTGAAAGGAGCGAGGGCTTCTTCGATAAGCGGTAAAAGTGCGGTTACAGCTTCAATTTCTTGTTTCCAAGTGAAGTGAAAAGCTACACAAGTTTTGCCATTGAAAGGACTCATCAATAAATCATCAGCAGCGATGGCTCTAACTTCTGTAATCATTAAATGTGGCGAAACTTTTTCGTTCAATTTTTCAATTGCCATGAAACCTTCGTAGGCATTTTCAAAAGGAATGAAAAATTCTGACTGTAATTCCTTTCCGCTACTTGGCGTAAAACCCATTCTAAAATGTGGCATACGCTCGTACCAAGGACCTTCAACGCCCATTTGTTCGGTACAGTTGATAGCGTCAAGGGCTTCGATAGGGTGGAGGTTTTTAGTCGCTAATTTTGCTCCGTAAAATTCTGGAGCTATTTCTTTCATGTCTTCCGACTTACTTTTTATCCAAACTTCGCTAACGTTTTTCTTCGTCCAGTCGGTGAATAAACTTACGCTATAACCTGCTGACATAATGGCTTCAAAATTCTTTTCCAATTCTGTCATGGCTAAGTTTTGATAAACCACCTGTTTCATTTTGAAGGTTGGTTGTACATTAAGCGTAATTTTAGTGGCAATTCCCAACGCTCCCAAATTCACGACTGCTCCTAAAAATTCCGCTCCGTCTTTTTCTCTGGTTAAATTGACAACTTCTCCTTTTCCGTTGACAAACTCAATTCCAGCAACTGCCGTAGCCAAACTACCATTTTTGATACCCGAACCATGCGTAGAAGTGGCACACGCACCTGCAACTGAAATATGTGGTAATGATGCCAAATTGTGTAAGGCAAAACCGCTTTCATCTAATTGTTTACAGAATTCTCCGTATTTGATTCCTGCTCCAACCGTTACCGTTTTTTTCTCTTTATCAATAGAAATAACTTTATTGAATTCCGCTGATGAAATCTGATTTTCGGTACTATCCGCAATTTTGTTGAAACAGTGTTTGGTACCTAAACCTCTAACTTTTTCACACTTTTTGATAGTTTCTTGGAGTTCTTCTACCGTTTTGGGAGTGAATAAATTATCGGTACTATAAGTTAAATTTCCTGCCCAGTTGGTGCGTGGAGCAGCTTTTGCTTTTTCTTTACAAGAAATCAATTGAGGAAACATTGCTCCGACTGTTAAAAGTGATGTTGCTTTTAGGAAAGTTCTTTTTTTCATAGGGATGATTAAGTTGGTAAAGGATTTATAATTGAGATGGTTGGATTTTAAGTGGTTAAGTACCAATAACAAATTGTTTAATACTTTGATATCGTTTATTATGTAGGAGTGTATTGCATCCCAATACTGTCAATTTTATTTTTTTATTGTACCAAAATTTAGATAATTCCTGTTTCAACGCTGACAGGGTTCAAAACCCTGTCAGCGTTAAGCAGATAAATTTCTTAAATTGACAGCATCGGTATCGCATACGCTTTCCAATATTTATGGCATTATTTCTATTTCAAATACCCCTGCATTTTGAGCCAATTCCCGAAGCTATCAATCCAGCCATCGGTTGAGATTCCTGTTTTTCTCATACCAAAACCGTGTCCGCCTTTTTCATAAATATGTAATTCGGCAGGTTGTTTGGCATCAAACCATTTGCGGTAAATATTAATGCTGTGAGGCATAAATCCTAATTGGTCGTCGCTGGCAACGGCTATGAAAATGGGTGTTTTTTCTTTGGGCATATTATTCCCAATGATGGCATTTTCATAAGCGTAGATAGGAGCAACGAAATTGGGACGATTACTATCTTCAGCACTATAAACGACTGACATCGTTAGTGTTCCTCCTGCTGAAAACCCCATAAAACCGATTTTTTTCGGGTCAAGATTAAATTCTTTCGCATGGTCACGGACGTATTTTACAGCGGTCAAACCATCTTGTGTTGCTAATGGAACGACCGTCGCATTTTCTTCATCCAATGCTTTGAAGTTTCCCATTTTGGGCATTAATTCTTTTACAGGGTCATCAGTTAAACTATGTACTACACGATATTTTAACACAAATGCCGTAACGCCTTTGGCATTCAACCATTTTGCCACATCAGTTCCTTCATTATCAATAGAAAGTGTGTGAAATGCTCCACCTGGGGCAACAATTACAGACGTTCCGTTGGGATTTTCAGGTATATAAGCAGTTATCGTTGGACTCGCAACATTATAAACCACTTTGGTATTGAAGATATTTTTTTCAGAAGTCGCTTCTTGCCAAGTCCAATTTTCAGAACCTTTTGCTTTGCCTTCGTAAAGAGAAATAACTTTCTGAGCGTTTGAGTTGAATAAAAAGGCAAAGGAGATGAATAGTACGAGTGTTTTTTTCATGAAAAGAGGGAGAGTAATGGACAATTGAGAGTTGACAACTGTCCATTATCAATTATTCATTAAATCTTGCTTGTCAAATAATCAGAACTACGTTTTAGGGCGATAGCAGGGTCTTTTACCATATCTTGTTCTACAAAGAAATGTTCAACACCTACTTCTTTTGCTTTTTTTACAATTCCTTGTAAATCAAGTACGCCATCACCTGCTGAAGCCATTAAAGCAAACATTGGCATCCAGTCGCCCATTCCGCCACCGTCACCTGCGAATTGCTTTTTCTCCTTCATGTCCTTCAAATGCAACATTTTATAGCGGTTTGAATATTTCGTTAAATACTCAATTGGGTCTGCTCCACCTGCGGTTGTCCAGAAAATGTCCATTTCAAAAAATACCAAATTAGGGTCGGTATTATCCAAAATAATTTGAAGAGGAACTTGTCCGTTCATCGGTTTGATACCATATCCATGATTGTGATATCCAAACTTAATGCCTTGTTTTTTAGCACTTTCACCAATTTTGTTGAATGCCTCAGCAATACGTTTGTAATCATCAAGCGTTTGGCGTCTATCATCAGGAATGGCTGGAAGCGTAACATATTTATGCCCTAAAATATGAGCAGCTTCTCCCAATGCACCCATGTTTGTTTCTAAAGTTTCCAAGTCTGTATGTGTTCCCGGACTTGTCATTCCGTGGTCATCAAGGATTTTTTTCACGTCTTGAGCAGTTCTTCCAAAATATCCACTACCTGAAAATCCTAACATTTTACCAGCACCTTCCCAACTTTTTTTAGCTTTTTCTGCACTGAATGGAAAAGGGCCGAAAAGTTCTAATTCTTTATAACCCAAAGATTGTAACATTTTGATTCCACCCATATAATCCTCAGAAAGCATTTTTGGGATAGAAAAAAGCTGAATACCTAATTTGTTTTCCTGTTTCAATTCTGCCATGATATTAGCAAAAGGTGTTATCGCAGCAGCGGTAGCCAAAAGGGATGTATTTTTTAAAAATTCTCTTCTTGTTGTCATTGTATTTTACATTTACGATTGATATTGTAGGACAGGTTTCCAACCTGTCAGTAAGTTTTTTGATAAGTTGAAAACCTATCAGTATAATATTTGACTTGGAGTAACTTCTCGAAAGTTTTAAAACTTTCGAGAAGTTGAAGATTAAAAGCTTAGTAAGTTTTTTTGACAGGTTGGAAACCTGTCTTACTTATTCTTAAAAGCTTTATCTAAAAACTCATAACGAGCGTCGTTAATAGCTTTTTCAGTTTTTGACTCAACATCAATAATCATTACTGGAGGAGTTGCATCACCTGCTTTTGCAGCCGTCCATTCTGGTAATTTTCCACCGTTAGGATTTCCCGTTTTGATGAAATTGGCAAAGTAGTTAAACATCGTATCTGATACTTTATAATCTTCTGGAGTCCAAGCATATTCTTTTACCAAATGAAGATTTCCCATGCAATATTCAATTTCGCAAGCGTGTGGAGCACCTACGGGAGCAGGAGGTTTTGGAGCATTTGCATCTTTTTTCACTGTACCACCCGCTAAACCAGAAGCCATAGAATTATCTACTAAATCAGGTCTGATTTTGCTATACAAATAACGATAAACAGGTTGTGAAGAATTATTACGGTGCAAATCAAACCATTTCCATGTGCTATAAGAAATGAATCTGTCTGATGCTAAAGCCGTAGCAGATAATTCAACTTCTTTGTCTGAACTGTGTGGATACATTTTTAAAACTTCCTCAAAATCAGCAGGATACGCTTCTTTTACTTTAGCAGTGAAGTTTTCAGCCGTATAAGGTTTTCCTTGCATAAATGCCATTCCCGGGATTTCGGCAGAGTTCCAACCTACTAAAAGAGGTACTTGTGCTTGTTCTTTTGCTCCGAAGATTTGTGGAAGCGTTTTTGGTAAGAAATATCCATCTAACACAACAGGAAAACCAAATCTTTTAGATTCGTTGTACATTTCGTACACTTCTCTTGTTGATAAAGCTCTCAATTGTTTTAAAGAAGGTACACCTGCTTTTTGGGCAAATTCAGCTCCTTGTTTTTCAGCTTCTGCCAAAGTTACAGGAGCCATAGTTGGGTTAATTCCTGCACCACTTTCTCCGATAGCTCCAGCAATTAAGCCTTTTGATAATGGAGAAGCCATTTGATAACTCACTGAAATAGAACCTGCTGATTCTCCTGCAATCGTTACTTTTTTAGGGTCACCACCAAACTGAGCAATGTTTTTCTGAACCCATTTTAAAGCGGCAATTTGGTCGAAATATCCATAATTTCCAGAACCTTTGTATGAGGTTTCAGCACTTAATTCTGGGTGAGCAAAATTGCCAAAAATGTTCAAACGATAGTTGCAAGTAACAACTACAATTCCTTTTTTCGACATACTTTCTCCGTCATAACGTGGTTCTGAACCATCGCCCGCAACGTTACCACCACCATAGAAATACACTAAAACGGGTAAATCTTTTGTGTTTCTTTTGGTAGGTGTCCAAACATTTAGGTAAAGACAGTCTTCACTTACACCGTTTGAACGTGAATTCATATCGCCAAAAACAACCGTTTGCATTGGTCTTGCACCAAATTTCTTGGTTTCTTTTACGCCCGTCCAATTTGCTAAAGGTTGTGGAGCTTTCCAACGTAATTCACCAACGGGTGGTTTTGCGAAAGGGACTCCAAAATAAGTTTGAATACCCGACTTTGTGTCGTAATTCCCTTCAATCACACCATTTTCAATGGTAGTTTGTACTGCAAAAGCATTATTTCCTTGTGCCATTCCTGAAAAATTAGCAAGACAAAGCAGTCCGAATAAATAGACTATTTTTTTCATTTTTTTAGGTTAAATTTATTATTGTCGCATTTTGAGACAATAATAATTGGTTTTTAAAATTAATCCTATTTATTTGTGAAAAATTTATATTTGTGATTTAGGGGTTGGGGGTTAGGTTTTAGGATTTAGGGAGGTTTTTCGGCTCAATTTCCCGAAACAATATCCATTGTGAGTTTAACCCTTAACGAAGTTATTTCGGGAAGTTCCAAGGAATTAAGTACACTGTTTAATAAATTTTCTGAATAATTTTTATCCTAAAATGTTTGATTAAGGGACTTCCCGAAAGTTTTTTACCCGCAATGGATATTGTTTCGAGAAGTTGAAAAAACTTATTAAACAGTGTATTAAGAATGAAGAAGGAAAGTCGCAGCATTACTTCTAAATTCTCCATTCATTGTTCTGGCTTCTGACTTATTTTTACTTAACCTGATGGCTATGATGCTAACTCCAACCCCTAAATCCCAACCCCCAACCCCTAACAAAAGTGAACGAAACTACCTTTTTACGCCACATAGCTTATGACTCAGTCATTTTTGGTTTTTCGGGAGAAAAACTGAAAATTCTCATCATGAAATATCATAATACAGGTTTGTATGCCTTACCAGGTGGATTTGTGCAAAGAGATGAAAATTTGAATGATGCTGTAAGGAGAGGATTGAAAGAAAGAACAGGTTTAGCAAATATTTACTTGGAACAGTTTTATACTTTTGGGGACGTGACTCGCTATAAACCTGAAATTATGCAGACGATTTTAGAAGCCAACGAACATAATGTAGAGCCTTACCAATGGATGTTGGATAGATTTATTTCGGTGGCATATTATGCCTTGATTAATTATCGTGAGGTGGTACCAACACCCGATGCGTTATCAGATTCTTGTGATTGGTATGATATAAATGAATTACCAACTTTGATGCTCGACCATGCCGAAATTGTAGCGAAAGCCTTACAAACTTTACGGGATAATTTGGAACGGAAATTAGTAGGAACGAATCTTTTGCCACCATTATTTACTTTAACAGAATTGCAAAAAGTGTATGAAGAGATATTAGGAGAGAAATTACACCGAGGAACTTTTCAGCGGAAAATTTTAGGTTTAGGACTTTTGCAGAGACATGAAAAACAGTTTTCAGGAAAGGCTCATAAAGCTCCGTTTTTGTATAGTTTTGGAGAGGGGGGGGGGAGTTTATGAGTTTAAAGTTTAAAGTTTATGAGTTTATGAGTGGAAAGTTTATGAGTTTAAAGTTTATGAGTTTATGAGTTTAAAGTTTATGAGTTTATGAGTGGAAAGTTTATGAGTTTATGAGTTTATGAGTTTAAAGTTTATGAGTTTAAAGTTTATGAGTTTAAAGTTTATGAGTTTATGATTTATGAGTTTATGGGTTTATGGGTTTATGAGTTTAGGGTTTATGAGTTAAGAGTTTATGAGTTTAGGGTTTATGAGTTAAGAGTTTATGAGAAATTGTACTTTAAACTTTTCACTCATAAACCAATAACTCATAAACTCATAAACTTTCCACTCATAAACTTTCCACTCATAAACTCATAATCTCATAAACCCTTCACTCCATCTATTTCTTCAAAACAACGCTATTGCTTACTTTATTTCCTAAAACAACGCCATTTTTCACATTTTTAATATCTGTGTTCAATAAGCGAATTGCTTTTGAGCGTGTACCTTGAACTTTTAAGAATGTTTCTGCATTAGTGCCAAATTTAATTCCATCAAGTGTTACGTTTTGACTATTCTGAATTTGTCCGATGGTATTATCTTGGGTCAAAAGTGTGATGTTTTTCAAGTTAATGTCCTGAGCTTCAATACAAAGTAAACCTTTGTTGCATTCAAGAATAGCATTTTCGATATTGATATTTTTGATTGCCATTTCTGGTAAACCTCTAATCAAAATCCCTGTTTCAGCTCCTTTACACACAATATTTTGAATAAAGAAATTCTTGAATTGTGGGGTTGCTTCGCTTACAGGTTCTGCTTTAATTTCTGGTAATTCTTTTACTTCACCTGATGCCAATGATTCTCCCGATGCCAAAACTGGGTCTTTTGCAGCGTAGTACATATCAAATAAAACGGCTTCTCCCGGAATTTCGGTCATATTTACATTATTCACATAAATATTTTCAACAACGCCACCACGTCCACGAGCAGTTTTGAAACGTAAACCAACGTCAGAACCCATAAAAGTACAGTCAGAAATAAACATATTTCTCACACCTCCCGACATCTCTGAACCAATCACAAATCCGCCATGTGCATGGTAAACGATATTATTTTTAACGATAAAGTTTTCGGTTGGTACACCACGTTTACGTCCTTGCTCATCTCGTCCAGATTTAATCGTAATTCCGTCATCGCCTGTGCTAAAATTACAACCTTCCAAGATACCATTACGGCAAGATTCTAAGTCAATAGCATCACTGTTTTGTGCATACCAAGGATTATTTACCGTAACATTTCTAACGGTGATATGGTCGCATAAAAGCGGGTGCATTGTCCACGCAGGAGAATTTTGAAGCGTAAATCCTTCTAAAATAATATTTTTACAACGAGTTAGACTCAACATATTTGGACGAAGGAAATCTTTGTAAGATTCCAATTCTTCCATGCTTGGACGTATGGTATATGTACCTACGCTGTCTTTTCTCAATCGTCCAGCATTAGGAATTTGGTTGCCTTTCAATGACTTTTCAGAAGGATACCACATATCTTTTTTCTCATTGGTAACACCTGTTTTAATCAATTTCGACCATTGTCCAGCCGTCATTTTATCTCTTTTGATGGCACGCCAAACGTCTCCGCCACCATCAATTACGCCAGCACCTGTGATAGCAATATTTTCTAAATCAAATCCACCGATTGGAGCTTGACAACGGTATGAATCTTGTCCTTCCCAAGTAGTTAGTACGATTGGATAATCGGCATAATTACGGCTGAATTGCAATAAAGCCCCTTTTTCAACATGAAGATTTACATTGCTTTTCAAAACGATTGGTCCTGTTACCCAAAGTCCTTTCGGAATCAACACTGTTCCACCGCCTGCGGCATTACATAATTCTATGGCTTGATTGATGGCTTTTGTATTTACCGTAAGTCCATCTGCTTTTGCTCCGTAACGAACAATGTTGAAAGTATCTTTTTTGAATGTAGGACGATAAACAACTGGCAATTCATATTCATATTTATCCACAAATTCAGTTTTTTTCAAGAAGCTTTTTAGTGGATTCCCTTGTTTAACCATTTCATCTGCTACCATATTTGCCATTAATCTCGCTCCATAAGGCGAAAAGTGCGTATTGTCTTCATTACTTTTGGGGAATTTAGAATAAATACCTCCTCCAAAAATCATGAACATTTTTTTAGAACCTTCCACACCGTGTTGCTCAATGATTTTTTGACTTTCCTTGTGTGCATCAATCAAGTATAAATGATATTGTTGAGCAATTTCACGAACAACTTTTGGGTATTCGCCGTGTTGGTCAACGAACTTGCCGTTTTCATCAAATTTTCTACGCATTACGGGCGTAAGCAAAATTGGCGTAGCACCTTTTGCTTGCGTTTCCTCAATGTAGCGAATCAAGTTTTTACGATAATCCGTTTGCGGAGCTGCGTAACGTGTGGTGTCTGATTCTTTTTGGTCATTATGTCCAAATTGAATAAAAACAAAATCACCTTTGTGTAATTGGTCGTTTACTTTTTTCCAATGTCCCAACGTTCTGAAACTTTTGGTGCTACGTCCGTTTACAGCATGATTTTGAATTTCAACGGCATTCGTAAATAATTGAGGGAATGCCTGTCCCCAACCCATTTCTGGTTCATCATAAGGATTTTTATTGGCACAAGTGGAGTCGCCAATTAAGAAAATTCTTGGTTTATCATCTGCCGATTTGAAGGCAAAAATGAGCGTCAGAGCAATTATTGAAAGTATTTTTTTCATTTGTATTAATTTGAAGTAAATAGCCTTTTAGCACTATTTCAGTTTTAAAAACGAGTTTTTATGATATATTCTTTATTTCAAAGGATTCCATTTTCCTTCAAAAGTCCATTGAACGGTTACTGTTTTTGGGTCGATAGTAAAATTATTGGCGTGCCATTGATAGTCGCCCGCTTTTCTATGGCAGTTTTGATAATAAACTCTATGTCCCCATTGTGGCATTGGACTGCTTGATACGTGGTAGATTTCGGCATCAGCCATATTTTCATCAAATTGACAATCCAATAAATAAAACTGGGCAGGACGATGATAACGCCCCAATTTATATCCTTTGTCGCCCTCGAAAGTACAGTTTTTCAAAACCGTTTTGGCAGATTCATGATTAGAACCGTCGTGCCAGATAGCGGCGTTCATGTTATGGCAAACAAAATGACAGTTTTCAGCCCAAGCCCAACCTCTCGGGCAATAGAAATCAACGCCCCCTTCCATGGTACAGTCCTTAAAATAGAACATTCCGCCTTCTACGTCCCACGGACTCACGGTATCACCACCGCCTGCACGGAAAGTACAGTTTTTGAAAATTAAACGAGTAGCTCCTGGCATTGACCGAAAAGCAAATTGATGTCCGTCTTTTCTGACTACCTTTTTACCAACTTCTTCAGAGCTTTCTCGGTGAATGGCATAACCTTTATTAGCAGCACCTACGCCACCAGCATCGGTATTACAGATAATTGTTGTGTCTTTTTTTGCCGTAAAACCGTAGTCATTCAAAACGGTAAGTTTTTCAAAAGTTAAATCATGTCCTTTTACATTGATAGTGGCTGCCCCGTAGTCATCGGTATTGGCACAACGCCAAATATCTCTTGGTTGAGCAATACGAATAATGACGCCTGCTTCGCTTTGTCCTTCCAATTTTATGAACGATTTGGCAATCATCAATTTTTCAGAATAGACCCCATTTTTAATATAGATAGTTCGGGTTTTAGTAGTTGTACTATCCAGACTATTGATGGCATCTTGGATACTTTTGAAAGCTCCCGAACCGTCTTTGGCAACCGTTATTTTTTGAGAAAAGGAAGAGAAAACAGTTAATCCCCAAAAAAGAAAAGTAATGATGTTTTTCATGTATTATGTTTTGTGGTGTGAATAACGATAACGTTTATCCTTATTCATAATTCGGTAAAATGATACAGACTCATAAAGCCAATATGAAAGCATAATTACCCAATATTTAAGGAAGTTTTTAGGAATTCTGAAAATACACAAAAGGCAATAATGCGTATCCTGCATGATTTTAAGATTTATTTATTGATGCTAACTTCATTAGATTTTTATGGTCAAATACTTTAAGGGTTATCAAGTTCATAATGTATTGACTTATCAACTTACGATTTTTATATAATTCCTTTCACTCTTCATATCGAATGCACAATTGCTTCAATTAACTATAATCATGGTAAAAAATGTCTTATTTATTGCATCTCTAACTTTTTTGGCGTTGTCTTCACATGGGCAAATGGTGACAGACTCTACCGCTGAAAAGATGCTATTGTACCAACGTAACAATGGAGGTTTTCCTCAACCTCATGGCGACCCCATAAAGTATGATTTGGCTATTTCTGAAAAACTAAAGGCGACTTTATTGGCTGAAAAACCGCTTTTAGATGCCACAATTGATGACCAAGCCACAACTCGTGAAATAAAAGGATTGGCAAGTGCTTATCAAAAAACACAGAATCCCGTTTATTTGAAGGCAGTTGAAAATGGAATTAATTATTTGATAACCGCTCAAAATTCAGCAGGAGGTTGGGGGCAATTTTATCCAGATTCAAGTGGCTATCATAAACATATTACTTATAATGACAACGCCATGATTGATGTGATGTGGATTATGAAATATGCTTCAGAATGTACACATGATTTTGAGAAAATTGATAAGAAAATCGCTCAAAATGCAAAAATAGCCCTTGAAAAAGGCATACAGTGTATTTTGAAAACTCAGGTTGTTCAAAACGGAAAATTGACTGCTTGGTGTGCTCAACACGACAGAAAAACCTTAAAACCTGCTAAAGCCAGAATGTTTGAATTACCTTCGCTTTCGGGTAATGAAAGTGTTGGAATTACTCGATTTTTAATGAGTATTGATAAACCTTCGGCAGAAATTAAGAAATCGATTCAGTCGGCAGTAGAATGGTTGGAATCAGTAAAAATTGTAGGAATTAAAACCAAAGATATTCCAGATGCAAGCCAACCGAAAGGAAAAGACAGAATTGTTGTAGAAGACCCTAACTCAGTAGTTTGGGCAAGATTTTATGAGCTGGATACCAACAAACCATTTTTTGTAGGCAGAAATAGTATTCCTAAAAGTACCCTTGCAGAAATTGAAAATGAACGTAGGGTAGGATATGCCTATTATGGGGTTTGGGCTAAAGCTTTATTAGAGAAGGATTATCCTATTTGGAAAACAAAGTGGAAATAATCATTAGGATATTTTAGTACAAAAAATTAGATAATATCATACAATAACTTCATCTATAAGGTAGTAGAGTACAGGACGGCAACAGTGAGGCTATTTAGTATTTTTGATGAATAAATATAATTTTTCAAAGGAGATAGTCTCTTCCGCTGTACAATTCTAATATTATAGAGTTGACTAAGCAAAATCAAAAAATGAAAAAAAACATTGTATTAATTTTTACTCTTTTAGTTAGTTCAACAGGTCTTTATGCTCAAAGAAATGTTACAAATGCGAATGACTCAAACACGCCTTTACATTTGTTAAGACCAGATTACCCAATTAATTATGGTATTCCAAAAGCAGAAGAAATAAAAGGTTCTTTGGATAAAATTCATGCGTATTTGAATGAAGTAACACCCGCTGAATTTATTAATTCAAAAACTGGTGAAACCGTTACAGATTTATCAAAATTAGATGAAAATACAGCTTTGAAAAAAGGCGATTTCAGAATTGTAAGTTATGAATGGGGAGTTACTTATGGAGCGATGTTATTGGCAAGTCAAGCTACTGGTGATGCACGTTTTAAAGAATACTCTGAAAAAAGATTACAATTTATAGCCAATGCTGCTCCATTCTTCAAAAAAACAACTGAAGAACACGCAGATTGGGGAACAAAAGGACCATTAAAAGGATTATTGACACCGCACGCTTTAGATGATTGCGGAGCGATGTGTGCTGCCATGATTAAGGCATCTCGTGAAGGAAGTAAATCTAATTTTCGCCCGTTGATTGATTCGCATATTGACTATATTCTTAACAAAGAACACCGTTTGAAAGATGGAACTTTAGCAAGAAATCGTCCACAACCAAACTCACTTTGGTTAGATGATATGTTTATGGGAATTCCTGCTTTAGCTCAAATGGGAAAACTCACAGGCGACAAAAAATATTATGATGAAGCGGCACGTCAAGTCTTGTCTTTTTCTAAAAAAATGTTCAACAAAGATAAGAACGTATATATGCACGGTTGGATTGAAGGCATGACCGAACATCCACAATTTCACTGGGCAAGAGCCAACGGTTGGGCAATTCTTACGAAAGTTGAATTGTTAGACGTTTTACCAGAAAATCATCCTGCTCGTCCAGAAATTTTAGCCTTATTAAAAGCACACGTAAAAGGCTTAACAGGTTATCAGTCAGGTTCAGGATTTTGGCATCAATTGCTTGACCGTGAGGATTCTTACCTTGAAACATCAGCCACCGCAATTTATACTTATGCTATTGCTCGTGCTATCAATCGTGGTTGGATAGATGGTCTTGCTTATGCACCAATGGCACTTTTAGGTTGGAATGCCGTAGCAACGAAAATCACAGAAAAAGGTCAAGTAGATGGCACTTGTGTAGGTACAGGAATGGGTTTTGACCCTGCATTTTACTATCACCGTCCAATCAGCCCATTTGCAGCACATGGATATGGCCCTGTAATTTTAGCAGGTTCAGAAGTGATAAATTTATTGAAAAACAAGAAATTTGAGATAAACGATAGTTCAGTTCAGTTATTACAAAAATGAAAAAACTAATTTTCTTGATTGTATTGATGTCTCAACTTACATTTGCCCAAGTGCCTCAAAAGTTCAATTTTGAGGCACTAAGTAAAAAAGGTTTTGTCACAATATCACCCGAACTTATTTATACTCCTGTTCAAGCTTATGGCTATGTGAAAGGAACAAATAACCGTTATTTTACTTTTGATATATCTGAAGGAAATTACGATGTGATTATGCAGTTTGGTAGTAATACCACTGAATCTGAGACCACAATTAAAGTTGAGAATAGAAGGTTGGTTCTTGAAAAAATACAAGTTGCTAAAGGTGAAACTGTAACCAAAACGTTTACGGTAAATATTAGAAATGCTAAAATTGATGAGACAAGAAGCGTAGAATTAAAACCACGAGAATCATCTTATTTACATTGGGATAACCAATTAACGTTTGAATTTTGTGGTAAAAATCCTGCCGTAAGAAGTATTGAAATTAGACCAAATAAAAAGGCTATTACGGTTTTTTTAGCGGGCAATTCTACGGTAGTTGACCAAATTCAAGAACCTTTTACGGCATGGGGACAAATGATTCCAAGGTTTTTTAATCCGCAGAAAATTGCCATTGCCAACCATGCAGAATCAGGAGAGTCTTTGAAAAGTTTTGTGAGTGAAAATAGATTAGAAAAGATATTGTCACAGATGAAAAAGGGCGATTATTTATTTGTTGAATTCGCTCATAATGACCAAAAAATCAAAGATTTTAGACCTTTTATTGAGTATAGAAACTTACTTAAAGACTTTATAGAGAGAACTCGTCAAAAAGGAGGGAATCCTGTATTGGTAACGTCTATGCACCGTCGAAATTTTGATGAAAATGGAAAGATAATTAATACACTTGGCGATTTTCCAGAGGCAATGAGACTAACCGCTCAAGAATACAGTGTTCCTTTGATAGACCTAAATGCCATAAGTAAAATTCTTTGGGAAAGTATGGGAGTAGAGGAGTCTAAAAAAGCATTTGTTCATGTATCTGCTAATACATATCCTAACCAAGATAAAGCCATTGCAGACAATACTCATTTTAGCAATTATGGAGCGTACCAATTAGCGAAATGTATCGTTGAAGAAATTAAAAAAATACAATTGCCAATTTCTAAATATTTAGTGGAAACGCAACCATTTGACCCACATTTTCCAGATAATTTACAAACATGGGATTTTCCGGCAAGTCCAGCAATACCAGTAGTTAAACCTGATGGAAATTAACGTTTTTTGTGATAATTAATGTGTCTAAATAACACTTTATAGGATAAAATATCAGGGTCAATTCTGAGCAATTGATTAAAAATATTAAAAGTAAACTATAGTAAAATTGGGATAATTTACATGACCCCGACAGCGGTTGCATAAACCCTGTCGGCGGTTAATGTTTTTGAATCCTAAAACGCAAAGTCTCATAAACCTTTTCCTAATGCACGCACGTTTCCTCATTGTATTTCTACTTTTTGCCACCATTTGTCAAGGTCAACGTTTGGTTGAGAACCTCAATCGTGGACTAATTGCTGTGCGTACCAACCCAACCCAAGTATTTTTAAGTTGGCGTTTATTAGGAACAGAACCAGAATCAACAACCTTTAATGTTTATAAAGATGGTGTAAAAATAAACAGTTCTCCTGTTTTCACGACTACCAATTTTATTGATAATTCAAGTGGGAATGCTACCTATACGGTTCGTGCCATTATCAATAATGTTGAGCAAAGAGATTCTGAAAAATCAAAAACTTGGGAACAAGCCTATTTAGATATTCCACTAAAAGCTCCTGTTGGGGGCATCACTCCCGACGGCGTAGAATATACCTACAATGCCAATGATTGTAGTGTAGGTGATGTAGATGGTGACGGAGAATATGAAATAATTTTGAAATGGGACCCTTCAAATTCAAAAGATAATTCTCAAAGCGGTTATACAGGAAATGTGTATTTAGATGCTTTGAAATTGGACGGAACGCAATTATGGCGTATTGATTTAGGTAAAAATATTCGTGCAGGAGCTCATTATACCCAATTTATGGTTTATGACTTTGATTCTGACGGAAAGGCAGAAATCGCTTGTAAAACTGCCGATGGTACAATTGATGGAAAAGGAAAATTAATCGGAGATGAAAAAGCAGACTATCGTAATAAGTCGGGCTATGTACTTGCGGGGCCAGAATTTTTGACAATTTTCAACGGACAAACTGGCGAAGCAATGGCAACAACTGATTATTTGCCTGCTCGTGGAACGGTAGAAAGTTGGGGCGATAATTACGGAAACCGTGTGGATAGATTCATTGCGGCAGTTGCTTATTTAGACGGACAACGCCCAAGCCTTGTGATGGGGCGTGGTTATTATACTCGTTTGGTTAGAGCTGCATGGGATTGGCGTGATGGAAAATTGACTTCTCGTTGGGTTTTTGATAGCAACAATAATAATAAAGATTACGAGTATCAAGGCAATCACCAAATGACTGTTGGAGACGTTGATGGTGACGGAAAAGATGAAATCTTTAATGGAAGTAGTGCCATTGATGATGATGGAAAAGGTTTATATACGAATCATTTGGGACACGGCGATGCTCTGCACATGACCGATATGAACCCCGACCGTGAAGGACAAGAAATTTGGCAGTCGCATGAAAGTCCTTCAAAATATGGTGCTTACGGACTTGAATTTAGAGATGCTAAAACAGGCACGCCACTTTGGGGTGTTGATGGCGAAAATAAAGATATTGGTCGTGCTTTGGCAATTGACATTGACCCACGTTATAAAGGATATGAATGTTGGGGAGCTACGGGAGGATTATATGATTGCAAAGGAAACTCAATTGGAACGGCAAGACCATCTATGAACTTTGCCGTTTGGTGGGACGCTGACCTTTCTCGTGAATTATTAGACGGAAATCATATTGATAAATGGGATTATTTGAACGGAAAAGCTAACCGCATTTTAACTGCAACAGATTATTCTTCTAATAATGGAACAAAAGCAACTCCAAATTTGAGTGCAGATATTTTAGGAGATTGGCGTGAAGAAGTTATCCTTAGAAAAACAGATAATACTTCATTGAGAATATTTACAACGACTATTCCTGCAACTAACAGAATTTATACGCTCATGCACGACCCGCAATATAGAGTGGCAATTGCTTGGCAAAATTCGGCTTATAATCAACCACCACACCCAAGTTTTTATTTAGGCGATGGTATGAATAAACCGCCAAAACCTAATATTCAGTTAATTGCCAGAGAAGGTACGCAACTTATTACAGGAATTGAAGAGAATGTCACACATAAAGCAACGGTTTTTCCAAACCCATCAAAACATTCATTTCAGTTAAAAATGCAAGGAAAATTTACCTATTCAATCATCACGACGAATGGGCAAAAAGTAGAAAGCCACCATTGTAAAGACGAATGTGAAATTGGAGCGAAAATTCCAGTGGGTAGTTATATTATCCAAATAGAATCTTCAAATGGGAATGATTCTTTAAAAATTGTAAAAGAGTAGATTATTGAGGTGACGTTTTTTGTAACACAGACTTTAGTCTGTAAATCAATATTAAAGCCTGTGTTACAAAATAAATGACCATTTAAGAATATGAACAAACAAATATATATGTATTTCAAAACCCTTAGTATTGGGCTAATTATCATGGCATTAAGCATCAATTCAGATGCACAAAATATGCCTAAAAAACAAGAAGTTTTAAAAGCAATTACTGCAGCTAATGACTATTTCATGACCGAATGGTCGGACGTAAGTAAACCTATTTGGGCAGCCGATAAAACTCGTCCAAGTAATATTTGGACTCGTGGCGTATATTATGAAGGATTAATGGCTCTGTATAAAGTTGATAAGCAAAAACGCTATTATGATTATGCCGTTGCTTGGGGAGAAGCTCACAAATGGGGACTTAGAAACGGTACAAAAACCAGAAATGGAGATGACCAATGTTGTGGACAAACCTACATTGACTTGTACATGATTGACCCAAAACCAGAGCGTATCAAAGACATTAAAGAGAGCATGGATTTCATGGTCAATAGTGAAAAAAAAGATGATTGGTCGTGGATTGATGCTCTACAAATGGCAATGCCTGTTTTTGCTCAGTTGGGCGTAATTTATAAGGACAATCGCTATTATGAAAAAATGTACGAAATGTATATGTACACCAAAAATGTACATGGCGACAAAGGTTTGTATAATCCAGTAGAAAAACTTTGGTATAGAGATAAAGATTTTGACCCACCTTATGTAACGCCAGCGGGTAAAAGTTGCTATTGGTCACGTGGGGATGGTTGGGTTGTTGCTGCTTTGGTTCGAGTATTAGATATTATGCCCAAAAATGCTCCACATCGTGAAGAATATTTGAAGACTTATTTAGAAATGATGCAAGCTCTACCGCCTTTACAAAGAAAAGATGGTTTTTGGAATGTGAGCTTAATGGACGAAACTGATTTTGGAGGAAAAGAACTTACAGGAACAGCACTATTTACCTACGGAATGGCTTGGGGAATCAATAAAGGTTTGATTAGTAAAAAAACGTACAAACCAATAATTGCCAAAGCCATGAATGCTATGATAAAAGATTGCGTGCATCCAAATGGATTTTTGGGCTATGTGCAAGGAACAGGAAAAGAACCAAAAGATGGTCAACCACTTTCATTTGACAAAGTACCAAATTTTGATGACTATGGCGTAGGATGTTTCCTTTTAGCAGGAGCAGAAGTTTATAAAATGAAGTAACACAGACTTCAGGCTGTAATTAAAATAGACAGACTAAAGTCTGTGTTACAAAACAAAAATGAAAAAATATATTTTCTTGGTATTAAGCTGTATTTGCTTAATAAGTGCCAAACAAAAAACCAAACCAACACTCTATATCATTGGAGATTCTACGGTGAAAAATGGTTCTGGAAAAGGCTCAGACGGACAATGGGGTTGGGGAAGTATCGTTTACGAACATTTCGATACAACCAAAATCCATATTGAAAACCATGCCATTGGAGGGAGAAGTAGCCGTACATTTTTAACAGAAGGACGTTGGGATAAAATTTTGAAAAATCTCAAAAAAGGAGATTACGTCATGATGCAATTTGGGCATAACGATGGCGGTGCAATCAACGATACCACCAGAGCCAGAGGAAGCATCAAAGGAACAGGCGAAGAAACCCAAGAAATTGATAATATGCTTACTAAAAAGCATGAAATCGTGCATTCTTACGGGTGGTATATGAGAAAATACATCACCGAAACCAACGAAAAAGGAGCAACTGCCATTGTGTTTTCGCCTGTGCCACGTAATGTTTGGAAAGAAGGAAAAATTCCAAGAGACGGTTACACCAAATGGGCAGCAGAATCAGCCCAAACAGCAGGAGCATTTTTTGTAGATTTGAATGAAATGGTTGCTTCAAAATACGAATTATCGAATGAAGCAAAATTGAAAGCAGACTTCTTCCCGATTGACCACACCCACACCAATTTTGCAGGGGCAAAACTCAATGCTGCAACGGTCGTAGAAGGAATTAAAACGTTGAAAGATTGCAAAATCAACAAGTTTTTATTGACTGCAAGACAAATTAGAAAGCGTAGTAAATAAACAAATAGCTACCAATTAGAAATTTAGTAGTTTTCGCTGATAAAGTTATCTCTTTAAAATTCGTAAGGTTGTTCCAAAATCTTAGTAAAGCCTTACGAATTTCTCATAATTCTGTGGTGGCAAGTAGGAATTAGAATTGAGTTGTTGAGTATTAAAATAATAGCAACAACAAACCGCCTAATTTTTTAACGAATACTTATATAGACAACGACATGACGTATTGGAATTAGATTAGACAACTTTTAAAAAAGTTGTCTAATCTAAACAAAATTATTCCAAAATATATTCTGATACGTTATGTCATACTCTATATGTGAAATTCTTAAACAGTAATCTGATTAGGAGTTGTAAAAAAATAATCAAAATAAAATTGTACTTAACGAAGAAAATTTATAAAAATTACAATCAATAACGTATGAGACACCAATACCCAATGCGTACATTTTTTATCCTTTTTGTGGCTTTCAGTTCGTTGGTGAGTTGCACACGGGAGGAATTGGACATATACGCACGTCCTGAAGGATTAGAACCGCCCATTTATCAACAATTACAGGCTAAGAAGAATTTTAACACGCTCTTGCAGGTAATTGATAAAAGTGGTTACCAACGTACATTAAGTAGTGCAGGTTACTGGACAATGTTTGCTCCAAATGACGAAGCATTTACAAAGTATTTGCAAAAAAACAACCTGACTGTCGGTACAATCGACTCTACAAAAGCTCGTGAGCTAATCCAATATTTGTTGGTTTATAATGCTTTTGATAAAGATAGATTAGACGATTATCAATCTACTATTGGCTGGGTTCCGTCTAAGGCATTCAGAAGAAGAACGGCTTATTACACAGGTTTTTATACAGACCAAACATTTGATGGAGCATCTGTAAAAGCTGTTGCGTCAAACAGAAACTCGACCTTCTATTCAACGGCTGATAACAACAATAAATACCTGTCATATTTCACAGACAATTATTTTGCTGACAAAGGACTAACGGCGGCAGACTACAATTATTTCTACCCGAGTGTACCATATACAGGATTTAACGTAATGGACTCAAAAGTGGTAACTAAAGATATTGTTGCTGAAAATGGAATGATTCATGAAGTTGATAATGTCTTCACGGCACAACCGTCTATCGAAGAATACCTACGTAATAAACCCGAATACAGCGAGTTTAAGAAGATTTTGGAAAAATATGCAGTCAATTTTATTCCTAATGCAGAGGCAACCAAAAAATATCAGATTTTGACAGGAAAAAGCGACCAAGTGTATATTAAATCATACTCAAAACAAGCACTTACATTTTGGCCAAATAACGAAAACTTTACCAAGTTTGCCGATAACGACGGTCAGCAGGAGGCTTGGAGTATTTTTGTGCCAACTAATGAAACGCTACAACCTTACCTCAAAAATGTAATTCTTGAAAACTATGCGTCTTTGGATGTTGTGCCTTCAAGTATTATTGCCGATTTATTAAATGCCCATTTGTGGTCTTCGGGTGTGTGGCCAAGTAAATTCAAATCTTCATTTAATGGATTTGGAGAAGAAGCACGCTTTGACCCAGTTGCCAATGTTGTGGAGAAAAAAATATTGAGTAATGGGTTTTTCTACGGAACAAATAAAGTACAAGAAACCAATGTTTTCAGTACTGTTTATGCAAAAGCCTATCTCGACCCAAAATATTCAATCATGACCCGTTTATTGAATTTGGATTTAAGACCAACCATTCTTAATCCTAAATTCAATTATACCGTTTTCATGATGAGTGACGATGCCTTCAAAACCGCAGGTTATGATTATGACGGAGCAAAAAATGAATGGGGATATACTGCTCCGGGAACGACTACTCGTACCGTTGGCGATATTAACAGAAACAACTTATTAAGAATAGTAGCAACCAGTGTAATTCCTACGCCAAATAATGAGTTAGACAACTTAAATAAAGATGGAATTATAGATGCTTCTAATGGTGAATATATCAAATATTCTCAAAATAAAGTTTATTCAGCGGGCTTAGCAGATATTAGTAAAACCCTAACAATTTTAGGGTCAAAATCGGCTTCAAATGGGAAGGTTTATTATACTGATGGATTATTAAATTTTACCGCATTAAACATCGGGAAACACATTGAAACCTTAGGAACTGCCACAACTTCGCCATTTAACTTCTTTTGGCAATTCCTTAAAAACTCAGCCAATGCTTACAATGCCACAACAGGCGAAATCACAGGGACGGCTTCTGGGTCATTCTACACGGTTTTCGTACCTGATAACGCAGCGATTCAAGCAGCAGTTAATGCAGGGGTATTGCCCGGAACTGGTACTGGAGCTGTGAAAACTCCGAATTTTAATCCTACGACAAACGATGATAAACTAAAAGTTTTGAACTTCATTTCATATCATGTTTTGAATAAAAAATCTTTAATTCCTGATGGAAAAGAATCAGGTTCTATGGAAACTCTATTGAAAGACAATACAGGTGATGGTATTAGAGTGACAGTTATCAATTCAGTAGGAGCAATGCAAGTAACGGATAGAAACAGCCGTAAGTCGGTGGTAAATGTTGCCAAAAGTAACAACCTTTCTAACCGTGCAGTCATTCACTTAGTAGATAACTATTTGCAACCATGATAAGAAGATATTAGATAAGGTTCAAAAGGTTTTAAGCTCCTGAGAGCCTTATCGAAAGGTCTAATGTTATTTACCAATTCAGATATTTACTTATCAACATTTTATATTGAATCGTTAATTGAAACTTTAAGCGAATGAAAATATTTACTAAATTTTTGTTGATTATCGGGGTAATTTTGATGCAAACTTTTCATGTTGTAGCACAAACTCCTGCCCCCACAAACATTGTTCGAGGAAAAGTCATAGACTCCAAAGACAATTCGCCCGTTATTGGGGCAACCGTTGCAGAACTCGACAAAGACAATCGTACCATCAAAGGGGTTACTTCCGATATTGAAGGTAATTTTGTTATTCGGATGAATTCTACGGTACACCTTCTTTCATTTTCAAGTATTGGCTACAAATCGCAAAAAATAGCAGTAAACGGACAAAAAAATATCTCCGTTTTGTTAGAATCTACTGATAGTGAAATTGAGGAAGTTGTGGTTTCGGCACAACGAAACGACAACGGATTGGTTTCGCACTCAGACCGTAGCAATACCATGGCAGTTTCTAAAATTGACATTAAGCAAATTGAAGAAATGCAAGGGTCATCTATTGACCAAATGCTTCAAGGACGTTTGGCAGGGGTGGATATTACTGCAAGTTCTGGTGACCCCGGAGCAGGGATGCAAATCAGAATTAGAGGTACATCTTCAATTAACTCTGCCGTTGACCCAATGGTAGTAGTGGACGGTATGCCTTATGAAACTGCTATTCCTTCAGACTTTAACTTCGGTACTGCTGATGAATTGGGTTATGCTGCCTTATTAAATCTTGCTCCGACCGATATTAAAAACATCACCATTTTGAAAGATGCTGCGGCAACTGCGATGTGGGGGTCAAGAGCTGCCAATGGGGTAGTTGTTATCAATACAAAGCGTGGTAGTATTGGTAAACCATTAATTACTTATACTTTTAAAGGTTCGATTTCTAAACAACCCTCGGCAATTCCAATGCTTACGGGTGACCAATATTCTATGCTTATTCCAGAAGAATACATGAATAGAAATGGGGTGCCTCTTAATACGCAAACTGTTAAAGAATTTCAGTACGACCCCAATGACCCATATTGGTACAATAATTACAGCAATAATACCGATTGGATAAAGGAAATTACACAATTAGGAAATGCCCAAGACCATAATATTTCGATTACAGGTGGTGGTGAAAAAGCAAAATATTTTGCTTCATTTGGATATTTCAATCAAAAAGGAACTACCATTGGAACAGGTTTAGACCGTCTGAATACTCGTATAAACCTTGATTATAACGTTTCAAACCGTATTCGTTTCAAAACTGACCTTTCGTTTACGCACTCTGATAATGACCGTAATTATGTAAATTCAAATAATACATCAGACCAAATTAGAAATATTGCGTACAAAAAAATGCCCAATATGAGTGTTTATGAGTACAATGAATATGGTGTGATTTCTCCAAACTATTTCTCTCCATTCAGAAATATTCAAGGTGGTTATACGGCTACTTATAACCCTGTGGCGATGGCTTTGAGTGCCAAGAATAATATTATTTCTGAAAGAATTATCCCGCACTTTCAATTACAGTATGATTTGAAACCAGCCGTTTTGATGGCTTCTTTTGACGTTCAATTTGACATTAATAATACCAAGAGTCAGTCTTTCTTACCACAAATTGCCACAGGACAAACTTGGACGAGTTCAAATGTAAACTTGGCTTATGATGGAGACGTAGATGTTTTTGGTATCACAACCAAAACGGCTTTGATTTATACCCCAAAAATCAAAAATACGAAACATGAATTAACAAGTCTTTGGGTTTTGAATACTTCTGATATAAAAAGTATTTCTCAACAAGCTTCTGTACCCAATACTGCCTCAGATTTATTGCAAGATATTACCAGCGTAGCACGCCAGACATCTTCAACACTTTCGTCATCAATCAATCAAACTCGTTCAATTGGTTTGCTTTGGAACGTACACTATGGTTTTAAAGAAAAATATATCATTGATATAGGTATCAGAGGTGATGGTAGTTCAAAATTTGGTCCTGCTTATCGTTATGGATTATTTCCTTCGGTATCGGCAAAATGGAATATTTCTGATGAGCCTTTCATGAGACCTTTTGAAAACTTTGTAGATAATTTAGGTTTAAGAGCCAGTTACGGACAAAGTGGAAATGCTCCAAAATATGATTATACCTTCTTTAGTACCTATGCCACTTTGGGTTGGTCATATTTAGGACAAGCTGGAGTTGTTCCTGCTTCTATGGAATTGAAAAACTTACGTTGGGAGACTATCACAGGGAAAAACTTAGGTTTGAACCTTTCGATGTTTAAGAAAAAAATTACAATTGATGCCGAATTATACGCCAACCGTACCGAAAATCTATTCTTTAACGGTCTTCAGATTTCATCATTTACAGGGTTCAATAGTGTAAACATGAACGTTGGAACGATGGATAACTTGGGTTGGGAAATCAACTTAGGATTTACTCCGTATAAAGCCAAAAACTGGCAATTGGATTTAAACATGAACGTGTCAAGAAATATCAACGTAATCCGTGAAATTTCTGATTTATACCCACGTACCAGAGGAAACATCACTGCCAATGGCGAGTACAAAACTTATATGCAAGAAAATAACCCATTTGGTTCATTCTACGGCTTTAAGTACGCAGGTGTTTACAAAGATAAAAATTCAACAATTGCCAAAGGGAAAAATGGAGAACCAATCATTACGCCAGACGGACAAGGTGTTTATATGAGATTTAATTATCCTGCAACAGACTATGTTTTTCAACCTGGAGATGCTATGTATGAAGACATCAATCATGATGGAAATATCAACTACATGGATATTGTTTATTTGGGTAATAGTAACCCTGCTTTAACAGGTGGTTTTGGTGGAACAATTACTTACAAACAACGATTAAAACTAACGGCATTTTTTAACTTCCGTTCTGACTATGACGTAGTAAACGGTACAAGAATGGCTACGACGGCTATGTACGGTTATGATAACCAAAGTACAGAGGTGCTTTCGAGATGGAGAAAAGAAGGAGATGTTACCAATGTGCCAAGAGCATTATTCGGAACGGGATATAACTGGTTAGGTTCAAGCAGATACGTTGAAGATGCGTCGTTTGTACGTTTCCGTACCTTGACGGTTCGTTATACATTCTCGAAAAAAGTAAATGATTTGTTGAAAATCAAGAACCTAAGTGGGTATCTGACGGCAGAAAATTTATTTACATGGACTAATTATCAAGGACAAGATCCAGAGGTTTCAATGCGTGGAGGTGACCCATTCAGAGTAGCCATTGATTACTCAATGACTCCGCCTTCAAAAACGATTACCATAGGTTTAACTTCTTCGTTTTAAGGGAATTAAGTAGTTGTTAGGTGCTGCTTAGGGAAATTGTAAAAATAAGAGTACCGTTCAACTTCCCGAAAGTTTTAACCTTTCGGGAAGTTCCTCAAAAGATATTTTAAAGCATATATTTTAAAGCAAAATATTTAAAAAAATGTTAAAAAAGCTACTTCATATTTCAGTGTGTTTACTACTCCTTATCATACCCACGTCGTGTGATAATTGGCTGGATTTACAGCCACAAGATGGTATCACGAAAGATAAATTTTGGAAAACAAAAGAACAAGTTCAAGCAGGGATGTCAGGTATTTATGCCTCAATGCTTGCTCCAAGTTCAAACAGTATTACAGCAGTCAGTTCGTTAGGTGGCAATAGTTTAATCATTAGTTTGTTTTTGTGGGGTGAGCTTCGTGCCGATATGCTTACAACAACATTCGCAACTCGTGCCGAAGACCTTGACATTATGAACGTAAACGTGTTGGCAAGTAATGGTATCACCAATTGGCGAACCGTTTATCAAATCATCAATTATTGCAATACCGTTATTGATTTTGCTCCAGCGGTTTTAGAAAATGACAAAACCTTTACGCAAGAATCATTGAATAGTTATGTGGCAGAAGCCAAGACAATTAGAGCATTGATGTATTTTTATTTGGCTCGTACTTTCGGAGACGTTCCTTTAAAATTAAAAGCAACGAGTACAGACGAAGAAATCCAGCAAATTCCTAAAAATACCCAAGCGGAAGTATTAGACCAAATTGTAAAAGATTTGAACGAAGCCGAACCAAATGCTCCATTAACTTATGGAAATACCGCTTCGGACAAAGGTCGTATCACTCGCTACACGGTTAATGCTTTGCAAGCAGATGTGTATTTATGGATGGAAAAATATGCGGAAGTTTTAACGGCTTGTGACAAAATTACCAAAAGCGGGAAGTTCGGTCTTATTGAAGGTAGCCGTTTTTTCAATGCTGTTTTTGTACAGGGAAATTCTAACGAGAGCATTTTTGAATTACAATTTGACCGCCAGAGATTAAACGAATTTTATCCATTATTCGCCAATCCACGTCGTTTCAGTGCCAATGCTTATGTGATGGATTATGTTTATACACAAGATTTTACCGACGATACCAAGAAAGATTTGAGAGGTCCAGAAGCTTCAGTAAGAGCAACAGATGGTATGATTTGGAAATACTCAGGAATCAATGCTACGCAAGTTAGAGCCATTGAAGATTATACCGCACACTGGATGGTTTATCGTTATGCCGATATTTTATTAATGAAAGCAGAAGCCTTGGCATTACTAAACCGAGGAGCGGAGGCTTTGGGAGTGGTAAAAACGATTAGAAATAGAGCAAATGCCTTGGAATTAACCAATGAAAACCCTGACCCTTCTGATTCTGAAGCGGTGGCAGATTTCATTTTGAGTGAACGTGCCAGAGAGTTTGCTTTTGAAGGAAAACGTTGGTACGATGTGCTACGCCATTCAAAAAGAAATAAATACAAGAGAATGGACATTATGCTTGAAATGGTTGCAAGAGCAGCTCCACCAGATAGACAACAATCTGCCATTGCTAAATACAAAGATTTTAATAGCCATTATCTGCCCATTTATCAATACGAATTACAGACAGATAAAAACTTGATACAGAATCCATTTTATAAATAGGGGTTGAGCTAAAAAGTCATGAATCATGAAGTCTTTTTTAGACTCTTACAGCATTTTCAATTTTAATAAAGTAATGAAAAAAATATCAAAATCACTATTCATCCTAATGGCAAGTATCTTCGGAAGTTTGTACTTGTTGGGTTGTACAGAGATTCAAATCGTAGAAACAACCACTACCGATGTGAATATGTATAGCTATTTGAGGAAATATCCAGACAAATACTCTGATTTTGCGACTGTTCTCGACCGAGCAGGTTATGCCAGTTTTTTGGATGCTTATGGGGCTTATACAATGTTTGTACCTACCAATGCAGGTGTACAAGCGTTTTTGAAAGAAATGAATAAAACCTCTGCCGACCAATTGACAGTTGAAGAAGCAAAGGACATTGCCAAAATTCATATCATCCGTGATACCCTCACGACCAAATCATTTAAAGATGGAAAATTACCATTGATTACCATGTATGGTCAGTATTTGATTGGTGGCGTTTCGTTTAATAATGGCGTTTCAAGTTTTAGTCTCAATCGCCAAGCATCGGTTATTGAGTCTAACATTACCGTAGGAAATGGTATTTTACATATCATCGACAAAACCCTGAAACCAGCCAAATTATCGCTTTCTGCTATGATAGAATCGAATCCCAACTATTCTATTTTCACACAAGCACTGAAAGAAACAGGATATTATGATTCATTGAAAGTAGTTGACCCAGATTTGAGCAAACGTTGGTCAACCGTTATTACAGAATCTAATGCCGTATTGGGTAACGCAGGAATTACTTCTTATGATGTCTTGAAAAAACGATATTCAAATACAGGCAATCCTCGCCTAAAAACAGACAGTTTAAATCTTTACGTTGCGTATCATATTTTACCCGGAATAAAATATTTAGCAGATATTATTTCGTCGGCATCACATCTTACCAAAATTCCATTGGAAGTAGTAACGTCAAAATTAGATGGTCAAACAGTTTTATTAAATGATGTAGATTTTAACGGAATCCATGAACAAGGCATTGAATTAGACCGAAATTTAAGTGATAATGCTTCAACGAATGGCGTTCTCCATGCTGCTAATGCTCATTTTGTTGTAAAATTCCGTAAGCCAACGCCAATTCACTGGAAAGTTTCTGATTTCCCAGAAATTCGTAAACTGCCTGCTTATTTCCGTAAACAAGGTTATGCTTTTGCGATGGAGTCAATCAAAGATTGGTCATGGCAGATGAATACAATTTCTTATGTGTATGGAACAGGAGGAGTAACAGCTACGACCTATTTCAATGATTGTTTGCAAATTCCATTAGGGCTTGGCAATGCTGCCCGTAGCAACTGGATTGAAATGAAAACGCCTCTAATCGTAAAAGGAAAATACAAAGTATGGTTGTGTTATAGAGCTCAAAAACAATCAGGTACTTTAGGTACAACGGGTGGTTCTGTCAATGTAGTACAAGTAAGTGTTAATGGTGACCCTCTACCAAGACCTGTCACTTTTACCGACCAAGCCCCAACAGGAACAGCAGGAGAGTTGGAGTCATTGGGTTGGAAAATGTATATGAACAATGTAACCTCCCTTTTTGCTTGTGGAAGACTTTTAGGCACGGTTGACATCAAAACGACTGACCGCCATACGCTTCGTATGCAGTCTATTTCGGGAGGACAAAATACCAATAACGTTGATTTGATTCAATTTATCCCTGTGGATATGAACCAACTTAGTCCAAAATTTACACAATCAGGCTTGATGGTACCGTAATAAAATTGGGACGAATCAGTGGTGAAACGTCCCAATCTTCTATTTCAAATTCATTTATAACGTAAGAAAAAATGATTAAAAAATATACATATTTACTCATACTTGTCATTAGCTGTATTTCGCTTTCTTGCGAAAGATGGGATGACCGTATAAGCCTAACCGATGCGTCTTTAGGAAGAAACCTATTGGAACAAATAAGTACCCAACCTGATTTGAGCAAATTCCAAGAACTATTGGTAAAAAGTGGCTATGACAAACTAATCAGTGCGTCTCAGAATTATACCGTTTTTGCTCCTTCCAACAAAGCTTTGGAAGGTTTTGATATTACAAGTTTGAAAGATAGTGCTTCTATCAGAGCATTCGTAGGCAATCATATTGCTTTGCAGGCATATTCAATGCCCTCTACCAGCACAGAAACCAATATCAAATTGTTGAATGGAAAATATGCAAAACTCAACAAAGGCGTATTTGGAGAATCTGCTATTGTAACGGCAAACGTCTTTGTAGGAAATGGCGTATTACACATTTTAGATAAATACTCGCCTGTACTGCCAAGCCTTTGGTCGTATATCAATAGTGCAAAAGAGGAATTTGCTCAGAATAAACTAATTGCTAATTTGGCTTATTATTCGTTTAATCCTGAAAAAGCTATTGTAGATAGTATTAGTGGCACAACAGGGCGTCCAATTTATAGACCGGGAAGTGGTTTTGAACTCAAAAATCAATTTACCGATGCCGTTTATGATTTGAACGATGAAGCCAAACAATACACTTATTTTATCTTGAATGACCCAGCTTTGACCACCGAAATTGCCAAAGTTAGCCCATATTTCAAAACATCCACAACAGATAGTACTTACACGGCTTCAGCTTGGAATGTTGTAAAAGACTTAGCGGTAGAAGGTTATTATACACCTGATAAATTGCCAGATGTTCTCAAATCTAAGTTTGGTGTTGAAATTCCGCTTAGCAAAACCGCCATCGTAAAAACGATTAAATTGAGTAATGGTATTGCGTATATATTCAATAAAGTAGATTTCAAATTACAAGATAAAATCCAGTCAATTGTTGTTGAAGCTGAGACAAACCCTGTATTAATGCAGAGTATCGCATCTGCTACTTACGCTATTTTAGAGAAGAAAAACCCCAACACAAACCTAACAACGAAGCATCTTTTAATAGCAGGTCATGCGGTTACCAACTTTTGGGTAAGATACCGAATCCCACAAGTGCCAGCAGCAAAATATAAAGTGTATTGGGTTGCAGTAAATGACCAATCTCGAACAAATTATACCAGTAGTGGCGTAACACCACCCGTAACGCTTACCCAACGTTTGGCAATGGGAAATGTAACTAACACAACCTTTGCCAATGTAACAGTTACGCTCAATAATTTCTCTGAAGTCCTTCTTGGAGAATACACAACTAACAAATACGGTACTTTAGACATATTCCTGCAAGGCAGTGGAACAACGCCTATCGTATTGGATTACGTAAGGTTAGTACCTGTTTTATAAAAGATATATTCAATAAAATTAATTTTATGCGAGCATCTCAGAAAATAACATACTTAATGATTAGTTTCCTACTCATGGCAAAAGGCATTTTTGCCCAAAATGACGTAGTAGTGCTAACTCAGAAAGCAAAATATACCAATCAGTTATCAGGAAGTATAACTGATGCCGTTACCCAAAAACCATTGATGGGAGCGAGAGTATATTATAAACAAGTAACCACAACTATCACCGACGATAATGGGAATTTTAAATTATTAGTACCCAATTATTCAGTTTCGGTAGTGATAGAAATGGCTGGTTATCAGTCGAAAGAAGTTTTTATTGCAGGCAGAACAGAAATTAAAGTAAGCTTGAACGAAGAAGGGCATCCTTCGTTCAACCAAGAAATTGCTCTTCCAATTAATGCAGTTTCGGGTAACCGTCTTACTTCGGCAGCAGTTTCAGCTCAATTAACAGACACTTGGTCAAGAGCAACTGATAGCCCAGATAGCTATTTACAAGGAAAAATTGCGGGTTTAAATGTAACTCGCCACTCAGGAATTGCCAATTCTGGAGCAAATTTGATGCTTCGTGGATTATCCTCAATACAGGCTACCAATCAGCCATTAATAATTGTGGATAACATGATGTACGACAATAATCAATACGGTAATTCATTGATTAGTAATTATATCGACAATCCTTTAGCAAATCTTGACATCCGTGATATTAGTAATATTACCGTATTGAAAGACGCTTCGGCAGCCGCTATTTATGGTACAAAAGCCGCTAATGGTGTTATTTTAATCACTACGGCAAGAGCTAAAGAATTAGGAACAAAAATTGACTTGGCAGTTTACGGTGGCATGAATGCTGCTCCAAAAGCTTTGCCTATGTTAAACGTAAAAGATTATCGTACTTATTTGTCAGATTTGTACAAATCGGGTGGAGCAACGACAGATTTGATTCAATCATTGCCATTTATGAATGACGATAAAGCGTCGGCGAGTTATTATCAATATCACAACAATACCAATTGGCAAGATAAAATGTTTGCCAATCAGCAAATGTCAAATGTGTATTTGAAAGTAACAGGTGGTGATAACATCGCAAAATATGCCCTTTCACTGAATTATGCCAAAAATCAAACAGCTTTGGCTGGGACAGATTTGAGCAAATACAGCACTCGTTTCAATGCTGATTTGAATTTAAGTCGCCGTTTAAAAGCCATCACCAATTTGAGTTTCTCATTCAATGAAGCAACGGTAAAAGATTTAGGTTTTGCCTCAAAAACAAACCCTATTTTATTGTCATTGACGAAAGCACCATTTTTAAGTGACCACGATATTTCAAGTCTTGGAATAGCCTCTCCAGATTTATCAGACGAAGATATTTTCAATGTCGGAAACCCAACGGTGGCAGCACAAGTAATGTCGGCATCAAACCGTTCATATCGTTTTGCGGGTACAATCAATTTTGATTATGAAATAAGCAAAACGCTTCATTGGGGAAATACAATTGGTTTGATTTTCGATAAAATTAAAGAAAACCGTTTCGTGCCAAAACGTGGTATTGTGAGTGATACTTTGGGACTTTATTTGGCAGAAAACAAATTAGGTTCACAAACCAAACGCTTATTTAATTTATTCAACGATACGTATTTTTCTTACAACCAAACTTTTAAAGATATTCATTCAATATCTGCCAGAGTTGGGGCAAGATTTTTAAATAGCCGTGCAGAACAAGACCAAATTTTAGGGTTCAATTCTGCAACCGATGAATTAGTAACCGTAGGAAATGGACAACGATTATTGAACCAAATCAGCGGAGGAATTGGCACTTCAAACTGGTTAAATACTTATGTTAGTTTAGATTATAATATTTCAGACAAATACTTCTTGGCATTTAACATGGCAATGGATGCGTCGTCGAGATTTGGAAAAGAGGCTGTTTCAGAAGGTTTTAAAATCGGAGGGTCTCCAACTGCTTTAATGCCGTCTATTTCAGGAGCTTGGATTATTTCTTCAGAAAAATTCATGGCAAATTCTCCTTTTGATTTATTAAAACTTCGTGCTTCTTGGGGAAGTGTTGGCAATGACGACATCGGAAATTATGCTTCTCGCCAATATTATGTAGTTCAGAATTTATTAGGAATGCAAGGATTAGTTCGTGGAAATATTGGAAATGCTGGCTTGAAATGGGAAACTATCACCAAAACCAATTTTGGCATTGATGCGTCATTATTCAATGAAAAAATTAACCTTTCGGTTGACTTTTTCAACAACAAAACCAATGATATGTTAACGATGGAGAAATTGCCAACTACTTCTGGTATTTCGTATTTATTGACTAACAATGGTGCAATGGAAACCAAAGGTTTAGATGTTTCCTTGAATATTAAAGCAATCAATTATCAGAATTTGAAATGGGATTTTGGCATGACTTTAGGCAAAACACAGTCAACCCTTACCAAATTACCTGACGATAATACGGTTACTACTTATGGTTCAGCTTCCTATATTTCTAAAGTCGGACAAGCTCCCAATCTTTTCTATGGTTTATCTGCTCAAGGCGTTTATACTTCTGATGCTGAGGCAAGTGCAGCAGGTTTACAAACCAAGCGTCCAGACGGTTCATTGATGCCATTTAAAGGTGGTGATATGAAATTTGTAGATGTAAATGGCGATAAAATTATTGATGAAAAAGATAAACAAGCCATTGGCAATCCTACACCAGATTTATTCGGTTCGGTAGTCAATCGTGTTTCATTCAAAAACTGGACTTTAGACGCACTTTGTACGTTTGTTTCGGGCAATAGCATTTTCAATTATACTCGAAGTGCGTTAGAATCAATGTCAAATCCAAATAATCAGACACAAGCAGTCTTGAATCGTTGGAGAGGAGACGGACAAGTAACGTCTATTCCGAGAGCCTCAATGGATGACCCAATGGGCAATAGCCGTTTTTCAAGTCGTTGGATAGAAGACGGTTCGTATTTTAGAGTAAGAGCAGTTACGCTTTCATACAATATGCCTTTGGACAGAAGCATGGTAAAATACCTGACATTCTATGGTACAGTGAACAATGCGGTTACGTTTACCAAATATTTAGGCTACGACCCAGAGTTTAGTGCAACCAATAATATTTTCGGACAAGGCGTTGATAATACGCTTGAACCAATCCAAAAATCGTTTCAGTTAGGTCTTAAAATTGGTTTGTAAAAGCCAACCCCACCCCGACAAGGAGGGGAGCAAGTAATATATCTCATTTCTTTTAAGTCCCTCCCTATCGTGGAGGGATTTAGGGTGAGGTTAAATATATCATTCAATTATTCGTCATTATACTTATGAAATTCTCGATAAAGAAAATATTTTTAAACGTTGGAATACTTTCAAGTATGCTAATGGCAACTTCGTCATGCAAAGAAGTATTTGACTTACAACCCGAAGAAACCCTGACCAAAGAGCAAGTATATCGTAATCTTTTCGATGCCGATGCTGCCATTATAGGTCTATACGGGAAGTTCATGAATTTGGCAAAACAACACGTCATTCTCAATGAGCTAAGAGCCGATTTATTGGATGTAAGTAGCGGTGCTGATGAACAAATGGTTCAAATCAATAATCATAATGTGCAAGCAGGGAACGTCTATGCAGACCCACGCCCATATTATGAAGTAATTTTGAATTGTAACGACATCTTGAAAAATTTCAAGATTATGCTCGACCAAAACAAAATGAAATTGGAAGAATACAACCAACGTGTAGCAGATGTAACGTCATTACGTACATGGGTGTATTTGCAAGTAGGGATTCATTTTGGAGAAGTACCTTATGTTACTTCAACCATTGAAAATACGGCAGATTTAAGTGTTTTAAATTCCGCTCCGAAACTTACATTGCCCAATTTAGTAAAGGAACTCATCAAAACGATGGAGACAATTTCTCCTGTTTATATGGACCCTTATCCTTCTACGAATACATTAGTGGCAAACTCAGTTGATGGTTATTTGTTGAATAAAATGTTTATCAATAAACACGTACTTTTGGGCGATTTATACCTTTGGGATAACCAATATTTAAAAGCAGCGACTACGTATAAATTGGTAATGGAAACGGCTACAAGATTGGGTTATGATATTAACACAGGAGAGATTTTCTTTGGTTTATATAAAATTAAATATGCAGAAACAAATCCTTTAACTAACACTATTAATGCTCGTGATATAGGCGTAATATACACGTCAGGTAGAAATGATATAAACGCTCTGATTGATAATAATGATTTAGGATGGAGGTCGATATTTGCTCGCAAAAATACCGATGCAGGTTATAACTACGAATGGATTTGGTCATTGCCTTTTGATGCCACTTTCAATCCTCAAAATCCATTTATTGACTTATTTACCAATAGAGTACAACCTTCAGAGCAGAGTATTTCAATGTGGAATAGCCAAAAACAAAATAATAATTTCCTTTTTGATGCTCGTGGAAGAATGAGTTATAAAACCATCAACGGTAAACCTACCGTGATGAAATATCTTTATAATTATATTGACCCATCAACATCTTTAAGTCTTGGAAATGCCAATTTCGGGAAAGGACAGTGGTGGCTTTATCGTGCGGCAACTTTGCATTTAAGATATGCCGAAGCCGCCAATCGTGATGGTCGTCGGAAGTTAGCATTCGCATTAATGAATCAGGGAATTGGAAGTACCTACAATGGAACATCTTCTGACAAAACCAATTTAATGAACACCTTTGACGTGCCTCCGTATGATTTTGATGCAAGAAATGGAGATAATCCATCTTTCAGAGCTTCATGGTATAGAAATACGGGAATCAGAGGAAGAGCATCTTTACAGTCAGTCCCAGTGGTTGGTGACAGTACCATTTCAATTGAAAACTCATTAATACAAGAATCAGCTTTAGAATTGGCGTATGAAGGGCAACGTTGGGCAGATTTAGTAAGAGTTGCTTCAAGAAGAAATGACCCTGCATTTTTGGCAGACAAAATTTACGATAAACTTAAAAAAGCAAATAATCCAAATGCGGAGGCTGTCAGAACAAAATTGATGGATAAAAGCAACTGGTACTTGCCTTTCAATTTGAAATAAGTGAAAAATAATACTATTGTTTAATTACCAAATTAACGTGATTTATTATCTATCATCGTGATGCGATATTAGATATTTTTTGAAGTCGAATATGTTTAAACCGAGTTTAAGTGTATTCGACTTCTTGTTTCTACTGGTTCAAGCGTTCCTACTGGTTCAAGCGTCCTCGCTTGAACCAGTAGGATTTGGAACATAAACTAATAAATCCATGAAAAAATATTTTTTTATACTTTTATTCTTAATAGGAATACTTCCAAGTAGTTTTTCACAAACAGATTCTC
>NZ_QGGO01000030.1:45277-70842 GCF_003148625.1 Arcicella aurantiaca | reverse complement strand
TAAGCCTTAGGAAAATATGATTTTAAATATCCTTTGATAATAATTTGATAGTAATATTTAAAACATTTAACGCCCGAATGATGATAGTAAATACTGATCGCCATCATTTCACTGGTACTCATTTTGGAGACAGCTAAACTTTCTCCTGATTCAACCATGTGTTTTTCAAAACACTTACAAAAATCGTCGCAGTCAATGAAAATTTCTGTTAATTTTGTCGTTAGCAATGTTAGTCGGCTCATGATGTGTTCTTGTTTTTGTGCAATTACAAAAATACATTAGAGTCGGCAATATTGCTTTTTTTTGTTGTAAAAAATTGATTATCAGTTTGTTATATCAATAACTCACGTTTATTTATTCTCTATCAATTATTATCTAAATTAAGCTTCTGCTGGCTTTTCAGCTTCAACTTCCGTAGGAGCTGAAAAAACGTCTGGCATATTTGTTGAAAGAATATTATACCAGTTAATCATTTTTTTCACGTCTGAAGCAAATACTTTTTCACGGTCAAAATCTGGAGCGACTGAATCTAAGAAATCGAACAAATCTGCATCAGTTGAGTTTTTAACATTAATATCTACTTTTTCACCGTGTTTTTCTCTGATTGCCAAGAAAATATCTCCTAAAGGAATAGCATTGTCTTGGTGATTAGCCATATAAACCGAAATATCCTTCAAAACCGATACACGAGCATTTGCTCCTACTACCGAACGAGCTTTCTTTCCGTCCAAACTTTCAACAATCACACCTGTACGAGTAGGCTTCAAAATTCTATACAATCCACTTTGCCCTGAAATATTGGCAACTTCTTTTAATAATTCCATGTGTTTTTATTAAGTGATAAACGATAGTTATTTTATTATGAAATCGTAATCACATTTTTAATTTCTATTGATATTTTTACAAAAATACTTGTTAAATCTTTACAAAGAAAACGAGAGATTGTTAATAAATTTATATGTCATAAAACTTATCTATCATCGCTTCATCATTCCATCTGTTCTAAAACTCTTTATTCAAGTTATCAATTGTATCCAAAATTTCTTTTCGACCACTCCCATTAACGGAAGAGGTTACAAAAAATTGTGGCATTTCCTCCCATGTTTCCAACATTTTTTGCTGATATGCCTCCACGTTTTTATCAACTGCCGTTTTTGACAATTTATCTGCTTTTGTAAAAACGATACAGAATGGAATTCCTTTTTCTCCTAATGTATTGATAAATTCAAGGTCAATCTTCTGGGCTTCGTGGCGTACATCTACTAATACAAAAGTATAAATTAAATTTTCACGATTTTCCAGATATTCATGAATCATCTTCTCAAATTTCTCTCTTTCTACTTTACTGACTTTTGCGTACCCATATCCAGGTAAGTCAACAAGGTACCATTTTTTATCAATCTGGAAGTGATTAATTAGTTGTGTTTTACCAGGAGTTTGTGAAGTTTTGGCTAAATCCTTTTTCTGGACAATCGAATTAATTAGGGATGATTTTCCCACATTCGAGCGACCAATGAAGGCATATTCGGGTTTATCAGGCTTTGGACATTTCTGATAATCGGTATTACTCTGTAAAAAAATTGCTTCTGAAACTTTCATCAGTTCTACGAAAAATTTAGTGGAAAATCTGGTTGAAAATACTCAAAAAGATGCTCCTAATGTGTTGATTAATAAGAAAAAGTTTATTTAAGTGCATTATCTTGATTAACAAATGATAATCTATCAATATAAACTTGAAAAAAAATGCAAAAAACGATTTCATTTTTACTGAAAAATTTGCAATGTTTGTAAAACATCTGCAAATTTACGTAAGATTTATATCACTTCCGCTCTCTACACTCTGCAACAGAGTTTCCTTACTTACGCTCCCCGCCTTAAAATGGAGCATTTGAATAGTTTTTATTATGATTAACGTTACTTTATCTCGTTTTAAACGTTCTAAACAAGATGAAATAGCCCTTTTGTTAGGGTACGAGTTACTTTGCATTTTACCAAAACCCCGTATATATTTGTCAATTAAATCAAACCCCTTAAACACCTGATTTATTTTTTCTAACAACAACAATGAAGAAACTTAACTATTCACTGCTTTATACAGCAGTCACACTCAGTTTGGTCAGCACGGTGGCTATAGCCCAAAATGACCTGCCGCCTAACGCAGTTAACGGCAAATGTTATGCTAAATGTTTGAAGCCTGCACAGTTTACCACTAAAACTGAGCAGTATGTAGCTAAAGAAGCAGGGAAAACGCTTGCAGTTATTCCAGCAACAATGGGTACAGAGACACAATCTGTTCTTGTAAAAGAAGCATCTAAGCGTTTGGAAGTTATTCCAGCTGCTTATAAAACTGTTTCTGAGCAAGTATTGGTGAAAGAAGCTGGTAAAACAGTGACGGTTATTCCTGCGGTTTATAAAACTGAAACTGAAAGCTATTTAGTTAAGGAAGCTTCTAAACGTTTAGAAGTAGTTCCTGCAGTTTATAAAACTGTTACAGAAAATATCTTTATGGGCGGTTGTCCAACGGGTTCTTTCTTAGCAGGTTCTTGGGATAATGCACGTAAAGCGTTTGTTGGTACTGACGGTTCTGTTGTTACGGGTAGCCCTTGTAAAAAACAAGAGGTTGTTCCTGCTGTATTGAAGTCAGAAACTGAACAGTATGTTTCTAAACCAGCATCAAAAACTTATACAGTTATTCCTGCTGTTTACAAAACTGAAACTGAGCAATATATGGTTAAAGCTGCTTATTCACGTTTGGAAACTATTCCTGCTGAATACAGAACTGCTTCAGAACAAATATTAGTAAAAGAGGCTTCTAAAGTATTAACAGTTGTTCCTGGAACTTTCAAAAAAGTAACTGAGCAACGTTTAGTAAAAGAAGCATCTACTACATTGGCTGCACAACAGTTTGGTTACAAAGCTGTAACAGAACAAGTTTTAGTTAAAGAAGCTTCTAAGCGTTTAGAAGTTGTTCCTGCTACTTACAAAACAGTTACTGAACAAATGTTATTGAAAGAAGCTACAACTGCTTTAGTAACAACGCTTCCTGTTTATGAAACAGTAACTGAAAGAATCAAAATTCGTGACGAATATACAAAATACGAAAGAGGTAAGGCTGACCCAGGTTGTTTATCTGCAAATCCTGATGATTGCCGTATCCTTTGTTTAGTAACAGTTCCTGCTGAATACAAAACTATCACGAAGCAAGTATTGAAAGTTCCTGCTGGAACGAAAGAAGTAACAACGCCTGCTCAATACCAAACGATTACTAAGCAAGTTGTGGCAACTCCTGCATCTGTACGTGAAGTAGCTCTTCCTGCTGAGTATGCCACTTTTACAAAACAAGTAATTGTTGCTCCTACTGGAGCTAATGCTGGTGGAAATGCTGCATTCGCAACATCAACTGCTGTTGCTGCTCAATACGAAACTATCACTCGTGAAGTTGTTGACCAACCTGCACGTGTTGTTGAAAAAGAAATTCCTGCTGAATACAGAACTATCACAAGAACAGTATTAGCGAAAGCTGCTTCTTCTCGTGAAATTTCAATTCCTGCTGAATATGCTACTATTACTAAGCAAGTTTTGGTAAAAGATGCTGAAGTAAAAGAACAAGCAATCCCTGCTCAATATGCTACTCGTACTAAACAAGTAGTGGTTACTCCTGCAACAGTTCGTTTATTAGATGTTCCTACTCCTTGTGCTGTTCCTGGTGACGGAAACGGAGCTGGTGTTGGTGCTGGTAAATTGGCAGGTGGTGCAAGTTGCTACCAAACTGTAACGAAACAAATTGTGGCAACTCCTGCAACAACTCGTACAGTTGAAGTTCCTGCTCAATATGCTACTCGTACAAAACAAGTATTGGTTTCTCCTGCAACTACAAAAGTTATTGAGACTCCTGCACAATACGGAACTCGTACTCGTCAAGTTGTAGCTAATGCAGCTGCTACTCGTGAAGTTGAAATTCCAGCAGAATACAAAACAATTACAAAAACTGTTGTGAAATCTGCTGCTAAAACTGCTGAAACTACTATTCCTGCTGAATATGGTTCATATACTACTACTGCACAAGTATCGGGTAACTCTTATGCTGACTGGGTTGAAGTTCTTTGTGAGCAAAAATTGACTACTGAGAAAATCATCCAAATCCAAAGAGCATTAAAAGCTAAAGGATATGACCCAGGTCCAATTGATGACATCATCGGTGTAAGAACTAAAGCTGCTATCTTACAATTCCAAAAAGATAATAACTTAGCAACTGGTAATGCACTAAGCATCGAAACATTGAAAGCATTAGGTGTAATGTAATTCATTGTACAAATACTAATTCTACAAAAAAGCCCTTAGAACTTCTTAGGGCTTTTTTGTGTGTACCACTCTGTATTATTGGTACTATTTGAAATAAAAAAGGAATTTTCCAAGAAAAATTATGGCTTGATTATTGTCTAATGTATCTTGCAAACTACTTATGACACACATTGGATATGATAAAGCAGTTTATAATAATCTTTTTATTGACATCATCATTGAAAGGATATGCACAAGACATTGTTTCAGCATCTTTCTTTACAGGAAGTTATAAAGACTTGTTACAAGAGGCTAAAAGGTTGAAAAAACCAATTATTTTAGACTTCTCCGCAAGTTGGTGTAGTCCATGTATCAAAATGGACAAAGAAACGTATTCTGATGAATTAATAGCTTCAATTATTAGCTTAAAATACTTTGCTTATAAAGTAGATGTTGAAGAATTGGAAGGAATGGAAATTGCAGATAAATATAAGGTTGCTCAATTTCCTACTACGTTATTCTTAGACTATAATGGCAAAACAGTTGGGCGACTCAAAGGGTTTTACCCGCCAGAGTATTTCATCAAAATTTTAGAAATGAATCCAAGCAAAAGAAAAGGGATATTTAGAAAAGAAGAAAATCTCGACGCTTTAATAACAAGTTTATAAAAATAAATGCCTTTCAAGTTATTTGAAAGGCATTTATTTTTATAAACAGATTTCTCTGAAAAATCCTATTAATCGACTCATTTTCAAGGTTTTTTTTCCAGAAAAATGAAATTTAACAATTTGGTAACATTGAACTCACAAAGTCTCTCTACTTTTGTGGCATATATACCAATATGAATAATTCTAATGATTGAAAATGATAATAAATAAAAAAGTTTAAGGATTAAAACTTATATTTTTTCAATTTCCAATAATATCATCATTTTCAATTTTTACTAACTAAAACCACAATGTTCGGACTCGACACATCTTTGTTCATTCTCCTTTTTTTATGCTTGTTTTTGGCATGTGCCTTTGAATTCGTGAATGGATTTCACGATACTGCCAATGCCGTAGCAACTGTTATTTACACTAATTCCTTGAAACCTACTCAGGCTGTTGTTTGGTCTGGTTTTATGAATTTCTTGGGTTTATTAACAGGTGGCGTAGGGGTAACTATGTCTATTATTGGACTACTGCCCACAGAACTACTGATAGACCCCAACGTTTATCATGCCATGGCTCTTGCATTCTCAATGTTGCTTTCTGCAATTATCTGGAACTTAGGCACATGGTATTTCGGTATTCCTGCTTCTTCATCACATACTTTGATTGGTTCAATCATTGGTATTGGTGTTGGTTATGCACTTTTACCAGAAAACAATAAAGGACTTTCAACTGTAAACTGGGATAAAGCTACTGAAATTGGTCAAGCACTTTTACTTTCTCCATTATTTGGTTTTGCGGTGGCAATTGTTTTCATGTACATCTTGAAAAAATCAATTGCGAATAAAGAAATTTTCAAAGAGCCTAAAAAAGATACTCCTCCTCCATTCTGGATTAGAGCCATTTTATTTACGACTTGTACTTTGGTTAGTTTCTTCCACGGACGTAATGACGGACAGAAAGGAATCGGTTTAGTCATGTTAGTTTTGATTGCATTTTTACCAAGTTATTTTGCGATTAATACAGAAGTTGACCCTTTTAAATTACAAGGTGAAGTTGGAGTGGTACAATCAATTATTACTAAAATTGATACAAATAAATTATCATCAACCGAAAAAGAAAGTTATGCCAAAGTAATGAAAGGCGTAAAAGGATTAAATACGATTTTTGCAGATAAAACATTAAATGCTAAAAATTTAACGGTTGAAACTAAATTAGACATTCGTAAAGATGTTTTAAATATCAATAAGCACTCGAAAAAGTTAATGGAAAGTGATGCTGTTACTTTAAGTGCAGATGACAAAAAAGCCTTGAAAAAAGCAACTGCTGGAGAAAAACCTCCATTCTTTACTTTTGGAAATAGTAACAATGGTTTGTCATCTTTAACAGATTTTGCACCAAACTGGGTAATGTGGATGATTGCACTTTCATTGGGCTTAGGAACAATGATTGGCTGGAAAAGAATTGTGGTAACGGTTGGTGAAAAAATCGGGAAACAACACCTTTCTTATGCACAAGGTGCTTCTGCTGAATTAGTTGCTTCAATTACTATCGGTTTGGCGACGGCTTATAAATGGCCAGTTTCAACAACTCACGTATTATCTTCGGGTATTGCGGGGTCAATGGTTGCTTCAAAAGGTATCAAAAACTTACAAGGTGGTACCGTTAAAAATATCGTAATGGCATGGGTATTAACGTTACCTGTAACCATTTTATTATCTGCTACATTATTCTATTTATTCCGTACTCTTTTGGGATAATTATTCAATGTATTATGTCCTAAGTATTAGGTATTAAGAGAAAAATTCAACCTCTTAATACTTAATACCCAAGACTTAGTACACATTTTAGTACCAACTACCAATATAGAAAATCTAAAATCATGACCACTTTTAAGGGACTTTCATGTCTAATGGCTATTTGTGCCATTAGCTTAACTACTTTTTGCCAAAATTCAATCTCAGAACCCAAAAAAGAGGTTCAAACTTCAAAGAAATGGTACGATAAAATCTCATTGAGAGGTTATGCTCAAGTAAGATATAATCGTTTATTAGAAACAAATGACAAACTCAAATGCGAGCAATGCGATAAATCGTGGGGAGAAAACGGCGGTTTCTTCATCCGTCGAGGTCGTTTAGTTCTTTCAGGAGATATTTCAGACCGCTTGTATATCTATATTCAGCCAGATTTTGCGTCTAATGTGAGTAATTCTTTTCAACACAGTTTACAAATTCGTGATGCTTATTTTGACTTAGCTTTGGATACAAAAAAAGAGTATCGTCTTCGTTTTGGACAAAGTAAAGTTCCTTACGGCTTTGAGAATATGCAATCTTCTCAAAATCGCCTTGCACTCGACCGTGCCGATGCTACCAATAGTCCCGTTTCAAATGAACGTGATTTAGGCGTATTTTTCTATTATGCTCCTGCTGAAATTCGTGAACGTTTCAAATATTTAGTAAACTCTGGGCTAAAAGGAAGTGGTGATTATGGTGTATTTGCCTTTGGTGCTTACAATGGGCAAAATGCAAACAAAGCTGAATTAAATAATGAACCTCATATTGTTTCAAGAATTACCTATCCATTCAAGTTAAAGTCTGGACAAATTATTGAAGCTTCTGTGCAAGCATACACAGGAAAATTTGTGATTGAAAAAACGGCTACAAAAAATAAAGCAACCGAAAGTCAATACATTGACCGTCGTATGGCAGGTTCTCTAATTATTTACCCACAACCATTTGGTTTTCAAGCGGAATATAATATTGGCGAAGGACCAGAGTTCAATCCAACAACGATGAAAACCGAAATAAAAAACCTAAATGGAGGATATGCACAGATTATGTACAGAAAGAAGGTAGGAGAAAACCATATTACACCATTTGTAAAATACCAATATTATAATGGAGGTAAAAAACACGAAATTGATGCAAGAAGATATATTGTAAAAGATTTAGAAATCGGAGCAGAATGGCAATTAAAAGACTTTTTTGAATTGACTGCCATTTATACCACTTCCGATAGAACTTTTGAAGATGCAGCTTTACCAGTAAATAATCAAGTAGGAAACTTGTTACGTTTGCAAGCACAATTCAATTTTTAAGGATAATTATTTAAGATTGATAAATAAACAATTAGATTTATTTATCAATCTTACCATTTATACCTTTACTTCTTCAAAGTTGTTTCAAACAATTTAAAAATCCGTTTGTATTCATCCATCCACGAAGTTGGTTCTACAAAACCGTGGTCTTCCATTGGATATGAAGCCAATTCCCAATTTTCTTTTCTGAGTTCGATAAGTCGCTGAGCTAAACGTACTACATCTTGATAATGTACATTTACATCTACCATTCCGTGACAAATCAAGAGATTCCCTTTTAACCCTTCGGCATGATAAATCGGTGAACTTCTTTGATAAGCAATTGAGTCGGTTTGTGGTTCGTTCAAAATATTGGCGGTATATGGATGATTATACGCCGCCCAATCCGTTACAGGACGAAGTGCAGCACCCGCCGCAAAAACATCTGGTTTGGTAAACATTGCCATCAATGTAATAAATCCGCCATAAGAACCTCCATAAATTCCGATTTTCTTGGGGTCAATCCCTTGCGTTTCTGTTAAATATTTTGCTCCGTCCACATGGTCAGAGAGGTCTTTGCCACCCATAAAACGGTAAATTCCCGTTCTCCAATCACGCCCATAACCTGAAGAAGCACGATAATCAATATCCAAAACGGTATAGCCGTTATCCACCAACATATTGTGGAACATATATTCTCTAAAATATTGACTCCACCATTTATGCACATTTTGTAAATAACCCGCTCCATGTACAAAAACTACCGCAGGTTTCTTGCCTTTTTCACCTGTTTTTGACGCATATAAACGAGCATAAACGGTTTGTCCGTCTTCTGCTTTGAATGTAACAATTTCGGGTTCACGCCATTTGTATTCTTTAAATTGACGACTTTGTGATTTAGTTACTTGCGTAGCGGTCGCATTTGCTTCGTTGTCCTGTATGTAAACTTCCCAAGGACGATTTGAGTATGAGTTTAAATACGCCAATTTGGTTTCATCGGGCGATAAAACCACTTGATTTGAACCTACCATTTTGGTCAGACGGGTTGGCGTTCCACCTGCCACAGCCAAACGATAAAAATGTTGTTCTCCGGGGTGAACTTCGTTGGTTGTTATATAAAAATTTTGTTTGTCACGAGATAATTGTACCGACTGAACTTCAAATTTCCCTTTGGTTAATTGTTTACGGACAGACGTTGCCAAATTAATCGTATAAAGATGTGAATAACCATCTACTTCCGACTGAAAATAAAGCGTTTGATTATCTCCCAAGAAGCCCAAAGTTCCTACATTGCCACCAAAACCAATTCCCGGCCCACCAATCCAAGCCTCATCATGCTGACGGTCGATTGTTTGTAATTTGCGAGTAGCAGGGTCGAGACGCATAATCCAACGGTCTTTATTATCCTGACTTTTCACAACCAAAACGCAATATTTCCCATCTTCCGACCAAACGACATTGCTAAAAATCACCTTTCTTGGCTCTGGTTTTTTCTTTACAGTATCTCTCTTAACAACGAGTGATTTCTTAACGTAATCTTTCAAATAATCAGGTTCGTCAAAAATTCCGTCAATATCTTTTGTAAAAACCTGTAACGACGTGTCTTTTTTGATGTCATAAACCCAAAATTCATAAGCCGTTTGAGCCGCACCAACCTTTGTACGAGCAGGAATATCTTCGGTAAAACCTGATTCAGTTACATAATTTGGCACAATTGCCGTTTTTGCTCCCGTAGCAGATTTTACTAAACGATAAGTAATATATTTTTCATCGGGACTAAGCGTTTGAGCATCCACCGATTTATCTTCTACAAAAATCTCTTTGGCACGTTTTGGCAAATCAGCTTTTTGGATTTTATCACCTTCTTTTTTCTTATCAGCTCTTTCTTTCAAAACATCAAAAAGGCTTAATTGGTCTTGCTTCTGCCATTTTTCTTGTTCGCTCAATTTCGATTCTGGTTTCTTTGTTCCCGTCTGAAAATTAGTCAGTTGGTCAATTTCTCCATTGCTAATCGTAAAACTAAAAAGGTTACTCCCTTTCGTGAAAATGATTTTATCGTCCTTTCCATTAAAACTTGGATTAGATTCATTTTCAATCGTATTCGTAATCTGACGAATTGCCATTGTTCGACAGTCCAACAAAAATAAATCCCCGTTTTTAGCATAAACTTTTTTACTAAAATCAGCCGAATAATTTCCGTTATTAGCAGGTAAAGCACGACGAGTTTGTGGCGAAATCTTAAACGGTTTTTTCTCAGCCACCGAAGCCCCATAAAGTGAATCAGCCTTGTTTTTCTCAGGATTCCAACTAAAATAAACCGTTTTAGAATCCTCCGCCCAAAAGATATTTGAAGGCAAAGCACCCACCGTAAATTTAGGGTCTTGCATAATTTGCTCAACAGAAAGTTGTTGAGCCGAAAGCGTAAAAATGATAAAGTTTGTTAGAAGTGTTAGTAGTGTTTTTTTCATGGATTTGGTAAATTAAAAAGGCAAGTTCTTGTGAACCTGCCTTTAAATATACACAGAAAGCGTGATTTGATTAGTAAGACATTCAAATGAATACATATCTTTGAGAGAAATCAGCAAAACCACAAACTTGGTTTCAATAGCAATTTTGTTCTATCAAAAACATACATTTTACATCATGGAATTTTACAATGATAATGAGAGATTTATTTCTATCCTCTCTGACTACGGGTTTAAAGCAACTTTTGGCAACGAAAGTGATACCACTTTTCTAAAAAAAGCATTACAGGCTTTGATAAAATCACCCGTAGCTATTCGAGAAATTGAATTTATTAAAAATGAAATGACTGCCATTACTTTGGATAGTCGAAGTGGTATTTATGACTTAGCTTGTACCGATGAAAACGACAATCATTTTATCGTTGAAATGCAATTAAGTGAATATCCTGAGTTTATTCAACGTATGAAATTTTACGCACTTTATCGTTTTAATACACTTGTTAAGAAAGGAAAATATACTTTTGAAGGCTTACAAAAAATTTACTGCATTGGTATTTTAGCCAATGATATTTTTTCACATATCTTTGATTATCATAACGTTGCCGTTTTAAGAAATGAAAAAGGGGAACTAATTGACGACCAAATGACGTTCGTTACAGTAGAATTAGCTAAATTTAAAATGCCATTATCTGAAATTAGAACAGACTTGGATAAACTCATTTTCACCATGAAAAATTTGCATACAATTACAGAGCAAACGCAATTTCCAACATTTTGGAATGAAGAATGGTTGAATGTAGCGATTCAAGAATTAGATAAAAAAGCAATGACTCCTGAGCAGCGTTTGAACTATGAAATGATTATTTCAGCAAATGCTTTGGCAGTTAAAAATGAGAAAAAGAAAATTGAGGAAGCGGAACTAAGAATCAAATATGAAACTGTGAAAAAAATGCTTGCAAGTAAGCAGTTTTCAATCGAAGATATTGCAAATTTTAGTGGAACATCAGTTGATTTTGTCAATACAGTACAGCAAAAAATTAATTCCGAAAGCTAAGGACAAAAATAAAAGGCGAGCCTCACAACTCGCCTTTTATTTTAAATCCTACGCATAAAACCCAACCCCAGCTTCCGCCATCTCTCGCAATTTATCAGTCGGTCTAAAACGTTCTCCGTAAATATCGGCTAATCTATCACATTCCGAAACAAAGGTTTTTATACCGACTGTGTCCACAAATGAAAGTGTTCCGCCTAAATATGGAGGGAATCCCCATGCGAAAATCGAACCTAAATCTGCATCTAAATTGGTGCGAATTACGCCTTCTTCTACGCATTTTACGGTTTCTAAAACCTGACGATATAGTAATCTTTGCTTGATGTCATTGGTAACAATTTGCTCTTCTTTTACGGGGAAAAGTTCGGCTAATCCACTCCAAAGATGCTTTTTACCGCCGAGCGACACTTCGCCTTCTGGATATTCATAAAAACCTGCTTTTACTTTTTTTCCTAAACGTCCCATTTCGGTAAATTGCTTGCTTACTTGATAGGTTGTGTCGGTTTCTGGCAAAACGCCATCTTTTACAGCTGAACCCGAAATTTTATAGGCTAAATCCAACGCTACTTCGTCCGAAACCGCCAAAGGTCCAACGGGCATTCCAATTTGCTTGGCAATATTTTCAATTACCACTGGATTTACGCCGTCTTTCAATAATTCAATACCTTCCGATGTATAAGTTCCGAATACTCGTGAAGTATAAAACCCTCTCGAATCATTCACCACAATTGGGGTTTTGCGGATTTTCTTCACGTAATCCATCGCCACAGCCAAAGCATAATCAGAAGTTTCTTTACCCATGATTATTTCCACCAATTGCATTTTATCAACGGGCGAAAAGAAGTGAATTCCGATAAAATTCTCTGGTTTCGCCGATGCTTTCGCCAAGCCTGTAATCGGTAAAGTTGAAGTATTTGAGCCAAAAACGCCCCCCGAAGTTAATAACGGTTCTGCATCTTTGGTTACGGTTGCTTTCAATTCACGATTCTCGAAAACGGCTTCGATGATTAAATCCGCTCCTTCAATATCAGCATAATTATCGGTTGGTTTTATCAAGTTCAAAATGCTTTCCGCTTTCAAGGAATCCATTTTCCCTCTTGAAATGGCTTTATCCAAAATTCCTTTTGAATAGGCTTTTCCTTTCTCTGCCGCTTCCATTGAAACGTCTTTCAAAACAACTTGGATTCCTGCCATTGCGGATACGTAAGCAATACCCGCTCCCATCATTCCCGCACCCAAAATACCTATCTTCTTAACATCGGTTTTGTCAATTCCTTTCGGGCGACTAACCCCTTTATTGACTTCATTCAAACCAAAAAACATAGTTCGAATCAAGTTTTTAGCAACGGATGAATTGGCAACTTTTACGAAATAACGGGCTTCAATTTCAATTCCTCTATCAATATTTACTAAAAGTCCTTCATAAACGCACGACATAATAGCAATTGGCGAAGGGTAATTTCCTTGCGTTTTGCCCAAAGTCATGGCTGTTCCGCCCATCATTAATTGTAAGCCTTTGGGCGTTAAAATATTTCCATTGGGAACTTTATAATTCTCCCGAGCCTGAATTTTTCCCGTTTTTCTATTGACTTCGTCCCAAGGTTGAATAGCGTTTGGATTGGCATTGATGAACGCAAATGCTTTATCCATCATTTCCTCGAATGTTTCCGCTAATTCATTTACTAAGCCTAATGAAAGTGCTTCTTTCGGAGAAACTTTTTTGCCTTCCAACAATAACGGAGCAGCCATTTCCATGCCTATCATTCGGGGCAAACGTTGCGTTCCTCCGCCACCAGGCAATAAACCGACCGTTACTTCGGGCAAGCCAATTACGGCTTTCGGATTGTTCAACACAACTCGATGATGACACGCCAAACAGACTTCGTACCCTCCGCCCAAAGCTGTTCCGTTCATGGCAGCGACAACGGGTTTCCCGTTAGTTTCCATTTTACGGAAAATATGATTGAGTCCCAAAGAGAGTTTCAATAGCTCATCGGGAGCTTTTCCGTTATTTTCCAAAATCATCTTCAAATCCGCCCCTGCAATAAATTCAGGGCGTTCAGAAGTGATAACAATTCCTTTTACTTCTGCATCAGAATATGCCTTTTCCAAAGCCTCCGCAAGGGCAGGCATAGATTCACTATTCAAAACATTCATTGGCTGATTCGCCACGTTGATACTGAGAATAGCTACGTTATTTTTTATATTGTATGAAATCATTGTTTATCTTAAATTTAACTGGACTGATTGAACACAGATTAAACGGATTAGACACGGATTTTAAGAAAAATAATTTGTAAATCCGTGTCTAATCCGTTCAATCCGTGTTCCAATATTTACCTAAAATCTTTACACTCTTTCAATCACCGTAGCAATTCCCATTCCGCCACCAATACACAAACTGGCTAAACCTGTTGATTTTCCTGTCCTTTCCAATTCATCCAAAAGCGTCATTAAGATAATTGCACCTGTTGCTCCAAGCGGATGTCCCAAAGCAATTGCTCCACCGTTTACGTTTACTTTGGCAGGGTCAACGCCCAATAAATCCATGAATAACATTGGTACAACCGCAAAGGCTTCGTTGATTTCAAACAAATCTATATCATTGATATTCATACCATTGCGTTTCAAAACCTTTTGCGTAGCGGGAACTGGACCAGTCAACATAATAGTTGGTTCAGAGCCACAAACGCCCAAAGCGGTAATTTTGGCACGTGGTTTCAAACCTAATTTTTCACCCATTGCTTTGCTACCAATCAAGATGCCTGCTGAACCATCTACAATTTGGGAGGAGTTTCCTGCGTGGTGAATATGGTTAATTGCGTTGAATTCTGGGTATTTCATCAATGCTAAATTATCCAAACCCATTTGTCCCATCATTTCAAAAGACGGTTTCAATTTCGCCAAAGATTCTACCGTTGTTTCGGGTCGCATTCCTTCGTCGTAACTCAAAACATCAAGCCCGATTTCATCTTTTACGGTAAACATTGATTTAGCAAAACGATTGGCTTTATGTGCTTCTCCTGCTCGTCTTTGCGACTCAACGGCATAAGCATCTGCGGCTTCACGAGTGTAGCCGTATTTTGTGGCAATTAAATCGGCTGAAATTCCTTGCGGTACAAATTTATGCTCGGCAATCAATTGCGGATTCATCATCATTGCCCCACCGTCTGACCCCATTGCGACACGTGACATCGACTCAATTCCTCCTGCAATCATCAATTCTTGCTGACCCGACATGACATAAGCTGCCGCCATGTTTACGGCTTCTAAACCTGATGAACAAAAACGATTAATTTGTACACCCGCTACTCGTTGGTCGTAACCAGCCGCAATGACAGCAGTTCGTGCAATATCTGCCCCTTGTTCGCCAATGGGCGTTACGCAACCCATAATAACATCGTCGATTAAACTGGTATCTAAATTATTTCGGTCACGGAGTTGTGCCAAAACCTGTTGTGCCAACGTAATTGGCTGAGTAGCGTGCAAAGAGCCATCAGATTTTCCACGACCACGTGGCGTTCTGACAGCGTCATAAATATATGCTTGATTCATGCTTGGTTGGTCGGGTTTCCAACCCGATATTTTGGATAGTACGTGTTTAGAAAATATTTCAATTATTCTACTAATTTACAAATTTTGTTATGCAAGCATACTATTTTCTATAAATATTTAGATATTTTTTTGATTTATTGTGAGTTGAAGCCTTTATCAGTAATTTTATTCCAAATACTCAATAAAATACCAATCTTTATAAACCAAATCATGAAAAAACACTTCATCTTATTGACAGTGACCTCGGCGTTGCTGTTTACAAAATGCTCGTCCAAAAGGCAAGAGACTACCGATTCAAGCGATAGCCTTACAGCAGTTTCTACGGCTAAAACAACGCCCACTTCTTTATTTGACCCCAACAACAAAGTCGTTGATTTTAAAGACATTACAACAAAACATAAAGTTACTTATGTTGATTTTTGGGCAAGTTGGTGTGGACCTTGTCGGGGAGAAATGCCTGCATCGCAAGCTCTACGTGAAGCGTATAAAGACAAGGACGTTAATTTTTTGTATGTTTCGTTAGACGAAGAGTCTGCGGCTTGGGCAGAAGCAAACAAATCATTTGCTTTACCAGATGGGCATAGTTTTTTGCTTGCCAATCCTTCAGAATCGATAATTCCAGCCACTTTTAATATTAGCTCTATTCCACGCTATATTTTAATAGATGAAAATGGAAAAGTTATCAATGAAGATGCTCCAAGACCAAGTGAAAATGAAAGAATTACAGAAGCTTTAGACAAAATTTTAAAGTAAGAACAATGACGATTTAAGAATTATCATCAACTTGATTATTAATGACATTTCAAAATAGAGTTCTATTTTGTGCCATTGCTTATAAACAAAATCAACCGAAAATTATGAAAAGAATTAACCTCATTTTTGCTCTATTCTCGCTTACTTTTTTTGCTATCTCGTGTAGTAAAGCTGATGAACCTTGTGTGAAAAAAATATGGTATCAAGATGCAGATGGCGATGGACTTGGTAATAAGGCAGTAACATCTGAAGCTTGCGACCAACCCGCAGAGTATGTCGCAAATTCAAATGATGATAACGATAACCCTGTAAAAACGCCCGTTTCTATTATTCCTACCAAAGGTTATACAACTCCTACAAGTTACGCCAATTTGAAAGCTATTTGGGCAGATGAATTTGATGGAACAAGTTTAAATGAAACTTACTGGAATTATGAAATTGGCAATAATAACGGTTGGGGAAATAATGAATTAGAATATTACAAAAAAGAAAATACAACGGTAAAAGATGGCTATTTAATTATTCAAGCGAAACAAGAAAGCATAGGAGGACAAAATTATACTTCATCCAGATTAACGACACAAAATAAGTTTAATCTTAAATATGGTCGGGTTGATATTAGAGCGGCTTTACCAAAAGGGAAAGGCATTTGGCCTGCATTGTGGATGTTAGGGAAAAATATCACAACGGTAAGTTGGCCTAAATGTGGTGAAATTGACATCATGGAAATGATTGGAGGCAGTGGTAAAGACAATACCGTATATGGAACAGCCCACTGGGATAACAACAATAGTTACGCTCAATATGGTGGGAATACACAATTAGCGTCAGGGATTTTCAATGATGAGTTTCATGTATTTTCTATAATTTGGGATTCCAGAAAAATTGTTTGGTATATGGACGATAAAAAATTCCATGAAATTGATACCACACCTGCTGGACTTAGCGAATTTCAAGAAGAGTATTTTTTCCTCATCAATTTGGCAGTAGGTGGCAATTGGCCGGGAAGCCCAGATATTTCCACCGTTTTCCCTCAACATCTAATTGTAGATTATATCAGAGTTTTTCAATAAAATCATTTGGGCTTCAAACTACTTGTAAAAGGGAATTTGAAGCCTTTTTTATCACAATATCAAACATTGTTTAAATAATGAAAAAAGTATTTTTTATTGTATTCGTAAAACTTTTCGTCATTACAACCTGTACAAAAGCCTCTAATGAGCAAAATGTTGTTTCAAATCACAATATAACGTTGAGTGATTCTACCGAGTTTAAGGATTATTTGGGAAGCTATAAAATGGATGAAAATCCTTTCGCTGAAAAAATGAAGATAGTTTTTAAAGATGGTAATATCTTTGGGCAAGTAGCGGGTTATCCAGCATTAAAGTTAACTCGTAAAAAAGATGATGAATTTGAGGAAAGCAACTTTGGAGCAGTAATAATATTCTCTCGGGTTAATGGAATTGTTTCGGGCGTGAAAGTATCTGTGCAGGGACAAGATTTGTTTGGAACGAAGGAATAAAAAATCCCTATCACACAAATCTACCTCTAAATATCAAAGCCGCCACGATGATAAATAATTTTCAAACGATTAAATGTGTTAGGGATTTATAAAATTCTTGCAACTTGAAAAATAGTCTGATTTTAAGCCGCCACGAAAAATCAGACTTTCAAATTGTGATTAGCTATTTATTAATACCAAAGGTATATGTACCTACACGAATTACCAAAAGTGAATATTTATAATTTAATGTATATTTCACGAGCCTTATATTTTCCCTTATGAACGTAAAAAAAAAGTGTTGTATTTTCGGTATAGATTAGCCAATTTTGAAGCGACTAAACCTTTAAGCTATGCAACATTAGTGCTAATGTTTTCAAGAAGGTATAATAGTGTTCGACGGATAGATTATAGAGAGTAAATTGTTGAAAGGTAAGGGTTTGGATTTAAGATTGATAGCCCTTATTAATCGGATTATTACTGAATAATCAAACATGGTCTAAATTTGTACGATTAAGCAAGGTTATTAGGATTTAGGATTGGCATGAGCTTGATTATTGCAATTCTTAAACCGCCACGGTACTTACGCCTTCTAAACGCTATTATCTGTTATCTACTCTTTAAAACCTTCCGTTCATCACAAAATAAGTCCGTTCCTGAACCTACAATTCAGTATTTGAGTTTTGATAAAATAACCAACACTCAATTCGTAGATGAACAAATTAATTATCATTCCAGTCATTACATTAGTCTTTTTATTGATAGACTGGTACGTTTGGCAAGCTGTTAAAGTTTCCACGCAAAATCTTGCTCAAAATACACAAAATATCATTAAATATATCTTCTGGGGCGTCACAACACTTACACTTGCGGGTATGTGGGTTTATAACTTCGTCAATCCAGATTTATTAGGGAAAAACTTACGTACCGTTATCATGGTAGGCGTTTTCATCAATTATGTTTCTAAAATTTTTGTGGTATTATTTCTCCTGATTGATGATTTAGGAAGATTAATTCGTTGGATTTCTGCCAAATTTACAGGGCATACCGTTACCGCAGATGCACCCGTAGGAGGCACAGGAAATATTACCCGTTCTGAATTTTTAATGAAAACTGCCGTTGTTGCAGGTACAATTCCAGCCGTAGCTCTTACTTGGGGAATTATCTCTGGAGCTCATGATTATCGAATTCGTCGAGTAAAATTAGCCTTAAAAAATCTTCCAAAACAGTTTGAAGGTATGACAATCGCTCAGATTTCTGATATCCACTCTGGCTCATTTTTCAATCGTGTAGCCGTGAAAGGTGGCGTAGAAATGTTGATGAAAGAAAAACCTGACATGGTGTTTTTCACTGGGGATTTAGTAAATAATTTAGCTACGGAAGTCCAAGAATACATTGATATTTTTAACAAAGTAAAAGCTCCTTTGGGAGTTTTTAGTACACTTGGAAATCATGATTATGCAGACTACGTAAATTGGCAAGGCGACGCAAGAGCAAAACAACAAAACCTCAAAGATTTGATGCACGCTCATAAAATTATGGGTTATGATTTATTGATGGACGAAAATCGTTTCATTGAGCAAGGTGGTGAAAAATTAGCGATTATTGGGGTACAAAATATCAGCGGACAGAATCGTTTTCATACCTACGGAAATTTAGCAAAAGCACATCAAGGAACGGAAGAAGCACCCGTAAAATTATTGCTTTCACACGACCCAACCCACTGGGATAAAGAAGTTAACACCAAATTTAAAGACATTGACGTGATGTTCTCAGGACATACGCACGGAACGCAATTTGGAATCAACATTGGCGATTATACGTGGTCTCCTGCACAATATGCTTACAAACAGTGGGCAGGGCTTTACGAACAAGGCGACCAAAAATTATACATCAATCGTGGATATGGTTATATCGGTTATCCGGGAAGGGTAGGAATGCCACCAGAGATTACGGTTTTTGAATTAGTAAAAGGGTAATTTACAAATACCTAAAATCCAAAGGATTAGCATATTTAAAATTATAGTCAGTCCGTGAAATTAGTTTTTTCGGACTGATTATTTTAAAAGGGATTAGCTCTGTTGCTTCTTCAAAAATTGGTTTTGTAAAACCTAAATCTTCACAATTTTTAAGGTATATTTCTTCTCGAATCGGATGTTCTGGAGAAACGACATTGAAGGTTTCATTCCAAAAACCTTTTTCTACAATCATTGAAATAATCCCAATCACATCGTCTTGGTGGACATAATTTACAGGGATTTTGCCTGTATTAATCGTTTTTCCTTGAAAATATTTAGCAGGAATTCTTTCGCCGCCCATCAAACCTCCGCAACGTAAAATTGTCACATTTTGAGGAAGGTTTTTCAACAGATTCTCAACTTTAATCAATGCGTGATTGTCAATAACCGTATCTTCTTCCGAAATTTCACGATTTAAGTCGGGATAAACGGAAGTTGAAGAAGTATAAATAATGGATTTGATAGAAGATGAAGGCAAATATTCGAGTAAAGATTCGATTTGTTGAATGTGATAATCTTCACCTAACTTACCCGCTCGTGGAGGAATACAAATAATAAGTATTTCAGAATCAAGGAATTGAGCGATATTTTCACTTTCAATTTTAGGCGTAAATTGTAACAAAAAAGGCTCTATATTTACCGTAGAAAGTAAGGGAATTTTACTTTCTGAAGTGGTAGAACCTTTTACGGTATGACCATTTTTCACTAAAGTTTCACCCAATGGCAAACCTAACCAACCACAACCTAAAATACTGATTTTCATTTATTTGCTTTCGGCTTTCTACATTCTAATTTCAGTAAATTTGATTACGAAAATCAGAATGCTCAAAGCCATTTATAAGTAAAACTTTTTCCAATGAATATATTGTTCGACACTTTCAGGAACCATATAATGAATTGATTTTCCGTTTTTCAAACAATCACGAATAAACGTCGCTGAAATATCTAAAGATGGAGCATTTACCAACTTCACATTTGGATGATTTTCTAAATCACTTTTTACAGAATTTGGTCTTGGATAAACGTACAGTCCAAAATATTCTAAAATTTTATCGTGATTTTTCCAATTTGGGAATTGAGCTAAATTATCTCCACCAATTATCAGTCTAAACTCGTGTTGAGGGTGTTTTTCCTGCAAACGAATAAGCGTATCAATCGTAAATGAAGGTTTTGGCATCGAAAACTCAATGTCTGTTACTTTGAATTGAGCATTGTCGGCAATGGCTTTTTCTACCATCGTCAAGCGGTCAAACTCGTGTAAAAGTGAGCTGTTTTTCTTGAAAGGATTTTGCGGAGACACCACAAACCAAACTTGGTCTAAGTCGGTAGTAGTAGCCATGACATTTGCCACAATCAAATGCCCGATATGAATAGGGTTGAATGACCCAAAAAATAAACCAATTTTCATTTATTAGGGGTTAGGAGTTAGGGGTTAGGAATTAGGGGAGTTTTACAACTAACCCCTAACTCCTAAAACCTAACCCCTACGAAGTAAATTCATCAAATAATTTTTGTGCTTTTTCAAAAGCGGTATCAAGGTCATCGTTTAAAAGAACAATATCAAATTGGTCTTGGAAAGACATTTCAAAATTCATTTTAAAAACTCTTTTCGAGATTGAGTCTTCAGAATCCGTTCCACGCTCACGAAGGCGTTTTTCTAATTCTTCAACACTTGGTACTTTTACAAAAATAGACAAAGCTCTTTCTTTGTAATATTCCTTCAATTTCACTCCTCCACGTACATCTACGTCAAAAATTACGTGTTTTCCAGACGCCCAAAGTCTTTCAATTTCAGATTTTAATGTTCCGTAATATGCACCTGGGTAAACTTCTTCCCATTCTACAAATTCATTATTAATAATTCTTTGCTTGAATTCGTCGGGAGTCATGAAGTAATAGTCTTTGCCGTTTTCTTCATTACGTCCACGTTTATCACGAGTACAAGCCGAAATCGAAAATCCTAAATTTTCGTTATTGGCCAATAGATGCTTAACAATAGTTGTTTTGCCCGAACCAGATGGGGCTGAAAAGATGATGAGTTTACCGTTTTCCAATGAATGAATGATTTATTGAACGTATGAGTGATTGAGTGAAAAAGCACTACAAATCCTAAAGTTCCACAAAAATAAAAAGTTATTAAGTGAAATCATTTGAAATGACCAACTTAATAACTTGAGTATATTATTAAAAATATAGCAATTAGCTTATTTTTTCGCTAATGTCTAAGACCTAAATCCTAATATCTATTTATAATCCTTTGATTTTCTGCTTGATACAGTCAATCAAATTAGAAGGAATACATTTTTTCTCTAATCTTAATTGCATTGTTTCCTTAATACATTTTTCTAATTCGTAGCCTTTTTCACAAGGTAAGCATTTATCCATATTCTGTTTGAACTGAACAATTTGCTCATCTGTCGCCTGACCATCTACAATCAGTTGTACCAATTTCATGCAATCAGTTTGATGTTCGCACGATGTCTTTTTTTGTATCTTCTCAGCCTCGGAAACCATTTTTTTAATTATTAAGCAATTTTAACTGTCGTTCAAATTTGGGGTTACTATTTATCAATCAAGTAGTTAGTAAACAGGGTGTGTTTTAAAATAATTCCACTTCATTGAAAAAAAATATTTTGTTTAACTTATTATCCTTGAAATGTCATAAAACCTTCTACAAAATCGAAATATTTTTTACAAGTTGTAATCATCTCAATTCTACTCTGCCATACTGTCAGCATTTACGTCGTAGCCTAACGATTTGGCATAAGATTTTAATTTTTCTTTCAACAACATTCTTGCACGGTGAAGTCTTGAACGAACTGTCCCGATTGGAATATCCAGAATTTTTGCCATTTCTTCGTAGGTAAAACCTTCTACATCACAAAGAATAATGACCGTTCTGAAATCCACAGGTAAAGCATTCAAAGCATTGGCAATTTCATCGCCGATTAAGTCCTGAACGGTTTCAGCTCTTAAATCAACGGTTTGATTTGTTTCTGCGTCTTCCTCTGAATTATAAGTTGTTTCTACATCCTGATAATCAACTTTTGAAGGCTCTTTAGATTTCTTTCTAAAATCGTTAATAAAGCTGTTCTTTAAGATACGGAACAGCCATGCTTTGGCATTAGTTCCTTCCGAAAATGAGTTGATAAATCTGAATGCTTTGAGATATGTATCTTGTACAAGGTCATTTGCATCGTCTTCATCGTTAGTCAGACGGAAAGCAAAATTGTACATAGAATCAATATGAGGCATAAATTCTTTCTCGAAAACACGATGTTTTTCGAGGTCAGAATAGGTTTGAGTTGCTTGGAGTTCTTCTTGTTCGTCCATTTTGTTGCTGAGTATCGTCAGTAAAAATAAAACATGATAATTGATTTACAAAAAAATCATTCCTTATGATATTTATCATGTTTGAACTTTACTATCCGCAAACAACTTGCCAAGCATTTTTTAGACAATTTTCCTGACAAAACGGCATTGTTTGGCGTGGAGGTAGGAGGATATGAGGATATGAGGATTTGAGTTTATGAGTAAAGAGGATATGAGGATTTGAGGATTTGAGTAAAGAGGATATGAGTAAAGAGGATATGAGGATTTGAGTTTGACGTTATGAGATTAGGTGTTTATGAGTTGGTGTTTATGAATTATTAAACGATTAAATCGAGTATTTTCATTCAACTGTGTCAAGTATTTTTAAAAGTAGTCTCATTGCCTTGAAATAAACATTTTTGAAACCAAAAGTAGAAATTGACACAGTTAGAAAAATATTCCCATTAAATCATAAACCTCCCCACCACTCATAGATTCCATCACTCATATACTCTTTACTCATATACTCATATCCTTTTTACTCATATACTCATATCCTTTTTACTCATATACTCATATCCTCTTTACTCATATACTCATATCCTCTTTACTCATATACTCATATACTCTTTACTCATAAACTCATATACTCTTTACTCATATACTCATAAACTCTTTACTCATATACTCATAAACTCTTTACTCATAAACTCTTTACTCATAAACTCTTTACTCATAAACTCTTTACTCATATACTCTTTACTCATATACTCATAAACTCTAAACTCATATACTCATATACTCATATACTCATATACTCATATACTCATATACCCATAAACTCATAAACTCATATACTCATAAACTCATAAACTCTAAACTCATAAACTCTACTTCATATAATATTTAGACTCAATGACTTTTGTAACGCCATTCTCTGTAATCGTATAATTGAAACCTGATTGAATAGCATAAGCTCCGTATTCGCCTTTTTTGTTTAAAGCTAAATATCCAATTTGAAATTCTTTGTAGTTATAGCGTTTCACGATACGCATGATGGCTTCTTCGCAGGCTTGTTGCGGGGTTTTGCCATTACGCATTAATTCTACGATAAGGAATGAGCCAAGCGTTTTCAAGACAAATTCTCCCAAACCTGTGGCACAAGCTCCACCTACTTCATCATCACAAAATACCGCCGCTCCAATTACAGGCGAATCCCCTACTCTACCGTGCATTTTGAATGCTAATCCGCTGGTGGTACACGCTCCTGAGATTTCACCTTTCGTTCCTAATGCCAATAGACCGATGGTATCGTGGCGTTCAATATTGATTTTAGGCTCGTATTTTGATGTTTTTTTCCATTCTTCCCATGCTTTTTTGGCAACATCTGTTAATAAATTTTCTTTCTTAAAACCTTGCGAAAGAGCAAATTGTAAAGCTCCTTCTCCCGAAAGCATCACATGAGGTGTTTTTTCCATTACGGCTCTTGCTACTGAAATGGGGTGCATAATGTTTTGAAGAAAAGTTACTGAACCCGCATTTCCTTTTTCGTCCATGATACAAGCGTCGAGCGTAACATTGCCATCACGGTCTGGAAAACCTCCGTAACCTACGGAAGTATCATTGGGGTCTGCTTCGGGGATTCTTGCTCCTGCTTCAACGGCATCTAAGGCTCTTCCTGTTTTTTGGAGCGATGCCCAAGCGGCTTCGTTGGCTTTTTCGTTTTTCCAAGTTGAAATAACAAATGGAAATTTGGCTGTCGGTTTGTTATCTGCTAAGGTTTTGGTAGAGGCTAAGGCAGTTAATAAACTTGTTTGTTTGATGAATGTTCTACGTTGCATTGATTTTATTTAGGTTTGTTTGCTTAAATTTATTAAAAATATTCGAGAATATACGCCAAATAGCACGCAGATGACGCAGATACAAGTAACGCAGATTTTACAGATTTTTTTATTCTTAATTTAGCGTATTAATAAAATCCGTAAAATCTGCGTTGCGAAGCATCAAGGCAGACGGCAAGTCTCATCTGCGTGCCATAATTTACTGACAAGAAAATGAAAATAGTTTGTATTTCAGACACTCACAGTTTACAACACAAAATGACGATTCCCGATGGGGATTTATTGATTCATGCGGGTGATATTTCGTCGAGAGGGAAAATAGAAGAAGTTGAAATGTTTAATGAATGGATGGGGGCATTACCGCATCGTCATAAGGTTATGATTGCAGGGAATCATGATTTTTTCTTTGAGAAATATCCGAAACAAGTCAAAAGAGTTATTACCAATATCGAATATCTCAACGATAGTGGAACGACGATTGAAGGCTTGAAAATTTGGGGTTCGCCCGTGCAACCTTGGTTTTATGATTGGGCTTTTAATAGAAAACGTGGGCAGGATATTCGTAAACATTGGGATTTAATTCCAACGGAAACAGATATTTTGATTACACATGGACCTCCTTACGGCATTTTAGACCAAACCATTAGAGGTGAAAAAGTAGGTTGTGAGGATTTGACGGATATTGTTCAAAATCGGGTAAAACCTCGTTTGCACGTATTCGGACACATACATGAGGCTTACGGTCAGGAACAAATTGGTGAAACTTTGTACGTAAATGCTTCAATGGTTGACTTGGCGTATCGTCCTGTTCGGGAGGCGATTGTACTTGAGTTGTAAGCAGTAAACAGTAAGCAGTAAGCAGTAAGCAGTAAGCAGTAAACAGTAAACAGTAAACAGTAAACAGTAAACAGTAAACAGTAAACAGTAAACAGTAAACAGTAAACAGTAAACAGTAAACAGTAAACAGTAAAAAAAGTGCTGATTAGATGATTTAAGTTCCCAAAATCTAAATAATTTTACTGTTTATTCCTTACTGATAACTGATAACTGATAACTGAT
>NZ_QGGO01000030.1:0-45072 GCF_003148625.1 Arcicella aurantiaca | reverse complement strand
TAACTGTTCACTGAAAAAACTATTCCCTAAAATCCCCCTTCTCATATTTATCAAAGAGTAAGTCAAAATGTCCTTTTAGGATTTCTTCTAATTTATGGTGATACTCGGGGAATGATGGCAAATTATTATGTCCGCCACCGTAAATAGGTATCAATCTGGCAGTTAACGGTACAAGATTTTGCAAACGGACTGACGAAGAATACGGAATTAACCAGTCTTTCGTGCCATGAATAATGTAAATGGGACAACGTACATAACGAATCCAAATGTCGGTTCTGATACTAAAACGCAACAGAATAGAAATAGGCATGAAAGGTAAAAAACGGTTTGTCAGATGCGAAAATGAATAATAGGGAGCATCTAAAATCAACATTTTCGGACGATTATTGGAGGCTAATTTACAGGCAAAACCACTACCCAACGACCGTCCGTAAACTACAATGTCTTCTTGTTTATACCCATATTTTGCCCGCATTCGGTTATAAACGTATTGAGCATCTTTATTGAGAGCTTCTTCTGTTCGCTTACCTATGGATTTTCCAAAACCACGATAATCAATCATGACCACATCATAGCCGTGTCTTGTGAAATCGACTGCATATTTAGACCAGCCTTTTATACTTCGTGTATTGCCATGAAAATACATCACTAAGCCAACGGGTTTTTCATGATAAAATCGTAATCCATTGATTTTTACGCCTTCTTCGGGTTCAAAATGCAGTTCCTCAAAAGGGTCATCATATTTGTACTCAAAATCTGGGTGAAGTTTTTCAGGTTTGAAAATAAACCGTTCTTGAATAAAATAGGCAATAATGCACAAGGCTACGTAGCCTATACCTATGTAAATCCAAGTTTCGGTTGATAAATTCATGATGGGGTTTGGGGTGAGTATATTAGCACACGGATTTTACGGATTAGACACGGATTCAAATTTAATATAATTTGACACTGATAAATTGATAAAACCTTCTAAGTATAAATCCGTGTCTAATCCGTAAAATCCGTGTTCCATCTCGTCAATTCAAAAATTTCTTCAAAATCTTCTCAACGGCATCTAAATATCCTCCTCCAAACAAATTCACATGAACCATCAAAGGATATAAATTATACAAAGGAATACGGTCGCCAAAACCATTTTCAATTGGATTGACTTCGTGATACGCCTCATAAAAACTGGTTTCAAAACCACCAAACATGGTAGTAAAAGCCAATTCTGCTTCACGCAAACCATAATAACACGCTGGGTCAACTAAACCTACAAAACCTTGATTATCTGTCATCACATTGCCCGACCATAAGTCTCCATGCAATAAGGCAGGCTTATCGTTTGGAATCAATGACGGTAACTTTTCATACAATTGATTAAACTTTGCGTGTAATTCTTCCGAAATTTTACGGTCGTAAAGTGCTAAACCTGCTTGAACTTTCAAACGTTTTTCGATAAAAAATGCTACGCCATCTTCCATCCATTCATTCGACTGACGTAAAGCACCGATATAATTATTGAAATCTAAACCAAATTGAGCGTTGCTATGTTTGTGTAGATTTGCCAATTTTTGTCCGAAATCCTGCCAATAATTTGCTTGTTTGTAGCTGGCAGTCAGAAACTCCATCATCAAATATTCTTTATCAACAATTTTCCCATGATTGATAACTTTTGGAATCGACATCACACCTGTATCGCTCAAAACTTGTAAACTGCGGGCTTCTGAAGCAAACATTTCTTCATGGTCGCCCTGATTCCATTTGATAAAATAGTCGCCTTCTGCAACGGTTACTTTTACGGCAAGATTAAAATTTCCACCATAAAAAAACTGAAAATCAAGCACTTTGGGCTGGTGTCCTAAGTTCTCAAAAAGAATACTTTCAATAAATTGATACTGCTCTTGTGTCTGAAAAGTCATATTTTAAGGGAGTCGTAAGTCCTAAGTCTGTAAGTTGTAAGCCAAATTTAAGAGAAAACTGTTAAATTGCATGATAGCTTTGGCTAAGAATTCATCCCCACAATTACCATTACAAAATAATGAAATACAAAAAACACGTTTTTGTCTGTACAAATCAGAAAGATGCACCCAAGAAATGTTGCGGTGACGAAAGAGGAAATGCTTTAGTTGATGCTTTCAAAAATTCAATGAAAGAAAAAGGTTTATTGCCAGCAATGAGAGCTCAAAAAACGGGTTGTTTAGATGTCTGTGCTTTTGGACCAGCAGTGATGGTTTATCCAGAAGGAATTATGTACGGAAACGTTCAATTATCTGACGTTGAGGAAATCATTGAAAGCCATTTAATTAACGACCAACCCGTTGAGCGTTTAGTTATTGCGTAATTTTCTTAGGTAGAGACGTTGCCCGCAACGTCTTTCCATTTTACAAAACAAATTATCAAAATCACAGGAAAGATTCCTGTGGTACAGCCACCAATATGTACCGAATATATCCAACCTTATTAAATTCTTTTGCTCTGTTTGAAGAGAAAACCACTGATTCGCAGGGGGAAATTATTGTGGATATGTGGGAAATGCTTGACCGAATCAACCGTGTAAAAAAGCCAACGACTGCGGCTCAACAAAAAGGAATTGATTTTGAAAAAGCCGTCGTAACGGGTGAAAATGAAGATGAGTTTAAAGAAGGCGTTATTGAAAAAGCAAGAGCATTGCTACCTTCAAAATACAAAACGCAGTTTTATTCGGAAGCGAAATATAAAAATTGCTTGATTTACGGTTTCGTGGATTTGGTTGGTGGCGACCGTGCCGTTGACTTAAAATCTACTCGACGATATGAACCCAAGCGTTTTGAGTTCAATCATCAGAATTTGTATTTATTGGGACTAAAAAAGTACGGCATAAAAACTTTAGACTACGTTATTACCGACTTTGAGGAAGTTTATCAAGAAACGTACACTTTTGATGCTTACGATTTCAAACCACTTTATCAGCAAATCGACAATTTTGTAGATTTCTTGGAGCAACATAAAAAACTCATTAAAGACAAGAAGATTTTTGATAACAGAACGGATAATAATCAGTTGTCGTTGTTTTAGGAATTATGCGGCAATTGGTTCATAATATACCTTTATTAATTGCTCAGCCTTCAAAATAGGCATTGCATAAGTAATGCCTTTCGTATCAGCAAACTCTACAAGAAAAACATCCATATCTATCTCCTCCACAATTGTTCCTAAAGCTCCTTTTTTGAGTTTTGGTGTTTCAATGTCTTCCGTTAAGACTACAATATCTAATAATTCCATATTCTTAATTATTTTATGAGAACATAACAACTTGTCATACGTGGGAAGTTCTCTTCAGTTTTTAAAATCCATGAGGTTCTAACGATAGAACGCTTTGGAGGATTAACTAATTCAAAATCAACACAATAAATGTCTCCGTATTCCGATGTTTCAACAAAAATGGCATCATTAATTAATACAGCCGTTTCGATAGAATCTTTCAAATAAAGATAATTTTCAGTCGTAATATCAAGTGCAGATTTGAAAACACGGGCTTTATGCTTACCAACTGGATGTTCTTCTGAGAGACAATAGTTGAGTAGTTTTCTTTCATCAATAAAGGCTTTTTCAGCAAAGGGTAAAATCATATTATAAATTTAATAATATTTTTCAACCCTACAAAATCCCCTTCAACTCCGCTAAATCCTGTATTTCATACTTCGGTTTTATCGAAATTTCTTGCGAACGTTGGTCGGGATTAAAGAAAACGGCATCAATGCCCACACGAGTTGCCCCTACAATATCCGACTGAAAACTGTCGCCAATCATCAAACATTCTTGAGGCACTGCTCCTACTTTTTTCAAAGCATATTCAAAAATCCGAGAATCTGGTTTTTTATATCCTGAATTTTGAGACGTAACTACTTCTTTAAAATAATGCGTAATCTGCCCTGCATTCATTTTTACCGACTGAATTTCATCAAAACCATTCGTGATAATATGCAAAGGATATTTTGGAAAAAGATATTCTAACGTCTCTTTGGCATTGGGCAAAAGGTTGTGTTTTTTAGAAGAAATTTTGATGTAAGTATCAGACAATTCATCACAAACTTCATGATTATCAACGCCTAATCCACTAAAAATCAAACGAAAGCGAGAATGACGCAATTCGGGTTGCGAAATTCTTCCTGCTTCGTATTTATCCCAAAGTTGATGGTTAATTTCATTGAATTTAAGATAAAATTGTGAAGACGATGGCACGCCCAAAGCCTGCAAATTGAAATCATGGAAAACTTCCTCTAAAGCAATTCTTGAATTGGTATTATGGTCCCAAAGGGTATGGTCGAGGTCAAAGAAAATGTGTTTATATCTCATTAAAACGTTGATTTTTACGCAATTTAGGACTGATTTTTGTTAAGCTATCAATAATTTATACATTTGTAGAAACTATTGTTTTTCGATGTCAGAATTTCGGTATTTGATGTTTGTAAGAAAACCCAAGCATCGAACATCGGAAAACGAATATTGAAAACAAACATCGAATTTAAAATGGCAAAACAGCAACAACAAGACGAAAATCAGCTTAATGTAGAATTAACTGAAGAAATGGCTGAGGGTGAATACGTAAACTTAGCAATGATTGCTCACTCGCAAAGTGAGTTTGTGATAGATTTTATCAAAATGATGCCTGGAATCCCGAAGGCAAGAGTAAAATCAAGAGTTATTCTTACGCCTGACCACGTGTATAGATTAATGAATGCCTTGAAAGAAAATATTCAGAAATACGAAGAAGCTTACGGAGCTATTTCTGAAGACCAAAATCAAATAGGATTTCAATTTCCGATGAACTACCGTGGACCAATTGGAGAAGCATAATTCTGAAAATAGAATCTTCAGTAACAAAAAAGCGTAAAACGCATCAGAGAATTCTCTGAAAACGTTTACGCTTTTTTTGTTTATAAAAAAACGAGTAATTTTAGCTAAAATCACCAAATTGTTGCTCAAAATCGAGTATATCCGTAGGCAAATTATTCTTTCAAAACTATAACTAAAATAAATAACGTACAATGAATGTTAAACTTAACAAATCTCATATAGCTTCTAACTCGACTCATCTGAGTAAACATCTTAATTTACCTGACCCTAAAGTTTTTGACTTACCCGAAAAGGTTTTACAATTTGGTACAGGAGTTCTACTTCGTGGACTTTGTGATTATTTTATCGACAAAGCCAACAAACAAGGTATTTTTAATGGTAGAGTTGTTGTGGTTAAATCTACGGACAAAGGTGGTGCCGATGATTTTAATGAACAAGACGGTCTTTACACTCACTCTGTAAAGGGAATCGAAAATGGAGAAGCTATTGAAGAATACATTCTTAATGCGTCTATATCTCGTACTTTATCTGCCCGTAATCAATGGCAAGAAATTTTATATTGTGCCAAAAATCCAGCAATGCAGATTGTGTTTTCAAACACTACCGAAGTTGGTATTTCATTATTGGAAGGTGATAAAATTACGAGTAACCCTCCAACCTCATATCCTGTAAAATTATTAGCATTTCTTTATGAGCGTTGGCAAGCGTTTAAGGGTTCGCCAGAAAGCGGAATGGTTATCGTACCAACAGAATTAATCGTTGGCAATGGTGATTTATTGAAAGAAATCGTTTTCAAACAAGCTCATGCAAATGCCCTTGAACCAGCATTTATTGAATGGTTGGAGCAACACAATAATTTCTGTAACTCATTGGTTGACAGAATTGTACCGGGAAAACCAGAAAAAGAAGCAATCGAAGAATTACAGCAAAAATTAGGTTACGAAGATAACATCATGGTTCTTTCAGAAGCTTATCGTTTGTGGGCAATTCAAGGAGATGAAAAAGTACGTAAAGTATTATCATTTGCACAAGCAGACTCTGGGGTTGTTATCGAAAATGATATTGAAATTTACCGTGAATTAAAACTTCGTATGCTCAACGGAACGCACTCTTTACAGTGTGGGATGGCATATTTATTAGGTTTCAGAACGGTAAAAGACGTAATGTCAAATGGATATTTAAGCAGAATCATCACCAATTTGATGTTAGGCGAAATGTCTTTAGCCATTCCTTATAAAATTGATGCTAAAACTCGTGACCGTTTCGGAAGAATGGTACTTGACCGTTTCCGTAACCCATTCTTGAACCATAAATTATTAGATATTACGGTTCAATATACCGCAAAAATGAAGATGCGTAATATTCCAATTCTTTTACAATATTATAAAGAATTTGGAAAAGCACCTGAGCTTTTTGCGATGGGATTTGCTGCCTATTTACAATTTATGCACGGTGTAAAAGAAGTAAATGGCACCTATTACGGAGAATCAAACGGAGAGTTTTATCCAATCAACTGTAACTTTGCTCCATATTTCTATGAAGCTTGGCAAGCAGGTTTTGATTTAGAAAAAGTGTTAGCTAACGTTAGCCTTTGGGGAGAAGACCTCACGAAATTAGACGGATTTACTGATGCCGTTAGAAAATATTTGTAAGAAGAATTTGTAACACAGACTTTAGTCTGTAATGTAAATACAGTATTTTACTTACAGACTGAAGTCTGTGTTACTTTACATTGAAAATAACACAAATAATGAAAGTAATTACCTTTGGAGAAGTCATGATGAGGCTGAGTACGCCCAATTTCTCACGATTTTCTCAGGCAACTCAATTTGATATAAATTTTGGTGGTGGCGAAGCAAACGTTGCCTCTTCATTAGCCATTTTTGGTATTCCTGCAAGTCATGCAACTCGTTTTCCAAATAATGATTTGGGACAAGCAGCAACGGCGGTTTACAAAAAATATGGCGTTGGTACTGAGGCCATTTCTTATGGTGGCGACCGTCTGGGAATATACTTTGTTGAAAAAGGAGCAGCTATGCGTCCGAGTAAAGTAGTTTACGACCGTGCTAATTCATCATTTGCTACCTTACAACCTTCTGATTTTAATTGGGAAGAAATTTTGAAAGGAGCAACTTGGTTTCATTTTACGGGTATTTCTCCAGCCATTTCTGAAGGAGCAGCACAGGCTTGTTTAGAAGCAGTACAAACGGCTTCACGCTTAGGGGTAAAGGTTTCTGCCGATGTGGGTTATCGTTCAAATCTTTGGAAATGGGGCAAAAGACCAAACGAAGTAATGCCACAATTAATCGAATATTGCGACGTAATTGTTTGTAGTAAAGGCGATGCAGCTGATATGTTTGAAATTAAGCCTAATGACGAAAAAGGTAGTTTCAAATCGGTTTGTAAGCAAATTATGGAGCGTTTCCCGAAGGTAAAGAAAATTCTTACTACTAAACGTGGGCAAATTTCGGCTTCTCATAATACACTTTCTGGTAGAGCTTGGGACGGCACGCAAATGATTGAAACAGAAGCCATTGACATTCCAGATATTGTAGATAGAATTGGTGGTGGTGATGCCTTCATGGGTGGATACATTTATGGAGAATTGACTTACCAAGACACTCAAAAAGCTCTTGAATTTGCCGTAGCAGCTTCAGCCTTGAAACACACCGTAGAAGGCGATTTCAACCTTGTAAGCGTACAAGAAGTTGAAGCCGTAATGGCAGGTGATGTAAGTGGACGATTGAAAAGATAGTTTAAGGGGACGGGAGGAATGAGTTAGTTAAGTTTAGCACTTTACTTTAGGAAAAGCATAAATTTAAAGTACCAAGCATCTTCCGTTGAACTTCCCGAAAGTTAAAAACTTTCGGGAAGTTATTCCAAAGTTTAATAATTTTTAAATAACACTTAGAAGAAACGAAACTTACGTTTTAAATACCTTCTATCTGATTACAAACAAAATGAAATTTACAAAAGAAGAATTATACGCAAAACTTGACGAAGTGCCAATCATGCCTTTGTTCAATCACCCTGATATTGAAGTAAGCAAAGCAGTTGTAAAAGCTTGCTACGACGGTGGAATCAAGGTTTTTGAATATACCAATCGTGGAGAAGGTGCTGCCCAAGTTTTTGCAGAATTAGTAAAATATATTCGCCAAGAATTACCCGATATGGCAATCGGAATTGGTACTGTTTTCACGGCTGAAGAGGCTGAATATTTCGTTAGTTTAGATACTGACTTTATTGTACAACCTTGCCTTAACCCTGAAGTTGGAGCGGTTTGTCAGAAACACGAAATGGCATGGTTTCCAGGCGTAATGACCGTTTCTGAGATTTTCCAAGCTCAACAAGCAGGTTCAGATATTGTAAAGATTTTCCCTGCCAATGTACTCGGAACGGCATTTATCAAGGCAATTAAAGGTCCAATGCCAAAAGCAAAAGTAATGGTAACGGGTGGCGTTGAGCCTAACGAAGAAAACTTAAAAGGTTGGTTCTCAGCAGGTGTTACGGCTGTCGGAATGGGTTCTCAATTATTTCCAAAGGCAGTTTTAGAGTCTGGAAATTTTGCAGAAACTACTGAGATAGTAAAGAAATGTGTTGCCTTAGTGAAAGGATTTTAAATTATTTTTCTACGGAAGTCGTCTTTTGAAAGAAGACTTCCGTAGAAACTAATCTCTTCTAAAAAACTGAATAATGACGATAACTACCGTCGTAAAAACAGTACTACAAATCACCTTCAATAATACAGGAAGGAACAAGCCCCAATCAGAAGCTTCTAATAAGAAAAGTACAAAATGGTGAATCACCGTTAAAACCGCTGTATAAGTTACAAACCATGGCAAACCCATTGAGCTAAGACTAAGTGTTTGACGTTCGTCATAGCCACGTTGTGGAGTCAATAATGAAATAACTGACGGTCTTAAAAAGGCGATTAAAGTCATTGCAGCAGCATTGGCTCCGATAGTATTATAAAAAACATCTACCGTCAAGCCTGCAAAAAAACCAAGTAAAATCAAAGTTACTCGATTGGTTTCGAAGGGTAAAAGCGTCACACTGGCAATATATGCAAAACAAAACGCATAGTCGAAAAGTACCAATTGTCTTACAAAAAATATCTGTAACAAAAGGTAAAAACCAAAGACCAGCACTTGTGATAATATATTTTTCTGAGTCATTTATTATTTATAGTAAGCGAAAAGCGATTTGCGAAAAGCGAATACTTAAATACAGTGAATTTCATTCATGTTTTTTGTAATCACAGTAGCAAACCACCCTAAATATTTTTAGCATTACGTGGATTTATTTCACTTTTACGTCGTTAGTTTTCTCTTCCAAAGTCTTCTGTTCGTTCATTAACTTATTATTTATCACATATACATAAGCAAGTGTGTGAAAATTCGTTGCTAATTGAACTTCAATATCATGGAATGTTTGGTCGGCTTTTACACCAACTTTTTTAACATAACCGATGGTGATATTGGGAGGAAAAACGTAGTTAAAATCGGAGGTTACAACTGTATCTTTTGGTTTGACTAATTTATACCTTGAAACCTCAGTCATTTCAACAATATCTGGGTTAACGCCATCCCATTTTACAGAACCTATTTCATTATTTCTCTTCAATTTAGCCGAAACTGAATATTCAGAGTGTAAAATTGAAATCACAATTGAAATATGAGCTGAACAAGATTTGATTTTACCAACAACACCCGTTGATGAAATAACGCCCATTCCCGGAGCAAGTCCATCGGCAGAGCCTTTATCAATCGTAATATAATTGTTAAATTGAGTAGTTGTAAGATTTTGAACCTTAGCAACAACAAATTTAAAGCGACTCGCCACAGCAGAATCTGCTTTATAATTTACAATAGACTTATCAAGTTGTTGTGCCTGCAATTTGGCAACCAATTCATTTAAACGGCTATTTTCGGTTGCTAAATCTTTATTAACATTTCTCAAATTAGAATATTCTGTAATCGAATTTGAGGTTTCTAAAGCTTTGGCAGCGTAATAGTTAGTCGTATTAAAAAAGATGGCGTTTGGATAGTTATTGTAGGAATAAAAAAACCAAAGACTCAGCACCTCCAAAATTGCGAACAAAATGAAGGCCCGTTGTCTGGATATAAACTGAATGAGTTGGTACATTTTTTTAGAGATTAGAGAACAGATGAGAGAGTTAAGCGAAAAGAGTATAAAGAAAATCCAAGAGTGATGCCTCAAATGAGTCTAATTCTCTTCAAATTTCTCTATACTCTTTACGCTATCATTTATTCTCTTTTTGACTACGAAATAAGAATTGGCTTGAAGTGGTCTAAATGTTTCAAGACCTCACCTGTTCCACGTACAACCGCTCTTAAAGGGTCATCTGCAATATGGATTGGTAATTTTGTTTTGTTAGCCAAACGTTTATCTAAACCATGCAATAATGCACCACCACCCGTTAAGTGGATACCGTTGTGGTAAATATCAGCAGAAAGTTCAGGAGGAGAAACCTCTAAGGCTTTCATTACGGCTTCTTCAATTTTAGAAATTGATTTATCTAAAGCGTAAGCAATTTCTGAATAAGTTACTTTAATTTCTTTTGGAATACCAGTCATTAAGTCACGACCACGGATTTCATAATCTGCTGGAGGAGTTTCTAATTCTGGCAATGCCGAACCAACTTCAATTTTGATTAATTCTGCTGAACGCTCACCAATCAAAAGGTTGTGTTCACGACGCATATAATCTACAATATCACGAGTAAAAACGTCTCCTGCAATACGTACAGAAGCCTCACAAACGATACCAGAAAGGGCAATAACCGCAATTTCAGTTGTACCACCACCGATGTCCACAATCATTGAACCGTTTGGTTGTTCAATGTCAATACCGATACCAATTGCCGCAGCGATAGGCTCATGAACCATGTAAACTTCCTTCGCTCCTGCGTGTTCGGCAGAGTCTTTTACGGCACGTTTCTCAACTTCCGTAATACCCGAAGGAATACAAATAACCATACGATGAGAAGGCGTAAAGAAACGACTTCCTGTATCAATCATTTTTATCATGCCACGAATCATCAATTCGGCAGCGGTAAAGTCAGCAATTACTCCATCTTTTAAAGGACGGATTGTTTTGATATTTTCATTGGTTTTTTCGTGCATTTGCATTGCCTTATTTCCAATTGCTAACACTTTGTTGGTAGCTTTATCAAGGGCAATGATTGATGGCTCGTCAACCACAATTCTATCTTTGTGAATAATTAACGTATTGGCAGTACCAAGGTCAATTGCAATGTCTGAAGTTAGGAAGCTAAATAATCCCATTTTTTATGATTAGTTCTTTGTTATCTGAGTTTAAATTTTTGAGTATTCGTTACCGATTAGTTTCTGTTTGATTATGCTGCAATAGCTTGATTAATAGCGAGTTCCAACACTAAATTCTAACACCTAAATCCTAACACCTACTTAGGTTACATAAAGTTACCTAAAATTATACATAGTAAAATGTATATTTCTTGTAAAAGTACAAAAATAATGAGAATCAAGGAGAAATTATTGAAAGCGGAACTAAATTCTTTTATTTTAGGCATTTAAACGAAACATAATTAACAAAAGGTAGTTTTTTGCTGGATGTTTTTAGTTTTGCATAGATTTTGTGTAGAAATCTCTAAAAGTCAATTCCCTTACTCATAACATGGCAAAGAATAAAGTTTCTCAGAATTCTAAAAATACTCCTCAGAAACCCCAAACGGTCAATCAGGCAGCGAAAATTGTCAAAGAACCTGAAGTTTTGGTTGAACCAATACCTTATACAGAACGTAATTTTTGGATTTTATCGGGTATCATCACGGTCTGTGCTTTGATTGCCTATCTTCCCGGTTTTCAGAACGGCTATGTTTGGGATGATATGTTTTATATCGTCAATAATGAAGATTTACGAGCGGTTTCTTTCCAAAATTTCAAGATCTTAATTTCTGATTTTTATCTTGGTAACTGGCACCCACTCACGATGGTGACTTATTACATCGAATATTCTTTGGTAAAAGATACGGCTTGGGTCTATCACCTCGACAATACGATTATTCATGTTATCAACAGTATTTTGGTATTTAAAGTCGTAGAAAAACTGAGTAAAAACTTCTTGATTGGAGCCGTTACGGCGGTACTTTTTGCTATTCACCCACTACACGTGGAGTCGGTAGTTTGGGCGGCAGAACGTAAAGACGTGCTTTATACCTTATTTTTACTTTTGTCATTTTGGCAATATTTGAAATACACTTCTGTTGTCTGTGAGGACACAGACAACGGCGGAGCTACAAACTGGAAAAATAAGAATTTCTGGTACGCATTGGGGTTATTCATTCTTTCGTGTTTATCGAAAGGTATGGCGGTAATTTTGCCCGTAGTATTTTTGATTACTGATTATTTTATCTTGAATCGTAAGCAAATCATCAAAATTGGTATTGAAAAAGCTCCGTTTTTTATCATTTCATTGATTACGGGTATTATCTCCATCAAAGCTCAAAGTGATGCAGGAGCAAATGCTACCAAAGTTATTAGTGATGCGTACACTTTCTCAGAACGTTTTTTTATGATAAATTATGGCGTGTTATATTATTGGGTTAAAATGGTTTTACCAACCAATTTGATTGCCTTTTACCCTTATCCTCAAAAGCCTACGGGAACAATTCCTTCCATTTATTACTCAGCTTTTGCGGGCGTTTTGGCATTGGCGATTGCTCTGTTTTGGTTGGGTCGCAAGAATAAATTAGTATGGTGGGGAGGTTTATATTTCTTGATTGTGATTTTCCCTGTTTCGCAAGTGTTGCCTGTGGGTAGTGCCTTGATGGCTGACCGTTATTTTTATGTTTCTTCGATTGGTCCTTTGGTGATTTTGGCAGTTTTTGCCAATCGTTTGTATCAAAAAGCAAGTACCAATAAATTGATGCCAGCAGTTGGAATGATACTATTATTAGGTTTAACATTTCTTTCATTTAACCAATCAACGCATTGGAAAGATACACTTACGTTGTTTTCGCCAATTTATGAAAAACACCCCAACGACCCTATGGTAACAAGCAACATGGGTTGGTATTGGTTTGGAAAAAAAGACAACGAAAAGGCTAAATTTTATTTTGAAGAAACACATAAAACGTCTTTCAAAACGGCAGATGTGCATACGGCTTTGGGGCAAATTTACTTCGATGAAAAGAAATATGATTTGACCGTTGAGAACTTTGAAGCAGCTCTAAAAATCAAGCCAAAAGAAATGCAAAACCTCCACTGGATGCTTGGAGCGGCATATTATTATACAGGAAAATACAATATTGCCATTGATGAATCGCAAATTGCGTTGGATAAATCGGACAACAAAAACCAATTTGCTCAGAATATTATGGGTTTGTGTTTGGCGAAACAAGGAAAAGAAGCGGAAGCCATGAAACGCTATGAAACGGCAATGAAATTAGATGCTAAGTTTGCCGACCCGCACATCAATATCAGCACGATTTTGAACCACAAAGGCGACCATAAAGGCGAAATTACGGAACTTGAAAAAGCCATTACAATCGACCCAAAAGCGACTGTAGCTTACAAAAATTTAGGTGTTGCCTACAAATCAATGGGCGACTGGCAAAATGCGATAAAAGCTTGGGAGAAAGGCATCAAAGCCGACCCTAAAGATGGTAGTTTTGATTATAACATTGGCTTGGAATACGGTCAGCACGGAGATTTTCCAAACGGTATAAAAGCCATGCAAAGTGCCGTAGCCAAAGGCGACCAAAATGCAACGGGATTTTTAACGCAGAGAGGGATTCCTTTGAAGTAGGTTATTCAATGTCTGAACTAAGATTTTGATGATTAAATGATTTTAGGATTCCAATACTTGTCATTATTCCTAAAATCTATGAATCAAAAAAATCATAGTTCAGACTTTTTTATTTTTAATTTCCTAAAAAATTAGGAAATTAAAAAATAATCAACTATTTTTATTCCATGAACTATAAAGAAACACAAGACGAGTTTATTCAGTTATGGGGGCGGTTGGGTACAAACTGGGGAATCAATAAAGCAATGGCTCAAATTCATGCTTTATTACTCTCGGTTGAAAACCCTTTGACGACCGATGAAATCATGGAACAACTTCAAATTTCACGGAGTAATGCCAATTTGAATATTAGAGCCTTGTTAGATTGGGGTTTAGTTTATAAAAAACATATCCCAGGAGACAGGAAAGAGTATTTTATAGGAGAAAAAGATATGTGGGATGTAGCAGTTAAAATAATGACTGAACGCCGTAGAAGGGAAGTAGAACCTGTTGTGAAAGAATTAAAGCAATTAGCCGATTTTGAAGCCAATAGTTACGAAGAAAAGAATTTCAAGAAGTTATTAAGTGATACAATTGATTTATCCGAAAAACTAACAAGTATTGGAGGTATGGTTGAGAAAGCAGATAAATTCAGTTTTTTCAAATGGATTATAAAGGGTTTTTGAGTGCGTAACACAGACTTTAGTCTGTTTATTATACGAACAGACTAAAGTCTGTGTTACAAAATACTGAGCTGAAAAGCTCAATATTTTTAAATTTAATTTCCTAAAATATTCGTAAACACGAAAATAAAATAAAGATTGTTATGGAAACTTTACAGAATTACAAACTACTTATTGATGCAGATTGTCCAATGTGTCGATTATATGGAAATGCTTTTGAAAACAATGGTTTAATTGACAAAGGAACCAGTAGCCCTTACCAGACAGTCGATTTATCTGTATCAAATTTGGTAGATATGAACCGAGCAAAGAATGAAATTGCTTTTGTCAATACTTTGAATAATGAAGTCGTTTATGGTCTTGATGCATTCAAAATAATTCTGTCTAATGCTTTTCCGAAGTTATCAGCAATACTAAATTTTAAACCCATTGATTGGTTTGGAAGAAAATTATACCGCTTTGTTTCTACCAATCGAAAAATAATTATTCCTGCAAAATCATCAGGAAATGATTGTACACCAACTTTAAACGTCAAATATCGTATCGCTTATTTACTATTTGTTGCTGTATTTTCATCATTGATTATCTACAACTACTCTACTTCAATTAATCAAATGATGGGGTGGAAAAGTAGTATTTATAGAGAATTAATCATGTGTTTTGGACAAATTATTTGGCAGACCATTTTTCTCAACAAAATACTCAAAACGAAGTTCTGGGACTATATTGGTAACATGATGACCGTATCAATGATTGGGACAATTCTTTTATTGCCAATGCTCATTTTCAACACAAGTTCAATCGTACATTTGGTTTATTTTATGATGGTTGTGAGCGTAATGTTATTAGAACATTTGAGACGTTGTAAGATTCTTGAAATTGGAATTATGCCTACAATTTTATGGGTTGCATATAGAATAACTTTTTTACTTTTAATAGGACTACTCCAATGAAAATCATCATAGCAGGCGGAAGTGGATTCTTAGGAAAATCTTTAGAAAAACACTTTCAAAATCACGAAGTGTGGATTTTGACTCGAAATCCAAGACGTTCAAATGAAATATATTGGGATGCTAAAAATTTAGGAGAATGGTCTGAATATCTTGAAAATGCAGATGTATTAATCAACATGACAGGCAAATCTGTCGATTGCCGATACAATGATAAGAATCGGGCGGAAATTTTAAGGTCGAGAATTGATAGTACCAATATTTTACAAAAAGCAGTCGAAAATTGCCAAAATCCACCCAAAGTATGGCTTAATTCGAGCAGTGCAACCATTTATGTTCACGCCGAAACTCAATTAATGACCGAAACAAACGGCATTATTGGAGATGACTTTTCAATGAATATTTGTAAGGCTTGGGAAAAAGCCTTTTTTGAAAAACAAAATCTTAATACTCGAAAAGTTGCCTTACGAACTGCGATTGTTTTGGGAAATGAAGGCGAAGCGTTAAAAAAACTCAAAACAATTACTCGTTTGGGTTTAGGCGGAAAACAAGGAAGCGGAAGACAAAAAATGAGTTGGATTCACGTAGAAGATTTTTGTAGAGCAGTCGAGTTTATTATTCAAAATGAGTCAATCAAAGACGTTGTAAATGTTTCTGCTCCGAATCCAATAGAAAATCAAGCTTTTATGGCTATTTTAAGAAATAAACTAAATGTACCTTTTGGGTTACCATCACCCGTTTTTCTCTTAGAAATTGGGACATTATTCCTACAAACAGAAACCGAATTATTACTAAAAAGTAGAAACGTTTATCCTGAAAGGTTATTGAATTATGGATTTCAATTTAAGTTTGAAACGGCTGAAAATGCTTTGGAGGAACTACTTGGATAAAAGCAATAATTGCCAACTTTTAAAAAGTTGGCAATTATTAATAATAATCCTCCTACCCTTTCAAAATCGCCAACTCTGCTCTCACAAAATCCATCAACGATGCAATGTGTGCTTTTGAGAAATCGAAAGGAATATTGGCGGCGGCGTAAATCTCGCCCATTGGTTTGGTGTAGCCCAATTTCAAGGCGTTCAAATATCCTTCTAAACCTTTTTGTGGGTTTTCTTTGTAGTTTTTCCACACGCCAATCGCACCTAATTGGGCAATTCCGTATTCGATATAATAAAACGGCAATTCAAAAATGTGTAACTGCTTGTGCCACATCGTCGCTTTGTATTTTTCTAAACCTGACCAATCTGTTACGCTATCCGCAAATTGCTCGTATATACGTACCCACGCATCGGTACGTTCTTCGGTGGTATGCGTTGGATTTTCGTAAATCCAATGTTGGAATTTATCAACCGTTGCCACCCACGGAAGCGTACTAATAATGTCTTCTAAATGTTGAATTTTGGCACGTTTTAATTCTTCTTCATTGTCAAAATATACATCCCAATTATCCATTGAAATCAATTCCATCGACATGGAAGCTAACTCGGCTACTTCCGACGGAAAATTACGGAATGTATTTAACGCCAAGTCTTTCGTAACAATTGAATGCACGGCATGACCACCTTCGTGAAGCATCGTAATGACATCACGCATCAACGAAGAAGCATTCATAAAAATGAACGGAAAACCCGTTTCTTCTAAGGGATAATTGTATCCGCCTGGGGCTTTTCCAACTCTTGATTCCAAATCTAAACGTCCCATTCGCTTCATAATACGGAGACATTCGCCTAAAAATGGGTCAAGTTTTGTAAAACATTCGATGGTTTTATTCAACAAATCTTCACCACCATTGAAGGGGTGCAAAGCTGGGCGACCTTGCGTATCAACGCCTTTATCCCACGGACGAAGAGCGTCTAATTTCATTGTATCCTTACGCTCTTGGCTCAATTCGTTCAGAATTGGAACAACGGTTTCTGCTACCGCTTCGTGGAAAACGTAACAATCTTTAGCCGTATAATCAAAGCGTTTTAGAGCCGCAAAAGTATAATCTCTGAAATTCTCAAAACCTGCATTCAAAGCCACTTGATGACGAATTGTTTTCAGTTTATTGAAAATTTCGTCCATTTTTTCATGGTCTGCATAACGGCGTTCTTGGAGTTTATGATAAACAGATTCACGCAAAGAACGGTCGGTATTTTCCAAGAAAACACTGGCTTGTTGAAGCGTCTTTACTTGTCCGTCAATCTCCACAGTCATAGCTCCGACCGTTGCTTGATATTCACTCGAAAGGTTTTGAATTTCGGTAAACAAAGGAATATTTTCATTTCTAAAAATCTCCGTTGATTTCTTCATGCCTCTGATGGTAATTTCAAAGCCAGCGTCTGTCAATTCATTCAAAAATGGATTTTCAAGCGTTTTTTTATTCAGAATATCATCGTACTCAGCCAATTGTGGTTGGATTTCGCCCACAAATTGGTCAAAATGAGCTTTTACTTCTTTATCGCCTGTATCGCAAGTCATTTTGATGTAACGCCATGCAAAATTTTCAGAAAGATAACTTTCCAATTCAGAACGGTCGGCAAAGAATTTACGTAAATCTTCGGCATTAGCGATGGTACGATTTACCAAATTTTCATAGAAAGGTTTTACGCTTTCCCAAGTTGTTAATTCAAACTCTTCTCCCAAAAATTTTCGTGCAGGAGGAGTGGTAGATATGGTTTCTTGCATTGGTTTTAATTTTATGATAAGTCGAAGTTTTGCTTCGAGCATTATCCGAAGAAAAAACTTCGGGTTACATTTTCAAAAGTAATAGATTTCCTTTGATTGAGTAGAAATGATTTTAAAAATGTAATTTTGTAAACTACAAAATCATAAAACACTACTACGCCAATGGCAAATATTAACAATCCGCACGATAAATTCTTCAAAGAATCTTTCTCTCGGTTGGAAGTTGTAAAAAGTTTTATTGAAGAGGTTTTTCCAAAAGAATTTAGTGACAAAATCAACCTTGAAACACTTCAACTCACCAATGCGTCCTTCATTGATGCTGACCTTTCTGAACATTTAGCCGATTTGGTGTACCAAACGCAATTTGCTTCACAAGAAGTTCTGGTTACCTTACTTTTTGAGCATAAATCTTACACTGAAAGTTTTCCTCATTGGCAACTGCTCAGGTACATGACCAATATTTGGATAGAAGAGCAAAAACAAGAAAAACAACCTTCTGTCGTTATTCCTATTATTATTCATCATGGCAAAGTCACGTGGAAGAAAAAACCAATGAGAAGCTATTTTGGAAATATCCATTCTTCTTTGGTTAATTTTTTACCTGAATTTGATTATCTGCTTTTTTCACTCAATACTTGGGAGGATTATCAAATTGCTAATTTCAAAAACATTTTTCTAAGCACAACCGCAATGCTTTTGAAACATTCACGAGATGAAAAAGAGGCTTTTTTGAAGTTAGAATCATTTTGGATTGAAAAACTAAAAGCCTTAGACGAAGCCCATGAAGTAGGATTTATAAGTTCTATCTTCAAATACATCGACAATGGCATCAACTTGACAAGGAGTGACTTAATTATTATCTTTACCAAAGTTTCAACAACAGTAAATAACATTGCTATGACTATCGCCGAAGAAATAAAAATTGAAGAAAGAGAAAACCTAACCATCAACTATGTGAAAGGTCTCTTTGAAAAAGGTCTTCAAGCAGAGTTTATCGCTGATGCGTTTAAATTACCACTTCAAAAAGTGGAAGAAATTATACAAAAGATAAAGTCTTCTGCCAATTAGGGAGGTAGATTTTATCTGTAATTTGACCTAATTTGTTACTCTAACCATTTTTTAATTTTCCAATACTTTTTAGCGACAAATCATTAACTACCAGACTCTTAACTGTTAATTAATCGCTATAAATTTTCCATTATACCATGCCCCTCACCAAAGAACAAGTCCTTAAACAATATTACGGATACGATAAATTTAGACCTCTCCAAGCCGATATTGTTGATTGGGTTTTGTACGGACAAGATGCCATGGTTTTGATGCCAACGGGTGGTGGTAAATCGGTTTGTTTTCAAATTCCTGCTCTGATGATGCAGGGGTTGACGTTGGTTATTTCGCCCTTGATTGCCCTCATGCACGACCAAGTGCAGGCTCTCAAAGCCAACGGAATTCCTTCGGCATATTTGAATTCTTCTTTGGACGGACAACAACAATCGGCAATTGAGCGACAAGTGCGGGCAGGCGAGTTGAAGTTGCTCTATATTTCTCCCGAAAAATTATTTACACAGGGTTATTTAGATTGGATTAAGACCTTAAACATCAGTCTTTTTGCGATTGACGAGTCTCACTGTGTTTCTACTTGGGGACATGATTTTAGACCTGAATATACCAAATTGCACGTCTTGAAAGAAGCCTTTCCAAACGTGCCGATGATTGCTTTAACTGCAACCGCCGACCGTGTTACTCGCAAGGATATTCTCTCACAATTAGGTATTCCAGAAGCCCGAACTTTCATTTCTTCTTTTGATAGACCCAATCTTTCGTTGTCGGTTTTGCCGGGAAGAAATCGCATAAAAATTATACAAAATTTCGTAGCTGAACGACCTCGACAATCAGGAATTATTTATTGTTTAAGTCGTAAAAATACAGAAACGATTGCCGAGGCATTGCAAAAAGCGGGTATCAAAGCCAAATATTATCACGCAGGAATGCCTTCTGCCGACCGTGCAAAAGTTCAAGATGCTTTTATTCGTGATGACGTGCAGGTGATTGTGGCGACGATTGCCTTCGGAATGGGCATTGACAAGTCCAACGTCCGTTGGGTAATTCATTATTCGATGCCTTCAAATGTGGAAAGTTTTTACCAAGAAATTGGTCGTGCAGGGCGTGACGGTGTAAAATCGGACACTTTACTTTTTTATACGTATCAAGATGTGATGGTGCGAAAAGACATGATTGCTACGTCGGAATTGCCCGAAGATATGAAGGAAGTGCAAAACGCAAAACTCGACAGAATGAAGCAATATGCAGAAGCTGAGATTTGCCGACGACGCATTTTGTTGAGTTATTTCAACGAAGAAGTTACCAAAGATTGTGGCAATTGTGATGTTTGTAAAAACCCTCCCATGCGTTTTGATGCCACTTTATACGCACAAAAAGCCCTTTCTGCCGTTGCTCGTACCAATGAAAAAGTGGCTATGAGTATGCTGATTGACATTTTGAGAGGTTCAAATAATAAAAAAATTATCGACCATCGTTACCATGAAATCAAAACTTTTGGAGCTGGAAAAGATTTAAAAGCTGACGAATGGGCGGATTATTTACAACAAATGCTCAATTCGGGCGTGATGGATATTGCTTATGATGAAGGTCATGCCTATCGCTTAAATAATGCATCTTGGGCAATTTTGAAAGAAGGCAGAAAAGTGCAATTAGTACGTTACAAACCATTTGAAGAACGTCAGGCAGAGCGTGAAACTATTGTTCCGAAAGAGAAAACCAAAAAGGAAATCATTAAAGATGCCCTTTTTGAACGTCTGCGTGAGTTACGGAAACGTTTGGCTGATGATAAAAACATTCCTCCTTTTGTGATTTTTTCAGATGCTACACTTTCTGATATGTCTCAACAAAAACCGATTTCTCAAGCTGAAATGCTGAATGTTTCGGGGGTCGGACAACAAAAATATCAACAATATGGCGAGATTTTTATTCGAGAAATCAGAGAGTTTCTGAAAACAATTCCTAAAAGTAGTTCATCGGCAGGTATAGATTCTGTTCAATATACCTATCAATTATATCAAGAAGGAAATACGGTTGAGGAAATGGCTAAAATGCGAGGATTGAGTCCAGTAACGATATTTTCACATTTGAGCAAATTATACGAAGAAGGTAAAAATATTGATTTTAGTCCGTTTATTAACAAACAACAATACGACGAAATTGTGAGGGCAGCTAAAGCAATGGGCGTTAAAAAAGGAGAAAGTGTAAAAGCTCTTTACGAAGCAATGGATTCTAAACATGATTATTCCGTGATTAGAATTGCTCTGACGATTTGGTTTAAAGATGGAATGCAGTTTATTGGTGATTAGCAACTGGTTGATTGGGTTTGGTAGCAATAAATTCAAATAGGTTTATAGTCGAATAACGTTTTAATCCAATTTTTTGAGTAATATTTGGATTAAATATGTAAAAAATTGTATCTTCATTCTTAAACTAATTTATCCCCTTAATCACAAAAATTATGAACATTGTAAAACAAATTCCCGCTTTTCTTTTAGGTGCGTTATTTATCTTTGGCGGTGCAGCTTATTTATTTAAGTTTGCCCCAGAACAACCCATGACTGGCGATGCCGAAACCTTCATGAAGTTATTCGGAAGTACAGGTTACATGACAGTTATTAAAATATGTGAATTGCTTTTCGGAATCTTGGTTTTAATTCCAAAAACACGTGCTTTGGGTTTAATTTTAGTTGCTCCAATCGTAGTGAATATTCTTATATTTGAACTACACATCGCAAAAGCTCCTGGTATTGGTGTTGTTTTGGTAATTGTAAATGCTTTGGCAATGTATTTAGTGAAAGAAAAATATTCAAGTATTCTTTCGTAAGAATTGCTTCGTGATATAAAACTAAAAAGGTCAAATTCGAGCTGAATTTGACCTTTTTAGTTTTATATCTGTTTTATGATTATTTCAATGAATTACCATATCCAACGACTAAAACAGATAATACAATCGTCAAAATTCCGACAATAATCGTTGTTAATGTTTTCTTTGAAACGCCTTTCCATTCCTTCAAAACTAAGCCCCACGAATTGGCAACTAAAATGATGAACGCCATGTGTAAAATCCATGAACTTGGTCCATTTCCTAAACGACTTTCGCCCATTCCGTAGAAAAAGAATTGTAAAAACCATGTTGTTCCCGCAATCGCAGAGAAAATGTAGTTTTTCAATAATGGTGTTTCTGAATTTGAATAATCTCCAAACGATTTATTCTTGAAATTAAGATACATACACCATAATAAATTGGTTGTTAATCCACCCCAAAGAATCACGACATAAACCACATTATTTCTATACAAAAACTCACCCTGACCTACATTTTGAGCTACCCATTGGTCATTTGCAATTTGTGCCATCGACGAACCTGCTTCAATTCCAAAACTAAAACAAGCACTCAAAACACCCGAAATCACAGAAAATGTTAAGCCTTTTACAATGTCAAACTCTGCATTATCTTCCGTTTTTCCACTGAGGTCTTTGTCTTTCATGCCACCCGCTTTTCCACAAATAACAATACCCAAAACACAAATTGCTAAACCCAATAAAACCATTTGTCCCCACGAAGTCGTCATTAAATCGTGGATAGTATCTTTACCCGTAGTTGGGTTAAAATTGTAGTAAATAGAAGGAATAATTGAGCCAAAAACCGAACAAAGTCCTAAAATAATAGAACTACCCAACGAAACGCCCAAATATCGAACGCCCAAACCATAAGTTAATCCACCGATTCCCCACAAAAGACCCATCAAATATGTCCAAAATAAAACCGAACCTTCTGTACTTGAAATGATTTCTCCAAAATTTGGTATCGTTAAATAAGCTGCAATTGGCGGTACAATTAACCACGAAAATACGCCCCCAGTAATCCAGTAACTTTCCCAAGACCAGCCTCTTACTTTCTTGTAAGGAATATAAAAACTACCCGATGCAAAGCCACCGATAAAGTGAAAAAGAACGCCAAAAATTGCTCCCATTGTAAAAGATTAAATATGGTTAAATTAGGAAAAAGTATAACAAAATCTCATTTCCTACAAACCTAAACAATCATTGGCACATAATACACCTGTACTTACCTGTAATACTAAGCGAAAAGCGATTTGCGAGAAAGCGAATGAATAGATTGCTAAAAACCAATAGCTTGCATATTGCCTTTTTTGCAAACCTCAATCAATTAAGTATAATAGCCGATTAGAGGTGAGTATTTTTGAGAGAAAAGGGAAGACCTAATTTCCTAAACATCGAGCATCAAAAGACGAAAATCGAAACTACCTTTGTATAAATTTAACAATATAAATATGTCATTTGAATCACTTGGACTTTCTGAATCTCTCCTGAAAGCAATTGCCAAACAACAATATCCCAATCCTTTTCCAATTCAGGAACAAGCTATTCCTGCTATTTTATCGGGAAAAGACATTCAAGGAATTGCCCAAACGGGTTCTGGAAAAACTGCCAGTTTTGTACTGCCTATTTTAGAGTTTTTTCAAAGAAAGAAAGCTACCAGAAGCCTACATTTAAAGGTTTTGATTCTCGTGCCTACTCGTGAGTTAGCTCTTCAAATCAGTGAAGTTATTAGTAGCTTTTCTGAAAGTTTACCCATAAAAGTAAAAAATCTTGCCGTATTTGGAGGCGTTCCGCTCAATCAACAAATGACCAAATTGAGAGATACTGAAATTTTAGTGGCTACTCCCGGACGGTTATTAGATTTGATTTCAACGCAATCGCTCAATTTGACCAAAATAGAAATGCTCGTTTTGGACGAAGCCGACAAAATGTTAGACTTAGGATTTCAAGAAGAAATGTCTTACATTTTCAGACTTTTGCCTAAAAAACGTCAAAATATTTTATTCTCCGCCACGCTTGATACCAAATTGGAAGTCATCAAAGAAAATCTTCTTTGCGAACCTATAAAAATAGAAATTGAGCCAGAAGTTGAGAATTTAGATTTGATAAAACAAACCGCCTACACCGTAAGTCCCGAACGAAAAGGACCACTTTTACGGTATTTAATTAAGTCGCAAGCCATGACGCAGGTGTTAGTTTTTGTTTCGTCAGTGAGAACTGCGGATAATTTAGTGGAAAAATTGAAGAAAAACGGCATCAACGCATTAGCCATTCACAGTAAAAAAACGCAAGGAGGAAGAACAGAAGCCCTACGTGGTTTCAAGACGGGCAAAGCACCCGTTTTAGTTGCCACCGACTTAGCTTCACGGGGAATAGACATTCAATTTTTACCCTTTGTAATAAACTACGAATTGCCACGTTCGCCCAAAGACTACGTTCACCGCATCGGACGTACAGGTAGAGCAACGGCATCAGGCGAAGCCATTTCTCTAATTTGTCCAGAAGACGAACATCATTTCAAAATCATTCAGAAGAAAATGGGTAAAAAAGTAGAAATGATTGATGGGAATTTGGTGGAGGTTGGGAAGGCTTGATTATCAAAAACATCATTAAAACAGATTGTAATCTAATATTATTATGATATTTTTGGATTACAATCTATTTTGATTATTAAAAAGTCATTTTAAATAGTTTTCCATTATCATCTTTATCATTGAGTTCTAAGATAATATTTTGAGATATATCTTGACTTTGGGGTATATTATCTTTAATTGCAGAGAAGATATACTGAATATTATATTTTTCGCAAATTTCTCGAACAACCTCTATTAATCTTGATTTTACGCCATTATCATCACCAGAAATTACATCATCATGGTAAACGAAACGAAAGTGAGATTGTTCTCTGTAATTTATTAGAATAGCCAAATCAAATGCTACGCAAAGTATTTTATAGTAAGTAGCACCTTCATCTTTTGCGTAATCTGGAAAATAAGGGTCAAACTCAATGTTATAATTTGAATTAGGACTAATTTTAATTAAAGCATTTTCGTTTAGCACACGCTTTACTATTTCAGAAAAAGTCTTACGAATACTCATGTATAAGGTACAATTAGCGGTATTATCCACAATTTCTTTTAACAGGTCTCTTACTTCTTGCAGTTCGTGTTTTTGTTTTTCTTCAATTTTCTCTTTCTTTTCTTCCATCTCCTTTATAGCATCCAATTGTGTTTGATACTTATAAAGTTCTCTTTCAATCTCTATCATTTTTTTCTGATAGATTGCATATTTTTTAAACAAAGAAGTATCTTGAATTAACTCTCTGAACTGTTCTCTTTTTTTATTCAGTACAATTAATTTTCCACTTATTTCTTTTTCTTCTTGTAGTTTTTCCGAAAGAGTATGTCTTATTTGGCTATTTCTTTCTTGCGTAATTTGGTGATTAAAGTCAATTAATTGTTCGTAAGACTTTGTTAATTTATCGGGAAAATATAAATCAACTTCGTCAAAAATATTCTTAATTTTTTTGATGTCAAATGAGAATTCATTCCGAATAGAATCATTTAGTTTTTTAATATCATATTCGATATTGTATAGTTGAGTATTCAGTTCAGCTATTTCCTCTTCAATATTGCCCACTAAATTTTGAATGGTTGCCTTGTCCTGATTATAGAAATTTAGATTTTCTAATTCTCCTTGTAAAATTTCTCTATCTATCTCAACATTCTGTTTTTTACCAACAATTGCATCTTTATCTTCTGATTTAATTCCAAAGTCTTTTTCTTGGTTTTTTATTGTTTTATTATCTTCTTTTATTTTTTCCTCTAACTCATATTTTTCCCTTAATACTTTTCCATCAAAACCCAATAGGCTGAACAACAAAGGCTTCCAATCTTTATCTTTATTTTTGGCAAATTTTCTTAGTTGGAATATTGTTTTCATTTTGGGTTCATAGTCACCCTGAGTACGCAAAGAATAACTTACCAAACGACGATAACTTTCATTATTTGATTTACAGAAGTCAAAATTTAACAATTCGTTTAAATAATCTTTTGCTTTGTCAATTGGCATGAGGGTTTTATCAAAATTCTCATAATAAATATAGTCCGTTGAACGGGCTTCATTTAGTTTAAATGAGATTTTGGTAGGATAGTCAACGGTTCTTTTTACAGTAAGATATTTTCCACTATTTAAAAGAACTTCTAAATAAAACTCATATCCTGTAAACTTTTCTTTACTACTATCTTTGTAAAAAAAGAACTTTTTGGTGTCAATACCCTTTAAAAGTAAAAAATCAACTAACTCTCCGAATTTTGACTTACCAAGATTGTGCTGTTTAGAATCATTTTGTTTCCCTTTTACATCACCAATTATAGCATTAAAGCCCCCTTTTTCAATAATAAAGGTGGTATTTTGAAATGGCTTGTTGCTATATATTTTACTTAACTTCATCTAATCAAAATTTAGTTGAAACACGTCCAACTCAGGCAAATAGTGTAACTTATCTAACAAAAACAGAAAATTTAAAGAATACGGAAATACCTCCTTAGCATTTTTGCCAAGAGCATTTATAGTCATATTGAGCAACTCGTCGTATGTCAACAAGCTATGCTTTTTTAGTTTATCAATAATTAATGCACTAACATTAATAACTGATAAATCTAAATTTAGATATTTATGCGGTATTATCATTTATTTCGACCTATATCACAGTTATAATACATGAAATGAAAAAAGGCAGGAATCGTGTTTCGATATTTTTTGAGTTTTTCAGGCTCTTTATCCATTAAATACTTTGTCAGAAATTCAAATACATTCTTAAAATCATCAAATTTTTCTCTATTTGATTCTATGACTCTTTTCAATTCTAAGGAAGTTTCTTCATAAAACTGAGCAAACTCTCCATTAATTGGGTTTTGCAAAAAATCTAATATTTGCTTTTCGTAACGGTCTAAATCTGCTAAAATTATATTTTCATAATATGATTTATCTAAATTATTAATTTGATTTTTATTCTCAATACTTGGTCTATCCAATATCAAATTACCATTTTTTGTAAGGTTAGGAAGTGTGTCATGAAAAATAATAATTAAATCTCTAATGTCTTTTTCATAAAACTCAAAAGGCATTGTAAACTTATCTAAACCAAACTGTTTAACAATTTCCTTATATTGTGATAGCCAAGAGTGAATAGTTTCTTTACCAATAATATCAACACAACTTAAATCAGTTTCCGCTTTAATACGCTTAACGGCATGCTCTCGACTTTCTGTTTCTTTTCGATTTGTAAATAGCAAATAATTATCTATTTCATTATTAGATTTTAAGTTCTTTACTTTTTCAATTTCTAAATTGATAAGACTTTTTTGATTTCCGTAAAAAGGGTTATCAGAACAACTACTATTATAATCAGTTGTATGTTTGGCTTGAACAACAAACTTCCCTGACCATTTTTCAGATTCAGATGGATATTTATTGGCAGTTCCTGTAAATCTTCCATCTCTACCTCCGTCTTTACCCTTTGAAAAACTCACAATTCCCGTACCTAAAATTTGTTGGCAAAGTATATTAACGAGTCCTTCAAAGTCATCTTCTGATAAATTTTCTAATCTATAATCCATAATACAAATCTAAAATTAAACATTTAGGATAGCAACTTAATATCATAATAAAACAAATACCACCCCTACTCCACCACAGCAACCCCACCCCCTGAATACGAACGATACTCCCCACGATACATCGCATCGGCTGATACGGGTCCCATTTGGAATTTGCCTTTTGAAACGGCTCTTACTAAATAATAGAACGTTTGCGGTTTGTCTGAAATGTTGGTAAAGAAATTAATTCGGTCGTCTCTGATGTCGAAATGCTCTGGTACGGTTTGGTCTTTTACCCAAACTAAGTCTCGGTCTGCGGTTAATCTTGGGTTTTCGATTTCTACGCCCGCAGGGAGCATATCCGTAACTACTACGTTTTCAACGGCTAATCCGTTGGTACTTTGGAGCGTAATTTTTACCACCACTAACTGATTTTGCTTAAATTTCGCTCCGCCTAATGGTTGTCCTGAACGAGTATAAAACTGCTTTCTTACCTTCAATACATTATCAATATTTTCGTATTTTCCCGTTGCACTTAAACCTTCGGCTTGGGCAAAATAGTACAAACTTCCACGTCCTTGCGTGCGAATAACCGACTGATTTCCCATATTTTTAATCAATAAATCATTCGTCGTAAAATTTCCTACTACTTTATTATTACTCAAAATAGAAGCCGTTACGGTACTTGCATTAGCTTTTTTCGCTAATTTACCCAACGCTAAAAATGCAAAAGCTTGTTCTTGGGTGGTCAAATATGGTTCGGCTTTTAGATTTTGGGATAATTGTCTCGCCAAGGTCGGAATTTGTAAATTATTGGGGTCGGTGTCAATCAAAGTGTTCAATACCAAAGCCTGATTTCTAATTGGCGAACTGAAACTTCCTCCCGATTGTCTTTCGGTAATTTCTGAACCGTAATTTCTTGGCAAAATAGCATTGTAACTTTTCACTTCGCCAATCAAACTGTACGCTGCTGCCAAGAGATATTTTGAGTCAGTGGTGAGTAAGTCCATATTAGATTTGTAATAATTCATCACTGAACGATTTGGCTTGCCTGCCATCGCCAAAACATACAAACTATAAATGGTTTCACGAGCCGCAATAACTTTGGTTTCGTAGCTTCCTGTTTCTAAATAATAGTATTCTTTATCGGTTTTCTTGGTATTTGAATTGACCGTCAGATACTCAATTAATTTGCCCAAAGTTGAGCTATTTACTTGAAAATCGTTCTTTTGAGCCTCCAACATAAAGTGCGTAGCAAAAGCAGAACCCCACCAAGAGTCACGGTCGCCTCCTTGCCAATACGACAATCCACCGCTTGGTAACTGCATGGTTTCTAATTTATGAATGGCGGCTTCTACGTTATGGCGTGGATTTAATTGGTTTTCGCCCGTTTTCATATACGGCTTTTTACCCGATTGAATTTGTTTCACAAAATCAGAAAAGTACAATTGTGGAAAAGCCGTTGAGGTGGTTTGTTCTACACAACCATAAGGATAATTGAGTAAGTTTTGGAACTTGTCCATAAACTGAACCATTGGCGATTTACTCACGGTCATTTCTGTTTTTAATGAACTCGGAATATAATCATGTATCAAATTTACATTGGCAGTTGAGCCACCATTCACCACGCCCGCTACGGATGTTTTCAGCAATGAAGTCGTTGGACGAATCGTTAATTCTGTTTTTTCTGTAAACTTCTCTTTTAAGCCATTTACCACCACATTTACGGTTGCATTGCCGATACTTGGAGCGGCTTTTACCGAGAAATAAGCTCTGCCTTCTTTTTCCGCAGGAATAATTAAGGTTTGAGAAGGTTTACCCACTACCGATAATCCGCCAGATAATGAAACCGTTGCCGTAACATTGGCATTTTGTTTGGTGGTATTGGTGATGTTTACAGGCACTTGAATTTCGTCATTTGGCGAAGCAAATCTTGGCAAAGCCGTCGAAATCACGAGTGGGTCTGCCACTTTCATATTTTTAGTTGCCGAACCAAATGCTTCGTCTTTGTAAGCCACCGCCATGATGCGTAAATCTCCCGAAAACTGTGGAATGTCAAACTCAAAAGTTGCTTCTCCTCCTATGCCAGTTTTCACGATTCCCGACCAAATTGCCACTAAATTTACCCGTCCGTTATTCAAAGGATTTACTCGTTTTTGCATATCGTAGCCATCTCCACCGACTGACGAACTTCCCGAAATTGATAATTCTGGAAATAAGAACGGATACAAATCATAGCTATTTACTTCCAAAGCCTGTTTTTGGTAAAAATAATTGTATGGGTCTGGCGTTTTGAAGTTTTTCAATTGCAAAATTCCTTCATCCACTACTGCAATCGTCAATTCTGTGCTTCCTTTGGTTTTAATGGTTACTCGTTGTTTGGTTTTTGACCGTGATTTTTCTACCGCCACAATTTCAATCGGTAAATTATTATCCAAATCTTCCACCATCACAGGGGCGTATCCGTGAGCCACCGTGAGCGGTAAATTTGAATTATCCATCGGACGAATCAACGTAGCTGAAACATAAACGTTTGGCAAATGCTCTTTCCCAATTTTGAAACTCAATTCTGCCGATTTTTTATCCGTTTCAATCACATAGTTTTCCAAAACGTGATTTCTTTCAATCGTTACAATCAACTTTCCTGCAAATGGCGTTTTGAAAAGTACCGTTGCATTATCGCCAACATTGTATTTTTCTTTATCAAATGACATCTCAACTTTTCCTTCGTTATTGACTTCAAACGAACTATTCTCAGTCGTTCCAAAACCATAGGCATAGAAACTCTGAGCCGTCCAAGATTTTGCTCCTTCGCTATGAACACGAATTTCGTACTCGCCCGAAACGGGTGGTGCATAGTTTACGGTTGCTTTTCCGCCGTCAAAATTCATTGTGCGAGAATACACTACTTTGGTTTGTTTTTTAGAAGAATATTTTAGCGAATTATCGGCATTTTTCTCAATAACCGTCTGATAATCAAAACGTACAATTTCTACTCGACCTTTTGCAGAAATGGGTTTCCCGTCCTTATTCAAAGCCACCAACGGAATTTGTGTCGGTACATTTGTGCCAATATAAGTATCTGGCATTCCGATTCCGTAGAAAACAGATTGCGTAAAAATGTCTAATTTACTCAGACGATTCACAGGGCGACCTGTTTCGTCAAAAACCGTCACATACGTTTTTGCTTCCAAAACGCCCATATTTGCGTAGGTGGCAGGAATTTGGAAACCTTCCGAAGCAATCCCATTTTCATTGGTTACGCCTTCACGAGCAACCATTTCAAAATTGGTATTATCCTGAATATCAAAGACATACCCTTTATAATCTTTGGGTTCAAACAGTTTACGATTCAAGTTCAACTCCATTTGATAATTTCGATTTGACGCAGGAGAACCAAACAAATTGGTTGCCGTAGCCATGATTTGAAGCGTCTCGCCATTTCGATAAAATTCCTTTCCAGCTTTGACATCAACCTTGATACGGTCGGGCATAAATTCTTCGATAGAAATATTGCGAGAAGCCAATAAAACATCGTTGGCGTTCAGCACTTCCACCACATACACACCCGTGATAGACGCACGGTCGGTAGGCACAGACATTTCTACCGCACCTTGTGCATTAGTCGTTTTCTTGAAAGTTTGGAACTCCTTTCCATTTGGCAAAAGCAAACGGATTTTCACAGGAATTTCACCAACCGATTCCCACTTATTTTTACGAATAATAGTATTGAAATGAAGCGTTTCCCCCGGACGATAAATGTCACGGTCGCCATAAATAAAGGCATCAAAACCCGAAGCATTATCACGTTTTCCTTCTACATCAAAACGAGACGTTTCCACTTGCGAACCATCTAAGAAAAGGTAATTAAAATCGTCTTCGGTATGAGCCGTAATCATGGCTGGACGGAACTTTGAAGCCTTAAATTCCTTGAAAATCGCCATGCCTTTTCCGTCTGTTTTTACCGTTTGAATGGTTTGATTATTTGACGAAATCAAACTTACTTCCACCCCACCGATTGGCTCGGCAGTTTTGATAGAATTAGCAAACACAACCACTTCATTTTCAGAGGATTTCATGATTAAACCAATATCCGAAATACTCACTAATTTGGTGGCACGGTTATAATATTCATCGTTAGAATTAACGCTTACCAAGTAAATTCCTTTGATAGAATTTTGTTCGGGCAAAGATAAATTCAAGGCTCTAACGCCCTTCGTTTTGGCAAGATTGGCAGTTTCAACGGTTTTATTGACGATAACATCTGAATATTGACCTGCTTCGTCGGTGTCGTAATCATAATTATTGGGGTGGCTTTCCGCTCCGTCTTCGTAATCATAATTTTCATAGCTTGCGTATCTTCCATTCGTCAAAAAATGCAAAATATTGTTCTCGTAAATTTTGGCAATTCTAACGTTCACTTTTGGCGTATTGACAATATTGATGGCTACATTTTTACTACCTTTTGATGATAGATAAACGGCTTTTTTATTCACAAATCCAATTGATGCAGGCATTTGTCCGAAGTACAAATCTTTCGTATAATCATCTGACAATGAAGCTCCTAAAACCCCTTTTGCTTCTTTATTGATGGTCAAAACATAATTATCGGTTTCGTTAAAATCACCTTTAATGATAAAACCATTTTCTGTGATTTCGGCTTTGGTTTCGAGTGTCGGCGTTTGAGGTTTAGCTTTTGGTGTAACAGGTGCTTTTTCGATTGGATTCCCCAAGGAATCATATTCGATTATGGGTTCCTCAATCACTTCTTCAGATGATGCTCCGTTGATTTCTACTTTATAGATTTTCTCTAAATCTTGAACGCTAATCGTCTGATTGGTAACGACTTTCACAAAGCCTTGATTATTTTCAAAACCGTGTTCTACGTTGGTGATTTCTAAGGTTTTAATATCGGGCAAAGACGTTTCAAAAGTCAATTCCTCTGGTGTTTCAAACTTAGAATTTGGCATAGAAAGTCCTTTTTCTAAATTGATTTTTAGCGATTTCCCTTCTCCATCTGATAAGCTTTTAATTTTCACGCTCACACTTTGAGATGCTCCCGTTTGGTTCATCTGAAAATCGTATTTTTTATCGTCGGAATCTGTTACTTTCAACACTTTAGCCACTTCTTGCGGATTCACTGGATAGTTAAAATTCAATTTCAAAACGGCAGCTCCTTGTCCATCTTCACGAGATTTTGTCCAATAAGTTTCTACATTATCTAACTTCAAATAAGGCGTATGAAACTTGATTTTCTCCGAACTCACGCCATATTTTTTCTCAGATTTATTCACAATTGACTTACTGATAGTAGCGGTATATTCGGTGGCAGGCTCAAAACCAACGGCAGGAGAAAATATCAATTCGTTGGTGGCTGTCCACTTGAATTTACCTTCTACTTTCGGTGAAATTTCAATGTATGGTTCTGCTTCCCAAGTGTTTAGGTCGCCGTCACGCACGAGGTCTTTGTCAAATGTAAAAACCAAGTTTTGAGCTAATTGCACTTCATCTTCAAAGTTCATGCTGGAGATAGCCACGTCGCCAAACTTTGAACAAGAAACCAAAAACAAGAAAATAAAACTGAAAAAATAAAGCGAAAATTGAGAGAAACGAAAAGTGGGCTTCATGGGGTTAAGCTCGATTTCAGAAATCGAGAAAGTGTTAGTTGATTATAGTAAGCGACAAGCGATTTGCGACAAGCGAAGATTCCTTAAATCTGCAAATTTGAATGTTTTAATATATGTTTGAAAAGTTCAGAAATCTTTAACGCATTTTCAACTATTTAGGCTTAAATCTTTTAAGCGGTAGGTAATCCAACATTGAAATATCGGTTAATATGTATTTTCTATAATATTGCACAAAAAAAATAAATTCAGCCTTTTGGACTGAATTTATTTTTGATTTGTAACACAGACTTTAGTCTGTATTTTATGTTTTACAGACTAAAGTCTGTGTTACGTTACTACTCTTGTTTTTCCCAAATTTCATGAACACGTGTACCTGTTGTGCTTTGCCCTGCGTGCGTCCAATCCTTTCCGTTCAATACACAGTCGAATGTTAAAGAAGAACCTGTACGTTTATTATCACGAGAAAAGAACTCGATTGTTTCAGTATATTTTCCATCTTTTACAGAATATGTTCCGCCACCTGTTCCAAAAAACTGACGGGTATCTGTATTAAATGCTGCCCATTGGAAACGATTTCCTGATAAAATTTTCAAGGTTTTTCTCGAACCTTTCAAGATGGCTTGCATTTTAAAATCAGCACCCTCTCTGGCTCTGATTTGCCAAACATTAGCCATTGTTTTAGATGCTTTTGAGTCATCAATTTTCTTCCAATTTCCCGCCAATGGACCTTCAGTTAATTTTAATTCTCCATTATTCAACGTGTAAAGATTGGCAACCGTTAAGCCTACCACCGTTGAGTCTTCCGTATTAAATTCTCTTTTGAATGAAAGCACGTTTTTACCGCCCAAGTCTGCAAATTGGTAAGTTCCACCTCCAGAGCGTACATATTTTTGTTGTGCTACATTATAGACAGCGTACATAAGGTAATTTTCGGAACAAATCATGGTAACGGTATTCCCAGCAGCATCTTTACTCTGCCAAGCACCATTTAAAGGTGATGAAACTGACGCTTCACTTACAAAAAGAGAAATAGAAAGAAGAAAAGCTAAGATTGTTTTCATTTTAAAAGCCATTTGACTAACTGTTGATTTATAAAGAATGCTTACATTCTGATAGTTGTAATAACGAAATCCTTGCCAAAATATTTATTCTCATGTTTTTTATTCCCGAAACGTGTTTTTAAACATTGACAAATCACGTTTAAATTGATAGATTTTTGAAAAAAGTCGATTTCAAAATTATAAAATAAAACATTTAAAAGAGCCTTTTTGGACAATTTAAAGAACTTTTCGTCACTCACTTGTTTTAGCAAAAGTTTGATATATATTTGTTTTTAAGGATTTTCAAAAATTTCTGTTTTTTCTGTTAAACAGTCCTAAAATTTATATCCAAATCAATGTCATTAATTGTTTTAATCATCGCCTGCACTATTGCGGCTTATTTACTTGGTTCAATTCCTACAGCTATTTGGTACGGAGAAGCCTATTTCGGTATTGATGTTCGTAAACATGGAAGCGGAAATGCAGGAGCTACCAATACATTTAGAGTCTTAGGAAAAAGAGCAGGAACGGTTGTATTATTGATTGATGCCATTAAAGGTTGGGTGGCTACGTCAATTGCTTTGATGATGTATTACGGTCATTTGATTGGATGGGAAGAATGTCAAAATTTAAAATTGCTTTTCGGTTTTGCGGCAGTTTTAGGTCATATTTTTCCTGTGTTCTCAAACTTCAAAGGCGGTAAAGGTGTGGCAACGTTATTAGGTATGGTGATGTCTGTTCATCCAGAAGCAGCATTGGTTTGTATGGTGATTTTCTTCTTGGTTTTTATATCGTTCAATTACGTTTCTTTAGGAGCAATTATTGCATCACTTTCATTCCCAATTTTATTATTATTGAAAGCTTTTGGTCCAGAAAATACCTTGGTGATTGTATTCGGATTCTTACTTTTTGGAATGATTGTTATCACGCACCGCAAAAATATTGTAAGGCTCATTAAAGGACAAGAAAGTAAAATTTCGTTGCGTTCTAAAAAGGCGTAAGTTTATAATTGGGGTTAGGGTTTAGGCATTAGGATTTAGCAATAAACTGATTGTCAGTTCATTATTCCAAAAAATAATTTTAGGTTGTCGGCTATTTATTATACTGTTTAATAAATTTTTTGAATAATTTTTATCCTAAAATCTTTGATTGGGAAACTTCCCGAAAGTTGAAATAACTTATTAAACAGTGTATTTATTCGTAAAAAATATAAAATGAAGAATTAAAGTTTAGATTTTCTAAGTTTTAGTTCTTCATTTTTTAATTTTGTCGTAATTCAATTCAACAGACTTCTTTCAAAAGTTTTTAATCCAAAGTTATGCAACAATATATTCAAGAAAATAAAGAGCGTTTCCTTTCAGAATTGCTCGATTTACTAAGAATTCCATCAGTTAGTGCTGATAGTAAATATAAAGATGACGTTCGCAAAGCGGCAGAATTTATCTGTGAGAAAATTCAAGCGGCTGGTGCTGATGTTGCAGAAATTTGTGAAACAGCAGGACACCCAATCGTGTATGGCGAAAAGATTATTGATTCGTCTTTGCCAACTGTTTTGGTTTATGGTCATTACGACGTTCAACCTGCTGACCCATTAAATCTTTGGGATTCTCCTCCGTTTGAACCTGTTGTGAAAGATGAAAAAATCTACGCTCGTGGTGCTTGCGACGACAAAGGTCAGGTTTATATGCACATCAAAGCATTTGAAACCATGATGGCGACAAATTCTCTTCCTTGCAATGTAAAATTCATGATTGAAGGTGAAGAAGAAGTTGGTTCTGACAATTTGGGTATTTTCGTAAAAGCGAATAAAGCAAAATTGGCGGCAGATGTTATCTTGATTTCTGATACGGCAATTATTGCCAATGATATTCCATCAATTGACGTTGGTTTGCGTGGTTTGAGCTATTTAGAAGTTGAAATTACAGGAGCAAATCGTGATTTACACTCAGGCGTTTACGGTGGTGCAGTTGCCAATCCGATAAATGTTTTGAGTAAAATGATTGCTTCATTACACGATGAAAACGGACACATTACCATTCCAAATTTCTACGATGATGTGGTGGAATTAACGCCTGCTCAACGTGAAGCAATGGCAGAAACGCCTTTCAACTTAGACGAGTACAAAAAAGATTTAGGTATTGATGACGTAAGAGGCGAAGATGGTTATACAACTTTGGAACGTGCTTCAATTCGTCCAACCCTTGATGCAAATGGTATTTGGGGAGGTTATATTGGCGAAGGTGCCAAAACAGTTTTGCCTTCAAAAGCATCTGCCAAAATCTCGATGAGATTAGTTCCCAATCAGCAATCGGATAAAATTACAGCCTTATTCACCAAGCATTTTGAATCTATTGCACCCGCAGGCGTAACCGTAAAAGTTCAGCCACATCATGGTGGAGAACCTTATGTAACGCCAACCGATTCAAAAGAATATCGTGCCGCTGAAAAAGCAATGGAAGAAGCTTTCGGTAAAAAACCAGTTCCTACTCGTGGTGGTGGTAGTATTCCGATTGTAGCATTATTTGAAAAAGAATTAGGTTTAAAAACAATCTTAATGGGCTTCGGGCTTGATTCTGACGCTATCCACTCACCAAACGAGCATTATGGATTATCCAATTTTTACAAAGGAATTGAAACAATACCTTTATTTTTCAAATATTATAGTGTGTAATACGGACAGCCTTGTCCGTAGAAAAACCCAAAGTCATTTTGGAGATTTTTTTTAAAATAACCCCACTCAAAAAGCCAAATAGAACTCAATAATCTATTTGGCTTTTTGATGTTAGAAAAATAGCATTGTACGTCTATGTCCTTATATTCGCAAGATGCTTTTGACTAATTATGACTCCAATTATCAAAATGTCCTTATCTTTGTGGTACAACTTATTAGATATAAAATACAATATATTCACTCATTACCCTCATGGCTGAAATCAACTTAGAGCTACTTACAACCGAAGAAACTTCTCACTACGACAATCTGGACAAGATGTCGGTAAAGGAAATTTTGGAAGGAATTAACAACGAAGATAAAACCGTTCCGTATGCTGTTGAAAAAGCAATTCCACAAATAGAAGCCCTTGTCAGTCAGATAGTTTTGAGAATGAAAAAAGGCGGACGTTTATTTTATATTGGTGCTGGAACAAGCGGACGTTTGGGCGTAGTAGATGCTTCAGAATGCCCTCCAACATTTGGCGTTCCGTTTGACTTAGTGGTAGGTTTAATTGCAGGTGGTGACGGAGCCATCAGAAAAGCCGTTGAAAATGCAGAAGACGACATCGAGCAGGCTTGGAAAGACCTTTTGAAATACAACATCAATGAATTAGATACTTTAATTGGCATTGCTGCATCAGGAAGAACACCTTACGTAATTGGAGGTTTGAATAAAGCTCGTGAAAATGGATTATTGACAGGTTCAATTTCTTGTAATTCTGACAGTGAAATTTCTAAAGCTGCCGAATATCCAATTGAAGCCATTTCTGGTCCTGAATTCGTAACAGGAAGTACAAGAATGAAATCAGGAACAGCTCAGAAATTGATTTTGAACATGATTTCTACCTCAGTAATGATTCAATTAGGACGTGTCAGAGGTAACAGAATGGTTGATATGCAATTGAGCAACAATAAGTTAGTAGTACGTGCAGAAAATATGGTTATGAAAGAATTAGGAATTGAAAGAGAAGAAGCCGAAGCCTTATTGCAAGTTCACGGAAGTGTAAGAGCGTCAGTGGATGCGTATCGTGCCAAACATTAACAAAACATTAACACGAACCAATGTAACAAGACGATTTATCCATCGTTTAAACATAAAAATAACAAGAAAGGATAAAATTTAACCATTAAGTGTGTTACTTTGTCTTTTGAGAGGTAAATCCAAATTATTCCAGAAATCCCTTTTTTAATTTTATCATGAAAAAAGCATTATTCAGTACATTATTGCTTGCAGGACTTGCAATCAACGCTCAAGCACAAGACTTTCCAGAGGACATCAAGCCTCTAATGACAAAATATACTTGTACAGCTTGTCATAAAGTAGATACTAAATTAGTAGGCCCAGCTTATACAGAAGTAGCAAAAAGAAAATATACTCCAGAAAGAATTCTTGAGTTAATTGCAACGCCAAAACCTTCTAACTGGCCAGGTTATCCTCCAATGATGGCATTAAAAGTACCTAAAGAAGATGCTTTGAAAATTGCAGGTTGGATTAACTCTTTAGCTCCAAAAAAGAAAGCTAAGAAAAGCTAATTAGCTATATTCTGATATTAAAAGCCCCACAAAATTGTTTATTTTGTGGGGCTTTTTTTATTGATTACCAAAACCTAACCTTCAAGAATACGTTTTTGCTAAATAATCTTTATCTTGCATATCTTTGATTATCAACAATGTGCCTTAATATATTTATAAGCTAACATCACTGACCCATATAATGATTAAAGTATTTTTCTCTTCAGCTATTATTTTATGTAGCTTCTTTTCATTTTCTCAAAACGTTGCTCAAAAACCTGAATGGCTTGACCCTAACATTACAGAAGTAAATCGCTTACCTGCCCGTGCAAGTGCATTTGCTTTTGAAAATCGTGAATTGGCTATGGCTGGCAACAGGTCTTCTTCCAAAAACTTCTTTTCTTTAAATGGAACTTGGAAATTCAAATGGGTACCTAAACCTGCTTTGAAACCTGCCAATTTTTACGAAGAAAACTACGACGATACTCGTTGGGATAATTTTAAAGTTCCTTCAAATTGGGAATTTGCAGGATATGGCACTCCTATCTACGTCAATATTCCTTATGAATTTGATACTCGTTTCAAATCAAGCGATGATTGGGGAGCAACTTACAGCTCAAAAATCCTTAACAGTACGCCTCCCCCAATCCCAGAAGAAAACCCAGTTGGTTCTTATCGTAAAAAATTCACTTTACCTGCTGATTGGACAGGGAAACAGGTTTTCATTAATTTGGGAGCAGTAAAATCAGCATTTTATATTTATGTAAACGGACGAAAAGTTGGGTATGGAGAAGATTCTAAATTGGAATCGGAATTTGATATTACAGAGTATGTTCATGCGGGAGAAAACGTAATTGCTTTAGAAGTTTATCGTTGGTCGGACGGTTCGTATCTCGAATGTCAAGATATGTGGCGAATTTCTGGAATTGAGCGTGATGTTTATCTTTACGCAACGCCAAAGTTAGATTTAAGAGACTTCAGAGTTATTTCTGTTTTGGATAATAATTACCGCAATGGACTCTTTACGCTCGATGCAGATGTTCAAAATTTTTCATATTACGATTTGCCAATAACGGTTTCTGCCGAAGTATTAGATGCTACGGGTGCGTCGGTTTTGAAATTAGAAAATCCTAAACCCGAAATGGTTAAAGGAACTGAAAAACAACGTATAACATTAAAGGGAGAGATTCCAAACGTCGCTCAATGGTCGGCAGAAATTCCGAATTTATATTCCTTAGTTTTGACTTTAACGGATAAAGATGGAAAAGTTTTGGAAGTTATTAAACGTAAAATTGGCTTCCGTACTTCTGAAATCAAAAACGGACAATTGTTAGTCAATGGCAAGCCAATCTATATAAAAGGCGTTAATCGTCATGAACACGACCCTGTGAGTATTCACGTAATGACGGAAGAAAGAATGTTGCAAGATATTCAGTTGATGAAATCGTTGAACATCAATGCTGTCAGAACTTCTCATTATCCAAATCATCCACGTTGGTATGAACTCTGTGACGAATATGGACTTTATTTGGTGGACGAACCCAATATTGAGTCTCACGAAATGGGTTATGGACTCAATCAAACATTAGGAAATAATCCTGTTTTCTTGAATTCTCATATCAGACGTACTCAAAGAATGTTTGAGCGAGATAAAAACCACGCTTCAATCATCATTTGGTCGTTAGGAAACGAAGCTGGAAACGGCTGGAATTTTTATAATACCTACACATGGCTAAAAGAACATGATTCAACTCGTCCAGTTCAATACGAACGGGCAGAATTAGAATGGAATACTGACATTGTTTGTCCAATGTATCCAGATATTGAAGCGATGGAAAAATACGCTCAACGCTACAAAGACCGTCCGTATATTATGTGCGAGTACGCTCATGCAATGGGTAATTCTGTCGGCAATTTCAAAGAATATTGGGATATGATTGAGAAATATCCAAACCTACAAGGTGGATTTATTTGGGACTGGGTTGACCAAGGCGTTATTATCGAAAAAGCAGGTAAGAAAATTTATGGTTATGGTGGCGACTGGGGTGCAAAGGATATTAATTCAGATAAAAACTTCTTGTGTAATGGTTTAGTAAATCCTGAACGACAATTACATCCTCATGCTTTGGAAGTAAAAAAGGTGTATCAAAATATTAAATTAGAAAATGTTGGCTTAAACCAAGTTGAAGTTAAAAATGGATACGCTTTCAGAAACTTAGACAATTTTTCACTGAATTGGTCAATTTTGGAAGAAGGTATTGAAATTGATAGAGGAAAAATTGACAATCTTACAGGAATTGGAGCAGGCAAAGTAAAAATTTTCACCATTTCTCCAAAATCAGGATTAAGAGCTGGCAGAGAATATTTTTTAAATGTGTCAATAAAATTAAAATCTGCTGAACCATTATTAGCCGCTAATTCAGAAATGGCTTACGAACAGTTCCCATTAAATATCATTAAGCGTCCAACGCCTACTTTAGTTTCTGGAAAAGCTCCAAGTATCAATGAAGCAGGTTCTAAAATAACAGTTGTGGGCAGCGATTTTATCGTTGTATTTGACAAAGAAGTTGGCACAATTAGTTCGTTTGTAAAACAGGGTATTTCATTAATCAAGAAAGGACCAATGCCAGACTTTTGGCGTGCTGCCAACGACAATGATTTTGGAGCAAGCACACAAAAGAAGTCAAGAATCTGGTTGAAAACGGGTAAAATTGAGCCTATTTCTGATGCCAAAGTTTCCGTTATTAGTGGAAATCCTCGAATCGTTTTCACGAAAAAAATGCTCAATGGCGATGCTCTCTATACAACAACTTACGACGTAGATGGCGAAGGAAATATCAAAGTAAAAAACAAATTTGATGCTTTAAGAGGTAACTATCCAATGATGATGCGTTTTGGGAATCAAATGGTTCTTCCTAAAGAATTTACAAATCTAAAATGGTATGGTCGTGGACCTCATGAAAGTTATTGGGACAGAAAAACCAGTGCTACCATCGGACAGTTTGAAGGTAAAGTAGAAGACCAATATCATCCATACGTTCGTCCACAGGAATCGGGTAATAAAGCGGATGTTCGTTGGGCAAGTTTAACGAATAGTAAAGGAAGAGGTTTGATGATTTTGCAAGATACAGATTATCTCAATGTAAATGCCATCAATCATTCACAAGAAGACCTTGACCCTGCCGAAGATAAAGCTCAATATCACTCAGGCGATTTGATTAGTAGAGAAGAAGTTTACCTTAATATTGATTTGCAACAAACAGGATTAGCTGGTATAGACTCATGGGGACATTTACCCCTTGAAAAATACCGATTGAATTACAAAAACTACGAATATACTTATTGGCTTAAACCGATTGCAGTGACTGAGAAAAAATCAAAAAGTAATACAGAAGGCGGACAGTAAGTAATTAATAATGGATAATTAACAATGAATAATTTTATCAGATGCTGATAAACAACTATTTATCAACAATATGACGTCAATTGTATTTACAAAAGTCCTTCATGTTTATAAATTGGGTTTAGTTTTAAAATTAGTCACGAAGTTGATATTTCCATGACTTTTCGGCTAAATTAAGATTACATAGATTAAAATTATCTCAAAATAAATCTCACACAACTATGAAAAAAATACTTTTAGGGCTGTTGCTATTTGTCAATATGACCTCCATATTCTCGCAAAAAAAGGCTGAGACGAAAGATTGGATTTCTATTTTTAATGGAAAAGATTTGTCTGGTTGGGATATAAAAATTGCAGGACAACCATTGAATGATAATTACAAAAATACTTTTAGAGTAGAAGATGGAATGATGCGTGTTGTTTATGACCAATACAAAACCTTTGACGACAAATATGGTCACATTTATTATCAGAAGCCATATTCGTATTATATCGTAAGGTTTGAATATCGTTTTACGGGAAATCAAACACCGGGTGGAGCAGTTTGGAATAATAGAAATAGCGGAATCATGGTACATTCACAGTCAGCTCAAAGTTTGACATTTGACCAAACGTTCCCGATGTCTTTAGAAATGCAACTCTTAGGAGGTTTAGGTACAGGAGAACGCCATACAGGCAATCTATGTTCTCCAGGAACACAAGTTTATATGCAAGGAAAGCTTCGTCCAGACCATTGTATTGACTCCGACTCAAAAACCTATGATGGTGACCAATGGGTAAAAGCAGAAGCTATCGTTTTGGGTGATTCGGTAGTTCATCACGTAATTAATGGTGATACCGTTCTGACTTACAATAAAACTCAAATTGGTGGTGGATTCACTGGTGGGAAACAAGAAGATTGGGAGTTTTCTAAAATGGATAAAACGGCTATTGATTTTTGGAAAAATAAAGATGCTACTGCTTTAAAATCTGGTTATATTGCGATGCAAGCAGAAAGCCACCCGATTGATTTCAAGAATATAGAAGTGCTAAATTTGGTAGGATGCACAGACCCGAAAGCCTTAAACTTTAAGTCATATTTCGTTAAATCTGACAAATCATCTTGTCGTTATAAAAAGAAAAAGGTTTAGGGATTTCCTAAACCTTTTTTATCATTCATCTGGTCTTTTACTTCTTGATATTCGTTTCCCTAACACCACCGCAGTATCTTTTTCTTTGAAATAAACACTACCTTCAATATAGTTAGCGAAAGTTTCTCTGTAAGTATCTCCAATCGGGATTCTCAATACTTTATCCAAAACAACTTCATCACCTTCAATTCCTGTAATTCTATCTTTAGAAATAATAAACGAGCGGTGAATACGCATAAAACGGTCAGACGGCAAACGTTTTTCCAAATCCGAAAGCGTTAAATTAGTCGTGATTCTATCGCCATGCGTTGTAATAGAAGCATACGTTTTTTGAGCCTCCATAAAGATAACATCTCGATACAATACTTTATGGAATTTACCTTTTGCATCAACCTTTACAAAGATATATTCTTCCTTTTTAGGCATTGGCTCTGGTTCTGGTTCTTCAACAGGCGAATCAACCAAAGTCATCTCAAAAGGCATTTTGCTCACGGCTTTCAAAAAACGTTGATAGCCAAATGGTTTCACCAAGTAATCCAAAACACCAAATTCAAAACTTTGCAAAGCATATTCCTGATAACCAGTAGTCATAATAAACTTTACTTTTCCTTCAAAAAGACTTACTAAGTTTAAGCCATTCATTCGAGGCATTTGAATATCAGCAAAAACTAAATCAACGTCTTGAGACTGCAAAATACCCACCACTTCCATCGGATTGGTAGTAGCAGCAACCAAATTTAGAAATGGAGTATCCTTAATATAATCTATCATGATGTCCAAAGCAGCTTGTTCATCATCAACTGCAACGCAATTAATCATTTTTTTATTAGGTTAAAATCCACCGTAAAAGTTACAATATAATCATCCTCTCCATCTTCCGAATCCAGAGAATAACCACCATTACTATAAACGGCATCTAATCTTTTTATAATATTTTTAATACCGATACCTGTATTTCCTTTATCCATAATTTGGTCAGAATGATTATTTTTCAAATTATGAACAATAAAAACAAATACGTCATCGATTAAACTTGCTCTAATTTTGAGCGGGAAATTAGGGTCATCAATAAGCCCGTGTTTAATTCCATTTTCTACCAAAGTAATTAAAACCATTGGTACTACTCTATGGGAAAAGAAATACCCTTCTTCATCATAGTCAATAAAAGCATTGTGTTGATTACGTTGTTTATGTAAACTTAGATATTGTTTGACAAAATCAAGTTCTCCACGCAAATCAACCTCATTTTCTTGCAGTTTCGTGCTGGTAGCATACCGCATCATATCTGCAAACTCAATTACGATATCCCCCGCTTCTTTCGAGGCAGCTCTCACTTTACTGTAAATCATGTTTAAAGTATTAAACATAAAGTGAGGGTTAATCTGAGAACGCAAAAAAGCCATTTCAGCTTGTGCTTTTTCCTTTGCTAAGATAGCATTTTTCTCTCTCTCCTCAGCAAGCTCCAACTCTTTTTTTGCAATAGCAGTTTTCTGATTAGCAATTTCTATGTCTTTAGTAGCAATTTCTTTTTGTTGTTTGATGGCTCTTTGAGCGAAGTAGTAGCCGAGAGCGTAGAAAGCATAGATTTGGGTGTTCCAAAATGTTAGTATTATCTGTATAAAATTAATTTCTTGATTTTCAGCATTGGAAAAAATTAACGGAAATAAATATTTAAACCCAAAAATTCTTATCATAATCCCAATTAATACTGTAATCAAAGTCACAAATAGAGCTAAAAAATATTTACCATGTGCTAAATATTTCGGATATATAAAAATGAGACAACTATAAAAAACTATCGCAAAAGACAGATTTATAAAAATTACGTTCGCAAATAATAACAATGATATTGCTAAATCATGGGATAAACTATACGCAACTGCATAATAAATGCAATATAATGCCCAAAATACTATATGTTTTTTTATAAGTTTTTGCATCAAACATAATTTTAAATACGAACATTTTCAATATACCATTACTAACAAGCCTCTTATAAGTAACATAAGTTTGCCTACAAATGAATAATAAATTAAAATTTACTATCCATTTATAATGAAACGATTTAGATGGATAATCAACAGATTAGGAAAATATAGAAATCTCCTTCTCATTTTATGCACAAATTTGTACAAGAAAAAACAACAATCAATTATATAAACCCATAAATAAAATGAAAACTAAATTATCTATTTCAAAGCAAACTATTACAAATTTATCAGAATCTAAAA
>NZ_QGGO01000029.1 GCF_003148625.1 Arcicella aurantiaca | reverse complement strand
ATATCCTTGAGGATTTAACAGCCATTGATATTACTGATATTTATCGCTTACGCTGGGAAATTGAAAGATTCTTTCGATTTATTAAGCAAAATCTGAACTTTTCTCATCTGATTTCACGGGACTATAATGCTATAAAAAACATGGCATATGTAATGTTAATTGCAGCCATGTTTATTGCTTTGTATGCCAAATTAAACGAGCGTAATGGATTTAAAATCAATAAATTAAAATTCTTATATGAACTCGAAGCTGAACTTGTCAAAGAACTAATCATTCTCTGTAAAGGTGACCCCAATTTATTAAATCAATACTTCCACGCAGGTTTCGGACAATAGTGGGTTTGAACCCTGCCTGCGTTAAGAAGTCAATATTACTTTGTTTTCAAGATTAGTCAAATTTAAAAGTTGGCTAATTTCAATTTGAAGAAGTGGGGAGGCAACGCAGGCAGGGTTCAAACCCTGCCTGCGTTAAAAAGGTCAATTTTACTTCATTTGTCGTTTAAAGAATTCCCATGCTTCCAAATAAACATTAATGTCGTTGGGGTAGTCGTGTTTTCCGCCAATCACTTTCAATAAAGTAACTTCGGGTTTATTTTTTTCTTTAAAAGTATAACGCTCAATCGTTTTGCCGTCGTTAGGGTCATTATCGGGCAATGATTCCATTTTAGGTGTGCCTTTATAACCTGCCAAAGAAGACCAATACTCAAAAGTACGATTGGTAGAACGCACAAAACCTAAACTTAAATTGTTTTGAATAATCACCTCGCCACCTTCGTAGGGGTTTGTTTTATCAGCAGTTCCGTTAATAATCATCACTGGAATTGGTACGTGTTTTTCAACACAATCGATATTATTCGTATCGGGTAAATTGGCAATAATTGCAGTAATCGCTTTGAACTTTTCGGGCATCGTTAAGCCCAATTTATAAGCCATGTGTCCTCCGCCTGATGTTCCAACGGCAAAAATCTTTTTAGCATCAATTTTATAATGCTTCTCAAAATACTCAATCATTAAGCTAAAAAAGGCATTTTCGTTGATGTTTTCTAAGTTGGCAGCCGAGTTTGCCGTTTTTCTACATTCATTCCAAAATCTTTTGTAACCGTCTGGATAGACCAATAAAATGTTTTCAGTAGGAGCAATTTCTTCTATTTTTTTGGCTCCGCCTCTGTTTTGTAAACCATTTCCTCCCGAACCGTGCAATACAAATACTAATGAAGCATGAGTTTGAGTAGGTTTCAAAAAATGGAAAGTTCTATAATGACCTTCAACCAAAACAGAATCGTTGATAATTTGACTTTTTGCTGAAAGTGTTGAAATGATAAATGCAATAATGAAAAAATATTTTGTCATGGATTTGATAAGATTTTATGGTATTGGTTAATCAAAAACTGAGGTGTAATAATCACTGAATCACAACTCACTAATTCTCTAAATATTACGGCAACGCAAAAGCAACGTATTGATTTCCTTTTGGTGTTCCTAATTTAGTTCCACCACAAGCAATGACAACGTATTGTTTTCCATTGACTTGATAAGTGGAAGGCGTAGCAAAACCTGCGGCGGGCAATTTGGTTTCCCATAATAATTGACCGTTTTTCTTATCAAAAGCTCTGAACATTCCATCTTTCGTTGCGGCAATAAATAGCAAACCACTTGCGGTAACAACAGGACCTCCGTAGTTTTCAATGCCTGTATTTGAAATTCCTTTTGCCTTTAAACTTTCTTCGTATCCAAATGGGATTTTCCAAAGGTATTCGCCTGTATTTAAGTTGATTGCGTTCAAAGTTCCCCAAGGCGGAGCAATAGCTGGTAAGCCTTTACTATCCAAAAATTTATTGTAACCGTCCATTCTGTATGGCAAATATGGAGCAGGTTTTTCTTTGTTGGTAGAAGCTACTTCCTTTTTTTCTTCATTGAATAAAAACGAAACAAGAGCCTGTTTGTCATTTTTAGAAATGGCACTAAATCCCGGCATCATGCCTTTTCCTCCCGAAATAATTTGAGTAACGTAGGCCTTGTCTTTTCGTGTTCCGATGTCAATTAAAGAAGGATAACCGCTTTTTGAGTTACCTTTTCTATCCGTTCCGTGACAAACGATGCAGTTGTTTGAATATACTTTTTCGCCCGCAGTCATGTTATCCAGAGCCGATTGTTTTGGATTTTCAACCATTTTCTGAATCCATGCCATTTCATTACTATTGACGTACAAAATACCATCTTGTGGGTCAGCAGCAGCACCGCCCCATTCTGCACCGCCATCAAAACCTGGGAAAATAACTGTTCCTTCTTTGCTTGGAGGAGCGTATAATTGGGTTTTATAAGTCTTTAAATTCTTGATTAATTCTTCTCTATTTTCAGCGTAAGGACTAATTTGAGATTCGTTTAAGGTGTAAGACTGACGAGCAAATGGTGCTGGTTTGGTAGGAATTGGCTGCGTTAACCAAGGGTGTTCACCTGCCAAAGCATTGGTTGGAACAGGCGTTTCTTTGATTGGAAAAAGTGGTTTTCCCGTCACTCGGTCAAAAACAAAAACTAAACCTTGCTTGGTCACTTGGGCAACTGCATCAATAGATTTTCCATTTTGTTTAACCGTGATTAAGTTTGGCGGAGCAGGCAAATCTTTGTCCCACATATCGTGGTGCGTTGTTTGAAAATGCCAAAGTCGCTTACCTGTGCGTGCGTCCAATGCCAAAAGACAGTTGGCAAACAGATTTTGACCTTTGCGATTTGAACCATAAAAATCATAACCAGCTGAACCCGTTGGTACATAAATAATACCTCTTTTACGGTCGATAGCCATGCCCGCCCAGTTATTCGCAGCACCTGTATTGATGTTTTTGTAGGCATTTTTCGGGAAAGTTTCGTAGCCAAATTCGTTAGGGTAGGGGATAGTATGGAAAGTCCACGCCAATTTTCCAGTCTTTACGTCAAACGCACGAATATCTCCCGGTGCAGCGTCCGCACCTTCCGAAAGTCGTAAAGGCATGATGATAAAATCTTCAAAAAGTGTCCCCGGTGTATTTGAAATGATGAATTTATCTTTGGCAATTGCTGGAAGACCTGTGTGTAAATCCATTTTGCCTCCATCGCCAAATGAGTCAATTGGTTTGCCCGTTTTGGCATCTAAAGCCCAAAGGTTTGGACCTACGGTATATAAAATTCTTTCGGATTCTACTCCGTTTACCTTCCCTTTCCAAAAAGTTACGCCCCGACTGGTACTTGCCCAGTTTTTGAGTGGGTCGCCGAAACGCCAAATTTCTTTACCTGTTGTGGCGTCCAACGCAAATGCTTGTACGGACGACGTTACGCCATAAAGAACACCTTTGATAATGAGTGGATTAACTTGCATTTGCCCAGAGTCGGGTGTGGAATATGCCCAAGCAATTTGAAGTTTAGAAACGTTCTCTTTGTTGATTTGGGTTAATTCAGAATAATGATTTCGGTCGGCACCGCCTAAATATTCAGCCCAATCTACGTCTTCGCTTAGGGTTTTGTTAAGTTTTTTCCAAGCGGAGAAGATGCCCAAAAAGGATAAACTCAGGATTAACAGGATAATTTTAGATTTCATTTTTTGAGATGATAAATGGATTTTTCAGTCTCGTAAATTAACGAAGTTTGAAGAAAAATCAATCCTGTATTTTAAGTAACACAGACTTCAGTCTGTAAAAAACTTACAGACTGAAGTCTGTGTTACTTATTCCTGTATTTCAAAAGTATAATCTCCCGAAACCAACGTCATTTTTACCTTGTCATTTTCAACTGAAATATTGCTAATTCCATTGCCTTGACTTAATGCTTTTCCACTTTCTTTTACTTGGTTAACCGTTTTTGTTGGCAAATAAAGTACGGCAGAAGTATTGGCAGGAATTGTCGTTTTGTAAATCAATTTCTTGCCTTCGTAACGCCATTCGCTATTGATTTTTCCGTAAACTGAATCATAAAATCCTTTGGCAAAAGTCATTACTTTGTCAGGGTCGGGCGTTGGTTTTAAGATGATTTGTTTGAATGCCGCCTTTTCTGAACTTCTCTGAATACCCAACGAATAATTATACATCCAAGCCGAAACTGCTCCGAAAGAATAATGGTTAAATGAATTCATCGAATTGTTGCCTCCAAAACCATTTTCTACCGTATAAGAATTAAGTCTTTCCCAGATAGAAGTCGCTCCATTTACCACCGAATACAACCAAGAAGGATACGTTTTTTGCTGTAAAAGTCGGTACGCTACGGCACTATTTCCGTTTTCAGAAAGTGCTTCTGAAATAGACGCCGTTCCGATAAAACCTGTCATTAATGAATATTCTGGACGTTCTATACCTGAATCATCTTTGTTTTTGCGTTGAATGGCTTCGTTCAAATATTTAATGGCAAAAGGTTTATTTTCTTCATTGAAAACGCCCAAATCTAAAGGAATGGCGTAAGATGCTTGCGTATCAACCAATGTTCCTTTGTCAGATTTTCCACGAGTATCGGCTTCATTTGGAGCCGCCATAAATCCTGTTTTTACGCCCGATTTTATGGTTTTATGTGTTGTTTTATCGACATAAATTTCATTAAAAGCCTTCTTGATTTCATCACGACGAGTGGCAAATGATTTAGCTTCGTCAGACTTATTCAAAATATTGGCTACTTTGCTCATTACGTCTAAATCGTAAGCAAAATAAGCCATCCAAAATTCTGTATTATCATTTTTATTGCCTTCTGGACTCAACCAGTCTCCCAATGGCCCTTCGTTCAAAATGCCTGTTGTTTTTTCTACTTTGGTTTCTAAAAAGGCAATGTAGCGTTTCATGGCATCGTAATGTTCTTTCAATAATTGCACATCGCCGTATTGTTGGTACGTTTCCCAAGCCACCACGATTCCCGCACTTCCCCAAAGTGTTCCGCCAAAACCGCCACCCATTGGAGCAACGTCGGTAAATCTGCCACTTTCTGCTTGTACGTCTCTCATGCCCAAAAGGTGTCTTCTCAAAAACAAATTGGCATCGGTTAAATAAGTGGCACTTTTCGAGAAAACTGAAATATCACCACTCCAACCCATGCGTTCGTTGCGGGCAGGTGTATCGGTTGGAATTGATAAGAAATTACTGCGTAACGACCACGTAATATTCTTCCAAAGTTTATTTACCAAGTCGTTTGAGGTTTCGTAATTTGACGATAAATCCAAAACTGAACTGATTACTAAACCTTTTACGTCTGTGATTGGAATGGCTTGGTCGATACCCGTAATTTCAAGATAACGATAACCATGGAAAGTAAATCTTGGTTGAATAATTTCGTCGCCACCTTTCAAAATATACTGGTCTTGCGTGAGGGCAGCTCTGATATTTTCCATCATTACCATACCCACATTTTCGCCGTATTCTTTCAAGTCAGGGTATTTTACTTCGGCATAACGCATCGTGACAATTTGCCCTTTTTTACCATTTCTAATCTGAATTTGCGGAACGCCCACCATGTTTTGAGCCATGTCATAAACAAAAACCTTTGGACGAACTTCCTCTACTTTTTGGGCAATCATCGTTTTTACAATGGTCGGATTGTTACCCATTTGCCCAACGATTTTTAAATCTTTATAATCAAAAGTTGATGTACGACCCATAAAATCGGTTGAAGTTCCTTGATAAGTTGTTCCTTCTAAGGGTACTTCAACGGCAGATTTCCAACCTTTTGCCTCATAATTTGCCTTTGCCCAATCTTTAATTGTTGTCTCTTTATTGGCATCATAAACTTCTCCCTGAAAATAACTTCCGTAACGAATTGGACCATCATTGAAAAATTGCCAATCCTTTGGATTTGAGGTAATTACTTGTTCTGAGCCATCAGCATAAGTAATGACTAATTTGCTCAAAAGCGATTGTCTATCTCCAAAATAATTCCAACTTTCACCGCTATAAGTAATGTTTCCACTCCACCAACCTTCACTCAACCACGCTCCAATTGCATTTTTTTCGTTTGGTTTTAAGGTACTCGTAACGTCGTAAGTTTGGTACATAAGGTTTTTATTGTACTGTGTTAATCCCGGATTAAAATAGTCGTTACTTACTCGGTTTCCATTCAAATACATTTCATAAATTCCTCTTGCGGTTACGTACAAACGAGCGTTTTTAATGGTTTTATTTTGGGTAGAAAAGGTACTACGGAGCATTGGAGCAGCATTTTTACTTGGATTTGCCAAAATCAACGCACCGCCATTTACTTTGTAACTGTTATTTTCTGTGGTTAAACTATTCTTAAAAATACCGTCATATTTTCCAGAAAGATTCTCTGTAAATAAAGTATTTGACGGAAAACGGAAGTTTTTGATTTGTAAATCTGAGAAATTTGCTACTTGATTTGCATTCGTTTGAAAGCCAATATCTGCCAACATCGGGAAGCTGATAAAATTGTTTCCACTACCAATGGGATTAAGATTAAAACCTCTCGGAGCAAATGGCGAAGGATTACCTTCAACTTTTTCTTTTAGTTTATTTCCATCAACGAAAATCTCAAATAAACCGAAATTACATTCGGCTAAAATTTTATGTTTTTCGTATTTATTTGCTTGATTGATAAGCGTTTGTGGAATATTTAAACTTTTGACAGGTTGCTCTTTTGTGTCTTTTTTATCGTACCCAACTCTGTAAATATTCAATTTCGCTAAACCTTCTGCCGATTCCGAAACGTTAGAAATATCTAATTCAAAAGCAATATAACTTTGGTTTTGCCCATTGTTTACCGCCATTAAATTCAAATCTTTTGTCATTAAACGAGCATCGTTCCCTCCAAAAAGAAAAGATGCTTTGGTAGAATTTGAAGCTTTGTCAAGCTGAATGCCATATTGAAATTTATAAACCGATAAATAATGAGAATATAGTACCAAATCTTCATCGCCTCCGCCAATCCAAGTGGCACCCGACCAAGCAGAAATCGACGGGTTCATCAAGCCTGTTTCAAACCATGAGCTATTGGTTGTGGCTTTGTTGGTATTGTCCCAAACGGTCACTTTCCAAGTATAGCGAGTGGTGGCTTTTAGGGCATTTCCCACATATTCAATGCCGTGCGAAATATCCGAATTGACTTTTTTTGAATCCCAAACAATTTGATTTTTTGAATCTGATACAACAATTTGATAGGCTTTCTGAGAATAGCCTTTTTTGTTGTCTAAAGCCCTCATTTGCCAAGAAAAATGCGGATTTGTGATGTCAATTCCTAAGGGTTTTTCTTGAGAATCAACTTTTAGATTTTCGATGGCAACATTTGCGAAAATATTTCCGACGAAGGAAATCAGGAAGAGCAAAGAAAGGAAATTTCTTTTGAACATTAGATTAGGGGAAAAATGGTTGAGTAATAAAATTGGGTAAATGGATATAGAAAACCTCATAGATTTTGAAATCTATGAGGTTTCTTAGATAAAATTGCAAAATGTTAATATGAAGACCGTCCTGTACAATCTTGTCTTTTTAAAATACTATTTATCTTCATCATAAATTAGTAGTATATTTTTGGGGAAAATGATATTAATCCATTTTTTCATAATCTATTTCTAAAAAATCTTCTACGCTATTCATCCAAAAATTTTGAATAAAAAGCTGATGAATTGGGTGGTTTGAATAATGGTCATACTGCTCTTGATTATCAAATTCCATAGAGATTCCATACTCAAATTTATTTTTTTGACTCGTCTGTTTTAAAACTTCAAATTTTTGAACATTTGGAATTTCCACAAGTGTATCGACGGCATCAAAAAATGCTTGTTTATTGTCTTGACTGAGCGTGTTTTTGAGTTTTAGAATTACGGAGTGTCGTATCATTTATTTTTCGGATTTGATTCTTAAAAATCTATTTAATTTCGCAGTAATTATACCATTTATTCTACAAATCCTTATGCTCTTTTATGATTTTTTGATAGTCGTAAAAACTTTGTTTAGGGGTACGTTCTTGGGTTTTGAAATCTACATAAATAAGCCCCAAACGCTTTGTATAACCCGAAACCCATTCAAAATTATCCCAACCACTCCAAACGATGTAACCGTTTAGATTTGCTCCTTCTTTTTTGGCTTTCAATGCCCAATCAATATGGCGTGAGATATAGTCTGTTCGTAAAGGGTCTTTGATTTTGTTATTCACTTTTACGTCTTCGCCTTTAAAACTTGCCCCATTTTCGGTAATGATAACTTTTGGATTGGCATAGTCATTTTTCAAACGGATAAGCATTTTATAAAGATATTCGGGCATGACTGGACCAACGCTTGATTTTACAGAATCTGCATCAGGGTTATTGTCAAGCCATTTTAAGGACATTGCCGAATCTTCGCCTTTCACAACGGCAGGGGCATAAAAGTTAATGCCCAAGAAATCAGGTTTTTGTGAGCCAATAAAAGCCATATCTTCTTTGCTTGGCTTGAAAGTCGGGTTGTATTTTGCCAAAGAATCCAAAGCCATTTTAGGATATTTTCCTTTGTAAAGCGGGTCTAAAAATATACCATTGATGAGAATATCCTGAAATTCAGCCGCTTTAATGTCAGCCGAATTTTTAGCATCCCACGGAGCCGCAGGATTTACGTTAAGAACAATTCCAATTTCTCCGTTTAGCTTTAAGTCGTGATGGTATTTTATCACCTTTGCATTTGCCATTAATTGACTATGAGCTTTTTGCATTTGGCTTAAATAAAACTCCTTACTCAGTGGTTTTTTAGGGTCTGACGTAATCATGTTTTCTACCAAGAAAAACTCAATATACGGCTCATTGAAAGTGATAAATTTCTTTACTTTTTTGCCATAACGGTCAATCACCAATTTGGCATAATTATAATACCAATTTCCCATTTCTGGATTGCCCCAACCGCCTTTTTGCAAAAGCACCGCAGGATAATCGAAGTGATAAATGGTAACCAACGGCTCAATACCTGCGGCAATTAAATCATCAATCAAAACATCGTAATGTTTTAGGGCTACTTCATTAGGTTTGCCCGTTCCGTCGGGAATAATTCTGCTCCAATCCAACGAAAAACGGTAAGCATTTACGCCCAATTCTTTCATCAATTGTATGTCTTTGAGGTACTGAGTACGGTCGTACATATTGATAGAAACATTGCCTGTTTGTTTTTCTCCAGTCATAAATTGAGTAATGCCAACTTTATTGGTCAAAAAATCCCATTTAGATTCGCCTTTGCCATCGGTTTGATATGCACCTTCCACTTGGTAGGCAGCAGTAGCTACGCCCCAAAGAAAAGGCTCTTTTGTATTTTCGGTAGAGGTAGTTTTACAAGCCGAAAAAAACATTGAAATGCCTAAAAATGGCAGAATTAATTTTTTCATAATCTATATTTTGAAATTGAATTTTATGATTTTCCTCTTGGTAAGGGAATAAAATAGTTCTTTTGTAGATTAGCTAACTCTTTAAGAGTTGGCTAATCTTAATTGAATATCTCGAACATCAAACATCGAATTTCGAGCATCAATTTTCATTTAAGCTTCGATACAAAAAATATTCCCAAAACAGCCAGTACAGACGATACCCAAAGAAATGCCGACGGGTCGATACTGTCTGATAAAATACCTGCCAAAGCTGGAATCAAAACGCCTCCAACAATTTCACCGATTGCCGTAACTAAACCAATAGCTTTTGCCTTTAAATGGTCAGGAACAGTTGCCGAAGGAATGACTGCCGCTACAATTGGGATAGTTCCCATCGTGAAATAGGTAATGAAAATAGCGGGTAATTGGAGTGCAGACCCTTTGAGAAAATACACAGCAAATGCGTACAAAATGCCCAAAGAAATAGCTCCTAATAAAACAGGTTTTCTGCCAATTTTATCTGATAAAGCAGGAACAATCACAGAAGAAACAAGCCCCGAAACACCTAATAAGCCCATCGTTTTACCCATTTGGTCAGCCGACATTCCTTGCGATTCTACGAAATATCTTGAAATAAATGGAAGCGTTGAAAACCACCAACCAAATACACAACAAGCCGCAGGAATACCCCATTTGATATTGTTGTATTGTAGTAATTCTGAAATATTGAGAGAAGAGTCATTTTTGTTACCAACACTTTCTGCCGTTGAGGGTTTTACATAAAACCACGCCAATAAACCAAAAAGTAAACCCGGAACACCTGCAATATAAAAGGCATTTCTCCAGCCCATATTTTCGGCAATTTGAACCAACAAAACAGGTGCTAAAATTGACCCAAACAAAGCAGAGCCAAAAGCTTGTAAAATACCTGCATTGAGTCCCAAACGATTTGGGGAAGATTCTCTTTCAACAAAATTTTGAGCCAATGGAATAACAGGCCCTTCGGCAAAACCCATTACTAAACGAGCTAATAATAATGTTGTGAATGAAAGAGCAAAACCAGAACCAAAAGAACAAACTGAAAAGGTAAATACAGCAATGATAAAAACGAGTTTTTTCTTGTTGTTGGTTTCTGCCCAAGCCGTAGAAAAGAAACTCGAAAATGCCCAAGTTAAAGATAATCCACCTGCTAAAAGCCCAATTTGGGTATTGTTCAAATTCAAATCTTTGGCAACATAAGGCATCAAAAAATTAAGTGCCAAACGGTCAAAAAACAAACAACCGAAGGTTAGAGCCATTAAAAGCACTATGCCATTTTCATAACTAAAAAGTCCTTTTTTCATCTGATTAAAATATGTTTGATTTTGGAAAATATCAAGTATTCAAAATGGAAATAGAGATAGCTACACAAGCTATCTCTATTGGGTTATTGATGAAAATACCTTAAAATTTATAGCTCATTGTCAAGAAATAGGCTCTTGGCATAATTGGCAATGTTGCATAAATTGCTTGTGGGTTGGCATCAAGCATTGCTTTGGTAAATCCTTGTGTATCTAAAGATGCTGGAAAACCACCAGGTGCCGCCCAGCCCATGATTCCATAAGTATCGAAAAGGTTATTGACCGATAAATTGGCTTGTATTTTATTCGTGATTTTGTACGAAGTATTCAAATCAAATGAATTGAATGAAGGTAATTGAAACGCATTTCCAACGTTAGCCCAACGCTTACCCATATATTGCCAGTTGATTGATGCCGTGAATTTATCGTTGCTATAAGTTGGCGTTACTGTAAACATATTACCGATATTATCATTTTGATTGCCGTCATAACTTACCTTTTCGTCATCAGCAGCTCCATTAGTTTTTGCTAACCAAACGCTAAATTCTTTTGCCACCGAAGACTGTAAAATACCTACAACACGAAGGCTGAAGTTTTTGTTGAACACATAATTTCCTTCCAATTCTAAACCTTTTGTCTCGATTTTTTGGTACACACGTGCAGGAGCATAATAAGTAGCATCAACATTTTGGAAAATTTGAAAATTTGGAATATTTCCTGCCAAAGTATAGAATGGTGTTAGGAATAAATTGAAGTTTCTGCTTCTATATTTTACCCCCAATTCTGCCATTTTAATATCTTGAGCTTCTACCGAAATATTAGACGTAAGTTGCTGATTGGCAATATCCATGAAGTAACTTAAATCAGGGGTTTTTCGTCCTTGAGAATAACGCCCATAAACTGCCAATCCATCATGGATTTTATAGTTTAATCCCATTGAATATGAAATTACGTCGCTAAATGATAAAGTTTTCTCAAAACTTTGTGTTGGATTAGCCGTAAACAAGCGGTTATCGTATAACGTTGTTGCGTTGCCATCTGCACCAGTTGGGCTATCAGGAGTAACACGTTTTGGCGTAATAAAACTTGATTTAATATTGAATGTTTCGGCACGAATACCCCAGTCGAAGTTTAAATTTTCAGAAATATCCCAGTTGTGTCCCAAAAACAAGGCTGTTTGTTTAATATTTGCTTCGTTTTCGTAAACGCCACTTCCTCCAAAATTGGTAATTCCATTAGGGTTTGTAAGTTCAAATTTTGTTCCTGCCAAATTGGTATATCTGATTGCCACAGTCTTTGGTTGGTCTTCAATTGTTGCAAAACTTTGTCCTGCTGGAATCATTGAGAAACGATTTGCCTTTGTTGACGCATAATACAAACCACCCGTAAAGGTCATATTTTTCAATTTTTTAGAAATAGTAGCTTGGTCGATAAAATCATTCATGCTAACTTCTCCATACGGATTTGGATTATAAAACACTGCATTTTGTAAAACATCTCCACCCGGCAAACTCAAATTACTTGGAATAAAACGAATACCTCCACTCGTTGGTGTTGGGGGTAATTGTTGCACAGTTCCGTAGCTTTGTCCCGTTGTAGGATTGTAGAATTCATACGTTCCAAATTTTGCAACGTTGCCACTTACACCATAAAATACCACTTGGTCAACTCTGAAAGGAAAAACAACTGCCGTTGTTTGACTAATATTGTCTTTGTTTGAAAATTTGAAGTTGTTGTTGAAAGTCCAGCCTTCACCAAAAGTTTGTTCCCAGTTTAATCCAATAGATTTTTCATCGTATGAACCTACTTTCTGAGTATCGTAATTAATATCTTTTGATGCTCCTGATACAGCTTTTAAAATAGTGAATTGTTGAGACTGAATTAAAGTTGAGCTTGTATTAGTAAAACTACCCGCTGGTCGTGGATTTTGGAAATCTATTGAAGGAGTATATTCAAACTGTGCTGTATTATCGTCTAAAACTTTGGCATAAAGTTTCAACGAACCCGATTTATAATTTTTGATAATATTTGCTTTTACCTGTCCGCCATAGCTAAGTTTATACCCCGGATATTTAGGCCCATCAGCACTTCTATAAAACCCACCTACATTAAAAGTCAAGGTTTTATCTTTAGAAAGAGGACCTCCAACGTTAAAATCAGCACGATAATATGGGTTTTTCCCATTGCCTTCCAATCCAAATCTGGCACGAGCTTCACCTGCAAAGGTTTGTCCGCCAGTTTTTGAAACATAATTAAAGATACCTCCAGGAGCATTTGGTCCTAAAATACTGGCAGTTCCACCTCTTACAGACTCTATTTTATTAATAGTAGCATCTGCTCTGAGGTAAGCATCTGGTTGGATAAGTCCTGAAATACCCATCACAGGTAAGCCGTCTTCTTGCATAGAGACATAGAAAAAACCACCATTATAGTTTAATCCTCTTGTATAAATTGAATTTCCAACTTCGCCTCTTGAAGTATTTACATAAACACCGGGAAGATTTTTGAGTAAATCCGCAGAACTATTCGGAACAACTGCTTCAATTTGTTTTACATTGAGGGTGGAAATCGCTACCGAAGCATTCATTTTAGTGCGTTTATCAAAAACACCTGTCACAACTACTTCTTCGAGTGAGGTCTGGTCGTCGCTTAATGTAACAGCTAAAGCGGCTGTTTGAGGAATAGTAACGCTTACTTCCTTTGTTGAAAAGCCAATAAACGAAATAGATAATTTGACTGTTCCATCAGCAACATTTGCAATCGTAAACGCTCCGTTTTTGTCACTTAAAGTGCCTTTGTTTACTCCTTTTATTGTAACAGACGCACCCGCTAAGGCTTCTCCTTTTGTGTCTGTGACCTTGCCCGAAAGGTTATTGTTTTGTGCAAAAATTATGTGGCTACATAAAATTAGCAATAAACTAAAACAGTTTTTTCTCAATAAGAATAATGTATTCATGGGGATAATTTTTTTGTGATATTTCAATAAAAAACATTACAAAAGTCATTATTATTAGAGAGAAATGTGAATCAAAAATAACTCAATTGTATTCAAAATCAATACAGTTCAACATATTCTTTAGGACAAATTCCTGTTTGACTTTTAAAGAATCGAGAGAAGTTACTTGGGGTTTGGTTACACAGGTTTACAGCAATTTCAGCTATCTGATAATTAGAATATTTTAGGAGTGTTTTTGCCTCCAAAATTAACATTTCATTAAGCAAATCTTGAGCTGTTTTATCTGTACAATTCTTGACACATTTGTTGAGATAATTAGGCGAAATATTAAGAAGATGTGCATATTCTGTAATGCTTTGCTTTTGATAAATATGCTGAGATAATGCTATTTTATATTGCTCAGTTACTTGAAAAAAGGCATTTTTGGTTTTTTTACTCTGATTCGGAATCTCTTTTTTTAGTTCTTCAAACAATACTAAAAGATAAGAAGCAATGATGTTTTTATTTAACTCTTGGTCGTCTTCGTAGATTAATAAAAGACGTTCTAAAATAGACTCAATGTGTTTCTGAGTTTCGGGCGAAATATTGATGATTGGGCTTGACTGAAATTGGAAGAAAATATAATTTTCGTGAAGATAATTTTTAGGTAAAAATTGAAAAATCTTTTCGTCGAAATGACAAAAAAAACCTTCACAATCGTGACTTATTTTTTGATGTTGGGTAATTTGATAGGCTGGAAGAAAAAAAACGGATGATTCGCCAAATTCATAATTACTTAAGCCTTTACTTCTTTGAGAATTCCCTTTTTTTATATACAAAAAATCGCAAATAGTTTTGCGATGTGGAGGCAATGGAAATGTCATTTTATCGACAAAATTCTCTAAGCGATTGACATGAAAATATTGATGTTTGGTGTTAGAAATTACAGGTTGCCAATCAATGGTATGCGAGTGAAAACTCGTCATGTCTGAAGGTTTGAGCGTAGGTATTTTTTCAGTTTTATTCATTGTTTGGCAAGTGATAAATGGTTTTTAGCACGCAGATGAGACGAGTCTCATCTGCGTGCTAAAAAAGCCAATGAAAACTATTTCTTAAATTTCACAGTACGTTCGTCTTTGATGATACCTTTCCAGTTCATGCCAAAGCCGAAATCGTAAGAATTTCCTTCGCTATCTTTATAGCATTTCAAATCGTAAGGAACGTCTTCTGCTTGTTTTTCTACCGTAATCATATCGGCAGGCATTTGCATTGGAAGAAGTGCCGCTGGCTCAGATTTCCCTGCAACGATTTCTAAAATGGCTTGGTCTTGAACGCCAAAACTCAATAAAAGAGTAGATGAATTTTTCTCAATCTCGCTGAAAATCATTGGGTTAGTCGTATTAACTGAAACCACAACAGGCTTACCTTTCATCTTTTCTTTGGTTTCAGTTACCAAAGTCATATCTGTAATATTCGATGTTTTTGCTGTTTTGTTTTTGTAAGAACGGTTCGTGAAATTTTCCATTGGGTCACCACCTGCAATACTTGTTTCACGAGCTTCAGTAGCGGTATAATCTCCGTATTGCAAACTGATTGGAATGTATCCGTTTCCGCCATTTTTCAAATCTTCTTTGTCATAACCAATCGTTGCCGATGGGTTTTGAATAAAAACTAAAGCAAAATCCGCTTCATCAGCATTGTCAGTTACGTTGTAATATTTCTTAACGATGTCAATACTTACAGGATAATCCGTTGAAGCAGGAGATTCCATTCCTAAGAAATTATGACTTGCAGGTACAAATCTTTTTGGCACATAAACCGTCTTTTTAGCTACAATTGGCAAGGTAGAATGTTGATTTTTCAACATCACAATCGACTGTAATTGAGCTTCATAACCTGCTTTCATAAACTCAGGTTTTCCAACGGTCGCTTTGGTTTCTTCTACATTCAAATATGGGTTTTCAAAAACACCAACTCTGAAAATATTACGCAACAAACGCACCGCAGATTGTTCCATTCTGGCTCTCATTTTAGCTTCTCCGTGTTCTTTTACACCCATTTGGTAGGCTTCCATAACAGGTTTAGCATCATTATTTCCTCCGTATTGGTCAACGCCCGCCATCAAAACTTTGTAGTGACGTTCTGCCAAAGAAAGTTTTTCAACGCCCCATGATTTTCCGTCGATAAAAACATCCATTGCTTTGTGGTCGCCTGTAACGAGCCAGTCGGTACAAACTACGCCATCGTAACCGTATTTTGTTCTTAGTAAGTCGTTGATAATGTACTTGTTATAATTGTTTGCTACATTTTCGCCGTTCTTTTTATCCTGATTCCAAGAAATAGTATAGTAAGGCATTACAGCAGAAGCCATCCCTGTTTTACCTTTCAATTTGAATGCTCCGTTGATAAAAGGAATCAAATGTGCGTCAAAATTATTACCCGGATAAACCGCAAATTTTCCGTTTGCGTAATGTGCATCACGTCCTGCTTCGCCAGCACCGCCACCGGGCCAGTGTTTTACCATCGCATTTACGCTACCCAAACCCCAACCGTTCGCAATTTCTTTTGCTCCGAACGACGTTTGAAAACCGTTACAATATGCCTGAGCCATTTCTGCTGAAAGGGCTGGACTTTCGCCAAATGTTCCGTTAAATCTGCTCCAACGTGGTTCTGTGGCAATATCAACTTGTGGAGAAAGTGCCGTTGTAATACCCAAAGCACGATATTCAGCAGCGGCTACTTGTCCGAATTTCTCAACTAATTCTGGTTTAAAAGTGGCTGCCATTCCCAAAGAACTTGGCCACATCGAAATTTCACCACCCGAAGCCGCATCATATTCGGCTTTGGCTTTTGTGCCATGACGTGGGTCTGTACTATTGTTGGCAGGAATACCATTGCCCACACTTTCGCAATAGGCTTGTAATTTGTTATTCCATTTGGCAGCCACTTCTGGCGACTGAACCGTAGTAACCAACACATGGCGGAGGTTATCATCTTTCAAGAACTGTTTTTGCTGGTCAGTTAAGTCAGAAGGGTCAACTTCACCTTCTTTGTATGGCTTTCCGTTGTAAGTTCCTGCAAAATATCCTCCCGCACGTGCAGGTAAAGATTGATGCGAAGAATAAAGCATCAATCCCGCAATTTCTTGAACACTGAGTTTTGAAGCTAAATCTTTGGCACGTACATCAATGGGCAAACGCCAGTCCTCAAATTTATCTAACTTTCCGTTTTTGTTTAAATCTTTGAAGGCTAAGCCGCTGACTGTCAAAACTTTTATGCCTGAATTGGGCGAATATCCCAAGGTCTGCCCACCTTGATTTTTGATGATATTAAAAGTTCCGTTAGTTGTTTCTGTCCATTTCTTTTGGGCAAAAACGGGTTGCAAGCAACTCGATAAAATGAGGGCGGTAATAATACGTTTTGTCATTGGGTATGTGTTTGATTTTGAAATTATTATACTCCGTTGGAAGTACATAGTTTCATTTGATTTTATAATTTATTCGTTCGATAAAATTAACTTAAAATTCAACGAATTAAATTTTTTCTTCAAAAATCACTATTCAATAATGGCTACGGCTCTTGTCCAACCTGCACTTGCTGCTTTGATTTTGGCAGGGAAACAAGAAACTTTAAAGCCGAATGGAGGTAATTGGTCTAAGTTTGCCAATTTTTCAATCTGACAATATTCTTTTTCAATTCCGACATAATGAGCTTGCCAAATTACGCCATCTCTTGGATTGGCTTTGTAATCTGCCGCTTGAATATGCAAGGGAATATCCCAACCCCAACCGTCAGTTCCCATTACTTTAATGCCTTGGTCAATCAACCAATGTGTAGCTTTGGCGGAAGCCCCCACGTGGATTTTTACAAAGTCATCATCATGCAGTCTTTTGTCTGCATCGCAACGAATTAAAACAATATCAAAAGGTTTCAACGTATAATTAATCGCTGCTAATTTTTCTATTAAATCCTCTGGCTCAAACATATAGCCGTCTGGTTTGTCCGTAAAATCAAGCACAACGCCATCGTGAAAAAACCAATCTAAAGGCATTTCGTCAATGGTTCTTGATGGTTTGCCTTCGCAAGTTGGGTAATAATGGTAAGGAGCATCTACGTGTGTTCCGCAGTGACTTGTTACCGTCAGGAATTCGCCCGCAGGTCCATTTCCATTGATGAAAACATCACCTGCGATGCCTTCAAACAATTTTCCACCCATTTTTTTAGCTCCTTCTTTATGGTCTTCATAGACGATTTTGGTAGGAAGTGGCTCTTTAATTTCTTCTGAAATGGTTACAGAAAGGTCGATTATTTTCATATTGAGTCCCGTTTGGGAGGTTAATGTTTTTGATTTACAAGTAGTACAGGTTTTTAACCTGTCAATAATATCTAATTTTATCCAGTAGGACGGGTTTCCAACCTATCACGTCCATTTGACAGGTTTAAAAGCGTTTACCGTTTTGCGAACTTATCTTAAGTTTCCAACCTATCACGTCCATTTGACATGTTGAAAACCTGTCCTACTTCAAAAGCCTTCCACCATCAACTGTAATGATATTTCCAGTAGAAAAAGTCAGTTGCGTTGCGACGGCAAAAACGGCGTTGGCTACGTCTTCATTCATTGCAAAACGTCCGAGTGGTGTATTTTCCTTTTGATTTTGTAAAAATGCAGGGTCAAAATTCTTGGTATATTCACCTTCCACAAATCCGGGAGAAACCGAAACCACTCTGATTTTCGGAGCTAAAGCTCTTCCTAAAGAACGAGTCATAGAATCAATAGCGGCTTTTGAGGCACAATACGCTACATTTGAGCCAATTCCATAAATACCTGCAATAGATGAAATATTGACAATCAGAGCAGTATTTTCTTCTGATTTCATCAATAAATCTTTAAAAGCTCTATTCATGGCAAACGTTCCTCTGAAATTGGTTTGCATAATTTTGTCAATCCATTCATCGCTTAATGCTTCCAAATCATCATGGGGAACAGGCGTTGTGATGCCTGCATTATTCACCAAAACGTCTAATTTTCCGTATTTCTCAGCCACCAAATGTTTCAAAGCATTTACTTTTTCTGCATCGGTATTTGGAGCATGAAAAATCGTATGATTTCCTTCAGGCAAAGTGCTTAACAGAGCTTCTGCTTTTTGAGAATTTGAGTTATAGGTAATGACAACATCAAAGCCATTTTCTGCGAATTTTCTACAAATAGCAGAGCCAATTTCGCCTGCTCCGCCTGTTACTAAGACGATTTTTCTTGATGACGATTTTTCCATAATTTAAGATTTTGAAGAGTATTTTATACCAAAGTTTTGTTCGATTAAATATAGTGTTTAATAAGTTTTAAGGGAACTTCCCGAAAGTAAAAATAACTTTCGGGAAGTGAAGTCGGGGCTTTATACTTCTCGAAAGTTTCTTCCACTTTCGAGAAGTTCTTTCAGAAAATTAGACTTCCCTAATAACTTATTAAACAGTGTATTCAATCGAATTTACGAAATAGCTTTATATCTTCTCACTCTAATATCCGCTTGTTCTTGATGTCCTGCAAAGTTTTCAATAGCACATAATCTTGAACAATATTCACCAATCATAGCACTTGCTTCTGGCGTTCTTACTTCTTGATACGTACACGTTTTCATGAATTTTCCTACCCATAAACCACCTGTGTATTTTGCTCCGTGCTTGGTTGGAAGCGTGTGATTTGTTCCAATTACTTTGTCTCCGTAAGCTACGTTGGTATATTTTCCGAGAAATAAAGCTCCGAAATTGGTCATTTTTTCCAAGAAATAACGTGGGTCAGCAGTCATAACCTGTACGTGTTCGCTTGCAATGATGTCGGCTTCTGCTACCAATTCATCAATGCTATCCACCAAAATAACTTGTCCGTAGTCTCTCCAAGCGATGCTTGCCACATCAGCCGTTGGTAAAATAGTCAATTGGCGTTCAACTTCTTTGATAGTATCGTAAGCCAATTGTTCGCAATTTGTCAATAAAATAGCAGGGGAAGTTGGTCCATGTTCCGCTTGTCCGAGTAAGTCAGTGGCACAGATTTCGGCATCACTGGTTTCATCGGCAATCACTAAAGTTTCGGTTGGCCCAGCCAATAAATCAATGCCGATTTTGCCAAATAATTGTCTTTTTGCTTCTGCAACGTAAGCATTTCCCGGCCCCACAATCATATCAACTGAGTCAATTGTTTCTGTTCCCAAAGCCATTGCCGCAATTGCCTGTACGCCACCTAAAAGATAAATTTCGTCTGCACCTGCCAAATACATAGCTGCCACAGTTGCCGCTGGAATTTCGCCTTTGATGGGCGGAGTACACGCTACAACACGTTTCACACCCGCAACTTTAGCGGTAAGTACGCTCATGTGTGCGGAGGCAACCATCGGATAACGTCCACCCGGAACATAGCAACCTACGCTATTGACAGGTACATTTTTGTGTCCCAAGAAAACTCCGGGAAGTGTTTCGACTTCAATGTCTTTCAAAGCATTTTTTTGATGCGTGGCAAAATTTCTAATTTGTGCTTGGGCAAATTTGATGTCTTCAATTACCTGTGCTGGCAAACTTGCCATGATACCTTCGATTTGCTCTGGAGAAAGTCTAAAACTTTCGGGCGACCAATTATCTAATCTGGCAGACAATGCTTTTACGGCGGTATCTCCACCCGTTTTTACTTCGTTAATGAGGTTTTCAACGGTTTCTCTTACTTTTTTATCGTTCGACTCTGCTTCAAATAAAGCAATTGCTTCTTTGATAATTCGCTTCATAATTATTTTCAATTAAAATGTTTTGACAAGAATATTTTGAAATTATACTGGTAAATAACCGTTTGTTCAATAAATAAATCTGATTAGAAAAGCCTGTTTTTGGCATAAGTAGGACAGGTTTTAAACCTGTCTAAGCGTTTATTTAACAGATTAGAAATCTGAATTGCTTTTGTGCTTCCAAACCATTTAAAAGGCTTTTTGAACTTTATTATTGTAGTTGAACCAATAATTTCAAAAATGATAATCCAATAATGAATTAAAATGTCTTGCAAAATTCAATTTTAATCATTTAAAAGTCCAATACTTGTTTCTTGAGTTTTTGATAAGAAAAAGTTATTATGAAATTGGAGAGGAAGATTTAGATTTTGAAGTTGATTATAACTAATGCAGTCAGGGGTCAAACCTGACAGCGTTCACAAAAACTACTAAATAGGATTTCTAATTCTACTAAATAGATAGCCGATTAAAATTCAAATTTATCAAGTATTTAGGGTTATTTTACGAAGACCAATCCACCAATAACTAATTTCCAGTAACCAAATTCATTACTTATTACTATTCCGAAATTCACTCGGTGATAAACCCGTTTGCTTTTTGAAAAGTCGGGTGAAATAGGCGGGGTCTTTAAAATCTAAAAAATAAGAAATCTCAGCGATGGAATGAGATGTGTTTAAAAGATATTTTTTCGCTTCATTTACCAAATATTCATGTACAATTTGTAAGGCTGATTTTTGTACCAACGATTGACAAATTCTATTAAGATGCACCGCCGTAATATTCAGTTCTTGGGCGTAATCGTTGATAGATTTTGACTCATGAAGCGACTGTTTTACACTTTTTTGGAAAGCCTGAAAATACCCAATCGTTCTATTGTCCGACTTTGAAATTTGATTGTCATTTTGCAAACTCAAACGATACAGATTCACAAAAAAGAGTTGGAAAAAAGCTCGTAATGAAATTTGTTTCTCAAGATTTTCTGTTTGCAATTCTTCTTCAATTTTGTTCTTCAAATACTGCATTTCTTCAAAACTTTTGAGGTTTGTCTCGAAAGAAAAGTTCTTCAAATTATTTAAACCCAAAGTCACGTGAGGGGAATTTTTAAAGATATTTTCAAGAAAAGATTCTGAAAAAGTAAGCACATCGCCACAGATATTTGACTGAAACACAAAACCATGTAAAGTATTGGCAGGAATCATTAAAATGGAAGGCGTATTTAAGGCAATTTTCTTGTTTTCAGAAATCAATAAACCTTCGCCCGAAGAGAAAATGAAAATCTGAATTAAATCGGTGTGAAGGTGTTCGGTAATTTCCCAATCATACACTTTACTTCTCAATTCTAAGGCTTCGAGGTGGATAAATTCGGGTAGGGGCGATGACTGATTATCCCCATATAAACCTTTAAAATTGAGCAAATTATTATTCATGAATGTTTCAATAATGCAAATTCTGGTATTATTTCAATTCAAATATTGATTAAATGTTTGAATTGTGCAATTTTTATTTCAATTTATCCAACAAGAACCTTTTACAACCTTATACATTTGCATAGAATTCAAACCAAATAATTATTGAATCAATGAGCGATATAATTTATAATCTTTTTGATAGAGAAGTTCATCCTCCGTATTTAGCACCCGAATATAAATCGACTATTTTACGGTCGCCAACCAAGCCTTTGGTGCTTTTAAAACAGTCATTATCAGAACTTTCTGGGCCTGTTTTTGGTGATTTTAATTTAGGCGAATTTGACCATGATTTAACCAAAAATTCAATCGTAAACGGTCAGCCTTTGGGCGAAAGAATTGTTGTTCATGGTAAAGTAATGAACGAAAACGGTCGCCCGATTCCGAATACTTTAATCGAAATTTGGCAAGCTAATTCATGCGGGCGTTATGTGCATAAAGTTGACCAACATGATGCTCCGCTCGACCCTAACTTCTTGGGTGCGGGGCGTTGCATGACGGATTCGGAAGGAAATTATAAATTTTATACCATCAAACCGGGGGCGTATCCTTGGGGAAATCACCCTAATGCTTGGCGACCAAACCACATTCACTTTTCTTTGTTTGGGGCAAATATTACCAATCGTTTGGTGACGCAAATGTATTTTCCGGGTGACCCACTTTTACAATACGACCCAATTTATTTGGCTGTTCCACCCAAAGGACGTGATTTGTTAATTTCTCAATTCGACTTATCAATTACCGAACCCAATTTTGCCTTAGGTTATCGTTTCGATTTTGTATTGAGAGGAAACAACGCAACACCATTTGAAAAACAATAGTTTAGAATGACGAATTACGATTTATGAATGAAAATTAAAAATAATTCAAAACTCGTAATTCGTAAATCGTAATTCCAAAATGAAACAGACTCCATCTCAAACCGTAGGTCCATATTTCGCTTATAGCCTTACGCCTGAGCAATATTTATATAATTTCAAAAGTTTAGTGGGTAACATAATGGTTAATCCAACTGAACATCCAGAGGCAATAACCATTGTTGGGAAAGTCTTTGATGGTGAGAATAATGTCATTCCTGATGCCATGATTGAGATTTGGCAAAATGATGGTGAAAATCAACTTTTTGGCAGATTCGGAACAGGAACTGACTCGCAAAGTAGATTCATTTTTCATACTATCAAACCCAAGTCGGTGAATGGACAAGCTCCGTATTTATCGGTAATAATTTTCATGCGTGGGCAGCTAATTCATTCATATTCAAGGATTTATTTTTCTGACGAAGTAGCACTTAATGAAAAAGACGAAGTTTTAAATTCTGTTGAAAAAGAAAGACGGAAAACGTTGATTGCTCAGAAAAATGGGGCAAGCGGTTCGTCGTCAGGATACGAGTTTAATATTTATATGCAGGGCGAAAACGAAACAGTCTTTTTTGAAATATGAGCTTATACTCCGAAATATTCTATTCTAACGAAATCAACGAACTGTTTTCTGATAAGAATGTAGTGGCTACAATGCTACAATTTGAAGCCGTTTTAGCGGTTTCTCAAGCTAAGGAGGGAATTATTCCTGACTCGGCTGCTGAGATAATTGAGCAATGTTGTCATACTGATTTTATCGACTTTGAACGACTAAAGTCTGATATAAAATTGAGTGGAAACGCAGCCATTCCGTTGGTAAAACAATTGACGGGAATAGTTAAAAAGAAAGACGTTGAAGCGGCTAAATACGTACATTTAGGAGCAACCAGTCAAGACGTGGTGGACACGGCTACGGTTTTGCAAATCAAAGGTTTTATTGATTGGTTGGAGGAAAGAATAGGGCTTTTAGAACATCATTTGATAGCCATTACACAAAAGCATCGCAATACTTTTATGATTGGAAGAACGCTTTTACAACAAGCAAAACCAATCACTTTTGGCTTAAAAACGGCTTTATGGTTAGAGGGTATTGTTCGTTCAAAAGCAAGAATTGAAGAAGTTAAAAAACGAGTTTTAATGCTTCAATTATCAGGAGCAGTTGGTAGTCAGAATCAGCAAATAAGCCCAAGAGTAAAAGATATTTTTGCGGTGATTCTGGATGTAGAAACGGCAAATTCTTGGCATACCAATCGGGATAATTTAGCTGAGTTTGCGGCTGTTTTAGGAATTTTGAATGGAAGTTTGGGTAAAATTGCCAAAGACATTACATTATTAATGCAGACGGAAGTAGGTGAGGTGTTTGAAGGTGCCGCAGCAGGAAAAGGGGGGTCAAGTACGATGCCCCATAAACGAAATCCAGTTACATCAACGGCAATTTTGGCAAATGCTAATCGAGTACCGCATTTGGTAGCAACGATGCTTACTGGAATGACACAGGAACATGAGCGTTCGGCAGGACTTTGGCATTCGGAATGGGAAGTTTTGACCGATATTATGCAACTCACCGCAGGAACATTAGAGCGTAGCATTGAATTAATAGAAGGTTTGGAAGTAGAGGAAAACCGAATGTTACAAAACCTCGAAATCACGAAAGGTTTGATTTATGCCGAAAACGTTTCTCTGGCTTTAGCTTCAAAAATTGGGAAATCAGCGGCTCATGAATTGGTAGAAAATGCCTGTAAATCAGCCGTTTCGGAACGTAAACATTTGAAAGAAAAACTGATAGAATTATCCGTTGATTTATCCGAAAACGAATTAGACGAACTCTTCAAACCTGAAAATTCAATTGGTTTGAGTTTGGAAATTATTGATTCAATATTGGCAATAGGCTCTAAGCAATAGGCTTTAGGCATAAGTTTCAGAAAGTAAAAGCATATAACATATAGCGTACCGCTTAAAGCATAAGATGCAAACAAACTATAAAATTCAGGGAACACCCAACAGCCCAGTATTAGTTTTTTCTAACTCTTTGGGTTCTGAAATGATGATGTGGGACGAAGTAATTCCATATTTACTTCCTTATTTCAGAGTTTTACAATACGATACTCGTGGACACGGTGGAAGCGTAGAACATGGCGTTGATTCTCCTTATACGATTGCAATTTTAGGTCAAGATGTCATTGATTTATTAGACCAACTCAATATTCAAGAAGCCTATTTTTGTGGACTTTCTATGGGTGGATTAATCGGGCAATGGTTGGGTTTGAACTATCCAAATCGTATCAAAAAACTCATTGTGTGCAATACGGGAGCAAAAATTGGGAATGATGAAAGATGGAACGGAAGAATCACAACGCTAAAAGCAAACGGAATGCAAGCTATTGTGGACGACACAATAGAAAGATGGTTTACCGAAGATTTTAGAGTGAAAAATCCTCAACGAGTAGCCCAAACGCACGCCATGTTTTTGCGAAGTAATGTAACAGGATATTGCAATTGTTGTGCGGCTATTCGTGATGCAGATTTTAGAGAAGAATTACAAAAAGTGTCCGTTGAAACCTTAGTAATTACAGGCGATGAAGACCCCGTAACTAATGTAGAACAAGCCGAATTTATTGCCAATGAAATTCCCGCTTCTCATCTTAGAGTTCTTCATGCACGGCACTTATCGGCTACCGAATTACCGAAAGAATTTGCAGAAACTATCATTGAATTTATTGCAGGGCAAACCGTTTTTGAAAAAGGAATGCACGTTAGACGTACCGTTTTAGGCAATGCTCATGTCGATAAAGCTACGGCAACTATTAATAATTTTAATGCTGATTTTCAGGAATTTATCTCAAAATATGCTTGGGGGGAAATCTGGACTCGTCCCGAATTAGCCAAGCGAGAAAAGAGCTTAATAACGATGGCAATGCTCATTGCATTGAACCGTCCAGCAGAGTTTAAAATGCACGTAAAAGCTGCCTTTAATAATGGTGTAACTGTTGCCGAAATTAAAGAAGTAATTATGCAATCAGCCATATATTGTGGCTTGCCTGCTGCCAATGATGCTTTTCATTTGGCACTGGATGTTTTCAAAGAATTATCTATAAATTATTAGCAAGATGAATCAAATTAAAACCAAAGTCGGTATCATCGGAGCAGGACCTTCTGGGCTTACGCTGGCACTTTCGTTGCATAAAAACGGCATTGAATCAGTCATTATCGAAAATAGAAGCAGAGAATATATTGAAAATCGTGTGCGTGCAGGTTTGTTGGAGCATAACACCGTAGAGGTTTTCGATAGCCTTAATGTTTCAGATAGATTACATCAAGAAGGATTAGTACATCATGGATGTTATATTAACTATAATGGTGTAAGTCAACGGATTGATTTTCAAAAGCATACGCAAAAAGAAGTGACTATTTATGGTCAGCAAGAAGTAGTGAAAGATTTAGTAAAAGCGTGTTTAGAACGCAATATATCTATCATTTTTGAAGCTGAAGCTACTAAAATTACCGACTTAGAAACCTCCAACCCGAATATCTATTTTACTCAAAATGGAGAAGAAAATGTATTGACTTGTGACTTTGTAGGCGGTTGTGATGGCTTTCATGGATTGGCTCGTAAAACCCTTCCCAAAGACTCTTACAAAGAATATAAAATCGAATACCCTTTCAGTTGGTTAGGAATTTTAGCGTATGCAAAACCCGCTTACGACGAACTAATTTATGCCTATCATTCAAACGGTTTTGCGTTGGCAAGTTTGCGTTCAGAGAAAATTGTACGTTTGTATTTGCAAGTTTCCAACGATGATTCGATTGACAATTGGTCGGATGAAATGATTTGGGATGAACTCGAAAATCGCCTTGAAATGAAACTCAATCGTGGTGAAATCTTTGAAAAAGGCATCACGCCCATGCGTAGTTTCATGATTGATAATATGCAATTTGGACGCTTATTTTTAGCAGGAGATTCAGCTCATATTGTGCCACCAACTGGGGCAAAAGGCTTGAATTTGGCGGTTGCCGATATTCATAATTTAGCCAATGGATTGGTCGATTTTTATCAATCAGGAAGTGAAGAAGGACTAAATAATTATACTAAAAAGTGTTTGGCAAGAGTTTGGAGAGTGCAAGATTTCTCAAACTTTATGACTTATCTCTGTCATAAACAAACAGAAGAAGGAAGTTTTGAAAGCCTGTTACAAAAATCAAAATTTGATTATTTGACTATTTCTGAAGCATATCAAAAAACGATAGCAGAGAATTATGTGGGACTGCCTTTTGAGGTGTTTGGATAGATTAGACGTTACGTTCCATGATTTTCTCTACTGTGTTCATTTTCAATAGTTTAATGGTTTCTTCGCCAATTGATGTCAGTGGATAAATAACTCCATAAGCTAATTCAAAATGTTCATTCCAGTTATCTAAACGTGGATTAAATAAACGAATAAATTCCATATTTGGCAAAAGCATTGTGCCAATATCACTTCCTTTATTATTATTACAAGAAAAACAACTATATGCTAAGTTCTCTAATTCAGTTTTTCCACCATGTTTAAGACTAATGATATGGTCAATTTGATGAGGAATATAATTGACATCATCTTCTAAATGACAGTATTCACAACATTGAGTCGCTCTTTTAATCACAAAACTCCTATGAAGTTCAGAAATATATCTGCTCATACAAGTAATGTTTTTTTAGCTCTTTTTTTAGCCATAATAATAATATGATTAATTAGCATGAATTTATTCATTTCTTCTACTTCATCATCATTTAAAAAAGATGTTTGCTTTTTATACAGTAAATCTTCTACCCTTTTTTGAATAGATTCGGGTGCTTTGTATGCCAAAACATCTTCGGGTTTCGGAAATGAAGTGATGAAGTTAATAACCTCATCAATAGGACGATAAGTAACCATGATGCTGCTTTTTTTACTAAATTATTGAAATTAAATCAAAAACACAATCTTTAATGAAACAAGTTCCGATTATAGATTTAGAAACCGCCGCCAAAATGGTGAAAGATGGCGACACCTTGCTACAAGGTGGTTTTGGTATGACAGGAAACCCCGTTCACTTAATGCACGCATTGGCTGAAATCGGTACAAAAAACTTAACTTTTATTGGCAATAATACAGGAGAAGCAGGACTTGGCGGAGGGCGTTTATTAAGAAATGGACAACTCAAAAAGATGATTGGTTCATTTTTTACGTCCAATCCAGATGCCGTAAAAGCAGCTCAAAGTGGACAAGTAGAATATGAACTTCTCCCACAAGGAACCCTTGCAGAGGCGATTCGTGCGGGTGGTGCTGGTATTGGTGGATTTTACACGCCAACATCAGCAGGAACGTTAATTGCACAAGGTCGTGAAACCAAAATTATTGATGGTGAAGAGCAAGTTTTTATTAAAGGAATTCGTGGAAATGTAGCTTTTATTCGTGCTTGGAGAGCCGATACCGCAGGAAATTTACAATACCGAATGACCGAAAATAATTTCAATAAAGCAATGGCAACCGCTGCCGACTTAGTTATTGCCGAAGTGGAAGAAATTGTACCCGTTGGCGAAATAGCTCCCGAATTTATCCATACACAAGGTTGTTTTGTAGATTATTTAGTCGAAGCCAAAATCACGCTTGAAGATTTAGGTTCGTCAGCTTCTGTTTCATCTTCCAAAAAAGTAGATGAAAATAGGATGAACATGGCAAAACGTGCTTTGCAAGAATTACAAAAAGGAGATGTTGTGAATTTAGGAATCGGTATTCCAACCTTAGTTGCTGATTTAATTACTGAAGAACACGGTATTATTTTACATACAGAAAACGGAATGTTGGGTGTTGGTCCAGTCCCAACCGATGGAGGAGGAGCAATGGATTATCCCGTAAATGCAGGTAAAATTCCCGTAACAGCTTTGAAAGGAAGTAGCTATTTTGATAGTGCGGATTCTTTCGCTATGATTCGTGGAAAACACATCGATGTTGCCATTATGGGCGGTTTGGAGTGTGACGAATCTGCCAATTTAGCCAATTGGGCAGTACCTAATAAACCGCTTTTGGGCGTTGGGGGTGCAATGGATTTAGCCAAAGGGGCAAAGCGTTTAATCATCACTATGACGCACACAAATCCAGATGGTTCTGCTAAAATTGTGCCTTCTTGTGTATTGCCACTAACTGCCGCAGGCGTTGTTGATTTAATCATCACAGATTTAGCCGTTTTTGCTTATCCAGCAGGGAAATTGACACTAATTGAGTTGATGCCGAATGCGATTTTGGAAGACGTAAGAGCGAAAACGAGTGCCAATTTTATTGAGAAATTAGGGTAGTGTGTATTGCAAATTTGGAATAAAAATTAACTGTCGACAAACTTCCCGAAAGTTCTAAAACTTTCGGGAAGTTAATACAAGAAATCAATGAATCAATCATATATCATAGATGCCGTCAGAACGCCCATTGGTAGTTTTGGAGGAAGTTTATCAACTGTCAGAGCTGATGATTTAGCGGCTTTGACCATCAAAGAATTAGTCAAAAGAAACCCGAATATCCCCGTAGAAATGATTGATGAAGTCATTTTAGGCAATCATAATCAGGCGGGAGAAGACAACCGTAATGTAGCTCGTATGGCAACATTATTAGCGGGTTTGCCGTATTCTGTGCCTGCTCAAACGGTCAATCGCCTTTGTGCTTCGGGAATGTCGGCGGTTGTTGATGCGTCTCGAAGTATTCAAGTGGGTGATGCCGAAATCATGATTGCGGGAGGAATGGAACACATGACCCGTAGTCCTTGGGTAATTTCTAAAACTTCAAAACCATTCGGGAACGACGCTCAAATGTTTGATTCAAGTTTTGGTTGGCGTTTTATCAACCCCTTAATGCAAAAAATGTATGGAACAGATGCGATGGGAATGACTGCTGAAAACTTGGTTGAAATGTATAATATCAGCCGAGAAGACCAAGATTTATTTGCGTATAATTCACAACAAAAAGCTGCAAAAGCACAACAATCAGGTAGATTTTCCGAAGAAATAATTGGTGTAGAAATTTCTCCGAAAAAAGGAGAAACAATTGTTTTTAATAAAGATGAATTTGTAAAACCAAGTTCAACACTCGAAAAATTAGCAACTTTAAAACCTGCTTTCAAAAAAGAAGGAGGGAGTGTAACCGCTGGAAATGCCGCAGGATTAAATGACGGTTCAGCAGCCATGTTTTTAGCTTCAGAAAATGCTATTAAAACTTATAATTTAGCACCAAAAGCAAGAATTGTATCTTCGGCAATAGTAGGAGTAGAGCCTCGCATTATGGGAATTGGACCCGTTGGTGCATCTCAAAAAGCACTCAAAAAAGCAGGTTTAACCCTTGATGATATGGATATTATTGAGTTTAACGAAGCCTTCGCAGCTCAATGCTTAGCCGTTACTCGCAATTTAGGAATTGCTGATAATGACCCAAGAGTGAATCCAAACGGTGGGGCAATTGCTTTAGGGCATCCACTCGGAATGTCAGGTACTCGCATTATTCAAACCGCAAGTATTGAACTACAAAAACAAAACAAAAAATACGCTTTAATTTCAATGTGTATTGGCGTAGGAATGGGCTATGCCGTTATTATTGAGCGAGTTTAAATCAGTAAAAAATAACGGACTTATATACTTATTGACGCAAATTTAGCTTGCGTCAATAAGTATATAAGTCCGAAAAATAATGAAAAAGGGTTTGAAATGTTAAATAATATTTCAAACCCTTTTTACGTTTTCTACAAAAAATAAACGTCGTGGAGAATCTCTACGACGTTTACAAAACACTTAAACTCTATATTATTAAAACTTGATTTTTACTTCTTGTTTTTTCCAAATTGATAAGCTAATCCCACTCTCAATGCAACCCCTCCGTTCGATGTGGAATTATCAAAAGGTAATTGATAAGAAACTTCTCCAATAGCAAGTAATTTCTTAGCAAGTACATAATTTAAGCCAGTTCTTGCATACGCAAATCCTTGAACTCCTCTACGATTAAAATCATTATCAAATGGTCTTGAACCTCCACGTCTATCATCATCAAAACGCCCGAATCCATATCCATCTCTTCCAATACCCGCACCTGCTCCAAAAAACGGTTGCAATCTTCTACTTTTAAATGGCATCCAATTAATTCCTAAAGAAGATTGACCTCTTGAAAATGTAGTATTGTTGATTCTATTTCCTTGAAAATCAGCTACTAATGAAATTCTGTTTGAAAAGCCATATTCAATTCTAAGCCCAATTGTTCCTCCAACATTATCATTACTTGAATTATCAAATGCAATTACGCTTCCTCCCATCGCACCAATTCTGAAAAAAGCAGGTTTTAATGGATTAAATGGCGTATGTTTTTTAGATGAATCCTTTAATATTTTTCTTTCTAACACAGTTCCAAAAATCGGTTCTGGCTTATCCTCTTTTTTATTTTCTTTGACTTCTTGAGCTTGCGTATTGAACAAAACACTAAGCAATACAATGCCAGTCAAGGTCTTTTTTAGACTTGAAATATTCATTTTGTTGACTTTATGGTTAATGATTAGATATTTAAGAATTGAGAATCTTAAAAAGGCAAAGCCTTAAATAAACTTTTGAGATTGAATATGACTAATAAATATAGAATTTAATTGCCAAAACGATAACTTAATCCAACTTGTCCTCCCAAAACAGTTGTAGCATTGAAAATTGGATTTGTTTCATGCAAAAACTGAGATTGGAAGTATAATTCTCCACTGGCTACTAACTTTTTTGTCAAGAAAATATTTGCACCTGCGTTTAAACCCAATAAGTGCATTGTTGATTCTTGCTGAAATATTTTGCGAGGCTTCAAATAATCCTCGAACTCATAATCGCCAAAACCTTGTGTTGGAATTTGGATATTCCAACTTGTTCCAAAATATGGGCGGATTTTATCACTGAATAATAAATTGTATCTTAATCCTAACCCTATTTTATAGGATGAAAAACAAACATTTACTTTCTCTAATCTTGGATTACTTCCATTGGGTTTAGGGTTTGTTTTTGGTGGAAGTCCTAACTTATCAATATCCTCTTTTTTGTCAATATCAAAAGAGGTATTACTTTGTTGATAATCCAAGACAATTCCCCAACGTTCTTGCCCTTTCTTATTGTGATACCCCAGAACAGTTTTTCCTCCAAAAGTATTACCACTACCATTAAAAAAATCACCCATTGGTAATTGTAAACCACCCACAAGCCCTACACTAACAGATTTTGGAATTAACGAAAAATGATTTTCTTCTACAACCGAGTCTTCCGGAAAACTCTCACCTTTGTATTTAGAAAAGTCATTTGTTATGCCAATATTTGTTTTACTTAAAATTGGACTTTTTCCTGACAATTGATGAATGTCAACAAACTTTTCTCTTTCTGTAATTATTTGATTCTCAGTAGAGTTATCTCCATATTTTTCGTAATAAATATTGTTTTGATTATTGGTTAGTTCTGGATTTTGAGAAGTATTCTCATGGACTATCTGTCTAATAATTACCTGTTTATAAATCGTATCATGTATAATTATTTTTTGTGGACTAATCTCAGACTTATTTCGCTGTTGTTGATAAGCACTTACCAGTCTGTTTTCCAGTGTTTTGACTTGTTCTCGTGTTCTATTTAATTGATAATATAAAACACTTGATACCGCCAGCATGATTCCTCCTATGGCAGGCAACGCCCACATCAATTTTTTTAGTTGGCGTTTAAGGTCATGTCGTTCCAATTGTCCCTCCAACGCCCGCCAATCATTGTTGGCAAAGTTGGGGAGTTTTGAACTATATAAATTGTCAAAATCTTCTTGCTCCTCCATTTTAAGAGATATTTGAAATGTTGTGCATTGTCACTGTGATTTAATATTGAACCTGCTTAAACACGTTCATTTTTATTAATAACGTAAAACGCTCAATCTTCACTATATAAAATTAATTCTTGTAATTTTTTTCTTGCTTTGTGTAAATTAGAGAGGGATGTCCCAACAGTAATGTTTAACATCTCTGCAATTTCTTTATGTTCATATCCTTCAATGACGTGTAAATTAAACACTGTTCTATATGCAGGAGATAATTGCTGAATCAAATGCCCAATTTCTTCTACCGAAAACTTACCAAACAAATCCAATTCAAAACCTACATCTTGAGCCTCCAATAATTCAGCAGTAGGTACATTTTGATGAGACTTCCTTAGATGGTTGATGCAAGTATTAATCAGAATTCTTTTAAACCAACTCACAAAGGGGTACTCGGGTTTATATTGGTCAATATTAGTAAATACTTTCATAAAGCCATCATTCAATAATTCTCTGGACGTATCAATATCAGCTACATATCGTAAACATACCGACAGCCCAAAACGGTAAAAGCCTTCATAAAGCTCCCGCTGTGCATTTCGGTCGTTCTTACGACATTTTTTTAGAGTTTGTATTAATTGTTCAGTACCCATCTATACAAGATTACACGTTTTTTTTTTATGCTATTGCTTGTAAGATGAAAAAAAAAGATTTTTTTTAGAAATTATGTTGAATAAGTACAAAGCCACCTGGAAACAGTTCGTTTGAACACTTTTTTGTTTTTAAAATAGTTGAATTAATTTTATTGTGAAATTGTTTTTAAATTATTGATATTTAGGGGTTTATGTATATTTTTTTTGATTATATTCAATATTGAAGCCAATTTCCTTGCTATATTTTAAAGTTTCTGTGCTTTGGTACTTGAATAAAAGATTCTCAGCCGTTTTGTAAGCACTTGTTTTTGCGTCCCTACTTAAATATAAAATGATGAAATTTTATTACACGTAATTTTTTAATAGAACAACACGTCTTTATGTTGAATTTTAAAATTGTGTTTGCAATTGTAAAAAAAACTTCTTTTCTTTGTACTTGAAAGCATACAACCGTTAGGGAAAGCCTTCGCTCGCATATAAAACTTATATTTTTTCGTATTATTCCTTCCTTTACCTTAAAAGGTATCCTGCTTTTATTGTGCTTATTATTAAGGGCAATTTAAGGCTGTAACTCCCTTTTTATTTTATTAGTTATTCAGATTCTATTTAGAAATCTGCTGGTATTTTTTTGGCATAATTTTCGCTAAACCAGACAATTCTATTTTTGACTTAACACAAGCTATACGTTTGTGGAATTTAGTCATTGGAGATATTGAGTGATTATTTTTAAGTTAATAGGTGATATGCTTTTAAGGTATTAATTATCAGTGCTTTAGAAGCGTTAGGTCGTTTATTTATTGTAGCCAATTAAGAGAATTTTTCTTTTTGGCACAATTTTGGAGGATTATTTATGGAGTCATTGTACTATGCTATGATGTCTCAATTGTTTCTTTTGTACCTAAAACATCAAAAAGGTATTATTTTAGAATACTATTTTGGATACAGAAAAACACCTTAGCCCTAAATATATAATATGTTTAGAACATTAATTTATTAACAAAGCAACAGATGGAAGGAACTTCTACGTTCACTGATGGTGCAAGCAACCAAACGAACCTTACTATTTCATTACAATCTTTACCTAAGAAAAGTGCTTTTCTTGTGGCTAAAGACTTGTTCAGGAAAGTCAAGAAGCTATTTGTTCAGGAAGAAATATCTGAACCAGTAGTTGAAACTGTATTTATAGAAGAATCAATAAATACAATTCAGCCACAGCCAAACGCAGTGGTTGAATCTGCTATTCCTGCTGTTGTGGTTAAGAAAAAATCACAATTCTCGCATACAAATTATCAATTAAACATACAGCAAATGAATCTTTTTACTTACCTGAGACGAGCGATTACGAGTAGTGAGGAGTCGCTTAGTGGGCAGTTCTTGGAGAAATTTAAGAACTTTCTATCGGTAATAGTCGGTACCGCCCCCGATAATAATGCCCCTCTTGGCTCCGTCAAGCGGGATTTTAGCATTTTATCGCATTTGGGTGGTTCACAACTACTCAGCAGTAAATTATTTAACCAGCAAGGCATGAGAACTTGGATGGGCGTAGTGTTTTTGACGCTTTTTACAGCGTTTGGGGCATTATCCCAAGCCGTTTCATTGACTACCAATCCTGATTTATCGGTTAAAAAGACGATTGATAATCAGAGTCCAGCTTTGGGTGCTGATGTTACTTATACCATTAAAGTAAACAATGCGGGTGCAGCAGCTACGGGTGTTGAACTTACAGATGTATTACCAGTTGGTGTAACATTGAAATCTGTAAATGTTTCAGGTGTTGGAACAACATCTAATTCTACGGTTGGAGGTGTAACTTCTATTAAGTGGAATATTGGTAATGTAAGTGCTTCAGCAGACTTGACGATGACAGTTGTTGCAACTGTTACTTCTCGTGGTCTTTCATTTAATGTTGCACAGATTACAAAAGAGAACGAAGTTGACTACGATTCAAGTCCAAATAATAATGACCTCAACGAAGACGACCAAGACGCTGTATGTTTGTCAGTTGCAGATTATTTTTATAAAGGAGACGAATTTAAAATTGGATTGCCAGCAGGATATACAAATATTAATTGGACTGTAAAAGTTGGAACTGGTGCAGCAACTGCTATTACTGCAAGTACACCGGGTGTTTCACTTAATGCTGCTAAAGATACTTTAACAGTTTCAAGTATTACTGCTTATACAGAATTTGCATTTACAGCAACCAATAAAAATTGTCCAGCAACAGGATGTTGTCCAGCGAAATTTATTCCTGGCCCACTTGGTTCAATAGGAGATTATGTATTTAATGATATTAATAAAGATGGTATTCAAAATTCTGGAGACACTCCAGTGTCTGGCGTAAAAGTATATTTATACAAAGCTGATGGAGTAACAAAGTTAGATTCAACAACAACTGATGTCAATGGTAAATATTTATTCGATTCTTTATATACAGATAATTACAAAGTAAAATTTGTTCTTCCTGCGGGAAATACATTTACTACTTCAAAAGTTGGTGTTGACGGAACAGACAGTGACGCAGGTACTGATGGCTTTACGGCAGTGATTCCAATTGATGTTGAAGGAACAGGGAAAGCTAAAGATAACATAGAGGTTGATGCTGGTTTGATTGGCAACTTAGGTTCAATCGGAGATTTTGTATGGCGTGACGATAACTCAAACGGCATTCAAGATGCAGGAGAACCCGGAATTGAGGGAGTTGTCGTTAACTTATATAAAGGAACAACATTCCTTACATCAACTACTACAAGTGCTACGGGTAAATATAATTTTGGTAATTTAACTTCAGGAGCATACCAAGTAGAATTTATTGCTCCTACACAAAGCAAATTTACCAAAGCAAATCAAGGCACAGACGATACTAAAGATAGTGATGTTGGGGCAGCAGGAAAAAGTCAAATTATTAATATTGACGTAACCAAAGCTACAACCGATACACTTCGTAACAATCCTCAGATTGATGCAGGTATTATTCCATTGGGTTCTATTGGAGACTATGTTTTCAATGATAATAATGGTAACGGTATTCAAGATGCAGGTGATACGCCAATCGCAGGCTTGAAAGTTACTTTAACAGATAAGAATGGTGTAGTTATTTCATCTTACACAACAGACGTTGATGGTAAATATGAATTTATTGTACCAGCAGGTCAGTATATTGTGGTATTTGACAAACCAGCAGGTTCTACTTTCTCTCCAACAGGAGCAGGTACTACGGCGACAGATTCAGATGCAGGTACTGACGGAAAATCAGGAATTGTTACCATTGATACAACAAAACCAATTGGAGACCCTGCTCGTAATAACACAACAATTGATGCTGGTTTAATCCCGAACAAAGGAACAATTGGAGATTTTGTATGGGTTGATGCAAACGGTAATAATAAACAAGATGCAGGAGAAACAGGAGTTTCAGGTGTAACAGTTGAATTATATGACGGAACAGGTACTACGAAATTACAGTCAACAGTAACAGGTACTAATGGTCAATATTTCTTTACGGACTTAGCATCAGGTGCTTATAAAGTGAAATTTATTTTACCTTCTGGTAAAACATTCGTAACGCCAAATACTGGAACTTCTACTGAAGATTCAGATGCAGGTGTAGGTGGATTCTCAGGAGTAATTAATATAGATGTTACAAAACCACTTGGAGACATTGGTCGTAACAACTTAACAATTGATGCAGGTATCAAGGCTGATTGTAATATTAATGCAGGAACATTGGCAACAACAACGCCTAATTTATGCTTACCAGCAACAGGCGGAGTAGTATTGACGGCAACAGTGGCAACATCTCCAACTGTTCCAACAGGATATTCTGTTAAATATGTTTTAACACAAGGAACGAATTTAGTAATTCAGCAAATTTCAAACGCTCCAACATTTACTGTAAATGCAACAGGAAGTTATACAATTCATACATTAGTATTTGATGGTAACTCTGCCAATGGAAGCTACCTTGATTTATCAACTGTTGTTTTAGGAACTACTAAAGCAAGTGATTTAGCAAGTACAATTTCAACGAAAAATTTATGTGCGGCATTAGATGCAACAGGTGTTAAGTTTAATGTAAATCCAATTTCAAATGCACCAATAGCAGTTAACGAAACAATTTGTGCTGGAACTCAAGTCTCTTTAGGAGGTTATCGCTCAAAAACTAATAGCAGTTCAAAATGGTATTCATCTTTGACTTCTACTACTCCAATCAAGACAGATTCAATATTGATTGTTAGTCCATCATTTACAACAAAATATTATGTAACTAATACTGATATTGGAAGTACTTGCGAGAGTGCAAGAACTACTATTACAGTAACAGTTAATGCTAAACCAAGTAATCCTGTTGCGAAGTCAGCTATTTCAAATGATTGTTCTAAAAACTTAGAAACAGTTAATTTAGCAGATGCAATTACAACAATTCCAACAGGAAGTACAATTGAATGGCATGTGTCTAATTCTGTAAATTCAGCAATTATTACCAATACAACAACAGTTGGTGCAGGTACATATTATGCTTTTGCAAAATCAACAGCAGGATGTTATAGCTCAAGTGTATCTGTGACGGTAACAATCAATACTTGTAATTGTGTGAATCCAGCAACGGTTTCAGTAGTGCCTTTAGCGGTTATTTGTGGAAATACAACTACTCCAGTACAATTAACAGCAACGATTGGTGGTGGTGCAACAAGCGGAAAATGGACTTCAACAGGTACAGGAACATTTGATAATGCCAATAGCTTAACAGCTAAATTTACTCCATCGGCAGGTGATGTAGCTAACGGTACAGTAGAATTTACCTTTACTACCAACGACCCAGACGGAACAGATACGAAATGTAATGCAGCAATCGCTAAAACAACATTGACTATCAAAGCGAAGCCACAAGCACCTTATAACTTGAAGTGTGATACGTTAGTTTGCTTAGGCGAAAGCAGCAAGTTGTTTGCCGTTAGTCCAGGAAATACAGTAAGATGGTATTCTTCTTTAACAAGTAATACGGTACTTGCAGTACTTTCAACAGAGTCAGAAATGCAAGCAGGATTTATCCCAACTGCACCAAATGCAGAAGGAGTTTATACTTACTATGCAGAAGCAACAACGCCTGATGGTTGTGTAAGTGAACGTTCTTCAATTTCATTCAGAGTTAAGAGATGTTTTACAGATTTAGCAGTAATCAAGAAAGTTGTTGATGCACCAGATGCACAATCAGCTCCTTCTTATTTGTTAGGTCAGACGGTTTCGTATTCAATTCAAGCATTAAACATTGGAACAGCTAAGGCTACCGATGTAAAAGTAGAAGATATTCTTCCTGCAGGAGCTACTTATGTAAGCTCAACACCTTCAGGAGCTTATAATAATGTTACAGGCGTATGGTCAATTGGTGATTTAACTGCTGGTTCAGACAAATCAATATTGATTCAAGTAACATTCAATAAAGTAGGTAATACAGTCAATACTGCTAAGATTTCAGGTTCTAATGAAGACCCAACAAAATTAGACAATAATACTTCGACCGTAACGACCCCAGTAATTGACATCGCAGACTTGAGCTTAACTAAAACAGTAAGCAAAACAGAAGTCAATGTTGGCGAAACAGTTGAATACACAATTACGGTATTGAACTCAGGACCAAATACAGCGACGAATGTTGAGGTTAAAGATAAATTACCTGCAGGTTTAACTTTTGTAAGTTCATCTACATTAACAGAAAGTGCAGGTATATTGACAGGCACAGTAGCAAGCATTGCGAAAGGAGCTTCAACTAACTTTACTTTCAAAGCTAAAGTTACGGCATCTGGTAAAATCAAAAATATAGCAGAAGTTAGTAAGTCTGACCAAAAAGACCCAGATTCAACACCGGGTAATGCTTCAACAAAACCTGATGAAGATGATGATGATAGCGTAGAGATTAACGCTACTTTAGTTTGTAATCTTGATAAACCTACAATTGCTTGTGGATGTACTCAAAAATCAGTTTGCTTAGGTGGTAGCGTAACATTAACAGCAACTGGTTGTGAAAACTCAACATTTGTATGGAGTAATGGAAGTTTAGGAGCAAGTATTACAGTAACTCCTAAAACAAACCAAACATATACTGTTTACTGTAAGAAAGATGATTGTAAGAGCGAATCTTCAAATGCAGTAGAAGTGAAAGTAATTGTGGTTGATAGCCCATTATTATCAGCAGCACCAAGTAAGATTTGTGCAGGAGAATCTACAACATTAACAGCTAAAGGCTGTGGAGGAGTAATTGAATGGCAAACTTCACCGAAACAAACAGGTCCACAAATTACTGTAACGCCTACTGTTTCAACAACATATAAAGCCGTTTGTAAAGAGTACGAATGTGTTAGTGCAGAGGCAACAGTTGATGTAATTGTTACACCAGCTCCAACTGCTCCAACAATTGTATGTTCAAAAGGTGAAATTTGCCCAGGTGAAACAATCACATTAACAGCTATTAACTGTAATGGACAAGTGAAATGGAGTACAGGTCAGGAAACGACAACAATTACTGTCTTCCCAACTACAACTACTAATTATACAGCTACTTGTTCTGTAAATGGTTGTACAAGTGCTTCGTCAACTCCTTATGTATTGACAGTGAAACCAATTGCAGTACCAACTATCTCAACAGCAAATACAACAATTTGTTTAGGAGGTTCGGCTACATTAACGGCAGATGGTTGTACAGGAAAAATTACTTGGTACTATGGCGACAAAACTTTAACAGGTGCAACTGTAATCGTACAACCAACCACAACGACTACTTATTATGCTACTTGTAGCTCAACAGTATGTCAGTCTGAGAAATCATCACCATTAACAGTACAAGTTGTAAATCCAACTCCGCCAATTGTGAGTTCAGGAACATCAACAATTTGTTCAGGTTCATCAGTTGAGTTAACCGCAACAGGTTGCGAAGGTGGTGTAGTAACATGGTCTGATGGCCAGAAAGGTTCAGTAATTACGGTGAAACCATTAGTATCTACTTCATACACAGCAGTTTGTTCAATCGGAACTTGTGTGAGTGAGGCATCAATTAAGAGAAATATTACAGTTACAGATTTTGCTAAACCGACTATCACAGCAGATAAGTTAACAATTTGTGCAGGACAGTCAATTATATTAACTGCTAACGGATGTAACGGAACAGTGAAATGGTCAGATGGTGTAACAGGTTCTCCAAGAACAATTACTCCAGCAGCTGACGTGAAATATACAGCAACTTGTGAGTCAACAACTTGTAAGTCTGATAAATCAAATGAATTATCGGTTAAAGTAAATACAGCAGGTCCCGCACCAGTTGTTTCATGTGCTAAAACTGAAATTTGTGCAGGAGAAAGTGTAACATTAACGGCAGCAGGTTGTGAAGGTGGAACAGTTAAATGGTCTGACAATAGTACAGGAACATCAATAACTGTTAAACCAAGTGTAACAACTACTTATACTGCAACTTGTGTAACGAATACTTGTGAAAGCGTTAAATCAAACGAAACAACAATTAAAGTTAATCCAGCAGTTGTGTTGAACTTGACTGCTTCAGCAAGTAACGATAAGATTTGTTCAGGAACAGAAGTAACCTTAACATTAGCAGGCTGTTCAGCAGGTACAGTAACATGGACAGGCGGTTTGACAGGGGCAAGTGTTAAAGTAAAACCTACTGAAACAACAACATATACAGCTACTTGTACGGGAGTTGCTTGTGCAAAAGATGCTTCAGCAAGTGTGAAAGTGACAGTATTACCAGGTGCAACAGCACCAAACATTACGCCAACAAATACACAAATTTGTGCAGGTTCAGAAGTGACATTGACAGCTAATAATTGTAACGGAACTTTATTGTGGAGTAACGGTGCAACAACGGCAACAATCACAGTGAAGCCAAGTGTAACAACTATTTATTCAGTACAATGTAAAGTAGATGGTTGTGGAGAAGCTAAAACATCTGAGCCAGTAACTGTTAAGGTAGGAACTCCAGATGCACCAACAGTAGTATCTACTCCTCCAAGTGTATGTGCAGGTGGTTCAGTAGTATTAACAGCAACAGGTTGTACGTCAGGAACAGTTGTTTGGTCGAATGGTAAAACAGGCGTATCAATTTCTGAAACAGTAAATGCAACAACTACTTATAGTGCAGTTTGTAAATTAGGAACTTGTAATAGCCCTGAATCAAATAAAGTAACAGTAACGGTAATAGTACCAAGTGTACCAACTATTTCATGTGCTACAAGTACAATTTGTGCAGGAAGCTCAGTAACATTGGTAGCATCAGGTTGTGAAGGGACTGTGAAATGGTCAGACGGTCAGACAGGAACAATTATTACTACTGCTCCAACTAAAACAGTAGATTACACAGCAACTTGTACGATTGGAACTTGTACTTCAGCTCCATCAAGTGTGGCAACAGTTAACGTTGGAAACCCTCCAGCACCACACATTACTTGTAATGCAACATCAATTTGTCAAGGTATCCAAATTACATTGACAGCATCAGGATGTGACGGAACAGTAATCTGGAATGACGGTCAAGTAGGAAATGTAATTACAGCAAAACCAAACGCAACAACGAAATATACTGCGATTTGTAAATTAGATAAGTGTGAAAGTGGTAAATCAAACGAAGTTACAGTTACAGTAGGAGCAGGTCTTAGCACTCCTAAAACTAAAAACTTGACTAACGTTTGTCCATTCTTAACTGTTGATTTAGCATCAGGTGTAACATCAGGTTTATCAGCAGGTGGAATATTTGAATATCATACAGGTGTGTTACCATCATCACCATTGGTAACAAATCCAAATCCAAATGCAGTAGGAACAGGAACATATTATGTATTTGAAAAAACTGCTTCAGGATGTTATTCTGCTCCGGGTGTAATCAATACATATATCAACACAGATTGTACTCCTAAAGATTGTGCTAAAACACCATGTACTGTAAGTGCAGGTGCAGATGCAACAATTTGTGCAGAGAAAGTATATAAACTAAGTGGAACATTCGGCGGAGCTGCCACAAGCGTAACTTGGACAACAACAGGTACAGGTACATTTGATAATCCTTTATTACCAACTGCAACATATCGTTCATCATTGGCAGATGTGTTAGCAGGAACAGTGAAATTGATTATCACTACAAATGACCCAGACGGAAGCGGTTCATGTAAATCAACAGCAGATACAATGGTGTTGACAATGCAAGGGGTGAAATTCAAACCATTGGTATCAGTTAAAGGTAACTTAACTACTTGTGGAACAGATACAGTAACATTGACAGCAACAGCAGGAAACTACGGATATAAGTGGTTTAAAGTAGGCTCAACAACTGAAATTGCTTCAACAAGAAGTATCACAGTAAGTTCGTCTGGTTCATACTACTTCAAATTAGTAGATGCTAATAAGTGTTGTTCAATTGAATCTGATACTGCAACGGTTAATTACTTAACAGCACCTTCTGCACCAGTAGCAAATAGTGTGAAAATTGATAGAGGAACAACAGTTGACCTAAGCAAATTAGTGGTGAGTAATACACCAACAGGAGCAACCTTAGTATTTAAAACAGGTGCAAGTGCAGGTTCGACAAATATTGCAAATCCAAGTGCAGTAGGAGCAGGAATTTACTATGCTTGTTACAAGTCAGCACAAGGTTGTTTCTCAACAGCAACGAAAATTACAGTTGAAAATAAAACAGATGTTTCATCTCCAACTGACTCAGATATTGAAATCGTAGTAACTACTGAAAACAATATCGCTCTTGATAGTACAGTGAAAGTAACAATCAAGGTTACTAACAAAGGACCAGCAACAGCGAAAGGAGTATCAGTATCAGCACCGATTCCAGCAGGATTAACGTTTGTTTCTCAAACAGGTGGTTTAGTAAGAAATGGTAACTTATTAAGTGGTTCAATTGATAGCTTGATAAGCGGAGGAGTGAAAACTTATACATGGATTGGTAAGATTTCTGGAACAACAACTTCAGTAACAGTTGGAGCAACAGGAGGTTCAAACAACCCAGACCCGAATCCGAACAATAATAATGGTAGTAACCCAGGTGGTTCATCTACGGTTACTGTTCCATCACCAACTTCGGCTGACCTTGTAGTTACAATTACAACTGATAAAGTAAATTATGCAGTTGGTGATACCGTAACAACAACGATTACGGTAAGAAATCTTGGACCTGCAACCGCTAAAAACGTAACAGTTTCAAGTACAATACCTGATAAATTAACTTACGTATCACAAACAGGTGGTTTAACGAAAGCAGGAAGTGTATTGACAGGTAAATTAGATAGCTTGGTTAAAAATGATGTTAAAGTTTATATATACAAATCAGTTCTTAACGGAGCAGGTCCAGTAGTAATAGGTGGAACAGGTACTTCGAATAACCCAGACCCTAATCCGAACAACAATAACGGAACAGGAACAGGTGGTTCAGTAACGATTAACCCAACTTTACCATCAGGTGCTGATGTGATTGTAACAGTAACGACAGATAAGTCTAACTACTCAATTGGTGATATTGTAACAACAACTATTACAGTTAAAAACCTTGGGCCACAAACAGCAAAAGGAATTAACGTAAGCTCAACACTTCCTTCAATCTTAGAATACATCGGTCAGACTGGTGGATTAGCGAAAGCAGGAAGCGTATTATCAGCATCAATTGACAGTTTAGTGAAAGACGGTGTGAAAGTTTATACTTACACGGCTAAAGTAACAGGAAATGGTACTGCAACGATTACAGCATCAAGTACAAGTACAACAACTGACCCTAACCCTACTAATAACAGTGGTTCTGGTGCAGGAGGTGCAACAATCGTAGTAGGTTCAACACCACAAACAGGTGCAGATGTAGTCATTACTATTACAACTGATAAGGCATCATACGCTAAAGGTGAGACGATTACAACAACCATTACAGTTACGAATCTTGGACCACAAACTGCGAAAGGTATTAATATCGCTTCGGTAATTCCAGGAACATTTACTTATGTATCTCAGACTGGTGGCTTAGTGAAAAATGGTAGCTTGTTAACGGCAACGCTTGATAGCTTAATTAAAGGTGATGTGAAAGTTTATACTTACACTGCTACTTTAAATACAGATGTTGAAACAACCATCGCAGCAGGAGGTACAAGTATCACTGCTGACCCTAACCCAGGTAACAACAACGGTTCGGGAGCTGGTAAAACGATTATTAACGTAGGTAAAACGAATAGTACAGTAGCTGATGTAGCAGTTGTGATGACTTCTGATAAAACAACAGCGAAAGTAGGTGAGAATGTTAACTTCTTGTTGACACTTACTAATAACGGACCAGCAACGGCTAAACAGGTTGTATTAACGAATTCAATTCCAACGGGAATGACATTCGTATCAAGTTCAACTGGTCAGACGCTTACTTCGGGTGCAGTTATAGTAAGTCTTGATTCATTAGAAAAAGGACAAACAAAAACGTATGCTTATGTTGCTAAGATGAATGTGAAATCTAATGTGACGAATACGGTATCAGTTAGTTCATTGTTAGACAACGTAGGGCCTAATAACTTCTCGTTCGTAACAATTAATGGAGATACAACAACAGTAGTAACACCTCCAGCAGGAACAGGCAAACTTGACTTAGCATTAGCATTTACCGCAGATAAGCAATTAACTGCCTTGAATGACGAAGTAACGTTCACATTAACTGTGAAAAACAACGGGCCAGCAATAGCAACGAATGTAGTGGTTGACAATTTGTTACCTAAACATTTAAGCTTCGTTTCAGGTGACCCTGCTAAGAATGGAGATACATTAAGAGTAGCCATTATCTCTATGCCAGTTGGTTCATCGCAAGTATTTACTTACAAAGCGAAAGTGTCTAAAGATACCATTATCTATAACACTGCTAAGATTACGAAAATAACACCGACAGACTCAGTCTTGACGAACAATGTTGCCACAGTAGTTTTAGTACCTGCAAGCGATACAACTTATGCTGACTTAGGTGTCTTAATTACGGCTAACAAAGCAACTTATAAGAAAGGTGAAAATGTAACATACACAGTAACATTGACAAACAATGGAGCTGGTAAAGCGAAAGATGTGAAATTGTGTAATCCATTACCAAGTGGCTTAACATTTGTGTCAGGAACTGGCGTAGTGAAAGCAGGTGATAGTTTAACAATTGCAGTAGATACCATTAGTAAAGGACGTACACGTACATTTACTTATACAGCTACTCCATCTAAAGCAGGTACATTTACAAATACAGTGAAAATCTGTAATACAAGCAAGGTTGACTTAATTACGACGAATAACTCAAGTACATCAACTATCACAGTTAGTGATACTTCAGTAGCGGTTGATTGTAAACTTGGCTTAGCAATGGCAGTAATTGATACAGCTAAAGTTTCAGAAGGAGTTTATAACGTAACTTATCGTTTGATTGCTAAAAACTTCTGTAATGATACATTGAGAAATGTAACTTTAACGAGCAACTTAGCCAATACATTCAAAACACCAGTAACGTGTGAGATTGTAGGAAAACCAAACACAGGTGTAAGTACAAACTTGATTGTAAATGATGCGTTCAGTAAAACAGATTCAAGTTTAGTGAAAGTAGGTAGCTTCATGTTACCAGGTGCTTCTGATACAGTGAAATATGTAGTGAGAGTTACCTTGAATGGAAATAAAGGACCATTCTATAGCCAAGCTACCGTAACAGGTAAGAAACCAGACAACACTGTTCTTACTGCAAAATCAAGCGATGGCTCTAATGTAAACGGAACGCCAAGCAGAACGGTATTACGCTTCGACTTACCAAATACTCGTATCGGTGTGGCGAAAGAAGTAGTTGTAACAGCATTGAAAAATGACTCGACAACATTCTGGACGGTACCATACAGAATTCGTATTGTGAACATGGGAGCAAATAATATCACTAAATTGAGCGTGAAAGATAGTCTTGATGCAGTATTCACAGCTAAGGGAGCAGTACTCGTTGGAACACCAATTCTTATTGCAACACCTGGCTTGAAAGCGAATCCAAACTATACAGGTAAAGGTACTAATACAGACTTGTTACTTCCTGAAGAATCAACATTGTTGAAAGGAGATACAGCAATCATTGACTTAACAGTAAGAGTAAATACTGCGGCGTCAACAGACCCTGAAAATATCTTTAACAACGTAGCAGTTGGTACTGCAACAGGTACAGATAACGCTACTTATAAAGACATTTCAACAAATGGTAATAATCCAGATACAAATGGAGATAAAGACCCGTCGAATGACAACGTAGCAACACCAGTACAGTTGAAAAATGTAAATAATAGCGAAGTATCAATTGGTTTAGCATTAGCAGCAGTAACTGATACGATTCCATTAGCAGATAGCACTTACAATGTAACATTAGTAATGACCGCTAAAAACTACGGAAAAGTTAACTTAGCTAAGGTTCAATTATGTACTAATATCGAAAACTCAATTGGTAAGCAAGTAGAGTCTTGGAAATTAGTTGGAACACCAAGAGTTGTGAGAGGAAATGCAATTATCAGCTCAAGCTTCAACGGTAAAGCTGATTCAACATTGACTAAAACAGATAGTACATTCTTAGCAGTAGGAGATAGTATTGTGGTAGCTTATATGGTTAACATTAAACGACCAGTAAATGACACAATCTTCACACAAGGAATTGCTAAAGCAGTAAGTGCAGTTGATGGAACTAAGTCAACATCTGATATTTCAGTAAATGGTATCAATCCTGACCTTAACGGAGACGGTAAACCAGATGAAGCAGCTCCAACACCAATTATTTTCAAAGGTGAAGTAATATTGTCAGAATTGTTTATTCCAGAAGGATTCTCGCCAAACGGTGACGGTGTCAACGATAAGTTTGTTATCCAAGGTGTTAATAAGGATACAGAAAAAGTAGAGTTAATTATCTTCAACCGTTGGGGTGGTGTAGTGTACGCAAGTCAAGATTACAAAAATGACTGGGCAGGTGCATCTAACCAAGGTGTGAAAGTTGTAGGAGATGGTCAAGGCTTACCAGATGGAACTTACTTCTACTCTGTAACTCGTTCAAATAGAGCTACTGGAGAGAAAATAGATGTAACTCCGAAAGTAAGATACATGACAATTTCAAGATAGTAATTAAGAGTAAAACCCCTGACAAGTCTAAACGCTTGTCAGGGGTAAATAAAAGGGAAAGTCCATCAAGGAAAGGCGTAGTTTTATATTTCACAACTCAAAAAGAAATAGAGTTACCATTACTGGTGAACTGCCCCTATCCTTACAACAACATTAAAATCATTTAAACATTTTATCACATGAAACTCCAAGGTTTGCTTTCAAGAGTTCGATACATGACAGCACTGGCTTTTGCTACGTTGGCAGGTGTTCAAACCGTTCATGCACAGCAAGAGGTTCAATACTCGCAGTATATGTTCAATATGTTGGCAGTAAACCCTGCGTATGCGGGTAGCAGAGATGTATTGAGTATGACGGGTCTATATCGCCAACAATGGGTAAACATTGATGGTGCTCCAACAACTCAGTCTTTCACTATTGATATGCCAATCAAGAAAGAGAAAGTAGGGATTGGTTTACAAGCTTACAATGACCAAATTGGAGTTTTCAAAAATACAGGAGCGTATCTTTCGTATGCTTATCGTGTTAAAGTTTCTCAAAGAACAACCCTTTCAATGGGTGTACAAGGTGGAGTAACAAACCTTACAGGAAATTTAACAGGTGTTCAACGTACATTAAGTGGTACAGATACTGACGCTGCCTTTACTGGTGATATCAGTAAATGGCTACCAAATGTAGGTGTAGGTTTGTATTTGAGTAATGACCGTGGATACATCGGTTTATCTTGCCCAAGCCTTATTCAGAACCGTTTGAAAGATGGAGAAGCTACCAAATCAAGTGATGCAGTAGCTCGTCAAGAACGCCATTTCTTCTTAATGATGGGTTTTGTACTTCCTTTGGGACGTTCATTAGCCTTAAAACCATCAATCTTAGCAAAAGCAACTCGTGATGCTGCCGCTTTCGACTTTAACCTAAATCTTTGGATTAAAGACCGTATTGCACTTGGTGGTTCATGGAGAACCAATAACAAAGATTTTAATTCGCCATTTAACAATCTTAACGGAGATGCAGCAATTGGTATGCTTGAAATTCAAGCAACTGACCAATTCCGTTTAGGTTATGCCTATGACTTTATGCTCAATGGTTTGAGAGGAAAACAAGGTGGTTCGCATGAAGTAATGCTTCGTTATGAATTCGGATACCGCAAAGCTAAGATTCTTACACCAAGATACTTTTAATCAGTTAACAGTAAACAGTTAGCAATTAACAGAAAGCACTTTATCAGGAAATAGATTAAATTGTTAGTAGTAACATAGAAGAGGTATCAGTAAGCGGACAAACATTATTAACACTAATTTGTGAGTAAGAATAAGGTTAAAGTTTTGGAACTTATCATTTAAGATTCAAATTGATGATAACTGATAACTGATAACTGATAACTGATAACTGATAACTGATAACTGATAACTGATAACTGATAAGCGGAACGCCGCCCGCTGTAACTGATAATATACAATAACCCCCACCCGCCTTTAATAACGTAGTAAAACTTTCTTAAAACGATGATTAATTTGAAGAAAACTGGACTAATGCTTATGCTGGCATTGTTGGTAGTTGCCCAAACTTTCGCTCAGTCTCTTAAAGATGCAGAGTATGAGTTTAGTAAAATGAGCTACCTCAACGCCGCCGAAATGTTCGAGCAGGTTTTGAAAGGAAAACTTTCAGATTCAGAAAAGCAGTCGGCTCGTTTGAAATTGGCGTATGCCTATCGTCAAATTCGTGATACACAAAACGCTGAACGTGTTTACAGAGAATTAATCAGTGGAGGTTCAGAACTTTCAGGTGATGCCTCGAAAGCATATTTGTATTATGCCCAAGCTTTAGCTTCAAATGGTAAATACAAAGATGCCCAAGATGCTTATGAAAAATACTCAAAAGTAGAAGCTGCTGACAAGCGTAGTGGTGGATTTCAGAAACTCTATAAAAATGTAGAGTCTTTGAATAAAAATGCTACTTGCTATAAAGTAGATTATCTTTCTATCAACTCTGATAAGGCTGATTTTAGCCCAATGTATTATAAAAACGGCTTAGTTTTCAACTCTGGACGTACAGAAGGTACAGGATTGAAACGTGTTTTTTGTTGGGATAACTCTCGTTTTTTAGATATGTATTATCTAAGCGATATTAGCCAATTAACATCTTCTGCTGCGGGTTTAGGTGGTGCAGATGCTAATAAAATTAAATCAAGAAGTACAGAAAGAACCGTTGGCTCTGACGAATATACAGCTCCGACAGCCAATGATACCAGAACCGTAGGAACTTTTGGTGGAACAAATATCTATCAAGGATACGGCTACTCTGAAACTCCAGCAACAAAAACATCAGTTTTTAGTAAATCTCTTAATACCAAATATCACGAAGGTCCAATGACTTTTACAAGTGATGGGAAAAAAGTGATTTTTACGAGAAACAACTTTAATAATGGTAAATTCAAAACGTCTTCTGATAAAATCAATAAGTTGAAAATTTACACAGGAGATGATAAAGGTGTTGGACAATGGGGAAATATCAAAGAAGTTCCATTCAATAGCGATGAATATTCTACTGGACACCCTTCATTGACGAAAGATGATAAATTAATGTATTTCGTTTCTGATATGCCAGGAGGTTTTGGTGGTACAGACGTTTATGTGGTACAGTATAACGGTGGAAGTTTTGGAACACCTGTAAACTTAGGCCCAGAAATTAATACAGCAGGAAACGAAATGTTCCCATACGTTGACGAAAGAGGAAACCTTTATTTTTCTTCTGACGGACATCCCGGACTTGGAGATTTAGATATTTTTTATGCACAATTAACAGATGGTTCAAAGTTAAAAGGTAAAATTAAAAACTTAGGAACACCTGTAAATTCAAGCAAAGACGATTTTGGTTTTATTGCTGATGGTGAACGTAAAGCAGGATATTTATCTTCAAACCGTAAACGTGGTGGAACTGATGATGATATTTACAGATTCACTCGTGAGTGCGATGAAAAACCTGATTGCCAAGAAATTCAAGTAATTGTTTATGATGTAGAATCTAAAATGCCTTTGGATAATGCAGACGTAGCAATTATAGTTGATGGAAATACAGAAATGAAAAAAACCGACTCTAACGGTACATTTAAAGTATGTTTAGAAGAAGGTAAAGACTACGAGTTTAAAGCAAGTCGTGAAGGATATGTTTCAAATACGGTAAATTTCTCTACCAAAACAGAAACCGACCAAACCACACTTGACATTCCGTTATCAAGAGTTAAAGAAGTGGTGGCTGACAGTACCGCTAATGCAGGAACAACCACAACAGATGGTTCTTCAACGGTGGCAACAACTACCGATGGTGGTACAGTTGTCGATGGAGCTACTCAGGGGTATCAAGGAACAACAGGAAATGCTATTCCATGTCCAGCTACCAAAACTATTCGTGGTCGTGTAACTGCCAACAAAGACAAACGTCCTTTAAGTGGTGTAAATGTTACCTTGAAAAACGAATGTGATGGTTCAGTTCAAAGTTTTGTAACAGGTGAAGACGGACGCTATCAGTTTGATATTTGCGAAGGTTGTGACTACTCAATTGAAGCCGCAAAAGAAAACTTTGGTTCTCGTGGAAACAAAATCAAGAAATTGGGCAAAGGTGGACCGAAAAACATCAATGCTAACTTGAGTATGTTTGAAGAAGGAGACGTTGTAACGATTGAAAATATTTACTACGATTATGGTAAATGTAACATTCGCCCAGATGCTTCTCGTGAGTTAGACAAATTAGCAATCATGCTGAAACGTTATAAAGGTATGAGAGTTGAAATTCGTTCACATACTGATAGCCGTGCAACAACTGAGTTTAACCAAAAAGTATCAGAAGGACGCTCGCAAGCTGTTAAGAAATACTTAGTTAAACGTGGTATTTCAGCAAGTCGCTTAGAAGCTTCAGGATACGGAGAATCTCAATTATTGAACGAATGTGCCGATGGCGTAGAATGTACAGAAGAACAACATTCAGCAAACCGTCGTACAGAATTCAAAGTAATTCAATTGAAATAGACATTGTACAGAATAATACAAGCAAAACGCCTCATATCGAAAGATTGAGGTGTTTTTGTTTATATTAAAATAGATACCTCTCTTTCAAATCATTAAGCGTTCTGTTCAAACTTCTTAATGTAATTCCTAAATAATTAGCAATATCTTGTTTGGGAATGACATTAATAAAATCAGGGAAATCTCTTTTTAAACGTAATAAATTGGACTCCACAGGGTGTGATTGATGATAGGAATGTCTAATGGCTTTATATTGGATTTTAGAACATAAAGCCCTTAGAATTAAATGATTAAATGTTTTGTCGCTATCAAGTAGTTGCATGAAAATATCTTTCTGGATTTTGAAAACCACTACACTGGTGATAGCTTCAATATTTGCTACCGTTAAATGACTATTGATAACTTCAATTTCCCCAACAATTTCACCCTTCCCGAAGAATTCTTCGATAAATTCCTTTCCATTATCTTCTATTAAAAAGCATTTAGCGATGCCTTCTTTAAAAATATAAACATAATTTACCCGCTTATCGTGTGAGATAATGGTTTCTTGAGGAATATAATGCTGTTCAATTACTACATCGTGAGGTTCAATCTGATGAAGTTTGATGATATAATTTAATAATTCTTGGTTTTGTCGTATCATTTTGGGGCTGTTTGGACAATTGTCCTTTTTGCGAAATGAAATTAGCTGTTCTTTTGTAAAATAATACCAATGAAAAAGGCATTCATTGAAATTTAAAGATAAAAACAAACAACAATGCACTCGGATAATCTATCAAAACAGATAAATTTCATCAAAGAGATTGATAAAATTAAGTACATTCAACGAAGAACGAAGCTATTTAATAGCAATCGTCATGAAAATGACGCCGAACATAGTTGGCATTTAGCAATGATGGCAATTGTATTGGCAGAACATTCAAATACACCGATTGATATACTGAAAGTAATTAAAATGGTGTTGATTCATGATATTGTTGAGATAGACACAGGCGATGTTTTTTTACACGATACCACGTTGAACCATACCAATACAGAGGCTGAAACGATTGCCGCAAAACGTATATTTGGGTTGTTGCCACAGGAACAAGCAGAGGAGTTAATTAGTATTTGGGAAGAATTTGAAGCAGGACAAACTAATGAAGCCAAATTTGCAAAATCAATGGATAGATTTGAGCCTTTATTGCAAAATGCGTCGAATCAAGGAGGGACTTGGGCTGAATATAACGTTAGCTATGACAAAGTATTTGATACTGCCAAGGGTATTAAAAAAGGCTCTGAAACGATTTGGAATTATACAGAAAACTTGTTGAATGAATCAGTTGAACAAGGAATTTTATAATACAGCCTTTAGCCTGTTTTTTGTTGGAACAGGCTAAAGGCTATGATTGAGAATTCTGTTAAGCTTCATGAATAGTAGTAATAAACTTACTGAGGCTATCTTCTGCTGATAAATTGAGTTTCTTTTTGATTCGCATACGTGCTTTTTTGACAGCGTCAGGGGTAATATTGAGTAAATTCCCGACCTGTTTGGGACTAAGATTGATTTTGATGTAAGCACATTGCCGTAATTCCAATTGTGTAAGATTGGGAGAAAGCTGACTTAAAATGGTGAAAAATTGAGGGTGAACTTGTTCAAAATGAATTTTAAACGTATCCCATTCGTATTGATTTTCAGTATTTTGAGAGACAATTTTTAAAATTGCTTTACTATCACTTTCTGAGATATTGGGCATCTCTTGAAGTTTTTCTTCTAATTTATGCTTAATATTTAACCAAAGAACATTCTTTTGGTCAGCAACCATCGCCATAGAAGTCAATTCTCGGATATTATTATCAATCTCAAATTGCATTTTTTCACGCTTTTGCTCTTCATTTTTTGCAGTTTCATCTAATAATTTAAGGTTTAATAAATTGTTCTTTTGTTTTATGTAGAGCATTCTAACCACCAAACCCAATACACAAAATAAGGTTGCTGATAAAATTAGATATTGGCGTCTGCTACCTTCCACTCCATCCAACTGAAGTTGTTTTTTTTCTAAATCAAATCTGTGTTGTAAACTCTGGACATTTTTCACTTTTTCTTTTGAAAAAAGTTTCTCTTTAAGATTATGATAATTCTTTAGAGCTTCAACACTCTTTTTGTAATCGCCTATTTTATAATAGATTTTAGATAAAGTATTTTCAAGTTCTGATAAATTTTCAGAATTCCCTGTTTTTGATACTTCTTTATAAGCTTTGAGTGTATATACTAATGCTTTTGAATATTCATGACGAGCCAAATAAATAAGCCCAAGAGAGGTATTTATACTGCCTACAAAATCAAAAGCAGGTGTTTTTTCAACTTCTTTTTGAATACTTAAACATAGTTTTTCTGCTTCATCCAACCGATTTAAATGAATAAGAATATTTGCCTTTTCTTGAAAATTCAAGATAGAGCAAGTTTCTTTATTTTTGATGCCAAGCGGAATTGCTTTTTCCAAATATTCAAGTGCTTCATTTAGTTTTTTTTCACGCCTTTTTGTTTCAGCCATCGTTGAGTATAGGAGCCATAAACCATGAATATTGTTCGTTCTTTTTGAAATTCTTACCCCTTCATTAAATACCAAGTATGCTTCACTGTAATTTTCAAAATAAGAATAGTATTCCATTAATTGAAAATAAATAATGGGTAGGTATTTGTCAGGATGGGTTCTATGAGCAAATGTTCGTGCTTCATTGAGCATATCAAATGCCTCTATGGTTTCGCCTACAAACAAATAAGCATCTATCAAATGTGTGTAAATGGCATAGGTTTCATCATAAAATTCTGTTTCAAGAGCCAAACTCAAAGCTTTTTTATAAAGTTGTGCCGCCTTTTCTTTTTCATGTAAATGTTCCATATAATACCAACCTAAATAATGAATGCCCTTTATCTCTCCGAGGTCATATTGATTTAGCTGAGCTTGTTTTATCGAATGGATTAATAGGTTCAACGCTTTTACAGTATCAGGAGGTGCCAAGTATCGGGCGTATTCAATTGCAGCGTTAATTTTGTTGTTTCCTTCAGCTTTTTGATAGACTTGAAATAAACTATCTTTTGTGCTTAGAGCCAACCCTGAAGACGAAAAAAACAGGATAAAAGGAATGATTCTTAGGTATTTCATAAATTTAAGTATGGGATTGCAAGAAATTATTGACATTATTCATGTCAGAAGTAAGTTCGATAAATACTAAAAAATTTCCAAAAAAATACGAAATAATTTGATGGAATAGGTCTTTAAGTGTTAAGTGTTTGTAAATGAGTGGATTATAGTTGTTTTTAGAGAATGAAATGAGGCAATATATTACCTGTCCTCTTTTTGTCCCCTGTATTTCCCCTAATTGTACCCTACTAAATATTGATTTTCACCATTTGAATAATATAAATTTGATTTAACAATCGTAGGTGGTTTGGGGGAGCAGTTATCTTTGACTTAACCATTTTTCGATTGAGTATGTAGAGTAGCGGTTCTACTTACTAAATTCAACGAAGCGATAGTGTGGCGGCACTATCGCTTATTTTTAGTCTTAAAACTACGAAGTTTCCATAAAGCTATAAACGGGTTCAACATAAAAAAGTCTCGTTAAAGAATACAGAATTTCTTTAACGAGACTTTTTATGTGTTTTTGGCAATAGACTTCCTACGAAAGTATTTTATGATTGAACAAAGATGTTTTTTACGACTTAAAATATTTTCGTAGGAAGTCTAATGAAAAAATTACTCAGGAAATTTACTTTTATCTAAGCCTGGAATAATTTTTAACGCATTTTTGTAATATATCTTTTTTAGAATTTCATCGGATAATCCAATTCCGTACATTCTCCAGAAGGCATGATATTTTTTATGATAAGGGAAATATTCGTCTTCCGTTTCTAAAACTCTAAAGTAGGTCTCGTATTCATCTGGAATGTAAGAGTCTTTCCCAAATAATACCCTATCCTGACGTTTTTCGAAGAACTTTTTAGCAGCTCTTGGCTGACGTCCCAACTCGGCAATAACCGCCCCAATTTCAGCATACATATTTGGATATACGTCCATTAAACTATCCAATTTTGCCAAGTTGTTCGGATACCAACCCATGTGAGCATTAATAAAAATCGTTTTAGGGTGTTTTCTGAAAACGTTATGTTGTTGTTCTATCAATTGTTCCCAAGAATAATCCCCTTTGTTGGTTTCTCTTTTACGTTCTTTATGAGTTTTCAATTCAAGCCAACGTTCATTGTACGAGTCCACAGGTTGCCAAAAAGGAGCAGGGTCAGCCGTGTGAATAATTACGGGAATGCCCAATTCGCCACATTTTGCCCAAATTGGGTCAATTCTTGGGTCATCCACAGGTACAATTTTATCTTTATCCTTTACACTAAAGCCAAGACTTTTATAGATTTTTAATCCTTTTGCTCCATGATTTTTTACGTCATCGTTCAATTTAGCCACCGCTTTTTCTGTCCAACCCGCTTCATCCATTTTCGAGAAGTCAACATTGGTAAAAATAGTAAAGCGATTTGGATAATTCTTTTTGGTAAATTCTATTTGATTGTATAACGTTGCGTTACTTCTTGCTTCGTCAGCACCCCAACCACGTCCGCTCAGGTTAACCATCATTCCCATATTGAGTTGGTCCATTTCTTTCACAAGTTTGGCTACTTTTTCTGGACTTTCCATTTCCCATTGGTGGTTGTGGACATCAATAAAAGGAAATTTTGCTTTTTTTACAGAATGTTGAGGTACAACCAATGTTGATTTAGGTTCGTATTCTTCAAAAGTTATGGTACCATTATTATCACCAATTTTAACATTTTGAGCCAACGTTGGTACAATTGTTCCCAAGGCGATGAGAGAGGTAAAAAGTGTTTTTTTCATTCGTGTTATTTTTTGGCTAAAGAAAGAGTTTATGTTGAAGATATTTTAAAAATTAGACTTCCTGCGAAAGTGTTTTATGATTGAAAAATGGTATATTTTCGAGTGAAAATAGCGGGAATTTTGAAAGCATAGCAGAGAAATGGGGGATGCCCAATCTTGAAAAATTTTCGCTATTTGTAGCCGAAAAGATGTTGTTTTACGACTTAAAACACTTTCGCAGGAAGTCTAATAAATATTCCATAAAAACAGGACTACTGAAAGACCGTTTTTTCTTTTAAATGTTGCAAATTTAGTCTATATTTTGAAATTTGATAAGTCATTAATAATCAAACTCATGGTGATACTAAATCCTAATCCCTTTCCTTAACAGCTAAGCCATTTTTAGATTAGCTATAAATTTAGACAAATTGTCTTCTGTGGATAAATTGAGTTTTTTCTTAATTCTCATACGTGATTTTTTGACAGAATCAGGCGTGATATTCAGTAAGTTACCCACTTGTTTGGGAGCTAAATTTATTTTGATGTACGCACACTGACGTAGTTCCAATTGTGTAAGAGTAGGGGCTATTTGACTTAAAGTAGTAAAAAACTGAGGGTGGACGCTTTCAAAGTGAAGTTTGAAAGTGTCCCATTCGTGTTGGCTATCATTATCTTGAGAAATGATTTTGAAGATAGATTTAATTTCTTGTTCCGAAATGGAGGGCATTGCCGACAGTGTTTCCTTTAATTTTTGTTGAACGTTTTTCCAAAGGATATTTTTTTGGTCGATAGCCATCGCCATAGAAGTTAGTTCTCGGGTTTGGGTTTCCATTTCAAATTGCATATTCTCTCTAATTTGTTCTTCATTTTTAGTGGTTTCGTTCAACAGTTTTACTTTGAGTTCGCTATTTTTCTGGGTAATGATAAAAACAATCGTTCCGAGCATCAGCGTTAAAAACAAGATAATTGAAATCAGAATATATGCCTGTTTAATTCGTTGTTCTGCCTCAATTTGTTTTTGTTTTTTATCCATATAGTGGCGATATTGTACATTTTGAAACTGCTTGATTTTATCTTTTGAAAGTAATTTTTCATTGAGTTCTATAAAATGACTGCTATGCTTGAAGGCGTTTTCAAAATCTCCTAATTTTTTGTAGATAATAAATAAGGTACTATCCAATTTTATCAGATTCTCTTCATTGCCTGCTTTGAGTGTTTCTTTGTAAGAGTCTAATGAATATTTTAGGGCATTTCCATAATCTTTTCGAGCCAAATAAATATTTCCTAATGAGGCGTTGTTTGTCCCTACAAATTCAAAAGATTCGATGGTTGACATTCTTTTTTGGATACTCCTACACAAGGTTTCTGCTTGGGTGAGTTGATTTAACTTTATCAATAAATTTACTTTCGACTGTAAGTTCAGAACATTATAGTATTCTTTTGTTTTGATACCTACTTCAATGGCTTTATTCAGATATGCAAGAGCTTGATTTATGTTTTTCTGCTGAAGTTTTATCTCTGACATCGTTGTGAGCAGTAACCAAATAGTGTGTAAGTCGTCAATTTGTTTTGATAAAAGCATTCCTTCGTTAAAGGTTTCGTTTGCTTTTTTGAAATCTCCCACACCTCCATAACATTGGAGTAAACCTGCATAAATAGGAGGTAAATATGTATGCAGGTTAGCTTTTTCAACGAAATCTTTTTCTTCGTTTAGCACATTAATCGCAGTTGTAAAATCTGATAAAAATACATGAACATCTTTTAGGATGGCATATACCCAAAACGCCTCATCATAGTTTTTATGTTTCAGTGCCAAATTGATGGCATTTCGATATAGTGGAATGGCTTTATTGGGGTTATGTAAGTTTTCAAAATAATACCAACCCCACCAATGATTAGCCCTGATTTCGCCTTGAGGATATTTATTTTTTTGTGATTGAGATAAAGCTTCTCTGAATAAAAAGATAGCTTTTAAAGAGTCGGGAGGAGGTAGTTTACGGGCAAAATCTATCGATGCCTCGATTTTTATATTGCCTTTTGCATTGAGATATACCGTTTTGATACTATCAATTGACTGATAATAAGCAGAACTACTTATGCTACATAGAAGCATAGATAGGAACGTTAAAAAACATTTCATATTCAAAACGAAAGGTTGAAATAATACCAGAAAATATGCTCTTGTTTTAAATGAAGTAATTTAGAGATAAGCGAAATGTTGATTTTAAAGTTTGTAAAAAAATGATAGAAGTCCCCCTTTTGTCACCCCATCAGATGGAGGTATTTAGAGGTAATACAATTAACTTTGATTTAAGTTATTTATGATTACAGAAAGTGTAATTTAACTAAAAGAGTAAAGATGATTATTTCATTATCTTTTACTGGAGTTGGGTAGAGTGGCGGCTCTGCCCGCTCAAATAAAAGGAGCAATTGTGTGGCGGCATAATTGCTCTTTTTATTTGGGGTATAAGTATTGGTAAGAATTAAGCGGTTTGCCGCTACGATTATGTTTGACTATGTTACAATATTTTGATTAACAGGGAGTGCCAACACTAATGCCCAACAACTAAATCCTACTTATTCAAAAATAATGGTTTTGTTTCCATGAATAAATACCCTATCCTCTAATACTAATTTTAGGGCTTTTGCCAAAACAATTTTTTCAACGTCACGTCCTGCTTGTGCCATTTCTTGTGCATTTTTTGTATGATTTACTCGTGTTACATCTTGAAAAATAATGGGGCCTTCATCCAAATCGTCAGTAACAAAATGTGCGGTTGCTCCAATAATTTTTACACCACGTTGGTAAGCTTGTTTATACGGATTTGCTCCGATGAAAGCAGGTAAAAACGAATGATGGATATTGACGATTTTCTTACTGAATTTCTCGGTGAACTCAGACGTTAGAATTCTCATAAATTTGGCAAGAATCAAATAGTCTGGTGAATAACTTTTTACTAATTCTTCAATCTGTTTTTCATGTTCTGCACGAGTGATATTTTCGGCAGGTAAATAATGAAATGGAATATTGAATTTTTCAGATAAGTCACGCAACGTATCATGATTACCGATAACTGCTAAAATATTAAAAGGTAAATCTTTGAATTGGTTTCTCACCAACAAATCAGAAAGGCAATGGTGTTCTTTGGTTACTAAAACAACAACATCTTTAATTTGTTTTGTGGTAAGGTCAATATTTGAATTGTCGGGAAGAATTCCTCTTAAACCATCTTCAATTCTCTCAGGGTCACAATTACCAGAAAAAGCAATACGCATAAAAAACAGATTATTTTCTACGTCCACAAATTCATCTGTTCTTTCAATATTTAGGTTATTAAAAAATAATACCCCCGTGATTTTATGTACAAGTCCTTTCTCATCTGGACAGTCAATTCTTAAAATATAATCAGTCATTTTAATGTTTTAAGTGATTCATTTTATAAAGTTTACAAAAATCCGAAATTTCAAATCATTTCCGCACAATTATTTACTTTTTATCATTCAATCATCTCATAAATTATGGGATACAGTCATTCTATGAAAAGAGACTCTATACTTAAAAAGGCTTTTTTGGCATCATTTTGGTAATCCTACGATTAAGTGCTATGAATTTTTATAGACTTTTCTCATAAAACGCTGAAAATCACCGCCATGATTAAAGTAGTTCCCCGTCCCGCAATAGCGATACTTTGTAATTGCTTATTTAGAAATACCTCAAGAAAGGCTTTAGTATTTAGCCTTGCTGCATTTTTATGTGTATTTTTTCCTTCTATAATTCAAGCTCAGAATTGTACGGTTAATGCCAATGTTGATGCGTCCTATTGTGCCAATCAAACGGTACAATTAGCGGGAACTGCCTCTTCTGCGGTAGCTGGTTATACGCCAATGATTACATGGACACAAGTTGGAGGTCCTTCGGTGGTCATTTCAAATCCTAATATTGTTAATCCTATCATTCAGGGAGCAACACCCAATCAGACTTATACATTTCGTCTGACGGCTGTTTGTGAAGATGAAGAGACGGTTTTTGATGAAGTTAAAATTACTGTAAAGCCCATTTCAATAGCTAATGCAGGGGCGGATGCAACCTATTGCCCTGGTACGTATAGTGTTACAGGAAATACGCCTCAAAATTCGGGAGAAACCGTAACATGGGCAATTATTGGAAGTAATAATGCAGGCGTTTCGTTAAGTAGTACAACGATTTCAAACCCATCAATTACGCTTTCACAAACCAGTGCGGGGTCAACAACATTAAGATATACTATTACAAGTACCAATGGATGTATTGTTACTGATGATGTCATTATTACTAATCGTGGTGGGGTACTTACCGTGAGTGCTGGGGCTGACCAAAATATTGCGTCTAATGTAGCGTGTTATTCAGTTTCTACTTGTGCCAATTTGAGTGGAACTTTTGAAGGTAATGGAACTGGTGGGCAAACAACGGTATGGTCGCAGGTGAGTGGCCCAACGATTGCTACATTTTCAAATACTGCTATTCGTAACCCACAAGTTTGTAATTTAAAACAAGGAACTTATGTATTCCGTTTAACGGCAACGGGCCCATGCGTAAATGGCTCGGATGAGGTAACTATTGTAGTACCTGCTCCATCACAGTCAATTACACAAGCAGGAGCAATGCCTGATATTACCTTTTGTGATGGTCGTACTTCTGTTGTTTTGAATGGAACAGTACCTTCGTTCACAGGAGAAACCGTAGCATGGACAATTATAAATAATGGTGGAGGTTCACCAGTGATTGTATCACCAACATCGCCAACAACTACTGTAACAGGTTTAGCTTCGGGAGCCTATTATCAATTTAGATATACTATTACAAATGCCACAACGGGTTGTTCAACCACGAATACTGTTCAGTTATATAATCAAACAACGCCTTCAATTAATGCAGGTACAGACCAAGTGTTGGCTTGTAATGTAACTTCGGTTTCATTGCCATATACCCAAAGTGGAGGACTTTATACGCAATATCAAATTATTTCAGGACCAGCAGGTGTAATGGCTTCACCTGTGAATGCTACCAATAGTCCGCAAGTAATTTCGGGATTAACCGTAGCAGGAGAGTATATCATTCGATTTACAAGAAACTCTTCAGCAAGTTCAACTTGTCAGACGGCAACAGATGATGTTAAAGTAACTATTTCAATAACGCCTTCGGGTTCAAATGCAGGGACAGACCAAGTAGTAGCCTGTGGTGTAACAAGCACTACTTTGGCAGGAAATACGCCTGCCGCAGGAAAAGGAAAATGGTCGCAAGTTTCAGGGCCATCAGTAGCCGTATTTTCAAATAATACGTTAAATACTTCGGGCGTATCCAATTTATTAACAGGCGATTATACTTTTAGGTGGACTATTGATAACGGTATAAACTGTCCGAAAACGTTTGATGATGTTTTGGTAACAGTTCGTGTACCACCACTGGCAGATGCAGGAGCAGACCAAGTGCCAGTTTGTATTGGTACATCGGTACAATTAAAAGCCAATGCTCCATTGAGAAGACAATTAGGAACTTGGTCAGTTGTCGGACAATCGCCATCAGGTACAGCACCCGCATTTACCAACGTAAATGACCCTAATGCAAAACTGACCAATCTTGTGGCAAATACTACTTATCAGTTGCAATGGACAATGGTAAGTACGCCAGCAACGGGTTCGGGTGGTTGTGCAACGGCTTCGGATATTGTGGTGATTACGACCAATAGTTCACAAGGACCGGGTGATGCCAACGCAGGAGTTGATATTTGTGCTGCTACGGGTAGCACTTCAGTAACCTTAGGAGCTTCTGCACCTGCTTCTGTTACCACAACAGGTACATGGACAAATGTAAGCAAGCCCGCAGGAAGTGCTACGCCCACTTTTAGCCCCAATGCAAACCTCAGAACTGCTCAAGCTCAAAATTTGCAAGCAGGAACGTACAAATTTGTGTGGACAATTACCGACGGGGTTTGTTCTTCAAATGATACCGTACAAGTAACGGTAAATTCGGCAATGCCAACGGCATCGGCAGGGGCAACGCAAACACTTTGCGGAACTTCGGCAACGCTTGCAGGAAATAATGCAGGAGCAGGTATTGGAACTTGGACACAGGTTTCGGGCCCTTCGCAGGCAAGTATTACCGATGACAATAATCCAACAACAACTGTAAATAGTTTAGCTCCGGGCGATTATGTTTTCCGTTGGACGATTACAAATGGTTCTTGTTCAAATGGAACGCAAGCAGATGTAACGATTAGGGTTTCTGAGCCAATCAGTGTGGCAAATATTGCTGCGGCAAGTGTACAGGTTTGTCCAACGGCAAGTAGTGTAAGCATAACTGCGGACGCTATAAACTCAGCCAGTACAGGGGCGTGGTCAATCGTTGGAAATGCTCCGTCTGCCATTAGTTTTTCAAGTAATACATCGCCAACAACAACCGTTTCGGGTTTAATACAAGGAAATTATAAATTAAGATGGACGGTTTCGGGAGGAACGAACTGTGCCATTACTTCTGACGACATTGATGTTTATGTTCAGGAGGCTTCAATTGCAGGTGCTGACCAAAATGTTTGTTTGAGTAATTCGACCACTTTAACAGGAAATGGCCCTTCGGGAACTTGGACAAAAATTTCAGGGCCGGCTACACAAACAATTACACCAACGGCTTCGCCATCTAATGTGGCAGTTGTTACAGGTTTGACTACGGGACAATACGTTTTTGCTTATACAATTATCAAAAATGCGAATGCTACTTCTTGTCCTGCTCCAACTGCCGACCAAGTAACTATAAACGTTTCAGCCGCAGGAAGCACACCAAACGCAGGAGCAGATAAACAAATTTGTGAAGGTTCAGCAATTAGTTTGAATACTGGAGATGTAACGCCTAATCCTGTTCCAGCAGGACAAACAGGTTTATGGACGATATTGTCTCAACCAACAGGAAGTTCAAATGCTACTTTAACAAATCCTACATCACCAAGTGCTACTTTAAATATTGGTTCAACAAGTAAATATGGTTTGTATTTATTAAAATGGACAATTACTAACGGAACTTGCGTAATTGGCGATGAAGTAAGAATTGAGAATTTCCAAACGCCAACCGTAGCCAATGCAGGAGTGGATAAAACGGTTTGTCCGCCAACAGTTAAAATGACTGCCAACGTACCAACCGTTGGACAAGGTATGTGGACTTTGGTTTCAAAAACACCAACAACTTTACCAACGCCAACGATTCAAAACCCACAAGTTGCCACCACTGATATTACAGGTATTGATGCGTCGGGTAGTTATGTTTTTAGATGGACTATTTCAAATGGCCCTTGTACAGTTTCGACAGATGATGTTACGATAAATGTTCCAGACCCTGCTCCAACAACTGCCAATGCAGGAATTGACCAAACAATTTGTAACGGAACTGCCGCCAATATTACAGGAAATACACCAACGGTAGGCACAGGAGCATGGTCAAAAACACCTGATTCGCCTTATTCTGTATTTTCTCCTGCTTCGGGTACAAGTCCTGCCACAACGGCATTGAGTTTATCCGCAGGAACTTATAAATATATTTGGACGATTACGTCTGGTCAGTGTATTTCTCGTGATACAATGATTATCAATAACTTAGCTGTGCCAAGTACCGCTAATGCAGGAGTTGACCAAATTGTTTGTCAGTTTTCACCCGTAAATTTAAACGCAACTGTTCCAACGGCAGGAACAGGAACTTGGACGCAAATTTCAAAACCTGCGGCTAATCCAAATGTAACTTTCTTATCGCCCAATTCGCCAACTTCGCAAGTGGTTGGAACAGATTTGGGTCAATATACTTTCCGTTGGACGGTTTCGACAGGCGTAAATTCTCCCAACGATTGCCAGACTTCTGTTGATGATATTGTAGTAAATATTGTGGCTTCGCCAACGCCAGCTTCGGCAGGGGCAAGTCAAGTAATTTGTGAAGGCTCAACCTTAACAATGGCAGGCAATACCCCCGCCGTCGGAACAGGAACTTGGTCGAAAGTGGCAGGGCCATCGGGTTCACCAGAAGTAATTACCAACGTCAATTCTCCAACAACCACAGTAACAGGTTTATTAGCAGGAACTTATAAATATCGTTGGACAATTGGAGCATCAGGGAATTGTACTTCTTATGATGAAATGACGGTAACGGTTCGTCCAAAACCAACGCTTTCATCGGCTACGCCTTCGTGTGTGGGTGGTGCAGGAACGGGCGTAATTACCGTAACAGGGGCAACCAATCCAACGGGCGGAACCTTGAATTATGCCTTAAATACAGGAGCATTTCAAGCCTCAAATGTATTCAATAATTTGGCCAACGGAGCTTATACCATCACGATAAAAGACGTAACAACAGGTTGTGTAAATACAACAACTGCCAATGTAAGTTGTAATGATAATCCAGTAATTGGTCTTTCAAAATCAGCAGGAACGCCTGTTTTAGTAACCAATGGCGTTTACGATGTGCCTTATACAATTACGGTGAAAAACTTGGGTAATGTTGCTTTGGCAAATGTTCAAGTAACAGATAATTTGAATACTACTTTTGGCAGCCCAATCACGTATTCAATTACCACAAAATCAACGGCTTCACCGCTAACTATTAATAGTGCTTTTGACGGAAATACTGTTCAAAATTTATTAACGTCCACTTCCTCAACCTTAGCAATTGGAGCAACGCAGACGATAACTTTTACCGTTAGAGTTAATCTGAATGGTTCAACGCAAACACTTTTCAATAACTCGGCTTCGGCAGGAGCAACCAATGCGAGTGTTACGGTAAGTTCGCCTTCGGATATTTCGAATAATGGTGGAGCAAATGCCATTGACCCGAATGGAAACGGAAATCCAAAAGATTTTGGCGAAGATACCCCAACGCCTGTAAGCATCGTCAATGGTAATATTGGTGTAACAAAATCAGCAGGAACGCCCACAAAAGTTTCAGATGGCGTTTATGATGTGCCTTATACGGTTACGGTAAAAAACATCGGAAATGTAACTTTGACAGGCGTGCAAATAACGGACGATTTATCGACTGTTTTCCCAAGTCCAGCTACTTATACAATTTCGCAAGCACCACAAACACTTGCCCCTTTGTCGGCAGAAAGTGCTTATAATGGTACTTCGGCATTGAATTTATTATTGGTAAATGCTTCAAATACTTCAACGTTAACGGCAGGGCAGGCTCGTGTCATTACGTTTACAGTACGAGTAACCTTGAACGGTTCGACGCAGACCATATTTAATAATCAAGTAACCGCAACAGGGACAAATCCAACGGGAGGTACAGTTTCTGATTTGTCAAATAATGGCTTAGAAGTAGCCATTGACCCCAATTCAAATGGTTTTGCAGGAGACAACGGTGAAAATACACCAACGCCTGTAACGATTTCAAACCCAATTATTGGTGTGGCAAAATCGGTGGTAGGTTCGCCTACTTTGCAAGCTGATGGAAGTTACAATGTTGTTTATCAGGTTGTAACGAAAAACTACGGAAACGTTACCTTAAATAATGTTCAAGTAACGGAGAATTTAGCAACTACTTTTCCTTCACCAATTACTTATACGGTTACGGCTAAATCAGGGGCAGCAGATATTAATGCAGGGTTTTTAGGAACGCCATCGGCACAAAATCTTTTGACAGGTTCGGGAACATTAGCCGCCAATACGAGCAATACATATTCCTTTACGGTAAATATAAAATTGAACGGTTATACAGGAAGCAACACTTTCTTGAATAACGTAACAGCTTCTGGTACAGGTACAACGGGTGGAAGTACGTCTGATGTTTCTAATAATGGAACTGACCCGACACCAACAGGAAGCACGCCAACGCCCGTAACGATTCAGAATCAGGCTGATTTGAGTTTGACCAAAACGGTTTCAAAAACAACTCCAAATGTTGGTGAGAATATTACTTATACCATTACGGTAAATAATGCAGGGCCAAACACCGCTACCAATGTGGAAGTGAAGGACGTTTTGCCCGCAGGTTTACAATTTGTGAGTTCTTCGACTTTAACAAATGTTGCAGGAACATTAACAGGAACGATTTCAAGCATTGCGGTAAATGGTTCAGCCTCAGTAACTTTTGTTGCCAAAGTTTTATTAGCAGGTGTGACAAGCAATGCGGCGGAGGTATCCAAAGCTGACCAACCAGATTTGGATTCACCGCACGGAAATGGCACTGCCAATACCGAAGACGATAGAAGTTTGGTAGATATTAATGCCCAACAAGCGGATTTAAGTTTAGTAAAAACGGTTTCAAAAACGAACCCAAATGTAGGAGAAAATATCACTTATACCATTACGGTTTCAAATGCAGGACCTTCAACGGCAACAAATGTGCAAGTGAAAGACATTTTGCCAACGGGTTTAACGTTTGTTTCATCAGGAACGCCTGCCGCTCCAAATTTCACCAACACATCAGGAACGTTATTGTCAAATAATATTGCTTCGATTGCGTCGGGGGCTTCAACGACTTTAACTTTTGTAGCAACGGTTACGCAAGCAGGAAGTATTTTGAATAAAGCAGAAGTGTCAAAATCTGACCAATATGACCCAGATTCTCAACCAAATACAGGTACAGAAGACGGTCAGGATGATACAGGAGGCGTTTTGATTGGTGGTCAACAAGCAGATTTGAGCTTGCAAAAATCGGTATCGAATGTGAATCCAAATGTAGGGGATATTGTAACTTATACCATTACGGTTTCAAATGCAGGACCTTCAACGGCAACTAATGTGACGGTTCAAGACATTTTACCAACGGGTTTACAATTTGTTTCATCAACTAACTTCACTAATACATTAGGCACGTTAACCAACACAACGCCATTAACCGTTTTAGTTGGAACGCCAATCAATTTAACATTTACAGCAAAGATTTTAACTCCTGCAACAAGTACAGCTTTATCAATAAATAATAAAGCAGAAATAAAAAATGCCGACCAATACGACCCAGATTCTCAGCCAAATACAGGAACTGCTGATGGTCAGGACGATACTGACGATGCTCCTTTAACTATACAAACTGCCGATTTATCATTGGTGAAAAATGCTTCTCCATTATCGGTAAATGTGGGCGATAATGTAACCTATACGATTATTGTAAGCAATGCAGGAGCAAATACTGCTACCAATGTGGAGGTAAAAGATTTGTTGCCAGCAGGTTTACAATTTGTATCAAGTAGTGATTTTACGGCTTCGGGACAACAATTGACAACAAGTGGTTTAACCATTGCTTCGGGAACTTCAAAAACATTAACGTATATAGCAAAGGTTACAGCATCGGGAGCATTGAAAAATGGAGCAGAAGTAACAAAATCTGACCAATATGACCCAGATTCTCAACCAAATACAGGAACTACCGACGGACAAGACGATACAGGAAATATTACCGTAGCAGGAAAATTAGCTGATTTAAGTTTGGTGAAAACCGTTAATAATTCGGTCGTGAATCCAAATGATGTGGTTACGTTTACCATTACGGTTTCTAATGCTGGTCCAAATGCGGTAACAACAGGAACGGTGTCTGATGCTTTGCCAGTGGGTTTAGAATTTGTAAGTTCGTCAACGCTGATAAATAACAACGGAATTTTACAGGGAACATTTACTAATCTTCAACCAAATACAAACGTAGCTTTCACTTTCCAAGCGAAAGTGACGGGTACAGGAATAATTACCAATAAAGCACAAATTGCAAGTAGCGACGTACCAGACCCTGATTCTACGCCAAACAATGGAACGGATAATGGAGAAGATGATACTGAAAACGAAGCAATTCGAGTTCGTCAGGCGGATTTGGAATTGACCAAAACGGTTTCTAAAACCAATCCAAATGTTGGCGAAAATATTACTTATACGATTACGGTTACGAACAAAGGAACGGATAATGCGACCAATGTAAAAGTAAAAGACGTATTGCCTGTGGGATTGACCTTTGTAAGTAGCACAGACTTTAGTCTGTCAAGTGGAACATTAATTTCTAACAACATTCCATCAATCACTGCGGGCGGACAAAAAGTATTGACTTTCGTAGCAACGGTTACGCAAGCAGGAAGTATTTTGAACAAAGCAGAAGTTTTAGCTTCCGACCAATTTGACCCAGATTCTCAACCAAATACAGGAACAGAAGATGGTCAAGATGATACAGGTGGTGTTTTGATTGGTGGACAACAAGCAGATTTGAGCTTGACAAAAGCGGTTTCAAATGCCTCACCAAATGTTGGAGATAATATCACGTATAGCATTACCTTAAGCAATGCAGGGCCAAGTGTTGCTACCAATGTGGAAGTTCGTGACGTATTACCTGCGGGAATCAATTTTGTTTCAAGTACAGATTTTACCAATACTTCGGGAACATTGACCGCAACAGTAGCCAATATTCCAGTGGGTACGTCAAAAGTATTAACATTTGTAGGTGTAGTACGGACAGCCTTGTCCGTAGTGAATAGTGCAGAAGTATCAAAATCCGACCAATTCGACCCTGATTCTCAGCCAAATACTGGCACAACCGACGGTCAAGATGATACAGGAAGTGCGACAATCACGCCTAAACAGTCAGATTTAAGTTTGACAAAAGTGGTTTCTAATACCGCTCCGAATGTTAATTCAAACATAACTTATACGATAAATGTAACCAATGCAGGGCCAGATATTGCGACCAATGTGGAGGTAAAAGACGTGTTGCCAGCAGGTTTACAATTTGTAAGTTCAAGTGATTTAACGAATACTTCGGGAACATTGACAGGAACGGCGGGAGCAATAGCCGTTGGAGCAACAAAATCGTTTACGTTTGTGGCAGTAGTACAGACTGCCCAGTCTGTATTAAACAAAGCCGAAGTAAGTAAATCCGACCAATACGACCCAGATTCACAGCCTAATACAGGCGTAAATGATGGACAAGATGATACAGGCGGTGTTTTGATTGGTGGTCAACAAGCAGATTTGAGCTTAACAAAAGCGGTTTCAAATGCCGCACCAAACGTTGGTGATAATGTAACTTATACCATTACCATAACCAACGCAGGACCAAGTATTGCAACCAATGTGGAGGTAAAAGATATTTTGCCAACAGGTTTATCATTCGTTTCAAGTCCTGATTTCTCGAACTTAAACGGCACATTAACTTCGCAAATTGCCAGTTTAGCCGTTGGAACAAAAACACTGACATTTGTATGTGTAGTACGGACAGCCTTGTCCGTAGTCAATAAAGCGGAACTAAGTAAGAGTGACCAATTCGACCCAGATTCACAACCAAATACAGGAACAGAAGACGGTCAAGACGATACAGGAAATGCAATACTTACGCCCAAAACAGCCGATTTAAGTTTGACGAAAGCCGTTTCTAAAACCAATCCAAACGTAGGCGAAAATATCACTTACACAATAACGGTTAAAAATGTAGGGATAGATGCCGCAACTAATGTTCAAGTAAAAGACGTTTTACCAACGGGTTTGACCTTCGTTAGCAGTACCGATTTTATCAATACATCGGGCGTTTTATTCTCAAATAATATCCCAACGATTTCATCAGGAGGCATTGTAACACTTACTTTCGTAGCACAGGTTACACAACCTGTCGCTATTCTAAACAAAGCTGAAATTAGTAAATCGGATGTTTATGATATTGATTCACAGCCAAATACAGGGACGGAAGATGGACAAGATGATACAGGTGGCGTATTAATTGGTGGTCAGCAAGCAGATTTAAGTTTGACAAAAGCAGTATCAAACACATCACCAAATGTTGGCGAAACAATAACTTATACCATTACCATAAATAATGCAGGGCCTTCTATTGCCACTGGTGTGGAGGTGAAAGACTTATTGCCATTTGGCTTACAATTTATCGGAAGTACAGATTTTATAAATACCTCAGGAGTATTAACTGCAAGTAATTTGACAGTTGCTGTGGGAACACCCAAAATCTTGACTTTTGTAGGTGTAGTACGGACAGCCTTGTCCGTAGTAAACAGTGCAGAAGTTTCAAAATCTGACCAATTTGACCCAGATTCACAACCAAATACAGGCACAGAAGATGGACAAGATGATACAGGAAATGTTAGCATCTCCCCACAAGTAGCCGATTTAAGTTTGAAGAAATTAGCAACGCCATTATCGGCAAATGTGGGCGATAATATCACTTACACCATTCAGGTAAGTAATGCAGGTACATCAACCGCAACCAATGTGGAAGTGAAAGATATTTTACCAGCAGGTTTGAGTTTGGTAAATGCAGGAAATTTTACCAATAATGCAGGAACATTGACTGCTACCATTCCAAGTTTGGCGGCAGGTGTAACGCAAAATTTGACTTTCACGGCAAAATTAACACAAGCAGGAAATGTTATCAATGCGGCAGAAATTACGAAATCTGACCAATTTGACCCAGATTCTCAGGTAAATAACGGTACAGCAAACAACGAAGATGATACCGATAAAATCACCGTAGGAGGTGTTTTAGCCGATTTGAGTTTGGTTAAAACGGTTGATAAAGCAGTTGTTAATCCAAATGAAGAGGTAGAATTTACAATAACTGTAACCAATGCAGGACCAAACGCCGTAAACTCTGCAAGTGTGCGTGATGTATTACCGTCAGGTCTGACTTTTGTGAGTTCAGGTACTTTCGCTAATACCAATGGAACATTAATTGGACAAGTTTCAAACTTAGGCGTAGGACAAAGTCAGGCTTTGAAATTTATTGCAAAAGTGACTGGTACAGGTAAAATTACAAACAATGCACAAATTACCTCCAGTAGTGTTCCAGACCCAGATTCATCACCAAACAATGGAATTTTAAACGGTGAAGATGATACAGATAGTACAAGCGTGCGAGTGCGTGTAGCGGATTTGAGTTTGCAGAAATTTGTGAGCAATGCCAATGCTAATGTAGGTGATGAAGTGGAGTTTACGTTGTTGGTGAATAATGCAGGAATAGATGCCGCAACCAACGTACAGGTAAAAGATATTCTACCTGCGGGTTTACAGTTCACAAGTAGCACGGATTTCGTGAATACTTCGGGCGTATTGTTGTCAAATAATATAGCAACTATTCCTGTAAATGGTTCAGCGTCATTAAAATTCAAATCCAAAATCACTGCTTCTGGTACAATTACGAACAAAGCAGAAATCATAAAATCCGACCAATTCGACCCAGATAGTCAAGTAGGTAGTGGAACAGAAGACGGTCAGGATGATGTAGGAGCAGTTTCTTTGAACGGTCAGCAAGCAGATTTAAGTTTGACGAAATCCGTTTCAAATACAACGCCTAATGTTGGCGATAACGTAATATATACCATTACGGTAAGCAATGCAGGACCAAGTACGGCAACGAATGTGGAGGTAAGAGACGTTTTACCTGCGGGAATTACGTTTGTGAGTACAGGAACGCCTGGCGGTTCCGATTTTACCAATGTAAATGGAACATTGACGGCAACAGTAGGCAGTATTGCGGTAGGTACTCCAAAAGTATTCACGTTTGTAGGTGTAGTACGGACAGCCTTGTCCGTAGTGAATAGTGCAGAAGTCTCAAAATCTGACCAATTCGACCCTGATTCTCAACCAAATTCTGGCACAACCGATGGTCAAGATGATACAGGAAGTGCGACAATCACGCCTAAACAGTCAGATTTAAGTTTGACAAAAG
>NZ_QGGO01000028.1 GCF_003148625.1 Arcicella aurantiaca | reverse complement strand
AAAATTGGAAAATCTCTTTTCAAATCTTTGCAGACATATTGTTCATAGTATTGTTTGAAATTTTTGTAGTGAGAGTAGTGATAAAAAATCAAAATGGTCATAATCTCACCCATAGACATACAGCCAATTTTACGCTTGGGATACCAATTAATATTTGAGGCGAACCCTGCAATTTTTTCTAAGTAAAGTTGGTTAAATTCATCAACTTCGTAGTATATTTCGTCAAGCATAGCGATTCGATGGTTATTTGTTAAGTTTTGCAACTCTAAAATAGTCCCATTTGCAATCCTATGCTATTTTTTACCCCTAAAATCTGAAAAGCTCACGTTAATATTAAATTTATTCTTGCTAAACGTCGGCGAGGTTTCTTAAAACTTCGCCGACGTTCTTGTTCATAACTTATTTGAGAAAAAATGAAAAATTATGCTAAATTCTAAAACGTTTAAATGCTTATTAATCATCATTTTTTTATTGGTTAACTCGCAAATTTTCGCCCAAGATAATCAACGTTATTTGGCGTTGGTTTTGGTAAATATTGATGAAAAGGACGATAATTTAGGTGTAAAAGAAATAGAAAAAGCTCATCAATTAGGCTTCAACGCTGTAAATATTGCCGTTTTGTGGGATTATGTGAAGGTGTATCGTGCCAATGCTCCAAATCCTTGGATTCAAGTGGATAATCAGATAAAAAAGGCGTCTGAGTTGGGTATGAAAATCGGTCTGAGAATTTGGATTGATGGCTGGTGCGGAGATGCCCCCCAAAACCAGTGGTGTTCAAATTTTGAAACCAATGACTTGATGACCGATGGGCAAGGTCGTTATGACTATGCACAGTCGGGACCGGGCAAACGAAGTATGACTTCTTTTGCTGCTACATCGACCATGAAAAGAATGAAAAGTTTCACGACTGAGACAATTGAACGCTATAAAAAATACCAAGAAAATGGCGATATTTTGTATGTAAGTTTGGCAACCACAGGAGAGCAAGAGTTAGGTTATCCTTTTGGAAATTCGGCAGAAGGAGGACTTTATGATTATTCAAATCCTATGAAAGAAGCGTATCGAGTGTGGTTGCGAAGACGATATTGTAACGACATCAATATCTTGAAAAAAGCATGGGGAGAAAATTATGATAACCTCAAAAGTTTCAATGAAATAAACCCTAAGTACAGTTTCTTTTTTCAATATTCTTTTGAAGGACAAGACGGAAGGGATTGGTATAATTTCCGTCATTTTATGCTCAAACGCTTTAGTACAGAATTTATCCAAACCGTAAAATCGGTGAAAGTTAATCGTCCTTTCAAAATAATAAATGATTATGGGTCTGTATTTGACGATTTATCTGTTCGTCGGGGTACAATGGCTTTTCAAGATTTGGGAGAGGGAACAGACGGTACTAAAATTAATAACGGATTGTCATACAATCATCGTTTTGGCATGGATTTACTGCGAAGTAATTTGCCTAATAAATGGATAATGAACGAAGCAGAGATAAAAGACCTAATTCCTGCACAAACTGAAACTGCCGTTTATAATTCTCCTTCGTTTCAGCAAATTGACCAAAGTTTTACGCATGGAGCGAAAATGGTTGCGTATTTCCCAAATGTACAAGGAAAGAATTTGATGGAAATTTTAGAAAATGCTCCCAAGTTTGTGGAGGTCATTAAAAATAAATGGCTCAATAATAAATCGCCATTACAAATTTCTCCTAAAACAAAATTGACCTTTAAATTATCCGATTTTTTGATGGAAGGAGGGTGTATTATGGGGGCAGGAAGATGTAGTGTTATGCAATCATGGCAAGACTTATCAGCTAAAAGTGGAGGACAACCCATTGATGTTATTCTTGATGAAGATTTTATTAAAGATAACACTTTAGCTTGCTCAAATTCAGGAATTAATGCAGAGTACGAAGGTCAATTACAAAAAGCTGACTGTCAGGGCGGATATGGTTGGATTGTCAATAAAAGTGATATTTCAAAACCTGTAAAGTATGAAATATTGTTAGATGGAAAAGTCATGAAAACAAGTTTTGCAGATAGTTTAAACCCTGATTCTCAACGATATTCTGGAAATGCCAATCATGGGTTTGCGTTTAAATTTCCGCTACTTTCAGAAGGAAATCATACCTTGAAAATCAAAATTCCAGAAAGTAGTTATTTGATTGACAATGCCAAATTGAATTTTACTTGTTCAAATGCTGGCAAGCAAATACAAGTAATTCCAATAACATTTTGTACCGAATGTGAAGAGTTGAATGTTTATCCAAATCCTGCCAACAATCGAATTTCGTTAGGATTTAACCTTCAAGATTTTAAACCTGTACTCATTGAAGTTTTTGATAATTTAGGGAGAAGAGTTTATTATTCAGATACTTATGGAGTGGCTGGAGATAACGACTTGGAAATTAATATTCAAAATTTTGTCGCAGGTGCTTATTTTATCAATGTCAAAATTGACCAAAAATATTATCAACGAAAGTTCTTGAAGTTTTAGATTTGTCTGAAGCGTAATTTATGGAAGTCGTCCTTCAAAAGCTACGGTTTATACATATCTTTTGGGGGCTTTCAAAGCCGTAGGCTTGACTGATTTTGTAGCAATGGGTTTCAACCCATTGTCGTGGAAATACAAGGATTTCGGAGTTCAGGAACGAAACATACAAAATCGGTCGAACCTACGGTTCTTCAATGGGTTTCATATCATTTTCAACGGGTTAAAACCCATTGCTACAAAATCGGTCGAACCTACGGTTCTTCAATCAATAAAGAAATCAGATAGATTTATTAGAAATTTCTAAAATGAAATAATCATAGTTCTGACAAATTTTAACCATAAATCGCCCCTTTTCTAAACGTCAATCTGCTTCCGTCTCTACCCGAAAAGAACGTTTTTATTTCTGCAATAATCGAAATAGCAATTTCTTCGGGAGTGATAGCTCCAATGTCCAAACCAACAGGCGTGGCAATTCGTGCTAAATCTTGCTGACCAACAGGCGTTCCTTCCTCCGATAATTTTGTAAACATTTTATCCGTTCTTTTTTTCGGCCCAAGCATTCCAATATACCGAATGTTAGTTTTCAAAAGGTTTCGCATATTTCTGAAGTCTGTTTCATAGTCGTGAGCCATCAAAAGAGCAACTGTATATGGGTCAACTGAAATATGCTGACTTTTTTCTTTATCAATAACTTCATCAGCCATTTCAAATAAGTTCTTGTGAACTTTCAAAGGATTACAAATTACTGAAACCTTCCACCCAATTTCTTTTGCCAATTTAACCATTGGATAAATATCATAATTACCTCCATAAATCAGTAAATGTGTACTCGGAATAATCACTTCAATAAAAAACTTAATTTCTCCTTCCTCAGACTGATAGTTTTTGGAAGTTGATGTTTCAGATAAAAGACAATTTTCAATTTCGTTAATTAAATCATTGGCAATTTCGGCTTTAGAAAATTTTTCAGAAAAATGTTTTTTCCCTTCAAATCGGAAGGTCTGTCCAAGAGCAAAGTTGTCAAATTTTCCTTTCAAATGTGTTACACAAATTACCACATTTGGTGTGCGACTATTAATGCAGTTTTTTAAAGTAAGTACCGCATTGTTCTCATTTTTAAAATCTAAAGGCGTCAATAAAACGTCAATGATTCCGTTGCAGCCCAAGCCAACACCAATTTGATAGGGGTCATCGTCGGTGGTATCATAAGTCACAATTGTTGATTTTCCCTGTGCCATTGCTAATTTTGCTCTTTTCAAAGCATCACCTTCCAGACACCCTCCACTGATACCGCCAATCCACTCGCCCGAATCAGTAATTAACATTCTTGCCCCCGTTCTGCGATACGAAGAACCCTCAACTCTAACTACTGTGGCAAGAGCCGCTTTTTGTCTTGAGAAGTCTATTTTATGGTATGTTTCAATGATATTTTTAATCTCTTTCATTATTATTTTTTCAAAAATCTAATGGTAATGGATTTTAGGTTTGTAAGATATACTTTGTCTTGTCTTTTTTTGATTTTTCGATAAGTTACTACTAAAGAGCTATATTCTAAACGGAATAATCATAATCCTTAGTTTTTGTGTCCCTTTTTTTATCTGAAATTGCATGAAAAAATCTCGAATTAATAGACTGAATGTTCGGTTTTTATTTGTAATCTATTGTTTGTTAGGTTGTTATGGTTTTGTTGTTGTTTTTCATGTTTTTTATTGATAATAAAAGCATTAAAGAAGGATAAAAGAAAATATTTGCAGAAATTTTGATAAGAAATCCAATAATTTGGAAAAAATATTTTTTTAAGCCTTTCCAAAAAATGAAAATTAAATAAAATAAGTACAATTTAATCTTGAAATAGTTTTTTATAACCAATTCTAAAAATGTATATTTGTGAAATCCTATTTTGTAAGAATCGGTGTTAAATTATAATTTATCTAATAATTTATTCTTGAATTTCGGACAAAGTAAAATTGCCTTTTAATTATTTCACCGCTTAGTGTTTTGAATTGAGTTTAAGAACACATAAAATATAAAACTCATTGATAATTACTAAGCAAAAAACAAACCCTTAATATAACTAATGAATAACATTATTTACTACGTTCCAGTTTTTGGAATAATTGGATTGCTGTACACAGCATGGCGTTTTTCTTGGGTTTCAAAGCAACCCGCAGGTGATGGAAATATGCAAAAACTATCTGGTTATATCGCCGATGGTGCAATTGCATTTTTAAAAGCAGAATGGAAAGTATTAGCATATTTCGCCATTCCAACAGCCATTTTACTTTTCTTTTTGGGTTCAAATGAAGGTACTGCCGAAAACCCAATTCACTCTTCTCCATTAATTTCAGTTTCATTCTTGATTGGTGCGTTCCTTTCTGCTTTAGCAGGTTACATCGGGATGAAAATTGCTACAAAAGCCAACGTTCGTACTGCACAAGCGGCTCGTACTTCTTTGTCAAAAGCTCTTCAAGTTTCATTTACGGGTGGTTCTGTAATGGGAATGGGAGTCGCAGGTTTAGCCGTTTTAGGTCTTGGGGGCTTATTTATTATTTTCTATAATTATTTCGCAAAAGACCAACCTTTGACTTCTGACGAAATGAAAAAAGCGATTGAAGTATTAGCAGGTTTTTCATTAGGTGCTGAATCAATTGCTCTTTTTGCTCGTGTAGGTGGAGGTATCTATACAAAAGCTGCTGACGTGGGAGCTGACTTAGTAGGTAAAGTAGAAGCTGGGATTCCAGAAGATGACGTGCGTAACCCTGCAACCATTGCTGATAACGTAGGTGATAATGTAGGTGACGTGGCAGGTATGGGTGCCGATTTATTTGGTTCTTATGTGGCTACCATTTTGGCAACAATGGTTTTAGGACAAGAAATCAACGTTACTGATAATTATGGTGGTTTTTCTCCTGTTATTCTACCAATGATGATTGCAGGTGTTGGACTTTTAGCTTCTTTGGTTTCAACGTTTTTAGTGAGAATAAGTAACGAAAACTCATCAGTGCAAGCCGCTTTAAACTTAGGAAACTGGGCATCAGTCATTATTACTTTTATTACTTCATATTTCTTAGTAAAAAATCTTTTACCTGAAACCCTTAACCTTCGTGGATTTGAATTTACCTCAAACGGTGTTTTCTTGGCGATTGTAGTTGGTTTAGTAGTTGGTGCATTAATGTCGATTATTACAGAATACTATACCGCAATGGGTAAGCGTCCAGTGTTGTCAATTATTCAAAAATCAGGTACAGGACACGCTACAAATATTATTGGTGGTTTAGCAGTGGGTATGGAATCTACGGTTTTACCAATTATCGTTTTAGCAGCAGGTATTATTCTTTCGTATAAATTCGCAGGACTTTATGGGGTTTCTATTGCGGCAGCGGGTATGATGGCAACAACCGCTATGCAATTGGCAATTGATGCTTTTGGACCAATTGCTGATAATGCAGGTGGTATCGCTGAAATGTCATTATTGCCTTCAGAAGTTCGTGAACGTACCGATAATTTAGATGCAGTTGGTAACACTACGGCAGCAACGGGTAAAGGCTTTGCCATTGCTTCGGCGGCTTTAACTTCATTAGCTCTTTTTGCGGCTTTTGTGGGTATTGCAGGAATTAAAGCAATTGACATTTACAAAGCTGACGTATTAGCAGGTCTTTTTGTAGGTGGAATGATTCCGTTTATTTTTAGTGCTTTATGTATTTCGGCGGTTGGAAAAGCAGCAATGGAAATGGTAAACGAAGTTCGTCGTCAGTTCCGTGAAATTCCTGGAATTATGGAATACAAAGCTGAACCAGAATACGAAAAATGTGTGGCTATTTCTACGGAAGCCTCTATCAAGCAAATGATTCTCCCAGGAGCAATTGCCTTGATTACGCCTGTTGTGGTAGGTTTTATATTTGGACCTGAAGTTTTAGGTGGTTTGTTGGCTGGTGTAACAGTTTCAGGTGTGTTGATGGGCTTGTTCCAATCTAATGCAGGTGGTGCTTGGGATAACGCTAAAAAATCATTTGAAAAAGGCGTTTTGATTGACGGTGAAATGTACTACAAAAAGTCTGAGCCACACAAAGCATCGGTAACAGGTGATACCGTGGGTGACCCTTTCAAAGATACATCTGGTCCTTCAATGAATATTTTGATTAAATTGATGTCGATTGTTTCATTAGTAATTGCTCCGTATATCGCTGTTCATTCTGACGATATTACAAAAACAATGGACGGCATTAATGTTGAAGCGATGACTCCTCAATTAGCGTCTGAATTACCCGTTTCGGAAGGAATTAAAAATTTAGGTGCAAAATTAGATAAAGCTCTTTCATCGGGAGTAACTTTAAATATTCCAGAAAATGGGATTGAAAACAACTTGTTGAAATTCATCGAAGATAAATCAAAAGCAGTTGATAAAACTACTTGGTTTGATTTTGACCGTTTGACTTTTGAAACAGGCAAATCAACTTTGAAACCAGAATCAGCAGAACAGTTAAAGAATATTGCGGAAATCTTAAAAGCATTTCCTTCAGTAAATATCAAATTGGGAGGTTATACAGACAATACAGGTGATGCAAACGCAAACTTGAAATTATCAGGAGATAGAGCTTCAACTGTTAAGTCAGAATTAGTGAAATTAGGTATTCCAGACGCTCGTTTAGAATCTGAAGGTTACGGACAAGAAAATCCTGTGGCAACAAATGATACAGAAGAAGGACGTGCTGCTAACCGTAGAATTTCGGTGAGAGTAACTAAGAAGTAAGTATTTAAAGCCTATAAAAGCCGTTCTGAGAAGAACGGCTTTTTTTGTTTAAGATTATTAAAGGGAATTTGTCTTGATTTTTTAGACAAATTCCCTTTAATTTACAGTAAGATTTTGAATAGAAGATTCTCATTAAAAACATCAAGAAAAAATCATGGAAGTTCAAGAAGAAGCGGCGATTTACGCTAAATATGCTCCACAAATTCGGGGTAATATTTCTATTGTTCTTAATGCTCGTAAAGGATTGAGTGCAAGTGTTTTATATGATATAATTTTATTGACAGGGTTCAAAAAAGAACAAATTGCGACATTATTTAACACCTCTGCCAAAACGATAACTCGTTATACACAGGAAGGTAAAAACTTGGATGTGGTAAACAGTGAACACGCCCTAAAACTCATTGCTTTATTTAAAAAAGGGAACGAGATTTTTAGCGAATTAGAGGCTTTTCGTAAATGGATTATGAAACCTGCTTACGGTTTAGGTTGGGAAATTCCTGCGGAATTAATGGAGACTTCGGGTGGAATAGAGTTAATTATGGAAGAATTATATCGCATTGAATTTGGTGCTACCGCTTAATATTATATCTATGCTTGTTTATAGAATTACAACAGAAAAGTGGGCGGGAAATTTACGTGGTTCGGGTTATGCTGCAAGGTGGAATTCAAATGGAATTTTTATGTGTTATACGGCTTCTTCACGTGCGTTAGCGTGTTTGGAAATGGTGGTACACTTAAATTCTGATAGATTAAAAACGGCATTTAAAGTGGCTGTTGTTGAATTGCCTGATGATTTAGCAATTACTAAAATTAATATTTCAGAACTTCCTTTAGAATGGACTGACCATAACAATTATCAATTATGCCAAGAAATTGGAGACAAATGGATTGAAGAATTTAACTCTTGTGTGCTACAAGTTCCATCTGCTATCATTAAAAATGAGTTTAATTATTTGTTTAATCCACAACACCCCGACTTTTCAAAAGTTAAAATCATAGAAATTGAAGATTTTGAATTTGATTTGCGGATAAAATCGATTGGGTAAATGGAGATTCGAGAACAACCTTTTTAATATAGGTTACCTTTTAACAGCACTTAAACATTAAAGCACATTTCAATGAAAAAACTTATTTTACATTTATTTCTGGTATTGTTTTTTTTCATTTCGTGTACAAAAAACGAAACTTCTGTTGTCGATGATGAAAAAGTCAAAATTTTAGATAAAAAATTCGAGCAAGAACTTCTGGACTTAAAAATAGATTCAGACAAAACACTTAATGGTTTAGCATCAAAAAGTGATTTAGAAAAAGTAAAAGCAATACGTATTTATGGAGACATTGAAGATATTACAGGAATCGAATATTTTGTAAATCTGGATAGCTTAACATTTGAAATTATTGGTAAGCAAAATAATCTAAAATCGTTAAATTTAAGTAAAAATATAAATCTCTCTTATTTAAATATTAGTTATAATTTCAACCTTACTTCTCTCAATTTATTGAATAATATTAATTTGAAAGAGTTATCAATTTGGAGTATGTCCAGTTTAGCTAACCTAAATATTTTAAATTGTAAAAACTTAAAAATTATTAATTGTTCTGGTAGTGGTTTGACTGAGCTAAATGTGAGAAATTGTTTATTATTAACTGATTTGAACTGCGTTGGAACGAGTATTTCTCAATTAGATTTAAGCAAAAATTTAAACTTAAATCGACTTTTGTGTTATTCAAATAGAGTAAAAGAGATTTGTGTCGCAAATTTATCTCAGCCAACCTCAAATTGGAATATATGCGGCGGTATAGGCTGTAAATCTGAAATAATTTACAAAGTATGTCAATAAATCATAGTTCAGACAATAAAAAAACTATGATTTACAGGATTAACAGATTTTAGGATAAAAATAAGCAAATCCAAAAATCAATTAATCCTCCAAATCATAGTTCAGACAATAAAAAAACTATGATTTACAGGATTAACAGATTTTAGGATAAAAATAAGCAAATCCAAAAATCAATTAATCCTCCAAATCATAGTTCAGAACAATTCCTATTTCCCAGCAGAAATCAAATTGGCAAATAAACGATACGCACCCGAAACTCCCGCAGGCAATTGACGGAAGAAGGCATAACCCGTAAAAATGTAATTCCCTTTTCCGTATTTAGTGTAAAGTAAACCACCGTCTAAAGGCTTCTCATTCGGGTCATTTGATGATAGGATTGTTTCAAATTTTGGGTCCCATTCATTCGCAAAGTATAAACCTCTTTCTTGAACCCAACCTTCAAAATCCTTATTCGTGATTTTATTTGGCATATTCAACAACGGACTTTCTGGTTTCAAGAAACGAATTTCCGCTTCTTCCACAGTCACTCTATCTCTTGAAATTTTAAAAGGATAAGGTCCCATACCACCATCAATTTTTTGTAATTGATTATTTACCTGATATTGAACCACCATGTTTCCACCTTTCTCAACATATTCCATCAATTTTTTTTGATAAAACTTCAGTCTTTCTTCTGTATTGTACGCACGAACACCCACGACAATGGCATCGAATTTTGACAAATCTTCATTAAATTCTTTCTCTGTTAAATTAGTTACCGAATAGCCAATTTGACGTAAAGCAGCAGGAACTTCATCACCTGCACCTGCAATGTACCCAATAGATTTTCCTTTGGTTTTAATGTCTAATTTCACTGCTTTTGACTCTGCTAAAGGGAAAAGTGTTTGCGGAGGAATATGGTCGTAAGCAACCGTTCTAATGCCTCTATCAAATGTTCCGTTTGCGGTTTTTACAATGGCTTTTATTTCTCCTTCCGAATCTTTTACACTTGGCGTAACCTTAAAAATAACTTTCTGTTCTTGATATTTATTAGCTAAATTAAAATCAATATTCGCAGGATTCGATTTCCAACCTGTTGGTAATGATAAACTTACGCTACCTGACACACCTGCTTTGGCAGCTTTTAAGGTTAGCTCAACGTCTTTGGGTTGATTATCAGCAAAAACATAAACTTTGTCTGCAATATTTACCGCTACTTCTGGTCGAATTTCAAAAGTGCGATATAATTCTCCACGAACTTCATCGGTATATTTGAAAATTACAGGTGATGAAAAAGTAAAGTTTTGATTGTCAATCGTAAATGTAAATTCAGCTTGTAAATCAGCAGGTTTTTCTGGAATTCCTATCAATTCTTGATTGTCAACTCTGTACATTCCTTTGCCCATTTTCTTTTCCGCTAACCAATAAGGCTGTGTATTCGGCTGATTTTTAGCAATTTCAGAAGCAAACGTAAATCTCAATAGCTCATTATTACCTAATTCCAATTTCATCGTTGTGTCTTTGGCTAAACCAATCAACTTGATTTCAGATAAAGTAACAGGTAAATCTGAACGTTTGATAACCGTTGTTGCTATGCTGATTTTTTCGCCAGATGCCGCAGAATATTCATTTGGATTAGCTTCAAAATACAAACCTGAGCAAGCAATTATCAAACTTTCCAATTCCTTTTTCTTCTGATTCTTCCAATATTCATCTTCTAAATTATTCACCAATTGATAGGCTTTTACCAAAGTTGGAACGATAGTCGAAGGGTTTTCTGGATTGAAATTTTTAATGGCGTCATTCACTAAAGTTTCAATGGCTGAACCACCTTTAACTCTATTCCAAGTAATATCAACACCGTCAAAAAGGTCTTTGTCTGCTTTTTCGCCAAATTTATGAACAAGATATTCTGGTCTTGCACCACGTCCACGAGGAACGCCAAAACCTTGTGATTTGTGTTGTGAGCGACTTTCTGCCGCAATTTCGTTGTAAGATTTTCCCAATAATGGATTGTATGCACCAATGTCAACTTGTATCCACTCTTTTTCAGTTGGTTTTTGCGTTTGTGCAACTGTTCCAAAATTAAACGTATTCCAAACCACACGTTTTGCTTGCCAAGGTTTTACGTATTTTAACTGTTCTGGAAATTTAGTTGGGTCGCCCGAAAGCTTGAATGCTTCTTCTGCCAAAACTGCCGAAGCTGAGTGATTTCCATGTCCTGCACGTGCATCGGGTGGAAAACGACAAATGATTACGTCGGGACGCAAGTTTCTGATTCTCCAAACAACGTCAGCCATTACCGCATCTTTTCCCCAAATTTGCATGGTTTCTTCGGTATTTTTTGAAAAACCAAAGTCGTTTGCACGAGTAAAATACTGCTCTGGCCCATCAATAGAACGTGCCGCTAAAAGCTCTTGAGTACGGATAAGTCCCAATAAATCAGACAATTCAGAGCCTACTAAATTTTGTCCTCCATCACCACGAGTTACCGAAAGATAAGCCGTTCTTACTTTCCGTTCTTTGGCAAGCCACGAAAGCATGATGGTATTTTCGTCGTCGGGGTGAGCAGCCATGTAAAGTGCCGTACCGACAACATTTAGTTTTTTAAGATTGAGTAATATTTCACCTGTTGGCATGGGTTTTATTGCCTGTGAAAAAGTGGTTTGCAAAAAGCACTGAGTGGTTAGCAACAATAAAATGAATCGCAATTTGGATTTGAGCATCTTGTTAAATGGCTGTTTGAAATGGTAATGTTTTAGTAACACAAAACTACTGAATGTGGTTTGATTTTATTAAAATATGATTTTGAAATGTCATTTCTTATTAATTTTGTTGGTGGTTAAATACACTGTTTAATAAGTTTTCTAAATAATTTTTATCCTAAAATCTTTGATTGTGGGAACTTCCCGAAAGTTTAAAACTTTCGGGAAGTTGAAATAACTTATTAAACAGTGTATTAAATACCCCAAATCTTTAATAAAACTTTAAATCCTTTAAAAAATTATAAAATGACATCTTTAGAATTAGTACAACAATACTATCAATATTTTAATGAAAAGAACTGGAATGGAATGCTTTCATTGCTTCACCCTGAAGTTCGTCACGAAAGCAACCAAGGTGATGTTCGTATCGGAATAGAAAATTTTACTAAGTTTTTGCAAAAAATGGACGAGTGTTATGATGAAAATCTAACCGATATGGTATTCTTCACCGAACCTTCCGACCAAAGAATTGCCGCAGAATTTACCGTAAATGGCATTTATAAAAAAGCTGACGAAGATTTACCTCCTGCTCATAATCAAACATATATTCTTCCTGCGGCTTCTTTTTTAGGAATTACCGATGGCAAAATATCTCGTGTAACAACTTATTATAACCTTCCACTTTGGATTGAGTTAGTTTCTAAATCGTAAATCAAAAATGCTAACTTACAAAGCCTTTAAAGGCAAAGAAATTGAATCTGTAATTTTAGATTTAGCCCAATTACGGATTATTGTTTTTAAAGATTATCCTTATTTGTACGAAGGAACAGTCGCTCACGAAAAAGAATATCTTTCAACGTATATTAATTCTGAAAACGCACTTTTATTTAGTGTTTGGGATGATGATAAAATGGTAGGAGCTACCACGTGTATTCCGTTATCAGATGAAACTGCCGATGTACAAGAGCCATTTATCAAGGCAGAAATGAATATCGAAAGCATTTTTTACTTTGGCGAAAGCATTTTATTGTCTAAATATCGAGGTTTGGGCATTGGAAATCGTTTCTTTGAAGAAAGGGAAAATCATGCTCGAAGTTTTGGAACATTTGAAAAAACGTGTTTTTGTTCAGTTGTTCGTCCCGAAAATCACCCAATGAAACCAGAAAATTATCAACCACACGATATTTTTTGGACGAAAAGAGGTTATCAAAAAGATGAAAGTTTACAAAGCCAATTTGATTGGTTGGATATTAATGAAAGCCAATCGACGATAAAACCAATGGTTTATTGGGTGAAAAATATTTAATGATGAAAGTAAAAATAGCTACGGCTCAATACCCAATTACTTTTCATAAAGATATCGAAGATTGGAAAATTTACACCGAAAATTGGGTGAAATCTGCAATTGAACAAAAAGCTGAATTATTGCTTTTCCCTGAATATGGTTCAATGGAATTGACAAGCCTTTTTAGTGAAGAAATCAGGCAAGATTTGCGAAAACAAGTTTTGGAGATGGATTCCCTGAAAGATGTTTTTTGTGAAACCTATTCCAATTTAGCAAAGCAATTTGAGGTAATTATTGTGGCTCCAAGTTTTCCCGTTTTGGAAGATGATAAAATCTATAATCGAGTTTTTGTCTTTTCAAAAAATGGCTTGGTCGGTTATCAGGACAAATTTTTCATGACTCGTTTTGAAAATGAAGAATGGGGAATTGCTTCAGCACCCAAAGTTTTGTCAGTTTTTGAGACGAAATGGGGGAGTTTTGGCATTCAGATTTGTTATGATGTAGAATTTCCAATTGGTTCGCAGTTACTTTGTGCCAACGGAGCAAATTTAATTTTAGCACCAAGTTGTACCGAAACAATCAGAGGGGCAACTCGTGTACACGTAGGAGCAAGGGCAAGAGCTTTGGAAAATCAATGTTATGTGGCAGTTTCGCAAACCATTGAAAATGCAGAATGGTCTCCTGCGGTAGATATTAATTTCGGTTATGCTGCTATTTATACAAGTCCTGATAAAAACTTACCAGAAGAAGGAATTGTTAATATTCAAAATCCTCAAACGGAAGGTTGGTTAATTCAAGAATTGGATTTTGATTTAATTGAAAACGTAAGACAAGATGGACAAGTTTTTAATTTTAAAGACAGTCTAAAAGTGAGCGTACAATTAGAAGAAGCAATTGAAGTAAAAAGAATAAAAGTATAACAAAAAAAACGATGCCTTTACGACATCGTTTTTTGTTTTTAATGTGCCATGAACTATTAATTTGTGTATCTAAATGTAGAAATTAATTAAATGTGAAAACCACCTACTAAGAATCGCATTCATCGTGAATTACTACGATAAATAATTTATCTGCACCTCAAAGTCTAATTTTCGTCTTCGAGAGGCAACTGCTTTTATATTTTGGGTCAAATAAACTTCCCCTAAATCTGCATTATAATTTTTCAAATGGGCGTAGTTAATTAAAAACGTTCTGTGAATTCTATAAAACTTGTGGTTTATCAATAAATCTTCAAAAAGTTTAAGTGTTTTCGGAACAACAAGCCTTTTTCCATTACAAATATATAAGCACGTATAATTTTTGTGAGCTTCTAAAAGAATAATTTCTGAAATTGAAATTTTGAGTTTTTCCTTATAAAGTAACAACTGATTATTCTTCACAAAGACGACTGGAAAGGTTGAAGAATTCATAGTTTTTGGGGTTTAGTTTGGTTTCCTAAAACAGCAATATTTCATACGTTTTAGAGATTAATCATGCACAAATTTGTAACTTTAAAAATCATAAAATTACCTCTATCAGAGAGGTAATAAATCTTATAGTTAAAATTGACCTATGAAAGTAAAAAAAACACAACTCGAAGAGTTTAAAAGTTTAAAAGAGTTCACCAAAAAACAATTTTTAGAGAATCAGAGTGAAGACCTTTTAGTCAGTGAAAAAGAACAACAAGATGAATTAATGAAGCTTACCAATGGATTAAGGTATGAACAGTTTTTCTTTATCGTTAATGTATCTGATTTCAATATTGTTTATGCAAAAGGCTTGGAGGAAATCGGTTATCATTCCGACACTTTTGATATGATGCAGTACGTACAAGCCATTCCTTCCCCAGGAATTTTGCAATTGATGTCGTTGATGTGGAGGAAAATATTTGAGTTTAATATCGAGGCAAAAACACTATTGGCGTTCCTAAAACCTAAATTTATTGTTCAGCTTCCCTTCAAAAATTCGCAAGGAGAATTGATGTTAGTAAAGCGAACTATTTCGCCTTTTCAATTTACAAGTGATGGAAAGTTATTACAGTATTTGTCAGAATTTACGGTGATAAAAAAGGGTTTTAATAATGAAGCTCCTGAGCCACGTTTTACGGATATTCCTCCTGATTTAGTTGATAAATATAACGTTTTTATTAACAGAGCTTTTATCTGGGAAAACTCACCATTTTCACCTAAAGAAATGATTATTTTGCAAGCTTACGCAAGCGATACAGAGAATAAATCTTTAGATGAATTTGCGAAAGTGACAGAGGTCACTGCTTCAACGCTTAAATTTTATAATAAAGAAATAATCAATAAAGCAAAAGATTATTTTGGCGAGCATTACACTTTTAGCACTGCCAAAGAAGTGGCTCATTTTTTAAAGCGTTGCGGAGTTCTCAATTAGATTTTGACGTTTTCTTGAAAAGTTTTAGGAAAGAATATTGGATGATTACGGAAATAGCCCGAAAAATAAATTCGTTGGTTGGGCAGTAATAAAGCATAACCAGACCTTTGGGATGCCCCGTGATTTTTAGAGATTTATTAATGACCGTTTTTAGAATAATATGAGGCATTAATTTCATTTGCATTAACTGAATTTTCTTTTCGAAACTTCCGCCTAATATGCCTTTTTTATTCCAAAAACGAGCAAATTTATAGGTTTGAGATAAAACATCAACATAAAATAGCACTCGGTAAACGGGTGCTATTTTTTTATCTAAGAAAATACAAGAAATTTCCATTAGATGGGCTTCTTCGAGGTCTTCAATATCTAATAATAAATCAATTTCTTCATCGGTTTTGATGATGGAAAAATATCGTAAAGGATTCATTATTCCGTCATTGATGATAAAACCGCCTACTAATTTCTCTTTGAAGTAAAATAAATTTGAGTGGCAATTAAAAATATATTCCTCTGAAACGGGGTAAAGTCCAACGTTTTCATAAGTTTCTTTATAGAGTTTTGCATAGTGGTATGAATTGACGTTCACTTTTCGCCAATCGGGTAATAGCTTTTTTTTCATTAGTGGTGGGTGATGTAGTCAAACTGAAATTTATTTCAGAAAACTAAATCCGCTGTCTATAATTTTTAGCACTCTTTGTTTTTTCCATGCCTCAACGTCGTTTTGAGCAACAATTTCTACAACTCTTTTTTCGTTAATTCTGGATAAATCGGTAACTCCTGATTCCGCAACAACTTGTTCAATAGCTTTTTTCAATACAATTAATGAGCCTCCTAAACCTCTATTAACACATAAATCGACCCTTAATGCAAAGCCTCCTTGTGTACGGAGAATTTGATTTAGAGCAATATTTACGCCATTAATTACAATCATTTGGGTAGGAGATAGGGCTTTTAAAACATATTCTTCCAAAGCGATTTCTACTTGTGAACGAATCATACTTCGTCTGAAACCGCTGGCTATAAATGCCGTTGTGAGCGGTAAATTATTGGCAACTTCTAAATATGCCGCATCGCCTTCTTTAATGCCAGTCGTGGTTTCAACTTGAAATAAAGGAGTTTTATAATTTTGGATATTCATGCCATATTTTCCGAAGCAATCGTTAAAGGCATATTCATCTTTGGTTTTAAATCTTTGTAAAACCCTTGTCAACATCGACCCACTTGCTAAACCTCCTGTAAATTGAATGAAACCAAATGAAAAAATTGCCTTGTCATAACTATTTATGGCGTCAAAACATCCTTCATTTTTAGCAATGTAATGTAGTAAATCTATGTAAAATGGCTGTTGGCACAAATCAGAAAATAAAGGTGTATTTGTCTGGAAAAGTGACTGCCCAATGTAACTAACTCCTTTGGGATTTGCCAAGTTGGTTGAAGGATAATTATCTCTCATAATTCCTGTTGAAACTGTTCCATTGGGAGTTGGGAACGTCAAAACATAATTATTAAAACTTCCTTTATTTTCTTTTTTTACTTGAAAGACATTCCTTTGGGCAAAAACTGAAATATTAGCAGCAGGAGGTGTTGGAGTTGGAGCAACAGGCGTTGGAAAGTCAATCTTTATAACTTGACCAATGAATAAATTATTCGATTTTAATCCATTTATCTTTATCAGTTGGTCAACATTAGTGCTATATTTTTTGGCAATGCTAAATAAGGTTTCTTTGGCTTGGACGGTATGTGTCATTTAATTATTTTTTTGTTTGACAAGATGAAAAAAGGATTTGAAAATTAAATAGAGACTATTTTTTATTGGTAAAGATGAGGGTAAAATTAATTTTTTTTTATCCCGAAAAAAATCGAAAAAAATCAGAATTATCAAATTTACACAAAGGAGTATTTTTTTTTCTGAAAAAAGTTAAATTTTGTTTGTCACTATAAAATAACATTCGTAATCTTATGTGCTTGAATATCAGTGTATTCTATGATTTGGTGTCTTTATTTGTAAAATTCACAAAGAAGAATAATTAAATTTTAAACACTTAGATTCTATATTTCAAAGAGAAATAATTGAGGACTTCCTCAAATAAAAATAAACAAAGTAAGGATTATAGAAAAAGGGCTTCCCAATGGGAAGCTTCTTTTTTTGCCCCAATTGTCAGATTTATTACTGATAAAAATCATCATTCTCCAATAGCTATGGACTTAAATTTGGGTATAAATACATCCCCAAAATATGAATTCACTCATTTCAAAATATAACGTGGCAGGTCCACGCTATACAAGCTACCCAACGGTACCGTATTGGCAATCAGACACATACAGTGAAATGTCATGGTTGTCGTCTTTAAATGCTACTTTTCAAGCAAGTAATCAATCAACAGGAATAAGTTTGTACATACATTTACCTTATTGCGAAAGTCTTTGTACATTTTGTGGTTGCAATAAACGCATCACTAAAAACCATGAAGTTGAGAAGCCTTACATCCAAGCGGTTTTGAAAGAATGGCAATTGTATCTAAATCATTTTACTGAAAAACCCCGAATTGCAGAAATTCATTTGGGCGGAGGAACTCCCAGTTTTTTCAAGCCAGAAATGCTTAAAATGCTTATTGAGGGTATTCTAAACTATTCAACTTTACATGATGAAATAGAATTCAGTTTTGAGGGACATCCTGCCAATACTACTTTTGAGCATCTACAAACTTTATATGATTTGGGCTTTAGACGAGTTAGTTTTGGCGTTCAAGATTATGACCCAATTGTGCAAAAAGCAATCCATAGAATACAATCTCTTGAAAGCGTAAAACGAGTAACAGAATGGTGTAAACAGATTGGTTATGAATCGGTTAGCCATGATTTAGTTTTTGGTTTGCCTTTTCAAACAACTGCATCCATGATTGATACAATTCATAAAACCTTGGCTTTGAGACCCGACCGCTTGGCATTTTATTCTTATGCTCATGTGCCTTGGTTGAAAGGAAACGGGCAACGTGGTTTTAAAGATGTTGATTTACCTTCAGCAGAGTTAAAACGTGAATTGTACGAAATTGGTAGAGATTTATTTGAGCAAAATGGATATGCAGAAATTGGAATGGACCATTTTGCGTTAAAGCATGATTCAATGTTTAAAGCGATGGAGAAGCAAACACTTAATCGGAATTTTATGGGTTATACTACTACGCAAACCAAAGTTTTATTAGGTTTGGGAGTGTCCTCAATTAGTGATTCTTGGTCTGGTTTTTCTCAAAATGTAAAAGATATTGACGAATATTTGGAGATGCTGGAAAATAATACTTTGCCTTTATTAAAAGGACATATTTTGACTGATGAAGATTTGATTGTTCGTCAGCAAATTTTAGATATTATGTGTCAATTTAAAACTACTTGGAAAACTGAAGATTTTACTGAAGAAGAGAGACTTGATTTATCGGAGAAATTGGAAGGTTTTAGGCAGGACGAACTTTTAAGTTTTGATGAAACATCGTTAATTGTTCACGAAGGAGGGAAGCCATTTATTAGGAATATTTGTATGGCTTTTGATAAAAGAATGTTGAGAGAGCAAATTGTAGGGAAATTATTTTCGCAAACAGTTTAATTCTGCTTTGGCACTTTAAAGAAATAGCCCAAATTTGGCTTGGAGGAACTTCTCGAAAGTTTTAAACTTTCGAGAAGTTGAAGGGGGAAATGAGGAAACCCTGACAGCGTTGAGAATTGTTAAACAACCACTTCTTGGTTCATGAAATTAATTTTATAAGCCCACGAAAGAGCGATATTTTTTGCTCTTGATTTTACCTCAGTTGCTTTGTCTCCCTCAAAATTTTCATCGACTGTATTATTGAAAATAATTAGCCATTCGTTGAAATGTTGAGGAGTTAATTGATGAAGTGAATTTAACATTAAATGTGGTCTAAGTGGAAAACCTTCGTAGCCTTCTTGACCAAATAAAATCATCTCCCAAAAATTATACATTTTCGGAAGGTGATTTTCCCAATTAACTTGAGCGATATTATCAAAAATATTCCCTAAAGTCTCATTTTGGCGTATTTTAGCGTAAAAACTATTTACCAACTGTTCTATATCTTGACGATTTTCAAGGTCCTTTTTCATAAATTTACAAAATTACTTCACTACCAATTTACCTAATTTGTGGTAAAATGGCGTTTTGCTTTGTTGATTCTTAGGTTGATATTTACCCTGAACAATCGGAAAATACATCACTCTTCGTCTTGATTTTTCACCTGTGAACGGACAAACTTCTACTCTATGCCATAAGTCGCCATCATGAACAGTTAAGTCGCCTGCTTCGATATTTAAGCCCACTTCTTTTTCGTCAGGTTTGTGGTCGATGAACTGTTTTTTCAAGAACAAAACCTTCATTTTACTTAAATTATGCGTTTCAGGAAGCACACGTAAACCGCCATTTTCCATCGGACAATCATCTAAATGTGTGCCTACATTAAGCATTTTCAAGATTTTTTGTCCTAAAAATAAATCTCTTGGACTATCAGTGTGCCAGCCCATTTGTGAGAACTTGCTATTATCCGCATTTACATAATGATTAAAAACTAAACCATCTTTTTCGTCTTCGCCAATACGGTTTTCGTTATCTGGAATTAGCTCTAAAAGTGCTTTTAAGCGTGGGTCTTGCAAATATTCGTGCAAAATATCACTATGTTGTGATAGAAAACATAAACGTTGAATCATTGGATTTCCCTTTTCATCTTTTCCAAACTTTAGCGGAATTCCGTTCATTTTGTCAATTCCAGATTCTAACCATTCTTTTTCAATACGATGTGCTTCTTTTTTGAAATGCTCGACAACGTCTTTTGTAATGAAATTCTTGAAATGGATAAAGCCATATTTATTGAAAAAATCTTTCTGTTCCTGCGTTAATTTTTCAGTTAATGTGAATGTTTTTAAGTTGATTTCCATATTACGATATCTACATATAATTTAAGTCATTATTTAATTTTAGTTTGATGATATGAAGTGAATTCAAAAGCAGAATAACGGGGTAAGTAGGGTCAAATTCGTGCCATTTTATGCCAAAGTTTGCTCTTCCACCCAATTTATGATGATTATTATGGTAAGATTCCCCCATCATTAAAAAGTCGAATGGTAATAAATTTTTGGCAGTGTCATTTACTTTAAAGTTGATATATCCGTATTTATGAGCAAACCAATTGATAATTACACCATGAACGGGACCCATTAAATAGTGAATCGGCAACAAGGCGTATTCCCAAGTATGAGTGGCAAATTTGATATAAAACAAGGTATATAAAACTCCCCATGTAATTCTTACAAACCATTTGTCTCCTAATTTTTCAACAGTTTCATAATACGGAACACCTTTCAAAAACTTAGGTTCAATGCCTGCACGGTCGTTCAAAACGGCATTATAATAGTCCTTTGTTTTCCACATCATGTGAAAAAGATTGTCGGAATAACTTGGTGAGTGTGGGTCTTTTTCCGTATCAGCATAAGCATGGTGCAAACGGTGCATAATGCCATAGGCTTTTGGGCTTAAAAATGATGAACCTTGGGTTACAAAAGTGAACCAATAGAAGAATTTTTCCCACCTTTTCGACATCGTAAACATTTGGTGTGCAGCATAACGATGTAAAAAGAACGTTTGTGAAAATAAGGATAAATACCAGTGGGCTAAAAAGAATATTAAAATTGCCATAATTGTTTTTATTACAAAATTAGGCCTTGCTAAAAATGGGCGTTATGACAAAAATCAGGTATTTTAATGATGAACTATATTTATTTAATCTCGGTTGATTTATCGTTATTCACTCAAAAAACTATACTTTTGGGTAAGAAGCAGTTTAAACTTTTCCTTACGACCGAAATGAAGTCTTTTTAACCCTGTTATTTCGAAATTCTCTCATCGTAGCTCTGCTATGCTTCGATAATTTCAAACTAACAAGTCTAAAAATACAGTAATTTCAGCCAGAAAAGAAAAGTTTAAACAGCTCCTAAATAAAAGATACAGCAAGAAAAAGAATTTTAATAAAATGCTAATTACAGAACTTAAACATTTAGAAATCAAATTTGAAACTGCGGATATATTACCTCCGCCATTTTCACACCAAATATTGCTCAGTTTAGATTTCCAAAATGACTTTATTGATACCAAATTTGAAATAGCTTATACTTATCGTGACGAACTTTCGGACGAAGAAATCTTAGACGAAGGATTTACAGGAGAAGAAAATGTAGCATGGGCAGGCGAATTATCTAATGCTTGGAAAGCTCCTATTTTAGAACTTTTGGCTCAAATGCCTGATAAACCCAATCAAAAGGCTATTCAAGAAGAACAAAATTTTTTGGAATTGGTGCTGAATGGAAAAACGTTTGGGAATCCTAAAAATCAAGAAGCTTGGGAGTATTTATTACAAGAACTTTCTCAGGCAGTTTATGAAACTTATGGCAAAGAATTACCCTTTGCTTTGACTTTCAAAAAGATTGATTCTAATAAAAGTGTTTCAGCTTTTGATTTATTTCTACATTATACCGACCGCCGTGTTGAAGCTTATACTGAGGTAGATTCTATGAAAAGAAGCAGAAGTTTAACTTGGGAAGAAGCCAGCGAATTAATAGGTCAGGTATTTGTAGGTGATTTCTTTCCTGATAAAGCCTCTAAAAATGAGCCTAAATCAATTGGTAAATTTATCACGATTGGTGATGGCTTATGGTACGAATTTACAAAGAGTTTAAAGAACCCCAACGGAAACAGAGCTTACATCACCTCATTATATCAAAGATTTGAAGAGTATTTTTAGGATTCAAATAGTAGATATTCATTTTTTCCGTATCTTTGCAGACTATTTTACAAATTTTATACTTTTTCATTTTTAAACGTTTAACAAAATGCCAAAAATTAAAACCAAATCTGGAGCTAAAAAACGCTTCAAGGTTACAGGAACAGGCAAAATCAAGCGTAAACACGCTTTCCACAGCCACATTCTTACTAAAAAATCTACAAAACGTAAGCGTAACTTAGTTCACGATACGTTAGTAAGTTCAGCAGATATGGACAGAGTAACTTTAATGTTAGTTATGTAATATCTTTTCAGTGAACAGTAACCAATTAACAGTGAACAGTTTTAAATAAAATACATTTTTATTTTCTGATAACTGATAACTAATTACTGACAACTGATTTCAGTTATTGTTCAACCAGAAAATTGGCTTATAAAGTGTAAAAATTTACCGCCAAGTTTCAAAAAACAAACAAAATTATGCCACGTAGCGTCAACCACGTAGCGTCAAGAGCAAGACGTAAAAAAGTGCTTAAATTAGCCAAAGGCTTTTACGGAAGAGGTAAAAACGTTTGGACGGTAGCCAAAAACAAGATTGAAAAAGGTCTTCAATATGCTTACCGTGACCGTAAGGTTAAGAAAAGAGATTTCCGTTCGTTGTGGATTCAGCGTATCAACGCAGCCGCTCGTCAGGAAGGTTTATCGTACTCAGCTTTAATGGGTAAGTTAAACAAACAAGGAGTTGAGTTAAACAGAAAGGTATTAGCTGACTTAGCAATGAACCACCCAGAGGCGTTCAAAGCAGTTGTTGCTAAAGTAAAATAGAGAAATCAGAGCGGTTCAATTGAATCGCTCTTTTTTTGTAGCATAATGTAACACAGACTTTAGTCTGTACCTTTGAATTTATAACAGACTGAAGGCGTTTAAGTAAGTTTCAGCGTGTTTCTTGGCAATCGTCTGTACCTTTGATTTATAACAGACTAAAGTCTGTGTTACGTTTCTATCACCTTCGTTTTGAGTCCTACCCATTTACATTCTTCTGCTTTTCCAAAAAGAAAAACATCAATTGAAACTTCTCCAACTTTAAAGATTTGAATATCTTTTGTTTTTTCAGCTAAAAGATTTTTTAAAGTTAAGCTATCAGTTGCCCATTTTTTTTCGTCTTCACCAAACCAATCTTCAACTTTGATTAAAGGCTTGAAAAAAGTCTCGAAATCCATTTCAGACACATTAATTTCTGGCTGAATTCCATTAAACATTTTGAAGTTCGCTTGATTCACTTTTTCAGCCGTAGAAAGCTCCATTTCAAAGTATTCAATTTTTTCGTCAGATTCCGACGGATATAATAAATCATTTGTTAAAACTTGAATTTGCTCTTTTAAAAAAAAAGATGTTGATTCCTGTGACTCTACGGTCATATTATCTGTCATAAGCACGCAATTTGAAATAAACGTATAATTATTCGTTGAAATTAGAAAAAGTCTATCTATTATTGCATTAAAAATTGAAAAATAACCAATTATAACAAAAGAAACCATGTTAGAACAATTAATGGGTCTAATTCAAGACCACTCACAAGACGCAATCGTTAATAATCCCGCCATTCCTAACGAACATAATAATGATGCCATGCAAACCATTTTAGGTGCTATCACAGGTGGAATGCAGCAGCAAGCTCAAAGTGGTCAAGGCGGTTTAGCAGGTTTAGCAGGTCTATTAGGTGGGCAAGCTGGAAACGGTGGTTCAGGTTTGATGTCAAACCCAATCGTAGCAGGAATTGCACAACAAGCAATTGGTGGATTAATGCAAAAATTTGGATTAGGAAATAGTGCTGCATCAGGAATTGTTGCACAAGTTCTTCCAGGAGTTTTAGGTTCAATGATTTCTAAAACAAATGACCCTAACGATAATTCATTCAACATGACTGATATTATGGGTGTTATGGCTGATGGTAAAGTTGATATGAGTGATGTCATGAATATTGCAGGAAAATTCATGGGTGGTGGACAGCAAGGTGGAGCTGCAGGTGGCTTAGGTGGACTTCTGGGAGGTTTATTCGGAGGAAAATAAGAATTTCTGACCATATTTAAAGTGGAGTAAGCAAACGTTTACTCCACTTTTTTTGTTTTAGTAGAACAGGTTTTTAACCTGTTTAAAACTCGTGAACAGACAGGTTGGAAGCCCGTCCTACTTTTATGAAATTACCGATTTACCTTGATTATAACGCTACCACGCCCGTTGATAAACGTGTTTTAGAGAAGATTTTACCGTATTTTACTGAGCATTTTGGGAATGCTGCCTCACGTTCACATTTATATGGTTGGACTGCCCAAGATGCCGTAGAAAATGCCCGTCAGCAGATTGCAGATTTGATAGGAGCGGAGGCAAAAGAAATTGTTTTTACAAGCGGTGCAACAGAAGCTAATAATTTGGCAATCAAAGGATTGTATGAACTGTTTTCGACTTCTAAAAATCACATAATCACCGTAGAAACTGAGCATAAAGCCATTTTAGACGTTTGCAAACACCTTGAAAAATTGGGTTGTGAAACCACTTATTTAAAACCTGATTCTGCTGGATTAATTTCTTTAGAACAAATTGAAAATGCTATCAGACCAGAAACTTTTTTGATTTCTGTGATGTATGCGAATAATGAAATCGGGACAATTCAGCCAATTAGAGAAATAGGTGCTTTGGCACACAAAAATGATATTCTCTTTCATACCGATGCAACGCAAGTCCTTGGAAAAGTAGCAATAGACGTTGATGCCGATAATATTGATTTATTGAGTTTGTCAGGGCATAAATTATATGCACCCAAAGGTATTGGAGCTTTATATATTAGAAAAAAATCAAAAGCGAGCCAATTAATTGCACAAATTGATGGTGGGAGACACGAAAGAGGGTATCGTTCTGGAACATTAAATGTTACTGGAATTGTGGGCTTAGGAGAAGCTTGTGAGATTGCAAAAAATGAATTGTTAGCTGAAAATCAAAGACTTAGTATTTTAAGAGATAAATTAGAACAAGGAATTTTACAAAACATTGCCGATGTTCAAGTGAATGGAAATATTGAAAATCGTTTACCCAATTTGACTAATATTTCTTTTGGAGGGGTTGATGGAGAAAACTTATTGATGTCATTCCGTGATATTGCCGTTTCAAGCGGTTCTGCTTGTACTTCTGCAACAGTTGAGCCTTCTTATGTGCTGAAAGCCATTGGTTTGGATGATAATTTAGCTTACGCAACCATTCGTTTTAGTTTAGGAAAATTTACGACTGAGGAGGAAATTGATTTTACGATAAAATATGTAAAAGAAGTGGTGGAATCGTTGCGGTAGATAAAATTATTCAATTGATGTACTGTTTAATTTTCACTTGATGAGATAATTCATACCTTTTTTTTGACCCTTTGACTAAATCCCAAATGTAATTGATTTCTTTTTTAGAAGATTCTGTTTTCTTTCGGTCAGTGATAGTCAATTGTTGTACTTGCCAATGAAGGCTATCATTACTTGTAACTATGGATTGAGCAGTAAAATCATCATTTTCTCCTGTGATTTTTAATTTGTAATCCACGCTTAATTTTCGGGTTTTCAAAGTTGGTTTATTAGGAAAATTATGAATTGCAATGGTATCAGATTGAGTAAAATCGGCAATATCAATTTCTTTAATCTTAAATTTTTTATTCAATTCGAGTGTCGAAATTGTCTTTTCTAATTCCTTGTACGAAGCTTGTGATTTATCATCAGAAAAATTACATCCTGTGATTAAGGTAATAAAAATGAATAAGGTAGCAACGATTTTAGTTTTCATAGTTGAGTTTAAATTTTTATAGAAAATTGAATTTACAAAAAAGCTCCTAAAAATTGATTTAAGAGCTTTTTGTTTTGTTGAAGACTGGAAATTATTTTGTAAGTTTTCCAATGATAATCATGCTTGATAATAGCCAGATAACTGCACAGATTCCAACAATTACAACATACTTTGTGTACTTTTTATGAGTTTCTTTATCAAATTCTCTATCAAAATAATCAAAATATTTACGAATTGAATCTATTTTCATTCTATAAATCCAGAAGAATATTCCTGATAATACTATCATAACCATTGCTATTGAGACTCTTCTTTCGAGAAAATATGTATCATCATCCCAGTATTTGATAGCCCCTGATTTGGATGAGATATAAAATACAATAGGTGATGTGTAGAGAAAAAGAAATGTCAATAAGACGAAAAAAGATTGTATTTTAGCATTAACTAAATCATTGTTATTTTTTGAATAATATCTATATACTCTGTAAATAATATAAATTATGAATTCTTTCATTTATTAGGTTATTAAAAAAACTCCTTGATTCTAAATATAGAGCTTTTTTATGTAAACCCAAAAGAATGAAAGCTTTATTTTACCTAAACGAAAAAATGCCCTCAACTTCCATCAAGGGCATTTCTAATTTAAAAAACATCAAAAACTACTTCCCAACATTAGCACGAATAATATTCAAAGCACCACCTGCTTTAAACCATTCTACTTGTTGGTCGTTGTAAGTATGATTTGCTAAAATTTCCTCTGAAGAACCATCAGCATGGTTTAACACAATCGTCAAAGGAGTATTTGGGGCAAACGTTGCTAATCCTTTAATGTCGATTGAATCATCTTCTTGAATTTTATCATAATCGGCTTCATTAGCGAAAGTTAAGGCTAACATACCTTGTTTTTTCAAGTTCGTTTCGTGAATACGAGCAAATGATTTTACCAATACTGCACGAACACCCAAATGGCGTGGCTCCATCGCTGCGTGTTCACGAGAAGAACCTTCACCGTAGTTTTGGTCGCCCACCACAATTGAACCAATACCTGCCGCTTTGTATGCACGTTGCGTTGCAGGAACAGGCCCGTATTCACCTGTCAATTGGTTTTTAACATTATCGGTTTTTTCATTGAAGAAGTTTACCGCACCAATCAACATATTATTAGAAATGTTATCCAAATGTCCACGATATTTTAACCAAGGACCAGCCATTGAAATATGGTCAGTAGTACATTTACCTTTCGCTTTAATCAATAATTTCAAGCCAATTAAGTCTGTTCCTTCCCAAGCAGTAAATGGTTCTAATAATTGTAAACGGTCAGAAGTTGGAGAAACTTTCACGACCACACCCGAACCATCTTGTGCAGGAGCTTGATAGCCAGCATCTTCAACGGCAAATCCTTTTGTTGGTAATTCGTCACCCGTTGGAGCGTCTAATTTTACTTTTTCGCCTGCTTCATTAGTCAAATAATCGGTTAATGGATTGAATGTCAAATCTCCTGCAATCGCCAAAGCCGTTACCAATTCTGGTGAACCTACAAAAGCATACGTATTGGGGTTCCCGTCGGCACGTTTAGCAAAATTACGGTTGAAAGAGTGAACGATGGTGTTTTTCTCCGCTTTCTCAGCACCCGCTCTTGCCCACTGACCAATACATGGACCACACGCATTAGCAAATACTTTTCCACCGATAGATTCAAAAGTATCAATAAATCCGTCACGCTCGATGGTATAACGCACCTGTTCAGAACCTGGAGTTACGGTATATTGGGCTTTTGTTTTCAAACCTTTTGCCGCTACTTGACGAGCCAATGAAGCTGCACGAGAAATGTCTTCGTAAGATGAGTTGGTACATGAACCAATCAAGCCGACTTCAATTTTTGTAGGCCAACCGTTTTTCTCAGCTAATTCTTTCATTTTAGAAATAGGTGTTGCTAAATCAGGCGTGAAAGGACCATTCAAGTGTGGCTCTAAAGTATCTAAATCAATTTCAATAACTTGGTCAAAGTATGAAGCAGGATTTGCATAAACTTCTGGGTCAGCCGTTAAATGCTCTTTAATGCCATTGGCTAACTCGGCTACATCCGCACGCCCTGTTGCGGCTAAATAACGAGCCATTGATTCGTCGTAACCAAAAGTAGAAGTTGTCGCTCCGATTTCAGCACCCATATTGGCAATAGTTCCTTTACCCGTTGCCGACATTGATGTAACACCTTCGCCAAAATATTCAACCACTGCACCTGTTCCGCCTTTTACGGTAAGAATTCCCGCCACTTTCAAGATTACGTCTTTAGCAGAAGTCCAACCGTTTAATTTACCTGTCAATTTCACACCGATAAGTTTTGGAAATTTCAATTCCCAAGCTAAACCCGCCATTACGTCGCAAGCGTCAGCACCACCTACACCAATGGCAATCATGCCCAAACCACCTGCATTTACGGTATGCGAGTCTGTTCCAATCATCATACCACCCGGAAAAGCGTAGTTTTCAATAACTACTTGGTGAATGATACCAGCACCGGGTTTCCAGAATCCAATGCCATATTTATCCGACACAGAAGAAAGGAAGTCATACACTTCTTTGTTTTTATCAACCGCTACTGAAAGGTCAGTTTTTGATTCAACTTTGGCTTCAATCAAGTGGTCACAGTGAACAGTGGAAGGCACTGCAACTTTCGGACGACCTGCCTGCATGAATTGTAAAAGAGCCATTTGAGCCGTTGCATCTTGCATTGCTACACGGTCTGGAGCAAAATCTACATAAGATTTACCTCTTTCAAATGTTGTTGTTGGAGTTCCTTCCCACAAATGAGAATAAAGGATTTTTTCGGTTAAAGTGAGCGGTCTTCCTACTAATTTACGAGCTGTTTCAATTCGTGCAGGCATTCTCTCGTAAACCGCCTTAATCATTTCTATGTCAAAAGCCATGATATGTTATTAGTTAATAGTTTGTGAAGTTTTATAATTTTAAGGAACAAGTAATTGGGTTATTATTTTGAATAATGTAATTCCTAATTTCTCATTGTCTTTGTATTTACAACAAGTTGCATTTATTTTAGGTTCTTCGTTTGCTTTGAACGTGTGTAAACTGAAAGAATTGTTTATTTAATCGGAATTATCTACTATTCGTCGCACAACCGCCGACAGGGCGAAAAGCCGCTGTCAGGGTTGAATCCGAAACCCTGACAGCGGCTTTTCGCCCTGTCGGCGGTTTATTTCTTGATTACGACAAATAGTAGATAGTTCCCTATTTAATTTAATATGCTTTGGAAAATGGTCTAAATCTTGTGATTGGCGTCAAAATTGTATAATAACATAAATAAAAATAAAACAAAACAAAGAAAATATATGCTAAAAACGGCTATTCTTTAAAAAATTTTTAAATCGAGCCTGCTTTGTATAAATTTGTAAGACAATTTTTTCACAGAAAAACTTAATTTTAAGTTAAAATAAAGATTGTTGTGAATAAAATTATTCAAGGAAAATTACTAAAATAACTGTAAATAATTTAATATGAACTTTTATAACGATTACCTTAAAGAAATCGAAGAAAGAAAAACACAAGGACTTCATCCTAAGCCAATTGATAGTGCTGAATTGGTAAGCGAAATCATTGAGCAAATTAAAGATTTGAACAATGCCAATCGTGCAGATTCACTTCAATTTTTCATATACAACACTTTGCCAGGAACTACGCCTGCGGCGGGTGCTAAGGCTAAGTTTTTAAAAGAAATCGCTCTTGGGCAGTCAGTTGTAAATGAAATCACGCCTGATTATGCTTTCGAATTGTTGTCGCACATGAAAGGTGGTCCTTCAATCGAAGTATTATTAGATTTAGCTTTAGGAACTGATGCTGACATTGCTAAAAAAGCTGGAGATGTATTAAAAACTCAAGTTTATTTATATGATGCTGATTTGAAACGTCTTAAAGATGCTTTTGAAGCGGGTAATGCTACTGCAAAAGAAATCATTGAAAGTTATGCAAAAGCGGAGTTCTTCACAAAACTTCCAGAAGTAGCTGAAGAAATTAAAGTAGTTACGTTTATTGCAGGCGAAGGCGATATTTCAACAGATTTACTATCTCCGGGTAACCAAGCACACTCTCGTTCTGACCGTGAATTACACGGAAAATGTATGATTTCTCCTGCTGCTCAGGCTGAAATCGAAGCATTGAAAGCTCAACATCCAGACAAATCAGTGATGTTAATTGCTGAAAAAGGAACAATGGGAGTAGGTTCTTCAAGAATGTCAGGGGTAAATAACGTAGCACTTTGGACGGGTAAGCAAGCAAGTCCTTATGTTCCTTTTGTAAATTATGCTCCAATTGTTGGTGGTACAAATGGTATCTCTCCAATTTTCTTGACTACGGTTGATGTAACTGGTGGTATTGGTATCGACCTTAAAAACTGGGTGAAGAAAGTAGATGCAGACGGCAAAGTTGTTCGTGATGAAAATAACGAACCAATCCTTGAGCATACTTATTCAGTTGCAACAGGTACTGTACTTACAATTAATACAAAAACGAAAAAATTATATAATGGCGACCAAGAGTTGATTGATATTTCTCGCTCTTTTACGCCACAAAAAATGGAATTTATCAAAGCTGGTGGCTCTTATGCTATTGTATTTGGTAAAAAAATCCAAACGTTTGCTTCTCAATTATTAGGAATTGCTATTGCTCCTGTATTTGCTCCATCTAAAGAAGTATCTATTGAAGGACAAGGACTTACTGCTGTTGAAAAAATCTTCAATAGAAACGCAGTAGGAGTAACCCCAGGTAAAACTTTACACGCTGGTTCTGACGTTCGTGTTATCGTAAACATTGTAGGTTCACAAGATACTACTGGTTTGATGACTGCTCAAGAGTTAGAATCAATGGCAGCAACAACGATTTCTACATTGGTTGATGGTGCTTACCAATCAGGTTGTCACACTGCTTCAGTTTGGGATAAAAAAGCACAAGCTAACATTCCAAAGTTGATGAAATTCATGAACGAATTTGGTTTGATTACTGCTCGTGACCCTAAAGGTGTGTATCACTCAATGACTGACGTAATTCACAAAGTATTGAATGATATTACAATTGACGATTGGGCAATTATCATTGGTGGAGACTCTCATACACGTATGTCTAAAGGGGTTGCATTCGGTGCTGACTCTGGTACAGTTGCTTTGGCATTGGCTACGGGTGAGGCTTCAATGCCAATTCCAGATTCTGTAAAAGTTACCTTCAAAGGTGCTATGAAAGAATACATGGACTTCCGTGATGTGGTTCACGCTACGCAAGCACAAATGCTTCAACAATTTGGTGGCGAAAACGTGTTCCAAGGTAGAATTATTGAGGTTCATATTGGTACACTTACTGCTGACCAAGCCTTTACATTTACAGACTGGTCTGCGGAAATGAAAGCAAAAGCGTCTATCTGTATTTCTGAAGATGCAACGTTAATCGAATCATTGGAAATTGCGAAAAGCAGAATCCAGATTATGATTGACAAAGGCATGGATAATAAGAGCCAAGTGCTTCAAGGATTGATTGATAAGGCTAATAAGAGAATTGCTGAAATTCAATCTGGCGAAAAACCAGCTCTTAGACCTGATGCAAACGCTAAATATTATGCAGAGGTTGTTGTTGATTTAGATTTAATTGCTGAACCAATGATTGCTGACCCAGACGTAAACAACGCTGACGTTTCAAAAAGATATACGCACGATACAATCAGACCATTATCTTACTATGGTGGCGACAAGAAAGTTGACCTTGGTTTTATCGGTTCTTGTATGGTTCATAAAGGCGATATGAAAATTTTGGCTCAGATGTTGAAAAACATTGAAGCACAAAAAGGTAAAGTTGAATTTCAAGCTCCATTAGTTGTTGCTCCTCCAACGTATAACATCGTTGACGAATTAAAAGCAGAAGGTGATTGGGAAGTATTACAGAAATACTCAGGCTTTGAGTTTGATGATAATGCACCTAAAGGAGCTGCACGTACAGAATACGAAAAAATGTTGTACTTAGAACGCCCTGGTTGTAACCTTTGTATGGGTAACCAAGAAAAAGCGGCAAAAGGAGATACGGTAATGGCAACTTCTACTCGTTTGTTCCAAGGTCGTGTTGTGGAAGATACAGACGCTAAAAAAGGTGAATCTTTACTTTCATCTACACCAGTAGTGGTACTTTCAACTGTTCTTGGTAGAACTCCAACTATCGAAGAATATGTAAAAGCAGTAGAAGGAATTAACTTGACTAAATTCTCTCCATCACATATTAAGTTGGTGAAATAATATCAATAGTTATAAGGATAATAGAAAAGCCTGAGTTTATGCTCAGGCTTTTTGCTGTTTAAAGGTTCTCAAGTTTCAATTGATTTAATTTTATAAAACTGTACTTTTTAAGTTTTTTTTATGATTTTAAAATCAAATTTTTGAGAATTCAAGCATATTCCTCTCAAATTCAATGACTTCAAAATTTCAGAAGTACCTTTGTAAAAAAAAGATTATGAAGTATAAAATGTTGGTGTTAGATATGGACGACACCTTGTTGACTGACGACCACCAAATTTCCGATAAAAACAAAGCCATGATTCAGAAAGCCCAAGAATTGGGTGTTTATGTAGTTTTAGCTTCTGGGCGACCAACGCCTGCGATGATTAATTACGCTAAAGATTTGAATCTTCACACGAACGAATCCTACATTTTGGCATATAATGGTGGGCAAATCATTGAAATGAAGTCGGAAGAAGTTTTATTTGAGCAAAGTATTTCAAAAGAACACATTCATCAATTATATGATTTTAGCGTAGCCAATAACGTTGACATCATTACTTATTTTGATGGAGCGATTGTAACAGAAAATGAGTCGGAATACATAGATTTAGAAGTTCATATTACAGGAATGCCACTTAGAAAAGTCGATAATTTTAAAGAAGCCGTTAATCAGACCTCTGTAAAGTGTATAATGTTAGCAGAACCTGCTTATTTAAAGGTTGTTAGTGAGAAATTACAAGCTGAAATGTCTTCGCATAAAAGTATCACGACTTCCAAACCATTCTTCTTAGAAATTATGCAGTCTGGGATTGATAAAGCTGCCAGTTTAGCACGATTAGCTTCAACATTGAATATTGATGCTTCCGAAATTATTGCGGTCGGAAATGCCTACAATGACTTAACCATGATTGAATATGCAGGATTAGGCGTTTGGGTAGATAATGTAGAAACTGAATTGCGTGACCGTGCCAATGTCATTGTGGCTTCAAATAATAATGATGGAGTAGCAGAAGTTATTGAGCGTTTCATTGTGAATGGCGAAGAAGTGTAAATAGTAGCGGCGAATAGTATTCGCCAGTTTTAAATAATTTAAAAAGCATTAGCAAGTGTTGGTGCGGTTACGAATATATTAAACAAATTCATGAAAAAGATTGCATCGTACAGAGCATTATTTGGGGCAACCAAAACTACCGAACTTGCCGAGTTGAAAAAGACTTACAGAAATTTAATCAAAGAATGGCATCCTGATAAAATTCAAGATGATGAAGCTAAAAAGGAAGAAGCAGCTATTAAAAGTAAAGTGATTATTGAAGCATACGATTTGTTGGTAAGTATTGCCCCTGAAACGCACGCCGCTAATTTAGAAGAATATACAAAGCTAACATCAACTTCAATCATCGAAGATTTTGATTACAAAGCTGGAACATTGAAAATTATTTTTCCTGATAATGTCGTTTATGAATATTTTGGTGTTCCTGAAAACACCTACGTGAAATTTGTGAATGCTCCTTCGATAGCGAGATTTGCGAAACGACATATTTATAATTCATTTACTTTTAGAAATGTCAGTAAATAAGGGTTTTCCAGAATTGCCAGCTTTTGAAAGTTGGCAATTTTAGTTTCCAAGAAGATATTTTTGAAAGTTTATTTTTATGAAAATATATCTTGCAAAATTTCTATCACTTGCCTAACTATCAGACCTTTCCTTTCTAAAAAATGATTTAATTTTAAACTCTTGGCGTAAAATTTGAGTTAAAACTAAAGTAGAGATTCGGTTTTTATACAAATGATTTTCTATATTTGATGGTTGTAACACCAAGTTACCTTTGAACAAGATATGTCGAAAAACTTAGTAATAGTGGAATCCCCTGCAAAGGCAAAGACCATTGAGGGGTATTTAGGGAAGGATTTTACGGTAAAATCTTCGTATGGTCACGTGCGAGATTTACCGAAAGAAAATGATGCTATTGATATAAAAAATGGCTTTAAACCTACTTATATAATCTCACCTGAGAAAATAAAAGTTGTCAACGAATTAAAAGCTCTTGCAAAATCTTCTGATGAAGTTTGGCTCGCAACCGATGATGACCGTGAGGGAGAATCCATCTCTTGGCACTTGAAAGAGGCTTTGGGATTAGCGGACAATACCAAAAGAATTGTTTTTAGAGAGATTACGAAAAAAGCTATTCAAAATGCCATTCAAAATCCAAGAACGATTGATGTCGATTTAGTAAACGCTCAGCAGGCTCGTCGTGTACTTGACCGTCTGATTGGCTTTGAATTGTCGCCAGTTCTTTGGTCGAAAGTAAAAAAAGGACTTTCGGCAGGACGTGTGCAGTCGGTAGCGGTAAGAATTATTGTTGAACGTGAACGTGAGATTGAAAATTTTGATTCAAAATCTTCTTTCAAAATCGTAGCTCTTTTTAATCTGAAAGGAGGAAAAGTTTTACAAGCAGAATTACCAAAGAACTTTGAAACCGAAGTACAAGCAAAAACATTTTTAGAAAAATGTATTGGAGCAGAATTCAAGATTAAAAACTTGGAAACTAAACCAGCTAAGAAATCGCCAGCTCCTCCGTTTACGACTTCAACTTTACAACAGGAGGCTTCTCGTAAATTGGGATATTCGGTGGCATCAACGATGTCTTACGCTCAGAAATTATATGAAGCGGGTAAGATTTCTTACATGAGAACTGACTCAACAAGTCTCTCAGAAGATGCCGTTATTAATGCTACTGCGGCAATTACTTCTGCTTATGGGGCTGAGTTTGTTCAGAATCGTGTTTATAAAACGAAAGACGAAAATGCACAAGAAGCTCACGAAGCCATTCGTCCGACAGATTTTAGTGCTAATACAGCAGGTGCAGATATTAAAGAGAAAAGATTATACGAATTGATTTGGAAACGTGCCATTGCTTCTCAAATGGCTGATGCTCAGTTAGAAAGAACTACGGCAACCGTTGGTATATCAACAACCCAAGAAGATTTAATAGCCCAAGGTGAGGTTATTAAATTTGAAGGTTTCTTGAAAGTATATTTAGAAGGAAAAGATGATGAAGATGATGAAGAAAATTCAAAAATGCTTCCTCCATTAAATATTGGTCAAATCCTTGATTTAGACCTTATGAAAGGAACAGAGCGTTTTTCACGTCCTCCTGCAAGATATACCGAAGCAAGTTTAGTAAAAGCATTAGAAGAAAAAGGCGTTGGTCGCCCTTCTACTTATGCACCAACTATCTCTACAATTATCAAAAGAGAATATGTTGTAAAAGAAGACCGTGACGGAAAAGAACGTTCTTTCAAAGAAATGATTTTGAAGGACGGTAAAATTTCTGAAAAAGTTGGCAAAGAAACTTATGGAACTGAAAAATCTAAATTATTCCCAACTTCGGTAGGAATGGTTGTAAACGACTTTTTAGTAGATAATTTCAAAAATGTTGTCGATTTTAAATTTACTGCCGACGTTGAAGACGAATTTGACGAAATTGCGAAAGGAAAGATAGAATGGTCGGAAATGATTGGTAATTTCTATCAAGGATTTCACCAAACCATTGAAGACAGTAAAGGCGTTGACCGTAATACCGTTGGTTCTTCTCGTGACTTAGGAATTGACCCTAAAACAGGTAAGCCTATTTCTGTTCGTTTGGGAAAATTTGGTCCTTATGTACAGTTGGGTGAACAAAAAACTAAAGATGAAGAAAAACCACAGTTTTTCAATTTGAAGAAAGACCAATTGGTTACCACAATTACTTTAGAAGAAGCATTGGCATTGATAGAATTGCCTAAACTTCCTCGTGAAGTAGGTTTCTTTGAAGATAAACCAATGATTATTGGTGCTGGTAAAATGGGACCTTACATCAAACATGATGATAAATACACCAGTTTGCCACCAACAGAAGACCCATTTACCGTTACAGAAGCACGAGCCATTGAAATTGTATTAGAAAAACGCCAAGCTGATGTTGGTAGTGCTATCGGTATTTTTGAAGAAGAACCAATCACTTCTGGAAAAGGAAGATTTGGACCTTATGTAAAACATGGGGGTAAATTCTATTCATTAGGACGTGGAGAAACTTTAGAAACCATCACTTTTGACCGTGCAGTAGAAATTATCAACGCCAAAAGAAATGCAGAAGCAAATAAATATTTAAAAGAATTTCCTGAAAACGATACCATTAAAGTATTAAACGGAATGTATGGCCCATATATCCAAATTGGAAAACGAAATGTTAAAATTCCAAAAGATATGGTTCCTGCCGATTTGACTTTGGAGGACTGTATAAGATTAGGCGAAGAAACCCCTGCACCCGCTGCAAGAGGACGTAAAAAATAGATTTTCCGAACTTCTATAATCAATAAAAAGACCACAGATTAAACAGATTAAACAAATTTTCACGAAAGTTCGATGTTAATTAATTTAATCCGTTTCATCTATGGTCTTTTTGTTTTACGGTAAAAATAAATTTGTAAATTTGGCAAAACCAAAGATTATGACTTATCCTATTTCTAAAATGACACAAAATCTGAGTGATGAACATCAAAGTCGAATACTGAATTTTTCGAGATTCAATATGGATGATGATGCTTTCTTTGATTTTTGCCAAGATAACGAACACCTTAAAATCGAGCGTAATGCCGATGGAACTATCATTTTTATGCCACCAACAGGAGGACTTACGGGAGAACTCAATTCAGAAATAAATGCTGATTTGATGTTTTGGAAAAGAAAGCATGAAGGTCATGTTTTTGATTCATCAACGGGTTTCAAATTACCCAATTCAGCGGTTCGTTCGCCCGATGCGTCGTGGCTATCTGAAGAAAAATATCAAAGTTTAAGTCGGGAAGAATTAAAAAAACATATTCCTTTGTCGCCCGATTTTGTGGTTGAATTAATGTCTGAAACTGATTCGTTGAAAGAATGTCAGCTCAAAATGGAAGAATATATCGAGAATGGCGTTCAATTAGGTTGGTTGATAAATACAAAAGTAGAGGAGGTTTTTATTTACAGAATAGATGGAACAATTTCGAAAGTAATTGGTTTTGATAAAATACTTTCGGGTGAAAATGTATTAGTAGAATTTGAGTTTCAATTAAGCCTTTTGAAAAAATGAAAAAAACATTAGTAGTTCTAACAGGAGCAGGAATTTCAGCAGAAAGTGGTATCGCAACTTTTAGAGATTCAAACGGACTTTGGGAAAACCATTCCATTGAAGATGTTGCTACGCCACAAGGTTGGCAAAAAGACCCTGCTTTGGTTCAAAGATTTTACAATCAACGCCGTGAGCAATTAGCAACTGTTGAACCAAATGGAGGACACAAGATTTTAGCTCGACTCGAACAGTATTTCAACGTCCGAATTATCACACAAAATGTAGATGATTTGCACGAAAGAGGAGGTTCAACCAATGTACTTCATCTTCACGGACAACTTACCCAAGCTCGTGGCTGTAATGACGTAAATAAAATCTATGATATTGGCTATCGTTCGATAGAAATGGGTGAAAAAGCTCAAGACGGAACGCAAATGCGTCCACATATTGTATGGTTTGGCGAAGATGTCCCCGAAATAATGAATGCCGTAGAATTATCTGCCGAAGCCGATATTTTTGTAGTTGTGGGTACGTCAATGCAAGTTTATCCAGCGGCAAGTTTAGTAAATTATGTTGGAAATAAAGTCCCAATTTATATTATCGACCCTAAAAAGCCAGATATTTCTATGAAATCAACGATGACATTTATAGAAGCTGGAGGAAGTGAAGGTTTGGAAAAACTTTGGGATATTTTAGTAAAGTAACACAGACTTTAGTCTGTATCAAAAACTTTGAAATATTTTAGTAAAGTAATACAGACTTTGGGCTGTATCAAACAAGAACAGATAATCATCTGTATCAATTCTAATTAAAATCTAATGAATTATTGGCTCGTAAAATCAGAACCCTTCAAATATTCTTGGGATGATTTCGTTAATCAAGGGACAGGTGTTTGGGACGGTGTTCGTAACTATCAAGCACGGAACAATCTTAAAGCCATGCAAGTTGGCGACTTAGTTTTTTTCTATCATTCCAATGAAGGTCTGGAAATTGTAGGTTTAGCAAAAGTTGTAAAAGAAGCTTATCAAGACCCAACAACCGAAGATAATCGTTGGGTAGTAGTAGATTTAGTTCCTGTTGAAAAATTGCCTAAGACGGTAACCTTAAAGCAAATTAAAGCCGATGAAAGATTGAAAGATATTGGTTTAATTAAGCAAATGAGGTTGTCTGTGACTGCCATCAAACCCGAAGAATTTGATATTATTCTTGGTTTAGCTCATGATTAATTGGAGTTAGACAAGAAAATTTAACCATTATCAATCCATGAAAACGCTTTTTTTTCGTAACTCACTACTGTTGGTTTTATCACTTGTTTCTATATTTTCAGAAGCCCAAAGTATAAAACGCCTTGAAATTCCGATGCCAGCCAACAGCACCGAAATGTTTACAATTCCTATTAATGAACAGGGTGTTTTGGTATTGAATCAACTCAATAAAACTAATTATACACTCACCAGATATGATACTAATTTAGACCGTCTGTGGGTGGTAAATGGTACAATTGATGCAAGTTTAGATTATGTAAAACACGCTTATGACGGTAAAAATCTGTATTTACTTTTTAGCCGTTATAGAAGTAACGTTTATGAAGTAGTAAAAGTAAATATTGGACCGGGCTTTATTGAGAAATACCAAATTATGTCAGTTGATAGAATGGAAGTTTCTGATTTTCAGGCACTCAATTCATCCGTTTTTATTGGTGGTGTTGTAAATTCTCAACCAGTTATCTTATTTACGAATTTACAGGAACGTAAAACTAAAATTTTACCAAGTGCTTTAAAAAGTCAAGCTGAAATCCAGTCGATGGAATTAGATACTACCTCTGGATTAGTCAACGTAACTTACGCAGTTGGAACTCGTGGTAAAAATTACCAATTAGTGTTAAAGTCTTTCGATGAATATGGAAAACAAATAACACAAATTGTGATGGACCCTGAAAATGAATTTGCTATGATGAACGGGCGTTTGAGCTTAGTTTCTGATTCTACGGAAGTGATGTTTGGCACGTATGGACACAAAAACACGATTGGTTCTTCAAAAGGACCAACTTCACAAGGGATTTATTTTACGAAATTAATTGATAATGAGCCTGTTGATGTGAAATTTCATAGTTTTACAGAGTTTAAGAACTTTTTTAGTTTTATGTCAGACCGTCAGCGTGAAAAGCAGGAACGTAAAATACAAGACAAAAAAGAGAAAGGAGAGGATTTACGTTTAGATTATCGTTTGTTAGTCCACGATATTGTCAAACAAGACGATAAATACATCATGGTTGCCGAAGCATTTTATGCAGATTATCGTTACAACAATGTAAGTCCTTATGGTTTTGGCAATGGTTGGAATAGCTTTGGAAGTCCGTATTCATCATTTTATAATCCATATCGTTGGGGCTACGGAAACTACGGTTTGTATTCGCCGTTTAGTTCGTATTATTCGCCTTGGGGTTGGGGAAATAGAAATTATAATAACTCCCAAGCGTTTGATGGCTGGATTTACACCCACGCAATTGTAGCGGCATTTGACGAAAAAGGAAATCTTTTGTGGGATAACAGCATTGAAATGAAAGATGTAAAAGAGCAGAAGCTTACCGAAAAAGTAAAAGCTTCTATCAAAGGAGACGAAATTGCACTTTCATATAGTAACAAAGGGCAAATATTTACAAAAATTATCAAAGCAGAGAAAGTGCTTGAAAATACCCAACCAAGACCCATCGAAACGCAATTGGAAGGCGATAAAGTAAAACAAACCTCTTCTGATAACATTGATTTTTGGTACAATAATTATTTCATCGCCTCTGGTTATCAAAGAATTAACAACGAACAAGAAGGAGGAAGAAGAAATGTATATTATTTGAACAAAGTATCGTTTTAGTGTAGAGCGATGTTTCTGCATCGTAAATAAAAGCCTCTAAGCAAAATGTTTAGAGGCTTTTATTGTTTGTTAAGCCATATAATAAAATTATCTTTGCTAAATGGTTATAGTGCCATTTTTTATTATGCAACAAGAGACAATACAACTACAAACACCACAAAACTGGAAAGAATATCAACTGATTGATTCGGGTGGGTTTGAGAAATTAGAAAAATTTGGGAAATATATTCTTCGTCGTCCAGAACCACAGGCGGCTTGGGATAAATCTATGCCCGAATCTGAATGGGAAAGAACTGCCAATGCTATCTTTAAAAAAGAGAAAGGTTCGCAGGAAAAAGGGGAGTGGATTATGAAAAAAGGGATGGAAGACCGTTGGTTTATGAATTATAAAACGGCTGATTTAGACTTAAACTTTAAATTAGCGTTGTCTTCTTTCAAACACGTTGGGATTTTTCCTGAACAAGCGTCAAATTGGGATTTTATTCAGGATAAAATTAAGAAATTGCCTGTAAAAACGCCTAAAATATTGAATCTCTTTGCTTACACGGGCGGGGCTTCAATTGCTTCCAAGCAAGCAGGGGCAGATATTACCCACGTTGATTCTATCAAACAAGTGATTTCATGGTCACGTGAGAACATGGAAGCGAGTAACTTAGAAAATATTCGTTGGGTGGTTGAAGATGCTTTGAAATTTGTAAAACGTGAAGCCAAAAGAGGTAATACTTATAACGGAATCATTCTTGACCCGCCTGCTTATGGACGTGGGCCAGACGGCGAACGTTGGATTTTAGAAGAACAAATTAATGAATTATTGAAAACTGTTGCCCAAATTTTAGATAAAGAAAATTACTTCTTGATTTTAAATATGTATTCAATGGGCTTTTCGTCGTTAATTGTTGAAAACTTAGTGAAATGCTCTTTTGAACAGTCAAAAAATCATGAATTTGGCGAATTATATTTGAAAGATAGCTTTGATAAAAAATTGCCATTGGGCGTTTTTTATCGTTTTGCAAGTGTTTAATAAAAAAGGGTCAGATAAATAATACCTGACCCTTTTATCTTTCTTATTGAGCAAAAACTTCAAGAGCTTTTAAAAAAACAAGGAAGATGACGAAATAGTAAATTTTTTTCATTTGTGGTTAGTGTTAAAAGTGGTTAATGTTTTGATACAAAGCTACTTATATTTTTCATTTAACAAAAGAAAATTGCAATTGTTTAAAGAATAATAATATATTCTTGACATAAAAATATCAAAATGGTATAAAATTGCTCTTCCAAATGAAAATTTTCGCCAATAAATAACTCAAGCCCAATACTTAATTGTATTCATTTTGTAATTTTGATTAATGAATAGGTTTTTACTGACTTTTATAAATTTTTGTTTTATCGTTACAATTTTGGCTTCCTGTATAAGCGAATCTAAAAGAGGTATAACAATACCGCCTGTCCCAGAAGTTACAGAAAAAGCCCGTCGAGATGCTGCAATTGCATTTTTAACGGATGCTATTGATGCAGCTCCCAATAGTTCTGAAAATTATTACAAACGCTCCCTTTTATTATTAGAAAACGAAAAAATTAAAGAGGCGTTAGAAGATATTAATAATGCCATTGGAATAAAACCTAACGTTGGGAGTTATTTTCAAGCTAAAGCCTTAATTCTGAGAGCATCGGGAGAACCACGATTGGCTTTGGAAGCTGCCTCAAAAGCGGAGGTTTTAAACATAGAATCGCCAGAGTTATTTACACTTTTAGGTGATTTGTACCAGCAATTACGCCAATTTGGGACGGCACGTTCTTATTTGAGAAAAGCTTTGCAAATTTCTCCAAATAATGGCGAAACTTATTTTTATCAAGGTGAAATTGCTGCTAAAACCGCAGATACAACGACGGCTTTGGCACTTTATCAGCAAACTTTGGGACTGAAACCCAGTTTTTTGCCTGCTTATTTAAAGTTAATTCAAGTTCATACAAATCTAAAACAGTATGATTTGGCACTTTTGTATAGTCAGGAAGCCCTCAAATATCATCCTAAAAGTGCTCCCTTATATTTTCAAAGAGGAAATACATATCAGCGTGCTTGGAAATTTGATAGTGCCGTACAATGTTACAGTAAAGCTATATTATTAGATACTAATTTTGTTCAAGCAAGTTTTAGTGCAGGTATGATATATTTTAAAACACGAGCCTTCAAATTTGCCTTGCCTTATTTTGAAAGAACTTATAAACACAACCCTAAATATCCTGATGCAAGATATTACGTGGCACAATGTTTGGAGTTTACAGGTCAATACGAAAAAGCGGAGGAATATTATAATCAAATGCTGAGTGAAAATAATCAAGATTATAGGGCAATTGATGGTGTTTCACGAGCTCAACGAAAACAATTATACGGTGAATATATGCCCAATTTTGATTTGAAATATGACACCGCCGCATTTCCTAAGTTTGAAATGCCCAAACGGTCGTCAGTTGATACCAATTTGTTGAAACCAATACAATCGAAAGGAATAAACTAAACTATAAACAATTGAAGAATTTGGAAAGAATTGTTAGTTGTAAAACACTGATTTTCAATCAAAACCGCTTCAAACAAACACAAAAAAAATGATTAAAATTAAATTGCCAGATGGTAGTGTCAGAGAGTATGCTCAGGGTTCAACTGGGATGGACATTGCACTCAGTATTTCTGAAGGATTGGCTCGTAACGTTTTGGCAGCCAAAGTAAATGGAAAAGTGGTAGATGTGTCATTGCCTATTAATGAAGATTCTGATTTTCAGCTTCTTACATGGAATGATTTAGATGGGAAAGCAACCTTTTGGCATTCATCAGCTCACTTGATGGCAGAGGCTATTGAAGCTATTTATCCGGGTACAAAATTTGGAATCGGACCTGCTATTGATACAGGTTTCTACTATGATATTGACATGGGTGAAAAAACACTCAGTTCAGAAGATTTTAAGAAAATTGAAGACAAAATGCTCGAATTGGCACGTCAGAAAAACGAATATACTCGTTCTGCCGTTTCCAAAACTGATGCTATCAAATATTTTGAAGAAAAAGGTGATGAATATAAATTAGAACTTCTTGATGGACTTGAAGATGGTTCTATCACTTTTTATCAGCAAGGAGGTTTTACAGATTTATGTCGTGGACCACATATTCCGAACACTGGATTTGTAAAAGCGGTTAAATTAATGAGTGTTGCGGGTGCTTACTGGCGAGGAGATATTTCACGTAAACAAATGACTCGTGTATATGCGGTAACTTTCCCTAAACAAAAAGAATTAGAAGAATATTTAACGCTTTTAGAAGAAGCCAAACGCCGTGACCACCGTAAATTAGGGAAAGAATTAGAATTGTTTGCTTTCTCGGAAAAAGTTGGAATGGGCTTGCCTTTGTGGTTGCCTAAAGGAACAATGTTGCGTGAAAGATTAGAGAATTTCCTTCGTAGAGCTCAAGTTCGTGCGGGATACTCTCCTGTAATAACGCCACATATTGGTTCAAAAGAATTATATGTAACTTCTGGTCACTATGCTAAATATGGTGCAGATTCGTTTCAGCCAATTCATACACCAGACGAAGGTGAAGAATTTATGTTGAAACCAATGAACTGTCCTCACCACTGTGAAATTTATAAAACCAAACCACGTTCATACCGTGATTTACCTTTACGTTTGGCAGAATTTGGAACAGTTTATCGTTATGAGCAATCAGGAGAATTACATGGATTAACACGTGTAAGAGGCTTTACGCAAGATGATGCACACATTTTCTGTCGTCCAGACCAAGTAGAGGACGAATTCATGAAAGTTATCGACTTAGTTCTTTATGTATTTAAAGCATTAGGTTTTGATAATTATTCGGCACAAGTTTCTCTTCGTGACCCAGAAAATAAAGAAAAATATATTGGTAAAGACGAAGATTGGGATAAAGCTGAAGCTGCAATTATTAAATCTGCTGCTGCAAAAGGATTACCAACCGTTGTTGAATTAGGTGAAGCAGCATTCTATGGTCCTAAATTAGATTTCATGGTAAAAGATGCTTTAGGACGTAAATGGCAGTTAGGAACAATCCAAGTAGATTACCAATTACCTCAACGTTTTGAATTAGAATATACAGGTTCAGATAATCAAAAACACCGTCCTGTGATGATTCACAGAGCTCCATTTGGTTCATTAGAGCGTTTTGTAGCAATTTTAATAGAAAATACTGCTGGTAACTTCCCATTATGGCTTTCTCCAGAACAATTGGCTGTTTTACCAATTTCTGAGAAATACGAAGATTATGCTAATGAAGTATTTTTAAGATTGCAAGAGCAAGATTTACGTGGTTATATTGACCATCGTGATGAAAAAATTGGTCGTAAAATTCGTGATGCAGAAGTTAATAAATTGCCTTTTATGCTGATTGTTGGAGAGAAAGAATCTGAACAAGGGATGGTTTCTGTTCGTAAAAAAGGTGAAGGGGATTTAGGAATGATGCCAATTGACGAATTTATTAAAATTGCTCAAGAAGAGGTAAATAAGAATATTATCAAATATTAAATAATTGACAATTGATAATGAAGAAGTAATACTTGTTCATTATCAATTGTTAAAAATAATTTGCAAAGTTTCATTTTTTAGGTTAGATTTCGAATGAAACTAAAAAAAAGTTTTTTTTGTAACTTTTTTGAGTAATTTGCGGTTGATTAGTTATTACAATTAGGTAAACCTAAAATATAAACATTTTAAAACCAATCATTTATAGAATATGGCGTTACGCCCCAACAACAATTTTAGAAATAATCGTAGAGAAGAAGAACCTTACAGAATCAATGGGCTTATCAAAGGCGTGCTTGAAGTACGTTTAGTAGGTGAAAACGTTGAGCAAGGTATAATGGATTTTAAAAAAGCTCTTGAAATTGCCCAAGGGCAGAATCTTGATTTAGTAGAAATCTCTCCAAAAGCCGTTCCACCAGTTTGTCGTGTTACGGACTATGCAAAGTTCAAATACGAACAAAAGAAAAAACAAAAAGAAATTAAAGCAAATGCTGCAAAAACAGTATTGAAGGAAATTCGTTTCGGTCCTAATACAGATGACCATGACTTTAATTTCAAACTTAAACACGCTATCAATTTCTTGAAAGAAGGTGCAAAGGTGAAAGCTTACGTTCACTTTGTGGGTCGTTCTATTGTGTTTAAAGAAAGAGGTGAAATATTACTATTGAATTTTGCAAAAGGATTAGAGGAAGTAGGAAAAGCAGATGAAATGCCAAGATTAGAAGGAAAACGTATGTCTATTATGTTTTCTCCAAGAGAAAAGAAAAAGTAATTACTCTCCGATATTTAGAATTCCCTTTCATTCTTTTGAAAAGAGTGTAGGGAATTTTCTTTTATTAGCACGCTCGTCTATGAAAAAACGAATCCTATTTTTTACTTTTCTCTTTATAAGTTTTTCTTTTTTCGGACAAGATAATTTATCTCAAAATCCTGCCAGTTTGCGATGGTCGCAAATTAAAACTCCCCATTTTAGATTAATATTTCCAACTCAAATATCTTCAACTGTACTTCGTAGTGCCAATGTTTTAGAGAAAGTTTATACGCCAGTTAGCAAATCTTTAGGACATGAACCTCGGAATATTTCTGTGATTTTTCAAAATCAAACTACTGAATCCAACGGTTTTGTATCATTACTTCCTCGAAGAACTGAGTTTTTTACCACTTCTCCTCAAGATTATTCTTTACTCGGAAATAATAATTGGTTAGATTTATTGTCAGTCCACGAGTTTCGCCATATTGTTCAAAACGATAAAGCTTTGGTCGGAGCAAGTAAATTATTTTACAATATATTCGGTAATAATGGCTTAGCAGCTTTAACATCGCTCACCGTACCAAATTGGTTTTGGGAAGGAGATGCAGTGGGAATAGAATCATCGCTTACAACTTCTGGACGTGGACGAATTCCAACGTTTGATATGGCTTTACGAACACAATTACTTACCAAAGGTACTTATTCGTATTCAAAAGCAGTTTGTCGTTCTTACAAAGATTTTATTCCCAATCACTATGTGAGTGGCTATTTCATGACAACGTATTTGAAGAATAAGTATGGAGAAAAAGCTTGGGATAATATTTTAAAAAACACTTACGAATTTCCCTTTTATCCATTTTCGTTCTCAAATAACATTAAAAAAACTACTGGACTTAAAACTGAAGCACTTTATCGTAATGCTTTTGATGATATTTCTGATAAATGGAAAAATCAAATTGCTGAAATAAAAGAAACGTCTGTAAAATATTTAAAGACCAAAAATAACAGATACTTTTCCAATTATGAATTTCCGCAAATTTTACCTGATGGGCGAATATTGGCGTTAAAATCTGGACTTTCAGACATTCAGCAATTAGTTATTTTAGATAGTCTTCAGCAAGAACAAAAGGTGTTAGAATTGGGGATTTTAAACGAGTCAGGAACGCTCTCTGCGGTTGGCTCTAAAGTCGTTTGGTCAGAATTTAACTATGATGCTCGTTGGGGACAAAGAGATTTTTCTGTCATTAAAATGTATGATTTTGATAGCAAAAAAGTTAAAAGTGTAACTCATAAATCAAAATTCACGTCACCATCACTTTCACCAGATACCAAGAGAATTGTAGCGTTAGAAAATAGCAGCGAAGGCAAAACATCATTGGTGATACTAAATTCTGAAAATGGTTTAGAAGAAAAACGTTTTAAAAATGAGAAAAACGCCTTTTATATTCATCCACGTTGGTCGGAGGATAGTTTAATTTATGCGGTAAAGTTATCAGATGGCTTAAAAACTATTGTAGAAATTAATTCACAGACAGGAGTGGAGAGAGAATTGTTTTCTCCTGTTAATGAAAATATTGCCTATCCTGTAAGAAAAGGCGATTACATATTATTTAATTCTGGAATATCTGGTATTGATAATATTTATGCAGTAAACTTGAAGACGAATCAGCGTTTTCAAGTAACTAATCGCAAATTTGGAGCATTTAATCCTTCTTTTAGTAATGATGGGAAAACGCTTTATTTCAATGATTTTTCGATAAAAGGACACCAAATTGTGTCTATGCCATTTGTTCCCCAAAGTTTTTTACCTTTTGACGAACTCCTTTATAAACCTGTAAAATATTTTGGAGAAATGGTTTTACAAGAGGCAGGGGAGAATTTGTTAAAGGATATTCCAACGACGAATTTCGAGGTGAAACCTTATCGTAAAGCCAATATTTTTAATGTATATTCTTGGGGGCTTGTCTTAAATTCTTCCGATGCAAATACTTTGAATTTCGGAGTTTCATCAAAAGACTTATTGAGTACAACCTCAATATCAGGAGGTTATACTTACAATGCCAATGAAAACAGAGGGCAGTATTATACAAATATTAGTTATCAAGGATGGTATCCTACACTAAATTTTAGCTATACGAATGGTCAGCGACAAGCAGAATTTTATAGTGATAAACAATCGCCTTTGGATAGTTTATTAAGTGACCGATGGAATCAACAGCAAATTGTATTGGGGGTAGGGTTACCCTTGAATTTGACACGCTCTAAATTCTTGCGGTCTTTGAATGTAGGAGTGAATTTTGCCAATACTAAGGTTTCTGGATACGACCTAAAAGTAAGAACGCCAACTTTGCGTTTTGATGGGGATTTGAATTCAATGATTTATACACTAAATTACGTAAGTCAATTAAAAATGGCGACACGTGATATTGCCCCACGTTTTGCACAATTTGTCAATATTTATTATAGAAATTTACCTTTTGAAAGTGATGTAAATGGAGGAATAATGAGTTGTCAAGCAGGTTTTTATTTTCCGGGAATGTTGCCACATCACAGTTTGAAAGTGCAAGCAGCATTCCAACATCAAGATGGCTTTAAAACGATAACTGGCTCACCCAATGATAATTTATATCTATTTAGTAGTCCTGTGTTTTTTCCGAGAGGAAACACTTATAGAGCGTTTGAAAATTTAGTAACTGCGTCTATTGAATACCGTTTACCCTTGTTTGAGCCAGATTTTTCAATCGGAAGATTACTTTATATTAAAAGAATAAAAGCCAATTTTTTCGGTGACTTTGCTAAAGGTTCAACGTTTTACAATTGGACAGAATTAAAAGATGGTAAGCAAGTAATGTTTATAAGGTCAAATATTGGCAACTACACCTCTTTAGGGATTGATTTAACTGCCCAATTTCACATAATGCGTTTTTCACAACAATTTGAAGCAGGTTTTAGAACAATTTATTTGCCAAATATAGGGCAGTATTTATTTCAACCCTTAATTTTGAATATTGGTTTTTAACTTATTATTTATTGTAAATCCTTATGCGTTTTTTTTCACAACAAATCTATTGGCTGGTGCAAATTTTTTGGTGGTTATTTACCACATTTATTTTGCGTTATCCGACTACAAAATATTTTGAAAATCCACCTATTAGGATTAGCTATCTTATTATTAGTTTTTTAATTGGAATTATTCTAACACATTGCTATACAGTTCTTTATGAGAAAAAGGCACGAAAAAGCCAACTGTCATTAATGTATGCTGTTGCAGGTACAATTGTGACTGGGTTAAGTTTTTATTTATTAGATTATTATTTTGGTTTTCAAAGATACCGTAAACCAAGTCAGGGATTACCGCTTGAATTATACGATTATTTTCAATTTTTTATTGAATCAATTAGATACGTAGTTTTATGGTTCTTATTTTATCACCTTTTAGTAATAAATACGGTTTCAAAAAATAAAGCAATTGCCTTAGCACAGTCAGAAACAGCATTGAAGACAGCGGAACTTGCTAATCTAAAAAATCAATTAAATCCTCATTTTTTATTTAATGCCATAAATAGTATTAAAGCTCTGACCATCTCAGACCCTTCAATGGCACGTGATGCCCTTACTCAACTTTCAGAGCTTTTAAGGACGTCTTTGACCATAGGAAATGAACATTTAGTGTCTCTTGATACAGAAATAAGTTTTGTCAACGATTACCTTTTTTTAGAAAAAATTAGATATGAGAATAGATTAAATTACTTTTTTAATATTGAAAAGAGTGCCTTGACTTTTAAGATTCCGCCGATGTCTCTTCAATTATTGGTTGAAAATGCTATTAAACACGGAATTTCAAAGCATAAAACGGGTGGAGATATTTTTATTAATGCTACTTACAAGAATAATATTTTTTGTCTTTCAGTAATCAATAGTGGAAAGTTGCTTCCCAACGTTTCCCCGACAGGTGTTGGCTTGAAAAATTTGGAAAAAAGACTTTATTTGAATTTTAGAGAAAATGCAGATTTTACTATAAAAGAAAATATTAATCAAGTTGTATCTCTTATTACCATATCGGCAGTTTAGTTTGTCAATTTTGAGGTAGAGAAAAACCTTAAACTACCTTTTAGTTCAAGTTTTTTATAGCGTGCGGTTAAGCCTCCGCCAATGATAACTTCATGAGTAGCTTTGATGGTAACCATATCAATCGAGGAAGGAATCCTGTTACATTCCCATGTTGAAGAGTCGTGCCATGTGCCAGAACTTACACTCGAAATTGGAATAAGCCCCGCAAAATTATTGGGTATTGAAATTTGTGGAGAGATAAGAATATTTCCTAAGTTATCTTTCACTTTAAGTCTGTAACTTCCTGAAGATGAGGAGTAACTTGCCGAAGTTGATAAGTTATTAGATACTTCTGTATTATTTGTCCAGAGATAATTATTGTAAGGTATATTGCTTTGTATCAGTAAACTTGAGATACCATCGCAAGTAGTATTTAATTGAGGTGGTGGCGTAGGTAAACAAGGAATTGAATTATTGAAAAAATTAGTATTTAACTTTTGCGACCAAACGCTTGCTAAAATACGATGACCACTGCCAACAAAATGAATACTGTCTGGGGTTCTGATGTTGGGCCCTACTAACGAATCAGTTTTAGGACCTTCAAATACCTGCGTTGTATAGTTTGCTTGTCCAGTTCCATTCAATCCTATCACATCGTTTTGAGCATCAATAACAGGTTGCCAAGTTCTTGAATTGACAATTTGAAAGCCTTTATACCGAGTTGCTCTTGAAACTACCCATGATAGGTTACTTTTTCCACTATGTTGACGACTTTTGGTGATAATATTTTTGAGGTATGCTCCATAAGTATTTCGGGACGTTTCTTGCAAATTATCGGTTTCTCCCTGATGCCACAAAACTGCCCTTGCTCCAAATTGAGCAAGGTAAAAATGTAGAGATGCTCTCAAGTTGCCATAAGGCATTCCTCTGGGCATAATAATAAAGTTCGTGGGAGTAGCGGTTGAGTCATTCGCAGATTCATTCCATGCTGCGGCACCTGTACCCGACCAGCCAGCATTAAAAAATGCGACAGGAACATTTAATTTTTTTGTTAAACTATCTCCCAAAGCTCCCCAACACCATGCACTTACCCCGAATGGAGAAATATTATAGGTAGAATCTAACCTACTAAAGTCGGCACGTGGTAAAGAAATTGCTCCAAAATTGATAGGAAAAGTTAGGGTATGATTAACAACACTAACTCTATCATCATTAGCCATTGGGCCATAATTTCCTTCATTTTTTAATTCGCTATCGCCTGTTGCGTTTGATTGACCAGCGATTAGAAATACTTCTCCAATTCCGATTCTTTGTATTGATGAAGTTCCTACTAAAGTTGTTTCATTCCAGCATCTTACTTCAAGGTCATACCATCCTCCTGAAACAACCAGCGAACCATAATAAAAACCATTTGAAGGATTTGATTGAATTATTACCCAATTTGTACTTGTTCCCTGCGACGGCGACATGGTGCGTGCTACAACCCGTGCTTCAACTTTATTGACAAAAGTAGTATAATTACCTGCAATATATAACGTTGAATGATTGTTGTTGTCTCTCTGAAAAACAGACCTACTTGTTGGAAATGTAATGGTTACTTGTGCCGAAATGATACTTGACAGAAAACATAAACTTATTACATAGAATAACTTGTGTAATTTATTCATAGGTATTTGTTAGTTGGTAAAGACGGAAAACGAGTCCTTTAGAAATTAGATAAACGTTTTAAATAGCAGTTTTATTAAATAAAATGCTTGTAAGGAAGGAGATAGGCAGGTTGAAAAACCTTGCAAAGATAGTACAAAACGTGTATATTATTTCTCTCGGAATGAATACTTTAAAAAAAATCCCCTTACAATAAAGTAAAGGGATTTAATCTATCAATTTTAATTCACTTTCATGAAAATTATATTTTCAATTAAGCGTTGATTTTTCCTCTTAATGCACGTGGGATGTCGATAGTCGCCACTGGAGCAGTAAGGTTATTTAAAATCGTTACATTTTCAGCTTTCAATTTAGCAACTTTCAAAGTTTGACCTAAATCTAAACCAGTAATATCTGCTTCTACGAAATCAGGAATGTTATCAGCTAAACCTTTCAAAGTTACTTTACGTAATTTTTGAACCATTTTACCCCCTTTACGCACACCTGGAGCATCTCCGATAACTTTAACTGGAACGTCAATTTTAATTTCTTTACCTGCAACGATTTCCAAGAAATCCACGTGAAGAATCATTTCTGATACTGGGTGGTATTGTGAATCTTGAACGATTGCGTGGTGAATTTCTCCTTCGATGTTCAAAATTACTTCTGAAACTTCTGGAGTATATAATAATTCACGGAAAAGAATCATTGGTACTGCGAAGTGAATTTGTTTTTCTCCACCGTACAACACACATGGTGCAAGTGATTCGTTACGTAAATCTTTGGCAGACTTTGTGCCAAGGGTCTCTCTGTTGTACCCTACAATTTCAATCTTTCTCATTTTTGAGTGATTTGTGTTATCAGCCTTTCAATTTTAATTGATAATGGTCAATTAATAATGAACAATTACTAATATTCAGCTTAGCTGTTTTTAAAATTGTTAATTATCAATTGTCAATTTTAACTTATCCTCTGATAACCGTTTAAATAATTATTGTTTTATAAATAATGAACTGATAGATTCATGGTCACGGATTCTGCCAATAGCTTTTGCAAATAATTCTGCTACTGACAATACCTTAATTTTATCACTTTCCTGTCTTAAAGGAATTGTATCTGTAACAACTAATTCTGTTAATACCGAATTATTGATATTATCATAAGCGTTACCAGATAATACTGCGTGTGTTACGATTGCTCTTACTGATTTTGCTCCTTTATCCATAATTAATTGAGCGGCTTTACACATCGTTCCACCTGTATCAATCATGTCATCGACTAAAACAACGTCTGCATCTTTCACATCACCAATTAATTGCATCGTTGCGATTTCATTCGCACGTTTTCTTTGCTTATCACAAATTACCATTTCGGCGTTGAAATATTTTGCAACATTTCTTGTACGAACCACACCACCAACGTCAGGAGAAGCAAATAGAATTTTATCTAATCCTAATGATTTCAAATAAGGCACAAAGATAGCTGTTCCTTCTAAGTGGTCAACTGGAAAATCAAAAAAACCTTGAATTTGTCCAGCGTGCAAATCAATAGTCATCAATCGGTCTGCACCTGCGGCAGTTAATAGATTTGCCATCAATTTCGCTCCGATTCCAACTCTTGGTTTATCTTTTCTGTCTTGACGAGAATAACCAAAATATGGAATGACAACCGTAACATAGTGAGCCGATGCTCTGCGGGCTGCGTCAATCATCAACAACAATTCCATCATGTTGTCAGCAGGTGGGAAAGTCGATTGAATCAAAAAGACATCGCATCCACGAACTGATTCATTAAAACTTGGCGACATTTCACCATCTGAAAATCGTTGGACGCTACTTTGTCCTAAGTCTTTACCGAAATATCGAGCAATTTCAGTTGCTAAATATTGAGAAGACGAACCAGAGAAAATCTTTACTTGATTAATAGAAGCCATAGTTTAAGAGAGTTGCATCACACTCCCTGATTTCAATGTTATACTCGTGTAATTTTCCGCAAAAGTACAAAATCTCATTCGTTTAAAAAAGCATAAACCCTTGTATTTTCGATTTTAGGCTGATTTTTAATAAATCATCAACTTGGAAAATTACTATTTTATAAAGAATCATTTGGACTATAAAAATGTGTCAAAATGACATAAATGTTATTTTGAATAAATTAAGCCTTTTGCAGAAAGCAAAGTATTTTTCATCAATGAAACGATTGTCATCGGTCCAACACCTTTTGGAACTGGTGTGATAAATGAACATTTTGGAGCAACTTCGTCAAATTTAACATCACCTTTCAAAGCAAATCCTGATTTTTTACTTGAATCTTCTACTCTTGTTAAACCAACATCAATGACTACTGCACCTTCTTTTACGTATTCAGCAGTAATAAATTCTGGACGCCCCAAAGCGGCTATTAAAATATCCGCAGATGCACAAACGGCTGGTAAATCTTTCGTTTTTGAGTGAGTTAACGTTACGGTACAGTTTCCAATTTTGGTATTTCTTTGCATCAAAATAGACATTGGTAAACCCACAATCTGACTACGCCCAACTACAACGCAATGTTTTCCAGAAGTTTCGATATTGTATCTTTCCAATAAATCTAAAACGCCTTGCGGAGTAGCAGAAATATACGCAGGAAGTCCTTTTGCCATACGTCCAATGTTGATTGGATGAAATCCGTCAACATCTTTGCGTGGGTCAATCGTTTCCATTACTTTGTCTGGATTGATATGGTCAGGAAGAGGAAGCTGAACTATAAGCCCATCCATATCATCATTATTATTTACCTTTTTTACTTCTGCTAAAAGTTCTGATTCGGTGATAGTTGGGTCAAAACGAAGAAGTGTAGAGTTGAATCCTAATTCTTCACAAGACTTTACTTTATTGGCAACATAAGTTTCTGATGCTCCGTTGTTACCCACTAAAATGGCAACTAAATGTGGCGTTTTTCCGCCCGAAGCCTTAATTTCAGCAACTTCCTGAGCAATTTCCTTCTTAATTTCGTCAGCTACTGCTTTACCGTCAATGATTTGCATAATTTATGGTTTTGTAATTTTCCTGCAAAATTACGGATAAGGGTTTAGCTTATGAGGGTTTATTTGAAATATTTTTGATATTGTTTGAACTATGATTTATTGGATTGAGAGGTTTTAGGATTTTTTGTCTGAACTTGGATTTGTTTGATTGAAGAATTTTAGGATTTTTTTGTTTGAACTTGGATTTGTTTGATTGAATGATTTTTGGATTTTTTTGTTTGAACTATGAATTTGTTTGATTGAATGATTTTTTGTTTGAACTATGAATTTTTGGATTTTCATTTTTGTACAATCATAAAATCAGACAAATCATGGTTCAAACAAAAACAAAATCCAAGTTTAGACCAATAATTCCAATTCTACTCAAAACAAAAATCCCCAAATCGCAAGAAAGCAATTTGAGGATTTCTTATTCTCAAGCCTAAAATCAAGGGAATTTTGGAAATTTACTAAAATCAGGTTTGCGTTTTTCTAAGAATGCGTTTTTACCTTCTTTTGCTTCTTCTGATAAATAGTACAATAAAGTCGCATTTCCTGCTAATTCTTGAATACCAGCTTGTCCGTCTAACTCAGCATTGAATGAAGATTTCAACATTCTTAATGCTAATGGACTTTTCTCTAAAATCTTTTTACACCAAGCGACAGTTGTTTCTTCTAATTTTTCTAATGGAACAACTTTGTTTACCAAACCCATATCCAACGCTTCTTCAGCATTGTATTGGTCGCACAAAAACCAGATTTCACGAGCTTTTTTCTGTCCAACTACACGAGCAAGGTAAGATGCACCAAAACCTCCATCAAATGAGCCTACATTTGGACCAGTTTGCCCGAAACGTGCATTTTCTGCGGCAATTGAAAGGTCACACACTACGTGTAAAACGTGTCCTCCGCCAATTGCCCAACCTGCTACCATCGCCACAACTGGCTTAGGAATCGAACGAATTTGTTTTTGTAAATCCAATACGTTTAATCTCGGAACGGTATCTTCTCCAATATATCCACCATGCCCACGTACTGATTGGTCGCCACCAGAACAAAATGCTTTTCCACCTTCGCCTGTTAAAATAATTACACCAATTTTCTCTTCATCACGACAAATATTCATGGCATCAATCATTTCTTTTACCGTCAATGGCGTAAAAGCATTATGAACTTGCGGACGATTGATGGAAATTTTGGCGATTCCATCTTGAAATGTAAATAAAATCTCTTTGTACTCTTTAAGGGTTTCCCACATATTGTTATTCAATTAATTGTTGTCTTTTGATGTTGCAATTTAGGCTTTTTCTCCGTCATTATAAGCATTCTCATTGTATTGAACGTCCCAAGTATGGTCGGCAAGTAGGAGACATTTTGCTAAAAATCTACTGTATTTAAAAGAACGTCCCCATTCATTTGGAGCAACCAACGAAAGTAAATCTGTTCCATTTTCTTTTTCATACATATAATAAGTTTCGTTGATAATTGGTTCAAAACCCATTGCTGCATCATAAATACGCTCCGAAATTTCTTTACGCTGAGCCAATAATTTTGCTTGACGAGCCAATGTTTCCATTTGTTCGTACAATTGGTTCATTTGACGGTCTGTTTGTTGACGCATAGCCGTTACTGAACGTCCTTTTGCTTTGCCTAAATCTTCTGGTCTGATTACTGCACCGCCTGCTGTGTGGGCATAAGGTAATAATCCCGGATTTTCGGCTACTTTATCTTTATTGATTGGATTTAAAAATTTATCGTCTGACATATTTTTCAAATTAAATTGATGATTTATCTTGCAAATTTAAGTTTTGTAGATTTTATTTTTATTTATTAATTTTAAATTGGCTATTTTGTCTATTGAAATGCTTATTAATAGATAAAATGATTATTTGTTAAGCTGTAAGTTATAACTTTGAAAATAAAATATCTATTTACTATCAAAACATTTTTTAACATTTAATGTTTAGGTGTTAATACAAAAAAAAGAAAATTCGCTTTTCTGATGTTGCTTATTAAAAAATCGGCAAATTTCAATGGGCAAAAATACGAATAAGGAGGTAAGAAAGGAATTTTTCTCTTTGTTGGATTAAGAAACACTACTTGATGTTTTTTTTGTAAATGTCTGATAGATAGATGATTATATTTATTCTGTTTCCTTGAAAAAAATACCTGCCGCCAATTTAGTCTGACACCCATTGGAAATACTCTAAAAGGTATTTTCTTTGGGTGTTTTTTATGAATAATGATGCAGATAGATAATTTCCATAAATTACCCAATGCTACAAATGAGTATGAGCAAAAAGTAATTGATTTTTGTAATAATTGGTTGAGAGGACAAAATGAATTTGTCATTAAAACTTCTGGTTCAACAGGTGAGCCCAAACCAATTGTTCTAAGTCGTTTCCAGATGGAGGCAAGTGCTAAACTTACGGGTAAAACTTTTAAATTAAGTGAGGGAGATACGGCTTTAGTCTGCTTAAATGTGGAGTATATTGCAGGGATGATGATGCTGGTACGTGGAATGGTTTTAGGACTTAAACTTATCATTACAGAGCCTTCAAGTAAGCCTTTGGAGGGTTTAGATATTCAAAATATTGACTTTGCGGCATTCGTTCCGCTTCAATTGCAAACGTTATTGGAAGACCTTCGCAATGTTGAAAAACTTAACCAAATGAAAGCCATCATTGTTGGTGGTGCAGCAGTAAATGAAGTTTTAGAAAACCAAATTCAACAACTATCTGTACCCATTTTTAGCACTTATGGCATGACAGAAACCGTTTCACATATTGCAGTAAGACGTTTGAATGGAGAAAATAAAAATAAAAATTTTAGCGTTTTAGAAGGCGTTGAAATTGGTCTGGATAATCGTAATTGTTTGAATATTAAGGCGGATGCTTCAAATAATGAGTTGATTCAAACCAATGATATTGTTGAAATGATAGGAGAGAAGGAGTTTAAAATCATTGGTAGATTTGATAATATTATTAATAGCGGAGGCGTGAAAATTCAATTAGAGAAAGTTGAAAAATTGATTGAAAAGGAAGTTCAATCTTTAGAAATTAAAAGATTTTTTACCTACGGAATTCCTGATGAAAGATTAGGTCAAAAGTTAATTTTGGTAGTAGAAAAAGCTTTTTTGGAGCAAAATAAGATTGATTCTTTTCTGAAAAAAATAGTTTCTATTTTAAGTAAATATGAAATTCCGAAAGAGGTTTTATTGATGGATAAATTCATAGAAACTCCAACGGGGAAAGTTGATAAACGAGCTACTGTTGAACATATTTTGAAAAAATGAGAATAGCCAAATTTTGTAAAATTGGCTATTCTCAGAGTTATTACCTATTAAATTTAATTCTCAAAGCAGTTGCTCCGTACTGTCCATTTACAAAATTGCCGACAACTTCTAATCCAAATATTTTCCCAATTCCTGAGATACCATAACCAACTTCTAAATAATTGAAATTTTGATTTGGTACATTCAAATAATTCGCAAAAATTGACTCTTTCAATCCGTACAATCTTAAAGGCGTTATTTGTGTCAATAAGAATTTTTGAAAATCATTGGCTGCAAAAACTTCAAAATAATTGCCTTTTGTACTGTGTAAATAATATTCTAAGTTTCTGAAAGCGTCAAATTTGAATGAACGTAAAATGGTCTGATTTCCATTGAAATGGCGATAATCTGAGAAATAAATAGGTGTTTTCAAATATCCGCCATAATTAGCTAAAACGTGTAAATCGCCTAATTTTTCTATTTCAAAAATCTGCTCATAACTTCCTTGTAATCTTGAAAAATTACCTTCTGAAAATAAACCATTGGTACTTTTTACTTTGAAAATTGGATTTCCACGATTGATAGTGTATTCTCTTCCATTAAACTCTCCTTTTTTAGCAAATGGTCTGATAGTCAGCTCAATATCAGTTATTAATAATTCTGGATTTACAAAATTTGCTGTTTTATTTTCAACATTATCAGGCTGATTTGGGAGAAATTCTCTTTCAGATCGATTTATCCAAGATTTGAAATCTGGCAAATTTTGTAATTCTCTATTTTTACTATAACCAACTGTAAAAGCACCTGTCAAAACCTGTGAAAAACGATTTCTATATTCTAAATTGATAAAATCTTTCTCATATAATTTCATGTAGTTTTCCTTCGCAAGCATGGTGTATAATGTATTTATCATGCTCGACATTGGGTTACTGTCATTAAATTGTTGAATATAGCGACCCGTTTTTATCTCAAAAGAATGATAATCTTTTAGGTAAAAGTAGCCCAGATTCCAGTTGAATTGTTTTCTGCCAAAAGCATAACGCAAATCTGAATAAAGTGAAGTACGTTTTGTTCTTTTTTCCCGAGTTTCATATTTTAAACTTCCTTGCAAGTAATAACCATCCACGGTGTTAGCATTGCCCAATTCCATGATTGGCGATGTATAAGTGAGTGAACGTGGGTAAAATCCATACAATTCATCTCTTTTGCCATAATGGTAGGTATTTCCGAAAAGTAAATGAGGGATTTTGAAAACAGGTAAATTTTTAATCGAATCTTTTTTATACTGTGCTGCATTCACTTTGGTGATACTATCAGCTTGGGCATATCCTTTAATTTCAAAGTCTGTTAAAGGAACTTGTCTTTCTTGATTCCAAAAATCGGCACTTCGTTTTTTGTAAAGCGTGTCAATTTCAATGTTATAAGAACGTGCCAAAGCTACATCATCACCTTTTGCTTTTCGTTCTTTTTTATCTTCTTTTTGAGATTCCTTTAAGAATTTTTCTAATTGTTTTCGGGTGATTTGTTTCTGTTGTAAAGCAGTTTTAGCATTCACTTTCTCACCTTTTAAGCTTGTAGCCTCGGCTTTGTCAATTTTTTCGTCGATAACAACAGGACGTTGATGATATTTTTCGTTTAATGAAATGGCATAATTCCGAACATTGGTAACATAATTGAAGAAGCCGCCTACGCCAAAAGCATCAAAATCTGTTCTGAAATTATAACTTACAGGCATCCAAACATCGTTGAAAGGTGAATAAAGAATTTTTATTGAATTCTGAGAATTATCATCACTAAATTTCAAATCTAAACTATGAATGTACCATGAATCTTCGATGATATTGATAATTCCACTAAAAACGTTTTCTCCTTGTGATTTTGGCGTAACTCGGATTTTATTGATTGTCAAACCATTTTCTCTAAAATCTCCTTCGTAAGAAAATTTGTAATAGGCTAAAGCGTAAGGTGAAAGTGGAGAAATTAAGTCACCAAAGGCTTTTGAACTGTAAAAATTAGTTCTGGCAACGGTGATAAAGTTTGCTCCTTGGTCTTGCAGTTTTTTAGGTAAATTATTTCTGGCAGAAACTACTTTTTCTTTAATAGTTGAAGGTTGTTTGAAATTAATATCGTTAATCGACTCAATAACATATACTTGCCCGATTTTAATGCCCGTTTCTTGTTCAATTTTTTTGCCTGCCAACATTTTTACTAAACCCGAAACTTCTTTTACCTGTGCTGTTCCTTTTACGTAAGTTCGGGCGGTATAGGTATTTAATTCTAAAATTTTGAAGCGTGCCATCGAAATGGTTTTTCGCATGATGGTATAAGCTGGGTCTTCGGCTTTTGCAGAGAATTTTACTTCGTTTAATGCCACAGATTGTTCTTCTAAAACCACGTCTAAGGTCGTATAATCATTGTCAACTACAACCGTCTTTTCGAGATTTTTATGGCTTAAATATTGGAAAATAATAACATGAATTCCTTTTTCTAAGGCTAATTCATATTTTCCTTCATCGTTTGCCATTGTGCCTTTTGATGAGCCTTTCACGACGATAGAAGCATAAGAAAGTTGTTCGCCTTTGGTATTTTTGATTGAGCCTTTGATGCCTCCCGCAAATGAACATACCGTAAAAAATAAAATATTAATAGTTGTTAAGAGGAAGTTTTTATTCATTTTGAAGAGGTTTTAATACATGAGTTTATAAAGTTTTAAGTAAACATTGGGATTTAGGCAATAGGGCTTAGTGTTCTATGTATTTGATTGTCAGTGGTTTAATGTGATTTTCATATAATTTTATACGATTACTTGAGTACACTGTTTAACAAGTTTTCTGAATAATTTTTTATCCTAAAATGTTTGATTAGGAGACTTCCCGAAAGTTATTTCTACTTTTGGGAAGTTGAAATAACTTATTAAACAGTGTATTGAGTAATGATGAAAATTAAATTACACTTGAAACTCCATAAGTTATTAGTAATCAAGTTTATGTAAATCCTAATGCCTAAATCCTAACATCTGCTTATTAGATGCAATGTTAACGTAAATGGTTGTTTAATGAATATTTTTGATAGTTAAAAATGCTTAAAATAAGTTTAATTACTTAGCAAATGCCCATTTTAAGAATTGTGGTAAAATTGCAGACCAAGTATGATGATTATGTTCTCCACCTATGACTTCTTCATAAATAATGTCTTTGTTCATGACGTAACCCTTCTTTTCGAGTTCCTTCATTAAGTCAAGAGTATCGTCGATAGCATCAATAATTCCGTTATTATTTCGGTCAGAATCTTCATCATTAGTACCTGCTTCAAACCAAAATTTCATGCCGCTTTTGTATGCTCCATTTCTAACGATATTATGAATGATTCGGTCGTTTTCGTCAGTATAACCATCTTCTTCAGATTTTTGTCGCCACCATAACGCACCAGAAAAAACACCAATTTTTGAGAAAACTTCTGGATAATTCCATCCAATATCCATTGCCGAAAGTCCACCTAATGACAATCCTGCGATGACATTCCCTGCTTTTTTTGTTGAAATTTTTTCATTTATGTATGGCAAAAGTTCATTCAAAACAAACTCAGAATGTTGTTTAGCTTTGGCTCCACGTTGTTTATAATCTGTTTGGCTTGCTGTGCCGTATTCTTGAATTCTGTCTTCATTTGCATGGATTCCTACGCATAAAAACGGAATTGCTGTATTTGTTTCTAATAACGATGAAATACACTTTTGCATTTGAAGAGCATGGAAATCTTGTCCATCATTGAAAAACAGAATCGGTAATTGTTCAGAAATATTTTTAGGATATATCAAAGTCAGGCGTACATTTCGCTGTAAATATTTAGAAGAGATATTTTCTTCAATTTGAGTAAGTTGAGGGGTATTTTCAGTCACAATATTAAAAGTTTGTTGAGCCTGCGTTTTTAGGATAATTCCATAAAGGCAGAAAATTAGTAAAATTTTTCGCATGAAAAATATCGTTTGAAATGTTTTGAAACTAAAAAACAATTTCTATTTTAGGATAAATTTAACAATAAAAAAGCAAAACAAACCTGTCATTCTATGCAAGAACGTTATATAAAGTATTACTCACACCATCTCGGTGCTGACAACGAAATGCTAATTTATGGCAACTGGGGTTATCCAGTCATCGTTTTCCCAACTACAATGGGCAGGTATTATGAAGCCAAAGATTTTAAGTTGATAGAATCTGCTCGGGGACATATTGAAAGCGGAAAAGTCAAGATTTATTGCCCAGATAGTATTGACAAATATTCGTGGTATGGAAAACATCTTCATCCTTCCGAGAGAGTGCAGAATCATAATTACTATGACCAATATCTGAACGAAGAGTTGATACCTGCCATCATGAATGAATGTAACGTATCAAAAGTGGCAGTAGCAGGTTGTAGTTTTGGAGGATACCATGCCGCTAATTTTGCCTTTCGTCATCCCGATAAAGTTTCACATCTTTTTACGATGGGAGCAGCATTTGATATTCGTTCATTTTTGGGCGATTATTATGACGATAACGTATATTTTAATAACCCTCCAGACTATTTGCCTAATGCCGACAATTCTAATTTATGGCAAATGGACATCGTTTTGGGTACTTGTAATGCTGATTTTTGTAAACCAGAAAACGAAAGATTATCGAAAATATTAGCACATAAACATATAAATCATTGGTTGGATATTCGCTGGCATGGTACACATGACTGGGATATTTGGCGTGAAATGTTCCCTGATTATTTGAATAAAATTTAGCAATGAGGTATTAGGTTTATGTTGTTAGGTGTCAAATTTTAAAAAATATACCAACATTAAACCCTAATCCCTAAAACCTTCAAAAAACAAACATGAAAAAAATTGGTATCCTTCACGGAATGGAATCCTCATTTCCAGAGGCGTTTGTCGAGCGTGTAAACCAAATCGCTCCCACAGGAATTTCAGCAGAACGGATGATTGTAGAAAAAGTTTTACAAGGCGAATCATCTGGTTATGATGTAATTATCGACCGTATTTCACAAGATGTTCCGTTTTATCGTGCCATGCTCAAAAATACCGCTTTAACTGGTACTGCGGTGATAAATAACCCATTTTGGTGGTCGGCAGATGAAAAGTTTTTTAACAATGCTTTGGCAGTTCATTTGGGCGTTCCCGTTCCGAAAACAGTTTTATTGCCCTCAAAAGAGCGTCCTACGGATACTTCTGAAACATCTTTCCGAAATTTGAAATTTCCTTTGCCTTGGGGCGATATTTTTGAGCATATCGGTTTTCCTGCCTACATGAAACCACACTCAGGCGGAGGTTGGAAAAGCGTTTATAAAGTGAGAAATCCCGATGAACTTTTCAATGCTTATGATGAAACCGACCAGTTGGTAATGCTATTGCAAGAGGAAATTGTTTTTACGGATTATTTCCGTTGTTATTGTATCGGTGGAAAAGAGGTAAGAATAATGCCTTATGAGCCGAGAAATCCTCATCATTTGCGTTACGATGCTACTTTGCCAACGGGAACTCAAGCAAAAAAACTATTGGCAACTGTCAAAGATTACGTTTTGAAATTGAACAAAGCCTTAGGTTATGACTTCAATACGGTAGAATTTGCCGTAAAAGATGGAATTCCCTATGCCATTGATTTTTGTAACCCAGCACCTGATGCTGATATTAATTCAGTTGGACAAGAGAATTTTGATTGGGTTGTTGAAACTGCGGCAAAAGTTGCCATTGACCGTGCCAAAAAACATAAACCCGGAAAGGATAATCTCACTTGGGGAACGTTTATTTCTTCAGCAGTAATTGGTAAAGACCTCGCTTCATTGAAAAGCGATAAGTAAGTACAAGGACGATTTAAGAATTACGATTTACGATTGTCATGAATTTGATTATCAATCATTTATGAACTATCAAAATGCTGCTTTATTTTGTCCCAATAGTTAATCGAGCATTAATAAAACTAAAATAAAGGAAGATTTAAGTATTGAGTATTTGGATAAAGCTTTTTTCTAAATATTCAATACTTACGTTCCTAACTTCATAAAAACTAAATTATGCCCTTATTTACACTTGGAATCGAAGAAGAATTTCAAACCATAGACCCTGTAACTCGGGAACTTCGCTCTCACATGAGTAAAATTGTAGAGGGAGGACAAATTACCTTACACGAAAGAGTAAAAGCCGAAATGCACCAAGCCGTTGTGGAGGTTGGGACGAACATTTGTCATAATATTCAAGAAGCAAGAGCAGAAGTAACAGAATTGAGACGGCATATTATTGAATTGGCCGACCAACAAAATTTATGGGTTGCTGCTGCGGGAACTCACCCTTTTTCAGATTGGCAAGACCAATTAATTACCCCAAACGAACGTTATGACGCTTTAATAGATGAAATGCGTGACGTGGCAAGGGGAAATTTGATTTTTGGTTTACACGTTCATGTAGGCATTCAAAGTCGGCAAGAAGGCATCCAAATTCTGAATGCAGTACGTTATTTTCTTCCACATATTTATGCACTTTCTACTAATTCACCTTTTTGGTGTGGTAGAAATACGGGGTTTAAATCGTATCGTTCAAAGGTTTTTGACAAATTTCCACGTACAGGTATTCCTGAGTTTTTTTCGTCTGCAAGTGAGTACGACGAGTACATAAATTTGCTCATTAAAACCAATTGTATCGACAATGGCAAGAAAATTTGGTGGGATATTCGTCTGCATCCATACTTTGAAACCATTGAATTTAGAATTTGCGATATTCCAATGCGAATTGATGAAACCATTTGTTTAGCAGCTTTAATGCAAGCTTTGGTAGCTAAAATTCATAAATTGATGAAGCAAAATCTCAATTTTAGACCCTACCGAAGAGTATTAATCAATGAAAATAAATGGCGAGCGGCACGTTATGGAATTCAAGGGAAATTGATTGATTTTGGAAAACAACAAGAAGTGCCTTATCGTGATTTATGTGGCGAATTATTGGATTTTGTAGATGATGTTTTAGATGAATTGGGCAGTAGAAAAGAGGTAGAATATATTAAAGAAATTCTTGACCACGGCACAGGTGCAGACCGTCAATTATCCGTTTTTGAACAAACAGGCGACTTGAAAAAAGTAGTAGATTACATTGTGGAAGAAACAAAACAAGGAATTTATTAGATTTGACAACTTTTTTGAAAGTTGTCAAATCTAAACAACATTATTCCAAAATATATTCTGATGCGTTATGTCGTACTCTATAAATGAAGTAATTTTGCAGGAATAACTCCTCTGAAGCATTTCCTATTTTACTGTTTTTTGAAAAAATAAGTCAATATTTCATTACAAACAAGCAGTATTATCATGCAAAAACCACTAAAAATTGCCATTTTAGATATGTACAACAATGTTCCCGGTGAAGGAATGCGTTGTATCGTTAATTTGGTCAATGAATTCCAAGAAAGAGAGCAAATTCCTGTTGATACGACCATTTTTAATGTCCGAGCCAATAACGAAATCCCTGATTTAAGTTTTGATATTTTTATTTCGACTGGTGGACCGGGAAGTCCTTTAGAGTCTGAAGATGCTTGGGAAAAACCATATTTTGAATTTATTGATGCTCTCTTTGCTCATAATAATTCTGAAGAGGTGAAATCTGGAGAAAGTACAAAAAAATATCTTTTCTTAATTTGCCATTCCTTTCAATTAGTTTCTCGTCATTTAGGTATTGGAAAAGTTACCAGACGTAGAGGAACTTCTTTTGGCGTATTTCCTGTAAATCAAATTGACAAAGGAATCAAAGAAGAACTTTTTGAGGGTTTGCCTGAACCTTTTTATGTAGTCGATTCTCGTGATTATCAATTGGTTAGTCCAAACAAAAAAAGAATTAAAGAATTGGGCGTTACGCTTTTGCGAATGGAAAAAGAGCGTCCACACGTGAATTTAGAACGTGCAATTATGGCAATTCGTTATTCTCAAGAAGTATTTGGAACACAGTTTCACCCAGAAGCTGATGCGATTGGAATGTTAAAATTACTTTCTACTGACGAAAAAAAGAAGGCGGTAATTAAAACGCATGGATTGGAAAAATACAATGATATGATTGATAAATTAGACGACCCAGATAAAATACTTTTGACGGAATCTATCATCATTCCCAAATTCTTAAAAAAGGCAACAACTTCTATTTTACAAGCAGAGTTAGTCAGTTAGTACGGCAGATTTTTAATCTGTCAATCAGAGAGTCCGATTAACAGGTTGAAAACCTGTCCTACCTAAATCAATAAACTATGCAATCATCAATCAGGCAACAATATAATAAAGATTTTACACAAGATAAGTACCAACAATTGGTGGCAGACTTGAACAAAGCTGCTCAAAAACCAATTGAGTTTCGAGTTGCCGAAACGCCCGTATTTGTTCCGAAATCTTTAAAGGATAAATTGATGAATACTTGCGAAAGTATTATTGATGTGATTGTATCTGAAGATTTTAAGGCTAAAACTGATGGAGCAATTCCGAAAAATCAGAATGTTCCAAACGAAAATAATCATACTTCATTTTTAGCGATAGATTTTGCAGTTTGTAAGAATGATGAAGGCGATTTTGTTCCGCAATTAATTGAATTACAGGGCTTTCCTTCGCTTTTTGGTTTTCAGTATTTGTTGTCAGAAACTTATCAAAAACATTTCTCAATTCCTGAGAATTATGAATTTTTATTTAATGGAAATGATAGAAAAGGATATGTTGAAGCATTAAGAAAATTAATAGTAGGCAATGAATCTATTGAAAATGTTATTTTGTTAGAGATTTATCCAGAAATACAAAAAACAAGAGTAGATTTTGATATTACCGAAGGTCTGATAGGAGTGAAGGCTGTTTGCTTGACTAAAATTATAAAAGAAGGAAGACAACTTTTTTATTTGAATGATGGCGTCAAAACGCAAATTAAAAGAATTTATAATCGCTTGATTTTTGACGATTTAACTAATTTCCCTGATTTAAAAACTGATTTTAATTTAACTGATGATGTTGATGTAGAATGGATTGGTCATCCGAATTGGTTTTTCAGAATTAGTAAATTTACGATGCCTTTTTTCAAAAATGAGTTCATTCCTAATTGCCGATTTTTGAATGAATACAAGGGCATTTTTCCAGAGAATTTATCTGATTTTGTGCTTAAACCTCTATTTTCTTTTGCAGGTTCGGGCGTAATAATTAATGTAAAAAAAGAGGATTTAACTTCCATTATTGACCCCGAAAATTATATTTTGCAAGAAAAAGTAAAGTATGAGCCAATCATTGAAACGATTGATGGAAACAAGGTGAAATGCGAAATAAGAATGCTTTATATCTGGCAAAAAGATGAACCAAGACCAATTTTGTTAACCAATTTAGCGAGGCTTTCACGTGGGGAAATGATTGGCGTGAGATACAATAAAGATTTTGACTGGGTTGGGGCAAGCGTTTGTTTTATGGAGAAATGATTTTGAATATATGTTGTTACAAAGGCACGGAAATACTAATTTTTAGCGTTTCCGTGCCTTTGTGGCTAATTTGATAAAGAAAAATAACAAATTAAATGATTACACACAGAGAATTATTTTTAAAAAATGTTGCTCAAACTTCTGACTTTCCTTTAGCTCTCGAATTTGAGCGTGCAGAAGGCATTTATATGTATGATAAGACGGGAAAAGGATATATTGATTTAATTTCTGGAATTGGGGTTTCAAATGTTGGACATCGTCACCCTAAAGTTGTTGAAGCCATTCATAATCAAGTAGATAAATATTTACATTTAATGGTTTATGGCGAATATGTTCAGTCTCCGCAAGTCCTTTTAGCTGAAGCCTTATGCAAAACTTTGGTACATTCTGCTGGTGCTAAACCAGTTTTAGATAATGTATATTTTACAAATTCTGGAACAGAAGCAGTTGAAGGAGCGATGAAATTAGCAAAACGTTTTACGGGTCGTCAGGAGATTATTTCATGTTTCAATGCTTATCATGGTGCAACGCAAGGAGCTTTGTCGATGTCAGGAAGTGAAAATTTCAAAAGGAATTTTCGTCCACTTTTGCCAGAAACTAAGCAAATTAATCATGGCAATTTTGAGGATATTCAGAAAATTACCGAACGAACTGCTGCTATTTTTATTGAAGTTATCGGCGGTGAATCTGGCGTTAGAGTTCCTGATAAAGAGTATTTTATTGAATTACGAAAACAATGTGATTTGACTGGTACACTTTTGATTATAGATGAAATACAAACAGGTTTTGGGCGGACAGGCACTTTTTGGGCGTTTGAGCAATACGGTTTTTATCCCGATGTACTTTTATGTGCGAAAGGAATGGGCGGTGGAATGCCAATTGGAGCTTTCATAGCCAACCAAAATGTCATGGGAGTTTTTAAGAATAATCCAATTTTAGGACATATTACTACTTTTGGAGGACATCCTGTTAGTTGTGCGGTATCTTTGGCAACGTTGAATGTAATTTTAGAAGAAAACCTTTTGAACAATGTCAAAGCGAAAGCACAGCTTTTTAGACAGTTGTTAGTTCACGAGAAAATTAAGGAAGTTCGCAATCAAGGATTGATGATGGCAGTTGAATTTGAAGATTTCGACACTTTAAAATCAATTATAGACCGTGCCATTTTGAATGGAGTTATTACAGATTGGTTCTTATTTTGTGATAATTCAATGAGAATTGCACCGCCTTTAGTAATTACGGAAGAGGAGATTAGATTGGCTTGTGAGACTATTTTAGAAGCCATATAATGGAAAAAGGTATTAGATTATTATGGCAATTAGCAAAAAACTAACACCTAATATCTAATACCTAAAACCTACTAAGCGTGTTTCAAAAGTGTTTGAGCTAAAACTGCCTTTGGAATATTTCCGCCAACCATTCTTTCTACTAATTCACCTTTTTTGAATATCATCAATGTTGGAATTGAACGAATACCTAAAGTTGATGGAACAGTTGAGTTTGCATCAACATCCATTTTAGCAACAACTGCCTGCCCTTCAACATCACCAGCCAATTCTTCAACGATTGGTCCAATCATTTTACATGGTCCACACCATTCTGCCCAAAAATCAACTAAAACTGGTTTGTCTGAATTAATTAGCTCCTGAAAATTCTCATCAGTTGCTACAACATAATTTGCCATTGTATTTGTTTATTTAGTTTAAAATCTATCTTCAAAATTACAACATTTTGCATTATCATTTTGGTTCAAAATAGTTTTAATTTCAATTTAGTTTTTCCTTAAAAATGAAAAAGTTGCCCGTCAGAGACAGACAACTTTCCTTCTGAAACAAAACCACAAGAACCATTACTTGTGGTTGAGTTACAATATTTTTATGCTTCCATCAACGACTCATCGTGTTGTGAAATATCTAAACCTACTCTTTCTTCTTCTTCAGTTACACGTAATGGAATGATTTTGTCAGTTACCATTAATAATAAATATGACATACCGAATGCAAAACCAGATACGACTGCAAGGGCAACCATGTGTTTAATGAAAAGAGCAAAGTCTCCTGTTACTAATAAACCTTGTTCTGTATCCACTACCACTGAGTTTACTGCTTTTGAAGCGAATAATCCTGTCATAACCATACCCATCATACCACCTACACCATGACAAGGAAATACGTCTAATGTATCATCTAATTTAGAATTTGCTCTCCAGTGTGCTGCGATGTTTGAAACAATTGCCGCTACAGTACCAATGAAAATTGCTGCTGTTACCGATACAAAACCTGATGCTGGAGTAATAGCAACTAAACCAACTACTGCACCAATACAAAAACCAAGAGCCGACACTTTACGTCCACGAGTTACATCAAATAATACCCATGATAAACCTGCTGCTGCTGCTGCCACGTGAGTTGTAGCAAATGCTGAAACTGCTAATGGACCTGCACCAACTGCTGAACCTGCATTGAAACCGAACCATCCGAACCATAATAAACCTGTTCCTAATAATACGTAAGGGATATTTGCTGGAGGTAAAACACTTGCTTCAATGTGTGACTTACGACGTTTTAAGTATAATGCACCTGCTAATGCTGCCCAACCTGCACTCATGTGTACAACAGTACCACCCGCAAAGTCAAGAACACCATATTTGAACAACCAACCATCTGGATGCCATGTCCAGTGTGCTAATGGAGCATAAACTACTACGCAAAAGATAACCATGAATAATACAAAAGCACGGAAATTAATACGTTCTGCCAAAGCACCAGAAATCAAAGCTGGAGTAATTACAGCGAATTTCATTTGGAAAAATGCAAACAAAGCAAATGGAATAGTAGGAGCTAAAGACCAAGGTTTTCCATCAAATACACCTTGGAACATTGCATAAGTAAATGGATTTCCAACAAAACCTCCGATACTATCACCGAAAGCTAAGCTAAAACCAAATACTACCCAAATAATGGTAATAACACCCATTGCAATGAATGATTGCAACATAGTAGAAATAACGTTTTTGTGGTTAACCATACCACCGTAAAAATAGGCTAAACCAGGCGTCATTAAAAGAACTAAACCTGATGAAACGAGCATCCAAGCTGTATCGCCCGAATTAATTCCTTCTGTTACTGCTGCACCTGGTGCTGGAACAAAAGCTGCTGCTACGGCTATCGCAAGTAAAATAGCAATTGGTAGCCATGATGGTTTTTGTTGTGTCATGTGGTTTTTTGTTTTAGGGGTTTTATTTATGGAATTGTTTACAGAATAAGCGATTTGAAAGAAACTTAAACTATCATGAATTCATTGATAGTTTAAGTTTCTTTCAAATTTTTAGAATTTATAAATCATTGCTAAACCAAGAGTAGCTTGTGATTTTTGGTCTTTACCGTCACCATCAACAAAGAAGTTTTTATCGTATGAATCAATTCTTAATTCAGGCTTCAAAATCAAATGACTATCAGCAACTGTAATTGATGGAGTAATTGTGATTGATGTTACCGAAACACCAGCACCATTTTTGTCAACTAAAGCAGTTACTCCATTTGTGTTTGAAAACGACTCGTATCTTGCTCCCAAACTAAATGTGCTTGAGAAATCATATTTAGGATATACTGCAAAACCACCCCAAGTTTTACCATCTCCAGTAGCATAATTTTGCTTACCAGTTGCAGCATTTAAACCTAATAAGAATTTCTCAGTTATTTGGTACGTAGTTGTTAAGTCTAATAAGTTATATGTTCCAGCATCAGTAGTACCTGTGGCTGCATCTTTGGTATTACGGTTTGCCGTGATTCCGTTTACATAAACATTCCATCCACTAACTGGCTGAACGAAAACTTGTGCGATTAAACCTGGTTTGTCATTATTGCTATAAAGTTGGTCAACACCATTTACAATTCCACCCATCAATGCAAACTTGTCAGAAACTGCATAAGCTGCTTTTACCCCAACATGATAGAACGGTCCATTATTGAATAAGTTAGATAATGAATAATGATAGTTCACAGGAGCATCAATTACTTCATAACCGATATGTGTACCAAACTGACCTGCTGTAAATGTTAATTTGTCAGTAGCTTTCCAGTTAAAATAAGCTTGTTTAATCGCTAAAGAAGTACCCGCTGAAGCGTTTCCTAATACACTTACTGCGTTACCATAATTACCTAAATCTGCGTTTGGTCCGAATACTAAATCAACAACTACATCTGATTTGCTGGTAGCGTATGCGATTTTTGTCTGAACAAGACCCAATGAAAAACCTGTTTTCTGGTCAAACGCTCTGGCTGTACCAGATGCACCAGTGTTCTTCATATTTCGTGGATTATTGAAGTTCGTCATATAGTACGAATCAATGTATCCAGAGAATGTGAATTTTCCCTTGTCTTCTGCTTTTTCTTGTGAAAATGCTGAAACCCCTAAAAACAAAGAAAATAATGTGGTTAAGGCTTTTTTCATAATAAAATTTTGTTTCATGTTTAAATTAAATGCTTGATTACATCACAAAGATTGTAGGTAAAATTCACTATTCCAAATTTTTAGCGTAATTTTTAACCTATTTTTTGATGTTTTTCAAAAAATAATCCAAAAATGGTCTTTAAATGAACTTGTAAATGTGATATTTTCAAATAATTTCAATTTTTTAAGTGGTTTTCTAACTTATTCTGTAAAAATGCAAAAAAACCAAATATTGTTAAATTGAATTTCTAAGAATAAATTGTATTTTTTTTATTTTTAATAGCTTTTGAGCCCTAAAAAAATATTTTTCAACAAATTGTATTTATATAAACATTCAAAGAATTTTGAATAAATGAAGTTGAACTAAAAGAATGAAAATACGCTTCATTAGCAAAATGACTTTTTATTAAGTAATTGAGCAAAAGTTATAGTGTTTTTGATTTACAATATTTCTCTATATCTTAGAGCTATGAATAACAAGCGATACATTAACTTAAGTGAGTCTGAAATCACCGACTTAACTCATTTGTTACGGACTACTAATAATCATCGAGAACGTCAACGTATTCAGGCACTACTTTGGAGTCATCAAGGTTATGACCGACAAACTATTGCCCAACTTTATCAAGTAAAAGCTGATACAGTTTCTTTTTGGTTTAAACGTTGGGAGGATAATAAATCCCGAGGTCTCAAAGATTTAGCACGTAGTGGTCGCCCCAGTATATTGACTCCAAAGGAAAAAAAAGTATCATCGAATCTTCCCTGTTAGGAATTGTAAATATTAATCTTCG